>NZ_SIXF01000009.1 GCF_004310665.1 Pedobacter kyonggii | reverse complement strand
TTGATATTCTGGAGGATAGATATGGCAACGGCGCGACAATAATAACCTCGCAGCTGCCAGTGGATAACTGGTACAACTTTATAGATGAACCCACACTTGCAGATGCAATTATGGACAGGCTGTCAGCATCTGCTCACAGAATTGCACTTACGGGCAAATCCATGAGAAATAAAAAAAATCATTAAGTTTACAGAATATCGCTTTGTCCAAAAGTGATATGGTTAAAAGTTAGTGCTAAAGCCAGAACCAAACTGGTGCACTATGCCTCGGAATGTGGTGTACTTTGTTCGGAATAATCACTAAAACCATGTTCGAGAATTTACGCTGGTTTAATAGACTGTCTCGGTGTGGCGGTTTAATGTGTTTCGTATTAAAACACTTATTTTCATGTCTAAAATCCTTTCATATTAGAGCAATGGATCGGTTAGATTAAAAGCTGGTGTGTGCTTTAATAAAAAGTTCCCTTAAATAAGAAACCTCCTTCCATTCGTTGTCAATCTCCACAGACCAAAACTTCCAGCCATTCAGGCTTAAATTCGTCAGGGACCTGGCAGCCCCACTTAAAAAATCAAAGGTCCTGATTTGGCCATCGAAATCTATATTTATCTTTCCATCTCCTGTTAGCAAGGCATTTACATTTGGGTGGGTACTCGCAAATAGTCTGGTGCCTGGCTTTAAGATTCCTGCATCAAGTATCATTTTAAGCGTGACCTCGGTTAATTCAATATTGCTCATATTATAAATTGTACAGGCCCATTGGCCTATTCCATTAGTTGTTTAATTATTTTGATAGTCAAGCGATTGTTCGATCAGATACATTATATAATTCAAATCTTCATCAGGTGAAACACCCACTTCCACATCTCCATTACCCCAACGCCCCAGATTACTGATATCTTTGCAAATGCCTTTTGGATCTACAATTTCTGAAAAAGGTAGGTTTAATGATAATTTTAATCTAGATTTCTGGGGTACAATATCCACAAAATTGGTAGAAGTCTTAAAGGCAATATATTGCTTTTTATATTCCTCTTTAACAGCTTCATCCAGGGCGAGAATTGATTTTTTTAGACGCTCATACAAAGAGAACACATTGCCCTTCAGATGTTCAAATTGATCAATGCTATATTCACTTGCACCTATCTTCTCCTTGATTAGGTATGGAGATAAAGCCTCTTGGGAGAGATTTGGGTGCGCCCAGATTTTAGCCGCGGTTTCTGCAAGAATCTGGGCGCGTTTTTCTATCTTCTCCCTGTTCCAAACTGTAGAGGTACGAAGGAATTGATTGAGGTTTAAGGGAGAAGTATCGAAGCCTCCCTCGGTTGTTTTTTTAAATCCATAGGGCTTATCACTTAGCTCTGAATTGTAACGGGTCAGGGTAAGGTTTCCAAGGGTATGAAGATAGATTTCGCGGATTTTTAGGTAATCAGGCCCTAGCATTTCTTTCCATTCCTTACGGAGGTTTTCATTTTGCGGCATGATGTGCTCAATCGAATACTCGTTGGTATTAACAAGCTCTTTTCTGTTGTAATTTTCAAGTCTGTTAAGCAGATAACCCTTTGATCTAAAGTTATAGATATCCTTAATCTTGAGCTGGCTGATAAAATCACTGTCATTCGGAAACAGTTTTGAGCCAACAAATAGCTGCATGGTAGCCGCAAGACTTTCTAAATAGGATTCCTTTTGTATTGATCTGTACAGGATCAAAAATGTTTTGTTCATGCTATTGGTTGCAATACCACAAATGGCTCTTCGGACCACATAATTTTCCACTAAAGCTATTACACTTAAAAATGTGGTTTTGTCAATAATCCCATCGATATAGTCGTTATATACAAGAAGAAGAAATGGATACGCCACATCTACCTTAAGAACAGAAAGATTTCGAAAAGCAGCTAAAAGTGCGGGATCTTTCTCCTTTTGTAAGACCATATTGGCATAAAACCCGGAATATCTGGTCAGTTCTGATACCACGTCTTCTATTGATTGATCACTTGCAAACACCTTAAATGATGAGTAAACCTTATCGATGTTCGGTATTGTTTCGGTTTTTGCGGATAAAAAATCCCTCATGAACTTGTCGAAATAACCACCATACTCGTTTCCGTAATTCTGTTCCATGGGAAACCAGTATTTATCATAGAGATAGACCTGATCTTTTATATTCTGACCCATGAGAATATAATTTCTGATGAGGTCAGCCTGAGAAAGATCAAGACCGGTTGAGTTCATACTCTCAAATATTAACTGCGGGTTATCCTTGTCTTTCTCCAGCGTTACATCTACAACGAAAAGTTGCATTATGCCATTATAGATATCTATAACCTTTTCTTCATCAATTTGATCTTTAAAAAACAAATAATTTTCATATAAACGACTTGAATAATTTTCGGGAAGTGGGGTTCCGTTCAATAGAGCGATATAGGTTTCCTTATCTTTCCTTGTCAAAAGGAGTTTATAGCGCAGTTCACCTTCTTCCTCTGCATTCAGGAGATAATAATTCTTGATCTTGTTAGCGGTTGTCTCAATCTCCAAAGGGTGGCTATCAATGAACTCTGAGAGTGCCAAAAGGAGGAGACTGATACTAGTAACACGTTGCTGTCCATCTATAATGAGCAGTTGCGGAACGTCAGTAGTATTATAGATACTTTCCTGAAAGTAAACCAGCGAACCCAGGAAATGTCCTTCGCCCCCTTTTTGACTACCGGTTTTAATGATATCCGATAGTAGTTGTCTGCACTGTGAGGTGTGCCAACTATATGTTCGTTGATAAATAGGGATAACAAATTGCTTGGGTCCCTTTATAACCGATAGGATATTTGCTGAAATGGCTTTCATGTTGTTTTTTCTTGATAGACTTACTGGAATATTGATCGCTTAATTTACCTCTGTCCTTGTTGAGTAAAGGGACAGAAGAGCCGATTGGATCTGGGCACTCTGGGCACCAAAACCAAAAGCATCAGCAACGGTCTTTTCGAAATGGATTCTATCTGCAAGCTGCATTTCAGCGTCAAGGTGCTGAATTGGCCTTTTCATCAACGGAATAAACGCTCCCTTGATATCCTGTTTTTGCTTTGTAGCCAGTAAGGCTGGGTTTAACACCTGATAACTGTCTTTGAACTTGGTGCTGTTGAGATCTAGCGCGCCCATTCCCCGTCCAAACCCTAAGGCTTCGATATAAAAAAGTCCAAGATAACTGTTCATCAGCGCGTGCAGTATGTCAACTTCAACGTGACTATTTTTTGCCGTAAGTCTGATCAACCGCTGGTTGACAAATCCCCGTTTTCTCATTTTTACGATCTTTAGGGAACTGCCATAATTGATATTGGCAACCAGATCCGCTACTGAATCGGATTTCATCTCGTACCAATGATGGTTTGCCCTTGCAAGAGAGACTTTTAAGGGAACCTTTGTTCCGTTTAAGGCGTGCTCAAATTTCGAAATCCACTTTAATGTTCCAGCTGATCCTTCCGCTGTTAGGTTTGCAATAGTCTCTGAACAGCAAAATGCTTCGTCAGTAGGATTGGCAATAAGTCCTGTCGTTGATTTTAGGTTTTTTAAAACTGGCTGAAGATATTTGGCCTCAATTCCATGACTTCCGGTTGGCATGAACATGGGGTCCCAGCCGCGTCTTTCTCCGCGGTTGATATCAAAGAAAGTTTTAGCAGGTGTAAGTTTGCTACTGATCTTGTCAAACCAGCTTAAATCGATAAAAAGGGCCGGCCAGCCTAAGCCAAAAGATTCTAGTTTAGTTATTTTGCCATATTCTAACGTATTGGTTGACACCAGCCCATTTTTTTTCAATATGATCTGATTAGCTGTCTTATCCAGTAAAGATGGATCACTTATTTCATCAATGGATGAGTTGATAAGTACAAAACTGGTCTCCTCGTTATCCAAAGGAGCATCGACCGGAACCGGTCTTTTTTCCAGTACCATGATGTTGGTGATTACTTCTGCATTTTTAAACCATTTCCCCTTTCCAGAGCTGATGACAGAGGAGATTTTGAAAAACCTGAATAACATGTCTCTAAAATCATTTCCCCAGCCGGTACCCAGCCAGGAGTTTGAAACAACAAGCCCAATCCTTCCATTGGTACCCAAAAGGTCCCAAAGATAGTAAGGAAGATAGGCAATGATATCACTCTTTTTATTGATCGTAATTTTCTTGTCGGCTAACCAAATCCGGATCTTTCCAATGATTTCACCGATCTGTGGATTTGACTTGGAGATGTTGGCAGACCCAATAAATGGAAGGTTGCTGATTATATAATCAAAGGTAGGTAATGGCTTACTGACATCTGTTCCGGTATTAGGATCGATAAAGTTATAGGCTTTTCCGGTTTTCAGGTCTTTGACATCGGATTTGAATATGTTAAGGACTTCTCCAACAGAAGAAGGCTTGGCCAGGGATAAGGTGGTCATGTGCAGCGGAAAGGAAAATTTGTCACTTCCCCAGATGCCGTCAAGATTATTTTTTGCGTTGATCCCTGCCTTGTCCTTAAGATCATAGACAGCCCTTAATATAGTTCCCGTCCCACAGAATGGATCAAATACAGTTTTATTCTTATCATGTATAACCAATTTTGCCATCAATGAGGCAATAGGATAGGGCGTTGCGTATTGCCCAGCAGTCTTACGTTTAGAATCCAGAAGGAGTGTCTCAAAAAACTGTTGAAGTACACCTTGGTCGATATTTTCAAGTTTCAGATCAGAAAGAAAAGCACTTAACTGGATGATATGCTGCCAGGCAGCATCATCTATTTGATCTTCTCCAATTACCGGTGCATAAACATTCAGAAAATCATTTTCACTTGTCAGCTCGTTGAAAAAGAGCTTAGCATCACTAACAGAAGTACTTTCATTAAATAGATCGATCTCCTTGGCTTTATTGGTGAATTTCTTCAGGTAATGAGTAAATAAAACCCTGTTGACCCAAGTGATGAGGACAATTTTTGCAACAGCGGAGCTCGCGTCCGGTTCAGAGGAATATTCGAGTTTAATGCTGTCCCACCATTCTGATATCTCGGCATCTAAAATAGAATTACTCCTGCGCTCCCGGTCAATATTTTCTTTTACCAATGCAATATTACCGGTAATGATATCAACGATATTGTTTTCGGTAAGGGAATGAAGGATTTCTTGGCTCTTGATTACCCCATCGTGGAAAAAGTCTTCCAGATCGTCGATGATTGTTTTCAACTGCGCTTTCCAGCGCGATTTATTGTCATCAACTTCCTTTCTTGTCTTAATATCACTGAGCTCATCCCACTCTTTTTTCAGAACGAAACTATTTTCCTCTAGGACATACAAAGCAGCCTTACTGAAGTTCCAGACGAGGAAACTGTTGAGACCCAGCAGCCTTGCCTTCTTCTCGGCATTTTCCAGTAAATCTTCATCACCAATATTGGTATCGGGCATTTTAAGCTCCCAGCCCTGCAGGACACGAAGATTTTGATCGTCCTGAAAGAGTAGGACATCGGGAAATAAAGAGGCACTTTGCTTTGAGGCCTTGATGGTTCTTTCTCCACCGGCATGCCTAATATTCCTGTTCCTTTTCCTAACTATTAAATTGATTTCGCTGATGACATCAATTGCCCAACTGCGTTCATTTAGATTTGCTTTTGCCATTAAGAGAGTTTAGTTAAAATAGATTCAAGATCAATAGAATCAAATTGCCGGATAAATGTTCCATTATGTAATTCCATTGAGGAGAGAATTTCTGTATATAGGGTGTTTTTTAATTTTGCGTCAATTTTTACTTTATTTGCTTGCTGGAGTAAGCTGTCAATTTTTTCTTTTACTAATATTTTTCTAGCCTCGACTATTCGGGCATTACTTATCTCAATCATGTCAACTTTTTCCTTTTTAAAAAGTAGAGGATTTTCGTTAAGTTCTATTCCAATAAACCGTCGGTTTTCTAATACCGCCGCAACAGGAAAGCTGCCACTTCCGCTCGTATTATCAAGAATAATGTCTCCCTCTTTTGAATAGGTTTTTATCAAATACCGTCCTAATTCAACGGGTTTTTGTGTCGGGTGGTAGACAGTACCTTCCGATTCTGCGGTCTTAAAATAAACAATATCGTTTGGGTAACGATCGCCTTCACTTTTTACATGAACAGGGTTAAAATCGCCATAGCTGCCAGAATTTTGACTTTTCCTAATCCCCTTATTATAAGGCTCTCCTGGTGTCATTTGTGGATTGTAGGTAGGCTGCTT
The DNA here is from genome assembly GCF_004310665.1 of Pedobacter kyonggii. Classification (GTDB taxonomy): domain Bacteria; phylum Bacteroidota; class Bacteroidia; order Sphingobacteriales; family Sphingobacteriaceae; genus Pedobacter; species Pedobacter kyonggii. The sequence goes on along the minus strand of NZ_SIXF01000009.1, from coordinate 195,080 downwards.
TTTGTAAAACACACAAATGTCTTCATGTTTTCTTAATGGTTGTTTTTTTGCGTTAAGGAAATTAGTTGATTTTGATTTTATCCACACTAGTTTATATTTAAAAAGTGCTTCGTTGCTAAGCATTAATCTGGCTGTAAAGGGGCCCTGTGAAGTAAGTACAATAGCAGCATTGTCCTTAGTAATCCTTTCATACTGCTCCCATAGTTCCTCAAGATTTATTACAGAATCCCAATTGTTTTGAGTTGTGCCGTAAGGTAAATCACATAGAATCATATCAATGCTTTTGGCTGGCATGGTCCTCATGATTGAAAGGCAGTCTCCTTTTATAATTTTATCAGTAAATGATTTTATCGGATTTATCATATATTGCTTCAAAATTAACGCAATTTTTTTATTCTCATGCTAAATAATCCTAAACTTACACTTTTCTGCGATAGAATCTACATCGAGAAGTTAACATAAATTATCCATACCTGAGCCGGTTTCCTGACGGATGCCCTGGGATCAATTGGAGATGATTGCCAAGGAGAATTTGATCCGTTTTATACTAATATAAGAAATGTTTAATTGATATTATCGGTACGGTATGACAGTTATTTCCGCTAATATGTTTAGGGATAGTTTGTTCATGAAAACCAAGGCTTTGACCATTGCTTTAATGAAGCTGAATAAGGTAGGGTATTTATGGTAGAAAAACCAAGCCATTACTGATTGTGCCCAATATTTCAAGATGAAATAACGATATTTACGGGATATCAACACAGAAATGAAGACAGTTAATTTTGTTATAACGGATTTGGATGACACCATTTGGGATTGGCTTGAAATGTGGTATATGTCGTTTGGACCGTTTATAAAAAGAATTGCAGATGAGACCAAAATTGATTCTAAGGTTCTAAAAGCAGATTTTAAGAAACTGCATCAAAAATATGGAACAACAGAAATGTCTTTTGCGTACAAGGAAATCAGTTCAATTTCCCCGACATTTTACCCTCTTTTTGAAAATGAAGTTGTTGCTGGAAAAAACATTTTGCATGAATACAATTCAAATAAAAAAAAGAACCTTAAAGCTTACGATGGGGTAATTGAAACTTTGAATTTAATTAAATCTAAAGGTGTTAAAATAATAGCTTTTACGGAATCAAATGTTTTTTTTACTAAATACCGAATTAAACATTTAGGTTTGGATGGCATAATTGATACAATTTATTCACCTGCTGGGTACGATGTGCCTAAATCAGTCTATAAACATTATAATGAAGATTTTTGGGAGCCAAAGATTACAAAAATACGGACCTTGCCTAAAGAGACAAGAAAGCCTAATGCGGAAATATTAGAAACTATTGTCAAAGATTTTGGAGCGGAGAAAGACAGTTCTATCTACATTGGCGATAAATTGGACAGAGATATTTTTATGGCTCAACAGGCTGGGTTGACAAGTGTTCACGCCGCATATGGACATATAATTGACGGTGAAAAATATAGCCTTTTAGTCGATGTTACACACTGGACAGATGAAGATGTAGTGAGGGAAAGAAATTTCAAAAATCAGGAGCTGGATATTAAAGCTCCGGATTTTACAATAAGCTCCTTTCCACAGATAATGAACCTTTTTAACTTTACTAAGTTTCGAAAAAATGACTGATAAAGAAATTCAGATGCAGGTATGGGATAAATCAATTGATGTCCAAATGCACTTCAATAATATAGAGCTGCAGATTAGAAATTATGCACTGACATTGTTTACTGCTATTATAGCGGGAATCGGCTATCTGCTTAAGGAAAAAATAAATATCATCGTGATGGGGTACATTTTTCCCTCATCCGCTGCTGCTGCACTGATCGGTATAGTAATTATGTGCGCGTTTTATTTTATGGATAAATATTGGTATCATTTATTGTTACAGGGGAGCGTGAAGCATGCACTGGCCATAGAAACTATTATTACCGATCCTGCCCTAAAATTAACTTCTGCAATCGGTGCGTCCAGCAAAGTAAAATTACTGGGATGGGATATTGATTCAAGCAGAAAATATTATTTCTTCTACTATCCTTTAATACTAATATTTTTGGTTTTGTATCTAGCATTATTGAAATGGGCATAGTGAACAGAATCTCAACGATCTTGATTTCCTCAAAAAATTACATGAAAAAGTATGTCAAAGGGATTAAACTATTTTCTTTAATAGTAATAATAATAATGGGAACGGTTTACTTTATCAGAAAAGCAGATGCTTTGGATATAAATATTAAAACGTCTGTCAAGAATAGTTTGGAGGTAGACAGGGGATACATATCAATTGGGAATTCAAAATTGAGAAATATGACTCGTAAGGAAGCAAAGACATTTGAAACTTTGTTCCATTCCACTTTAACGAAAAAATATAGTAAGGCACAGATTCTTATAACCGATCACAGGTGCCGGATAAAAGACACTTTATATACTATGCCAGTTTATGTTAGCATGGAAAATGAAGTGTTGGCTATTGGAGAAAAACTAAAGGTAAAGTAATGCCAGAAAAACCTTCTTAATGTAAGAAGTGATGTTTATAACTAAGCTGCTCATCTGCTTAATAAATAATTTTTCAGTTCCCTTCTTTGGTTACGCCTTTTAATATTTACTTAATCTTCCTATTGATCATGAAGTGTAAAGGTTAATGATTTTTGGGAGCAGGTTTGCCACTCGCAAAAATTCTTTTCTTGATTTATCAGTTGGCGATTTGACTTTTCCGGCTTTCTTTGGTTTGAGACTTCCTGCCGCCCCTGTCAATACCTCAACCCTGAAGTATTCGCCGGTCGCATAGGTTGTGTAAAAAACGACAATAATGGGGATATTCGTTCCACTTGATTTTAATATGTATTCCCTAAATATGGCAAGCCTGTCATACTTCCGTCCATCAGGCATAGGGTAATATTTTGAGAGTGTTTGCGCTGATACATCAGCTGATAGATTATGCTTTTTAAATTCTAAGATAGCAAGAGGGACAGAATTATCGTCTAACAAAAGTAGATCCATATCACCGGGGTATAGGCTATCGGTATGAGAGAGCATGCATTCCAGATTGGTTGTGCCATATATCAGTCCCTTTTTTCCGATATTCACTGGGCCACCGGAGTACTGTTTTATCAGGCCTTTGAAAATTCCGATCGTTATCAGCTGTGGTGTAAAATCATCGGTACCGATCAGTTTAACCAAGCATATTTCCGATGTATCAGAAGTCCAGTCTTGTTCATCATCAATGATGACGAACGAAGCCTCTAAGCCACATGTGTTAGTGAACTTACTTAATGATTGTAAATACACCCGTCCAAACCTAGCCACAAGTTGTGCTTTTGGATCAACCAGGAAGTCTTGATAGCGTACATTAGGAGACAAAACCTGCTTAATCCAGATTACAGGGGTTAATTCGTTCGGAGTTGAAGACCAGTTTACAAAAAAATCCAGGTTCATTCCGAGAATCTTTTGGGCCGAGAGCAGGTCGTTCGAAAACCACTCTTCTGGAGACCCACTTATTTCATTGTTTTTGGGCAAGATATTTCTATTTGCGCAAAGTGCAAGTTTTGGATCATTCAGCATTGGATTCTAAGAGTAGCTTGTTTTCTGACAATAATATATGATTAATTTTGAAAATTCTCCTGTTTAAAAATTTTAGGGCAGTTACGTGGAAAGCTGATACGTCTTTCACCACTTCGGTGTCATATAGCTATCTATTCTTTCTATACCCTTCCGCAAACTCCCTCAATCTCTTCACCAGCTCCGGATTATTTACCTTAACACTCACACTCTTTTTCTTATCCAACTTTTCAATCTCATAGGGTATTCCTTCTTCTTGGTGCAACCTCTTCAACTCTTGTTCTAAAGCCTTGGCCAACCCTGTATCAACTCGCCCTTGTGGTTCTAATAAATCACGATTATCTTTTTGCAGTAGTTCACCTATTTGATTTAATTTCTCGTCACTAGGCTGATATTTATTTGAACTCCAATTGCTTACCGTTGTATAGTCTACATCAACCCACAGTGATATTAACCGAGATGAAGCACCCTTCTCCTTAGCAACCTGCTTAATCCTATTTACACTTTTACTGTTTTTTTTCTCCAAAATGTTAAATAAAAAGAATAAAAAGTTTGTGTATAACTCAAACTTTATTATATTTGTTATTAGTTATTTATAGCGACAAACAGAGTCGGGGTAACCTGGCTTTAACGATGTCACTCATGAAAGAAAACCGCTAAATTTCCACATGAGCCGATCGTGAGTTCGCCGATCTATTGAGTTTTGCTATCTTCGTGATATCTTATATTCAATAGGGCGATACTCATGTCAGTCTTTTGTGGAACACAAACCTCGGTTTGTGTGGTTCTTAGCGGTACCTCTTTCAAAAGCATTGAGTTTCGCCCTATTGGTATCTTACCAATCTGGTTTCCTTCTGCTTTTATTGAGTACGCATCGTTTTACATAAAAATCAACCGTTTATGAAAACGAAACCACCATGATTTTTCAAACCACGCAGTGGAATGAATAAATCTGGTAGCTTCATCACCACTGTAAACAAATTATGTACAGATGAAAAAATTAAGCGCCATCAAATTGTATCACTTCCAGGAGGTGATACTCAAGTATTCCCTTAAACTCTTGTTAAAGAACGTTATCTGTTCTCCATCGTAATGCGCGTGCCGGAATTCCAGGTATAAAATAGCCCAATAAAAAACAGGGGTTGGTGTGAGAGAGCGCACTGATTTCCCGTGGGTTAATTTAGCTTGGTACCAGCCCTTTATTGCTTTTAGGCAATTGTGCAGTACTATGGTTATTCGCATTCCCAAGGTAGGCAACTTTTTTCTAATAAGCAATACGGTTTGCCGTATCTGCATATTTTATGTGGAAGGGGCTGGTTTTTGCCTTTTATGAAATATGTCGCGCAACCGATTTTGATCGATGTCCATTTTACATTGCTAACCTTCTGCCATGAAAAAGTATAACCGTTACCTCCCACTTTTTTTTCTCTGCCAGTCTTTTTTGTATCGCTCATTGGCGGTATGGAGCATTCGGCCTGTTGGTCGTAGCAGGCAGGGACTGGTTATGAAAAATAAGTATGAGTCCGGGCAGGTGCCGAGGAATATAGGCTTAGTGAAGCCGGGCCCAATTGATTTGACGTGTTTCTGTTGTATTTATGGCAATGTGAGCTTGGTTATATATTCTAAGCTTGATTTTATTTCACTTTCGCTCCAAAATCCTATCAAAAATATCATTGGAGCTCCAGAATGATCTGTCTTCGCAGCTGAGATTTTTCAGATCTGCAAAAATCAGGTTGCCATATATTACTGTAAAGTAGTCAAGCTTTGTTTTTGGTTGTTAATCAACTAACACTTTTCCCTAACCATCAATTCATGACTTCATCTGATTATAATTCTGGAAGCACTTCTTTGAAAACAGCTCAGCAGGTGTTGGAATTATTTTATCGACACTATAGTGATCATAAAATAAAGCTGGTGTTGCTCGAGTCGTTCCAGGGTTATGCCTTGAACGATAAAAGGGGTTTTCTGGAACTTAATATTAGTGAACAGGAAGTTGGTGATGTTTTCGATGGCCTGATCGAACTGGTCACGGCGGTGCGGACGCTGATGGAGCAAGGGAAGATTGAAGGAATGGGGGCATAGGCGGACTTTACAGTTCAATTTCTAATTTTTTTACGTCTTAAATCAATCAAAATGAAGCTTAAATTATGCTTCCTGCTACTGTTATGCCCTTTTTTTGGGGTTTATGCCGAGGATAATAATGTTTTGTGGTGGTTTTTCAGCCTGGGAAACCTGGATAGCTGATGTGATCACTGATGTACCTGTTAACTAAACTAATCATGAAAAAAAATATTTATTGTGTTTTAATGCTGCTTTGCAGTATGTGTACTGGGCTATGGGCTCAAGGCAAGCAAGTGGATTCTATCGCACCCCTTTATGTAGGGGCTAAGCTGCCGCGTACGCTTTTTACTTTAGAGAGTAAGGTGCTTAAAGGCAGGCAACTGTCTGCTACCTCGCTTTCCGGGGATTTTAATAAGCTGATTATTATTGATTTCTGGGCAAGCTGGTGTGGCTCCTGCCTGAAAAAGTTTCCCTTGCTTGAGAAAATGCAGGAAAAGTATCCTGATGATCTTAAAGTTTTACTGGTGAATTCGTTGGGGACCGGTGATACGGCAGCGTCGCTTATTGCAAAGGCTGGGCCGGATGGGGCTTTGGCTGAGATGAGTCTGCCTTTTGTGGTGGAGGATGAACTGTTTTTGAAGGCTTTTCCGCACCGGTCTATCCCGCATTATGTCTGGATAATCGGTGGGGAGATTGAAGGGATTACTTCAAGTGATTTTTTGACAGAAGAAAACGTGGTGATGATGGTGGAACGTAACCGTAAGCATGTGCTGACGGTGAGTAAACTAAAGCGGTTTAGGGAGCCAAAGTATTAGTTATGGGCAGGATTATTTTAATTTTTGTTTTGCTCCTGGCTATTTCAGGGGTGAGGGCGCAGGATGCTTTGAAAGGAGTGGTGGTGGATGGAACAGGGAAAGGGATTGCAGGGGTAGTGGTAAAAGCGGGGGCTGGTAACCAGGTGTTGACCGGAGATGATGGTTCGTTTGCCTTGGGACTAAAGGCAGGTAGGGTTAAATTGTCGTTTTCGGCGATGAATTTTAGAAGGCTGGATACCGTGGTGGTTGTACCTTTTGCAGGTTTGTTTTCGGTAGTGCTTACCGGAAAGGACCAGGAGCTGGGAACAGTGGAAGTGAGTACAGGTTACCAGACCTTGCCCAAAGAGCGGGCGACAGGATCGTTTCTGAAGTTATCGGGTAAGCTGCTGAATGAGCAGGTGGGTACCGATATTATCTCAAGGCTGGAAGGGGTGACCAGTAGCCTGAGCATAGACCGTAAGAGTAATGGCGGTGAAGGCTACGGGATTATTATTCGCGGGATCGGTACGCTGCAGGGACCGCGCAGTCCGCTCATTGTGCTGGATAACTTTCCTTATGAGGGGGATCTGGGTAACATCAATCCCAATGATGTTGAAAGCATAACCGTTTTACGTGATGCGGCTGCTGCATCGATATGGGGCGCAAGGGCAGGGAATGGGGTGATTGTGATCAATACCAAAAAGGCCAGGTTTAATGATAAACTTAAGGTATCTTTTTCGGGCAATCTGAAAGTGACCGGAAAGCCTGACCAGTATTACCAGAGCAGGATTAGTGTCGGTGATTTTATAGATCTGGAAAATTTTCTTTTTGACAAAGGCTATTACAGCAGCTTTGAAACGGACAATTCGCACCCGCCGCTGTCTGAGGTGGTTGAACTGCGGATTGCAGCGCGCGACAAGTTGATCAGTGAGGAGGATGCGCGTTCACGGATTGACGCGCTGAGGGGGTATGATTTGCGTGAGCAGCTTAATCGTTACGTTTTTGAAAATGCTACTGCGCAGCAATACAATTTGCAGCTGGGGGCGGGCACGGAGAAAAGGAACTGGCTGCTTTCTGCAGGGTATGACCATAATGTCAGCTCGCTTGCTGTGCCCTTTAGCCGTTACAATGTAAAGGCAGAGCAGAACTTTAAGCTTGGTACCAAGTTAACCCTGACCGGAAACCTGATGCTGACCCTTTCCAATAGTAAGAGCGGCAAGACCGATCCATCGCAAATCAGCTCATCCACCGGCATCCTTCCGCCATATACGCAGTTGGCAGATGGGCAGGGGAATGCGCTTGCAGTAATCAGGGATTACAGGACGGGCTATATTAATACCGCTGGCAACGGGAAGCTTTTGGACTGGTCCTATTATCCGCTGGAAGATTATAAGTATTCCAGCTCGGTAAATAAGGTGAATGATGTTCTGGCATCTTTAAGGGCAGCCTATCAGCTGACCGGATGGTTAAAGCTGGCAGGTACCTACCAATTTGAGCAGCAGGATGGGCAGATAACAACTATTAATAGTCCGCAAAGTTATTATGTACGTAACCTGGTGAATGTGTTTTCTTCCATCGATGCCTCTGGATCGCTAAAGCGGAATATACCACTGGGCAGTATACGGGATCAGGATTATTCCTTGCTGGCAGCGCATAATGCAAGGGTGCAGGCAGATATCAATAAAGTGATGGGCAGGCATTCGCTCTCGGGGATCATCGGCGGGGAGATCAGGAGCACCGGGGTTCAGACCGGCACAGGGCGGATATATGGGCTGAATGAATCCACTTTAAGTACTTCGGTTGTAGATTACCTGAACCCCGTTAAAACCTTTGTTGCCGGAAATACCCAAAATGTGCCCAACAGGGATGCTTTGGGAAGAACGCTGAACCGTTATGTTTCCCTGTTTGCTAATCTGGCCTATACCTTTGATGATCGTTATACGCTTTCATTAAGCGGGAGGAGGGATGCATCCAATCTGTATGGCCTGAATACCAATGATAAATGGAACCCTTTGTTTTCGTCCGGGTTTGCGTGGGATATTTCAAAAGAAAAATTTTGGGGAGGAGGCCTGCTTTCCTTTTTGAAACTCAGGACAACTTTTGGGGCAAGCGGGAACACTGACCCAAGGACAACAGCTGTGACCACGATTACCTATTCGGGCTTCAATTCTGTATTTACCCAAAGCCCTTACGCGCTGTTTAGTAATTATGCCAATCCGGAACTAAAGTGGGAGCGTGTGTTTATGTTCAATGCGGGGCTCGACTTTGCTTTACGTGGAAACAGGATAAAGGGCAGCCTGGAATACTACCGCAAAAAATCTGTTGACCTTTTGGCGCTGACCCCGATAGACTTGACGGCAGGGGTGGGTGCTACGCTGGTGAAGAATTCAGGCGTGATATCGGGGGATGGGGTGGACCTGGAACTCAGCAGCCGCAATGTTACGGGCAGGTTCAGCTGGTCTTCTGACTTCTTTTTGAATTATTATAAGGATAAGGTGATTAAGAATTACAACAGCACTTTTAATGGCAGGGGAAAGCTCGGCGGGAATGTTTCCTATACCGGGCTTGTGGGATATCCGCTTTACGGGATGATTTCCTTTAAATGGGCAGGACTGGATCCTACTACAGGAGATCCGCAGGGGATATTGAACGGAGCGCTGAGTAAAGATTACAATGCGCTAATGGGCAGCTCGCTTAAATTCGAGGATATGGTATACCATGGTACCGCGCTCCCCATATTTACCGGTGGGCTGGGTAATAGTTTCGCTTATGGCGGTTTTACCCTCAGTTTCAGGATGAGCTTTAAGCTCGGGTATTATTTCAGGAAAAATGTGCTCGATTATGGCTCACTCATGATAGGCAGGGAAGGAACGGCTGATTATGCAAATCGGTGGCAAAAACCCGGTGATGAACTGCGGACCAATGTGCCAAGCCTGGTTTATCCCAACTCGGACCTCAGGGATGAGTTCTACTGGGGATCGGAGGTCAATGTGCTCAAAGGGGACCATATCCGCATGCAGTATGTGAATTTAGGCTATGACGTTAAGCTGCCCGGTAGAAAGAAAGCAGGCATTTCCAAGTTTCAGGTGTTTGTGGTGGCGGGTAACCTGGGGATCATCTGGCGGGCAAACAAGGATCACATTGATCCTGACTACAATGGTATACCGGATGCAAAAAGCATTGCATTTGGTTTTAGATCAACTTTATAATCTTTAGCGAATATGAGAAAGTTAATTTATTTAAGCATGGTGGTGCTTTTGTTTTGCACCTCATGCAAGAAGTTTTTGGGCGAGAAGTCTACCCAGAACCAGGCCATACCCGAAACGCTGGTTGACCTGCAGGCTTTGCTGGATCAGTACCAGGTGCTGAATTATGTAGACGGGAATGCGGCGGAGATCAGCACGGATGATGTATACCTGAACGATGCAGATTTAGGGGCCAGGCCTGAAAATGAGCGCAATATGTATACCTGGCAGCGCAGTAATATCTTTTTGCAGGACGGTAATGAATGGTTTTATAATTACAGGGCGATTAACCGTACCAACGTCGTGTTGGAGGCTATCGCTAAAATTGGCAAAACTGCCGGTAATGCGGCCGAATGGGACAATGTCAGCGGGCAGGCTTATTTTATCCGGGCGAAAAACCATCTCCGGGGACTATATATTTGGGGTAATGCCTATGGTGAACAGTCCCAGTCGGATTTGGGGGTGCCACTCAGGCTGGGGTCTGACTTTAATGTGCCTTCGGTACGGGCAACTGTTGCGCAAGGTTATGCGCAAGTGGTCTCCGATCTGCAAAGGGCAGTTCAGGCGCTTCCCCTTAAAGCGGTACACGTGATGCGGCCCTCCAAGCCTGCGGCCTATGGCCTGCTCGCGCGGGTTTACTTATCGATGCGCAAATACGAGCTGGCAAAGCTGTACGCTGATTCGTGTTTATCATTAAAAGCTGATTTGCTGGATTATAATAGTTTGAATGCAGCAGCAAGTTATCCCATTGGCCAATTTAATGTTGAGGTATTGCAGGACAGTTACTTTACTTCGCCGATGCTGAACAATGCAAGGGGAAAGATCAATCCTGAGCTATACGCGCTGTATGAGGCAAACGATTTGCGAAAAGTTGTCTTTTTTAGCGATAACAAAAACGGGACCTATGGCTTTAAGGGAAGCTATGAAGGAAACTCCAATTTCTTTAGTGGGGTGGCGGTAAATGAGGTCCTCCTGATCAGGAGCGAATGCCTGGCCAGGGCTGGCAGGCTTTCAGAAGCACTGGCTGATTTGAACCGTTTGCTGCGCAACCGGTATAAAAAGAATACGCTCATTGACCGGGCAGGGAGTGACCAGCAGGCGGTGCTGGCAGATATTCTGCTTGAGCGGAGAAAGGAACTGCTGCTCAGGGGGCTCAGGTGGGTAGATGTGAAAAGGCTGAATATGGAGAATGCCGGAATTTCTTTTAGCAAGAGCTACAAAGGTGTGATCTACCAGCTTAAGGCTAACAGTACGGGCTTTGCCCTTCCGATCCCCGAGCGGGTGATCGAGGTAGCGGGTCTTCCGCAGAATCCTTAAATGCAATGGTGCAGCATTAACCTGCACCATTGATTAGTGTTACTGCTCTCTGGCAGAAATCAATTCTTGAGAGTCAAGCACGGCCTGGTTGTCTTTACCTGAAAGGTAGCTAGAAAGCGAAGTTTCGATGCCAATCGTGCAAGGTACTTCCGGGTCCCCGCTACATTCGAACCCAGTAGGGCTTCCTGCAGGTTCCCATGAGCTCGTCTGGTCAACAGGGCCATTGGTGGTTTTGTAGTGGTAGTAAGTAGTTTTTTTGTTAGTGAATGCACTTTGTGAGGCGATAAGGCCGAACCCTAATACAAGGGCTGCAAGGCCTAAATTGAATTTTTTTGACATGGTATTTAGTTTTAAATAATCTCCGTTTAGGGAGGATAAATGAAGTCGATCTGGCTGGGTGGTCTTTCGATCGGTTGATTTTTCTGTATTGGATAGGACCGGTATCCGTTTACGCTGGCTACTCTTTGTCACGAACCTCCTGCTTTAGGTGAATAGTTAAGCTAGTTATCGTTAATGAGGTGAATACGAGGTTAAAAATGAGGTGCGACTTCCATCCGAGCCATTTTAATACTCCGCCGCAGCTACAGGGCTCCTTGCTGAAATAGTCTGCCAGCACCAGCGAGATGTAGGCGGTAAAGGTGAGCAGAAGTACAGTTGAAACCAGCAGGCCAACGAGTACGGACCTTTTGAAACATAGCAGGAGTGCGGTAACAAGTTCTGCTGGGATCAAAAAATACAGTAGAAAATCTGCAAGCCAGCCGGGAAAAGCCTGGTTGTGTAGCTGCTGGTCAAAAGCTGAAAAAGTGAAGAGTTTACTGAAGGCGGCATAACTAAATAGCAGCACGAGCAGCGGTGGAACGGTTGATTTAAAAATTGCTTTCATGGTAGAAGAATTATAGAAACAAATTAAAGGCGAATAGAAAAGCCAAAACAGTATGAGATGGGTATTATACCCTTTAAAGTGACGAAGAGATGAAAGAAGATAAGTCAATGATGTACCGGTTTTTACCGCAGTTATTTTTACGGGCACCGTACTATAGCTTTACCGGCTATGATCTCTCGCGGTTGCCGGAAGTGTTGCAGGAACAGGCTTTTCGCAATGCAGTTTTTTTGGCGAGCGCAGCGTTTTATGCGCTGCTTGAAAAAAAGGAATTTGATTTCGATAAATTAGCAGATAAGGAAAAACATACCCTTTATAAGTATTATAACCGGATGTGCTTCCGGCCAACCCCTTTTGGAAGCTTTTCTTCCTTTACCTTACTCCAATGGGGAAGCGGCGGTCAGGTCAGGCTTGCCGGAAGCGATGAGTCCATCCTTAATTTATTGCCTGACCAGAATTTTTTGAGAAAATTGCACAACAGGGCGGAGGCTGATGAGTCAGAAGCATTAATGGCCAACCCTGCGCTGTACCGGTTTAATGACGTTTTCCGCTACACGAAATCATCTTTGGATGATAGAGGACGGTTTAGCTTTTCCCTGGAAGGGATTGCAGCCGTAAAATTTAATATACAGCTGTTCTCATTTTTATCTTCAAAGAAGATTCAAAACAATATCCTCTCGAGGTGGATTATGGAGCACAGTGAGTGCTCAGCTGTAGAAGCGGAAGAATACATCCGGTTTCTGCTTGACGCCGGTGCGGTTTTCAATGGCACTCAGGGCAAAGTGATCAGTAATGAGGTGATAGAGAACTTCTTTGGCTTACCTGGTTGGAACGGTTTCTGGAAAAATTACACGATGATTCCTTTAGCTAATGAAGCATCCCTGTCGGCTTTGGCAGGGGAGATCTGGAAAATTGCAAAGGAAACCAAGCCTGTTGGTCAGCCATTTTATGCGGCCCTGGAACGCCCAAACAAAACTGGAGGACCAGATAGTGCTGAACAGGTGGAACTGTCCAAAGCTGTCCATGTGCTTCAGTTATTGTCAAATGCAGAGCAGCCTGCTGACCTCTCGCGTTTTATCCGTGATTTCCGATCCCGCTTTGATCAGGAAAGGGTGCCTTTGCTGCTGGCCTTAGATCCCGACGGGGGACTGCATTATGGCGAGATGGAGCCATCCATGCCCGATCACGATATCCTGGAGAATATTCCTTTCCCTGAGCCGGAAGAAGTAAACAGGACCCTTGGATGGCATGCCTCCCAGCAGTTTATCTTCAAACTCTGGATAGGGGACACCCTTCGCGATCCCTGGTCGCCCCTTCAGATCAGTGAAGATGATTTGATTAAACTGGAAAATCATAAAAAGGCAATATTGCCTTTGCCCCAGACGCTGGCGCTCATGTACCGCTCGACGGGCGAGCATCTGATCATCGAAAGTTCGGGCGGGGTAACTGCCGCTTCGCTGATTGGAAGGTTTTCATGCTTTAGTGATCCGGTTTACCAGTTTTGCCGCGAACTTGCTGCAAAGGAAGCTACCGCAAACCCGGAAGTTGTTTTTGCCGACATTGCCCAGCAGTCTGATAGCCACGTGGATAATATCAATCGTCGTAAACCCATTTATTCACACGAGATACCCCTGAATGTATTTCCTTCACAGCGGGCTGAAAAACTGGTGCTGCCAGGCGAACTCATGCTTTCTCTTAGAGGCGGTGAATTGATATTGGAGTCGCCTAAGCTAAACAAAAGAGTAATTCCCCGTCTGGCAACGGCCTATAACTTTCGAAATAACCATTCGCCGGTTTTCCGGCTGTTGTGTGACCTGCAGTTCCAGGGTGTACAGGCAGGGATTTCATTTAGCCTGGAAAATTTTTTTCCGGGCCTGACTTTTTATCCACGGGTCTGCTACGGTAGGGTGATCCTCTGCCTTGCAAAATGGAATTTTAAGGAATCTGACATAAAGCCGTTAACTGCAGGAGATAACGTTGATCCATTTAAAACCCTGGATGGTTTTCGCAGAAAGCACCACCTGCCCCGGCACATCACGATAGGGGCAACAGACCAGCAGTTGGTTTTTGATCTGGCCAATTCCACCGAGGCAAGGTTTTTTCTGCAGTGCATTGACGGTTTAAAGCGGATAACCATTCAGGAATATTTATTGCCAGACCGTTCCGTTCTGTCCGGTAAAAAGCCGCTTGCGGGGCAAATGATTGCTTTTCTCGCCCACGGGAATAATATTTATAAACCTTCCAAAAAGGAAAGTGCCACTGTTTATGGCGAAAAGCAACGCGACTTTTTAATGGGCAGCAACTGGCTTTACCTTAAAATTTTCTGCATTCCACGCGCTTCGGATGAAATTCTTAGTAAGGTGATTTTCCCGTTCATCAAAGGACAGAAGAAGCGGATCAAAAACTGGTTTTTCATCCGCTACAGCGATAAAGGCTATCACCTGCGCCTGCGCATACAGGCGGAGGAAGATCATCTTGGTGCGATACTCGTGGCCTTGCGTAAAAAAATTGAATCATCCGGACATGATAAACTTATACGGGATTTCCAGGGAGATACCTACCGGAGAGAACTCGAACGGTATGGTCCTAGTCTCATTTCACATGTTGAGGAACTTTTTTGCGCAGGAAGTCATCTTACTGTCCTTGTGTTAACTTTAAAGGGGAACAATTCCTTCCAACTTAGCGAGTTTGAACTGGCTATACTTACTGCCTATCGCATGATCAGCTGCTTTTTTCCATCTCTGGTAGATGCTCTGGATTACCTTGGTAAGGTGACGGATCAGTTTATGGCGGAGTTCCGGGCAGATAAAACGCTTAAGGTCGCAATGGATGAGAAATACCGGGGGAAGAAATTAGTGATAGCGGAATTGCTGGAAAGTAAAGCATTATCGAAGCACCTTTCGCCACTGCTAAAGCAGATGTCTGTTTTAGAAGGGCTTACAAGCAGCTATTCAAAGGATAAAAGAATGGAGCTTTTGGCCGACCTGGTGCATATGCAACTGAACCGGACGTTCTCAGTAAGACAAAGGCAACAGGAGCTGCTCGTTTACTATTGCCTGCAAAAATATGCCAGCTCACGTTTGGCCCGCGAAAAGACTTCAGTCTAGTGATCACTTTTGTCTCTTTTGCTAATGAGTAAGGCTGGCTGGATTTTTTCCCGGAAGGCGGTACGGTAAGTCCCCCCAATCGGAATACTCATCTCACCGCTTAGTCTGACCTGGGCATATTCTAACGAATGAATAGCTGCATGGTTGACGATATAAGACTGATGGATCCTGGAAAAACCTTCAACAGGCAACTTGGAAAGGACTTCCGCTAAAGTGAGGTAAGTGGTTACTTTTTCATCATTCATATGGATGATGATGTAGTTGCCTATGTTTTCAATATAAAGGATCTCTGCGATGGTGATCCGGTTAAATTTTCCCTTAATGTTGCTTTTGACGAAAAAAAATGGGCGAGCAGTGATTTGATTGGTCTGACTGGTGAGATTTGAGCGCACCCTGGTAACTGCCTTTAAGAACCTGGCGTAATTGATGGGCTTTAGCAGGTAATCTACTGCATCTTTTTCAAATGCTTCCGGTGCGTACTCCCGGTAGGAGGTTGTGAAAATAATGTTGCTCGCTGAACCTATAAGGTCTGCCACATCAAGGCCGTTAAGTTGCGGCATATCGACATCTAAAAGAACAATATCGGGAGTCGGAATAGTGCATAATTCTTCCAGCGCTAAAAGCGGATTTGTGGAACTGCCAACAAGCTCGAGGCCTGGGGTTTGATTGACGTACTTATCGAGTACTTCGATTGAATGATATTCATCATCAATGATATAGCAATTCAAGCTCATAATTTAAGGGTTAAAGTGAGTTCATAAAATTCACCAGGCTCGTTGATTTCCAGCTTATAGTCATTTTTATAAAATGAATCCATGCGGAGCCGGATATTTTGTAGACCGAGTGCTTTCCGCTGACGGGGATGTCCGTTCTTTGATTTTTTTAAGTTCAGGCTGTAGAAAGTTAATTTTCCTGTCTCATCCGCATACAGTTTAAGCGAAGCCGGCGAGTTGGGATCAGTTAAATGTCCATGTTTAATTATATTTTCAGTTAGGGTGAGCAAGATCAAAGGAATAATTTGATATTGGCCCAGATCGTTTCCGATTTCTACACTGATGTACAAGGGTTCTCTAAAACGGTACCGGTTAATGGCCACGAGGTTTTCAATCTGCTCAACTTCCCTGGTTAGTTCTATTTTTCCATCAGGACCTGCTTCTTCAAGACTGAAACGCATGATTTCTGAAAGTAGCCAAATGCAATTAGCGGCGTCATCGGAATATTTCTGAGCACTGTTGTAAACGAAATTGAGTGCATTGAAAAGCATGTGCGGGTTGATTTGTTGTTGGAGGTATGCATTATGTGTTTTCGCTAGCCGCGTTTCTAATTCTGCATTTGTTTTTTCGATCACTAGCTTTTGGTTTTCGGATTGTTGAAATTTTTTGTGGAAATACGAAATATGATTTGCTGACCAATAAAAAGTTCCTAATATGGTGAAATTTAGACCTCTTATGATATTCCGGGGAGCGAATGCTTCAACATATATGAGAGATTTTTTATTAAAATTTGGTAATTCTCCTAGTAAACAATCTGCTGCATACTTTAACAGAAGATAGAGGACAGCTAATGAGAAATATCCAATAATCAATTTAAAAAAATTGAGCTTCCACCCAATGACTGTATGGTTCAACAAAGTCACATAGAGGTAGAAGAAACAAATGTTAATAGGATAATAAACCAAATAGATGTAAGGCCTTTCTATGGTTCCGATGGTGAAATATACTATTGAAAGCTCGTACGCTATGAAGGTGGCCCAACAAATAACATGAATCGCAAGTATGTTAAAGGAGAATTTTTTGATTGGAAACTTAAATAAATTCATGGCTAAAATAGCTGTTTATACCTCGAAACATTGGAGATCTGTAATAAATGTGCATTCATATCAAATTCATATTAATTTAAACATAAAAAATAGAAATCATGAGAAAATCCAAAAAACTTCCGCAAAAAAGAACACAGACTTACAGTCATTACAACAGGACATTTCAACGCAACGGCGACACATCACTAACGGATACCACATCCGCTACTGGTACGATAACCAGCACTCATATCTTCAAAAAATAAAACGAGTCTGTGTAACGCACCAGAAAATCTCCGCTATGCTTAAGAATGAACTGCAGGATATAGAAGAAATATTAATTGAGCGAATATATTCCGACAGCAATAAAACTGCCCAAACTGATCTTAAAACTCGGTTTGGGCAAATCTATCAAGCATGGGAAGAAGTATTATTTTCCAATATGCCGGAGTGCAGCCTGGTGCGTTATTTTCATTATCATCTCGATATCATCTCAACCATCTCCACTACATTATCTAATTTCCCCGATTCTGAAAAATATTTACTTCCCCAAAATGAACTTTTAGCACTTATAGATCATCTGCGGAAATACTATTCCAGTTATTTCAATGAAGATGCGATTGCGCCTAGAACTTACCATCAACGATTAGTTCCTCAACTTACGGGAGATATTTGTGCGATCCAGAAAACGTTGCAGTCAAGCAGCCTAAATGCTGCTCTGATAGCCTGCCTGTTAAAATGGTTCAATATAATGTCCGAGGATATTGGAAAAGTAAAATTTACCTTTCGTTCATTGTGTTATTTCGGATGTATTATTTGTCAATTAGGTTCACTTGATTATGATTCGGATAACGTAGAAAAATTACTTGTTTCTCTGCTTATTCGCTCAAATTTCAATAACCTTTCTTTTTTTGTTTATTACCAGGATACGATTTGGAACGCTCTTGGCGACTTTAGGGGTACGCAGGAAAGACTTAATTATTTGGTTGAGCAAAAAGCAGAAATTATGTCATCTCCTGAAGTGAAAAATATAGCTTTTGACCCCTCGTGGCCTTCCATAAAATCCATGATAGGAAATTGGTTAACGGAAGAAATTCTGATAACAGAAAAATCTTTGTGCAAAGGGAGTGAAGTTCCTGTTCCTAAGATACCAGTGGAAATGTCAGTTGCTCACCTGTCTTGCCTGATTCGTTTACTGTACGAAGAAAGTGTTTTCGCCACTCAAAACCTTCAGTTTATTTTTAAATGTTTCGCTGGTCACTATCAAAGCAAAAGACAGGCTGTTATTTCGCCTGGAAGCCTTAGCAAAGAATTTTATAGTATTGATCAGCATACCGCCGCACGCGTGCGGGATCTGTTACAGCGTATGGTTCAGCGGATCAACCGTAATTTTTTTCCTATGACCGTTGCAATAAATGCAACAGTCCTCTCTTATCTAAGTATGCGCTGAGTTCCCCCAGCCAGTTATAGTTAAATCCTTCTTTATTTATCAGTTGTTCAGGCACAAGAGATGTGATATCGTTTATTGTGCTGAAATGCATCGAACTACAAGTTTTACAGAATTCTGTACTAAAACCAAGTCTGTCAATAGGGGTCTGTAATAATTCCTCCTTTTCCATATTTTTTTAATATCTGCAGCTTTATAAAGATAATAAATTTGTTTCTAATAAGATGTATCTATTGTGCTGTTTCTTTTTAAGAGTACCTCTCGCGCATCATTTTGGTTTACTTTACGTTATGAGTAGAGCCAAAAACGAAGAGGAGAGCGAGCATATAAAGGAAGTTCTGAAATTGGTCGGAGCACGGATTCGTTCCCTTAGGGAAGCGAAAGGGGAACGGAACTATGAAAAATTTGCCTTTAAACATGACCTTAACCGTACGCAGCTCTGGCGCTATGAAAATGGGGAAGATCTGTATTTCTCATCTTTGCTGAAAGTGCTTTCAGCATTGGATATTACCCTTGCTGAGTTCTTTAGCGACGGATTTGATCATCCGCTAAGTGATAACATTTAGTAAATATGAGCAGGCAGCAATAAAACCTCAAGGCATTTATCTTGCTGATCCTATCAGTTTAGATTTCACTTATCCATTGGGTGAAGCGGCCATCTGAATTGCTCAGGAATGACTAGTCAGTCTCCCCAACTTAACTGTTTTTACCGATAAGTTAGATTGTGATGAATAAAATCAAACTTTATTTTCTATTTCTTATTTCAAATTATTTTGGCTTAGCTTCATGGGCTCAAAGTTTCTGTAAACATATGGAACTATCACATTTTTTTATTGACGGGAAAAGTGCTATTAAAGCGTAAAGAGTCTTTAGAAAAAATGTTTCAGGAAATGTGAACGATTCCATGTAATGGCATTGCCTAGATCTAAAGTTTCTCCATTAAAATCGTAGCGGTTCCTTGGTTTGAAATAATCAATGCCATGTTTTACCGGTTTATTTAAAGTTAATAAGCATGGTATTTGTGTTTAATAATAATAATTAAATTTGTATTATAATGTCACGCAAAATAAACATAGCTGAGGGCAAGGATATTCAAAAATCCAAGTCAAATCCTTTGATTAAAATGATTGAGGACAAGAAGCGTATTGTTAATGCGATTCGCGAGGGGAAAGACTTGTCTAAATTAAAAGGCATCAATTTTGTCAGCCCTATATAACTTCACCAAATCTGATTCTGGTTCTGGTTCTTATCTTTTTACAACAGACAATGGACTGGTCTATACAGTATTTTTTGTTGAAGTTTCCAGTCAACCTTGATTTTTGCCATGGCCTTACTGCTGTCTTTGTCAACTTGTGCCATAAAGTTTTTGGCCTCATCTAGGGATATCGAGATATTGCTTACTTCGTTAGTTACAATTTTATTGTTGAACGGTTCTTTTTGGCATGCACAGATCACCAGAATAAACAGCATTGTAGTTTTGAGCTTTGCGTTCACAACCTTAATTTTTATAGTTAAAGATAGGTGCTGAATTTTCGCCGTTTTGTGTCTGGTGACACATTTGCAATTTTTTACGCCTGATTCTGCTTAGCGTTTCGCGGGAAATTCCAAGATAGGAGGCGATGTTGTTTTGGCTCGTCTGCTGCTCTATGTCGGGGTAGTGTTCAAGCAATTTTTCATAGCGCAATGTCGGGGTTTGGCTACGCAGGAAAATCGCCCTTTCCTCACTCATGATATAGTACTTCTGCGTGACGATCCTGCCCAGCAGATTCCCTTGTGGAAAATCTGCATAGTATGCGTTCAGTTGCTGCCAGCTGATGGACTGGAGTTTACAGTCCTGAAGTACTTCTATGTATTCATGAGCTGGTTTTTGGGTGAAAAAGCTGTAAACCGAGATCATCAGATCTCCCTTTCCCATAAACCACGTGGTGCACTCTTTTCCATTTTCGTCAATAAAAAAGGCACGTAAAAATCCACTGCGGATAAAGTACAGCCTCCGGGCAATCTCCCCCGGTCTGAGCAACAGGTGTTTGCGTTTAAAATTCTCGGTGATCACCTCCTGGTTTACCCTGTCTTGGAAGGGGGCAGGAAGGGGTACAATGAAACTCAAGGTTTCCAGTAAATCGGCTTCTTGAATAGGGCGTTTCTGCATAGCATGTCGATTGTGTCACAAATCAACTTTTCAGTGCATTTACCTGGCTAATATTGTTCTGTCGGAAGGGTATTTTTTTAACGGAATTTTTGAGGTTTTATTTCATAAAGGCAGGGGAATCCTGTATTTCTCCGGCATCTGATTAACTGCTGCTCAAAGTATTAACCTAAAAAGTTGTTTTATGCATCTACAGAAACTATCAGAACAAATGTTTGCCCATTTAGCAGAACAGATCAGGGAAACAGACTCCATTTCCAATCCGCCGGAAAAATTGAAGACCGGACTTACACATGTTCAGACAGCCCTTGCCAGAAGCCATGCCGGTCATCCTGGTGTTTTGAGCAGATCAGACTCATTTGGCAATAGAATTTTCATGAACTGTAGATTGTGGCACAGATCAATGATTCTTTTCTTTTAGCTTATTAATGTTTTCCTGTCAGACATGGATGTTTTTTTTAAACGTGTACATCTTGTTTTGTTATGTTTCACCAGACGTTTTTTCTTACTTCATTTACGGCATTTACTCTCTTTACATTACTTAACAGAGGCGCCCAAAATTCGTAAAGGACTCCTTCAATTTCAAAAATGAACTTATGGATAAGATCGATAATCTCATTAATACACTGGAAAAAATCTACCATCTGATGTCATTGGTCTACAAGGCAAATTACCCAGCTGGGATACAGCTTCCTCAGGATGAGCTAATGACCCGTCAACAGGTTAAGGATTATCTCGGCATCAGTGAGAGCACATATAGGCGCAAAGTAAAAGATGGAACGATAAAACCTTTAAAAATGCCAGGTGGTGAAAGATGTTATAAAAGCCAGCTTTTAGGGCAGCTTCAAGAGAGTCGAAGAAGAGGCCGGATCTGAGGGGTTAAATATGGATTTGGCAGGGGTTTTTACTTTGTATCCTTAATCATTTGAAACTTCCAGTCCATCGAAATCTTTAATTCTAGATAATCTTACTACCGATAAAAAATATCGTTTTTTAAACGGGTTATCAATTGGCTTTTTTCTTAAGTTGAGACCTTTAGGTTAAACTATATTTGATGAATTTTCAGTTATCAGGTTTATATTCATTCCGTTTTCTGCGAGCATTAGGGTGTTCCTATTTTCAAGTAGTTCATCAACATAACGAATTGGCCGCAGTCTCCAGATTTTATTTCTAAGCAATCGATTGTTTTTTTAGAAAAAATATTTAATTTACCTTATCAAATAACTCATGCAAAATGAAAAACTAATTGCGACTGATACTTTTGTGCAGGTACTGAGCAGGATCTCACAAGTAAAAGCAAGCGGCTGGCTATCAAGTGCATCGGAACAACCGCAGATAACCAAATTTTAAATCAAATATAAACCTAAACATATGCTTAACATTCAAAAAACCAAACTATTCTGGGCAAGCTGCCTTGCCTTACTGGTCACCTCCCTTTCTTTCGGTATCCGTGCCGGTATCATGAACCAGCTCGGGGTCGATTTTCAATTAACTACGGGCCAGCTAGGCACCATTACCGCTGCTGCCTTCTGGGGGTTTCCGCTGGCAATTGTGGTGGGAGGATTTGTGGTCGATATGATCGGCATGAAACGTTTGCTGGTGATGGCTTTTATCTTCCATCTGGCCGGAATTGTGCTGACCATTTTTGCTCAGGGCTACTGGAGCCTGTTTTTATCTACCCTGTTAATCGGGATCGCCAACGGTACGGTAGAGGCCGCCTGTAACCCTTTGGTAGCTGCCTTATACCCGGAAAATAAAACCACCCGCTTAAATCATTTTCACTTATGGTTTCCTGGGGGTATTGTGATCGGTACCTTGCTGGTTACCTTATTTGTTCAGCTCGGACTGGGCTGGAAGGTGCAGGTTGCCATGATGATTATCCCTACTTTAATTTACGGATACCTGTTTTCAAAGTTAGATTTTCCGGTTACCGAAAGGGTATCATCGGGCTATTCTAGTTCGGATATGTATAAAGCAGTACTTTCTCCATTGTTTATTTTTATGTTCATCTGTATGTTCGGTACGGCCATTACCGAGCTGTTTACCGGTCAATGGATCGGCTTACTACTGAAAAACGTAACAGATAATGCCATTTTACTGCTTACCCTGACTACTGGGATCATGGTAATCGGCCGCGGTTTTGCCGAACCTGTGGTTCACCGTCTTGCCCCTCAGGGTGTGCTGCTCTTATCGGCAATATTTGCTGCAGCCGGACTTTATATGCTGAGCACTTTTACCGGAAATTCCGTTTTCTTCGCTGCCATTATCTTTGGAATTGGTGTTTGTTATTTTTGGCCGACTATGATCGGTTTTGTGGCCGAGAATGTCCCTAAATCAGGAGCTCTGGGCCTAAACCTAATGGGCGGTGCTGGGATGTTTGCTGTTTCTATCTATACGATGTTTATGGGTAGTTTTTACGATAATCTCATCGTTAAACATTTACCTTCCGGTGCTTCGCTTGATGTTTATTTAAAAGCTCCCGAAAGTTCAGCATCGGGGCAGGCGCTTGCCAATGCCAAAAATCTGGCTGGCCCTGAAATCCTGCAGGCAACACTGATTATTCCCATATTACTGATTGTAGCTTTCGGTGGACTGGTTATATACCTGCGTTCACGAAAAAAGAGCAAATCTGTACAAATGGTAAATGGAGGGTAGCCGATACTTGGCTCTGATGCTGCCATAATTTACGGGGATGCTTTTAGTCTGTACTGTCTGAAACATTTTACCTTGATCCGTGGCGGCTTGAGGATCTTTAGTAAGATGTGATTCTGTTTATCCGCAGCCAAAACCATGTAATTTGTGCATGTTTTGGCTGCGGATAAAATTAAACTGCCTAGTGGAAGAATGGCTGAGTATGAGTAAAAGATATGATTAGAGGCATTTGCCTTGGCTTCGCGGTAAGTTGTAGCGGTCTGTTTAAATTTGTTTTTGATCTGCTAAAGTTAACTTGCTCCTTCCAACAATTGCAAAAAATCTGTAAGACCTATTGCCTCTGTATGATTGGACATCGGGTAGCGTTCAACTCCGGAATAAACTACAAATTTGCTTGTTGCTTTAATATCATCACACGCGGAATAAAACCCTTTGCCAACCTTTGGAGCTAAAGATCTTTTTACTTCTACTGCCCATATTTGTCCATCAGGCCCCTCTAATACCAGGTCGATTTCAGTTTGCGCTGTAGTTCTGTAGTAGCTATATTGCCATTTTCCAGAAAGCTGAACAATTATATTCTCAATAACAAAGCCCTCCCAGCTTGCTCCTAGAATTGGATGACCCAGCAGGTCCTCGAAGTTTGAGATATTTAAAAGTCATCCAGTTTATTCAAGTCTGTATCCAGTTCAAGATCAAGATACACTGATTCCTTGTTCAATATCTGTTCTGCAATTTGAAGTGCCAATGTTGTTTTGCCTACTTGTCTAGGACCCAATAGGGCAACAACAGGGACATTTGCAAGTGCATTTACAAGCCTGTTTTTTAATTCCCGTGTGATCATATCTGTAAAATTGAAATTGTACAAAATTAGTGTAATTTGAAAGTTTAACTTTTAAATTACACTAATTGCTGGTCTTAAACCATGTAATTTCAAAGTTAAACTTTCAAATTGCATAGTTTAAGACGGTCATTTTTTCTTGTGCAATCCAAAGAAATCCGGGCTGGCTTCCCAGAGCGGTAATAGCGCATAAAACCTATGTCTAATTTTTATTTCAGAGAATTAGCACGGTATAGAGGTAGTTAAATTTTCTGCTGCCGAGAAGTACTGATGTCCGAAGATAGACCAGGACAGTATATCGGCCAGGTAATCTGTCTATTTCCGTTCACAAAACATTCAAAATCCGTCAATTTCCTTCAAAAGTTGCCCCGCGCTTAGCTGCTGCATAAGTTTAAGCCATGAATACAGAAACATCCGTCGCGGAACCTCCCGCGAGAGAAAATATATCCGGTTTTTCCAATGTAAAAGCCGGATGGGTGCCTGGCACCCGTTCTTTGACATACAGGAATGAAACATTATTCTGCTACGGCAGAAAATTCTGCGAAGTTGAGATCATATCAATATAACGAAAGCGCATTGGCAGGCGAAGGCCCGGTTTGTAGAAATCGACGCGAGTAATTCCGAAAATAATCTACCGGACACTACTGTCCGGGGAAAATGGGTTGGCGGTTGCGCTGACCCATTTTTTATATATAATAGAATGCTTTCCCTCGACTTTAAAAAAAAGATAATGGAAGAACACCGCTTTGATCTGAGGAAACTAAGAGAAGAAACCGATCTGGTTTTCCTGCTCTCAAAACTTGGTTTTGAGCCCCTGAAGAAATCGGGGGGCGAACTATTCTATCTCTCGATGCTCAGGGACAATGATACCTCTCCCTCGTTCTGCGTGAACGAAAAGCTGGGTATATGGTATGACCATGGACTGGCAAAGGGAGGCAGTATTATTGATTTTGCACTTGCTTATTGGCCAGGCCTGCATTTTGGGCAAGCGATGGAAAGGCTTGCAGATATCTCGGGTAGTCTTGAGGGATTACCCGAAAAAGCAAAACCTGCCCAGATAGAAATCCCCTTAAAACACCCGTCCTACCTTATCAGGGAAGTAAAGGAAACAGGCAGTAACCCGGCGGTCAGCGCCTACCTTGAACAAAGGGGAATTTCAGCAGTTTCAGGCCCTTACCTTAAAGAGATCTATTACAGCATCAAAAAAGACAATGGCAAACGGATGGAACTGTTTGCCGCAGGTTGGCAGAACAATCTGGGCGGATGGGAGGTGAGAAACAGCCGTTTTAAGGGCTGTCTGGGGAAAAAGTCGATGACTTTCCTTGAAGGAAACAGAGACAGTCTGAATATTTTTGAGGGCATGATGGATTTTTTGAGCTGGAAACTTGAACATCCCAATGGTGATGCCAGTATCCTGATCTTGAATTCGGTCGCCTTTTTAAAGCCCGCGATCCACTTCGCCGCTGATTATGCTGCCATAGAGGTTTTTTTTGATCATGACCCCTCAGGAAGAAAGGCCAGTACAGAATTTTTGAAAGTACTACCGGGGACAATAGACCGGTCTGAAATTTATAAGGGATATAATGATTACAATGAAAAGATCCAGCAAGGTATCTCCGGTAAACAGTTGCAGCCGGATCAGCAGCAAAGTTCGTTTCTCAAAGGAAAAGGGAGGTAAGTTATCTTGCCTTATTACCCAACGGTTTTAAATGGAAGGGTGCTTATGCGGATCTTCGTCACTTTTAGTGAAACAAAAGAAGCTTTTAACATAACCGTGGAAAACATGCAATAGATGAAGTTTATTAAATTGAAAGCATAAACTTAGATGAAGGCGAAAAATTTCCAATAAAAGTGAGAAGAAGCTCTTATGTGCATTTGGCACGATAAAATCCGGTGGATCGCTCGCCAAAGGCGGCATTAAAATGATAGTTTTGGCGAGCTATCGGTTTGGATAGCTCGCCAAAAGTGGTGTTGAAATCATAGTTTTGGCGAGCTATCGATTTGGATAGCTCGCCAAAACTATATATATATGACAAGGGAAACATAATAAACCACGGTATTATGGATACAATAATCGGCAGGGAAGAAGAAAAAGCAAAGCTGAAAGATACTTTAACGAGCAAAGCAGCTGAGCTTGTTGCTATATATGGCAGGAGGAGGGTTGGTAAAACTTTTCTTATCAGGCAGTTTTATAGCAAACAGATTATTTGTGAATTCTCTGGGTACACCATGCGTCTGTTCGGGAGCAACTTGAGAATTTCAGAAACGTGATCGCCCGGATGATCGGCAATCCTATCCCTCCACAAATTCCAAAAACATGGACTGAAGCCTTTTCTTTAATTTCTTAGCCTAGACCAAAGGCTATCTCTTAAAGGAGATTATCATTAACCATTAAAATTTCCGCTATGAAACCAAGAAAGGAAGGCGGCCTAAGATCCTGTCCGGTTCGATGCTATTTAAGTGATGAGGAATATCAGAGATTCAGCTCATTTGCCCAGGCCTTAAACATTACCACATCTGATCTGATCAGACGCAAGATTATCTATGGCAGCTTACTTGATGTTGATCCTTCAAAACTTCTGGGTGTTTTTGTTCAGATCGGTAAAGACCTGGCACAGATCAGGTCCTTGCTCTCGCAGCTCAAAATATACCCTGAAGAGCGAAATGGTAGTTTGCCCGCTCAAGAACCGCAAGAGTACGGGATAATCATTCAGGACTACCAGGCTGCGCAGAAATCTTTGGAACAGGCGATTAAAATGCTGATCATCAGGATGGACCACAAAAGAAAAATGCCATGAAATCACTTATCGTACGGCTCTTTACCACCTCAAAGGGGTTTCCCGCAATCTCCTACAATATGGATAAAGTAAACATGGGGGATGCCGAGCTGTTATGTATGAGGAATCTGGAATTACTCGGCGCCTATTCCACTATCCAGACCAGCGATTTAGAACATTATTTTGGGGCTATGGCCTCACTAAACAGCAAAAGCCACTATGATCAGTTCCACGCGGTACTCTCCGTTGCTGGAAATAGCTTGACCAAAGCAGAATTCTTGAAGATCTCAGAACAATGGCTTAGAGAAATGGGCTATGCTGATCAGCCTTACCTGGTTTTTTTTCATACCGACACCCATAACCGCCACGTGCATATTGTCTCTACCGATGTGCGGATAGATGGATCAAAGATCTCTGATTCCTTTGACCGCAATAGAGCGGTCACCCATCTGAATAAAATCTGTGGAATTGATGAGGTTGAGGCTTTCAAAACAGATATCCAGCGTTTAATGGATTACCGGTGCAGCAGCATTTTTCAGCTTGAGCTCCTTTTTAAAAAAAGCGGCTACCATTTTTTTATCCATAAACAGCAGCTTCTCATCCGTAAGTTCGGAAAGACCTTTCTTCGGTTAAATGCCGAAAAAATGCAGCTCAGTCTCGCCAGCTCCATCCCTGACCTCACCCGGGCGCGCGAGATCCGCTCCTTTATTTTATCTGCCATCCAGATCCACAATAATGGGGTAGAGCCGGTCTATCAAAAGGGCGCTGGAGGGAGCTGGAAAAAAATAAAGGCCTTCCGGTCAGATCTTGCAGACTTTCTGCTCATGGCAGCAGGGCTTGAGGTCTGCTATCTTTTTTCCCAGGGCGCTTTGACCGGGTTTACTATCATAGACCACCGTAAATTCCAGCTTTTTGACGGGCAGCAGATCATGGAACTCTCCAGGTTCATCGGTAGCCCACCTATAGAAAAGCCTCTGGAACAAAGGGCTGTTTATCAGCGTTAGCCTGTTTTTTGCCGGCTGGGCCTTATTGTAAACTTAATCTTCTTGAAATATGGTGATCGCAATCGGAAATGCAAAAGGCGGCACCGGCAAGAGCACGCTACTGTTGCTACTGGCCAGTTACCTTTCGGAAAAGAAAGAGAAGGTCTTTTTGATTTCAATGGAAGAAAAGGGAACCTTGAGCCTGCTTTTTGAGCGTTCAAAGATTTTGGAGCACGAGCTTCCAATGGAGTATGTCACCTGTGATCTCTCCCATGCCAGACTGCTGATTTCAAGGTTAGCTGAAGAAAAAGGCGCTATTATACTGTTGGAATTTCCCTCACTGCTGTATGATGAGCACATGGTGCAGCTCTTCGCTGCCCCGGATTTGCTCATCTGTCCTTTTTGCTATGATACACCGACCCTGAATGCCAGCATTTATTTTGCCTGTTTTGCACGGAGGATCAAAAAGGGGATCCCACTACTGTTCCTGCCCAACCGGGTCATTTCAAATGCCAGCTATGAGTTCAGGGAAGAGACCGATCAGGTGCTCCGCCAGATTGCCCCGGTCTCTCCATGCATCTTTGAGCACATCGGCTTTCAGCGCATCAGCTCGATGAGCGTGGATGCAAGGCTGCTCAAAAGGTGTGCTCCCTTGCTGGAACTGATCTATTCACAGTATCTGCCTCTAAGGGAAAATATATCTATCCATAAACCTTAAACACAAATCAAATGACAAACCCAGGCCAGTTTATTTTTTTTATCGCTATCCTTTATCTGATCTACTATTCCCTTAATCTCCTTTTTGACCTCTTTCTTCCTTCTGGAAGTTATCCTAAAACCGAGCAGAAAACCCTTTTGATCAATATCTCAGCGCTTGAGGAACCCATTGACGCATCCCTGCAGGAAACAACAGCAGACTACGGAGCATTGCAGGAGAATGAAGGGGTGATGAGTTCCGGGCCGATAAGTTCGACCGGAGGGATGCGTCTGGAAGAGGCCATGAACGGCGCCCTGCAGGATGCTGCTATTTTTTCTTCACAGATCCCCTCCTGAAAACACCGCCATGATGCAGAAAGCTAAATTCTTAGCCGTGCTGCTGCTTACGGCAGCGGCCGGCCGGCGCGCCTGTTACGCACAGGATCCCCCGGGGATTGCGGAGCTATACCAGGTTAGTGGAACGATGCACAGCTATTACGGCGGCTTTTCTGATCTGGTTCTCATGCTGGGCGCTATAACCGGCCTGCTTGGCGGGCTAAGGGTCTTTATCAACTGGCAGGGGGGAAGGCACCATATCGATAGACAGGTTATGGGCTGGTTTTTTTCCTGTCTTTTTCTTTTGCTTACCGGAACCTTTCTTCGCGGGCTTTTCGGGCTGTAATTCTTTTATCAACCTTAAACCATTAATTTATGAACACTCAAAAATCATGGGCTGCCTCAGCTGCCATGCTACTGCTTGCTTTACAATCCTTTGCCCAGGGCGGTGGAACGACCGGGATCAATGCCGCCACCTCATCCCTTAGCAGTTATGTCGATCCGGTGGGAAACCTGATCCTGGCTATCGGCGCGGTAGTCGGTCTGATCGGAGGGGTAATCGTGTATATCAAATGGAATTCGGGCGACCGGGACGTGAGTAAGGAAGTGATGAGCTGGGGAGGGTCCTGTATTTTCCTGGTGCTCGTCTCGGTAGTGATCAAGGCATTTTTTGGGGTGTAAGCAATGAGACAGTATCCAATTTACAAAGGCCTGCAGAAACCCCTGAGCTATAAAGGCCTGAAGGGAAGGTTCATCGGATGGGGTGCGGCTGCACTGGCCGGTGGCTTGCTACTGGGCGGCTTAAGCGGAGCATTTATCAATATGTATGTGGGTAGTGTGGTGACCATCTTAAGCATCGTTGTGATGTTTTCGCTGATCTTTTTTCACCAGAAAAAAGGGCTGCATACCAAGCGGCGTGACCGGGGCATATTTATCCAGCCGTCAAGACTAAAAATAAGCTATGAAAACAAAAAACAGCACTTTTGAGCTTCCCTATGCAGGGATCATCAACCAGGCTGGTTATGATCTGCTTTATTCGGATCGCGGGGATTTTTCGCTGGTCATTAAAATGAGCAATCCTGTACTGCAGTATGCTGCTGATGCTTCGGAATATCAGGATTTTCATCTGCTAGTGGTCAATATCATCAAGATCCTTGGTGAAGGCCATATCATCCAGAAGCAGGATATCTTTTCAATGGGCACTTTTCAGGCTAAATTGCAGGAAGAATTCCTTCAACAGAGTTACGACAGCCATTTTTCTGGTAGACGCTATTCGGTAATCGATACCTATCTTACCCTGACCAGGCTCATCAAAGCAGGAAGGTTCTATGTATATGAGGCCACCGCGCAGGCTGATTTTATCTCCAGGGTGAGCAAAGTAATTGATCTGATGGATCAGAGCGGCCTTTCTCCGGTCCTGCTCAAAGGGCAGCAGATCCAGCTTTTCGCCAAACGCATACTGGCGATGGATTTTTCTTCCCCTCATGTTTCCCTGGAGAATATCCTCGCCGGTGACACCCACCTTGAGCTCGGGGAGCAGCGCATAAAAAGTATTTCGCTGGTGGATATCGATTCGATTGATCTGCCTTCCAGACTTGGAACCTATCAGGAAAAGACCGATGGTAAAGCTTTCAGTGCTTTCCCGATGGATAACCTTTCTTTTCTCCACCATGTGCCTGCTTACCAGTGTATGATCTACAATCAGCTCATCGAAATCCCCTCACAGGCAAGTACCCTTGGCAGGCTCGGACTCAAACGCAGACGGCACGCCGGTCTGCCCGGTCCCGCCAACCAGATGTGCCTGGAGGATATCGATCAGCTTTTAGTGGAGGTGGCCAGGGAAAACCAGCTGCTCATCAATGCCCATTATAACCTGGTGGTCTGCGCTGGGCACGCAGATCTATCGAAGGCGGTGAATTTTGTGGAAGCTTCCCTTTTTCAGATGGGGATCATCCCTTCAAAAAATGCCTACAACCAGCTGGAACTTTTCTCCTCGGCTTTGCCCGGTAACGGGATATCGCTGAAAGGATACGACTGGTTCCTGCTGAGCTGCGAGGCGGCTGTCTGTTTGATATTTAAAGAGCGGCTGCAGGAAAGCGAGCAGTCAGATTTCCTCATCCGCTTCACCGACCGCAGGGGGATTCCGCTGGGCATTGATCCCGCTGATCTTCCGATGAGGAGTGGAAGGATTGCCAACCGTTCAAAATTTGTACTGGGCGGATCGGGATCGGGAAAATCTTTTTTCATGAACGCACTCATCGAACAGTACATGCGCTATAACATGGATGTGGTGATCGTGGATACCGGGCACTCCTATAGTGGCCTCTGTGCCTATTTTAACGGCAGCTACCTGACCTACTCTGAACAGCATCCCATTACGATGAACCCATTTGCGATTTCAGGGGCGGAATATAACCTGGAAAAGAAAGATTTTATCAAAACGCTCATCGCCCTGCTGCTGCGCGGGTCTGAAGGAGAAATTTCCCAGATCGAGGATACGGTGATCTCCAGCGTGGTCTCGGCTTATTATACCGATCATTTTTCAGGCAGGGAAGGTGAGGGAACTTTATGCTTTGATTCTTTTTACCATTACTCCTGCGAAAAGATCGCTCAGATCAGAAAAGATGAGCGCATCAGTTTTGATCTGGATGAATACCGCTATGTGCTCAAAAAATTCTGCAGCGGAGAAGAATTCGGACTACTGCTCAACCAGCAGGTGGATTCCTCGCTTTTCTCGCAGCGTTTCATTGTTTTTGAGATCGACGCCATCCGCGAGCATAAGGTGCTTTTTCCCATTGTTACCCTGATCATTATGGATGTCTTCCTGCAAAAAATGCGGCACCGTAACCATCAGCGCAAAGCGATAATTTTGGAGGAGGCCTGGAAAGCGATCGCATCGCCGCTAATGGCCTCCTACCTTTTATACATGTACAAAACGGTCAGAAAATTCTGGGGCGAGGCCATCGTGGTTACCCAGGAACTTGGAGATATCATCGGGAATGCGATCATCAAGGACAGTATCATCAGCAATTCCGATACCATCTGCCTGCTGGACCAGGGCAAGTTCAAAGAAAACTATGCGCAAATCGCCTCGCTTTTGTCCCTGAGCGAGACCGAGCAGAAAAAGATATTTACCATCAACCGCCTGGACAACCATCAGGGCAGGGCAAGGTTCAAGGAGGTTTATATCCGCCGGGGAATGACCGGGGAGGTCTATGGGGTAGAGGTCTCAATACGGCAATACATCACTTTTTCGACCGAAAAGCCTGAAAAGCAGGCGCTCGAATACTATATCTCCCGCATGGGATCCTACCAGAAAGGCCTTGATGCCTTTATAGCTGACCTTGAATCCTCAGGCCTTTCCCTGGAGGGCTTTGTAGCCTACATCAACTCTTCATCCACTTAAAAACCATAATCATGAAAACATCGATTCTTTTATTTGCAGTTCTACTCCTATCTACATTTTTTTCCGTTGCCCAGATCTACCTCGATCCTGCCACCTCGGCAGCGGTGGCGGCGGGATCGGGGGCGATGAATTCACAGCTGAACAAAACCAATGACCGGCTGACGCTGATCCAGAAAGCCCAGCTGGCAGTCACCGGTGAGCTGGCTGTGGCAAACGATCTTCAGCGGGACATCTACCGCGGACTCAGCGAGGTATCAACAGTGATGAGATCATTGCTTTCTGTAAAGGATATTTATGAGATCTCAGGAGATATCCTTCAGGATGCCCAAAAAGCGGTAAAGCTGGCCGAAAATAATCCTGCCCTGCTCGTTTTTGCCGAAAGTGGCGGCCGGGAATTCAAGGTCAGGGCAACTGCGCTGGCCAGTGAAGTATCGGGATTTGTACTTAAAGGCGGCAAGGACGGATTGATGGACTCCGGGGAACGCGCCAAGTTACTAGCCAGGATCGTGCAGCAGATGGGCATACTCCGGGGAGTGGTCTACGGGATCTACCGCTCGATGTACTGGGCAAAGCAGCGCGGCTTCTGGAATTCACTCAATCCCTACAGCGGCTTTGTCAATCTGGACAGGCGCATTGCAGATAATATCCTTTTGAACGCTAAAACCTTAAGGCCATGAAAATCACCACAATTTTTATCCTTGGCCTGTTTAGCTGCCAGCTCGCGCGTGCCCAGATCAATATTGCCCTGCTGCACCAACTGGTAGCAATAAGTAAATCCGAGCATAGTCTGCAGGCTAAGGCCAGGGATAAGCAAGGGATTTCCGCTGTTAATGAGGAGATGAACCGCTCTGCTATGAACACCCTTAAAATGCGTTATCGGCAGATCAATTCACGTTTTTCTTCCTTAGGGAATGCCGTAAATTTTCTGCAACTCGGCCTTGAGGCCACTCCCTTGATATCCGAGATCTATCAAAAACAGGCTTTACTGCTCTCACTTTGCGCTGATGATCCTCTGCTGATCCCCATGGCGCTATCTGCCCAGATTGACCTGGCAGATCGGTCCGGGATGCTGCTAAGGTATTTGTACGGGCTTATGCTGAGTATGGGAGATCTGGCCCAGATGCGTCAGAGTGATCGCAAAATTCTTTTCTCTCATGCCATTTCCGAACTGCGCTCGATTAGCGGGACCCTTGGCGGCCTTTTCCTGGTCATTAGTTCCGCAAAAGAAAAATGGCAACTGAAAAAAAATCCTTTTAGCGGTTTTATCGACCGTGACCAGAGCCTGGCCAATAGTATCCTGCAAAAGATAAAAACCCTAAAAAAATAACCATGAAAGCCATTCTGCTATTTTTTCTGCTGCTTGGGGCGCTGGTCAGCGCCGCCCAGCGGATCGTACTTGACCGGGGCCACCTGAAAAGCGTAACAGAAAACAATCTAGCACGCATCTCGGCCGAACTTAGTCATGGCCGGGCCCTGCAGGATATCGATGACCGCCTGGGAAAGATCCACCTGAATCTTGGCTCGGTAATCCTGACCGAGCGGCTTATCTACCGCTCGCTGACCCAGGTGGATCAGGGCTTGAAAAATGCCATGTCGCTCCGGCAGATTGGGGAGCTCAGCCTGGAAATCATTACCCAGAGCAGGGAAGTGCTGACAATGGCCAGTTCTGCTCCCCATTTGCTGCTTTTCGCTGAGCGCACATGCGCCCAGATGGCAGCACGGGGAACCAGGCTAGCGGGTGAGGTTTCGGCGCTGGTACTAAAGGAGGGGCCCGATCTACTGCTGGATTTTTCCAAACGCGATGCGCTGCTCAAAAAGATCTCCCTTGAGCTCAAAACCATCCGGGCACTGCTTTTTAGTATAAAAAAATGTATGTACTGGGCCAAAATCAACGGCATATGGCGCTCGGCGAATCCTTTTTCGGGATTTATCAATACCGATAAGCGGACGGTAGAAAATCTGCTGCTAACCTATAAAATACTCAAGAAAAAATGAAAAATTTTATATTGACCCTTTTGCTCTGCATGTGGGGCTGCCTGTGCGGTGCCCAGAAGCTCATCAGCGACCAGGCTGTTACTGCCCAGCAGCAGCGCATGGTCTTTAAACAGTGGGACAGAGATAAGTTTAGCCCAAGGCCGGGCTTTTTGGGACTCAATCCCTATTACCTGATGACCTGGGCGCTGCATCCCAATTATCCGAAGACCGACCTGCGCCCGCTAGGCCCCCAGGGCCCACAGACCCAGCGCATAGGCCTGGCACTGGCTATGGCCAGTGCCGAACAGCAGTATAAGCTGCACAGCGATACGCTCAAAAGTGAAGCGCTAAAGAAAGCCTCGGGATATTCCGGTCTGCTCAGCGACCTTGATCCGCTCTGGCAGCTCTACTACAAAAGGGAATTTTCCCCTTTGCTCTTAGCTGAAAAAAACAGCCTGGATGGTCTCTCGGAAAAGGAAAGGCAATACCTGGTTTCCTCCGGGGTATACCAGTGGTACCGGGAAGAGCAGCAAAGCCTCCTCGAGCGGCTGAATATCACCAGAAAAACCACCCTGCAGCGCGGCGAGCGTCTGCTGGCTTATCAGCGCCTGCTCAGCGAATACCGCGCGCTGGAGGGCACCTGGTCAGCAAAGAAACGCCACGTCTGGAAGCATATCTCCATTCGGCAGCGCAGCAAGGCCATTGAGCAGCGGGCAGAGGGGATGTCCCCAAGGACCAGGAGCGATATAGAGATTGCTGACAGGATTTTAAAACATTCAAAACTATGATTATGCAGCATTTAAGTTTTCTCACCGGCACCGCCGGTTTTTTAATGCAGATCACACCAGTGCATGTACCGGACTCGTTTAAAGATACCTTCAATTTTCTTCAGGGGAACGGGGTATACGAGGATGGTATGATGCATTTTTTAAAACAGATGAAGTCTGCCATCTGGACCCATTATGATGCTTTCATTGCCGATGCGCAGGCGCTCAGTGCCATTTTTATGCTCATTTTTTTTGCCATTAGAAGTTATGAGATGATCTCGGGGGATAAAAAACTCGAAATTATGCCCCTGCTCCGGCCCTTCGGGCTTTCGATGGTTATCCTATGGTGGCCGGTATTCACTAAGGTCGTGGCCTTTCCCGCAGAGATCGTGGAGAACAGGACTGCGGCACTTTTTGAAGAGAACCAGGGAAATATCAATTCCTTGCGCCTTCAACGGGCAAAACTGATGATAGAAGTGGCCGATCAGCTTTACAAGGTGCAGGCAGAGACCGAGGTGGCCAGTAAGGAGGCCGACAGCTGGTATGAACATGCATGGGAATCGGTCAAGAGTTCGGTCAAGGAGGGTTTCTCACAGGTCTGGAACCCGGTGGTGGAAATGCGCAACAGGCTCCAGATCTCTCTGCAGCTGCTGGCGACCTCGCTACTTGAAACCCTTGCGGTCTGGATCCTGCGCATCAGTGCATACATCATCTTTATCATGCAGATCATTTTTTCAACCATACTGATCATCCTTGGTCCCTTTTCGGTGGCGGCCAGTATCCTGCCGATGTTCCGTGATTCCTTTTCCAGCTGGATCGCACGCTTTGTTTCGGTTAACCTGTATTCGGGGATCGGTTTTCTGGTGATGTATGTAGCCTCACTTTTTCAGCATTATGCGCTGGAGGCCGAGATCACCAGGTACCAGGAACTGCTGGGCAGCTCTGGGGCAAGTATGGAAAAACTGAGCTGGTTTGCAGCCAACGGCGTTCTTTCCTTTGGTATGGTGATCATCACCTTTATCATCGGGGCATTGACAATGTTTACCGTGCCGAGTATCTCGACATGGATCGTCTCCACTTCAGGGGTGAGTTCCGCGGCGAGTGCAATGGGATCGGGGGCAAGCAGGATGGGTAGTATGGCCACTCAGGCACTTGGAGGATAATATATGCTGATCCGCAACATTGAAAGCAAGGTACGCCTTGCTACTTTTCTCTGCCTGGCGAGTTTTATCCTTTCGCTGAGTATAGCCTCCATTGTCTCTTTCTTTGCCTATCGCCAGGTGAGTGATGCAAGAAAGGGTATTTATCTGCTGGACAACGGAAATATCCCCCTATTGGCCAAAAGGGTAGAGGTGCAGGTGAACAGGGGGGCAGAATACCGCGCGCATATTGCCAGGTTCCACAGCCTTTTCTTTTCGCTGATCCCCGATGAAAAATATATCGAAAGCCAGATGAAACAGGCCATGTACCTGATCGATGAGAGCGGTGTCCAGCAGTACAATAACCTGAAGGAACGCAGCTTTTTTTCCTCCGTGCTCTCTTCCTCTGCGGTGCTCACCATCCAGGCAGATTCTATTTTTCTGGACGAAAAAACAAGGTATTTCCGTTATTACGGCACCCAGCGGATCGACCGGCGCAGTTCGGTCATTACCCGTTCGCTGCTGACCGAAGGGCACTTGAGCGACCTTTCGGCCCGTTCGGAAAACAATCCGCACGGAGTACTCATCACAGGTTGGAAGACACTGGAAAACAGGGACATTTCCAATGTGACCAAAAACCCATTTTAAAATTTAACACCATGAAAAAGACCAATATTTTCTCCCGGCTGTCTTTACAGTTCTCTACTACCTTTTCCGAGTTGCGCTCCGGGGCGTTTGCATGTTTTGAGCGTCACCCCAAGTCCTTTTTTTTCCTGATGATCCTGCTTATGGCAGGCTCGGTGGTGCTCTGCTTCACCCTGCTCAGGTCCACAGGAAAGACGCCACCGAAAACTGTGGCGAATGGCTCCATGCCCTTTGGAGAGGCCAGGGAAATCTACGGCACCGCCGCTAAACTCGCCACCGTCATTGAAATGCAGGCGGAACTCAAAGGGCTTTTGTCTAAGAAACAGACCAGCGGGCAGGATAGCCTGCGCATGATAGAGATGATACAAAAGATCAATGAACTTCAGACCGATACTCCTTCATATGAAAAAAATAAACCTTAAAAGCCCCAGGTATGTCCTGCCGCTAATCTGCCTGCCCTTTATTCTGCTACTTTACTACGTTTACCGCAGTCAGGCCCGCCCTAAGCAAAAAGACGCTACTGCCTCCGGGGATTCCCTTCGCAGTGACGTTTCAACAGCATCTATCGAGGTTCAGGGCCAAAAACTTCAGAATAAGCTACAGGCATTTCAGGACCGGTACCCAAAGGGCGACGGTTATACCGCCGTAGGAGATCTATCCGCAGATCAGCCGCCTGCAGATGCTGCAACCGCCGCTTACTCCAAGAGTGAAAAACAGCTACTGGATTCCATTGAGTCCTCCATCAAATCCCGCTACGATCAAACTGATGCCGGCCATTTAAACAACAGGAGAGGTCCGCCCGGTACATTGGTTGTGAAAGCCGGCAGATCTTTATCCCAAGAGGACCGCGCGATGGAAGCAGCACTCCGGGCAATGGACCGGCCGCAGGCGGCTAAGGACCTGGCGCCTGCTATCAGGCAAGAGGATCCGATGGTGGTATTCCGCGCGCAGATGGCCATTGTCGATAGCATTGGCAAGGCGAACGATCCAGCGCGCAGGGCACAGCTATTGCAGGAAAAAAAGCGGGAATCTTCATCCCTCAGCCCAGCAGAGAATAAGCTCAGTGTATCCCTTTTACCAAAAGAAATCATCGGGTTTAATACTGTGCGGCCTGCGTCCAGTGCGCCAGTCTATATCCCCGCCATTATCGATCAGGGGATTGCAGGTTATGCCGGGTCCAGGGTTCGTCTACGGCTGCTGGAAGACATCTGGGCGGGAAAATTCCCGATCAAAAAAGGCAGCTACCTCTATGGTACAATTTCTGCGTTTTCAGCCCAGCGTATCCAGATATCGATCTCCTCGGTACGCTCCAGCAGTGGTATCCTGCCGGTACATCTGGAAGTTTATGACCTTGACGGCTTAAAAGGGCTTTATGTACCTGCTTCTGCTTTCCGGGAGCTCACCCGGGAGCTGGGCAGCTCTTCACTACAGGGAATCTCCTTAGATGCACAGGGAGAAGGAAAGGAGCAGCTGATGAGCCTGCTGGGCAGGGTGTTCCAGTCGAGCTCCGGCGCCTTTACCCGTCTGGTCCGCCAGAACAAGGCCAGGATCAAATATGCCACCCTGGTGTACCTGATCGATCCTAATGAACTTAAGTAAAAACTAAACCCTTACAAGATGAAACAGCTATTTCTTGCCCTGCTGCTGCTGAGCAGCCCATATATCTTTGCCCAAAATCCCGGCCAAAGGCTACTGCAGAATCTTCCCTGCATTACAGTCTCTTCTGGATCCTCGATCCATTTCCGCTCCCCCGAACCCATATTGTATGCCGATATTTCCGATCCCAGGATCAGGGGAGACCTGCCGGTAAAAAATGTACTTCGCATCAAGATTCCTGTTGATTCGCCCTCAAAGACAATAAAAGAAGCCCTGTCGGGCATCGTTACGATTATCGGGGAAAGTTTTATGGCCCAGTATCGCCTCAGCAGTCAGGCCAGCGGGAGCGGCGCTGCTATCACCGATATCGAAATCCTGCCCTCAGCTATG
The DNA here is from genome assembly GCF_004310665.1 of Pedobacter kyonggii. Lineage (GTDB taxonomy): Bacteria > Bacteroidota > Bacteroidia > Sphingobacteriales > Sphingobacteriaceae > Pedobacter > Pedobacter kyonggii. The sequence goes on along the minus strand of NZ_SIXF01000009.1, from coordinate 156,512 downwards.
GTACCGCTGGATCCCCAGCGCCAGCGCATTTCTACTGCGGCCATTAGGGGCCATGCAATGGACATGCTTCGTAGCCGGGGAAACCTAGCCTTGCGGAAAACTGCTTCAATGGGGATCAGTGCCAGGTTAAACCAGGTTTTCTGCATAGACCAGCTGATCTTTCTGGATCTTTCCTTTGAAAACCACTCACAGCTGAGTTATGATGCGGAGCTGCTCAGGATGAGCATCGAGGATAAAAAGATCAATAAAGCGACCAATCACCAGTCAGTAGAAATCAGGCCCGTCTGGTCGTTATATCCCCTGCAAAGGTTCAACAAGTCCTTCAGGAACATCTATGTGATCGATAAGCTCACTTTTTCCGCTGACAAACTTCTTGAGCTTACAATGAGTGAAAAACAACCCTCTGCCAGGACAGTCAGCTTAAAAATAAAGTACGGGGATCTGCTGGGAGCAGATACCTTTTAAGCCCGCCAAAAATCCAGATTATGGAAGAAAGTAAAGAACAGCAAGGACTGCACCGTTTTTTGCAGTTCTGCATCTATCTCTGCGTAATGCTCGACATCCTTATTTTTATCTATCTACCCAAAATCCGCGCCTTCCCATTTTTCTCCCATTACCGTCTTTACCAGCTTAGTGAAGCCATTTCCAGGATTGCCATTTATTCCCGGCCAGCATATTCCAGGGCATTTATCTTCGCTCTTGTGATACTGGTCTCAGTAGGGACCCTGAGCAAAAAGGAAAAGGACCTGGACTACCGCTCAGCTATACTTTATCCGCTTGGTCTGGGACTCGGGATTTTTTTTGGAGGACTATGGTTTCATGCAAAATTAGGAACAGCGGTTTTTTTGCTGCTCAGCTGGGAGGAACTGGGATATTGCGCGGCCCTTTTTACAGGGACCCTTCTGGTGCATGTGGCCATGGACAATATTTCAAAGATCATCAGCTCCCGTTTGGGCAAAGACCGCTGGAACATCGAGGAAGAATCCTTTATGCAGCAGACCGTGCAAAAGAGCGGGCCCTGCCAGGTGAGTATACCTAGTCTTTTTTATTACCGTAAAAAAGTGCATAGGGGATTTATCAATATCGAGAATGTTTTCCGCGGTACGCTGCTGATCGGCACGCCCGGTTCGGGAAAGAGTTTTGGCATCGTGATGCCCTTTATCCGGCAGTTGACCGAAAAGGAGTTCTGTATATGCCTGTATGATTATAAGTTTTGCGATCTGGGACAACTGGCCTATTACCATTTTTTGCGCTCCCGGCAACTGGGCCGGCTAAAGGGCTATGGTTTTCATGTGATCAACCTCAACTGTGTCGAGATGAGCAGGCGCATCAATGTGCTTAAGGCCAGCTATATACTAACTCTGGCAGACGCCTCGGAAACTGCCGAAGCCCTGGTTGAAGCCCTCAAAAAAGGGGATAAGTCCTCTGGCAGCGATCAGTTCTTTACCCAGAGCGCGGTAAATTTTCTCTCGGCTTGTATCTACTTTTTCTCCCGCTATGAAAGTGGCCGCTACTCAACCCTGCCGCATGTTCTCTCTTTTTTAAACTGCCCTTATGAGCAGATCTTTGCCGTCCTGACCAGCAATACTGAGCTGGATTCACTGCTTTCTCCCTTTATGACCGCTTACCGGGCGAGGGCTTTTGACCAGCTGGAAGGACAGGTGGGGACGCTCAAAATCTTTATCTCCAGGCTGGCCACCAAAGAAACCTTCTGGGTATTCTCCGGTGATGATTTTCCGCTCAAAATCAGCGATCCAGCCTCGCCAGCAACACTTGTACTGGCCAACGATCCCAATACACAGAACATCAACTCAGCCTGTTATTCAGTTGTACTCAATAGGCTCACCAGACTCATCAATTCCAAAGGCAACCTGCCCAGTGCACTCATTTTGGATGAACTTCCTACCCTTTACGTGCACCGCATCGAAAACCTGATCGCCACTGCCCGGTCAAACCGGGTCGCGGTGTTGATGGGCCTTCAGGAACTGCCGCAGTTCCAGCAGCAATACGGCAAAGAGACAGCCACGACCATATGCGCAGTGGTCGGGAACGTGCTCTCGGGCTCGGTGAGAAATAAGGAAACACTGGACTGGCTTGAAAAACTCTTTGGGAAGGTAAAACAGATGAATGAAAACCTGTCCATTGACCGGGGCAAGGCTTCTTTATCTTTTAGCGAAAGGCTTGAATACCTGATCCCCTCGGGCAAGATCGCATCACTCAAGGTAGGAGAACTGGTTGGTATACTCGCGGGCGATACCGCAGGATCCTTTAACGGAGATTTTCAGCCATCAGCGGTTAATTGCCGCGTCGATCTGAACCTAAAGGCGATCGCGGATGAAGAGGCGGCTTATCCCCCAATGCCCGTTTATTATGATTTCAAGGGTAAAAAGGACGAAATACTTTTTGAAAACTTTATACGCATCAATGCCGAGGTATCCCGCATTGTTTCCAGCTTCCCTGTAGGCTAAAGCCTCGACCACAGCTGGACCAATAAAAAAAATCCACCCAACCTTAAAACCAATTTTATGCAAAACTATTCAGGTTCGCTGGCCCTGGTGATATGCCATGGTGCAGCAGATGAAAAAACACTCAACATCGGGGTAATCAGCGGCATTGATCCGCCCGGAAGGCGGGCAAAGATTGCCTTTGGAGATCTTTCTGTCTCGAATTTTCCCTTAAGTGATATTCTGGTGCTGAAAGATAAAAATACCCTTTATCAGCAGCTTTTAACCTCTTGCTCCACTTTGCAGACCAGGGATTTCAAAACCTTGCTGCAGGTCAATATGCTTCAGGACAGACCGGGGCAAGAGGCGCAGCTTAAGGCGATGGAACTGCTCAGAGATTCGCCCCTGGCCGCTGAGAGAGCAACTGTTGATCTTGGGAGCAGTCTGGGGCTTTCCATTCAGGCCTATAAAGGGGCAGAGGGGAGGGGGCGGTGAAAAGGACTGCTGTATTTTTGCTCCTGCATGTATTATTGGCCTATCCTTTTGCTGCTCCTGCCCAAATCTTTCATCTTCCCCTGGTTCCCTTCAAGCTCACCAGTCCTTTTGGAGTTCGCAGGCATCCCATCACCGGAAAAGCTGACTTTCATGCCGGCATCGACCTTATCGCCAGGCGCTCACCGATAAGAACGGCACTTGCAGGCAGGGTCCTTGCAAATGGCTTTCATCCTTTTCTGGGTTATTTCGTCCGTATTTCCCATGGCGCGGTAGTGACCACCTACGGTCACCTTTCTGTGATTATGGCAAGACGGGGAGACGAAATTCCAGCCGGCACTGTGATAGGTATTTCCGGACGCAGCGGCAGGGTCACCGGCGAGCATCTTCATTTCGCTGTCCGCTACCGTGGTGAGCAGATCGATCCATTGAAATTTCTTTTTTTTCTACAGTCCACTAAAAACGCAAAATAAAACAAAATGATAAAAGATCATGAGAAGAACCTGCAGGTCCTCGAGCGGATATTGCAGGCCATCGCACTTGAAGAAAGCTCAGCATTAAGTGCTGAGGAAGCAGAAATTTACGGCACTTCCCACGCAGATGAACTTACAGCCGGGGAAGGAGGGGAAGATGGATAAACAGCAACAGCCTCTATATGTCCAGGTCGCCCAAAGGCTCATCGAACAGCTCAAAGCAGGGACCTCTCCATGGCAAAAACCTTGGAGCGATGAGGGAATCCAGGCATTTTCAATGCCCTATAACCAACAGACCGGTCAGCGCTATAAAGGCATCAACGCCATGAACCTGCTGCTCTCCGGCCGGGAGGATCCAAGGTGGCTCACCTTTAAACAGGCAGAGGGGGCAGGGTTCAGGGTCAACCGCAATGAGAAAGGGACACTCATCCAATTTGTAAAGACCCATGAACTAAAAAAGCTTCTGGATGATAAAGGCGTGCCCTTATGTGATGAGAGCGGAAACGCCATAAGTGAGCGGCTGCCGCTGGAAAGAGCTATTGTCAGTAATGCCTGGGTCTTCAATGCGGAACAGATGAGCGGGCTTCCGCCGCTTTCGCAAAGTAGACCAGTTATGGACTGGAACCCTATTGAGCGGGCCGAGCAGCTTATCGCTCACAGCGGCGCACAGATTGACCATAAATTTATCGACCGTGCCTACTACCATATCCGCTATGACGTGATCACCGTGCCCGACCGTAGCCAGTTCAGTTCTTCTTCGGGCTATTATGCCACCCTGCTCCACGAACTCGCGCACTGGACGGGCCACCCTTCCAGACTTGACAGAGAAAGCCTGATGACTAGCGGGATCGAACCTTACGCCAAAGAGGAAATGCGCGCCGAGATCGCTTCGATGCTGATCGGGGATGAGCTCGGCATCGGCCATGACCCTTCCCAGCATGCCTCCTACGTGGAAAGCTGGGTTTCGATACTCGAGGACAGTCCGGCAGAAATCCACGCAGCATCGATGGACGCGGAGAAAATATTTTCTTTTCTCCGGGATATAGAATTAAAAGTCGAAAAAGAGATCAGCGTGGAACCCGGCAGTCAACAGATAACCCCTCAGATGCACTCCCAAGGGTTAAAATATCTTTCCACGGGTGATGAAATCAGCTATAAAGGAAATCTCTACAGGATACAGGGGCATTTAAAGCAGGGACGTCTCCGCGTTGAGCAGTTGCCCTCGGGCCTGCAGTTCACCCTTTCCAGATCAGATCAGCTATATGCTTCACTGCTGGAAGTCAAGCTCGGCGAAATACTGCAGAATAGCGCCCGGATCAATTCAAAGCTGAACGGATCTGACCAGGAGGTTCTTGGATTTCCAAAAAACAGACGATAAAACTCAAGTTATGAAAACATTATTTATTACCGGTGAACTGCCGGTCTCCCAACTGGAGAAACTGGGCATCTATCATGGCGGTCAGCTTTTGCTTGATCCCCATAACATCCGCGCATTGCTTTCAGGCAGAAGAACTGAACTAATTTCCCTTCGCGGAATCCATTGGGAAGGATTTAATATCGAGCGGTTGGACGCCAAGCTTTCTTTATTCCGCAATGATCTGGATGAGGTGGAACTGCTTGTCCATCCCATCTACAAAGAAACCAGGAAACATCCCCTGCTCAGCGAAGGAGAAATGGCCCGGCTCATCCAGGGCGAATCAGATTTTATCGGTAAAAGCGTGCAGAAAGAGGAAGGACGCAGTTCTATGCTCAATATTGAGTACGACCCCGAAACCAAGGAATTCATCACCTATGATGTCTCAGCTGTCCAGGCACCGGATCTGGTCAATGGCATGCTGCTGTCTCAGGAAGAAAAATCAGCCTTTAAAAGGGGAGAAGTTTTAACGCTGGGCGATGGCACCCGTTTGCAGCACCGCGCCTCTGAGCCCCTGGGAATGCTTTCTGACCGCAAAGCGCTGATCTTATCGGTGCTGCTGGACGGAGGGATTTCCTACCTGTTGCTCCGCGGGATCAAATCTTTAAACCAGGGAAGCGCGCAATTGGATTATACTACTGCCTCATTCAATAAAGCCTACCAGGAAATGGAAGGCCAAAAGACTGAACTCAGCAAAGCGCAGGGCATGGGTAAATCCTTTTCCATAGTACAGGAGGATAGGGGCCGGGGCCTGGTCAGATAGAATTGCTATCAGTTTAGCCCTATGATAAACACAAAAAACGGTTTAACAACAAGAAAAAAATATTATTATGGACCAGAAAAATTTAGAATATCTACAGAAAACGCTCGATTATCTTGGCTTTGGGACGAGATTGAATGAAGTACTGGAATCCGCCATCTACCGTCAGCCGGAAAAATTCTCGCTTGGCATCAACCAGCGTTATATTCCGGCAGAATTCAGGTCAGACCCAGAGAAAGGTGTTGACCAGATGCGCTTTGAGCTCAATTTTTCAAAAGCGAAGGAAAACGATGTTTATTTCCTGAACAGCTATGAGGTTACACTTAAGCGCTATAACGGCACCGAAAACGTTTACCAACGCTTTGAACTCGAGCGGGACAACAGAATGACCGCCCTGCAGTGTTATAAACTTCTCTGCGGTCTTTCTCTGGAAAAAGAGATTTATGTAAAAAATGTTGCCCAAAAGGAAGAAGGAGAACGGGTTAAAGTACCTGTCTGGTTCAGACTGGACCTATCTGTCAGCGGTAACGATGGTAATCACCCTTTGAATAAATTTTTCCCCGGTTATGGTTATGAGCTGGAAAAAGCAATCGAAAAATATCCATTCACCGGCCTGGATGATCCTGAAAAAAAGGAAGCAGTCACCCGGGCATTGCGTTATGGTAATCTGATAGCGCTCTCGATAAATATTGAAGGGAAAGAACAAGGCGTTTATGTTGCAGCGAATCCCAGGCTTAAAACCCTTGACATCTATTCAAGGGATATGGTGATATTAAGAGATAACCAGATATTCTCCTCAGAGCAGCTTGCCGGGCAAAATCCCAAAAGGATTACAGATGGCCTTCTTCCACCGCCACAAGTTGCCAGGCAACTCCCATGGCAGGCCGGGGAAGGTGGAAAAGAGCCGAAGATCGGGAGATAAAGTCTAATGGGTAAAACAGTAAGAGATAACCCAAGTGATAAATCAAGGTTACATCTGTCTTCAATGATCTTTGTTTATATTTACAATAACGAACTACCTGGACTCAGCTCATAAGGGGCTTTGCCAACCTCAAAGATCCTGGTATATTCACTTCCCTGTGTAGTGATTTTTTCATTTAATATCCTGATCCAATTGCCTTCGCGAAGGCCTACAACCTTTACCTCGTTTTGTGTTAAAAACTCCATGATCCTGGTTTCCCTGGTTTCTCCGTTATGTTTTAATTCCGGATTTGGATCGAGATAATGAGGGTTAAGGTTGAAAGGAACCAGCCCCATGCAATCAAAAGAGGGCGGATACACAATAGGCATGTCATTGGTGGTTTTCATATTCATGCCACCGATGTTACTTCCTGCGCTGCAGCCCAGATAAGCTTTCCCCGCTTTGATATTTTCACTTAAGGGTTTCATCAGTCCCAATTCGTGAAGTGTTTTTACCAGAAGAAAGGTATTGCCTCCACCGGTAAAAAATCCCTTGGCTTCATGGATCGCACTGGCGGGGTTGTTAAATTCATGGAGGCCTTTAACGCTGATATTTAGCTGTGCGAAAAAATTGCGGGCTTTGGCCGTATATTCTTCATGCGAAATGCCTCCTGGCCTTGCATAAGGGATAAATATAATTTCATCTATCCCGGCAAAGAGCGTAATGAGCTCATCTTTCAGGTATTCCAGATAATTGCCGCCAAACAGGGTAGAAGTAGAGGCCAGGATAACATTCATTTCGGTAAATTTCTTTTCCAATTTTTTAAAAGCTTGTTTTGCAAAGGTAAAAAATGAGTAGATTTTTTGGTTTACCTAATTAAATGGAAAATCAGTTTGACTCTTCGAAGGTAGTGGTGGTAAACCTTTTTGCTCCATCACATCTAATAACAAGCTGAATTTTTGTGCTGTAATACTCCAATCTTCCAATCCGGTGCCAGTAGGTTTACCGATGTGATGCAGCATGATAATTGGAATATTCATGCTCTAAAGAATTTCGCGCTCCTTTACCTTTACAGCTGGATTTCCCTGATAAATGCCGTAAGCATCAAGCGTTTTTGTTGCTACGCTCCCCATAGTAAGTACAGCATGGTTATGGATATAAACTCCAGGACAAACCTTGGCAGAGGCGCCAACCCAGGCCCCTTCTTCAATATTGATTGGACCGGTTACCAGGTCAAAGCTGGTTTTACTGTAATTATGGTTGCCCGTCATCAGCATGGCCTGCTGAGAAATGCAGCAGTTCTCTCCGATAGTCACCAGATCCAGATTCTCAATATAACAGTCGGCCAGCCAACTAAAATCTCCAATGATCAGCTTCCAGGGGTATTTTACATGGATACCAGGTTTGATCCTTACCTGCTTTCCGATCCTGGCACCAAAAAGCCTTAAAAGGAAAACAAGAACTGAACTAATGGGTATGATCCGGCTTTTAAAAAAGAATACATCGGTAAAATACCATAAAAACTGTTTCAAAACGGAAGCGCCGATCTGGAAGCTGCCTGTATTAAAGTTCTTATTTAGCTGCGTTTTATTCAATGTATAATTAGTCTTGTTTTGGTTGAATAGTATCTTCGGTTTTTGCCTTGCCGATACCTTTGGTGGTCTTTTTGATCCAGATATATAACATTACAAAAATGCAGATGTAGACAAGTACATTGAAAACCTCATGATGATAGGTGAAGTTCTGCCGCTGCGATTCAAAGAAACCAAGCAGAACGCCTAAACCTGCTATCCGGCAAACATTTAAAACATAGATGGTGAGGATCCCAATAGCCAACATCTTAAATGTTGATTTCCAGGGGGCGGGGAAGGCCAGTACAAAGGCAGCCAAAAAACTCATCACCCCCAGACCCAGACAGGAATAATTGATTCTGAGATATGGACCTGTCACAACCATTACATCCGATTCATTGTAAATGGCGTAAAACCCAAAAGCTTTGATAATCCACACTGCAGGAACAATCAATGCTGTCTTTAATCCCTGGATATAATTGAAATGTTCAGCTAGGCCGGCATTATAAAACCTTGCACCTGGAGTCATTACGCTATTCATAAACAAGTTTCCCTGACTGAATAGGATATACAGTACAAAAAGGGCAATTACGAATTTGATTGCTTTTATATTTGCTTGTTTCTTGGCCTGTTTGATCTGGATTTCGTTCATATGCTTATTGCTATTCTGGATAAATGTAGGACTTTTCTTGATTAATTATTAACCATAATGACTAGGGATTTTTGAGTTTGGATATTTTTTCGTCCACCAACTTTCTAAACCAAAGCCCTTGTAGATAATGAAAACGACGTGCTGTCTTATTATCTAAAATACCCAATTTAAAAATCATCCGGTAGCTATAATATAAATACGGTCTTAAACCTAGAGGAAGTTTCCACCACAGTCTCTTCAGCCAGGCTTTTTTTTCATCAGGATTGCCCCAAAGATTGGGTTTTAATAATTGTGTGCGTAAGTTTTGCATGCGTTCAATCTCTTCCTGAGCAATCAGATCGCTATATTTTTCGTGTTTTTTAAACCAGAAATCGATGTCGTTTTCTTTAAGGTTTTCTTCTAACAAATGTCCTTTCTTCCAAATTAGGGTTTTGCCAGGAACAATAAAACGATGATCCATATTTTCATTTAGATCAGAATGACCAATTCCTGTCCTGAACATTTTTAACAGGTAAATAGGGTAGTAGCCCCCATAGCGAATCCAACTGCCTTGAAAATAGTTTTTGCGGTTAAAATAGATTCCATTTATACCTTCAAAATCTATGTTCTTGAATTTTTGGAGTTGATCAAAAAGCTCTGGGGTCACCATCTGATCGGCATCCAACCCAATAGTCCAGGGCGTTTTAATGTCGAAGTTTTTTAATGCAAAATCCCATTGTTTGGGATGATTAACAAAAGGGTTGTTTTGTATTTCAGCTCCATAAGCCTGCGCAATTTTTAAAGTATCATCAGTACTGCCACTATCGAGAATAAAAACTTCGGCATGCAGATCCTTAATAGATTCCAACAATCGCCGCAGATGGATCTCCTCGTTAAAGGTCAAAATGATAAAGCTAAAATCCCTGTTCATAACATCAGCCCTTTATACATCTCCAGGTATCGGTTGGCCAAAATCTGGTCATCAAAATCTTTTCTGATTATCTCTGGTGCCAATCGCCTGACCTTTGCTCTGGCTTCCTGAGCGTGATATGAGTTTATTAATTTTTCTTTAATATCATTGATTTCCAGTGTGCATATCCAGCCCAATTCCCGTTCATTTACATAATCTGACAAGCCCACTTGTTGCGAAACCAAAACAGGGGTTCCAGCGCTTAAACTTTCAATTACTACATTGGCAAAATTCTCATTAAAAGAAGTCAGTACCAATATATCGTGTTTGGCCATTAACCCATATTTGTCCTGATCAGAAACTTGCCCAATCCAATTGATACGATGATCTAGCTTTAGACTTTGTGCTTTTGCCCTTAAGCCTGAAACGTATTCCTTTTTGCCTGAACCTGCAATAGTAAGCCGCCAATCTATATCAAGTAATGATAGGGCATCGAAAAGCAGTTCAAGCCCTTTTTTTTCTTCGATACGGGAAAGGAAAATCAACCGAAATGGAGAATCATCAACCTTTAATGGTTTGTGGGGTACAGCCAGCTGCGAACTGAAAACCGGTAACTGAAAATTAACCAAGTTCGGGATTATTATAATGCTTTTTGGGGTAACTATTTCAAGGATGTCCTGCTTCTCCTGCTCACTGGTGGCATGGATATGGCAGTATTGCAAAAGTTTTTTTCCGATTGATCGATGAAGAAGTTTTTTGAAAAATGAATTGCGGTTCGTTTGTGTATAGGATGTGAGCATGCCTCTTGGCGAGAGCACCACAGGGATTTTGTACCATTTTGCCACCAAACAGCTTAATATCGAAACTAAATTCCACCAGGCATGGATGTGTACAACCAGTTTGTTATCCTTATCACCTGTCTTGTCATCCTGAACGCAATGAAGGATCTCTTTCCGTAAATTCAACAACAACCCAGGCGAAAAATGGCTGTGATCTTTTGTCCAGCGTTTAAAATAAGTAACTTTTACTCCATCGACTAAAACAGGTTTGCATATGGGTAGGTCTAATTCAGATGACCCGTTTGCTGTAGTCGTTAAAACCTGTAAGTTAACTTCGCTTTCCGCCTCACGCTTGTCGCTTAGCGCTGCCATCGCTTCGCACAGTTTCGCAACGCTCTGTATAGGCCCGCCGTAAATGTAGGCAGGTTTGTAAGAAGCTGTGATTTGGATGATTTTCAATTTATTTACTTTGGTGATTGTGAAGAGATGATAATCTTTTTGCTAACTGATGGGATGGTTTTTCTACAAAAAGGAAGAAAATATAAGAAATTATTAATGCTATAAATAGTTTTGAGAACAACATCAAAAGGCAATTACCTATGTAAGATCCCTTTAGCTTTTAAAACAAAATGAAAAATATATAGGGTTATAAAGCTCCAGAAAATAGCATTTACCAAAAATTCGAAACTGTTTCCTCGCCAAAAAATTTGAAATAGCCCTGAAAACATTACGGCACAACCCATAAAATAGCCTCCAAATAAACTTTCGGCTTTAATGGCGATTAATTGCGCAATTGCACCAAGGCAAAATAAACCAATCCAAATGCCAATCATGCCAAAAGAGAGGTAACAATCAACAATATAAGCAGGTTTGGCTGATACTATTGATTGTCGATCAACTACTCCGGCATTATAAACCCTTTGCATCACCATATTTTCGATATTGGGTTTACCTGGCCAAAAAAAACGAGGGATAATGGAAGTTGCAGCATCTTTTACCAATTTTGTTTTGTAATAAGGTACATAATTAGGGGTTGAATTAACATATTTGATAAACATATCAATTTCGGAGAAGCGATAAATTAAAAACGCCCAGTTGTCTTCCTTAAGTTCTTCCTGATTACTTGTAAAAACAGCATCTATACTCCGATCTCTAACCTCTGTAATCTCAAGCCCTTGTCCGGCCAGTTTTCTAAAGTTTCCAATAAAGGTTGGTAACACAAAAAATAATGCCAACAACAATACACTAAAAATTGGTACAATCTTTTTACCATAAACAGGTAATAAAAAAACACCTAATAACAATACGCAGATAATAATGGGTTCTTTAAAACCCGATACCAATGCGTTCATTAAATTGCTCAAAAATAAGGCGCCTGCAAACCAAAAATTTGTCTTTTTTTGCTCTCTAATAGCAAAAGCCAATGCAATTGTGCCAGCAACAAAACTTAAGCCGGTAAGCTGTACACTAAACTGACTTAAAGCACCCACTTTGCCAAATAAATAACCTAAAGGCAGGCAAATTACTGAAACACCTAATAATAAATTACTCATAGAAGGCGTATAGAGTAAATATTTTTTTTCAACAGGATATTTCATAGCCACCAAAATACCATGCGCTAATGCAGCATGGCCTAAAACATAATAAAGCTGACATTTAGCAATAGATTGATAGATATCATCTTTAAACAGTACACTATTACCCGTATAATCAAAATACTGGTAGCCTATGGCATTAACGTAATAAAATATTGAGGTACAACACATATAACCTGCAAAAATTACCTGCATTAAAAATATGGGGCGCATCAACTGTTCAAATACCTTTAGGTCTTTGGGTAATGGTTTAATTATTCCACTATAGCTTAAATAAAAAATGTAAAAAGAACCGCCCCACGCAATAAAATACGAAATATGCGCTTGCTTTAAAGTAAGCCAGGCCAGTAGAAAAGGAATGTATAGTAAGAGATAACGTAAGGGGTTTATGGCATTCATTTATTTATGTAAAGTCTAAAGATAAGCAGAAACCTGCCTGCCGGCAGGCGGGGACCAAAGCCTAAGGCTCTGAAAACCTATTGTTATTGTTTGAAAAATTATTTATGTGAATTCTAATCATAATGATTTAGTTCATTTAAAATAGCTGCGCACTGCATATTTATACTCCAATCTTTAATTAATAAGGGAGATTCCTCTCCCATGGCTTTTAGCTGCGGTTTATTGCTAATCAATAAAGCAAGTTTGTCTTTTAAATCTTCGATGTTATGATGTTCAAAGATGTAACCATTTTTGCCATTTTTTACCAAATCAATAGCACAGCCACATTTGTCTGAAACCAAAACAGGCTTCCCACTTGCCATAGCCTCATTTACCGCTAAGCCCCAGGTTTCTCCGGGACCTTTAGAAGGCAAACAAAATAAGTCACAAGCTTGATAAATAACCGGCATCTGACTTTGATTTTGAAAATCCACGAAATGTACATGTGTCTTGCTGAGCGCCCGCCCGTCCTGCAGGCGGGTAGTCGAAGCATCTTTTATAGCTTTAGATTTTAACACAGCCTCTAACTTACCATTCCCTACAAACAATAAATGAACATTTTCTAAATTCAATTCTTGAAAAGCACTTAACAATAACTCCGGATTTTTTTTGGGTTCCAGTTTCCCGGCAAACAAAATAAGAATATCATCAGTTTTTATACCTAATTGTTTTCTTAAATCACTGCTTTCAATACTTCTATCTTCTGCAAAGCGATGGTTATCTATAGCATGTGGCGCAAAAACGAGCTGTTTAGGTTTTAAACCAAATTTTTCAAAATAGGCTTTGTTAGCGGTTCCAACATAAAAAGCTTTGTCAACATGCCGATAAACCCATCTTAAAAACAAAGAACGTAAAAGTTGTTTAAAACCTTTTTGTTCGTCAATTAATGTCGAATCTCCTCTAAACCACATAGGTATTTTCCCTTTAAAATAGCGCAGAGCAGATAAATGACATTGATAAGCCCAACCATAAACCAATATGGCATCCGGGTTAAAATCTTTAACCTTATTAATTAAGGTTGGATTGATCATACCACCAAAATGATGTGACCCGGGATTTTTGGCTTTATTTTCCAAAAACTCATAAGCATAACCTTCTATTAAGGGAATATCCCATTCAATTTTTTGTTTAAAATCAGGGTCATACTTCGCTGTTGTAGCTTTTTTACCCCAGGTATAAAATACTTTTAAATCGCAATATTTAGCCAATTGCTGATAGAGAGGTACATAGTATTGAATAGGATGGGTAACGATGATGGCTAATTTTTTCAAGGACTCAATTGTTATACCATATTAATTAGAAGCTTGAATAACTTTGGTAAAAAGTTCACATTGGTTTTTGCACATATTTTCTGCGCTATAAACATCAAACGATTTCCAATTTATTTCTGGGGGTAATAATTTGTAAGTTGAAGCATTTAAAAGATAATCATATACTTTTTCTATTGTCAAATCTTTCGATTCTATTAAAGATATAACTGTTCCTGCGTTACAATTCTCAATAATTTGGGCAGCACTACTTTCAGGATGGAAGAACGCTAATAATGGCCTTTCAGCAAGAATATAAGGATAGATTTTTGATGCTGTATACTGTGGGTCGTCTGATCCGATAATCATTAAAGCGTCAGCCGTCAATAATGTATAAATACTATCATAAAATGAAATACGATCCGTTTGCTCTTCCATATATTCGGCTATTCCCATTTCACTGGCTAATGGCTTAATGGTTGGAATGCCTTGCCCTTGTGGAGCGTAACTGGTACCAATAAAATGGAATCTAATCTTATTGAATTGCTCCGGCTGATGAGTTAATCCTTTTTTGAATGCCCTAAACAGCAAAATCAAAGCAGCTTTCATATCATGCCCGCCCCTGCCCACGTATATAAAATTAAAAGTGCCTTCTTCCTTGGGATAACGCTCTTTAACCTTATTTTTTGCCCATTCAAAATCGGGTTTAAAAGCACCGAATGTGATAACTTGTTTTGGAATTTCTTTTAATCTTGGATAGCGCCCTACTAAGGTATCTAAATAGGCTTGAGATACGCTAATTAACCCGCCAACTTTATTCATGGCAATTGGTTCTAAGTACTTATTTAAACGGTAAGAAAACCAATACTTAGCTGGTCGTTCTGTTTTAGACTTATCTTCGTAGTAGGTAGAATGCCAGGGGTCCTGCATATCTATTACATAGGGCACATTAAATTTTTTCTTCCAATGTGCCCCTAATATCAATACAGGGAATTGTGTAGTGGAGAAGTAAATTAGATCAAAATGTTGTTTCTTAAGTAGTTTGTCTACATATACTTTATAAAACCATAAAGATCTTAAAGCAATGCTGCCTAAACCTATCTTGCTGGTCCATTTCTTTGAGAAAGCTTTAACCTCGTGTATTTTAATTGCTGTAGGAACACTTTCCTTTAATTGATCGTCTTTTACAAAATCACTATATACTGGAGCAACCGTAACTACTTCAACTTTCCAATCGTACTCCTTAAAGTAGGGCAAACTCATCCTAATCCTTTGCATGTCTGCTGCGTTAGAAGGAGGGAAGTAAGGAGAAATGATGAGAAGTTTTTTCAATTATTTAAATATTTTTGAAAAGAAAGACGGATATGGTGCACGTATTAAATGTAAGCCATAGGCATTTTTGATAGCTGTTTTATTTTTATTTGGAAAAGGAGAAATTAAACTCGAATAATAGCCAAGTCTATAAAATTTATCAGTTTGCCATTTATCCCACCCTTTACCATTAATGAAAAATTCGAGTACAGGTTGATAATTCCATTTATAGTTGAGCTCAAAGACTTTTTCATTTCTAAGCAATACATCATTTACGATTCCTTGATCGTGGGGTCCCCAAATTCCTTTTCCACTGCCATCTCCACATTTAAACGGATATTCGCCACTTTCATAGGCTTCATCTAATAAATAAAGCGATTCGCTTCCAACTACCATAAAGCCAGAGTTTGCTGTAAATTTAACATGGGGGCTTCTGTATGTCGCCGTTCAGAATCTCTACAAATTCCTACCAAACCTTGTGGCACATTTTCCATTTCAGGCGCATTTTTGCTAAATAGTAGATCATCATCCACAATTATCGATTAAAGCCTGGGATTAACTTATGCACTTGAAGCTTATTAAAGTGTGGAGCTCTATCTAATGGGTTATATGCTTTTTTTAGTAAAATACTATTGTAGCCATGCTTTGATGCCCATTTAGATAAACGCGGGAAGGCATGATCGGTTAAATGTGATCGATTTCCTATTGAAACCATAACTACAATTGTATCATTTACCATTTGCTTATTTAAAATTATTAATAATCGAAAGAATTTTTTTTTCTTCTTTTTCCCAATTAAATATCTCCTCTGCCAAACTCAATGATTGTTCTTTAGCAAATATCAGTTCCTCAGAATGGTCAAGGTAATAGGCTAGGATCGAAGTTAATTTACTAGGGTTGTCATTTTCATAAAGCATACCTATTTGAGGATATTCGCGAATCAGCTGCATTTGTCCACTAGTATTGCTTGCTACAACAGCTAGTCCAGATTGAAGGTAGGTAAAGATTTTATTCGTTAAACAAATGTCTCTATTCAACGGTATACCAGTTTCTGAGGCCATACCGATATCAAACTGTGAAGCAAAGCTGAAAATGTCGTCTGCAAATATTGGCGGATGATAATATATATGTCTTTTATTTAATCCATGCTCCAAGGCAATATCCCCAATTCGATTTTTCATTGCCTCATCACAATTACCTAAAAGATGAAGTTCAATGGGGCGATCCTTTAATTCCGCCATTGAGATTATTATACTTTCTATCCCGCGCCCCAATCCAACGGTTTGTGAAAACCAAAAGAGTTTTAAAGAAGCGCGCTCAGTTTTTTTATCGATCGGTAATTTAGGAGTCGGAAAAACATTTAGAATCGTTGTAACGGGTTTATTATACAATTTTGCATACGCTGTGGCAATTAATGGTGCCGACGCGGTAATATATCGTGCTTCTGGAAGATACTTGTTTTCGAGATAAATTAGGCTATTCATCATCCGTGCCGATAAATCTTCGCCTCTATGATAATCTTCAGCATCGAAAGCAAAGCGGGTTCGGTTTTTTTTTGCGGCATCTGCAGCTACCGCAAGTGCCCCAGCATTATGCGCAATATATAAATCTGCTTTGTAAGCAATTGCTCGTCTAAGCTGCCACCGATAATTGCGGTTAAGAACTATTTTATGAAATATGAACCCATGCTTAAAAGTGCTCGAAAACAAATTACTCAACTTCTGAAGGATACCCGTTAAGAACCTCGAAAATGCATCTTTGTTGGTCCATATCAAGGTGTCATAAGTGATGGATGGGTTATTTTTTAACAATAGTTGGTCATCTCCCAATAAATAACCCATATACTGGGTAAAAATTAGATGAACTTTATAACCAGCTTCTACTAAAGTAGTTGCTTCCTTAACTAATCTTGGATTAGTAGAGATATGACCTGGGGTAATTAAACAGATTTTCAAATTGATTCAATGAATTTTGCTAGTTTATTTCCATAAGTGTCCCAAGTATATGTACTCGCTTTTTTTTCGGCATTTTGAGAAAACTCTTTAAGCATTTTCGGGTTATCATGTAAGATTTTTATTCTATCAGCTAATACTTCTGGATTTCTAATAGGAATAACAAAGCCTTCTACGCCATCCTCAACAACAGAATCTCCACCCGAATTTGTAGTGCAGATAATTGGCAGTCCACAGGCCATTGCTTCTAATTGTACCAATGCCATTCCTTCATCTAAACTGGGAAATACAAATAAAGAAGCTTTGTTGTAATAGTTCACTAGTTCGTGATGCGGAATATGATCATAATGTGTAAATAAATGTTTATAAGAGTTAAAATGAGAAAGAAATTGATCTTCTATTTTACCAATTATAATGCATTTAATTTTTATCTGTAAGAGTTCTAATGCTTTAAACAGATACAAATAGCCCTTTCTAACGCCTACCGTCCCTACACATATTACTGTAAACTCTGATTTATCAAGCCATTGAGCTTTAAATATACCTCGATTTACACCATATGGGATTACGATACATTTTTTTTCACTAACTCCATTAGCTACAAAAGATTGAACAACATGCTTAGATGGGCAAAGCAGATAATCAGCTATTGCCGCTTCTTTAAGTTGTCGTTCTATAATAAATTGAGGTGTCGGACTGTCAAATGCTAAACCTAAATTTTCATACTCTTCTTTTAAGAGCTCATTCTGAAATTTATTACAAGAGCCACATTCTTCAACTAATGCTATTCCACCTTGCTTTTTCATTTGTTTTATAGATTCCAAACCAGACCAAGCCCAAGTAAGTAAAACATCTGATTTTTTGAGTTTTTTTGAGGCTAATTTATCAAACAGAATAGGCAGATTATAGTCTAACCAACGGCTTAACCCATTAGAGTTACTAAATACTTTTTTTAGAATGTGTGAAATAGCAAATATAGGAGGGAAAAAAGTAACCAATTTTCTCTGTATATCAACTCTATTCAAATATCGACTGCTAGGATGTGCAGTAAGCACGCTATTTAGCAATCCATGTTTTTGTAATTGAAAAGAAGTGTAGTCAGAATGGAACTTTGTTCCACAGCTCACGGTAACTTTATGTTTAGCTTTATTACTCATTACCATCAATCATTTTTTGATAAAGTGCTAAATATTGATCTACAATTACCTTAGAAGAGAATCTAAGTTCAGCGTCAGTCCTAACGTTTTTTCGTTCTATTTTATCAATATTGTGAACATGATGTATCATTTCTTCAATAGTATCACATCGATAACCATTGTAACCACTAACCACAACTTCTGGTACTGATCCTCTATTAAAACCAATTACCGGGGTACCACAGGCCATGGCTTCGGCCATTACAATGCCAAATGGCTCATCCCATTCTATTGGCATTAAAAAAGCAGATGCATTACCCAATAAATCATTTTTTTGAACATCATTTACTGGGCCTATGTACGTAATTTGATCATTTAATTCTGACTGGATTTGCGTATCAAAATAGCTTTGATATTCGGAAGGGATATTTCCAGCTATTACCAATGGTTTACGGGTTCTTTTAGCTACTTCAATAGCAATATGAGTACCTTTTATAGGTTCAATCCTTCCTAAAAAAACTAATGGAGCATCGGTTGGTACTACCTCTTTAAAGTTATAAATACTTAAATCTACTCCGTTAAAGATAGGGAAAGCGGGGGCATATGGAGCTATTTGATTGCTGATATAAGCGCTACAGCCAGTAAAAGCTAAGGTGTTTTTTTTGGCTATTTTGGATGCCTTTTTAATTTGAGAAATGGTAGGCTCCCTTTGATAACTCATTATTTTAGGAATATTTAAAGGCAATTGGGGCAGGAGGTACAAAAGCCTACCAAAGCTATGTATAACATCATATTTTCCTTTATATAGTTCTTTGTTAATGAGGAAGGTATTTTTAATGATATCGGTTTTTCTATGGCTAGTTTTGCCACTATAGGCAAATAATTGAGCTTTTGTTTTAGAATCTGAATGTGCAAATAAACTTACATCATGTCCCAAGTTAACATATTCCTCAATTAGCATATCGATAATACGTTCTATTCCACCATAAAGTAGAGGAGGAACGGGCAGTTCTGGATCGGCAATTATGGCAATTTTTAGGGGTTTCATTAAATCAGATTTTTTATTTTTTTAACCAATTTCCATCCTAAAAGACTATTAACTAGCTTCGTTTTCCCTCCAGCTGGAAATTTTAAATTTGAGCCCCCCCATGATTTAATTAATTGGTCAGCCTGCTTAATTAATTTAGGCTCATAAGGATAGGCTTCATAAATAAAGTTCTGTAGTAAATTGGCGTAACACTTATTAAGTTCCTTAGATATTTTAAGCTTAGATTGGGCTGATGTGATAGATCGAACTAGAGAGTTATATAAGGATTGATAAGCAAGATTTCCTTTTTTTGAAGAAAGACCATTAATGCCCGACCGATAATAAAACACACTGCTTGGATTATAACGAATTAAACTGCTGTTGGAAAAAACGCGAGTATAAAATACAAAATCATCATTTAAATTTAAGTCTTCATCCCATAAACCTGATTGCTCTACTAAATTTCTCGGTATTAATACTCTTCCAGGGCATGTCATATGAGAAATATTAATCCAATAATGTAAAACCCATTGCTCAAAACTTAAATCTGTTTTAACCTGAGAATCATCTATGGTAATTGTGTTTAGATCATTATGATAAAATCTACCACAAGTACTCACAACTATTTCTTGGTCAGATTGTAGGGACTGGAGTTGCGTTTCGACAAAATTTTCTGGAACCCAATCATCAGCATCAAAAAAAACAATATAATTTCCATTACTTTGTTTATACGCTTGATTTCTTGCTGCTGCTGCGCCTTTATGTTGAGCCATTTCAAAAGAAATACGTTCATCCTTTTTAGCAAATTCTTGAATGATTTTTACGCTCTCATCTTTTGAATGATCATCAACAATAATAATTTCTAAATTTTTATGGCTTTGACTAAGTAAACATTTTAAAGTCTCAGCTAAATAAGTCTCAGCATTATAACAAGGAATACAGATTGAAACTAACATTAATTTTTGGTCAGCCTCTTCCATATCCTAATTAAAATATTGCTTATAAAACCCGATATTTTTCTGTAATTATTTATGAACCGATAAAATTTGTCAGTTTTATAAAAACCAGTTGCTGTAATAAAAAAACTTGTGGGTATATCATGCCATTTAGGTAACCTATACTCATATCTATTTTTATTGCACACATAATGATAATAAGCTAATGAAGTTTCTTCAAAGCTAACAAGCCCATTTTGGTAATGAATTATTTCACTACCCTCTATTTGTTCTTTGCAAGTAGAGAGAAAAGAGGCTCTAATCGTGCCCTTTTTATCTTCGTTCGCAATAAGATAAGTAAAGCAATGAGGTGGTAAATCTAACTTATCACCTCCCTGCCAAGTAGTATGGTTGTGGGCAGTTTCATCTAAACCCTTATAATCTGGGGCGGTAAATTGGTCGATTAATAAGGAAGATTGAGCATATAGATTTTTAATAAAATTGGTGTTTTTAAAGAAGGCCAAAGAACCTGATAAAATCTCACTCCTATTGGAAAGAACATCAAAACCTTCAGCAATTCTATTAACAATAAAAGGTTTTAAATCTCCATAAACTAAATCAATATCCCCATAGCCCCAATAATCATAATCTTTTAAATAGTCTTCGAAAATTACACCATAACAAGGTCTAAAATCACAAAGCTTATAAGGAGATGCTATAGTGATGTCAATACCTAATTTTTTTGTTGCTAACAAAGATATTTCATGAAGAGTAGCCTTAATAAAAGTTACATTTTTAGGCTTTTCTTGAGGTAAATGACAGTCTGTAAAGAATAAAATATCCAACCAATCATTATGCTCACAGCCTTTTAAAAAGATATTAAAATAGTTTGGCCAATATCCAAAATAAGGAATAATAACTACAATTTTATGGTTTTGGGTACTCACCGTATAAAATTCTATAACTTTCTAAACATTCTATTATGACCAACATTTAATATATTCTCGAAGCCAAGATTTTCTATGATTTCACAAGCATCCGAAACAGATTGATGTCCCTTCCAAAATTTAGTGCTTGGAATATTGCATGCACTATCGTCCATGATTAGCAATCCATCTTTGTGAATTAATCGAGAAAAATGGATGATATCTTTTGTTACACCTTCGAAAGTGTGATCGCCATCCACATAGATGGCATGAAATTTTTTATTTTCTACTTGTTCTAATATATTAGTATCCGAGGAGTAGCCTTTAATAAACCTTATTGTTTCAATATCTAAATCGAATTTTTCAAAAACTGATTTTATCGTGCTTAAATAATCTCCTTTTTCGTAGAAATTTCCACTGTCTAAATTACTCCTGAATTTTTTGGAAATTTTGCTGAGTATTGAAGTAATAATCCTGTTTTTAGGTTTGTAATTCCCCTCTAAAGGGGTTATTGCTGTAATTTCAATCACAGCATTTCTTTCTTTTGCAATTAAAGCCCACAATGAAATAATTTGTCCCTTATAAACTCCAATCTCTAATATCTGAGGTTTAGCGAATTGATTTAACAGATGATCTAAAAGCATTTTCCACATCGAATGGAAAGCCCTTTCACCAAAGCCTAATTTATTAAATTCTATAAAGTCTCGATGTGCCTTTAAATAGGGAAATTGATCTGTTAGTTTTGTAAAATAGTCATAAGTAAAATCATTTCCTAATGATGTATTTTGATAAGTATCTAAATAATCATTCAGGCTTTTTATTTTATGAATTTCTTCCATGCGGTTTCAAAATAATATTTCTTAGATAGATCTACATAATGATGCAATTTATCTTTATTTAAATCGCTAGTGTTTATCTCAGGATTAACAATATATTCTTCTGCATTCAAAATGGTTTTAGTTTGGCTAGCAACTACCATTGCAGACAGCGCTTGCTCTAAAAAATATGATGCCCCTTGTTTTTCTTCTAATGATTTCGCCCAGTTTTCTATATTATTCCAATTAATGCTATTAGAATTTACACCAAATGCGCCAACATTCATTAAGTCAGGAATCGTAAAACCACATAAGGTTTCCATCAATTCTTTGTCGTAACCATAAGACTCTTCGCTATCTAACATATATAAGCATCCATTGGGGTTTTTTAGCCAATCAATTAATTTAGTTGGTTCATTCCAAAAAAGCATATCAGAATCCAGTACTAACTTAACAGGATTATCATCAATGGTATGAATGTCTGTCAACTTTTTGATATGTGGATATATCTTTCGTTTTTGATGTAAAAATGGATACTCGTCTGTAGGTAATTTAAGTTCTAGATTATTTTCTATTTCATTTTTCAAGACCAATTTTACATTTGGCATTTGTTGTTTTACCTGATTAATTAAACCTTGATCAAAACTTCCATCATCAATTAAAATAAATTGGAAGGTTTCTTTACAAGATTTAGTTAAAGACAAAGCACAGAAAAGGGTTTGATACAAATATTTCTTACCTGTTAAAAAGTAAATAGGAACGCCACTATGATGTGAAATAATTGGTAGTAAACTGTTACTGGCTTTCTCCATCTCTTTTTTAGAGGCCAGCATTCGCTTATAACTTAAATAACCCCCAAAGCGTCGGATCGTTTTCCAATTTGAAATTGGGTACCGATAAAGATGGTTAACTAACTTTTGAAACATGGGGTGATCCTAATGAAGAGGTGTAAGCTTAAGGCTATGGATTAATTTTCTTCCAATTTTTTGAAATGGCTTTTCTATAATTAAATAAAAAAAATAGGCTATTAATAACGTTGCAATTGCAAATAGCGTAAAATTATAGATGAAATTGGCGTAAGAGTTGGTGAATATATTAATAAGATGTAAATCTCTTAAGAGAAATATAACCCCGTATTGACATAAGTATGCACTATAGCTTACCTTACCAATGAATAAAAATATTTTATTTTCTACCCAAGTCTCACGGTCTAGTTTTGCTAGTATGGCAATTAATAGGGCAAATACAGCAGCTACGATAATATGATTGCTAAAAAGTGGATTCTTGGTAAATATTACAAATAATATCATTCCAAGTAGAACACACAGGTTTTTATAAATATGTTTTAACTCAACTGAACCGTTTTGCACATAGAAATAAAGGATAAAACCTATTGCGAAAATCGGTAATTGATTAGGAAACCAAAAATAAATAAATGAACCATCGGCAGCTATATCTGAAAGCATGGGTAGTTTTAGCAGATAAAAGCAGAAAGCCTTAAATAAAAATGAGAAGGATAAAAATAAAATTGATTTATTTAAGGTATTGATGTACTTGAATAAAAAAGGTACCATGAGGTAAAAAAACATTTCAATACCAATAGACCAGCCTCCTGGTACAATGCTATTAATACTTTTTGGTGCAAAGCCATGTAAGAAAGCAAAATTTAGTAATGTTCCACTCCCCCAGTAACCACTATAAAATGAATAGAAAAGAATAGCAACATAATATGCAGGTGCAATTCTAAAAAACCTACGTAAATAGAAATCAGTTTTTGTTTTTTTTTCTATGCTCAGGGTATAAAACAAGGTAAAAGCACTTATTATAAAAAAGAGTTGTACACCAAATACACCCGAAGAAATGAAATTGGCTACCATCAAAGGAAAGCTCGAAGTGTTACTTAACTCCGTTGAATGAACCATCATTACCAATAATACCGCAACACCCCTTAGTGCATCTAAATAGCGAAGTCGATTTAAATTGTTAGACATAAATTATAGTTCGGATAATCCTTTAAATTTTCCACACGCACCCCGCCATTTGATATAATTTGGTGTGTTTTTCCAAGCTTTATAAGTGAAAAATGCTTTGGCTTGCCTTAGTAAAACAGTATTACTTTTAATTTTTTTCCAGGGATTAATACCATGGTTGGTTAACATCTTCACCCAAGATCTATTGCTTTCATAAGCCATTTCGACTAAATATTTTTTTGTAGTTCTAAATGCAGGAATAATATGTTCAAACTTTAAATCGGGAAAATATCCAATCTTGTAGCCCTTGGCATATATAAACATATTGATATCATTGTCTTCACCTGATGCTAAACTACTTCCCTTTCTACCTAGAGATTTACTAATCAAACTATTTTCGAAGAAAGAAATGTATTCTTCCATACATTTCTTTCTAGGGGCAATTAGGATTGGGGCAATTGTGGGATATTCGGTTGGTCTTTCATGGTTAAGTTGTTGTACAATTTCCATTTCTCCCAAATCGCGTATGGCTAAAAGACCATTAAATTGAGAAATCCACTTTGGTGGTTTTTCAAGATAGATTGGGGTTGATCTACCTCCAATTATTCCTAAGTTGGGGTCGGAAGTATAGATTTTTTGTGCTAATTCTAAATAATTATCGCACAAGAGCGTATCATCATCCACACTAATAATATAATCGTACTTGGCTTCAATAGTTCCTCTATTTCTGGCATTAATTAGACCCGGTTTAATTTCTGAGATAATCCTACCTTGAGGATGCCAATTGATAGTTAACCAATCTGAGATCGGGGAGGAGCTATTATTGTCAATAATCAACAATTCCCAATATTCGAATTCAAGAGTTTGATTTTGTAATGAATCGATTACCCTTTCAAATATTGCCCTATTTGGATTATATGCACATATGACTACAGAAACCTTTTCCATTAGTGAGCTTCTATTGTTTTTTTATAAAAACCCTCAATAATTTTACCCATTTTGTCTCCATTATAATTCTCTAAAATATGTTTGCGACCATTTACTGCTATTTCTTTACGGAGCTTATAATTCCGTTTTAACTTCACAATAGCTTGGGTAATTTCCTTAGGTGAATTTTTGTGGATTAAAATTCCTGTTTTATCATTCTCTATAATATCTGCCATCCCACCGTTACCAGTACCTATTACTGGAATTCCTGCAGACATTGCTTCAAGACAAACTGTCGGGAAATTTTCCCAAAGACTTGGAAAAATACAGATGTCGGTTTCCTTAAAAACCTTATCCATCTCCTGGTATGCAACAAAGCCTTTAAATTCTATATGATTTATATGTTTTTTTAGTTTCAAATTTATATACTCATCCATCTTTAAACCTTTGTTTGGGGATCCAAGTGGAGTACCTACAAACATAAAATGGATTTTCTGCTCTTCTTTTAAAATCATAGGTATAGCCTTTATCAGATCCAATATGCCCTTTCTTCTTTCTAACTTGCCTATAAAAGTAACGGTAATGGCATCCTCATCTTTTTTGGCTGCAGGGATCAAGTCAATTGATGGTATAAATAAATTTGGTATTACCGATATAGCCTTATTTCCCCATGCTTCATTAACAATTTTTTTCAAACTATTTGAAGGACTACAAACTGAATTAGATAATAGAAATAATTGATACTCGGGGTCATTTTCTTTGTTGTAAATCCAATAGGGCTTTACAATTTTCCCTCTTATCAATCCACCTATGATGAATCTAAGTTTTTTTAGAAACGTCCCATTGTAATTGTTCAGCAGTGAAACCAAAAAGCTAGGTGTATGCAATTTGACAGCTAGTGGTAGATTGGGGAATTTTTTCTTTATTAGCAAGGCATCCGCACCATATTCCGGACTTTCTATAACTTCAAATAATTTTGCTTCATGTCTGTCAATAAATTTAGCTAAAACATTTTTTCTAAACTCCGAACTATTGGAGGATTTAATTAGGTGCAGGGTATAACCGTCTATATTTAAGGTTTGATTTTGATCCATATGACCACTAAATACTTCTATTTCATGCCCTCTACTTGCCATTAGTTTTGAAATCTGACCGATGTAGGTGCCAATTCCACCCCCAACAATACCTAAAGGATGTTCGTAAGAAATATAGGCTATTCTCATAAGTTAATTTGACTAATGAAATAATTGGCCACACTTTCAGGATGAAGGTATTTATCGTAAACCTGCTGGTTATGTTTTTTTATTTTCTCCCACTCGAATGGATCAAGATCGTTTAACAAATCCTTAACAAGAAGCCAGTTTTCATCTTCTGTTTCATGAATTATAAATTCATCGATGTCAAAGTAGGCTTCTGTTAATAATCTATCTGTTACCACGGGAATTCCAAAGAATAACGCTAAGGTTAAAATATTCCTCCATCCCCAATGAAAACCACAAGCAAAAACACCAAGTTTTGAAGATGCAAGCATCTGCTCATAGCCTAAAATTCCCCCAATTTCCATTGGAAAGTCTTTATGGTCTAAATTTATTGAAATACTATTATCACAAACAGATGGCTCTGCAAGTTTTAATATAGAATGTATGTTAAATCCTTCTTTCGAAAGTTTCTTCAATTGTTGGTGTAGCTTAATCCGATGTGTTGGCCATCCCCAAGAAGTATCACTTAAGGTGATATCAAAACTTAGTTTTTCATGTCTTAATTTCATTAAGTCGTCATATCTTGATAGAAAAACCTTATGAACTGCTTGATATTGATTAGATAACCCAAATATTTTTCGAAGGCGATGTTGAATATTTAATGTCAGCTGTTTTCTTTTTCCAATTGGAAGATCTTTCCAGAGATTGGGCCCTATGGGTATAAATTTTTTTACCTTATAAAATTCATCTCCAAAGCGTAGGATTTTTTTTGAAAGTAGATCAGTATACCATGCTACATCTGTTGCGGTTTGCCAGTTGTAGAACTTAGGTAGCGATTTCCGCTCAAATACATCGCTATTATACCCTGCGCAAAAATAAACATCCGCATAGATGATGAGTTCCGAAAATAGCGCAAAAGAATCTTCGTTGTCTATAATGCATTTTACTCTTCGATTTCCATCATCAACTACAAGAAACGATAAATGGCGATGGCTCGGCTTGGATAGAATCTCCTGAGAAAAACCATATGCGGTCATCTGTTTTAAATCCCATTCCGAGTAGCGAATTTCCTTTTTTTTTGCAAGCTCCATTAGGCCGAAACGGAGCCAATCATTTCGCTCTTCAGGTGCGTCTCTAAACCAGTGAACTTTAATCATTAATTAACTTTCACTATTTAGGAATTTATAGAAACTAGTTGCATCCCCGGTTTTGATAAAATCTTCGCTTATGGTTAGTGCCTCATCAATTACATGATGCATGTCCATATATCTATATGTTCCTAGGCGACCTATAAAGGTTATATTATTCTCGTTTTCAGCCAAATGTCTATAACTTCTTAAAAGCTCTTTATCGGCAGCTAAACGTTTAGGATAGTATGGAATATCGCTATCTTCTGTTTCTTTACTATATTCTTTGAAATAGATACTTTTCTCATGTTTCTCCCATGGTGTAAAATGTTTATGTTCATGGATACGAGTATAAGGGACCGATTCGGAGCAATAATTTATTACGGGATTACCCTGATAGTCTTCGCCATCAAATACTTCTTTTTCAAAATAGATACTTCTATAGGCCAGTTTACCTAATGAAAAATTGAAATAAGCATCTAGTGGCCCAGCATAAAAAACATGATCAAAGCCACTATTTTTTGCCTTAGTGTATTTTGTGTTTAATATTACTTTAATATTCTCATGATTCAATAGGTTAGACACTACCTCAGTGTAACCGTTTCGTGGAATTCCTTGAAATTTAGAATTATAATAATTGTCGTCATAGTTGAACCTTATGGGCAACCTGTTTAGTATACTCGCTGGCAGCTCTTTTGGGTCACATCCCCACTGTTTAATGGTGTAACCTTTAAAGAAATTTTCATATAGTTCTGTTCCGATTAACTTTAACGCTTGTTCTTCGAAATTTTTAGCTTCTATTATCGTATGGTCGCCTTTTGAGGTAATAAAGTCAGTAGCTTCTCTAGGATTAAAGTTCTTGTTAAAAAATTGATTAATCGTTAACAGATTAATTGGTATTGAAAAAACACCCTTTTCAGTCACTGCTTTAACCCTGTTGATACTGGGTATAAATTCGCCGAATTTTTGGATATAATTCCATACTTTTTCATTGCTGGTATTAAAAATATGCGGGCCATATACATGCTCCATAATATTAGTTTCGGCATCTCTTTCCGTATAACAATTACCAGCAATGTGGCCTCTTTCTTCAATTACGGTTATTTGATACTGATTTGTATCAGCAAGCTCCCTAGCTATAACCGCTCCCGAGAAACCAGCACCTACAATTAAGATTTTTTTCATTTACAGCTTTAGCTTTAAAGACATATTTTTGACCTGATGAGGAAGTTTCATCCCAAAAAAAAGAATTGATTTTCTTAACCATAGCCATAATGAAAAATGAAGAGGGTTAAACCATCCACTCATTTTTAAATAAAAATAGAATCTACTTCTTTGATTTTGCGAGTAGTAGTTATTAATTAAAGCCAAACGTTGTAAACCTAAATGCCAAGGTTTAAACCAACTTGTGTAATGCAGGATTCCTGGTTTAGATAATAAAGTTTCTCGTACTTCTTCTAATGACAGATCTCGATAGAACGAAGTATTTTTGAACGAGTCCAGCGATGATAGCGTTACATTCCATCTAGGGTCGATTAACTTCCATCTTCCAGCTAAGATAGCATTTATTCCTTGTTGGTCATTTTGATTGGTTGTTTCGCAATAATTCATGATTTTGTTGCCAATGTCTTCAACTCGCCATGCGGCTAGATTCATCACAATTACTCCTGCGTTGCAAAAAGGCGTGTCCGTATTAAGACCTAATTCTTTATAATTTTCTAGTGCTTCATTTGAAGACACGGTGGGGAAATAATAATCTTGTATACCCATAGCTAAACAACCATCAAATGGAATTGACCAAATTTTAATCAAGTCATCCTCAACAATGAGGTCGCTATCTAAGTAAATTACTTTTTCAAGGTTAGGCAAGAGAGTAGAGAGCAAAATTCTTAAATAGGTAGTTTTATTGATTGCTGATGTTGCGTAAAGATTTTTGTTATCTTCTAAGTTTTTATTTAAAAAACTCAGTGAGTTCACATTATTATAACGAGTAATTAGATGCTCGATTTTTTGTCGGTTTTTTTCTAAAATTCCAGAATCAATAATGTAGATGTCTACAATGCTATTTTTATCTAAATTTATAACGGCAGAAGATAACATTACCATCATTGGTAACGCGAAGTTGTTATCACTTGCACAAACTATCGCTATTTGCATGATGTGTTAGCTAGCTTTCTTAAAAAGCAATTTAACCCTTATAGACAATAATCTCAATATAAGATAAGGATCAAACTTAATCGCATAATTTATCATTTTCCTCACCTCGCTAAAACTTAGGTTTCTTGTTAAAATAAGCCCAGCCAAATAATTTAAACGTGTATTGTATTTTTCTTTTAAGTCATATAATCTCTGCTCTGAGATATATTTTAAAATGAAATAGTTCTCGAAAAGATGCAACTTGCCGTTATTGAATTTAGTGGTAACAGAGGATTCATGAAACCTAAAGTAATTCAGCGGTTCGGGAAGATAGGCCAATTTCCCATGTTCTATTAACTTAATATAAACAAACCAGTCACCTACAAACTTTAATTCACAAATGGTTTTATCATTAATTGGATAAGCTTTTTTTCTAAACAATACGGCACTTGCATTATATATGGTATTAGCATCCCATAAATATTTTTTGATATAATCTTTTCCTTCTATGATAAACGGTGCCTTGAAATCTTTACCATACCAGTTTAAACAGTTTTCTTTAATTTCACTTTTACTATTCACTCTATAAGATTGAGCAAAGCACAAATTAATGTCCTCAGATGATAAAATTGCTTTAGTTGTTTGCTCTAAAAATGTAGGATCTGCGTAATCATCGCTTTCAGCAATCCATATTAGCTCACCCTTAGCAAGTTTAATTCCTTTTTCCCATTGTTTAAAGGTACTTCCACTATTTCGCTCGTTATATACAATTGTGCAAACCTTTTCATGCCCACGATATTTTTCTATAATAGATGCACTATCATCCGTTGATGCATCATCTAAAATAATCAACTCGAAGTTGGTATAAGTTTGATATAAAATTGACTCAATCCTTTGTGAAAGAAATTTTCCGTGGTTATAATTCGGTAAAATAACACTTACTGTGATATCCATTTTATTCTAAAAGTGCTCTAAAAAATTTAGATAGATATTTAAAACTTGTTCTTAAATAATTTTTTTGATCATTTTCGTAGAACTGCTGAAAACAATGCGTTCTTTCAATGTGATTAAAAATTTGATTCTTGTATTTAATCATTATATAGTCTTGGTTTGCTTCAAATTTTTGTGATGATATTTGAGTTATCATTGAACCTTTATCTATTCGATATTCATACAGTTCTTCATTTATAAAAACAAACCTAAATTCATTAACATAGCACTTCAACCAAAATTCCCAATCTTCGTGGCCTTGATATGGCATTTTCTCATCATAACCTCCAATTTTTTTCCATACAGATTTTCTGAAAATGGCACATGCATCAATGTAATTGCTAGAGAATAATCTATGACCTAAAAATTCGTAAGGTAAAAATTTTCTTTCGGGTATATTTTCTCCAAAAAAAGAGGGCTTTGCATAAACGATATCACAGATCCCTTGATCCAATAATTTTATCCCTTTTCTGATATAATCAGATTTAATCTTATTATCTGCATCTAGTGGTAAAATGTATTTTCCTCTTGCAGCCAAGATCCCTGCATTTCTACTAAATGCTAGCCCCGAATTTTTGTGTTGAATGATATGATATCCCGCTTTTTTTAACTCATCAATCTTATTAATGGTTGCTAAATCGGTAGAACCATCATCGACAATTATTATTTCAATAGATTGGTCCTGATACGTTAAAACACTATCAATAGCGTCCTGAACAAATTCGCCATGATTATAACAAGGTATTACAACAGAAAGAATCATTATTGTTTTATTTTTTTGCAATAACTACATAATTCATTGTATTAGAATGATCAATGGTACCTTGGTTATCCATAAATACAAAAAACTTATTAATTGATTTTATCCCTCCAATGAGTTTGAGCAAAAACCGCAGTAATTTTCCTTTAAAGCCACTTATAAAATAAACTTGGGGATATAATGCATGAAGCAATGCTTGTCCTGCTACCGACCATTTTCCTCCATTTGATTTAATCTCAACTATTTCAAATCCACTTTTTTCTAAAAGATATCTAAAGCCATGTTTAGTAAATCTAAAAAAATCATAAGGCTCTTCATGTAGTGGCCAGTACATTGGCCCGCTAATTATAAAGATGCCATTAGATTTTAGCAACCTGTATGCTTCGTTTATTAAACCCTGGTGGTCTTCGACATGCTCAATTGTTTGTGTAGATATAATAGTTTCAAACTGATTACTTTCGAGAGGAATATTATTGGCTGGGCATAAAAAATCAACCTTGTTTTCACTTGACTGAATTACATCTACGCCTATATAGTCATTGATTTTATCTTTTAGTTTATCTTGATATGGTTTATTTCCACA
The DNA here is from genome assembly GCF_004310665.1 of Pedobacter kyonggii. Taxonomy (GTDB): domain Bacteria; phylum Bacteroidota; class Bacteroidia; order Sphingobacteriales; family Sphingobacteriaceae; genus Pedobacter; species Pedobacter kyonggii. The sequence goes on along the minus strand of NZ_SIXF01000009.1, from coordinate 125,063 downwards.
TCCAATATCTAGTAATTTACCAGTTGCATATTGATTAAATGCATTAAATAAATCTTTGTGATAATATTTATAATGCAAATAATATAAATCATCAACTTTTATGTCCGTTGTACTAAGGCGCCCTAAGTTTTCAGTTCTCATAATTTATTTTTTCTCCCATCTAAAATCCTCAGTATACACACATACATCCTTCTGCCAGCCCCATTCTATTATCTTATTTGGCATTACTACTTCAAACTCACATATTCTATGGATCTCTTCAAATTTAGATTTGCCTTTTGTTTCAGCTAAATGCGCAATTAAATAATATCTGTCGGCGTATAATTTACAATTTGATAGTGTACAGCGCATTTTATTAATACCTGTTTTTCTTAATAATGGTGTGTCAGTATCAAATATGTATGTATAAATTATTGGTTGTTCTTTTGGGTTACATATTTGAAGAGATAAAGACATGCCCTCAATTACTTCTGGCATATTAATTTCCAAATCAATAACTAAGTCTTTACCATTCATATGTGAACCATCTATTTCTGAAGTTAAGACTTCAATACGTGTGAAAGATGGAATATTTAATTTTGGTTCTTTTGAATAAACTCCGACTTCATTTTTGTCAGCTTCAATATATTCTTTTATTACGGATTCAGTATTAGAATATAGGTTCAATTTTCCATTTTTTAAATAAATTGATTTGCTGGTTAGTGTAGCAACTGCGTCCATATTATGGCTCACAAACAACACCGTTCTTCCTTCACCCTTACTTACTTCGCCCATTTTGCCCAAGCACTTTTTCTGAAACTCTGCATCACCCACAGCCAATACTTCATCCACAATTAAAATTTCTGATTCCAAATGTGCAGCTACGGCAAAAGCCAAACGCACGTACATGCCTGAAGAATACCGTTTTACAGGCGTATCAATATATCTATCAATCCCTGCAAAATCTACAATTTCATCAAACTTACGTTGGATTTCCTTTTTGCGCATGCCCAAAATAGCGCCATTTAAGAAAATGTTTTCGCGGCCACTTAGCTCTGGATGAAAACCGGTACCTACTTCTAATAAGCTGGCTATCCGGCCTTTCCCAGATATTCTGCCAGTAGTAGGGGCGGTAACCTTACTTAAGATTTTTAATAACGTGCTTTTGCCTGCGCCATTACGCCCGATAATGCCAACGGCATCGCCTTGCTCAATTTCGAAATTAATGTCTTTTAAACTCCAAACTACATCGCTTTCACCTTTAATGCTGCGATCATTGGTTTCTCCAATTCTTAAAAAAGGATCTTCTTTTCCACGCATACGGGCATACCAACGTTCTAAATCGCGACTAATGGTGCCAGTGCCGATTTGTCCCAATTGATAAGCTTTACTAAGATTTTCTACTTTTATGGCACTATTTTTTGACAATGTTTAGCGGTTAGAGGTTATAGGAAAAAGGTTAGGGCTTAGGTGGTTAGGGGTTAGCGTTATTAATTTGTGAATTTCTAAGCCCACTCAACTTAATCGTTATGTTTTCAATTTCGATCGGTACGTTAAATATTCTTCGTTGGTTATATAATCAAGGTCCATTGCAGCGATTAAATGATTTAAGGTTTCGAGTTTAGTGGTATAGGTCATATTTGTATAATGGGCTTTATCTTTCGAAGTAGTTTTTCCGGATCCTTCCGCTAGGCAAGCCCCAATGCTACTAATCGATCTTTTAATCTGGCTGGTTAAGCCAAAGGTTTCTTCCTTGGGGAACTTTACCGTAAGTTGGCAAATGCCTTTTCTAAAAGATCTGGATAGTTGCCAGACTTCTAGTTTTTCAAATGAGCAGGTGTGCATATTCCTTATTTTTTATAGATGAAATAAATAAGGGATGATAGCCATGAATATATGAAAGTTTCGTTAAACCTGGACACTACTCCTAAACATTGCACGCTAAACCCTAATTCTCTAACCTCCTTACACCGTGTCAACAAAATTTCGTTCCACTTTATTAAAAATCACAATCCCAAAAATCAATAAAGCAACTGTAACGCCAGTAGCATAACCCAAACTCCCCCAGCTAAAACTTCCCTCACCCAGAAACCCATATCGAAAGGTCTCAATAATAGGTGTCATCGGGTTATATTTAACAATCCAGGCATATTTTGGGTATTTTTCAATTGCTGTAGATAGAGGATAAATGACCGTAGTCGCATACATCAGCAGCTGCACTCCAAAAGTAACCAAGAAAGCAAGATCCCGATATTTAGTGGTCATTGCCGAAATAATCATTCCTGCGCCTAAACCCAGTAATGCCATTAAAACAACAATAACAGGAAATAGTGTAATGGCCCAGGTAATATTAAAGCTTGCTCCAACAACAAAATGGTAATATGCCATCATTAAGAGAAATAATATCATCTGTACACCAAAGCGTACCAAATTGCTCACTACTATACTCAAAGGCATAATTAAACGTGGGAAATATACCTTTCCAAAGATATTGGCATTATCTTTAAAAACAGTGGAAGTTTTGGTTAAACAATCGGCAAAATAGTTCCAGGCGGTAATCCCTGCCATATAGAAAAGTGGTTTGGGTAAACCATCAGTAGATATTCCGGCCAGATTCCCGAAAATAAAAGTAAAGATGATCGTGGTAAATAAGGGCTGGATGAAAAACCACAATGGGCCTAATATGGTCTGTTTATAGAAAGAAACAAAATCCCGCCGAACCAATAACCAAAGCAGATCGCGGTAAGCCCAAATTTCGTTGAGCTTTAGATCGAATAAGGAAGCTTTAGCCTCAATGGTCCAGGTGTGTTCGTCGTTATGCATGCTTATTTATATTCTTCTTTATCTCCTTATACCAATAGCAAGTTCGATACTTTTTCTTGATACTGCCTGTATCCAAATGTTCTATAACACAGTTCCTGGATCGCTTTAATATCAGGCCTTTCTTTTTGCAAGGCAACGATAATAGCTTCACCCATTGCTGCTGCATCATTAGGATTCAGAAGGGTACCCAGTTCGCCATCCATTAAGGCATCCCTGCTGCCATCAGCATTACCGCCAATTACAGCGCAACCATAAGCGGCAGCTTCGATAAAAACGAGTCCAAATCCTTCTGCCTTGCTCGGCATTACAAATACATCACCCAATTGATAATGTAAAACAAGTTCATCTTCCGGAACAAAACCTGTAAGTATTACGTTTTTTTGGAGGTTAAATTTAACTACGAGCTTTTGAATACGCGCTAGTTCCGTAGCATCACCTCTTCCAACCAACAAGTAAGCTATATCTGGATAAACCTTAATGACCTGCTCTAAGCATTCGATAACCTGGTCGTAACCTTTATATTGTTCTGATGAAGATAAACGGCAGATCGTTAATATCACTTTTTGATCGCGATTAAGGCCATATTTAGCGAGAAGCGTAGCAGGTTTTGAAACCGATTCGCTTAATTTAAAATACGGGTCTAAACAGTTGTTTAATACTTTTATCTTGCTCGCAGCTATTCCATGACGATGTATAATCTGATCTGCTGTATATCGGCTCACCGCCCAGATCTCTGTTTTGCTCAGTATTTGCTTTTTCCAGCCCGCTAAAGCATTCCAAATCTCTATCCCATGAGCAAAGAGCACGATACGGACACTTGGTTTTAACCTTTTGGTGATCAGGGCAAAAAGTAACAAATGCGCATGACTTAAAATAATCACATCTGCTTTTAATCCTTCTTTGATGGCCGCTAAACCAAAAGTTGTTTTTTGGCCATGATATCCTTTAAATGAACTTTGTGATACATAACCCAGATCAGGTTCATTATCATACATCGACAATACCTGGTAAGACTGGATTTGCGCACTGGTTTTCAGGTCATCAAGCGTTTTCGCAAAGGTTTTGCTCACCTTTTCTATCCCTCCAGTTAAACTGAAAGTATGTAAAGTAAGAAATAAAATTTTTTTGTTTTTCAAATTTGTTTTCCCTAAACCCTAAACCCTAAACCCTAAACACCTGATAAAGAACAATCACTTTGCTCCAATGTAAATTCCCTTGCCTAAAATCATCAACCATTGTTGAAACGAATGTATTCTCGCTAGTTTTTATCGAATGGAGGAAATGCTCATCGTTTTTCAACCAATCTTGAAAAGGGAAGGTGAAGCCCATTTTTTTGCGGTCCCAGATCAATCGGGGAAGAATGTCTGTAAATGCATCTATTAAAAGTGATTTATCACGTTTACCTTTAAACTTTAAGCCAGCATCCATCGCACCTAGTGTGCCCAGTAAATCCTGATCTAAAAAGGGAACCCTGACTTCTACACCGTGCCGCATGCTCATGGTATCAGTATCCTTAAGCAATTGATTTTGCATGTATAAATTACATTCTAACCAACTTGCTCTTTCGCCATCTTTTAAATGATTCGGAATAGGGTTAATAAATGCATTTTGAAGAACCTGGTCAACTTTTGCAATTGTGCACGATAACAACCGGGCGATTTCATCAGGGGTGAATATCCCTCTTAAAAAAAGATACTCTCCAACTGTATTCTGGTAACTTAAATAATATGATCGTTTTAACGAAGCCTTTTTAAAGCGCAGACTTTTTCTGAGAATGAACTGAGGCAGTCTCTTCAAATGTCTGATCCAGCCCATCCGTTTAAAAGAAGGATATCCCCCAAAGAGCTCATCAGCGCCAATACCGGATAAAACAGCCTTTAAGCCGTTTTCTTTAGCGAAATAGTTAACGAACCACGAATTAATGCCATCGGCAGTAGGTTGATCCATGGCGTTTAAGGCTGCCTGGAAATGTTCTGAGAAGAGGGCAGGCGTGATGGTATATGCTGAATGTTTACCATGAAGCCGCTCAACAACAGTATCCTGAAAAACCTGCTCAGAAAATTCAGCCTCTTCAAAATTGATCGATACCGTATTGAGCTTTAAACTATCTGCTGCCAGAATTCCATCAGCAAGCAAACTCAAAATACTGCTGTCGATCCCACCACTTAAAAAAACACCGATTTTAGCATCAGATAAAAGATGTTTTCTAACTGCTGCGTATAAATTTTGTCGTACTACAGTTTTGGCTTCCTGATAATCAGTGATCTCTTTTATCGGGTGGTGCTGGACATAACTTTTGATTTCGAAAGTATCCGATTGATGTAGCCAGATCAAGTAGTGGCCCTTAGGCAACATCATCACTTCGCTAAAAGTAGTATAGGGCTCTGGTAAATGCCCGAAGGCCAGAAAAAGGATTTGCCAATCCGCGTGTTCTGTATAACTATAACCAGTCTCTGCAAAGGCTTTAACTTCCGAAGAAAAAACCAGATGTTTTTCGATTGCACGAAAATATAAGGGTTTAATACCCGATGGGTCACGTACGAGGTAGCTATGTTTTAGATCAGCGTCATACAAACAAAAAGCAAACATGCCTTTTAGCTTATCGAAACTCTCAACTCCCCACGCGGCATAGCCGGCTAAAATAACCTCGGTATCACTCCCGGTCTTAAACTGAAAGCCGAGGTACTGAAGCTCCTTTTTTAACAGCTGATAATTATAGATTTCGCCATTAAAAGAAATAACCAGTTTTCCGTTCTGATAAAGCATGGGCTGATGTCCCTTGGGAGATAAATCGATCAGGGCCAGACGCCTGTGCCCCATCACAATTCCATCGCCGGCATTGGCGTAAAAACCTTCATCATCTGGCCCGCCATGAGCCATTAACGTGCACATGCCTTTAACTTCTGTTTGAAGTAGATCGATTGGCCTGCTGCTATCTATAATTCCCGCAATACGGCACATCTGTAAAAGGTAATGGTCATTTGGTATTTCTTGGCCGGGCACAGCTTCGCCCCCTCAGTCACATTCTATTTTTAAAAATGAACTGATTATTTCGTTATATATTTTGTTGAGTCCTTCCCTCTTCTTACATCTAAGGACTCAAATCTCACATCTTATATCGGTTCCACAAAAGCTATCGATGTATTGATATTTATCGAATAACCCATATTCTGTAAACGTAAAATAATACGTTGTTTATTCTGTATCGATACCAATTCTGCCAGGATCCCCTTAAAGGGACCTGCTTTGATCAGCACACGCTCACCAGGTTTGATGTCGTATTCAAAAACCTCAAGTTCTGTATCGGTAGCGAGCAGGAGTTTAAGATCATTGATTTGTTGTTCGGGTATAGACGCTATTTGGCTGGAGAAATAGATGAACCTGGCAATGCCATTGGTCATCAAAACTTCAGCATATTCTTTGGCCGAAATATACACAAACAGGTACGACTTAATTAAAGCCTCTTCAATAATTTTTTTGCGGTCGCTCCACTGTTTAACCGTTTTTTTTAGCGGGAGGTAAGAGGTAATACCCTTTCTCATCAGCTCTTCATGAGCCTTTTTTTCAGCCCTCGAACGTGTATAAACCGGATACCACCTGTAATTTTGATCGATCATTAGCTAATCTATTTCAACAATTCTATCCATCTCCATTAACCATCCTAAGCAATTAGCCATGAACTATTGACAAATGAACCTACTTCTTCTTCCAAAACATCCACCACTTTCTGTTTTCATCATCATAATACCCAGATCCCGAATAACCCGAGTAATCAGAATAATAATAGGTGCTGTTGCCTCCGCCTCGGCTATAATCGGTGGTATAATAATTAGAATAAAGGGCATCATCGCCAAATGCATTCAACACAATGGCCATATTACTCAGTCCATATTCCCGTGATAGCCTTTCCGGTATAGCCGCCGCCCGTGTTTGCGATATACCGGAGCGGATCACAAATAGGTTAATATCCGAATTCCGGATCAAGGGAATCGCGTCAGAAACCAAACCTACTGGGGCGGTATCGACCAACACATAATCATATTCTTTTTCTAAGGTTTTCAATAGATCACGCATGGCAGCAGTGTGTAAAAGCTCCGAAGGATTGGGTGGTACAGGGCCAGATGGAATAAAGTCGATATGGTGTACCTCATCGTGTATCAGTACATCTTCCAAGCTATGCTGTCCGGATAAAATGGAACTCAGGCCTTTACGGTTATCGCTTCCAAAAACTTTGTGTAACCTCGATTTGCGTAGGTCGGCAGCAATTAAGATTACTTTTTTCTCAATTAGCGCTAGTGTACCGGCTAGATTTACGGTAACAAATGATTTGCCCTCACCGGATATCTCGGACGTAATGCAGATTACCTTGCTTTTTTTATGGCTGGCCAAAAAGCTTAGGTTCGTGCGCACAGATCTTACCGACTCGGCGAAAACTGACTTAGGTTTCGCAATGGATAAAGCCTGACGGTTATCCTGATCAATATAATCCGGGAACTTGCGGATCACGCCAATAATTGGGGTATTGGTTAAACCCTCAACTGTCTCTTTATCGTAGATGTAAGGATTTAAAAACCTGACCAATAGGATCAATCCCATACCAGCACCTAAGCCAAATAGAATGGCAAAAGTATAAATCTTGTTTGAATCTGCGGAAATAGAATAATAAGACGGGTAAGCCAAATTTACAATAGCAGCGCCAGACACCGTGGCCGCAGCATTCATTTCGGCTTCTAATTTTTTCTCAGATAAATAAGAACGTACCTTATTGTTCACCTCAAAGTTGGTACTGAGTTTTACAAAGTTTTGTTCTTTGGCAGGAATGGTACTGATGTTCTGGTTTACACCGGAAATTTGACTGTCGATGTAACGAATGGTCTGTTCGTTATTCTTGCGCATCGCCTGTACATTGCTTCTTATGCTCGCTTTTACATTGGCAATCTGTTGGTCTATCTGTTTTACAGGTTGCGAATCTGTATTAAACTGATTTAGTTTAACTATTCTATTGGCCAATAGGGTATTGAGTTGAGTGACCAAGGCCCCTAGTCCGCTATTTAAATCGCCTTCTATGTCTAGGCCAATTTCTACCTTCGAGCGGTTGTTGTTTACCTGATCTTCCAGTTGCTTAATTGCAAGCTGTTTAATATTAAGCTCTGTTTTCTGTTTCTCAAAATCTGATAATTTACCAATCGTTGTAGTGGTGGCAGACCCGAGATCAACCATCTTGTTTTTAGTTTTATAATTGGCTAAGATGTTGCCAGATTTGCCAGCCTCAGTATTGATAAAGCCCAACTGTGTATCAATAAACTGTACGGTCTGTTTAGCCGAACGTTGCCTTTGGATCAGGTCATAACGGACATACTCCTTCATAATGGCGTTGAGCATATCTGCAGCAAAAACAGGATTGCCATCGGTTAAGCTTAAACTCATTACATTGGTAAATCTGGCAGCTTCTGCCACATTTAGGCCCATGGCCCGTCCGATAAAATCTTCTTTGGTATTAAATTTAAAACTGTAATCCCCTTTGGGTACTGTGGATTTAATACGGAATTGCATATTACCCATATGGAGTACCTCACCATAATGGTGAACGGTCTGTTTGGCTTTTTCGTTATTGGGATCGCCAATACTAAAGGTTTTATTATCAATGGCTTCGATATTATATAAACCCCGGCTAAAATTAACTGAATCCTGTTGGATAATTTCGATCTGAAAAGGAATATTTGGGTACAGTTCTGTTGTCCTGATTCTGCCTTTTAAATAGTAAGAAATTTTGTAATCGAGATTAGCGATGGCATTGAGTACAACATCATTACTGCGGATCACAAAACTTTCTGCCTGAATTTTATCAGTATAGTTATAAACCTGTGTGGGCATCTGGTTGTTTGTGCTCACACTTGGGTTACTATCCTGAAGTTTAAGGGAAGCTCCGGTTTGATAGATAGGTTGAGTATAAAGCACTTTTACCTTGGCAACAACCAATGCAATGGCAATGCAGCCAGCTATCCAATACCATCTGCTCCAAAATACCCTGAATATTTTGTAAAAATCAATTTGTTGACTAACAGCCTTAACTTCTAAATTTTCTGCTCTTTCCATTAGCGTGTTACGGTAAAAATTAATACGGCAAGATTAACAACAACAAGTAAAGGTTGTACAATGTTATTAAAGCTCTGAAGTTTTTCACTTAGTGCAGAGCCTTTAGTGGGTTGCAATACAATAATATCGTTATTCTGCAGAATCAGTTTTTTACTCGCCAGACTATTAATATCGGTTAAGTTTACATAGATAATTTCAGGATGGCTGCGGTCGCCTCTAATAATTTTTAAAGTTTTAGGATCTGCAGTTTTCGTAATGCCACCAGCCTCGCCAATGATTTCGATTAGGCTGGTGTTGTCTTTTTCCAATAAAAAATTACCCTGTTTGCCAAATTCGCCCAATAAAGTAACCTTTAAGTTAACAACGGTTAACTCAATAATCGGATCTTTTAGTAATTTTTGCTTGTAAAGATCTTGAATTTTGATTGTGGCCTCCCGCCTGGTTAAACCCACAACTCCTACTTTTCCAATAGCAGGTAGATTAACCATGCCATCAGGTTCTACCGGAAAAGAAAGAATATTTTGCGAAGTTCCTGCTGCTGCAACATTATTCGCTGAAGCACCTGAAACACCTGTACTCAATGTCGCCCCAAACTCAGGGTTTTGAACATTCCTAACAGCCAACTGATCGCTAATTTTAATTTTATAATAGGCATCGCTGATTCCCTGGTCATTAACAACATAAACGTGTTTGATTGTATCTGTAACAATGTCGGAAGGTGCATAAAATAAAGTACGTTCTTTTCGAACCGAGCAGGCACTTAAAAAGAAAATAGAAAATAAAGTGACTAGCAAATAAATATATTTTCGGCTGAGGTTCATTAGCATAGGGGACATACTTAGAATAATTTTCAATAACAAAAATACTTTTAAAATCATTAAAAGAAGAAAAATCACTCAAGCAAAGGTTTTGCTTGATTTTATCATAATTAAAGAAAGTTTTTAATATGCGGTTGTAAAGTGTTTTATAATTAGTATAAAAATGCGTTTTCATTAGCCGGCTGCAGTCTTATTACCTGGGGCAGCATTCAATCATCTCTCAAAACTTTAGATAACTATCATTGAATGAGCTATTTTGTTTATGATAAATGTCAATTATAAAGTAAAATGTAATATTAAATCTACAATAATTAGGGTAGTTTTGTAAAAAAAAATAGAAGTCTATCATTCGCATTTATGTTTAAAAAAATTCTTGCAGTTTCCGTGTTTCTGATGGTTTCTGTCATTGTATCTAAAGCTCAGCAGTGGGCTTCTAGCGTATCTTCAACCGGTGATTGTATTTATAATCGAAACGGTAACGTAATCAGTTGTCAATCGACATCACAGTGCAAGTTTGTTTCCACTGGAATAACCAGAACAGGAACATTTTTTGTATGTGATGCCTACTGGCCGTGGTGGCTTGGCGGTGCATGCATATATGGACATAATGAGACCTATACAGAAACTCAATATAGAACTGAATGCCCCTTAGACAATTATATTTTACTTCTTATTTTTCCACTTGGCCTTTTAGGTACATTTTTTCTACGTAGAGAGCAACTTAGTTTGGCTTTGTAGTTGCAATCATAGTGCTTAATGGCATACCAAACAACTTGTTTTCAAAATTGGTTTAATATGAAATCGATTTTCATAGTTAAACATTTATATAGACAACTCACCATTAAACATTTTCATTATTTCTAGCAGCGCGTATTATGTTGTACAAAGTACTAACCCTTCTGGTTGTACCATCATTTTCCCTTATGGCACCCTAGCATCATATAGAAATGTATCCTCCACTCCACTTCCATTTAGTTTCTGTGTCTGACAGTCAAAATGCAGATATCCTGGGTCTATAATAGAGAAAGATTAAGTATTGTTGCTTGTAACTTGTTGATAATCATATTTTTGTGATGCTTAAGTCTTTAAAATATAGATGTTGATAATTATTAATTATATTAGTTTTTGTAATATTTATTAGATTATTTTTTCACATTATAGTTGAAAAATTGTTCTTGAAAACAAATGAAGAGTATACTATTGAGTATCATTGCCTTTTTCTTAAGCTTTAGTGGCTTTTGTTCCGTTGTAGGTTGTAGCGTCCCGGGCGCAATCTTGAGAGATCAGATAGGGGGAGGGCAGAATTGGAAATTTGATTTAAACATTAGCCTGCTCCGCTGGCACAGCTTCATATGCAAATATTTCAACAACTCCAGTAACCTCTGGAGGAACATGTAGACGGCAAGGAGGAGAGAACGGAATATTAGTCTACTATGATATGGCAAATTGCCCTATTGATGATTTTGTTTCATTTTTGATGTTACTACTGGCCAGTTTAGGGTTTATTACCTTAAAAAATAGCCAATCGGTATACTTGATACTTTCTAATTATTGATGTGTGTGACTATATGTATGTACTCATAATTAAGTAGATAAAGCTCTTTTTCTGTATGATTATGTAGCTTGTTAAGTAGATTAAAGTCGTGATTTTGTAGTTTTGCTTTGCGGAAGTTGTCCCGCCACCATTATTATGAATAAAGTATTTACCTTATTGATAATTATCGCCCTCTCGTCCTTTTCGTCTAAAGCCTTCACAGGATGTTATGTGTCTGATGGCATTGTATATCGCATTTTTCCAGATGTTCCTGTTCCGGGATTCTCAAATTTTATCGTTTTAAATCCATCCGATTGTGCTTTAAGTGCATATCGTACCTCTACATATGTAAGAAGGTCTGAGATTACTTATAATGGTTTCCTGGGTTCTTGTACCGCTAACTTTACCCTAGGGCGAAAAGTCTCATACCCTGCCACCTATCTTTGCCCTTTAGATACTGAAGTTTGGTTGCTGATTTTTATTTCGGGTTGCCTTGGATATTTTGTTTTGAAAACAAAATCGCCCTTCAATTCAAAAGCCGCAGTCTAAAACTGTTCAGTTTGTTCATGATATTTGTCAATATTTATATGCGCTGTTTTTATAAAAAAATCGTCTATAAATATTAATGCAATTTTACCCCTTCTCCCTCTAAGTCATTTTAAGGCCGTTTTATTTTTTAGATGTTGATTTTTGTCAACAAAAAAGGCTCTGGCGCATTCTCTAGGGCCTATAAAATCATCGTCATAGAAAAAACAGAATATTTTAGAAGTCATAAATGATTGTATTAAAAACTCAATATTTGTATAAAATGTATTATATATTATACATATAAGAATTGAATTTGTTTAATATTTTTATGAATTTCTATAAGTTTTTTTTGCTATTATCAATAGTAATTATTCATTATCCAGCATCTGCTCAAGATCCATACGGCTGTATGGTTTACTCCAACGGTGCAAATCGATTATTTACAGATTATAACAACACGGATGGTAATTTCACGAGGCATTATCGAAATACGCCCTCACAAACCTACTATGTGCGGTATGGTCCTGGGGATCCTAATTGCGGGGTTTTGGTAGATTATACATATCCCTTTGAGGGTGGGTGCAAGGTTGCTGGAGTGGGTTACGGTGGGATGGCTCGGCGCATCAGCCCAAATACATGTGAATTGCCGTTAGATGATTATAATCCCGTTTTAATATTCCCAATAGGTATTTTTGGTTTTGTCATAATCCGAAAAAAAAAAGCTCAATTCGTATATAGTCTATAAGCAATTACTCTGTTATTTCTTGTAATAGTAAGTTTGTATTACAAAGGGCTATAGTGTTGCTATAATACTGAACAAAAGGAACGGGAATTTTAAGGGCTTTCAAGGGTAAATTCGTATAAATCAACTCCTTGGTTTATGAAAAAGTTAAAGCACCTGTTCATTATACTTAGCTTACTTGCTATTCCTTTCGCAGGGAAATCACAAACAGGATGCTATGTTGCATCAGAGAATAAGATTTATTTTCCTGTAGTGTCAATATTAACTTTAAATGTTGCACTACTTTCAAATTCTCATTCAACAACTTGCCCTGCTGGATCGACATCTGCAACTCAAGTTTATATACCATCTCCTACAGGTTCAGCCGCATGTTCAATAGTAGTAAGTTTAACAAATCTTACAATATTAAACAGTGGAGTTATGAGAGGATACACGATTACCAATTGCAATCTCGACGATTATTCATGGGCATTAGGATTAGGTGCCGGTGTATTTGGCTTTGTACTCATTAAGAGAAGACAAAAACTATAACAAAACCATCTCCTACGTGTAATTATTATGTAAGTTCTTCATCACTTGATAGATGTGTCGATAATGTTGGCTCATCGTGTAGTGTGTATGAAGAAGATGTAGTAACAACTTATATGTCAGGTTTTTACAAGCATATTTATGATTGCCCGATTGATAATTATGTTCCTGCGTTACTTATCTTTGCCATTGGTATTGTCTTTTTAGACGGAAAAGAACAACTCTACTTTTTAAAACGAATGAAAATATCTGTTATCACTGTAGTTTATAATGCCGAAGCTTATTTAGAAGATTGTATTCAGTCTGTTCTGGAGCAGGATTATGCTGCTATTGAATACATTGTAATAGATGGAGGATCAACTGATAATACCTGCTCAATTATAAACAAATACAGAACTAAAATCGATTATTTTGTTTCAGAAAAAGATAAAGGTTTATACGATGCCATTAATAAAGGGATCCAGAGGGCAACAGGAGAGGTGATCGGAATCTTAAATGCCGATGATTTATTTGCACACCCTGATGTATTGGCATCAGTAGCCAAAACCTTTATCGATCAGCCTAAAATAGATGGGCTTTACGGCGACCTCAATTACATCCATCCTACAACACATAAAATTATCAGGACGTGGAAATCACAGCAGAACACATACGCAGATCTTAAAAAAGGCTGGATGCCAGCTCACCCAACACTGTATTTGAAAAGATCTTTGTTTGAGAAAAACGGCGATTATGCCTTAGATCTGGGTACCGCTGCCGATTACGAATTAATACTACGTTACTTTTATACCCATAAAATAGAAGCGGTTTACCTGCCTATCTTAATGGTGAATATGCGTATGGGAGGGGTAAGTAATCAATCCGTGATGAGTAGGGTCTCTGCTTTTGTTAATGATTATAAAGCCTTAAAAAGGAACAGGATGCCCTTGCCTTTTTGGATATTGCTACAGAAAAAGATAAGCAAACTCAGTCAGTTTTAGTGTTAATAAACAGCACTTTAGCGCTATTTGTTACTTGGCGGTTTAAGGTTCGGAGCTTTTTGTTGTCTGTTTAGTATGACGTAAATTAATTATTTGATATATGTCATGTCAAACATTTTACATCACAATTTTGTTTACCTTAGTATAGTTATATTTGCTTGTAAGTCCCTATAAGTTTTGCTAAAAGATATTCTGAATACCAGCCCTGACTATTTCTGTATAGCCATATTTATTTTGGCTTTTTCAATCGTAATTATCAGCATTCCAAGTATAATCTATACTTCGTTAAAATATGGCCTTTTTGATAAGAACGACCTGTACCGTAAAAATCATAAACGCAATATTTCACGTTTAGGTGGCTTGGCCATTGTAGGTAGTTTTACCGTATGTATCTTGCTTTTTTCGGCCATTATTAATTTTAAAGAAGCTAATTTCTTAATTGCATCGTGCATCATTCTTGCGGCACTTGGCCTAAAAGACGATGTTTATGGCACCAATACCAGTACAAAATTTATTTTGCAGATCGTAGTAGCCTTTATCCTGGTTTTTTTCGGTGCTTTTCGTTTAACAAGTTTGTATGGTGTATTGGGTATAGCAGATATGCCACCCTTATGGGGAAGCCTTTTTTCGATTACATTAATTATTTTCCTGAATAATGCATTCAATTTAATAGATGGCATTGACGGATTGGCAGGTGGAATCGGCATTTTAACGAGCCTGGCTTTCGGTATTTTGTTTTCCCTGATGGGACAAGTGCCCTATGCATTTATAGCCTTTGCTCTTGCGGGTGCTATCGCAGGCTTTTTAAAATACAATTGGTTTCCTGCTAAAATATTTATGGGCGATACAGGCGCACTGATCATCGGGCTTATTTCTGCTGCCCTGGCCATTAAGTTTATAGAGCTCAATAAGTTTACAGGTGAAAATAAACCTGCTTTTTATTCTGCGCCAGCAATAGCGGTAGCAATACTGATCGTACCCATTTTCGATTCATTAAGGGTTTTTATCATCCGTATTTTAAAGGGAGGTTCTCCGTTTAAGGGAGACCGTAACCACATTCACCACCGCTTAGAGCAGTTAGGGTTTAAGGCCAGCTGGATCGTAATTTCTACTGCGGGGTTTAATCTGGCTACAATAGCTGCTACCATTTTCCTTCAGCATCTTGGAAATTTTGTATTGATTTTGCTCATTGTTGCTCTCTGCATCGCATTTAATTGCTTGCTTACCTTAAGCCTGCTTAAAAAGAAAAGAAGGTAATAAACATCCGTAGTTTTACAGGCTTTGCGCTCTAAAAAAGAACTTTATTATTTAAAGGCAGATGACTTTGAGCTCCAGAAAATTAGTCCGTTCTATCTTTTTGTGATGCTAAGTAGTATATTTTTGACCTTAGCACGAAAAAGATAGCTGCTGAAATAAGGTTTCATCATCCCTTTTCCATCTTATATAATCAGGTCTTTGCTTTGATAAATAAATACTAATTTTGCGCTCTAATTTTTATAATAATGAGGCTGGCAATAAATGGTTTTGGTAGAATAGGAAGAACATTTTTACGCTTAGCATTGGCTGAGGGATTTGAAGTGGTGGCCATTAACGACCTGGCAGATGCCAAAACGATGGCTCATTTATTTAAATACGATACTGTTCATGGTGTTTTTGCAGGGAGTGTTTCTGCAAAACCTGATGCACTGGTAATTAATCAGCTTTCTATTCCGGTTTTCGCTATCAAGGATGCCGATGAATTGCCTTGGTCGGCACTTAGAGTGGATCTGGTTATCGATTGTACGGGTAAAAATCTAACCAAATCATTGGCAGAAAAACACATTACATCAGGCGCAAAACAGGTGCTCATTTCAGCCCCGGCAGCTGATGATATTCCGATGGTCGTATTAGGTGTAAACGACCATCAGATCGATTTAATTAGCCCTGTACTATCAAATGCGAGTTGTACAACGAATAATATAGCTCCGATGATTAAGATTTTGAACGATAACTGGGGTGTTGAAGAAGGTTATATCACCACCATTCATTCGATGACAGGCGATCAGAATCTGCATGATGCAAACCACAAAGATCTGCGCAGGGCGAGGGCAGCCTCATCTTCCATTATTCCAACTACTACAGGGGCAGCAAAAGCCATTACCCATATTTTTCCTGAACTGGATGGCCGTTTAGGTGGGGCAGGAATCAGGGTTCCGGTTTTAAACGGATCCTTAACCGATTTTACCTGTCTGTTAAAGAAAAAGACAACCATCGAAGAAATTAATGCAGCTTTTAAACACGCTGCAGAAAATGAACTGAAAGGGCTCATTGAGTATACTGAAGATCCGATTGTGTCGGTTGATATTATCGACAACCCACATTCCTGTATTTTCGATTCGCTTTTAACTTCTATTGTTGGCGATCTGGTTAAAGTGGTGGGCTGGTACGACAACGAATTTGGTTACAGCAGCCGTTTGATCGATGTGGTGAAAAAAATTGATAAGCTCTCCAGGGCTTAACTCCTTTCTTTTCAAATTAGATACTCTTAATAAGGAGGCGGGAGCTTATGCACTAAAGTCGTGGATATCGCGTCCAAAACTTGTTTCATAGGATAGGCTAAATCTAAATTCTAAAAGTTCACCATGACGATTCTTTAGTGCTTTTGATGAAGTACAGAAAAATGGTATATTTGAACATGTCCGTGAATTTAGATATTGGTACTCATTTAAACGAACAACAAGTTTTGATGCTACGATTGTTTAAAACCCCTCTTCCTGAGAAGGATTTTTTACAAATGCGTAAACTTGCAGTAAAACTTTTATCAAAAAAACTCGATGAGGTAGTTGAAGCTTGGGAAAAAAAGGCAGATGAATCTGTCGATTACGAAAAGTTAAGTAAAGGGCATTTCCGTTCGAAACGATAGTGTTTGCATGAAGATTGTTCTGGATTCCAATGTTCTTATCTCTTCATTAGGAAAAGTAGTATTCTAAGGCCAATTTGGGATTCATTCATAGATGGGCATTTTCAAATTGTAGTTTCCGAAGACATTCTTAAAGAATATGAAGAAATAATGCACGAACATTCAGCTCCTGGTGCAGCAGAGATTGTGATGGAGATTTTTATTGAATCTCCGGATGTGATTAACGCAAAAGGTCTACTACAATTGGAATGTAATATCAGTTGATGAAGATGATAATAAATTTTTGACATAGCAGTTGCTGCTGAGGTGGATTATTTGGTGACCAACGATCGTCATTTTGATACTGCTAAATAACCGACTTTCCTAAAGTGAGCATTATAACAGCTGAGTCTTTTGTTAGAATTCTTATGGCTCATAAAATTTGATAGAGATAAAGGTGTATGCTGAAATTGAATTTTTCCACAAAACTAAGGGCTGGCCACCTATCCTCAACATCCGTTTTAAATTATTAAAAATTCTGGCCGATATTATTATCGGGTTTCAATTGCTTTATTAACTTTGCAAACGTTTGCAGAGCATCCAATAGCAATGTCTTCACATTAGATGTAAGCTAGCTGATACTAAAAATATGGTCAAATTTATTCTTCCAGAAGAAGTACTGCCTTTAAGAAGCCTGGTTTTGCGCAATGGCAAACCATTCGAAGCATGCGTTTTTGAAGGCGATCTTGCCTACGATACCTTTCATCTTGGTTTTTTAAAAGATGGAGAAATAAAATCAATTGCGACCTTTATGCGGAATGATTTTTTTCCGGAAGAAGGAGAGGGCTATCAGCTTAGGGGCATGGCCACCCATCCCGATGCAGTTGGAAATGGTTATGGTGCTGCACTGGTTACTTTTGCTATTGAGTACCTAAAAGAATATAAAACCGATTATTTATGGTGTAATGCCCGTTCAACGGCGGCAGCTTTTTACAAAAAAATAGGCTTCACTACCGAATCGCCAGAGTTCGATATCCCTGGCATCGGTTTCCATTACGAAATGAAATTAAACTTAAATCAAAAATAATTAAACATGAATACAATTGACCAGTTTGACTTTAAAGATAAAAAAGCATTAATCAGGGTAGATTTTAATGTGCCTTTAGATGACGAGTTTAAAATTACAGACGATAAAAGAATCAAGGCGGCTTTGCCAACCATTTCTAAAATCTTAAAAGATGGTGGTGCGGTTATTTTAATGTCGCACTTAGGCCGCCCGAAAGATGGCCCTACCGATAAATATTCTTTAAAACACATTTTATCTGATCTATCTGCTCTTGTTGGTGTTGACGTTAAGTTTGCTGATGATTGTATCGGCGAAAGCGCAGTAAAACAGGCAGCTGATTTAAAATCAGGTGAAGTTTTATTGTTAGAAAATCTTCGTTTTTACAAAGAGGAAGAAAAAGGTGATGTTGCCTTTGCAGAGAAATTATCAAAATTAGGCGATGTTTATGTAAACGATGCCTTTGGTACTGCTCACCGTGCACATGCCTCAACTTCAATTATTGCCCAGTTTTTCCCAGATGCAAAATACTTTGGTTATTTAATGGCCTCAGAAGTAGAAAATGCAGAGAAGATATTGAACCATGCTGAAAGACCTTTTACTGCCATTATGGGTGGTGCTAAAGTATCTGATAAAATTCTTTTGATCGAGAAATTGCTGGATAAAGTAGATAACCTGATTATTGGTGGCGGTATGGCTTATACCTTCGCTAAAGCACAAGGTGGAGAAATTGGTACTTCATTATTAGAAGCCGATAAACAAGCACTTTCTTTAGAACTGATCGAGAAAGCAAAAGCAAAAGGTGTAAACCTGATTTTACCTGTAGATACGGTAATTGCTGATAAATTTGCAAATGATGCCGATAAAAAAGATGTAGACTCTGGTCAGATTCCGGCAGATTGGATGGGACTGGATATCGGTCCAAAATCGGTTGCCTTGTTCCAGGATGTGATTAAAAATTCTAAAACCTTATTGTGGAACGGACCTATGGGCGTTTTCGAAATGGAAAGTTTCCAGGTGGGTACTAAAGCTGTTGCAGAAGCAGTTGTGGCGGCTACTAAAGATAACGGCGCATTCTCATTAATCGGTGGTGGCGATTCTGCTGCAGCGATTGCAAAATTCGGTATGGAAGATGAAGTAAGTTATGTTTCTACCGGTGGTGGTGCTTTACTCGAATATATGGAAGGTAAAGAATTACCAGGCGTTAAAGCCATTAATGGATAAAATATAAATCTGAACATAAACGAGGCCCCTGCAGATCATCAATTTGCAGGGGCCTTTGTTTTTAGATGATTTCCACCCACACAGTTTTGCAATTGGCTTAGCCCACATTTTTAAGACTTATCGTTATAACGGTACAGCTATATCTTGTAACGATACTGTGCAGGAGGCAATTGCTACTTGTGCTTAAAACAAATAAATCATACCTTACTGGCAATTTACCTTGGCCTGTAACTTAGTCGTGGTTCTGGGTTATAAAACATCGGGTACATAATAAATCAAATTACATTTATGAGAAAAAAAATCTTTTTGTTTAGTATAAGCTGTTTGCTCCTCGCAGGCCTGTCTCAAAAAACATTGGCTGCAACAGTAACTATGCCAGATAACGTTAAATTGGCTGTTGAGCCTGCAGCGCTGATCGGCCGTTGGGACATTACCGTTGATGTGAACGGAAAATCAGCACCAGCCTGGCTGGAAGTTAAACTGTCAGGCGTAAAAACATTAGTGGGGTACTTTGTATCTACTGCTGGTAGTGCCCGCCCGGTATCGGAAGTAAAGTTTGATCATGGGAAGTTTAGGTTCGAAATTCCGCCACAATGGGAAAGTGGTACCTCGAATCTGATTATTGATGGTACTGTAGCCGATGCCGGAATTCAAGGAACAATGACAGATTGTAATGGTAAACAATATAGCTGGAAAGGTGTTAAGGCACCTTATCTGAAAAGAACCGTTGCACCGGCATGGGGTAAACCTGTTAATTTGTTTAATGGCAAAGATCTGTCTGGCTGGAAAGCCAGTGGACAAAACCAATGGATCGTGAAAAACGGTATTTTAACCAGTCCGAAAGCAGGTTCAAATCTCATTACCGAACAGAAATATAATGATTTTAAGCTACACGTAGAATTCAAATATGCCAAAGGAGGAAACAGTGGCGTATACTTAAGAGGCCGTTACGAGGTGCAGATTGAAGATAGCAAAAAAGATGCGCATCCCAATAATGTACTGTTCGGTGGTGTCTATGGATTTTTAACAGCCAACGAAATGGTTACGCTCGGCCCCGATGAATGGCAGAGCTACGATATTACCCTTGTTGGCCGTTTGGTAACAGTGGTAGCCAATGGCAAAACCATCATCAGTAACCAGGAAATTCCGGGCATTACCGGAGGCGCATTGGATAGTAATGAGGGCGAACCAGGACCTATTTACCTTCAGGGAGACCACGCTCCAATTGAATTCAGAAAAATCGTGATTACACCTGCAAAATAATTGTTTTTATATAGAGGCGTGGAACCCCCCAGGCCTCTGTAATTACAAATTAACATCTTACCATGAATTATTATAATTTACGGCAAATTCGCAAACCCGATCGTAAGTTGGTTATTACCAATACTGAAGGGCAGGAATTATTTTCTTTTATCTTTACAGGAGAGGAGGAAAAAATACTTGTATCCGATATAGCTGGAAGTGAATATAGCCTGGTGAAAAATCTCCAAAGCGAAAAAACTAGCTTCCAACTAAAAAAAGATGATTTTGTGTTTTGTGATATTTTAGGCAGTGGCATCCCAATGTTAGCCATAAATAGCATAATATTCGATGAGAATAACAACAAGATCAGCGTAGAATTAAATATTTCTGCACATATTAGTTTTTGGACCAAACAACCATCAATCAATTTGTTCTATAATGACACGAGATTGTTCAAGATAAAACACACCTTTTTTAGTGGTTGGGAGCTTGAAAGTGTTTTGGCTAAAGACGACAAAAACTTCGATAATTTTCTGTTTACGTTTATATCCTTGTTCATAATTTCACAACGTGAATTATATTTTAGGGTGTTGGGTGATTACTAAATGACTTGAATACACTTGCTTTGTTATCTATCATCAGATGCTAACCTTAAATTATAGGAGGGGGATCAGCATTTAAGCTAGAACACCTCTAAACCCGTATTTAGCAATACCATATAAACAGCCAGATAACACACCAAAAATGCAGTTGACAACGCAAAGTAACGGGTTACCTTATAACTGCCTTTTTTAAAGGGAAGGAGAAATAAGATATTGAACAGCTCTGATAACAGTGCACATATAAAATTTAAACAGACCATCACGCAGCTAAACGCCACAACAAAAATGGCTGGCTGGATAATTATTCCTGAAGGAAGGCCATAGAGTGCACCCATAATAAAACTGATTAACAGAATAATCGCCGCATATTTTAATCCCGATTTAAACTGTAAAAGGAAATATCTGCCTAGTTTCGGAAGTGGTGTTTTTGTTTTTGCTGGTTTTAATTCTTTTTCAACTATCTGAGTTTCCAATATCTCATCCAATGCTGCTTCATTCGTTTTTCGTTTTTTGCCTTTCTTTTGTTTCTTATAACGTGGCCACCAGATAATAAAACCTGTAATAAATAGGGCAAGTGGCATTAAGCCGGCAATGATCGCGATTACCTGGGTGGGCCTACCACCAAAGCTTCCATAGTGGATTGGTGTTAACCAGCTAAGATAAGCATTGCCAACATTGGGGAAATCCTTCCGGCTGTTCAATAACACTTTTCCTGTATATTGATCAACAATAAGCATTTCTCTTTTTCCAACTTTAGGTAGATTCCCACTCACTACATCTAAGCGGTAGGTGCCTGTTTTGTCGGCCGGAAAAGCAATCCCACCAATGTAACCGTTGGGCATTTTTTCTTTCGCTGCGGCAACAATCTCTTTAAGTGGAAGTGGTGCTGCCTGTGCATGCCATGCAGATTTTGCACCCAATAACGTGGCTACGCCCTGGGGAGATTTCCCGCTAAGCACAAATAACAGTGGAATAACAAGCGTAGAAAAAGTAATCGAAAAACCGGTAAGACTCAGTATTGCTACAATGGGAGAGGAGTAAAACCCGAGCGAATTGTGCCAATCGTAATTTTGCCGCTTAAATGAGCCGCTAAACCTTACTGTGAGAGCCGATTTTAGCTGTTTCCATTTTTTTGGGATCCATAAACGTAAACCGGAAATGGTTAAAATTAAAAGACAGAGTGAAGCTAAACCACAGATATAACGCCCGGCTACAGGAATAAGCAATGTTCGGTGCAGTTCGGTAACCACATGGATAAAAGAACTGGTGTGTATTCTTTTACCAGTTGTTTTTCCAGTATATGGATTAATAAAGGTCTCTCCGCCACTTTTTAAATCCAGAACGCTATATGCTTCATTGGGATTTTTGAAGTTGTTAAGCATCAGGTAATCGATTTTTAAGCTGGGATAGTTTTTCTTGATCAGAGGCACAATATCCTCGATTGGCATTTTTTGTTTCTGCGCAATTACTTCGAACGGTTTGGGGTTAAGCGCGCGGTCTATCTCATCCTGAAAAACCAAAATACTACCTGTAACCCCCACAAAAGCAACAATTGCTCCGGCAATAATACCAAGATAAAGATGCCATTTACCAAACCATCTTTTTTGATGTTTTGCCCAGTTTAATTTTTTGGAGGTATTTTCTGATTTTATTTTTGAGCGTAACATTCCTCTTGTTCAGTATTCGTTGGTTGTATACCTACAAAGAAATCGTTTTAAATGCTTGCTTCCAAATTATTTTTAATAAGTCTAAATAAATCACTGGAAATAGATACCCAAATGATAATCAAGCATTATTCTGTTCTCCTTGCAGGGCATTTTAAGTAGTGGCTTCTTTTGTTAGCTTTTAGAGCCTGTTTAAATTTGATGAATTATTTTACTTATCTAATAGTGTTGCCACACTGAGGAGTAATTTATTTCATAAAGATCAATATAAATGACGTTAAAATATCAGTTGGTATATGATTCCCTCTTTTAGGGTGGTGTCCGCAGGACGGGGTGTTCTATTTGTCCTGGCCGGACAGGCCTTTTTCTTTTGGCACCGAAAAGACCAGCAGAGCTAGCTTGAATGCAGTTGAAAGCATAAAGACCTATGAAAAAAACAGAAGTGTCGGCTCAAAATTTTTGTATTGAAGTTTCAGTATAGGCTTGGCCTGGGGATTCCCAAAAATTTGTAAGGCCGATTTAAGTAGAACGGGGATACCGTGCTATGGCCTAGCTGGGCGGAAATACGCAGTCTGCATAAACCACTCATATTTGAATAATCACAAAATAACATCAATGGTAGCGGAGTCGAAGTGCTTTAATATATCTAAAACGGGTCTTCGACTCCGCTCAGACTGACATAATAATAATTTATAATAAAATTAAACAGGCTCTTAATCTCAGGTTGTAAAACAAGAACAATATGTAGGTGTTTAGGACTTCATATTGGTTATTAAGGCCCTCATTTTTAGCGTTATTTAAATTTTAGGTAAAAAATTGGGCCAACGTGACACTTTTAGATGAAATATTTTAACCTGCTTGTTATCAGTTATTAAGGCTTTTTGTTTTGTGCTGATAGCCTTATTCTAATTATATTGTGAGACCAATATTGTAACAAAAAAGATGTGGAAAACTTTTTTGTGGTAAAAAGTGGTAAAAAGTGGTAGAACTCTTTACTTTTACACTAGATATAAAGTGTAGATACCACTATGACCCAACTTTTAGGAGAATTCGATTGTAAACTTGACGCAAAGGGCCGCCTTATGGTACCTGCTGCGCTTAAGAAACAATTGCCTAATGCCGAGAATGATGGGCTCATAATTAACCGTGGTTTTGAGAAAAACCTGGTGATCTATCCTAAAAATGTATGGGATGCCGTTGTGGCCGATCTTGCCAAACTTAATATTTACGATCAGGAAAATAGGGCCTTTGTGCGGGCTTTTACGCGTGGGGCAACCGAGCTTTCGCTTGATGCTGCCGGTCGTGTGCTTTTACCGAAATCTTTGGTGGAATATGCGGGTATCGGTAGTGATCTTGTTCTGGCTTGTCAGTTAGATCGTATCGAGGTGTGGGATAAAAAAGCATACGAAGATATTTTTGATGATGTTCCGGCTAATTTTGCAAGCCTTGCCCAAAAAGTAATGGGTGATAAGAAAGGAGGGGCAGATGGTGAATAATTACCATGTTCCTGTAATGTTGCAGCCTTGCATTGATGGTTTGAATATCAAACCTGATGGCGTGTATGTAGACGTTACTTTTGGCGGTGGTGGCCATTCGAGAGAGATTTTGAAACATCTCGGACCGAAAGGGAGATTGATTGCTTTTGATCAGGACCCTGATGCCCAGATGAATGTTCCTGCTGACGATCGTTTTATTTTTATCGACCAGAACTTTGGTTTTTTGAAAAATAATCTCCGCTTAAAAGGTTTTAAGCAGGTTGATGGCATTCTGGCTGATCTTGGGGTTTCCTCGCATCAGTTCGATGTGCCACAACGTGGTTTCTCTATCCGTCATAATGCCGATCTGGATATGCGTATGGATCAGCACCGTAATTTAACGGCTGCCGAAATATTGAATACCTATACGGAGGATAAGCTGCACAAAATCTTTGGGATTTATGGAGAGGTAAAAAATGCTAAATCGTTGGCTCGCGCTATTGTGACCTCGCGTTTAGAGCAGCCTTTTACAGATATCGACAGTTTGAAGTCGGCAATTGCTGGTTATATCCCGAAAGGAAAAGAGAATAAATATCTGGCGCAGGTGTTTCAGGCGTTGCGCATAGAGGTGAATGCCGAAATTCAGGTGCTTGAAGATTTTCTGTTGCAGGCTGCTGATGTATTGAAGCCTGGCGGTCATTTAGTGGTCATGTCTTATCATTCTTTAGAGGATAGGCCGGTTAAAAACTTTATGTCAAAAGGCAAATTTCAGGGTGAAGTAGAAAAGGATTTCTTCGGAAACCAGCAAAAACCATTTAATGTAATTACACGGAAAGCGATAATTGCCACTGATGAGGAGATTGCTCAAAACAATAGGGCCCGCAGTGCGAAACTAAGAATTGCAGAAAAGATATGAACAGGTTTAGGGAAGAGATAGAAGAGGAAGAGATTGGGCCCGAACCAGAGCTAAAAGCTTCGCCCAAAAGGCCAAAAACTGCTGAAGAGAAAATGGATAGCAATTCATTTATCAGTAAGCTTTTTAATGACGGATTGGTAAGTAAAGAGGCGGCTACTGACGCTTTGCCTTATTTGTGTTTTCTGGCCCTTTTAGGGATGATTTATATTGCCAATAGCCACTTTGCGGTAAAAAATGTTCGCCGCATTGATAAATTAAATAAAGAAGTAAAAGAATTAAGATGGGAGTATAAATCCCTTAAGGCCGACCTGATGTTCAAGAGTAAACTGACAGAGGTTGCCAAAAAGGTAGATACCCTTGGGATAAAAGAACTGATTGAACCACCAAAAAAAATAATTGTTAAAAGCGATGAATATTAGAGCAAACATCTTGCTTCGTGTATATCTGGCATTTGGCTTAATTGTGCTTTTTGCTTTCGCGGTGTTTTTGCGCCTCGGTCAGGTACAGTATGTGCAAGGAAAAAAATGGAAAGCTATGGCAGATAGCCTTTCTACACGATATGTAAATGTGGAGGCTACCCGTGGGAATATTTATTCTAACGATGGTAGTTTGCTGGCTACTTCGATACCGGAATACGAACTGCGCATGGATATGTTTGCTGGCGGTATTGTTGATGATAAGGTATTTAACGAGAAAGTAGATTCACTCGGTTATAAATTAGCTCAGCTCTTTCAGGATAAAACGGCTAAAGAATATGCGCGTTATCTGCGTAAAGGACGTCAGGATAGTGCACGTTATTTGTTGATCCACCGTAAAGTGGGTTATGCCGATCTTAAAACAATCAGAACTTTCCCTCTTTATAATATTGGTAAGTTCAGTGGCGGTTTAATTGCTGTACAACAAAATAAACGGATTCTTCCTTTTCAGGCTTTAGCTGCCCGTACAATCGGTTATAAAAACGAAAATGTTGCTAATGGTGTAGGTTTAGAGGGGGCGTATAAAGAGTATATCAACGGCGAAACCGGAAAAAGATTGATGCAGCGTATCGCTGGGGGTGTTTATATCCCGGTAAATGAGGAGGCTGAGGTGGCGCCAAAAGATGGTGCCGATATTATCTCGACCATTGATGTGAACATGCAGGATCTGGCGCAGAGTGCATTGGAAAAACAACTGATCAAATCTCAGGCTGATCATGGTACAGTAATCCTGATGGAAGTGGCAACAGGCGAAATCCGTGCAGTAGCCAATTTCTCTAAGGTAGAGGAAGGGGTATATAAGGAGAAATTTAACTATGCCATCGCGGGTAACCAGGATCCGGGATCCACTTTTAAATTAGCTTCTTATATGGCGCTTTTAGAAGATAAACTGATTGATACCAATACCATGATCGGTACAGGTTATTATCAGATACCAGGCAAACTGATTACGGATTCACATCCAAAAATTGAAACGGTTACAGCAAAAAAAGCCTTTGAAACCTCTTCCAATGCTGCAATAGCAAAGTTGATCAACATGCATTATGGCAGCGATCCGATAAGGTTTACCGATCACTTATATGATTGGCAGCTGAATAAAAAAATGGAGCTACAGATTCCTGGTGAGGCAATGCCTGTGGTTAAAAATCCTAAGACAAACAGAAGCTGGAACAAAAATATGACCTTACCGCAAATGGCCTATGGTTATGAAATGCAGTTAACACCATTAAAAATGCTTACCATGTATAATGCGGTGGCTAACAACGGCAAAATGGTAGCGCCAATTTTTGTAAAAGAGATCAGAAGGCTAGGTAATCCGATCGAGCAGTTTAAAGCAAGAGTAATTAATGATAAAATATGTTCGGAGGTTACCCTGAGTAAAATCAAAAAAATGCTCGAAGGAGTAGTAACCGAGGGTAGTGGAAGGCAGATAGTTTATAACCCGTTATATCCGATTGCAGGTAAAACAGGTACCGCTCAAGTGGCTGATGCGAATAAAGGATATAAAGCCAATAAGCAGTATCAGGCTTCTTTTGTAGGGTACTTTCCAGCTGATAAGCCTAAGTATTCTTTAATTGTGGTCATCAACGATCCCAAAGGTGCTTATTATGGTGCTACAGTTTCGGGCCCGGTGTTCAGGGAAATTGCCGACCGTATTTATGCCAGCGATATGCAGATGTATAACGATGTGCCGACCCGTTTGGTAGGTAATACGGGTAATCCGCCTACAAAAGCGGGGCAAAGTAAAGCCACTCAGAAGGTGTATAAAGCATTTGGTTTTAAACCGCTTTTTGCTTCAAAATCTGAGTATTACAATATTATAGATACCAGTGCAGGAACAGTTTTTCAGGAAAATAACGAGCGTAAAGGTGTGATGCCAAATGTGAGGGGAATGGGACTGAAAGATGCATTGTACCTTTTGGGAAATGCGGGTTTGAAAACAAAGGTTTCGGGTTCTGGAAAAGTGGTCAGCCAATCCATCATCGCCGGAACAAAAGTGGGTAAAGGATTGGGTGTACAGATAGAGTTGAATTAAGGTGTAAGGTAAAAGGTATAGGGTTTAAGGTCTTGCTACTCGATACTCACTACTTAATACTAAAAAAATAAAAAAAATGCAATTACAGGATTTACTTTACGGCGTAACGATTAAAGAATTGGTTGGTAAAACCGATAGGGAAATCAATGCGCTGAATTTCGATTCGCGTAAAGTAAGTAAAGATGATATCTTTTTTGCTGTAGTGGGTACAGTAACAGATGGGCATCGGTTTATTGAGCAGACAATTGAGCAGGGCGCAGGAGTAATTATCTGCGAGAATTTGCCAGAAATCCAGGACTTTACGGTTACCTACATCAAAGTAGAAAACACTGCTGTGGCTTTGGGTATCATTGCCGGGAATTATTTTGGAAATCCATCAGCAGATTTAAAACTGATC
Source organism: Pedobacter kyonggii (assembly GCF_004310665.1). Taxonomy (GTDB): domain Bacteria; phylum Bacteroidota; class Bacteroidia; order Sphingobacteriales; family Sphingobacteriaceae; genus Pedobacter; species Pedobacter kyonggii. Next base: position 97,063 of record NZ_SIXF01000009.1, on the reverse strand, counting down.
GGTATTACGGGAACCAACGGAAAAACCACCATAGCTACTATTCTTTTTAAATTATTTAAAGATTTAGGTTACAAAACCGGGCTTTTATCAACGGTAGAGAATTATATCAATGATACGGTAGTGGCAGCAACGCATACTACACCAAATCCGATCGCATTAAATCAGCTCTTAAGAGAAATGGTCGATGCAGGTTGCGATTACTGTTTTATGGAAGTAAGCTCACATGCGGTTTCTCAGCACCGGATTGAAGGCTTGACTTTCTCAGGTGGTGTATTTTCAAATTTAACACACGATCATTTAGATTTTCATAAAACTTTTGATGCTTACCTGAAAGCAAAAAAAGCATTTTTTGATGTACTGCCTAAATCGGCATTTGCATTGACAAACATCGACGATAAAAACGGAGCGGTGATGCTGCAGAACACTAAAGCACATAAAAAAACCTATGCGCTTAAACAATTGGCCGATTTCAAAGCGAAAATTATTGAGAACCAGTTTAGTGGGCTGCATTTAGATATTGATAATGAAGATGTTTACTTCAAACTTGTAGGGTCTTTCAATGCATATAATTTATTGGCCGTGTATGGAACAGCCATTTTGTTGGAGCAGGATAAGTTAAAGGTGCTGACTTTGTTGAGCCGTTTATCAGGCGCTGAAGGAAGATTTGATTACATCACTTCTGCCGATAAGATTATAGGCATTGTAGATTATGCGCATACGCCAGATGCTGTTCAGAATGTATTGAGCACCATCGCCAATATCCGCAAAGGAACCGAACAGGTTATAACGGTGCTGGGTTGTGGTGGAGACAGGGATAAAACCAAACGCCCTATTATGGCTCAGGTAGCCTGCGATTGGAGCGATAAAGTAATCCTGACATCCGACAATCCCAGAACGGAAGATCCACAGACGATTATCAACGAAATGGAAGCAGGTGTTTCACCGACCAATAAGCGTAAAACCTTATCCATTTTAGATAGAAAAGAAGCAATAAAAACAGCCTGCCATTTAGCGCAACCAGGAGACATTATTCTTGTTGCTGGTAAAGGGCATGAGAAATACCAGGAAATTAATGGCATAAGGAACCATTTTGATGATAAAGAAATTTTACTTGAACAATTAAAACCAATCAGCTAATGTTATATTTATTATTCGAATACCTGCATAAGCATTATGATATACCTGGGTTAAGGTTGTTTCAGTACATCACTTTCCGTGCATCTATCTCCATTATTTTATCATTGGTAATTACCACCGTTTACGGACGTAGGTTGATTGATTATCTGCATAAAAAACAGGTTGGAGAGACAGTAAGGAATTTAGGTTTAGAAGGACAGATGCAAAAACAAGGTACACCAACAATGGGTGGTATCATTATTTTGCTGGGCATTCTTATTCCAACCTTGTTATTTGCCAATATCTCCAATATCTATGTTATTTTAATGATAATCACCACAATCTGGATGGGTGCTGTAGGTTTTCTAGATGATTATATCAAAGTTTTCAAAAAGAATAAAGAAGGTTTAGCAGGTCGTTTTAAAGTAGTTGGCCAGGTTGGTTTAGGCTTAATTGTAGGTTGCACTATGTATTTCCATCCAAATGTTGTAGTAAGGGAAACTGTACATGATGATGTAAAAAGCACATCTACGGTTCCGATGGTATTGCGCCAAAAAGGTGAAACTTTTTATTATACACAAGATGTAAAATCGACTAAAACCAATATACCTTTTTATAAGAACAATGAGTTCGATTATGCAAAGGTATTGAAGTTTTTGGGTGCCGATTACCAGAAATATGCATTTTTCATCTTCCTGATCGTAACGGTATTTATTATTACTGCGGTGTCGAACGGGGCAAACATTACCGATGGGATTGACGGTTTAGCTACTGGAACTTCGGCAGTAATCGGGATCACCCTGGGTATTTTGGCTTATGTATCGGGTAATACCATTATGGCCGATTACCTCAATATTATGTATATCCCAAACTCAGCAGAGCTGATGATTTTTGCAGGTGCATTTGTGGGTTCCTGCGTAGGTTTCCTTTGGTACAACTCTTACCCGGCGCAGATTTTTATGGGCGATACCGGAAGTTTGGCCATTGGGGGAATAATTGCCTCATTTGCCATCATGATCCGCAAGGAATTGTTGATTCCGATTTTATGTGGAATATTCCTGGTAGAACTGGTGTCGGTAATTATGCAGGTATCTTATTTTAAATATACCAAGAAGAAATTTGGCGAAGGCCGCAGGATTTTCCTGATGTCACCTTTACACCACCATTACCAGAAAAAAGGATATCATGAAGCCAAAATTGTAACCCGCTTCTGGATTATCGGAATCATGCTTGCGATTATGACCATTGTAACATTGAAACTGAGGTAAAAAGCTCAAAGACTAAAGCTGAAAGGCAAAAGATAGAATGATAAATAAAATACCCTTAGTGGTAAATAAAAAATAAGGTAAAAAATTAAAATGTGATGGTATTCCTGTCTTGATACTCGATACCCATTACCTGATACTAAAAGAAATAAAATAATGAGCACGAATAATATCACATCAAGCAATACTAAGTCAGCGATGACCGGGCAGAGCCGTGTGGTTATTCTTGGTGCCGGCGAAAGTGGAGTTGGGGCGGCAAAATTGGCCCAGGCAAAAGGTTTTGATGTTTTTGTTTCCGATTATGGGGTAATTACCGATAAATATAAAGCCACATTAGAAAAACTTTCCATTTCGTTCGAATCTGAAAAACATACCGAAGAACTGATCTTAAATGCAACAGAGGTAATTAAAAGTCCGGGTATCCCGCCTACAGCACCAATAATTAAAAAATTGGTAGCAAAAGGAATCCCAGTGGTTTCGGAAATTGAATTTGCCAAAAGATATACCAATGCAAAAACCATCTGCATTACGGGTTCAAATGGTAAGTCGACTACGAGTTTATTAACCTATCACATCCTAAAAAATGCCGGGCTAAACGTGGGGCTGGCGGGTAATATCGGACAGAGTTTTGCAGCACAGGTGGCTACAGAAGATTACGAATATTATGTACTGGAAATCTCGAGCTTCATGCTTGATGATATGTTTGCGTTTAAAGCGGATATCGCTGTTTTGCTCAACATCACCCCGGATCATTTAGACCGTTACGATTATAAACTGGAAAATTATGCTGCATCTAAAATGCGGATTGTTCAAAACCAGACAGCAGAAGATGTTTTCATTTATTGTGCAGATGACGAAGAGAGCCTAAAAGCCATCTCACTGATTAAGCCTGTGGCGAAAGCCTTTCCCTTTTCAATTACTAAAAAAATAGAACCGGGTGCTTATTTAGAAGAAACTACTATACATATCCTTACAGAACCAAATAACCAACTAACCATGTCTATTTCAGATTTAGCCTTACAGGGCAAGCACAACATATACAATTCTATGGCCTCAGGCATTGTGTCTAAAGTTTTAGAATTAAGAAATGAGACCATCCGCGAAAGCATGGGCAATTTCAAAAATATTGAACACAGGTTAGAGCATGTGGCCAAAATTTCGGGGATCGATTTTATCAACGACAGTAAAGCCACCAATGTGAACTCTACCTGGTATGCTTTAGAGAGTATGACCAGCGATGTAGTGCTGATTATGGGCGGTGTTGATAAAGGAAACGATTATAACATGCTTAAAGATCTGGTTAAAAGTAAGGTTAAGGCCATCGTTTGTTTGGGTAAGGACAACAAACGTATCCACGATGCTTTCGAGGATGATGTAGAAGTAATTGTAAATACTTTTTCGGCTGATGAAGCAGCGCAGATTGCTTTCCATTTGGCTAAACGTGGTGATGCGGTATTGTTATCGCCAGCTTGTGCAAGTTTCGATCTGTTCAAAAATTACGAAGACCGCGGTAACCAATTTAAGGCGGCAGTTAGAGAATTATAATAGGAGGTACAATATATGTTCCAAGCACTACTTAATAAAACAAAAGGCGATAGATGGATCTGGTTGATCATCATCCTGCTTTCGCTTATATCTGTAATGGCGGTGTACAGTGCAACAGGTACCTTAGCGTATAAAAAAGGAGAAGCTGTAGAAAAGCTTTTGCTTACCAAGCACTTAATTTTTGTGCTGATGGGCATCGGGATGATCTATATTGCCCACCTGCTTGATTACCGTTACTATGCGGGTATTTCGAAGGTGCTGATGATCATAACCATCCCTTTGTTGTTTTATACGCTAATATTCGGAACGAATTTGAACGATGCATCAAGATGGGTTAAAATACCGGTTATCGGATTAACCTTTCAAACTTCCGATTTGGCTAAACTTGCATTGATTACCTTTTTGGCCAGGATGCTAACCAAAAAGCAAGAAAATATTAAAAATGTTAAAGAGTCATTTATACCAATTATGGGCTCTGTTTGTGTGGTATTTGTTTTGATCGCACTCGCCAACCTATCTACAGCATTAATGCTGTTTGGTGTAAGTATTTTGCTGTTAATTATCGGTAGGATCAGTATTAAACAGATCGCGATTGTTTGTGCAGGTGGTTTTGTACTGCTATTGTTTGTTTTCTTTTTGGGTCCAAGGAGAAAAACATACATGTCGCGTATTAATACGTTTATACATCCTGAAATGCAGCATTCAGATAAAACTTTCCAGGCAGATCAGGCAAAAATTGCCTTAGCTACTGGTGGTGTTTTTGGTAAAGGACCAGGTAATAGTACACAACGCAATTTCCTACCACATCCGTATTCCGATTTTATTTTCGCCATTATTATTGAAGAATGGGGAACTGTGGGAGGAATTGTAATCATGATACTATACCTGGTGCTTTTATACCGATGTATCAAGATCGTAACCCGGGCACCCAAGGCTTTCGGTGCATTGCTCGCGGCTGGACTGAGTTTCAGTCTGACCATACAGGCCTTTGCAAACATGGCAGTAGCGGTAGGACTAGGCCCGGTAACAGGGGTTCCGCTGCCATTAGTAAGTATGGGTGGTACATCAATGATCTTTACCAGTGTGGCTTTCGGGATTATACTCAGTGTAAGCCGTGATGTAGAAGAAAATGCAAATGCATTAACAAAAGAAGAAAAAGAGAAAGTAAAAAATAAAATAATAATTGGTGAAATACCGGCAATAGCTTAAGATGAATCGTCATTGCGAAGAAGCATGACTAGGCAATCTATTTAAAGATAATAAGGTAAAAATTTAACCACAGAGGACAAAGAGGTTCACACAGAGATACACAAAGAAACTGTTTACTCAAATTACTCAGCCTTAAGTGTGAAATCCGATGGAAAAACCTTGGTGCTCTTAGCGCCTTTGTGGTAAACAAAAAATAAAACTCAGTGCCCTCTGTGAAAACTTTGTGCACCCGGTGGTAAAAACAAAATGTTTAGCGTGCTTTGCGAAAAACTCAGCGCTCTTTGCAGTTAAATAATAATTAAAATGAATAATTCCCCAAAAATTATCATATCAGGTGGTGGCACCGGCGGGCATATTTTTCCCGCCGTGGCCATAGCCAATGCGCTAAAGAGCATGGTGCCAACCTGTGAGATTTTGTTTGTGGGTGCAATAGGCCGAATGGAAATGGAAAAAGTTCCTGCAGCCGGATATAAAATTATAGGATTAAATATTAGCGGGATGCAACGGGGCTCGATTATTAAAAATCTTGCGCTCCCGTTCAAGGTAATCGGTAGTGTGCGCAAAGCCATGCAGATTATCAATGATTTTAAGCCCGATGCCGTAGTAGGTGTTGGTGGTTATGCCTCAGGCCCACTATTGTATGCAGCTTCGTTGAAAGGAATTCCTTACCTCATCCAGGAACAGAATTCTTATGCCGGAATAACCAATAAATGGTTAGGTAAAAAGGCTTCAAAAATTTGTGTCGCCTTTGATGATATGGATCAGTTTTTTCCAGCTGATAGGATTTTAAAAACAGGAAATCCTGTCCGCCAGGAAGTGGTTGATATTAAAGGAAAACATTTTCAGGGTGCCGAACTGTTAAAGCTGGATCCATTGAAAAAGACCATTATGGTTACCGGTGGAAGTTTAGGAGCAGGTACACTGAATAAAGCGATTGAAAAACATTTACCCGATATCCTTGCACAGGATGTGCAGGTGATCTGGCAAACAGGCAAATATTATTACAAAGGGATTATTGAAAGATTGGGTTTAGCATATCATCCCAATGTTCGCATCCTTGAGTTTTTAAATAAGATGGACCTCGCTTATGCAGCGGCAGATGTAATTGTGAGTAGAGCAGGTGCGGGAACCATAGCAGAACTTTGTTTGATTAAAAAACCGGTGATATTGGTGCCTTCGCCAAATGTAGCAGAAGATCATCAAACTAAAAATGCAATGGCCCTGGTTAAAAATGGAGCAGCAATATTAATTAACGACCGCTCAGCAGAAGACACTTTGGTTAAAGAAGCACTGGCATTATTAAATAATAAAGAACAGAGTGAAAAACTTTCAGAAAATATAGGCGAAATGGCATTGCCAGCGGCAGACGAAATTATAGCGAACGAAGTACTGAAACTAATAAAGCAGAAAGACTAAAGTAGAAAGACCAAAACAAAGACAGATCGTCATTGCGAGGTACGAAGCACAATCTTAATGCGATAGAAAATAAAAAATAAAACAATAGAAAGACAAGCTTTATGCTTTGGTCTTTCAACTTTTAGCTTAAAAAATGGAACTAAGTAAAATAAATAGGGTTTTCTTTGTAGGTATCGGTGGTATCGGCATGAGTGCGCTTGCCCGTTATTTTGCTAAACGCGGACAAGTAGTTTGTGGTTACGATAAAACAAGGACCAAGCTGACCGAAACCTTAGAGCAGGAAGGTATTCTCATTACGTATCTTGATGAAGCTTCTTCGCTGCCTGGTGCATTTTTAGATGATCATGATGATACCCTTGTGGTTTATACACCAGCGATTCCAAAAGATGCTAAAATTTTAAACCATTTTATAAATAAGGGTTTTGCGCTTAAAAAACGTTCTGAGGTTTTAGGGATCATCAGTAAAGGGATGTTCTGTATCGCAGTTGCGGGTACACATGGCAAAACCACAACATCATCTATTGTTGCGCATATTTTAAAAGATACAGGATACGATTGTACTGCTTTTTTAGGTGGGATAACCAGTAACTATAATAGTAATGTGCTTTTCGGAAAAAACAATGTAGTGGTGGTAGAGGCCGATGAATATGACCGTTCTTTCCTAACCTTGCACCCGGATGTGGCTGTGGTTACCTCAATGGATGCCGATCATTTGGATATTTATGGGGATAAAAGTCACCTCGAAGAATCTTTCCGTTTGTTTGCTGGTCAACTTAAAGCTGAAGGTGTGCTTTATGCGCACGAAGGATTGCCACTGGAAAAAAGCGTCAGTTATGCGGCAAGTTCAACGGCAACTGCAAAGGCAGAGAATTTAAGGGTAGAAGGGCCGAAATTTGTTTTCGATTATACCGATAGTACACAAAGCATAAAAGATATCAGTTTAATGCTTCCCGGTAAGCATAATGTCGAAAATGCAACGGTTGCCATTGCCATTGCGCTGCAATTGGGTATCGATGCAGAAAAGGTAAAACAAGCGGTTGCCAATTTTAAGGGTGTTAAACGCCGCTTCGAATATATTGTGAATAACGGCAATCAGATTTATATTGATGATTATGCACATCATCCTGAAGAACTGAGGGCTTGTTTTGATGCCGTAAGGCAGTTGTATCCAGATAAAAAGCTAACGGTGATTTTTCAGCCGCACCTCTTCACGCGGACAAGGGATTTTGCAGATGAATTTGCAAAAGTTTTAAGCACTGCTGATGAACTGATGCTGCTGGAGATTTATCCGGCAAGAGAATTGCCGCTCAAGGGGATAAATGCACAGTTTTTACTGGATAAAATCACTTTAGCAGATAAAAAAATATGTGGAAAAGATTTTGTGGTTCAGCATGTTAAAGACACAAAACCTGAATTAATTTTAACAGTAGGTGCAGGAGATATCGACACGATTATCGAACCCCTTAAAAATACTTTAAACAATGCTTAAAAGGATAAACTGGAACGCAATTTTTACTGGCTTTGCCTGGCTGATCAGCTTGGCCGGGGTGGTGGTGCTTTTGAGTTTTATCAATGTAAAGAAGCAGACAGTTAAATGTACCGATGTTAAGATCCTGATTCCCGGAGCTGATAATTTCATCGAGCGCGAAGAAATTGATGCGATTTTAAAAGAAGATCAAGGTGTTCTTTTAGGCCGTAACCTCGAGAATATAAACATTCATAAGATCGAGAAAAAACTGCAGTCTAACCCTTACATCGGCTTCGCAAAGGTGTATATAGATATGGATGGTGTGCTGCACATTGAAATAAAACAACGCCAGCCTATCCTCCGCATATTGAACGAAAACGGTCAGGATTTTTACATTGATAACGATGGACTGAAAATGCCTATTTCTTCAAACTTCACTGCCAATGTGCTTGTGGCAACTGGGCATATTACAGAGGTTTTTGGCAGCAGAGTAGATACCCTGCACACGCAATTGGCAAGAGATTTATATAAAACCGCGCAGTATATTAAGAAAGATACCCTTTGGGATGCTCAGATTGAACAGATTGTGGTTGATCAGAAAAACGACATCGAACTGATCCCAAGGGTAGGTAATCAACGTATTGTTTTGGGTAATGCCGATTCGCTTGAAAAGAAAATGAAAAATCTGTTGCTGTTCTATAAAAAAGCAATGCCGCAGGTAGGTTGGGATACTTATAAAACCATCAATATTAAATATACCAACCAGATTGTTTGCGAAAAAAGAGATTCGACAGAATTAGGGAAAAAAGCAAAAACAATTTCTGCGGCAGATAGTTTGAGGATACAACGAAACGTAACCGATTTGCTGATCAACAGTTCAATTGTTTCGGCAATGGATGACCGGCCAGAGGCAGCTGAAAAGGAAGCGCCAAAAAAGCCCGAAGCTAAAAAAGTTGAGCCTAAAAAGGTAGAGGTGCCGAAGGTTGAAGCCAAAAAGGCCGAGCCTAAAAAAGCGGAAGTGAAAAAGGAAGCACCTAAAAAAACAGCACCAGTTAAAACAGAAGTGAAAAAGCCAGCGGTTGTGCAGGCTGCCAAACCAAAGGAAACAAAGCCAGCGGATAAAAAAGAAAAACCGAAGCAAACGGTAAGAACACAGCCAAAGCCGGCAAAATCTGAGGCCCAACTAAAGAAAGAGAAAGAAGCAAGAGAGAAAGAAATCAGGGCCCTGGAAAAACAGTATAAAACTCAGCAAAATTAACGAATATGGACAAGGCAAAATTTACCAGTCAGTCGCCCATCGTAGTAGGATTGGATATCGGTACTACAAAAATTTGTGTTATCGTTGGTCGTAGAACACAACACGGTAAGATAGAAATCTTAGGAATAGGCAAGGCAGAATCGGCGGGTGTGACACGTGGAGTGGTTTCTAACATTCAAAAAACCGTGCAGGGTATTGCTCAAGCAGTTGAAGTAGCAAGCGGACAATCCAATGTAGAGATACAGGTGGTAAATGTGGGTATTGCTGGTCAGCACATCAAGAGCTTACAGCACAGAGGAATTTTAACAAGAAGAGAATTAAACAACGAAATCGGTAAAAAAGATATCGATAAGTTGATTGATGATATGTTTAAACTGGTAATGCCGCCGGGTGAGGAGATCATCCATGTATTGCCACAGGAATTTACCATCGATAACGAGCCGGGAATCAAAGATCCGATCGGTATGGCAGGGGTTCGCCTTGAAGCTAACTTCCATATCATTTCTGGTCAGGTTACGGCTGTAAAAAATATCATCAAATGTGTAAACAATGCAGGTCTGCAAACTCAGGATTTAATTCTTGAGCCATTGGCTTCTTCCGAATCGGTGTTGAGCGAGGAAGAAAAAGAAGCCGGTATTGCATTGGTTGATATTGGAGGCGGTACCACAGATATTGCCATTTTCCACGAAGGTATTATCCGTCACACGGCAGTTATCCCTTTTGGTGGCAATAGTGTAACCGAAGATATCAGAGAGGGCTGCTCTGTAATGCGTAACCAGGCCGAGTTGTTAAAAACACGTTTTGGTTCTGCATTGGCTGAAGAAAATAAAGAAAACGAAATTATCTGTGTTCCGGGCTTACGTGGCCGCGAACCAAAAGAAATTTCAGTTAAAAACCTGGCTTACGTCATTCAGGCACGCATGGAAGAAATTATTGAGCACGTATATTACGAGATCAAATCTTCCGGATATGAGAAAAAACTGATCGGTGGTATTGTAATTACCGGTGGTGGTGCTTTATTAAAACACTTATCTCAGGCAGTTGAATATGTAACCGGTTTAGATTGTCGTATTGGTTACCCGAACGAGCATTTATCTAAATATGAAGATATGCCTAAAACCATTTATGATGATCTGAAAAGCCCTATGTATGCAACCAGTGTAGGTCTGCTGATCAAAGGAATCCAGAAAGCAGAAGAGTTAATTGAAGAAATGAAACAGCCTGGCGTTTTTGTAGAAAAACCAAAAACAGCCAAAGAAAAAGAGAAACGCGGACCAGGTTTGTTTGATAAATTACTGGCAAAAACGAGAACTTTCATTCAGGATGACATGAATGTAAGCGATGAAGATTACTTAAAAAGTTAATTATTTTTCCACAAAAGATGAGTTTTCCACATTATCAACAGTTGTGGAAAACGTCTGTTGAAAAAGTGTTAATATTACATTGAGTAATGAACAGAATTTAAAAATTTTTAAACAACTGATTCATAAAGATATGCAGTTCGAAATGTTAAAAGATAAGTCTTCAATCATCAAGGTAATTGGTGTTGGAGGCGGTGGCGGCAACGCAGTGAACCATATGTACCTGTCTGGTATTACTGGTGTGGATTTTATTATTTGTAATACAGATGCCCAGGCTTTGGAATCTAGCCCAATACCTAACAAGGTACAATTAGGTGCTAGCTTAACCGAAGGAATGGGCGCTGGCTCTATCCCTGAAGTTGGTAAAAACTCAGCTATAGAGAATATAGATGATATTAAGGCCATGTTAGGTAGTACAACAAAAATGCTTTTTATTACAGCAGGAATGGGTGGTGGTACCGGAACAGGAGCTTCTCCAATCATTGCGAAAGCAGCTAAAGAACTTGATATTTTAACTGTTGCCATCATTACTACACCATTTTCTTTCGAAGGAAAAAGACGTAGGCTGCAGGCCGACGAGGGAATGGAAGAGTTGAAGAAATATGTAGATTCTTACCTGGTAATTTCTAACGACCGCCTGCGTGAAATCTTCGGGAACTTAACCTTAGGCTCTGCTTTTGGTCAGGCCGATGATATTTTAACAACGGCAGCAAAAGGTATCGCAGAGATTATTACAGTGCCAGGTTATATCAACGTGGATTTTAAGGATGTGCGTACTGTAATGAAAGATAGTGGCGTAGCCATTATGGGTAGTTTTGCTGCTGAGGGCGAAGACCGTGCGTTACAAGCTGTGGAAGGCGCTTTGGCTTCTCCATTGTTAAAGGATAATGAAATCGAAGGTGCGCGTTATATTTTATTGAATATTAGTTCTGGTCTGCGTGAAGTAACCATGGATGAGGTATCGATCATTACCGATTACATTCAGGAGAAAGCTGGTTTATCAGCCGACTTGATCTGGGGTAACTGTACCGACGAATCTTTAAGCGATAAACTTTCAGTAACTATTATTGCTACAGGTTTCCAAACATCAGAAGAACGCGTAAATGAAGAAAAAAATAAAAAGAAAATATCACTTTTAACACCTGAAGAAGCGCCGCTAGTTCGTCCCGTTGAACCAGTAAACTCTTTTATTCAGCCTAAAACGACGCCATCTTATGAGCCTGTTTTAAAAACGAAGGAAGAAGTTTCGCAAGCAGATCTTTTCGGTGGTATGTTCAATAAATCTGAACCTCAAAAAGTTCAGGAGCCAGAAAATAATGTGGTTCGCCATACTTTGATGGAGGAAGAACCTCAGATAGAAGAAGCACCGGAAACTGGCTTTGAGTTTGAAGTAAAATTAGCTGAAACTAATTTTGTGTTCGAAACACCGGCTGCCCAAATGCCGCCAATGCCTGAACCAGAAATCGAAATGCCGGTTGTAGGCTTAGATGATGACAAAAGTGATGAATCGATGGAAGAGCAATTGAAAAAATCTAAAGAACGTATCTTACGTTTAAAAGATTTAAGCATGAAATTGCGTACAACCAATGGTTTACAGGAGCTGGAAAACGAACCTGCTTATAAACGTAAGCAAATGCAGTTGCAACAAGTTCAGCATTCTTCTGAATCGCAGGTGAGCAGGTTTACTTTAAGCAACGATCAGGATGGTGGTACAGAGATCAGACCTAACAATTCTTTCCTGCACGACAACGTTGATTAAAACAAACCAAATATAATTTTAAAGCCCCGAAGTAAAATCGGGGCTTTTTTGGCATAAAATTGGAGTGTTAAAAATCTTAATTAACACCTAAAAGATCATTAGGTTGATTTTAAGACGAATAAAGCTTAAATTCGCAAAATTTTATTATAAAAAACACATAATACATTGGATATATTTGATAAGATAGCAAAGCACATGGGGCCACTTGGCCAACACCAGAAATGGTCTCATGGGTATTTCTCATTTCCAAAATTAGAGGGAGAAATTGCACCTCACATGCAGTTTCGTGGAAAAGAGCATTTGGTTTGGAGTTTAAACAACTACTTAGGCTTAGCCAATCACCCGGAAGTTAGAAAGGCAGATGAAGAAGCTGCTGCAAAATTTGGTATGGCTTACCCTATGGGTGCCCGTATGATGAGTGGTAACTCAAACTATCATGAACAACTGGAGCAAGAACTTGCAGAATTTGTGGGCAAACCAGATGCATTTTTATTAAACTACGGTTATCAGGGTATGGTATCTATTATCGATACTTTGGTTGACAGGAATGATGTTGTGGTGTATGATGCAGAATCGCATGCCTGTATTGTAGATGGATTACGTTTGCACATGGGTAAACGATTTGTTTACAAACACAATGATATTGAAAGTGCCCGTAAGCAGTTGGAACGTGCTACCAAATTGGTTGAAGAAACAGGTGGTGGTATTCTTTTAATTACTGAAGGTGTTTTTGGAATGAGTGGAGCTCAGGGTAAATTGAAGGAAATTGTTGATCTTAAAAAAGATTTCAACTTCCGTATCCTGGTTGATGATGCGCATGGTTTTGGTACAATGGGTAAAACCGGCGCAGGTACACACGAAGCACAAGACTGTATTGATGGAATTGATGTCTATTTTGGAACCTTCGCCAAATCTATGGCGGGTATTGGTGCTTTTGTTGCTTCAACAGAGCAGATTACCAATTTCTTAAGGTATAACATGCGTTCTCAGACTTTTGCTAAGGCATTGCCAATGCCAATGGTAATCGGTTTGTTAAAACGCTTAGAATTGCTAAAAAGCAAACCTGAACTGAAAGATAAACTTTGGGAAATTGCAATGACCCTGCAAAAAGGATTACGCGAACGTGGATTCGATTTAGGTGTTACCGATTCGGTAGTTACGCCGGTTTTCTTAAAAGGCGAACTTTCTGATGCCACTGCAATTACTTACGATTTACGCGAGAACTATAGCATCTTTTGCTCAATCGTTGTTTATCCGGTAATTCCAAAAGGTATGATCGAACTCCGTTTAATTCCTACAGCTGTTCATACTCTGGAAGATGTACAACGTACTTTAGATGCTTTTAGCGAAGTTGCTGAAAAATTAGAAAACGGATATTATAAAGAGAATCTTTTCGCTACCGTTTAAGATCTATATAAATTTTACAAAGCCCTTTAGATACGTTTAAAGGGCTTTTTTGTTGAAATTATTTTTGTAAAAATCTGTATTTCAGTTGTTTGGTATAATTGTTTTATAGAAAATATGTTTATAAAAGCACGGAATGTGGAAAAAAACGGCGTAGAAGGCCGTTTTTTATTGGTCTAAAAATTTTTTTATTTCGTCAAACCCTTTAAATTAGAGTAAGATAATTAAAAACTAAAACCTTAAAGAACCATAGGAGTAATTAAAAATGAAAAAATTCGAAGAAGTAAAAAGTTTAGTGGCGGCTTTAGAAGCTGATGCAGACAAATTTTATAACAAAGGTAACAGCGCAGCTGGAACTCGTATACGTAAAGGTATGCAGGATTTGAAAAATTTAGCTCAGGCCATCCGTTTAGAAGTTCAGGAAACTAAAAACAAAGCTTAAGCGATCTAAATATTAAAATGAAAAGTCTCAGAATCTTCTGAGGCTTTTTTTATGCATAGGTTTTGCCTTTATCTTTTATTAAATATTTTCCTCTACTGTAAAATATATAAGACAAATTATCTTTCGTTGCTTAAGTTTCGTTAGCTTTCTTTTTATTTGCTGGATAGTCTATTTGGGTTACAAACATTAAGCTGAAACTTCGATTTTACTATTTATTTGAAGTTTGGTGTTAAGGTAAATAAATAGCATCCTGAGCATACCAATTATGGTATGAAGTGTTAACATTATTAACAGTATAAGGTGCCAAAACATTTGCAATACAATAAAGCAGAAAGCGAAGAGGTGGGTTATGTACTGAATGTGCTCAGTAGCATACATGCTGTAGATGCTAAATTGAAAGAAGAATTTGAGAAACATCTTGTAACACTCAGAATTAAAAAAGATCAGATATTGTTCAATGAAAACGAAGTATGCGAATACATCTATTTCATTGTTAAAGGGGCCTTAATGGGTTGTACTACGCACAATAAACAAAAAATAACAACCTACATTTCTGTTGAAAATGATTTTGTCAGTTCCATATCTGGTCTACATGGGTCGGGTTATTCGCAAGAGTATGTAGTGGCTGTTGAAGATACTCATTTGCTGGCCATGCGTAATGATGAACTTAACCGTCTTTTTTCACATCATTTCGAACTGAATTATATTTTCAGGGTTGTTTTAGAAAAATATTATAAAGATGCGCAGCAAAGAGCGCACATCATACGGGTAGGAAACGCGAAAGAAAGGTATCTGTATTTTGCCAAAACGAATCCAGGCTATTTAGACCGCTTGCCATTAGCGCTGGTAGCTTCTTTGTTGAATGTTAAGGCATCCACACTTTTATCCATCAGGAAAAATTTTTCAGGAAAAGACAAAAACAAAGAATTGGAAGAGTGGGGGCAAAAATTAGAATCGCATATCAATAAACATCAATCATTTAGGCATAAGGATGTCAGGCTTCAATCTCTTGCTAAAGAGATTGGTTTGAGCGGTCACAAACTTTCTATTGTCTTAAACAGCTATTTCAATAAGAGTTTTATTGACTATATCAATCAATATCGTGTAAATTGGATTAAAGGAAGCATCCGGAACCCTGATATCATGCAGAACTTTACGCTAGAGGCGCTCGCCTACAGTGCAGGTTTTTCATCACGGAGTGCCTTTTATAGCGCTTTTAAAAAACTGGTAGGAATGAGTCCTGTAGAATACTCGAAAACCCTAAATCAAGAAAAACGTTCGCTTAACGTTTCTGTTACAGAAAGGTGCTCTTAAGGTACTTTTTATTGTATAGTTGTGTTGATTTATAATACAGGACAAAGTTGCTTCTGTATTATGTGCTATAAGGTGCATGTTTGGCTAATTTCGTGCAACAAACATAAACTATTGGATTTCATAGGCTGATATTAGCCAAAATTGATTAAACTATGATCAGAATAATGCGTGCAGCAGACTGGGGGGAGGTTAGTGCCATTTATCAGGAAGGAATCGATACTGGTACTGCGAGTTTTAGAACCCCTGATATTTCTTGGGAAAACTGGGATTCATCACACCTTAAGGCTTGTAGGTTTGTGGCCTGCAAAGGTAATGAAATTATAGGCTGGAGCGCGCTTTTGCCAGTATCGGCGAATTATGATATTGGTAGGGTAGGCGAGACAGAAGTGTATGTTAAACATGGTTTTAAAGGCCAGGGAATGGGGTCTTTATTGTTAGATGCCTTGGTTAAAGAAAGTGAAAAGAAAGGCATCTGGATGCTTCAGGCCGGGATATTTTTGCAAAATTCGGCCGTATTGAAAATCTATGAAAGAGCTGGGTTCAGGGTAGTGGGCTATCGCGAAAAAATAGGAAAGGCAAAAGGTGTTTGGCAGGATAATCTGCTGATGGAAAGAAGAAATAAATTGATCGCATAAGAACAAAGGCCTTTGAAAATAATTTCATAGGCCTTTGTTCTTTTTTAGTATCTGAATGACTTATAATCATCCGCATAAATTCCTTTCTCAAACCTCACAAGTTTTTCATTTCGAAAAAAGAAAAATTTGTAATTCGTGCTGGCGTAATATGTGCTGTAAATTCTGGTTCCATCTTCTTCATTCGCAGCGACCAATTCCGGCTTGTTTTTCTTTTTGAAATCAGATTCTGACATGCCCATCGTAAAAGAAGGTTCGAAGCCAACAAAGGCCCTACAGCTCAGCATAACCAGTGCCAGGCCAATTAAAATTAATTTTTTCATTGTGTGTGTTTATTTGTGTGTATCGAAGCCAATTCAATAATGATGCCTTTAATATTCCTAAAACTTTTGGAGCATTCTAGTTTTTGAGTTTTGTTTTAAGGTGTTGATTGTCAGTTAATTTATTTGCGTAATTTTTTATTTACACACAAAAAAACAGATTGTCTTCATTTGCTTTGTAGCAAAATCAAACAATCTGTTCTAAAAAATATTAATTAGGTAACGTTTAAGCCACTTCGCTTAGTTTTTCTATCTCTGCTATAATTGATTTTTCTAGCGATTCAGAAGCTTTAACCAATGGCAACCTTACCGTATCGCCACAAACACCCAGATGTTTTAAAGCCGCTTTTATTCCTGCCGGATTGCCCTCCGCAAAAGCTAAACGGGTAAATTCTATTAAGCTTAAATGAGCAGGCAAAGCCGTTTTATAATCGCCAGCTAAACAAAGTTTCACCATATCAGAAAATTGCTTAGGTAAAGCATTCCCGATTACTGAAATAATTCCTGAAGCACCTAAAGCGATCATTGGCAAAGTAACTGGGTCATCACCAGAGATTAAAAGAAAATCTGCAGGTTTATCTCTCATAATCTGGTTAAACTGATCAAAACTTCCTGAGGCTTCTTTGGTCGCAATGATGTTTTTAAAATCATACGCCAGTCTGCAGGTGGTTTCTGGACTCATGTTGCTTCCGGTACGGCCAGGTACGTTGTATAAAATCAAATCCAAGGGAGAAATTTCAGCTAAGTATTTATAGTGCTGATAAATCCCTTCCTGAGTAGGTTTATTGTAATACGGACTAACCGATAAAATGGCGCTATATCCGTTAGTATCGAAAGATTTAATATCTTCAGCAACGGCCAAAGTGTTATTGCCACCTATGCCGGCAACTAGCGGTAATCTATTGTTATTAATTTCAGCAGTATAGGCCCACACCTTCTTCTTCTCGTCCTTGGTCATTGTAGCGGTTTCGCCGGTTGTACCTAAAGAAACGAGGTAATCTATCCCTCCGTCTACCAAATGATTAATCAGGTTTTTTAAGCCGTTATAATCAACTGATCCATCTGTGTTGAAAGGTGTAACTAATGCTACACCAGTACCCTGAAATTTGTTCATTTTAATTTATAATTATTGAATTTTGAATGAGAGATTGAATGAATGCCTTGTACATTCTATCATTCACTAATTCAATCACTCTCTCATTTTATTTTATCATTTCCAATAGCTCGGCATCGCTGATGATCGGAACGTTTAGTTTATTCGCTTTTTCCAGTTTTGATGGGCCCATATTGTCACCTGCTACCAGGTAATTCAATTTGCCCGAAATGCCGCTCAGCATCTTTCCGCCATTTGCTTCAATCATGTCTTTTAGCTCATCGCGGCTAAAGTTTTCAAAAACGCCCGAAATTACGAATGTTTTTCCAATAAGTCTATCACTATCAAGCGTAATTACTTTTTCTTCAATTTCAAACTGTAATCCGGCCAATTTTAATAATTCTACCTGCTGTAAATGCTCAGATTTTCCAAAATACTCAACAATACTCTCTGCAATCCGCTGACCGATCTCATCAATGGCAATTAATTCCTCTACAGTAGCTTTAGAAAGATTGTCGATATTCTTTACGCCAGCGGCAGTTTTCTTTGCAACTGTTTCGCCAACATATCGGATACCCAAGCCAAAAAGTACTTTCTCAAAAGGCATTTCCTTCGACTTTTCAATTCCTGCAAGCATATTCTCGATCGATCGTTCTCCGAAACGTTCTAAGGTTTTCAGTTGATCTGATTTTTGGTACAGGGTGTATAAATCGCTGATGTGCCTTACAAGGCCATGCTTATAAAAGGTTTCAATAGTTTCATCACCGAGCCCATCAATGTTCATGGCCTTGCGTGAAATGAAATGCTGAATTTTTCCAACAATCTGTGGTGGGCAACCTTCATCGTTAAGGCAATAATGAACTGCTTCTCCTTCTCTTCTGATTAATTCTGTTCCACATTCGGGGCAGTTGTGTAAATATTGAACCTTTGTAGCGCCAGGCAATCGTTTATCTAAATTTACCTTGATAATTTTTGGAATAATCTCACCACCTTTTTCTACATAAACGGTATCGCCTTCATGTAAATCTAAACGATCTATTTCGTTCGCATTGTGCAATGTAGCGCGTTTTACCGTGGTACCTGCCAATAAAACAGGTTTTAAATTGGCAACAGGCGTAACCGCACCTGTTCTGCCTACCTGATAGGTTACTTTTTCTAATACAGTTTCGACCTCTGCTGCTTTGTATTTATATGAAATGGCCCAACGTGGAGATTTGGAGGTGAAACCCAATTCTTGCTGTTGTGCATAGCTGTTTACCTTGATTACAATGCCATCAATATCATAACTTAGTTTAAAACGTTCGTTTTCCCAATGGCGGATAAATTCCAGCACTGCATCGATGTCAGAAACCAGTCGGTTATGCTCGCAAACATGGAAACCCCAATCTTTTACAGCATTTAAACTTTCCCAATGGGTTTTAAATTCATTTTTATCGGTGTACAAGAAATAAATAAAACCATCTAATGGCCGTTTGGCGACTTCTTTGCTGTCCTGCATTTTGATAGTGCCCGAAGCAAAGTTTCTAGGGTTTGCGTAAGGGATCTCACCAAGTTCTTCACGGGCAGCATTTAAGCGTAAAAAGGCTGCTTTGTGCATAAAAATCTCACCACGGATTTCGAAATGCTCAGGTGCTATAGTCGATTTGATCTGGTGCGGGATGGTATGAATGGTTTTTACATTATTGGTTACATCATCACCTTTGGTGCCATCACCACGGGTAACCGCACGTAAAAGTTTGCCGTTTTCGTAAGTAAGGCTAATGGATAGTCCATCGAATTTTAACTCGCAAACGTATTGGAAATTATCGCCAATCGCTTTACGGATGCGTTCGTCAAAATCGCGGAGATCCTGCTCGTTGTAGGTATTCCCCAAGGATAACATGGGGTATTTGTGGCTTACGGTAACAAAGTTTTTGGTGATATCGCCACCAACACGCTGCGTTGGCGAATTTGGATCGGCGAAATCAGGATTTGCTTTTTCGAGCTCAATGAGGTGTTTTAATTTTTTATCAAACTCATAATCGCCAATGGTAGGCATAGCCAGCACATAATAGTTATAGTTGTGCTGGTTTAATTCGGCCACCAGGGCATCCATCTCTTCTTTTATTGCAGTTTGCGACATAAGACAAATATAGAAAAAGGAGGAATTGGTTTTAATGATGATAAGAAATAAATCTGGGAGAATTAGCTTGACTCATGGTATGTTTAATTTATCGAACAAGATGAATTGTTAGATTTTAAGGGCACAGGGTGAAGGCAGCCCGTTGGAGTAGGATACTATTCAGGATTTGCAATCACACATTCTCTTTCGTCTTGTGTTTCGATATTTCTTGTCCCATTTAGAATATAATACATTTACTTTTCATTCTTAAAATCGTCGGCAAATTAGAAGTTATGTTAATTGCCAAGGATCTTTATCAATCGAGACTATGTCCGAAGATTTTTTTTACGCTTTTGCTGTGCCTTTAGTCATGGGGCATGTTAAGTTTCATTTATGGCCGTAACATCCATTTCCAAGCTGGAATTATTTGAATATGCACATCATCTATAGTCAACTCTTCTTCTTCATCGAGCGTAATAATCAAAGCTTCGCTAACTTTACAGTAGGTGGTAGCTTTAAGCAGTCCTTTTATTTCCCTGTTCCTTGTATCAGGATCAGTGAGCGTCCAACTTACCTGTACGGGTAAAGCGGTTCCGCCTTCTGGATAGATTATGAAATCACATTCGCCGGATGCCTCTGCATAGTAATAGATATTATTAGTATATATATTTCCGAATTTAAGATAAAGCTCTTTATATACTAGGTTTTCTAATAATAAACCATTATTGCCCGTATAATGTGCTGTATTTGCATTTAGCAAACCGTTATCCAGCCAATAAATTTTTTTGTCTGATTTCTCTCGCTTACTCTCTGAATAATCAAACCTGCTAATTCTTTTAAACAGATAAGCTTGTTCAGCCATATTCATCGCGTCATAAACACTATTTACCCCTACATTGTACTGCTGTGATTTAAGCTGGTTATATAACCGGCGAATGCTTATCGTTTTGCCTATTGTCGATGCAGCCTGGCGATAAAGGCTTCTTAGATAGGCGTAATTACTCAAGTGATTATATTCAATAATGTCTCTTAGTAACATTGCATTATAATATTCCTGTAAATAAGCCAAACTTATTTGTTGCGAAGGGAGATTAATCGTTTCTGGATATCCTCCATTAACTAAGTACTTATGAAATAACGCTATTGTTTTGCTTTTGGCTAATCCATACTCTGATGGTATAAAATTACTGAATTCGCAGTATTCTTTGAAGGAAAGAGGAAGTAACTCGATTGCTATGCTACGACCTCGCAATACAGATTTCAGCTCTGTATGAAGTACAGAACTGTTGCTGCCTGTAAAAAAGATTTTTTTTGATAAGGTTTCGTTAATACGGTTTACGAATCGCTCCCAACCTGGTGCCGCTTGCACTTCATCAAAAAAGAACCACGCATTTTCCAATTTGGTTTCTGCATTGAGTTCCTGCCATGCTTGTAGAATTAAATCGCGCTGATGGGGTTCGAATTGTATACGTTAATCTTCAAAATTGAAATAGATAATCTGTTGAGGTGATATATGGCGAACTTTTTTTAACTCCTCAATGGTCAGTTGCATTGCTGAGGTTTTGCCTACACGCCGCGGGCCGATAATTGCCTGTATTTTTTCAAGATCTAACGATATGCCAGTATTACGAGATCTAAGATTCTTAGACAGGGTTCTTTCTTGGTTTTGAATTAAAATCTCTCAAATATACAAAATCGTCTTTATTTGAGATTTATTTATGCTAAAAATATCTTTTTAATAAAGACTATTATTTGAAAATTATCTTTCATGTAGATATGATTTATGGAAATTCCCTTTTAAGAATCAAGACTATTCTGTCATGATGTCTGTGGAATTATATTTGGCATTGGGATCAAACTATTGTCCGGTATACTTATAATATAAGCTAAACTTAAATTTTATGAAGTATAAAAATAGAGCCTTTCTGCTATAAAATATTGGGAACGATAAGATTAAGTATTCATCATATCTGGTCTAACTTCTGTTAATGCTCAACTGATTAATATCCAAGAAACGTTTTATATTAACTTCCCTTCAATCTCCTTAAAAATATCCAGGTAATCTTTTTCCAAAACCGCCTTGAAAAGGCCCAGCTCAAGAGTCAGCTGCTGCAACTGTTTTTCATTTAACGTTTCTGGCCACAAACGCATACAGATCCTGTTAAGGGCATAACTGATATTTTCGAGTTTTTGGTAACTCAACAGGTATTTACTGCTGATGAACTTTTCTAGAAAATCGAAAAATACCTCTGGATCTTTCAGGTTACAGTGCTCCAGAAAATCCCTTAATGATTCTTTTTTTACCACTTCGAGTTTATCATAAAAATAATTTACCTGAACCAGGTTATGCACTACCAATAAATGATCCAATAAAAGTTCTAAGCCAATATGAGCAAGAAATGAGGGGCGGACTGCAGTATTTTCTACAATGGGCTTAATGAGCTGCTTAAGCTCGGTGGTTTTCTCGAGAAAAAAATTGGAGGAATGAAAAAGCAGGTCGACCGCTAAATGTCTTTTCCAGCCAAAAAGCAGGTTTTCTTCATCAGGATTTCCTTTAAACAGGAATTCATTCTTCTGTGGATATAAATTTGCCTCTTTTGCCGCATTTTTAATCAGATCTGGCAACACCGTTCCCATTACCACATTGGCATCATTATTTGTCCGGTCGAAATAATAATGGGATAAAAAGTTCATCTTGCAAGGTAATGTTTTCTGATATGGTTGTAAAGAGCCAATGGTAAAATATTGGTAAGGATGCATGGCTGCAAAGCGCAATTTCGATAACTCGTTTACAAAACCAACTAATTTGCTTTAAACTAAGCTAAAATTTTATCTTTGCACGCACATTATTAAAGTGTTTGTACAATGACGAATTTTGTTGAAGAGTTAAGATGGCGTGGCATGCTGCATGATATTATGCCGAATACTGAGGAAAAGTTAAACGAGGGTATGACTTCTGGTTATATCGGTTTCGACCCTACTGCAGATTCGTTGCACGTTGGGCACTTAACGCAGATCATGACACTGATTCATTTCCAAAATGCCGGTCACAAACCGTTTGCCTTGGTTGGTGGTGCTACGGGTATGGTAGGCGATCCTTCAGGGAAATCTGATGAACGTAATCTTCAAACACCTGAAATGATTGAGCATAACCTGAAAGGGATGAAAAAGCAATTGGCTAAATTCTTAAAATTTGAAGAAGGTGGAAATGGCGCAGTAATGGTTAACAATGCCGATTGGTTTAAGGATATGAATCTTTTTACCTTTATCAGGGATGTAGGTAAACACATTACCGTGAATTACATGATGGCAAAAGATAGTGTTAAAAGACGTTTGGAAGGCGATTCTGGTCTGTCTTTTACCGAGTTCTGTTACCAGTTGATTCAGGGTTACGATTTTTATCATTTATGGAAAAATGAAAACTGTTTGGTACAAATGGGTGGATCTGATCAATGGGGCAATATTGTAACCGGTACGGAGCTGATCAGAAGGAAAGATGCAGGTACAGCTTATGCCATTACTACACAGTTGATTAAAAAAGCAGATGGAACCAAATTCGGTAAAACCGAAAGTGGTGCAGTTTGGCTGGATCCAGAGAAAACTTCTCCATATAAATTCTACCAATTTTGGTTAAATGCATCAGATGATGATGTGAAAAAATGGATCCGTATTTTTACCCTTAAGAATAAAGAAGAAATAGAAGCCTTAGAAAAGGAACATGACGCCGCTCCACATCTGCGTATCCTTCAAAAAGCTTTAGCTGAAGATATCACGATAAAAACCCACTCGGAGGAAGCCTTGGAAACTGCTATTAAAACATCTGAATTTTTATTTGGTAACGGATCATTGGAATTTTTAAAAAGTTTATCTGAAAATCAGGTGTTAGAAATGTTCGAGGGTATTCCACAGTTTAACATTTCGAAATCTGAGCTAACAGAGGGTATTGATGCAGCTACTTTGCTTGCAGAAAAGGCTACCGTTTTCTCTTCTAAAGGTGAAACCAAAAAACTGATACAAGGTGGAGGTGTTTCTGTAAATAAAGAAAAAGTCGCAGATCCTATGCAGGTTTTCAATACCGCGGATCTGATTAATGACAAATTTATAGTGGTACAAAAAGGAAAGAAAAACTACTTTCTTTTAATCGCCGGATAATATTTTCGGGCCCAATGAATATTCATTGGGCTTGGATTTAAAATTGAATCTCAAAACGCCATATAGTGTTTCGACAGGCTCAACATGACACCCCATAAGGTGCCTTTCTTTTAACTTCTTTTGTAACTACTCCTGATCTGGTAACCTGTCCTTTTCATCCTTTTTGCGGTTAAAGCGGTAAACCAATGTTGCTGTGGTTAGTCTCCTGATTCCTTTAAAATTATGTGTTTAAAAATTTGAGCTAACCGCGCTTAAATAATGCGAACTGCTTTTAGCAAAACATTTCATCCTGAAACGAAAAAAGCCACTTCAGTGGCTTAAATGAGATGTTAACTTATAGATGCTAATTAAATACGTAAAACTTATTAAAGCACTTATAACATTTGTACCTCTTAACTGAAATCCATGGTATAAGCGTTTTAAAGAGAAAACCCCTTGGTACCCTATAGGTTTCGAAATTTTTACACTTCGGGCAAGATAAGCGGGTTTTAACTAAAGTTAATTCTTCTGTGGGTTCCATAATAAGCGTAAGTTTGGTTGGGTAAATCAAATTTACACAAAATAAAACCTAAGAATATCATCGAAAAACTACCATTTTGTTCATTTCATCGACTATTATTTCATTTTAAGGTAAAATATGCTCAAAAGGGTTCTTAAAGTTTTTTTGTTTATAATTTCTTGTTTATGTATCAGTTGACAGACAGTATTCGAGCGATTTTTTTAGCGCATCGTTGTTTCATTTCCTGTCCAATAAAAACAAGTTTATTTTTACGGTCTCCAAAATTATTATCCCAATCTGCATCAATTTCTGTTCTGTTTTTCAGATAGTCTACGCCAGAGCAATGCATAAGAAGTGTCGTTTTACCACTGCCTAAGAAGCCGCTCAATACGGTTACTGGTAATATCTTTATCATGTTAATGCAATTATGTTGCAAATATGCTTCTGGTTATTTTAAATGCAACCATATTGCCTTTATATTTGCAGACTAAATTTATTTTAATGAAACTACGGAGCTATAAAATCAACCTCGACCGGATCGGCATTACCGCCTCAACACTTTGTGCCATACATTGCGCAGCATTACCATTCCTGATCACTGTTTTGCCGATGTGGGGAATGGGGTTCCTGGCCAATGAAGCCGTTGAAATTACGATGATTGCAGTTTCATTGATTATCGGGGTATGGAGCTTAAGTGCTGCCTACCGGAAACAACATCGCCGTATTATGCCAATCCTGGTACTTATTTTAGGCTTTGCCTGCATTGCATTCGGGCATTTTTCAGGAATTGAGGTGCTGGAGCCGATTTTGATCCCACTTGGTGGATTTACCATTGCCATTGCTCACTACATCAATTTAAGAATGCTTAAATCTTGCCCCATAGATTATCAGCACTAAAAATTTATCCTTATTAATTAATATGTCAAAGAATTATAAAATCCTGTTTATCCCGGCATTGTTGTTCATCACCATGTTAAACCCTGCCTGTAAGCACGGTACAAATGATGGAATAGAACTCTACAGGCGTTATGCCATCAAAAATCTGGTAATTAAAAAAGTGCAAAAGGTGTTACATCATGATTAAGATCAGTTCACTGGCACATGTTTATGAGAAGGGGAGAAGTTTAAGGTTTCCTTGTTGGGAAATCGCAGATATGGAGCAATGGCTTTTACTGGGTGCCTCCGGCAGTGGAAAGAGTACACTGCTCAATATTATTTCTGGTCTTTTGGAGCCAAGCCAGGGTGAAGTTTTAATAAACGGAACCGATTTGTATACCTTGCCCGCAAGAGGGCGGGATCGGTTTAGGGGAAGACATATCGGTATCATTTTTCAAAGGCCGCATCTTATTCGTTCACTTGATGTGCTCGAGAACTTAGCGCTTGCTGCGGTAATGGCTGGGTTACCTATAGATCATGAACGGAACCTTTCACTTTTGCACGATCTGGGTATTGCCGAACTGGCTAAAAATTATCCTGACCAATTAAGTCAGGGGCAGTTGCAAAGGGTTTCAGTGGCGCGTGCATTGGTAAACAAACCCGATCTGCTGATTGCGGATGAGCCTACATCTAGCTTAGATGATGAAAATGCCAATCAGGTAATCCAGCTGCTGACTACCCAGGCTAAAGATAATGGAGCTGCACTGATCATTGCCACGCATGATCGAAGGGTTCGTGACCACATTACTAAAACCTATCTACTCTAATGAATATCTTTAAAATCAGTAGCAAAAACCTCATCAGGAATAAGCTAACAACAATTTTGAATATTATTTTAGTTGCCTTTGGTGTGGGCATCCTCTCTATTCTTTTTTTGGCTTCTACGCAGATTAGCAGCAAACTGGAAAAAAATGCTAAGGATATCGATCTGGTTGTGGGGGCAAAAGGAAGTCCCTTACAGTTGATATTAAGCAGTGTTTACCATATCGATTACCCAACAGGAAATATCCCGGCTAAAGATGCTTATAAATTAATGCAGAACCCAATGGTTAAAAGAGCGGTTCCATTGGCATTGGGCGATAATTATAACGGCTACCGGATTGTTGGCACCGATAGCACTTTCTCCAATCTTTACGGTTTATCTATCCAAAAGGGCAGTTTTTGGCATCAAGATTTAGAAGTAACCCTTGGTAGCACTGTTGCATTAACATCGGGGCTCAGGATTGGCGATTTATTTTTCGGCGCACATGGTTTAACCGGGAATGGAGATGTTCATAAACAACATGCTTACCAGGTAAAAGGGATCTTAAAACCACAGGGAAATATAACCGATAATCTGATCCTCACTAATATTGGCAGTGTGTATAAAATGCATGAAGAGAAGCATGTTGAAGGCCATAGCCACGTTTCTGCAGAAGAAGCCAAAGAGATTAACGATAAACAGATTACAGCCTTGCTGATCCAGTATAAATCGCCAATGTCGGTTATTCTTTTCCCGCGGATGGTTAACCAGAGTACAAACATGCAGGCGGCCTCTCCGGCGATGGAAAGTGCGAGGTTGTTTTCGCTGATCGGCGTTGGTATTGACACGTTACAATGGTTCGCTATATTTATTATGGGCATAGCTGCCCTGAGTATTTTTATCAGCCTTTATAACGCCATGAAAGAGCGGAAATACGACCTGGCTATTATGCGCTGTCTGGGAGCATCAAAATCAAAACTCTTTTTCCTGGTCATGTTCGAAGGGGTTTTGGTTACGTTTATCGGCTCTTGTTTGGGTTTGTTGATCGGGCATGTTGCCCTTGAGGTAATTGGGGCCAATCAGGAATCTGCTCAGGCAAAATTAACCGGGCTTACTGCAATTCCGCAGGAGATATATTTAATCTGGATCGGACTGTTTATCGGCGCTTTAGCCTCGCTTATCCCTGCTATGCAGATTTACAAGGTTGATATTGCCGAAACTTTAACCAAAAACAGATAACCCGGTTGAGGTTGATACGATGAAGAAGTTGGTTTTATTGGTTGTTTCATGTTTAGTTATCCACGTAGTAGCGGCGCAGGTTAAGGTACATACCGACATGCGCACGCCTACCTGGAACCTGATCGGTTTAAGGTATGATGCCGAAATTGCTCCAAAGAAATGGGGGAGCGTTTTTCCACCGGCATTAAAGGCATTACACAATAAGGTTATCGAGCTGCCCGGTTACATCATTCCCACAAAGGTAGGGGCGAAATTTAGCGAGTTTATGTTCTCTATTGTACCCATTGCCTCCTGTCCGTACTGTGGCTCTGGAGATATTCCATCAATGGTGCAGGTGAAAATGATGACGGCTATTCCCATTACCGAAAAACCGATCAAACTGAAAGGGATATTCATTATTAACGATTCGGGTGATGATAGGAGCGAGTTTTTTCTTTTAAATGCAAAACAGTTATGATGAAAAAATGTATAACGGTTTTATTGATATTGACCTCTTTTGCGGCTGTTGGGCAGGTAAGTGTACATACCGATATGCGCACCCCCACCTGGAACCTGATTGGATTAAAATACGATAAGCAGGTAAAACCATTGGTTTGGCAGGCTGTTTTTCCACCTGCATTAAAGGCAATCGATAATAAGATAATCGAAATCCCTGGGTATATTATTCCTACTAAAGTTGGCAATAGCTTCAGCGAGTTTATGTTTTCTATTGTGCCCGTTGCCTCCTGCCCGTATTGTGGCACGGGCGATATCCCTTCGATGATAGAAGTGAAGACTTTAAAACCGATTACCTGGACCGAAGAGCCCATTACCCTGAAAGGCAAATTTATAATCAACGATTCTGGTGATAGCCGATCTACTTTTTTTCTTTTAGATGCTATAAAACGATGAGACATTTGTACTTTATTTTCTTTCTGTTTTCGGTTTGTTCAGCTAGTGCACAAACGCAAAAGCACAACCCAAAAGATCAGTTGCGGTCTTTAAATTGGGATGTAATCGGCTCAGTGAAATTTGAACTTACCGAAAAGAACGAGCTTTTGCCCCTGTTTACAGAATCGATCAGGCGTTTTGAGAATAGGGAGTTTGATTTAACAGGTTACCTGATCCCTATAAAAAGCGGACAGAAACAACAGAAATTTCTTTTGGCTACCCTGCCCATTAACCAATGTTATTTCTGTGGACAAAATGGTATTCCGGTAATGATTATGGTTGAGATGGAAAGTGCGGTGCCTTATGGCGAAAAACCCATCCATGTACGGGGGATTTTAAAATTGGAACAAAAGGATGCGAGCTATGCACCACCAATAAGTATCAAAAATGCCAAACTGATTAATTAATTGCTTATTTTTGTATTGCTATGGAAAACAAAACAGCGCGTTTCGAAAAACTTTTGGTTAAAAACGGACTAAAAAGAACTGCCCCACGTTTACAGGTGCTGGAGATTTTGAGCGGAAGAGATTCTGCAACATCTCAGCCCTATCTGGAGCAGGTGATGGGAAAGGATGCAGACCGTGTTACTTTATACCGTGTTTTGCAGGCTTTTGAAGAAAAAGGGATTATACATAAGGTTTTAGATCAACAGGGTACAGCCAATTATGCCATCTGTTCTGATGGCTGCAGCGCACACGAGCACCATGATGAACATGTGCATTTTAACTGCGATAACTGCCATAAAATTTACTGTTTGGATACCGTTAAAATTCCGGCATTAAAAGTTCCTGCCGGATTTAAAGTAGAGCACCTTAATCTGATTGCTACCGGTTTATGCGCGAGCTGTTCGGATAAGGTAAATTAGCGTTTACTGTACTAAAAGATTACAACCCCTGATATCGGCATTGTCAAACCGGCCCAATACTTCAAAACTTTGATCAGGATTTATTCTCCCCAAATCCTGCGTAGCAATAAATGAGCAAGAATTGAGATTGGCCAGATCGATTACATTGATGCCACCAGTCCTGCCATTTGCTATCAAACTTAAAGGATCGTTGGTGTCACGGATTAAAACCTGCATCCAGCTTGGGCAGTTAAAGATACCTTCACCCAAAGAATAAGCCTGAGAGAGTAGCTCGGTCATTCCATATTCGCTATGGATAGCTTTTACGCCAAATCCTTCCGTTAACTGTTCATGTAGCTCTTCGCGTACCATTTCTTTACGTTTCCCTTTCATTCCTCCTGTTTCCATTACAATCAACTCGGGGAAATCGATTTCAAACTGTTCTATAAAATCGAGCAATGCATAAGTAACACCAATTAAAACGGTTTTCTGTTTTTTTGATTTAAGATCCAGGAGGGTTTTCAGCAATTCATCATGGTTGTATAAAAAGTAACCACTTTGTGGATGCCTGCTTTTTTCGATCAGATCGTTCACCATGTAGATCAGCGATGAACCAGCTCGCTGTTGATAGGATGGGAGCAGGGCCAAAAAGCAATATTCAGTAATGTCTCCGTAAAATTGGGCAAAAGCCTGTAGATAGCTCTGCTCATACAATTTAACGTTGGTTACATGATGGCTGCTCTGTACCATGCCTGTAGTGCCGGAGCTGCTGAAAGTAATTTCGACAGGATCGGTACTGCTGAGGATGGAATGGCTTTTAAAAAAACTGATGGGTAAAAAAGGTATCTGTGCAATTTGGCCCACCTCATCAGCATCAACACCTAAGTGAAAGATATATTCGCGGTAAACATTGCAGCTTTGAGCCTGTAACTTAAAAATGCTTAAGGCAAGGGCGTTAAACGCATCGCTACCTTTTACAGAAAATATATCGTTAGCTGTTAAATTCACAGGGCAAAAGTACGAAGCATTATGCTATTTTCTCGTCAGTTTTTTTCGCCAGCATTGCCATGCGGAACTGATAACCACAGTAACCGCTGATCCCCGCAACCATTCCACTTAAAATCCCAGTAACCAATAGCAGTGCCCACCAGAGTTTTATGCCCGTCATTACGGCCACACGACCGGCAAGGACGTTGTCATTAGGCAAGCTTTTAAATAAAGCATATCCGATCCAAAGTAAGAAAATAGCGAGGAAAGATTGCCAAAAGGCTATTTTGCCTGTTTTGCCGATAATGCCGCAGGTGGCAAAAGAAATTACAATAATGATCCACCAGGGGGCAATCATTTGTAAAAGGAAACAGATTATTAATATAACAATGAAAACCATTTTAGCCTATTTAGAAATTTTTAAACGAGAAATAACCGTGCCCGATTTATCATCAGGACTCTGCATATAAAACAGATTGTATAATTTACCATTTGCCCAGGTATCGGTCATGTTATCATAAAATTTGCTTCCGGGATTACCTGATTGGCCGCCTGGATAAACGCCATGCCCTTTTGGCGTTTTACCCAATTCGATCACCATCCGCCATGATGGTCCGTTGGCTTCGCTCAAAGCATTAATTGTAGTTTTCGCGCCACCAATCTGTAAAACTTTCGAACCGAATCCCGGTATTTTGGCCAGGTGTGGTACATTGGTCTGTTTTACATTTGCCCAGTCCCAATCTTTGTTTATCGGCCCAAAGCGTCTTTCCAAACTATCGCAGCTATATTTAAAAGCTTCGTTAACCAGGTCAGATAATGTTTCTTTTTTGCTGGTATTGATATTATCATACCAGGTTGCGTTGGGTTCTTTCAGGATCATTTCCACCGTGCGGTCTCTCGAAGGGTAACGCATCGGGATTCCTTTAACCTCGAATTCGTCCGCCCAGATATTATGTGATAAGCGTTTGGTCCATATCTCAAATACGCTTGCTGCAATTTCATGGGCATCATAACGTTTGTTCCATTTGTTCAGGTAAGCCAATGCTTCTTTTTGTGTTGCGTTTAACTGCTCATTATTCAATAAGGGCAATAAAGCAGGAACCAGGTTTTGTGCCATAATGCTATAATTATCGGTCTGCATCAAACGGATGCTATCCAGTGTGGCCTTGTTCATGGC
This sequence comes from Pedobacter kyonggii, assembly GCF_004310665.1. Lineage (GTDB taxonomy): Bacteria > Bacteroidota > Bacteroidia > Sphingobacteriales > Sphingobacteriaceae > Pedobacter > Pedobacter kyonggii. The sequence goes on along the minus strand of NZ_SIXF01000009.1, from coordinate 65,854 downwards.
CGATAAGCGGTCGTTGATCCTTTTGCCACGCTCGTAAGGTGCAAATTCCCAGTTAATATAGTATGGATAAGTCGTATCGGTAGAAGACTGGTTGGCCGAGCTTACAAAACCACGCGGCGGATTCTTAACTGTTGGATTCTGTGCATTTGGGATCCAGCCATGCCAATCGTAGGCCGGGTCGGTACCATCGAGAATAAACTTGCCCTGATCCTTCCATTTCAAAGGAAATTTACCATTTGGCGTGATGGCAATATCGTTATCCATACTGGCGAAAACAAAGTTCTGTGCAGGTGCAGTATAGTAAGTTAAAGCCTTACGGTAGTCGTTATAATTTTTTCCGCGGTTCAGGTAATAAAAAGTCATGAGCTCGTTCGATTCATCATGTGCAATCCATCTCAAAGCATCGCCAACAGGTACATTATCGGCCCTGCCGTATTTTGGTTTCTGGAAATATACCACCGGCCCGTGATGCGTATAGTAAACGGTATCTATTTCATGTTTTCCACCACGGATTTTAATCGTTTCCAATCTCTTTGTTGTGGCTTTCCATTTATTGTTGTACCAATATTCGTTGTGGGTAGGATCTTTAAACTTAATCTGATAAAAATCCAGTACATCAGCGGCAACATTAGTCACACCCCAGGCTATTTTCTGGTTAAAACCTATAATTACGCCCGGAGCACCAGGTAATGAAACGCCATAAGTATTTACGCCAGGTGCATGTAGTTGGATCTGATACCAGATTGAAGGAAGTGTTAAATCCAAATGTGGATCGTTTGCCAAAATCGGGTACCCTGATGCAGTTTTAGCGCCAGATAAAGCCCAGTTATTACTGCCAATGCCTTCTACTTTTTCTGTCGTTTTTACCTCTCCGGTTTGCGCCTGGGTAAAGCTTTCTGGTGTTTTAGGTGTTGGCAAGGGAGAGAAATCCCATTTTGTGCCAACAGGGATGATCGGGTCTTCGCGGAACGGGTAATCCGGGAAGAGATTTTTGGTTACCTCTGGGCCAAATTTTTTCAAGATGTTGGTCATGTAAAATTCGTCAGAACCCATGGCTAATACCGCCGACATCTGTTTTAGGAGCAGCGCACATTTTACAGGCGTCCAGTTTTCAGGCTTAAAATCGAGTATCTTGTATTCTAAGGGATAATTGGCTTTAGAAAGCGTTTTGATATAGGCATTGATCCCTTCGGTATAAGCTAAGATCATTTCTTTTGCTTTAGGATCGGCCATCATACCTTTTAACGAGTTTTCTGCACCGTAAACCATGCCCATCCGGCGTTGATAGCGGTCTACCTCTATCGCTTTATCGCCAACTACTTCACTAATTCTCCCCGCAGCAAAACGGGTCTGGAAATCCATTTGCCAAAGGCGGTGCATGGCGGTTACATAACCTTGTGCCAGATACAGATCATGATCATTCTGTGCGAAAATATGTGGAATCATGCGGTCGTCAAAAACGATTTCGATTTTATCTATTGCCCCTTTGATTTTCGCTTTATGGTTAAACATAAAATGATTGTTCTCTGCATTTTGCCAGAATCCCATAAAAGGATCTAAGAACTTTAACAGTGGAGGTGTACTGCCTAATTTGGTATTAAATAAAAAAGCTAATGCTATCGGAATAATGATGCAGAATACGGCTTTAATTTTATTCATAATGGTTAGCTAACAAGTCTTTCGCTAAGATAGGGCAAAATGACGGTTTATGTTTAATGCAAAATACAACAAACTGTATATCAATCAAAATTATAATTCGAATTGAAATTATTATGCTAACATAATTTGTTTAATTCAAAAAAAGAGTTTAAGTTTATATAACTAATAATACAAACAACCAAATTAACAATCGTTTATGAGCAGAATTTTTACACAGATCTTCTACGTGTTATTATTTGTGTACGCAGGCAACATCGCGGCACAGGCACAAAGTATTACGGTGAGCGGTACCGTAAAAGATAAGCAATCGAAAGAAGGCCTAGCAGGTGTGAGTTTAACCATCAAAGGCCATTCTGGTGGTACAGCCTCCACAAGCAACGGTAGTTTTACATTTACAACAACGGCTAAGGTTCCCTTTACGCTGGTGGCGTCTTACGTAGGCTATGGCACAGTTGAACAGCAAATTACTGGAAATGCTACGGGAATTAACCTGGAACTCGAAACGGCAGTGATTTTAGGAGGGGATGTGGTTGTTTCGGCTTCGCGTACTCCCGAACGCATATTGGAATCACCGGTTTCTATCGAGCGGATGAGTGCTGCTTCTATCAGGGAAATTGCCGCACCATCATTTTACGATGCTTTGAATAACTTGAAGGGTGTAGAAAGCAGTATGCAGAGTTTAACTTTCAAGTCGATTAATACACGTGGTTTCAATTCAAATGGTAATACCCGTTTTAATCAATATATAGATGGAATGGATAACCAGGCACCTGGATTAAATTTTTCGGTAGGTAATATTGTGGGTATAACTGAGCTCGATGTAGATAATGTTGAACTCCTGCCAGGTGCTTCATCTGCCCTTTATGGAGCAGGCGGTATTAATGGTACCTTATTGATGACCTCAAAAGATCCTTTTAAATATCCTGGCGCAAGCTTTCAATATAAAACAGGGGTAAACCATGTTAACGATGATAACAGCAGTGTGCAGCCTTTCAATCAGTTGGATGTGCGCATGGCAAAATCATGGAACAATAAGTTTGGCGTAAAAGCTGCATTTTCATTTTTGCAGGCCAAAGATTGGATTGGAAATAACTATTCAAACTTCGATAGGGTAGCAAGAACTGCAAAATCTGGTGATAGAAACAGTGATACGAATTATGACGGGATAAATAGCTATGGTGATGAAGTGAGCCAGAATATGCGTAATGTGGCTTTAAGTGTACAAAATGCAACCATTGCCGGAATTAATACGGGCTCTGGTGGTTTAATACCAAATATTAAAGCATTAATGGACGGGACTTTTGGTGGCGCCATTCCAAATGCAGCACAACAGGCAGGGTTTTTGGCAGGATTACCATCAGCATTGCGTGGTCCGGTACAAAATTATTTTCCTTTTTACGTGGGTTTGAAAGCAGGTTTAATCCCTGATCAGAATGTTTCAAGAACGGGTTATAACGAAGAAAATTTAGTTGATTATGATACCAAATCGTTAAAAGCTTCAGGAGCATTATATTATAACATCAGCAGTACGGTACAGGTAGTTGGTCAGGCGAATTGGGGTACCGGAACTTCAGTTTATACTGGTTCTGACCGTTATTCTTTGCGCAACTTTAACATTGGCCAATATAAATTAGAGGTAAAAGGCGAAGATTTTTTTGTGAAAGCCTATACCACTCAAGAGCGTTCTGGTGACTCTTATATTTCCTCTATTTTGGGTAGTTATGTTAATGAGATATCTAAACCATCAACAAGCTGGTTTCCACAGTATATAGGTAACTATGTTGGTGCAAGAGCAGCAGGACAAAATGATGCTGCGGCACATGCATTTGCAAGAGGAATTGCCAATCAAGGTCGTTTTGAGCCGGGCAGCCCGCAGTTTGAAGCTGCAAAAGATAAAGTGATGAATACCACAATCAGTGCAACAAGTATTAACGCGCTCGATCCTTCAAAAAGTGTTTACGGTGCGAAATTCGATGATAAGTCAAATCTATATCACTACGAAGGCATGTATAACTTTACCAATCTTTTCGATAAAGTGGTCGAGTTTCAGGTTGGTGCATCATACCGTTTATATGATTTAAATTCTGCTGGAACAATTTTTAACGACTTGACAAATTCTATCGATATTAAAGAATACGGGGCATTTGCGCAGATCGGTAAAAAACTTTTTAACGATAAGGTTAAATTTACTTTTGCAGGCCGTTATGATAAAAGTCAGAATTTTGAAGGCCGGTTTACACCAAGGGTAACTGGGGTGTTCACCGTTGCTAAAAACAATAACATCAGGGTTTCTTACCAAACAGGTTACCGTAACCCAACCACACAAAATCAATACATCGACCTTTCGGTAGGTGGAGGTTCTCAAAGATTGATTGGTGGCTTGCCTGAAATTATGTTTTCTAAATACCATCTTGATAGTAATAAGCCGTTCACAGATGTAAGTTACCGTGCATTTTTAGCATCAGCAGCTGCAACAGGAACACCTAACCCGGCATTGTTGCAACAATATACTTTTGATTCAAGAGGTGTACGTCCAGAGAGTGTTCAATCTTATGAATTAGGGTATAAAGGCTTACTTCTTCCAAATTTATTGCTTGATGCTTATGGTTATTACAACATTTATAAAGATTTTATCACTGCAGTAGATGTTTATCAGAATGTTAACGGAAGTTTTGTGAAATTTGGTGTTCCGGTCAATGCAGAAGGTAAAGTAACTTCTTATGGTGCAGCTTTAGGTTTAGATTATTTAGTGGGTAAATATACCATCAGCGGTAACGTTTCCTATAATGAAATCGGAGATTTGCCAGTTAATTACATTAACGATTTCAATACCCCGAAAATCCGTTACAACCTGGGTTTTGGTAATAAAGAAATTATTAAAAACTTTGGTTTTAATTTGGCGTATCGTTGGCAAGACCAATTCTACTGGAATTCTTCTTTTGCCTCAGGACAGGTACCTGCATACAGCTCTTTGGATGCACAGGTGAGTTTAAGAATCCCTTCAGTACAATCAATTGTTAAACTGGGTGGTTCGAACGTACTGAACAAATATTATTTCACTTCTTACGGAAATCCATCAGCAGGCGCTATCTATTACGTAGCCATTAGTTTTAATCCATAACCAGTTAATTGAGTTTTAAGGGCCTTCTATGCTAAAAGTATAGAGGGCTTTTTTACCACTATGTGACTGGTTTATCCTTGTTGCTGCTATCAATCGCCTCTGTTAAATCTTCTTTAACGAACTCCCATATTTTCCCTTTTAAACATATTGGATCAAAGTCATTATCTGCAGTAAGAAAGTTGGTGAAGTTTTTTCTGATCATTTCTTCATCATGAGTCCATTCGAAACGTTTTTTATGAAGTTCAATCATATCACTTACACTATAATTATCTAGCAATTCGTGTAAGTCCCAAAAATCTTTCTTTCTGCCACCTCTTTGTACAATATCCATCTTCATTGCAATGATTTCAGGTATGGTTGCCATGCGCACACCATCATGATCTGTAAAATCTTCAAAAAATGGGTCCATGCTGTAAAAGAGATCTAGTTTAACAATATTTTCTTTATGTGTGCCAATAAGATAGGACTTTCCTAAACCAGCAAACTGACCAAAATCACCTTGAACAAAGGCAAACTTATCCCGGAGTAACTTCTCAATTAGATCAAAGTCTATTGATCCATATTTTGCATCTGTAAAAAGATCAATGTCTATCGATAAACGGTGACCGAGATAAAGACTAAGCGCTGTTCCACCAACCAGTCGAAATTCACATAGCTCCTTTGCTTGCATAAGTTCAAGCAAGCAGCTTTTTAAAAGTTCGTTAACGGTATTCCAATACATAATTTGATTTTTAGATATCTCGACCGGTTTGGTCAATACTATTAATGGCTACTTTATTCACTAAATCTTGCCCGTAATATCTAATTAGTTCATTTTTTTCATCACTATTTCCCCGCTCCAATACCCTTTGAATAACAGATTTATATTGGCTTTTCCAGTTTATTTTATCAAAATCGGTATCCCAAAAAAGAATCTTTCTGAGAATTGATAAATTGGGTTTATCGGCTGCATTCCGTTTATTTTTTTCTTTCTGTATCTCATAGTAAGCCTGGAGTATCAGCATGGTGCCTTCTTCTAAACCTAAAATTTGATCTAGCTTAATGGAAAGTGAAGCTGTGACTCCTCTTTTGCCTTTTGTGATATCATTTAAGGTCTGAGGATATTCGTTTAAAGAAAGCGCCAATGGGCCCTTTTTAAGCCTCCTTTTTTTAAGCTCACGTTCCAGTATAAGACCGGGGTGGATGCCTTTAAACTTATCGATCAATTTTTCCATATTCAAAAATAAACAAAAATGTTTATAGTTTTATGTTTATGGATAATTTACAGTACAGCTTATTTATTAAATAAAGGATGATACTAAATCTTCAGGCAAAATTGTGAAATAACATAGCTTAGTGTAAAAATCACACTATTAAAACAATCTTTTCATAAAAAAGCTACACCCCTTTTGTAAAATATTTGTATTATAGTACTTTCTTAAGCACATCCCGGTTTAAGAACCATGAATTTAAAATTTTGAATAAATAAGGATGGAAGCGCAAAACGACAAACCTAACGAGACAAGTGATCTGATCGAAAAGGAGCAAGAAATACAGCATTTAAACAATCCAGTTGATATATCGGTAAAGCCAATTGTTAAACAGTACCTTGGCGCAGTTAAAAAAGTAAAAAAAGAGGGCAACCGTTTTTATTTTTCTGATGGCGATGCAAGAGTAGAAGTTCGGGTGGTAAGCGACGATATTATCCGCGTTCGCCTGGCTCCTCATGGCGTTTTCTTAGACGATTTTTCTTATGCCGTACCCGAAGTAGATCAAAAAGTGTCTGTTTTTAAAATGCAGGAACACGACGATCATTTTACGATCTCTACCCATGCGGTAACCTGTAAAATAGAAAAAGCAAACTTCCATATTTCTTTTTCTGATAATATTACCAATGTAGTAATGGTTGATGAAGCCAATTCTATGCACTGGGAAGAAAATGTAGATTTTGGTGGTTATTATATCTACGCAACCAAAAAATGCCACCCTGAAGAAAATTTCTTTGGTTTGGGTGATAAATCTGGTAATTTTAACCTGCGGGGGCGCCGTTTCGAAAACTGGAATACCGATGCTTACTCCTTCGGTTGGAACCAGGACCCACTTTACCGTACTATACCTTTTTATATCGGTTTGCACAACCAGGCTGCCTATGGTATCTTTTTCGATAATACCTTTAAATCGTATTTCGATTTCGGGTCGGAGGATGTAAATAAAACCAGTTTTTGGGCCGATGGCGGAGAACTGCAATATTATTATATCCATGGCCCGCATATTATGGATGTGGTTAAACGTTATGCAACTTTAACGGGAACACACCCGATGCCACCAAAATGGACTTTGGGTTATCAGCAGTGCCGCTGGAGTTATTACCCTGAAACAAAAGTTAAAGAAATAGCCAAACAGTTCAGGGAACGTAAAATCCCTTGCGATGCCATTTATCTGGATATCGATTACATGGATGGCTACCGCTGTTTTACCTGGAATAAAAAATACTTCCCAGATCCGCGGAGAATGATCAAAGAGCTATCTGATGATGGTTTTAAAACCGTTGTAATGATCGATCCCGGAATTAAGGTAGATGATGATTACTGGGTGTTTAAAGAAGGTAAAGAGAAAAGATTTTTCTGTCGCCGCAGCGACGATTATTATATGGAAGGGCATGTTTGGCCAGGGCGCTGTCAGTTTCCCGATTTTACCAATCCAAAGGTACGGAGCTGGTGGGGTAATTTATATAAAGAGCTGGTAGATATGGGCGTTGCAGGTTTCTGGAACGATATGAACGAACCAGCTGTGTTCGGTTCAGGAACTTTTCCTAACGATGTCCGCCATAATTATGATGGGTACCGCGGCTCACACCGTAAGGCACACAATGTTTATGGCATGCAGATGGTGCGTTCTACCTACGAAGGCTTAAAAAAACTGATGCGCAATAAACGTCCGTTTACCATTACACGTGCGGGTTATGCGGGCATGCAGCGTTATGCAAGTGTTTGGACTGGCGATAATATTGCAACCTGGGAGCATTTAAAGATCGGAAATATACAGTGCCAGCGTTTATCGGTTTCTGGTGTGCCTTTCTGTGGAACAGATATCGGCGGATTTAGTGGTGAGCCAGATGGAGAGTTGTTTACCCGTTGGATCCAGCTAGGTACATTTTCTCCTTTTATGCGTGCACACTCTGCCGGCGATACCGCTGAACGGGAACCTTGGAGCTTCGGCGAGTTTTTCGAAGATATCAACCGTAAGTTTATCGAATTAAGATATCGTTTAATGCCTTATCTATATTCGGTTTTCTGGGAGCATCATCGTTATGGCTTTCCTATTTTAAGGCCTTTAGTAATGCTTGAGCAAGAAAATATCAGCAACAGTTTCCGTCAGGATGAATTTTGCTATGGTGATAAACTATTGATATGCCCGGTTTTAGAACAGGGTGCAATATCTAGAAAAGTTTACCTCCCAAAAGGCACCTGGTATAATTTCTGGACCAACGAAATCCTGGATGGCGGCAACGAATATACGGTTGATGCGAAGATAGACAGTATGCCAATGTTTGTAAGGGCAGGTACAGTTTTGCCAGAATATCCGGTAATGCAATATGTTGATGAAAAATCGATTACCGAAGTAGTCTTAAATATTTATCATAGCGATTATGAGGTTAATTCATACATGTACGAAGATCATGGCGATACGTTTGCCTATGAGCAGGATATTTATCTGGAAAAGAAATTCACTGTAAAAGGCGATACCCAGGCCATTAAAGTGAACCAGCGTAATGAAGGATTGTATACGCCTAATTATGAATTTTATGTTTGCAATGTTATCGGCGTAAAATTCCAGGTCAAAAAGATCATTATCGATAACAAAGAGGTGAAAGACTTTTATACCGATGATCAGGATATCCTGCATTTTAAATGCAATAAGAACTTTTTAGAAATACAGATCTTGAGTCTGTAAACATTGAGCCCCAAATGCTGTTTGGTATTTGGGGTTTCATCTAATCTAACCAAAATACCTATGCCAGCAGCAAAAAAAGTTCCTGTAAAAAAAACATCCCAACCAAAAACTGATCAACAGCAATCCGTTTGGATACACAGTTTATTTACCGATTACGATATCGATCTTTTTCTTGTAGGAAAGCATTTTAGGCTTTATGAGAAAATGGGCTCACATTTAATTACTGTTGATGGAACCGCTGGGACTTATTTTTCGGTTTGGGCTCCAAATGCCATCCGTGTAAGTGTAGTGGGTAATTTTAACGATTGGAACAACGCTTCACATCCGCTGAGCGTACGGTGGGATAAATCGGGTATCTGGGAAGGTTTTATCCCTGGAATTGCAAAGGGCGAGGTTTATAAATATTTTGTTAAAGGTTTTGATGAATCTGAGCATTTAAAAGGCGATCCTTATGCCAGAAGATGGGAACATCCGCCACAAACAGCTTGTATTGTTTGGGATACCGATTATACCTGGAAAGATAAAGCCTGGCTTAAAAAAAGAGCAAAAATAAATGCTTTGGATCAACCCATCTCGGTATATGAGATACATCTAGGCTCCTGGGAGCGCGATCCGGATAATCCAGAACGTGTTTTGAACTGCAGGGAAGTTGCTGGCAGGCTAGTGCCTTATGTAAAGGAAATGGGTTTTACGCATGTAGAACTGATGCCTGTAATGGAGTTTCCGTATTTCCCCAGCTGGGGTTATCAGATTACAGGTTATTTTGGTGCAAGTTCGCGTTATGGTTCCCCGCAGGATTTAATGTATCTGATTGATGCGCTCCATAAAGCAGATATTGCAGTGATATTGGATTGGGTTCCTTCTCATTTCCCAGGTGATAGGCATGGTTTGTATGAGTTTGATGGAACACATCTGTACGAACACGCCGATATGCGGAAAGGCTTTCATCCAGACTGGAAATCATATATTTTCAATTATGATCGAAACGAAGTACGCTCTTTTTTGATTAGTAATGCCATGTTTTGGATTGACCAATATCATGCAGATGGCCTAAGGGTAGATGCCGTAGCATCGATGTTATATTTCAATTTCTCCAGAGAAGATGGAGATGCCGCAACAAACGAATATGGTGGAAGTGAAAACTTTGGGGCAATACAGTTTTTGCAGGACCTGAATGTTGCCGTTTATGGAAATTTTGATGGTGTACAGACCATTGCCGAAGAAAGCAGTACCTATCCTGGTGTAACCCATCCGGTACATGCTGGCGGATTGGGTTTCGGCATGAAATGGATGATGGGCTGGATGAACGATACCTTAAAGTATTTTAAAGTAGAAACCCTCGGCCGGAAACACCACCACCATCAGTTGAGCTTTAGCATGACTTATGCCTTTACCGAAAATTTTATGTTGCCTTTCTCTCATGATGAAGTCGTACACGGTAAATCGCCAATGTTGTATAAAATGCCTGGAGATGACTGGCAGAAATTTGCAAATTTAAGGGCACTTTATGGTTATATGTTCACCCATCCGGGAGCAAAACTGCTGTTTATGGGGAATGAGTTTGGCGAAACCAACGAATGGAACTTTACGCAATCACTAGATTGGCATTTGCTTCAATATGCACCGCACAAGGGCATGCAGGAAACCGTTAAGGCTTTAAACTTCCTGTACCGCAAAGAACCGGCATTGTATCATTTCAATTTTAGTTATGAAGGCTTTCAATGGCTCGATGCCGATAATGCAAACGAATCTGTCTTCACATTTATGCGCAAAGGACCAAAAGCAAAAGATACTTTGGTTATTGCGATAAACTTAACGCCAGTGGTGCGTGAAAATTATAGAATCGGGGTACCTTTTAAAACCAAATGGACAGAAATTTTTAATACCGATGACATTGTTTATTATGGAGGCGGTATTAATAACAGAGGGGATATCATTCCTGATCTGGAAAATTACAATGGACAGGAATACTCGATAGTTATCGATCTGCCACCCTTGGCTGTAGTGATTTTTAAGACCAAGTAAAATATTATTGGTCCCTATTTTACGCCAAAACCGCATATAAAAACATAGTTTGGCGCGATATAGGTTTTTATATCACGCCAAAACCTCAATTTTTTCTAAAATGTCTTAAATAAGAAAAGCCTCCCATTGCTGGAAGGCTTTCTTAAACTCTGGAGTGGAAGCTTCCAGAGAGGGTGCAAAGATACAATAACTCTTTTCTCTTGCAAGTATTATCTGCTAAAAAAAATATGGCAGTCTCTTTGCCATCAATTATTCTTACCGATTGATATTTCAAGTTCTTTTTACCAGCAAAAAAAATCGGTTATGCTAAGTTGTTGGAATATTTTCACATAGGCTATCTGCCCGGAGGTCTGTAGTTTTTGAATTCTTTAGTTTTGTTGATAAACATCAATAAAACGGGCTTTATAGTACTGTGAGAGGGGTAATGAATGAAATGAACGGCTAATTTGCCTATGTGCCTCCGTACTTTTGTATCAACGAACAAACAAACTATTTATTTTTTCTCTTTACTTTAAGCAATTGAAAGGACGCTCTTGTCTATCTTTCTTGGTGCTTGTGCTTTTTCTTATGCCCACGTATTTGCGTGCGCAGGTTGTAGCACAGTGTGAAAATACAAAGCGTACTTACGCAGATTTTCAAGGATCAATCCAATACGGATTTAAGGTATTGGGTGGGTCTTTAATTATGGGTACCATTTCAGATGCAGGAAATGCTGTTAATGGACAGGTTAAAGATGCATCAACATTAGGCGTTGGACTTGGCCTGGCAGGATTGGCATCTTCGACCCAATTCTTACAGTTTAATGCTGCCGGTGGTTCACCCAGATCAATTCCTGCCAATACTCCTGTTACCATAAAAATTTCACTCCCCACCGAAGTGTTAAGCGTTTTAAGCGGCGTAGAGATAGGAACATTTACAGGTTTACACACGGTTGCTGCTGATTGGCCACTATTGGGATTACTTGGTCCGGGTCATGATGCGGGATATGAAGCAACTATTGTTCCGATTTATAACGCTACCAATATAGCCGGTGTAATTAGCGGTTCGGGAGAGGTTGAGATTACACTCACGCCTAGCCAGATATATAACGGGATTTATGTAAAGGTATCAGGCAATTTACTCTCGGTAGCGTTGTCTACAAAGCTTTTCCATGCCTACATTATGGAAACGACTACTGATAAGATTGATTGTGATGAGGTAATTGATGTGCTGTCGGGAGTACAGCCTACTGTTATTGGCGGGGTGTTAAATGCAACCGGAAAGGTAACTGATCCTTTCAATTCGATAGATAGCGATAAAGATAGCTATGCGCTGATGGATGTTGGGGTCTCGGTATTAAACAAAATATACCTGACGGCAATATTTAACAAGCCTTCGCAGCCTGGCGACTCAGTAAGTATAATTTTAGGCAAGCCGGGCGGTGGGTTGTTGGATTTGAATCTGCTGACCGGATTTACCATACAGCCTTATTTAAATGGGGTCAAAGCGGGCGATGCCTTCGATAATACAGGGACTTTTCTAAACCTTAGGCTTTTTCCGGGTTCCACAGATAAATATATACTCACCTTTCCGATTAGCGAGGTTTACGACCGTTTAGAAATCACTACCGGTGGATTGGCCGGTGTGCTGGGCTCACTTCAGATTTATGACATTAAAAGGAAATTGGCTAAGCCACGCACACTGATTGATCCTATCGCTGAGGATGCCAGGACCATCTGCCAAGGAGAAACCACTACCTTTTCCATTAACAATCCACAGTCCTGTACAGAATATAAATGGTATGATGCAGAAACGGGGGGCAATTTGTTGCATACCGGAGAAAATTATACTCCTCCATCCTCGCTACTTGCCGGAGATTATAGTTATTATGTACAAGGTAGCAGAACCTATTGCGTAACAGGGGTTTCTGAAAGACTCCGTGTAAAATTAAAGGTTAATCCATTACCTCCGCTCGATGTTCCGGGTACAACAATCTGCAGTGGAGCAACAGCTGCGTTAGCGGTCAGCAATTCCGATATCGCCCAATATACATACAATTGGTATGCTGCCTCCAATGGAGTTACACCATTTAATACAGGGGCAACCTATACAACGCCCGCTCTTAATGCAAACACGACCTACTATGCAGAAGCTATTAATACATTAACGGGCTGTAAGAATGTTGGGGGCCGTAAAGCAGTATTGGTAAATGTTAAACCTATTGCTGTTGTAAATCCGATTATTGGCGTAAATACCATCTGCGAAGGAACTACCACTACTTTAACCAATGATAATCCTTCTGGCATTTGGAGCAGTAGCGATGCAGCTATTGCAACAATAGATCCTACAGGCAAAGTTATTGCAATTACAGCTGGAAGCACTGTCATCAGTTACACCGTTGCTGATGATGCGACGTATTGCGGAAAAAAAGTTGATTTTAATTTAACCGTAAATCCACAGCCAAATTTGACTTTAGAGCCAGATCCGGGAATTTGCGAAGGACTTAGTACCACCAAAATTGCTTACGCTAACCCGGTTTTCGACCCCATTATTTATAGCATCACCTGGGTAGCTGGACCAATTTCGAATGTTTCAAACCAAGCTTTACCAGCAAATGAAATTACAATCAACGTTCCATCAAATACACCGGTAGCAGTATATCAAGGGGTATTGACCATTAAAAATGCAAACGGCTGCGAACGGGCTATTCCTTTTAGTTTTAGAGTAAAGCTTGTGCCACATAAACCTACAGTATCTATTAATTAAAAAGAAAATAAATTATTCATCCCTAACAAATTAACATTATGACAAAAAAATCTACAAAACGAAATCTAAGAATCTTTGTATTCTTAATGTTCTTATTACCGCTGGGTGCTTTTGCACAAACGCCAAATGTATACCTGTGTGGAACAGGTACAGTAAAACTTACCCCAACATTTACGGATTATACCCCTGCTGCTAACGATAAAATTATCTGGTCGGTAGATGGTACTCCGCAGGCTCCTGTTATATATGCTACCGCTGCTGATGCAATCTATAACGTTCCCGCAACACTAGCCACCGGAACACATACTTATTCTGTACAGGTTGTACCAGCTGATGCAAATCTTTGTCCTAGTGATGCTTCAGACAATACTGTTGTGGAAAAACTTCCTCCTCCTGCAATTGCTGTAAATGCGCCAGGAAGTGTTTATTGTACTGATCAGACTGCAACCACGGTAATTACTGCAAGCAAGGATGCTGGACTTACGCTACCAACAGGTGTTTCGTTGGTTTATACATGGTCTGTAACCAAAGGTGGCGTAGCGGTTACTGATCTAACAACTGTTGGTGCATCATCAGGTACAAACAACGAATTGTTTACTTTAAAAGCAGGAGTTACGCCTGAGGCATATGTGTTTACTGCCGAAGGTAAATATTCAGTTGGATCTGCTACTATTGTACCTTCTACAAGTTGTACTGCAACTGCATTTAAAGCAATCACTGTTACTGTTAAACCAGGTAAAGCAACTATCGCTGTCGCGCCATAGAGTGTTATTTTTATAAGCTCTAACCATTATGATGTTTAACAGATTAGGGATAATTGTGCTCGGTGTGCTGCTGCTTTCTGCAGCAGCATGCTTTGCGCAATCTAATAATCCCAATACGCTTAATCTTAAACCAGGCGTTACTGTTAAATTGAGGGCCAACGGTACAGGTGCTACCTCTTATCAATGGTTCAGAAATGGAAATGCTATATCAGGTGCTACCGAGCAAGATTATGTGGTTAGCACTGCGGGGAAATATACTGTTATTACTTTTAGCTTAGGCGGCTGTAGCTCTGATCTGTCCGAAGAAATGGAAGTGGTGATGGAGACGGCCATATCAGCAGATGTTTCCATAGTTAAAAGATCTGAAAGCAGACAGGTAATCAATACTGAGGTGTTTAAATATAATTTATTGGTGCGCAATAACGGACTCGGTGAAGCTACCAACATACAGGTAAAGGATGACCTTCCAGAAAATCTAACCTTTGTAAGTGTCGATCCAACTATTGTGGGCACCGCAAGTTATAACGATCAGACCAAGACAGTTTCCTGGGCGATCCCATCACTTGCCAATGGCAGTTTTGTTGAGCTGATCATTAATGTAAGGGCAATGAAACCTGGTAATGTTGTTAATAGCGCCAGGGTTACCATCAACGAAATAGATCCCGATCCATCAAACAATATATCGGTTGATACCAAAGAAATTACTGGGCTTAAAATACCTAATGTGTTTACGCCAAACGGCGATGGAAAAAATGAAACCTTTTTTATTGAACGCTTAGACCGATATAGCGAAAATCAGCTCACCATTATTAACCGGTGGGGAAGTACCGTTTATGAGAAAGATAGCTATTTAAACGACTGGACAGCTAACGGTTTGGTAGATGGAACGTATTTCTATGTGCTTAAGGTAAAAACTGCAAGTGCTCAATGGCAGGAATTTAAAGGTTATGTTACCGTGATCAGGTAAGTGGATTTAACATATAAGGGTATGAAACTAAATTATACAGATGAAAAAGATTGTTGTAACGGCATTATTTAATTTAATCTGCCTTTGTCTGTTCGCTCAGCAGAATGCCCAGTTTGGACAATATATGTTCAATGGTTTATATATCAACCCGGCTTATGCAGGCTACAAAGAAGAGCTATATATGCAGGCTTTTGTCCGAGCCCAATGGACGGGTATTCAGGGCGCTCCCCAAACGCTTTCCATATCGGTAGATGAAGCGGTTAAGGAAGAAAGTTTAGGCTTGGGTCTATTGGTGTCGAAAGATAAAATCGGGGCACAGAACTCGTTAAACCTATCAGGAAATTTTGCGTACCGCATTAAGCTAGACCGTACCGAAACCAATGTACTTGCTTTTGGCGTTGGAGTAGGGGTAATGCAGATGGGGCTTAACGGAAGTTTGTTAGATCCAAATGAAACTGGCGACAACAAGATTCCTACAGGATATGAAAGCCGTATTGTGCCCGATATTAGGGCAGGAGTGCATTATTCGAACGCAAAATTCTTTATCGGTTTCTCTGCCAATAACCTGCTTACACAATACCTTCCTGTTTTTAGGGATAATAATCTCTTAAGTATTACTTCTAAACCGCATTTTTATTTAACGGCGGGAATGGTATTTCCAGTGAACAATGATTTTATGTTCAAACCTACTTTTTTGATCAAAGATGATCTGAACGGGCCAACCTCGTTGGATCTTAATGCTTTTTTAATGATCAAAGAAAAAATTTGGTTAGGTGCTGCGTATAGAACCTCCGTAAAATTTTATCCTAAGCCAGCATTACAAAGCGATTTAAGGGCAAGGAGTGCAATCGGATTGGTTACCGAGTTTTTTGTCCGCGAAAACCTCCGGATTGGCTATGGTTACGATTATAGTTTAAATAAATTCGGTAGCTATGATTATGGCTCACACGAAATATCTATTGGTTATTATCTGCAAACTGCAAAAAGCAGAAGACCAAAGTGTTACTTTTAAAATTGGCATTTCTCTGTGCGGGCTGCGCGCATTTGCTTTTTTTTGTAAAAAAAAATGAACGAAATGAATGTTATAAAAACGTTTCGCCTTATTTGTTACGTTCTTTTTTAGATTGTCAGCCTCTGCCAGGCATATTCTATTCGTTGTTAATAAGACTAAACTTAGAATTTTTACCCGGATATCAGTTTGTGCTTCAAAATATTAAGAAATCCTTATAAAAAAGGCATTTAAACATCATAATTGTCTTAATAATCTACTTTATTTTTATATTCCGTTAAAAATGGCTATACTTAAGGGTCTAAATTCTATCCCTATTTGTGTATGCTCGAATCCCGCAAGGTATTTTTAGTAAACGCTGTATTAAATTATTTCAGCAGTTTATGCCCTATAACCCCTGGATTTATCCAGGAAATAGAAAAAAATGTAGATACTCTTCTAATTAAGAAAAATAAATACATTTTATCTCCTATTGATAATAATGAATATGTTTTTTTTGTAGTATCAGGCTTGGTAAGAGGTTTTATTAAAGATGGTAATAAAGAGATTACTACTTGGATCAGTTTAGGGACCGAATTTGTTGGAGCGATTCAACATCCCGATGAAAACATTCAACCTTCAATCGAATATTTGCAGGCATTGGAAAATTCAGAATTGGTTGCCATCCCACACTTATTGATTGATAAGCTTTACGCCAGTTATCAGGAAACGAATGTTATTGGCAGAAAGATTTTAGCGCTCCAGTATCATGCCGCCTCAGAGCGGGCCATAATAGCTCGAATCCCTTCGGCTGAAAGGCGTTATGAAAAATTCTTGGAACTAAACTCTTTTGATATATCTAGAGTGCCATTGAGGTGCATAGCCAGTTATTTAGGTATGCGCATGGAAACACTTAGCCGCATACGCAGTAAGTTGGTAAGGGAGCTGGTGTAATTAAATAAAAAAATTGTTTCCCGGCCAATCATAACAGGATAGGTCGATTCGTACGGAAAGAATACTCATTTTAAACGCTATGTTTACATAATATTATACACTTTTACATATTGATGTACAATCTTAAATTGCATATATTAAACATCATATTTGTGTTTAAATTTGGGTAAGTAAAAATTAAATCAACGGGACGATTTAGATTACACTCGTAAGCCTCTCTTTTAAGGGAGGCTTATTTTGTTTCAGTCTGCCAGTGTTTATATACCCAGTTAAGCCTTCATTCAATATTGTTAATGTTTCTGATTAGTAGTATATTTATGTATGGAGGTAGTAGTTGGATTATTAATTATGTTACTTGGCATTCCCTGGAAAAAGATAGGAAAGTGGCTGGAATTTGAAAAGTAGTGGCATTTGGATATGAATGATACCCTCTGGAAAAGCATACAGCAATTTGATTTCGATCATCCACCGGGCGAATATAACTTTTCGATCAGGTTGGCTAGTGAAAACCAATGGACAAAAGACTTTACCGAAAAAGCCATATTAGAATATAAAAAATTTATGTATATGGCGGCCATTTCTGATGTAATGGTTTCCCCTTCTGCCATTGTCGATACGGTTTGGCATCAGCACCTCATTTTTACACAATCTTATCAGGTTTTTTGTGCGCTAGTTGGTAGGCAGATCCAGCATGTGCCCTCTACACACCAAAAAGAGCAGGCAGAACAGTTTAGACTGGCAAAAGAACGGACGAGTCGCATTTATCATGAACATTTTGGAGCACAGCCCAAAGCGATTTGGGAATATGATACCATGTTGGCCGGCTTGAAACTCGAACCGGCCAAACTTAAAACTGGTTTTTTGTCTTATACGGTGTACTGGTTTTCATCTTGCTTACAGTTCCTTCTTATTACTTGCTTAAACCTGTTTATATCCATATTGATAATCCCTATTTTATTTTGGGTTTTCTCGGGTTGGCGCTCCCTGCCTATGTAATACTCAGTTTATATACCAAAATAGATTTAAACAGATTGCGCGCGATTTCGATCGGCAGTCGTTCGTTTGCCATCTTAAACCATTTGAGCTGGTTTATCTTAAAAGACAACAACTTGCCGAGGTAATAAACGGGCCCATAAGCGAACTTATTCATGCAGGTATACTAAAGGTAAATGCCCATCGCCGTATTTATATTTCAAAGGATATAGATAACCTCTCCGGAGAGCAGCTTCAGGTTGTTTCGGTGTTAAAAGATAGGGGCGAAGTCTTCTATCCAGAATTGCTAGGGCAATTGCAGACAAGAGCGATTTTCAGAAACACCGCCAAAAGTATGGATGCATTTAAATGGTATTTTAGTCAGTCGAAACAGTTTGCACGACTGTTTTACTTAAATTTTATAGTTTTTGCAACACTTATTATGTTTCCGCTCATTCGCTTAACTACAGGTATTGTAAGGGATAAACCCATTTTTGAGATCGCACTTCTGACAGGGTTTTTGGTGATTTTTATGATTAAACACCTTTATGTGCTAAATCAGCAGTTTTGTACCCGTACCATTCCTGATTTGTATAAGTCGGCAATTTTGCCTGTAATAAAAGATGAACAGGATTGGCGGTGGAGTTACTTTTTATATGGATCGGCTGTGTTAACCGCAACTCTTGTTCCATTGGTAAGTTACGAAAGAGGTAGAGGGGGAGATGGCGGAGGAGCCAGTTCTTGTGGTTCGTGTGGAAGTTCTTGTGGTAGCTGTGGTGGTTGTGGAGGTGACTAATACTTTTTGTTGTTTTAATTAAAATCTTCATCAAATCTTAATCTTTCTGCCGTAATATTGTAGGCATAAGGGGTGAGAGCCTTATATCAACTTCTAGTTGAGAGCGTTAATTTAGATAGAGGATGTAGCCAGCGGTTACATCCTTTTTTTTATTCCAGGCATGTGATATGAAGGGGCTAAATGTTAATTAGACGATTGCAAGATTTGTCTCTTCAAGTTCCTTCAATAATGCTGATACCTCGTTCCAGTGATTTATCCTTTGGTGATGATCTTTTTCTATATTGTGAAATGCTGTAAACATTAAGGCTTTTCCCTTACAAAAATCAAGGTTTTTACAATGGTCGTCAATTAAATAATCGGTATCTATTAGACTCTTATCGCCGCAAAAAATGATATTCTTCCAGCCGATAAAAGGGAAGTGCTCTGCAAGCCACTCGCGTTTTTCGAAGAGCGATAAGGGGAATTCCATGGCGGCTGAAACGATATAGATCTCGTAGTCTTCCATTAGTTTCTTTACGGCTTCAACAGCGCCTTCCATAACCGGCAGGTTCCTGAAAAAGCCTGTTCTATTGCAGATCTTCATTACCATTGCCCTGTCCGGAAAAAGTTCTTCTTCCGATTTGCCTTTTATATCATTGCGGGTAAGTGAAATGCCTGTTTCTGTCTGATAGGTCTGAAGTATATGGTCTTCTATGTCCGCGAGAACGCCGTCCATATCAATGCCTATTGTTTTTCTCATGATTTGCTGTATTTTGCAACAAAAATATTTAATTTTGCAATATATTGCAAATTATAATCCTGATAAATTTATATATTTGCAATATATTGCATTGGTATGGTAAAAGAAGAGCGTCTACAGATCATTATTAATACCCTGGAAAAAGACACCAAGGT
Organism: Pedobacter kyonggii; assembly: GCF_004310665.1. GTDB lineage: Bacteria > Bacteroidota > Bacteroidia > Sphingobacteriales > Sphingobacteriaceae > Pedobacter > Pedobacter kyonggii. Next base: position 46,036 of record NZ_SIXF01000009.1, on the reverse strand, counting down.
GCGGTTGAACGAATTGAGCACATTGTTAAATGTATCAGAAGATACTGTACGCCGTGATATTAAGGAACTCGATATGCAAGGGCTGCTCAGGGCGGTTAGGGGTGGCGCAATTGCCCATTCGCCCATTCCACAGCATTACCGGGATAGGGAAAAGTACAATCAGCAGCACAAACAGGTTATTGCAAACAAAGCCTTAGCGTTTTTGAAAGATGGTCAGGTAGTGTTTTTCGATGGTGGTACATCGGTAGTAGCGTTGGCTGCCGCATTGCCTAAAGATTTAAAAATCACCATTATTACCAATAGCTTTCCTGTTGCCAATATTTTGGAAGATCACCCCAATGCCGAAGTAATATTTGCTGGTGGAAGATTGCATAAAACGGCATTTACTACTATGGGACAAGAAACCATTGATACCTTTAAGAAAGTGAGGGCTGATATCTGTATGTTAGGGATTTGCAGTGTGCATCACAGCATGGGCATTACCTCAATTATATATGAAGATGCACAGTTGAACAACATCATGATCAACCAAGCGCAGAAAACCATTGCGCTTTCGGCGCTCGAAAAAATAAATACCGTAGAGCCTTATTATGTTTGTCCGGTGACCGATGTAGATGCAATTATAACTGAAACCGACCCTAATGATGCTGCTTTTATACCTTACAAGCATTTGGGGATAGAAGTATTGTAATCATTTTTATTATCTTCATGATATGAAAAACGCATCTCTATTTTTTTTTGTTTAATCGCACTGGGCTCATACAATGGTTACGCGCAGATCAAAACCAGCACATCTACAGTAGTTATTCCTCAACCTGACTTTGCAAGCACTATGCCTACTTATACAAAAAATGGGATGAGTGGATTTTATAGGTATTTGAGTAGTGAAGTTATGCCCTTAATGAACAAGGAGGATTTTAGGAACAGCGGATATCCTCCAACTAAATTAAAGATGCTGTTATATATCAACGAAAAGGGAGATATAACCGATGTTGGTTTCCCCGATGAAAGCCTCACTAAAGATTGTGAAGCTAAAATGAGGGCTAAACTTTTAACATTAAAGGGTTGGAAAGCTCCGGTTATTGATGGCAAACCTATTAAAAGTACTTTTCTTTGTAGCATCAATTGTATTTTGTGGCAATAAAATTAAATAATGAAAATACAGGTAATAAGTGATCTGCATCAGGAATTTGGTGTTTCGGAATTAACTTTCAAAAATGCTGATCTGGTCATTCTGGCAGGCGACATCAATTTAGGGACAAAAGGTATAGAATGGATTAAAGAAAGTATTCCAGACAAACCTGTAATTTACGTTTTAGGCAATCACGAATATTATAAAGGAACATATCCCAACACGCTCAATAAAATAATAGAAGCGTCAAGAGGTTCTAATGTCAGCGTGTTGGAGAATGATAGCATGGAGCTCGAAGGGATAAGGTTTCATGGGGCGACTTTATGGACAGATTTTTCGCTATTCGGTAATCCGATAGAATATGGTATAATTTGTCAGAGTAAAATGAATGATTACCGGATGATTAGAAGGGATACCACATACTCAAAGTTAAGGACAATCGACACCTATAAAATCCATCAGATTTCTAAAAAATGGCTGCAGAAAAGCCTTGAAGAATCAAAGAGATATAAAAACGTTATTATTACCCATCATGCGCCAAGTATAAGATCTGTACCAGAAGAGTATAGAGCGGATCCGGTTGCTTCAGCCTATGCATCAGATCTTGAAGATGTCATTATCAAATACAAGCCTGCTTGCTGGATTCATGGTCATGTTCATACTCCTGTAAGATATAATGTTGATGAAACTGAAGTTATTTGTAACCCCCATGGATATATTAGTGAAAAATATAACGGTTATCAAAAGGAACTGATCATTGAAATTTAAAGGCCTTACAGTTTATGCATGCCGCTTGTGGATCATGTAGCGGATTATAAATAAGGTTTCGCGTTCAAAGAATTTTTAATGCTATTGTATTACAAATACCCCTGAAATAAGAAAAGAGACAATCTATCCAGACTTGTCTCTTTTTTCTAACCAAATATAAACCTGTTATGAGCCAGGCTTTGTCTTTAATCTTCTATCTAAACCGGAGTTTTTCAAGAAAATGATTTATCTTTTTTAGTAGTGATAAACATCGTTCCGTTTATTACTCTACAAATATAGTAAAAAATTTGATAGTGTAAAAAATACACTAAGAAAAATTTAAGTATTTTTTTTGTCATTTTTTATTTACCTGCCCTTTTGTAAGAGATTTTGGTGTTTAAAACGACTGTGTTGCAAATATAGCAGAAAAATATGTTAAGTAATTGTTAAATATTGTCAATTTATGGTACGATTTAGTCAAACGTTTGTTTAATCCTTGGTAAAAAGTGAGTTTTACGAAATTTATGGGTTATTTTTTAGGTATTATGAGTTGTTAAGTGAATTTTTGATGTAAAAATTGAATAAAATAAATTTTAGATGTGGTTTTGAAATGAAATTTTATAGGTGAAAATTGTGTTTAAAACAAAAAGGCAACATTAAATGAATAATGTTGCCTTTTATATAGTCTAGAAAAGCGCTTAAAGCACTTTTTTGTTACAAACTTGCGTAATATTCTACAAATTTAGCTAGTGCAGAAGAATATCCCCATTCGTTATCGTACCAAGATACCACTTTAACGAAATTATCGTTCAGTGAGATACCTGCTTTTGCATCAAAAATAGATGCGTGATCGTCACCAATAAAGTCAGAAGAAACAACTTCGTCTTCAGTATAAGCCAACACGCCTTTTAATTCGCCCTCAGAAGCAGCTTTCATAGCTGCTTTAATTTGCTCATAAGTAGCTGGTTTTTCTAAACGTGCAGTTAAATCTACTACTGAAACGTCAGCAACAGGAACACGGAAAGACATACCGGTTAATTTACCTTTTAATTCAGGTAAAACCATGCCTACTGCTTTAGCAGCACCAGTAGAAGAAGGGATGATGTTAGAGAAACCGCCACGGCCACCTCTCCAGTCTTTAGCAGAAGGACCATCAACTGTTTTTTGAGTTGCAGTTACAGCATGGATTGTACTCATTAAACCTTCAACAATACCAAAGTTATCGTTTAAAACTTTAGCAATTGGTGCTAAACAGTTTGTAGTACAAGATGCATTAGAAACAATAGTTTGATCTGCAGTTAATTTATGGTGGTTTACGCCCATTACATAAGTAGGGATATCGCCATCTTTAGCAGGAGCAGAGAAAACTACTTTTTTAGCACCTGCAGCAATGTGTTTCTCAGCATCGGCACGGGTTAAGAATAAACCTGTAGATTCGATTACTACTTCAACACCTACAGCATCCCATTTTAAATCAGCTGGATTTCTTTCTGCGGTTACGCGGATTGTTTTACCATTAACCACTAAATTACCATCAACAACTTCAATAGTGCCATCAAATTTGCCATGTGTAGTATCATATTTTAACATGTAGGCCATATAATCTGGCTCGATCAAATCGTTAATCGCTACAATATCTAATCCTCTTTTTAATGCGGCTCTGAAAACCAGTCGGCCAATACGGCCAAAGCCGTTTATTCCAATTTTGCTCATTGTTCTGTTAATTAATGTAATGTTTTAATAAATTTTGTATTGGTTCTTTAATAATGCTTTTAATTTTTATGTCGTATCTGCCTGCTACCAACCTTAACCGGTCTTCGAGCTCGGCACCTACTTTACCTACAATATGTATCTCCCGGTCGTTGTATTTTTCTGCCATCGGCAAAACATAAGTTTCGATATATTTTTCAAATCCTCCATCAATCAGCTTACGGATATATTCGTGTTTGCTGTTTTGGGTAAAGAAATCAAAAAATGAGGTTAAAAATATATTCGCCTGCGGCTTATTGTAAATGCGTTCTAATATTTGAGGGCGGTCTAGATTGTAGGTCAATGTGAATTTGGTTTCAATGTCTTTAGGCATTTTAAGGCTCAAGAATTCCCTAAGCAGTATTTTTCCAAAGTAATTTGAAGAACCTTCGTCGCCTAAGATGTAACCTAATCCAAAGTTATTGTTTACTGGCTTTTTTCCATCAAAGTAAGCGCAATGTGCACCACTGCCCAACATGCCAACAATACCAGGCCGATCATAACAGGCGGCTTTGGCGGCACCGAATAAATCATTCTCTACAACAATTTTGCTGTATTTGAAAAATGATGCAAGGGTTTTTGCCAATTCCTCTTTTCTGTCTGCTGATGATGCTCCGGCTGCAAAGAAATAAATTTTCTTTATGTTTTCTGCATTGTTAACCAAAGCAACTTTTTTGTTTAAGATCTGTAAGATCATTTTTGGATCAACAAAGCAGGGGTTTAAGCCAGTAGTATTGCAATGTGCCACTACCTGTCCATTTTGTGTTATTTTCCAAAATGCTGTTTTCGATCCGCTATAAACAACTGCTACCATATTATATTGAAAGTACCTCTGTCATTTCCATTAAATCGGGCTCGAGTTTAAAAGAATGAGCGGTTAAAGCCTCTCTTATGCTGGTTAATTTTATTTCGTTTCCTTTTAAGCCTACCATTTGCTCCGTTTGGCCTGCAATTAACGCATTTACTGCGGCAAAACCTAAACGACTGCCCAAAATTCTGTCGAAACTGCTTGGGCTACCACCACGTTGAAGGTGGCCAAGAATGGTTACTTTGGTATCGTAATGATCAAAAGTTTCTTTTACCTTTTTAGCAATATCATAAGCGCCGCCTTGTTTATGACCTTCGGCCACAATAACAATACTCGATGATTTTTTTGTAGCTGCGCCTAAGGCCAGTTTATTAATCAATTCGTTAACGCTGGTTTCTCTTTCAGGTAACAAAACAGCTTCGGCACCACTGGCAATCGAACTTCTTAATGCAATACATCCCGAATCGCGGCCCATTACTTCTATAAAGAACAAACGGTCATGCGCATCGGCAGTATCTCTTATTTTATCGATCGCTTCGATTACTGTGTTAATCGCAGTATCGTAACCCAGGGTAAAGTCAGATCCAACTAAGTCGTTATCAATTGTACCCGGTATACCGATTACCTTAACTCCAAAAGTTTCCGAAAAACGTTTCGCTCCGGTGAATGTTCCGTCGCCACCGATTACCACTAGTCCATCAATACCGTTTTTCTTTAAGTTATTGTAGGCAATCTGTTGACCTTCGTCTGTTTTAAACTCTAAACAGCGTGCAGTTTTTAATATGGTACCACCCAAGTGTAAAATATTACTTACAGAACGGGCGTCCATTGGTTTTATGTTGTCGGTAATTAAACCCTGGTAACCTTGCATTACACCAAACATGTTAATGCCATGGTAAATTCCGGTACGTACAACAGCTCTGATTGCAGCATTCATTCCAGGGGCATCGCCTCCAGAAGTTAATACGGCTATATTTTTTATATTTGGCTCCATCTTTATAATACGAATATAGTGTGTATTTTTTACACTAAGTAATTTATTTTATTTTTTTTACTTAATATTGAAAGTCATACCTTTATCTGCTTAAAATAACTAAATTTTACTTTGGAACAAATTTTACCTCATTTAGATTCTGTATTCTCGATAGATTGCGTTTTGTTTGGATTTGATGGTAAGGAATTAAAAATCCTGCTGATCGAAAGGAATGAAGAACCGTTTAAAGATTGGTGGGCACTGCCCGGTAACATTGTTGGTCCTGATGAGAGTTTAGATCAATCAGCCTCTCGCATTTTGTACGAACTTACCGGTTTGCGCGGTATTTACATGGAGCAGTATTATGCTTTTGGCGATCCGCACAGGCACCCGCAAGGAAGAGTAATTACTTTGGCTTATTATGCTTTGATCCGTTTGGGCGGTGATAAAGAACTACGCCCCATCAGTACTTATGCTAAACGGGCCAATTGGCTGCCGATTACCGATCTGCCTAAACTGGCTTTCGATCACCAGAAAATTTACGATAAAGGGTTAGAAAAAATAAAACGCCGGATTAAACACCAGCCAATTGCTTTCGAACTCCTGCCAGAGAAATTTACCTTAACACAATTGCAGCATGTTTATGAGCTGGTTTTGGGTAAAAAACTCGATAAGAGGAACTTTAGAAAGAAAATTGTGAGTTTTGGTGTACTAAAAGAGCTTGATGAAAAACAAAAAGGTGTTTCTTACCGTGCGGCTACTTTGTACCGTTTTGATAAGCGAAAATACGCTAAACTTTTTGGGAAGGAGATCTCGTTCTAGCGGAGAGCCTTAAGCGTGAAGCGGAGAGTTGAAAGAAAGCAAAAAATAATTAAACTTGTTATATAAAAAAAATCCCCGATTTGAATTTAAATCGGGGATTTTTTGCTTGTGTATTATATTTTATACGACTCTGGACTAAAGATTCCGGGCTGGGAAGCTCCAAACTGAAAACTCCCAACTAAACCTTAGGGGCTAGCTCCAGGTGGTAATGTACCAGATCATCTATAGGTGAGCGGATAATTTTGCCTACGCCCATTTCGTAACGGTCGGCCACGATACTTAAAATATCACGGAAACTATAACCTACAGAACCCACACAGTTTAATTTGTGGTCTTTATAGTTAGGGTAGTGGATTACCAATGCTTCGAAAAATGCAGTAAAAGCATAGTCAATGGTAGCAAAAGCATAATCTTCGTAGTTATCTTTAAAATCGTATAAGAATTTACTAAAGCTTGCGCAGAAACGGTTTGGCAGTGGCTTGTTATAAATGTTATCGAAAATATCTTCGTTGGTTAAAGCGTAGTTATCGTAAAAAGCTTCACGTAGCCCTTTCGGCATGTAGCCTTTCATGTAATCGCTTAAAATGCGTTTACCGATGTACGAACCGCTACCTTCATCACCCAGGAAATAACCTAATGAATCGATGTTCATGGTAATCTCAGATCCATCATAAAGGCATGAATTTGTACCTGTGCCTAAAATAGCTGCAAATCCTGGCTCGTTTCCAAGGAGTGCTCTAGATGAAGCAAGTAAATCATGACCTACAAAAATGGTTGCATTGGTAAAGATCTGTTGCATGGCATCAGCCACAATCTTAACATTTGCAGGTGTTGAACAGCCGGCACCGTAGTAATAAACTGCTGTTAATTTCTCTCTTTCCAAGTGGTCTGGAAGAGTCTCATTCAAAGACTTTACAATGTACTCTCCTTTTGAAAAATATGGATTGTAACCTTCGGTGTTAAAGTAAATTTTTCTGCCGGCCTCGTTAATCAAACACCAATTTGTTTTGGTAGATCCGCCGTCTGCAATTACTATCATTTTATTTATTTTTGGTTTTAGCACGATAAAAGTATAAAAAGTCTTATATTTTGTATCCTTTTTTTTAATAATTTTTTAACAATTTGTTGTTGTCGAAAATTAAGTGTGTAAAAAATACACTATATAGGGCGTTTAATCGCCGAAAAACCTTAAAATTATACCAGGAAAGGCATTGGTCTTTTTTTTTAACATCAACAATATTTTACAACCAGATAGCGAAATGAACAACAGATTTTTAGATTTCAGGAGTGATACGGTAACCAAACCTTCTGCCGGAATGTTAGATGCCATGATGAATGCAAAAGTGGGCGACGACGTTTTTGGTGAAGATGAAACGGTGCATGCGTTGGAGACAAAACTGGCTTCGACCTTTAATATGGAAGCTGGATTATTTTGCCCGTCAGGAACGATGACCAACCAGATTGCGATCAAGTGTTTTACCCAGCCCATGGATGAGGTGATCTGCGATCAGACCGCACATGTTTACCGCTACGAAATTGGCGGCATTGCTTATCACTCGGGCGCATCGGTAAGATTGTTGTATGGTGAACGCGGAATTTTGACACCAGAACTGATTGAACCTGAAATTAACGAAGATAACATCCATTACCCCAACTCCAGTTTGGTTGTTTTGGAAAATACAGTAAATAAAGGTGGCGGAAGCTGCTATACCTTATCACAGATTGCCCCGATCCATCACCTCTGTAATATAAAAGGATTGAAACTGCATTTAGACGGTGCGCGTATTTTTAATGCACTTGTGGCTACAGGCGATGAGGCAGGCGAGTACGGCAAATATTTTGATGGGATTTCGGTCTGCCTATCTAAAGGACTTGGTGCACCAGTTGGCTCTGTGCTATTGGGCAGCAAGCAAATGATTCATAAAGCCCGGAAAATTAGAAAAGCTTTTGGCGGAGGCATGCGCCAGGCAGGGTTTTTGGCTGCTGCTGGCATTTATGCGCTCAATCATCATGTAACACGCTTAAAAGACGATCATGCCCATGCGCAGGCTTTGGCAAATGCACTGGCCATGGCAAAATATGTAAAATCGGTAATGCCTGTTGAGACCAATATTGTTGTTTTTGAAGTAGAAAAAGGTTCGGCAGAGAAAATTGTACATCAATTGAAAGAAAAAGGACTCCATTGCAATACCACCAGTGCAAGTACAATCCGTTTGGTTACACACCTGGATCTGAGTGCAGAAATGATCGATCAGGCTATCGAAATAATATTACATTTGTAGGTATAGTCGGGAGACCCGGAGACGGAAGTCCGAAGTTTTTAGTCAATAGTTAAATAGTTAATGGTCAATAGTCCGGTTTAATAAGATTATAAGTCTAGCCAAATGCCTAACCACTCCAAACTCATAACCCCAATCTCTAAACTTTTAATCGCTAACCGTGGCGAAATCGCTTTGCGCATTATGCGCTCTGCGAAGGAAATGGGCATCAAAACAGTTGCTGTTTTTTCAGAAGCAGATCGTAATGCGCTGCATGTACGTTATGCTGATGAGGCGGTTTGTATCGGGCCGGCTCCATCCAACCAAAGTTACCTGGTAGGAGAGAAGATTATCGAAGCCTGTAAATTAACCGGCGCAGAGGCCATTCATCCAGGCTATGGTTTTTTGTCTGAAAATGCAGGTTTTGCACAGAAAGTTGCCGATGCAGGGTTGATTTTGGTCGGTCCGTCGCCAGAAGCCATGGAAACCATGGGCAATAAACTTTCAGCAAAGGCGGCAGCATTAAAATATAACATCCCGATGGTTCCTGGAACGGAAGAAGCCATTCAGGATGTAGGAGAGGCAAAACAGCGTGCCATCGAAGTTGGTTTCCCCATATTGATCAAAGCTGCTGCAGGTGGCGGGGGCAAGGGTATGCGTATTGTAGAGCGGGCTGAAGATTTTGAAGAACAGATGCAGCTTGCGGTAAGTGAGGCTACCTCGGCCTTTGGTGATGGGGCTGTTTTTATCGAACGATATGTTACCTCGCCGAGACATATCGAAATACAGGTTTTGGGCGATAGCCATGGCAATATTGTTCATCTTTTTGAAAGGGAATGCTCTATTCAGCGCCGTCATCAAAAAGTAGTAGAAGAAGCACCCTCGTCGGTTTTAACCGAAGAAATCAGGCAGCAGATGGGTAAATGCGCAGTAGATGTGGCCCGTTCGGTTAATTATAGCGGTGCAGGTACTGTTGAGTTTATTTTGGACGAAAACCTCGATTTCTTTTTCCTGGAAATGAATACCCGATTGCAGGTAGAACATCCCGTAACCGAATTAATTACAGGTATAGATCTGGTAAAAGAACAGCTGAAAATAGCCTCAGGCGAAAGACTTAGTTTTAAACAGGAGGATTTGAAAATTAGTGGACATGCTATAGAACTTCGAGTTTATGCAGAAGATCCGGCCAATAATTTCCTGCCTGATATTGGTACTTTGCAGACTTACAATACGCCCAAAGGCAATGGAGTAAGGGTTGATGATGGCTTTGAGCAGGGCATGGAAATCCCGATTTATTATGATCCTATGATCGCCAAACTGATCACTTATGGGAAAGATAGGGAAGAAGCGATTGCTCGAATGGTGAGAGCAATTGAAGAATATGATATTACGGGGATAGAAACTACTTTAGGTTTTGGTAAATTTGTGATGCAGCACGAGGCTTTTAAAACGGGTAATTTCGATACGCATTTTGTAGGTAAATACTTTAAGCCAGAAAACTTAAAGGTACAGGATGAAACAGAAGCCTTAATTGCCGCGGTAATTGCTGCAAAACTGTTTGATAAAAAGGAAGTGGAGTTGGGTGGTGCAGCAGTTAAAAATAGCTCCGATTGGAGAAAAAATAGATTGAAATATTAAAGAATAGATTTAGCGCGATCGTCATTCCCAACTTGATTGGGAATCGTAATCCCTCGGTAGGATTTGTATGGGGGATTAAGATTCCCGCCTGCGCGGGAATGACGATGTAAAAAAAATACATTATAAATGTTCACAGGAATTATAGAAACGCTTGGCGAAGTTACTGCCATTAAAAACGATCATACCAACATCCACTTTACCATCTCTTCTGCAATTAGCCATGAGCTGAAAATCGACCAGAGTGTAGCCCATAATGGAGTGTGCCTGACAGTGGTGGCTTTAAATGATGGAACGCATACCGTTACCGCTATAGATGAAACGCTAAACAAAACCAATCTCGATGGTTTAAAAGTAGGCAGTAAAGTTAACCTTGAGCGCTGCATGCAGATGAATGCCCGTTTAGATGGTCATATTGTGCAGGGGCATGTAGACCAGACTGCTGTTTGCGTGAAACGTGAAGCACTGGATGGAAGTTGGGAGTACCGCTTTAAATACGATGCTTCGGCCGGAAATGTAACAGTAGAAAAAGGTTCTGCCTGTGTAAACGGTATCAGCTTAACTGTTGTAAATTCTCAGGCGGACGAGTTTTCAGTATTTATCATCCCTTATACCTTCGAACATACCAATTTACAGGAAGTTGAAGTTGGCGATACGGTAAATTTAGAGTTCGATATTATAGGCAAATATGTTGCCCGGTTAATGAATCGATAATCTTTATTTTTGTTGCTCGTTTGTTGTTGTTAGTTTGATAAGTGGTGTTTTATTAAATTATTGCCGTTGTGCTAACGCTTAATTTTTCATAACAGTACAGGACGGTTGGTTAAATAATATTTCTGATTATCGTGTAGTTAAGACTAAAAATTAACGCTAACCAATATGAACAAGAATTCCTGTACCTCAGGCACAATAACTACCCTTGCCTTATTTCTTTTATTTACAACGAATGTTTTAGCACAGAAAATCTCGGTAAAAGATTTCACCGTTGAGCATTTAGTAAATCCTTTTAGTATTGATAATCCAAAACCCAGATTTAGCTGGAAAATTGTTTCGGATCTAAAAAACACCAAACAGCGCAGTTACGAAATCAGACTGGGTACAACAGCAAATATTGATAAAGTTTTATGGAAGGCTGCGGTAAAAGATGATCAATCGGTATTGATTGCCTATGATGGCCCCGGATTATCCTCAAAAACCAAATATTACTGGCAGGTTAGGGTAAAAGATAACCACGGAAATACATCTGCATGGTCGCCGGTTCAGTTTTTTCAAACAGGTTTAAAACCTGAAGACTGGAGTGCAAAATGGATTTCGGTAATAGGAAAAGATACTTCGCTGGCCAGTCCACTATTCAGAAAAGAATTTAACCTGAAAAAAGATGTAAAATCTGCAATGGCTTACATAACTGCTAAGGGTTTGTATGAGGCCAATATTAACGGCGGACGGGTTAGCAACGCTTATTTTGCACCAGGGTGGACAAGTTATAAAGATCATATTCAATATCAGGTTTACGATGTTAAGCAATCACTAAAGAAAGGGGCCAATGTAATTGGTGTTTCGTTAGGCGATGGCTGGTACAAAGGACGTATCGGGTTTAGTAATCAAAAACAATTTTATGGCGATACCAGAGCTTTATTGATACAACTGGAAGTAAAATATACTGACGGAACCACAGAAACCATTATAAGCGATAACAGCTGGAAAACAGGTTATGGGCCAATACTTGCCTCCAATATTTATGACGGAGAAACCTACGATGCCCGTTTAGAGCCCCAAGGCTGGAGTAATACTGGCTTTAAAGAAAACACTTCCTGGAAACCTGTGCAGGAACTCGCCAAGGGCCCGGAAAAGCTGGTTGGGATGAGCGGACCGCAGGTAAGCAAACACGAAACGTTTAAAGCCTTAAAAATATTTAAGACCCCAAAAGGTGAAACCGTGGTTGATTTTGGGCAGAACTTAGTGGGCTGGGTAATGTTAAAAGCCAAAGGTGCAGCAGGTAGCAAAATTACCATTAGCCATGCTGAGGTATTAACCAAAGAAGGAAATTTTTATACCACTAACCTCCGGTCGGCAAAACAGCAGAACAATTATATTTTAAAAGGTGGAACCGAACAGGTATTCGAACCTCATTTTTCTTTTCAGGGGTTTAGGTACGTCAAAATAGATGGGTACCCTGGCGAACTAAAATTGGAAAACCTTACCGCCGTAGCTGTTTATTCGGATATGAAAACCACCGGAAAATTCACGACTTCAAACCCTTTGCTAAATCAACTGCAGCACAATATTTCATGGGGACAGAAAGGAAATTTTGTTGATGTGCCAACAGATTGTCCGCAAAGAGACGAACGTTTGGGTTGGACGGGTGATGCACAGGCATTTGCCACAACAGCTGCATATAACATGGATGTATCGGGCTTTTTTACCAAATGGCTAAAAGATGTTTCTGCAGATCAGCTTCCTAATGGCAGCGTTCCTTTTGTTGTTCCAAATGTGCTGAACCAAAATGACGCAGGTTCTGCTGGTTGGGCCGATGTCGCCACTATTATCCCCTGGGATATGTATGTTTCGTATGGAGATAAAGGCATATTGGAAACGCAGTATGGCAGTATGAAAAAGTGGGTTGATTATATTTCTTCAGTGGCGAAGAACAATCTTTGGAACACCGGTTTTCACTTTGGCGATTGGTTGTTTTACCGTCCTAATGATGATAATGATGGCCGTGCCGCGGTGACGGACAAGTATATGATTGCCCAAACATTTTATGCGCATTCTACACAGTTGCTTATAAATGCAGCAAAGGTATTGGGCAAAACAGAGGATGTAACCAAATACAATGCATTATTGGAGCAGATTAAAGCGGCTTATATCAAAGAAAATATGACGCCGAATGGAAAGTTGATCTCCAACACCCAAACAGCATATGTATTGGCCTTACAGTTTGATATGCTGCCTGACAACTTACGTGCACAGGCTGCACAAAGATTGGTTGATAATGTAAAAGATTACGGAAACCACCTGACTACAGGTTTTTTGGGCACGCCATACCTTTGCCACGTATTAAGCCGCTTTGGACACGAAGATGTAGCTTACAATCTGTTACTGCAGGAAAGTTACCCTTCGTGGTTATATCCGGTTAAAATGGGAGCAACCACCATCTGGGAGCGCTGGGACGGTATTAAACAGGATGGGTCTTTCCAAACGGCTGATATGAATTCTTTTAACCATTATGCCTACGGAGCTATCGGCGATTGGATGTATAAAAATATTGCCGGCATTAATCCGGTATCAGCACAACCAGGTTACAAAACCATTTTAATTGCACCGAGACCAGGAGGGAAATTAACCAGCGCATCGGCAGAACTGGAGACGGTGTATGGTACTGTTAAATCATCGTGGACAATTGCAGATGGGTTTTTTAAACTCGACGTAACCGTTCCGGCCAATGCAACCGCTACCGTAGTATTGCCGAAAACTGATAAAAAAGAAGAAATAGGCTCAGGTAGCTATCATTTTGAATATAAATATTAATCGCTTATAATTGCAGCTTCGTTAAAAGAGATTGTGTCACTATTTTAAATTTTCGAAGGGTCGTCATTTCCAACTTGATTGGGAATCTTAATGCAATTAGCTTTAAGATTCCCGCCTGCGCGGGAATGACGGTTTAGTTTAATAATGATAAGGTCTCTGTGAGATGCAGTAAAAAGATAAATGTACAGTAAAGAAGAAGCAGCCCGTCTGCGCCAACAGTTTTGGATCAGTTTCGGGCAATATATGAAACCCGTCCCTTCAGCAAGTGGTTCTACCGTAAACTGGACGAACTACAAAACGGGTGTGAAGAATATCTTCTTTAAAATGGATGTTGATGGTAAAAAAGCCTTTATCAGCATTCAGCTGTCGCATCCCGATACTGATATCAGGCATCTCATCTTCGAACAGTTTGAAGAGTTTAAGCTCCTGTTTACCAATACCATAAACGAAGAGTGGGACTGGATCAAAGATGCAACTGATGATTTTGGTAAAACGGTATCACAGATTTCGATCAGCATTACGGGAGTGAGCATCTTTAATCAACAGCACTGGCCTACATTAATCTCGTTTTTTAAACCCAGAATAATTGCCTTAGATGAATTTTGGGACAATGTAAAACCTGTTTTCGAGGATCTGGTTTAATCAGTAAGGTTTAGCTGCGCAATTCTATCCTTTGAAAATTTAATTTCTTCTTTATCATCGGTTAAGCTGGGCTTGCTTTTTAAATAAAGGTTATAATATTTAAGTGCATTTTTTTCCTGCTTTAAACGGGTATCGTAAAATACGGCCAAGCGATAATATAAAGTTGCTGTTGCTTTAAATTGCAGACCTTTTTTGTAAGCGGCGTTTGCCAATGTGAGTTGGTTGTTTTCTTCATAAACCAGTCCCAATAAAGAATAATAGCTTGAAGTATTGGGTGAAATAGCTTCGTCTATAGTTTTCCTAGTATAAATAGCCGCCTGCGGATAATTTTTTAAAGCGCGATAACTGAGTGATGTATAGTATAGCGTAGCCTCATTTTCCATCGCTGCTACCTCCAATTGTTTAAAAAGATCAATCGCTTTCTGATACTTCCTGGTATAATAATAAGCTTTTGCAACATCTTTTATCACCCCTGCGTCGGCACCATCTTTCAACAGTTTCTCTCCTGATGCAATTACTTCGCTGTACTTTTTAAGCTGGTTGGCAATGGGAAGTTTCGCTCTTTGCAGCACGAGATTATCACTATCTCCCTTAATGGCAATATTAAGTACATCGTAAGCTTTTTCATATTGCTGATAAGCAGCATGCACCTCAGCCAGATCGGTAGCAACATCGCCCTCTAACGGATTGATCAGATTAGCCTTCAAGAGGTAGATGAGTTTAAGTGAATCATCCTTTGGAGAACTGTACAAATTAGCCAGCAGTTTGTACACATTAAAATTATTACTGTCTATTTTCACAATTTCACCGTAATACAGTTTGGCCTTTTCAGTATTACCTCTTTTGGTGTTGATACTACCGAGACTGAAAAGAATAGGCAGGTTTTGTGGCTGCAGCGTATAAGCTTTACTATAAAATTTTTCGGCTTCTACATTATTACCAGCCATTAAAAAACAATAGCCAATCTGGCTGAGGGTTTTGAAATCGTTCACTTCTTCTCTATAAATACCCTTGAGGTATTGAGCAGCATCGCCATAACGCTGGGTCTGATAAAAATCGAAAAGCTTCTCCTTGTCAACAGCGCTTGTATTTTGTGTGTAGCCTGCTAAACCTAAGCTAAATAAGGACAAAAATATTAGAAGCTTTTTCATAATTGTTAATTTTAAACTAATTTATTAGTTGTTTTCGGTATTTCCAAATCTGTTTTGTTAAAAGATTGGGCAAATAAAACAAAATAGGGGTTAAGGGGTTTATACAGAATAGTTGAACTAAAAAATAAGACCTATGAATACTTTAAAGAAGTTTGAATTAATGGAAAAGATCGTGCGTGAATTGGAAGATTTGCAAAACTCTCAGCAGGCACTTATTCAGAAAATTGGTAAAATTGAAGTCGATAATATCGAATTGGGCGATAATCGCCTTGAAAAAGATTTACCGGATATTCATCAAAATTTAGCTGATAACTTAGATACTATCTCGGGAATTTTAGATTACTTTGCAGGTAAAACACAAAACTTTGGTGATAAAAACAATGTTGATGCTTTAAAAGAACAAGAAGCCATTAACAACGCCACCAGCTAAAATTAATCGCATATGAAATTTTTATCTTTAACCGTTGCCTTTTTGCTTGTTGGCTTATTCGCCAGCGCACAGGTACTGCCATCTTTCCAGCTGGGCATTAAAGCTGGTGCAAATTTTTCGAAATTTGATAGTGAAAATACTTTTAACAGTAACAACCGCGCAGGTTTTTATGGTGGCCTTTGGGCCAGGGTAGGTGCTGCAGGTGTTTACTTCCAGCCAGAGCTTTATGTGTCGGGCAAAAAAGCAGATTTGGTAAGTGAGTCAACGGGAGAAGTAAATAAAGTGCGTTTTACAAGTTTAGATGTGCCATTATTGGTAGGTACTAAGTTTGGTGCTGCTGGTATTGGCCTCCGTTTAAACACCGGACCGATGTTTTCATTAATATTAGATGAAAATCAAAGTTTTGGTCAGGCAGCAGGGAGCGTTTTTAGGGCCGACTTTAAAAATCAGGCTTTGGCCTGGCAGTTTGGAGCAGGTTTAGACCTTAAAAAATTAAGCTTCGATGCACGTTACGAACTTGGATTATCTAAAATCAATAAAGCAGGTTATCCAGGCACTAAGTTAAACTTATTTACAGTTGGCTTAGGTTATAGGATTTTGTAATTTTAGTTGGTTATTTCCTACGATGCGTCACCCTGAATTCATTTCAGGGTCTTTTTTAGTATGATAGATGCTGAAACAAGTTCAGCATGACGATACTACTAGTTAAGTGAACCTAATTAATAAGAAAGGGAGATAAAATCAATTTTATCTCCCTTTCTTATTAATCCTCTTTTTCCAGGTCAACTTCCGTAAGCTCATAAGCAAACGATCCATTTTTGGGTATAATGGGGGTTGCTCTGCCAATACTGAGCGCTTTAATAAAAGATGCACCAAAATAAAATATCAACGAAGAGTAGAATACGAAAAGCATAATTACAATAATTGAACCTGCTGATCCATAAATGTTGCTGATGTTACTCAGTGGCAATAAAATCCTTAAAATATATTTTCCTGCTGTAAATAGGCATCCGGTTAACAGGCCGCCGGAAATTGCCGCCCGCCAGGTTGGGCGCCCGTTTGTTAAATACCTAAAAAGTATGGTAAACCAGGTGGTAACGATGATTACAAAAACCAATTGGTTGATTATGGAAGTCAAAATCAATTCGAAAGAAGGAGCACCGTTTTTTAGATAGGCACCAATATAAGCCTGCACACTATCGGCCAGTAAACCGATAAAAAATAATATGCCGGCAAATAAGATAATCGTAACGGATATCGCCCTCGATTTAAGGGTATTGATGATCCCTTTTTTATCTTTTTGGCCAATGTTCCAGATCTGCTCCAAAGAGTTTTTAATCACATTGAATAGGGTGGTAGCTACAAAAAGGAAAAATATAAAACTGAACAAAGTAACATACCAGGCCTGATCAATACCCCGGATGTTTCTTAATGTAGTTCTGATCTGTAAAATACTCTCATTGTCGAGAATACTGGCCAGGCGTTCGAAAAGGTGTGTAGCCAATAAACGTCTATCGGTAAACATACCAAACAGCCTGATCAGGATAATTAATATTGGGGGTAAGGCGAAATTGGTAAAAAAAGCAGTAGCGCCAGCCAGGCGTAAGGGATCATTCTGTTGAAATAAATTAAATGCTTTTCTTATGGTCGAGAAAAAAAACTTCAGATCTTCTGTTATCGATGGCATTACTCCTGCGTTAAACTCAAAAGGCCGAAAATAGTAAAAATACTTTATTCAGCCTTTTATGCATGTAAAGATTCTAGTTTGTTTTGGTGAAAACCAGTAAGGTTTTATCGCCATTTAACAAATGCAGCTTATTATCAATTATTTTAGCACCATTAACCTGATTAAGGGCATGTAAGTAAGCGCGTTCGGCTGCATCAGTTTCCTGACAGAACATTTTTGTACCAAAAACATTTTTAACGGTTATTTTATTATCTGCAATTTCTCCCTGACCGCCGTAATTGTTACAAAACGATTTTCCACTGACTTTCAGACTGTCTGCAAAGTTTAGGGTTGCTTTTGCTGTGCTTGGTAATGTTAAGCCAGATAGTTCAGTTAACTCCCATTTGGTATTGTTAAAGCTTGCCGGGTCTAATTTTTCTTTACAAGAACTCAATAATAAGATCAGCATTCCACAGAAGATTAGGTGTTTCATAATGTAAGGTTTAAATGATTTCCTTTTTAACATCAAAAACTAAACCATAAAAAGACAAAATTGCTTTTTGAAAGCGCTAAACTGGCTTTTCAATCTTCATCCAGTGATGTTTTATGTCATGGTAATCGAAAATAGAGATCCGTTTTAAACCCACTTTTTCCAGAACATGGATAGATCCCAGGTTATCGATATCTGCTATGCCAATAATTTCATGCAGATTTAGTTCATTAAAACCATAGTCTCGTGCCGCCGCTGCAGCTTCTGTAGCATAGCCCTTGCCCCAAAACCGTTTACTGAACCGATAGCCCAGATCGTAATAATTAATATGGTTATTGGTAGATTCTTTAATTAGTTTTAAGCCCGACCAACCTACAAAATTACCTGTTGCTTTTTCGGTAACAGCCCATCTGCCAATACCGTTTTGGATATATTGCTTTCTGATAAATTCGATTTCTGGGATACTTTGTTCGATTGATTTTACAGGATTATTGCCCAGGTAAAGGTGCACTTCAGGATCACCATCCATTTCAAACATGCCCTCGGCATCTGTAGGTAGCAATTCGCGTAAAATTAAACGTTCGGTTTCGGCAAAAATCTTCATTTATAATCTTTTGTTCAAAATTAAGATAATTTGTGAACCTTATCTAAGACTGTCTTCGTAAATGGGCCCGTACATACTTGGTACCTTATTCCCTGTTGAACGCAGGTATACAATCATTTCGCCACGGTGGTGATAAATATGGTTCATTAAAAATCCCCGTATTACCTGGATCCTTGGCATGGGCTGGAGAACCGTTTTACCTCCAGCGGTCATTTTCCAGTCTTCGAACATGCTTTTGTCGGTGGCCGATTCGATACTTTCTTTGGCCCTGTTAAAGGCCCGTTCAAATTTGCCAATAATGTTTTCGATATCGCTGATATCTACCTCGTCACGCTTATAGGTATCCATGTTAAATTCGTTACCATGGAAAGTTCCGGGATACCAATCGTAGATTTCAGCAATGTGCGATGCCAATTGGGCCGTAGTCCAGGAATGTGCTGAGGGTATAAAATCCAAAGCACTGTTTGGTATTGCATTTAAAAGTTTGCGGGTGTTTTCTGCTTCATGAAGAAATTCACCCAAAAGTGATTTAACCAGCATCATTTTATTTTTTATAATAACTGCGAAATGGGGTGGTACTTAATAAATCACTTTAAGTGCCTTTTGGTTTTAAAAAGCTGCCATCAATGATTAAAAGTTTCACGCTTTCCTGTGATACTGACCGGTGCGAACTTAAATCGTCAGAAACCACATATGTCATCCCCGCGCTAAGCGCGAATGTTGCTCCATCTTCCATTTCACTTACAAAGCTACCTGCCAAACAATGTACAATGTGGCCTTTCTGGCACCAATGATCGGCAAGGTAGCCCGCAGAATAGGTTACAATCCTGATCCTTAAGCCGTCCAGGTTTAAGGTTTGCCATGTTGCTGTGCCTGTTTCGCCAGGGTATTCTACTTTTTCTATCTGACTCCAATCTATATTGGTAAAGGGTATCGTATACATAGCTGTTTTTTAATGGCTTAAAATTAATAAAAGGAGATCAGATTAACAGGTATGTTAAGCGGTTTTTACACCTAATGGAGTGCCTTGTTTTCTTTTCAGAATAAGTGCTGCTACCAATGAGATCAATATCCCTACAGGCAGTATTTCCATATAAGTAAATAGAACTACCATGACTGGGTTTTTATACATTTCCTGACTGGAAGCCAGTTCTTTTGTCTTAGTTGTCAGCTCAGCTGCCGATGCACCAGCTGCTTTGGCTTCTCTAAGTGCCTGGACAACATATTTATCCATAAAATCGGGCATAAATACGTAATAATCAATCAACCAGACAATAACATATATGGTAGAAGCTACTAAACTGATTAATGCCCCGATTTTAAATGCCTTGCCAAAAGTGATTAATCCATCGTTGTATTTATCGCGGTAGTTTTTTATCCCGACAAAAATAAAGGAAAAAGCCAATACCATTGAGGCATAGCCGATAAGCATGCTGTGCTCAAGGTTCGGGTCGCTATAACATCTCGCCATAGAGAGCACCATCAAGGTTGATACAATTAAGCCGGCGATTAATCCAAATACAATTACGTTCTTTTTCATCTGTTTATAATTTTAAAAGATTTACACCACAAAATTGCTTCGATTATTTTTTTTAACCCTCATACTTTAGGGTGATTTTTCAGATCGGTTGTTTTTTAATACCAATGTGTTAGTCCATTAAGGAATAATACTGAGTCTTTTGGCTGTTTCTATAGCCTGTGTTCTGCGTTTAACTTCCAGTTTTTCGAAAAGCCTGGCGTTGTGTGTTTTTATGGTGTTTAAAGAAACGAATAACTTTAACGCAATTTCCTGGTTGCTTAAACCTGCAGACATGAGCTGCAAAACCTCCAGCTCTCTTTTACTGATATTGAGTTTTGTCAGCTCTTTTTCGTTGAGGATAAATGTTTCAGGCTTCCCGGTAAAAATTTCTTTTTCGATCAGTATGGTTTTGGGCCTGGTTAATTTAAGCGCGAGCCAAATGCCTAAAGTTGTAAAGATAACGGCTATCGAACCAGCATAAATTTCGAACGCATGGTCGATGATCATGAAACGAAGTTCAAGCCACTTCAGCAAAAACAATAGTGCAGCCAGGAAAACCCCATATAAGATTACGCTTTTATTTTTAGCGAAAAAATTTGATGTGTTTGCCATTGGTTATCTGTTAATCAAAAATAAGGAATTTAGTCTGAAGTAGTCAAATTCTGCCACCAAAACACAGAGGGGAAGGAGTTTGAATCTGAAGGAGAAGCAAATACCAGAGGCTGTGGTCTTTATAATTAATAGATAGCTGAATATCAGCATAAAATACAATCTGTTGCACTTTTTAAGCAGATGCGGTAATTTTCTGGTGACTTTGATAAAATAAGCGCAATAAAGATTATAAATTAGCAAAAAAATAAATAGCTATACCTATGAAAATTACGCTTTATGCACTCTTACTTTCCGTTGTTTTATTTGGCTGCGGTAAATCTGAAAAAGCCTACAAGGCAAGACCTTTTGCTGCCAGTGACGATTTTAATGTTTTCCCAAAATCGAAGAAAAATGTACTTACTATCGTAAAAACAGATTCTGGTGCTGTGGCAGCAGCCGATCGCTTCGCCATTCAATATAAAGATACCACTATTATTGTTGACGATGCCCCAAATGCCGCTGCACAGAAATTTATTGTTGCTTCATTCATCAACACACAAAAAACAGCTGTGTTAGTACAGGTTGCTAATGAAACAGGTAAAATGGCTCCGTTTTATATCATTGCTGTTAATGATGGAAAAACCGAAGTGGTGAGCTTGAATAAACCATCAAAAGGTGCTGAAGATAAAAAATATACAAACGGTTTAGAGGAATTAACACGTAGTAATATTTTGGTGAATAACGATTTTTTTATCACAACTATAAATTCAAGGGTTTATCCTATTAAGAGACAAAACCCTGATGAACGTATCCAGGGGAAATTTTTTATGTACTCTAGCGATAAAACCACATTAGCCTTTTTAACCGCCAATTCTTTGTACCAGGTAAATACGGCAACGGGCGAAACTTTTAACCTGCAATTGCCAGCAGCATTAATAAATGAACCTGAAACCCTTGTTGGGAACATTCAAAGAGATTATACCTGGGTAACGAATGCAAATGGAACATCTTTCTTAAAGAAAAATGCTGATGATGACCGCATTGTAGATATTAAGGAGTTTAAACACTAAGATTTTTTGAAATTTTATTGGCCGGGGTAATACTATGCCTTAACTCAATTAGAATTGTTGTCAATCTAAGCCTGTCGAAGACTTTTATTGGTCGGAGACAAAAATATTTGTCCTTCGACAGGTTACCATTAACAGACTCCAATAGAAAGGTCGTCATTTCCAGGAGGAATAACGAAGCAATCTTTCATACTTGTGATCCTTGTTATAAAGATTGCTTCGTCGGCTGAAAAAGCCTTCTCGCAATGACAATATCTAAACCCATTTAAACTAAACAACCATTGTTCTAAAGGTTAGGTTTATCCGTGGCTTACTTACTTTTTTGGTTGGTGGAAGGCGGTGCAGCCAATTGGTTTGTGTTTCATCTTTCATCACCAATAAACTTCCATTTTCTAAAAATAAGGTTACCGTTTCTTTAGTTTTTTTGTGTTTGAAAAGAAACTTTCGTTCTGCACCGAAACTTAATGATGCAATGGCAGAATCTTTTGCTAACGCCTTTTCATCATCACTATGATAAGCCATTCCTTCATCACCATTGTGGTATAAGTTAAGTAAACAAGAGTTAAATGCGGTACCTGTTTGTTTCTCTGATATTTTTTTTAACTCCAGTAATTCCTTTGTCCATGGTAGGGCCATTTTCGATTTATTGGAGTAGGTATAAGAATAGGCTTCATCTCCATACCAGGCTACTTTTCGTTTGGTGATAATGTGTTTGCCCATAATAAAAGCTTCATCATTCTTCCATTCAACGGTATTCATCAGTACATCAAAATAATGATCGGCTTCCGATACCTCGAATAATTTGCCATAATAATTTACTGTTCCTCCGTACGGGAGCAGATTTTGGTTAACATCTATTGTGGTGTTGAATAAATCCATTGTTTATATGCTGTTTTTAAGCAATGCCCGCAAGGACGATAGCCATGTTGAAGCGCTTCATCTACAGAACGGAAAAATACACGGTTTTCTTTCTTTATCCGCTTTCCCGATCTGCATTTAAGTAATCCGTAAATCTTCAATCGGGCATTTCCGCCAAGGCAAATATCTTTGTTTTTAAAGTGTTTTTTGAGTTCTTCCGTAGAAATATCTGCATGTTTGATCATACGGGTTAAACATTAGTTTTTGCGGCTTCCCAACCAATTATGGCTGTTTTTCTGTTCACTCCCCAATGGTAGCCGCCCAAGGCACCGCTTGATTGTATTACCCGGTGACAAGGAATGAGAAACGCTACCGGATTATCTCCAATTGCCGTGCCCACCGCTCTGGATGCGCTAGGATTTTGTAATTGTTTGGCAATGTTGCCGTAAGTAGCCAATTTACCCATAGGGATTTTTAACAAAGCTTCCCAAACTTTTAATTGAAAATCAGTACCCTTTAAATGCAGTTTAATCTGGTGCAATTTGCTCCAATCGTGACTGAAAATATATAAAGCATTTTGTTGTTCTTTATCCAATATCTGCTGATATTGAGCTGCTGGGAATTGGCGTTGCAAATTCGCCAAAGCAATGTTTTCGTCGTCATAAAAAGCGATATGGCAGATTCCTTTTGAGGTGCTGGCAACAATGATATTACCGAACGGACTTTCTGCAAAACTATAATTGATGTGGAGGTTTTCGCCGCCGTTTTTATATTCTCCCGGTGTCATCCCTTCAATGTTTACAAAAAGATCGTGCAGCCTGCTGGTTCCTGATAAACCGGTTTCCAATGCGGTATCGAATAAACTTTGGTTTTCTTTCAGCATTTCTTTGGCATAACCAATGCTGATGTACTGCAAAAAACGCTTAGGGGTAGTGCCGGCCCATTCGCTAAATAATCTTTGGAAATGAAAAGGGCTTAAATTTACTTTCTCTGCAATTTCTTCTAAACCAGGCTGTGTTTTAAAATTCGCCTTGATATAGCTAATGGCTTCAGCTATACGATTGAAATTGATTTCTTCTTGTGCTTTCATGGCCTTGAATAATTTATATCCAAAAGTAGTTTGGAAAGAAAGGGTAAACTACCCGAAACTTGCTAAGTTTAACCGGGATTTTAAAATTCTGTTTGTTTAATTCCATTGCCGATTAATTTCTTCGCCCTTCCCAGGTCGATATTTTCATTAACGTCAATCCGAAGAAAATAAGGCGCTTGCCACTGTTGGGTTTTCTCTGCCTGTTTATTTGTTACTGTATCCCAGGGAGGATAAACCCTAATCCCTCTTTTGCCTTCTATTCCATTTTTGGTAATAATTTGATGTTGTGCCAATATGGCTTTTGGAAAAATAAACTGGCCAGATCGGTCAACACTATTGGCAGATATTATTAACAGGTCAAAATCATCCTGATCATTAAACGGAGTAGTAATTCCTGCTTCATTCCGCTTCCATATGCTTACAAATTGCCCGGTTTTAGTTGGGGTGATTTTAGAAAGGCGATGTTTGATTTTTAACCTGTTTAATTCAAAAGTGCAGGCTGCATATTCCTGACTTTCACTTTCTGTTTGCAGGTTATTTATTTGATAATCAAGCGGGCTGTAAACTAAGTTGAATGCGGTTCGTAATATAGACGGTATTCGATTTATGGGATTTTCTTTTGGAGGCATACTGACATATATTATAAGGGATGAAAAAAAATAGGCAAAAATGGGGGCTTGTGTTTGATGTTTTAGTAAAAGAAAAAGCACCGCTTTTAGCTTTAACCAATCAAGCCTCTATTGTTCTTCGATGATTGATTGCCCTTTCGATTTATCTCCCGATGTCCACTGCCAGGTTTCATGAAGTCTGATTTTGCCATTGGCTAATTGTTCTGGCTTTGAATGGCAGATTCCGGTCATGAGCTCACCTTGATTATTTACCTGGTGATAGCGCATTTCGATGTTGCCTTTTTCATCAACTAAGCCAATCAAATGACCAAAAATAATTTTTCCGCCTGTATATTCAGCAGTAAGGATATTTCCGGTTTGTTTATATTTAAAAACGGTTTGGTTTGATGTTTCACCATTTTCTGTGTTCTTTATCGGTTTAAAAAGCTTATTGTTATAGTTGATCATAAGTTGATAAAACTAGCTATCTATTCCTGAATAAAAAAATCATACGCTTAGCCTTCTACAAATTTTAGGTGTTTAAATCCAGTGATAAGTTAACTGTATAATGGTTATTAATTTCCCGCTGATCACACAGATTAACGCTGAATAAATTACAAATCAGCGCTTTCTGCGAAATTTTCGGGGAGATTATATGTGTCTTTTTATACTGGAAATAACACTAGCAAACCAAAGTATTTTGAGCTAGGCCAACTACAGCTTTTCCTCTTTTTTTACCAGCAAGTACCTGTCTTCACCTAAAATTAAATAACCGCATTCATAGCAGAAAATGTATGTATTCGCATTCTGGGTTTCATAACTATAAGTATGGTATTCAAAATTGCCGAAACTCAGGTTAAAAAGGGTACAGGCTTAACTATAGAAGGCAGGTTACAAACAAATATTTATGATGGTACAGACGGTAAAAAACGCTATGCAATAGAAATAGTAGTTAGTGATGTGATCATCAGGGAAAGAGAAAAACAAGAAGCCTTTTAGCTTATAGCATACTCGCATCATATAGATGTTCAATTTATATGATGCGATTTAAAGATTACAATTGAATAGAGAGGCCCGTATAAAAATTAATTCCTGGCGCTGGGTTAAAATACCTCCCATTTGCGGCGTTTAAATCATTGCCTAAGCTGTAATCAATATTTAGTAGATTGTTTAAGCCTGCAAATAAATCAAGACGGGTTCTGCTTAACCTTAGGTTTTTTATTCCGGCTTTTACTTCAAGAAGATGGTATCTTTTAGAGAAGGTGGTATTGGCATCATTTAGCGGAATGGCTGAGGTGTAGTTGTGTTGAGCAAAGAGGTAAAGTTCTTTCTTGAAGTTAAATTCGAGACTATTAACCCATATATTTTTTGGAACACCGGTAAGTTGGTTACCCGCATAATTGCTAGTGCCGCTTACAAAATCTTCAAATTTAAATTGGCTCCAGGTATAATTGCTTCTTAGCTGTAATCCTGTTAACCATGAAGTATTGTTTTTGATGATCCATAAGGCTGTTTCCAGCTCAATTCCTTCTTGTTTGGTTCCGCCTGCATTTATGAAATATTCAGTGTCATTTTGATTTAGCCTTCTTACAATAGCATTTTTTAACTCGTAATGAAATATATTTCCGTTGGCGTAAAAACGGTTATTACCTGTTTTATACCTTAAGCCCAGTTCATAATTCCAGCCTGACTCTGCTTGCAGGTTATTGTTGATGTTGTTATCAGACGACCGCACTTCTGCAATGGTGGGCGTTGAATAACCTTTACTTATAGAAGCCCTGACAGAGAAGTCATTTGCGATTAAGTAAGATAATGCGGCCTTTGGCATAAATTGGGTATTAAACTTGCGCTCTTTTGTTGCAATTGTTGCAGGGAAGTAGCTTTCATAGTCGTAGCTAAAAAAGTTTAAACTCGATGCAAGTTCGATCAGAAATTTATTGTTGATGTCGAAGTTTAATCTGAAGTAAGCAAAATCCTGACCAGCTTTTAAGCGGTCTGAAGCTTGCATGGAGGTAGCTTCCCCACTGTTGTTATTAAAGTTTTTAATCTGACTTTTGGTAGCAGAACTTTCTAATCCTATTTGAGCATTAAATTTAATGTCTTCTTTTGCCTGAGCGTATTCTAAAAATGTTCTTAATCCAAGCGTACTTTCGTAGCGCTTTTCGTAATTAGTTATAAACGGGTTCTTGAAATCGGTATACGAGGTAAACAAAGCAATAACATGCTTTAGGTGTTTATTGATCTGGTACGAATTGGATATTCCCCCGAAAATGGTTTTATTGTAAATGGCAGCTTGCTGTGAAATGGCGCCAGGTAGTGTTGGTGTTGCCGGACGGGCCAGTTTAGGGTTTTGATCTAATTGCGCAGCCGTTAATCCACCTGGTGTTTCGTAGTTTAAATCGCTGTAAAAAGCAAAAGCCTTTAAACTGCCAGCGTTGCTATAATTCCATTGCTGCAGTGTTTGAAAGTATTTTCTACCCATTGCACTGTTTTGCCGATACCCATCGCTTCTCTGATATCCTTCGCTAAAGCTGAAACTATACTTTTTATATTGCTGTTTGATTGATGCCGTTTGATGCAAAAGACCATAAGAACCGCCAATAGCTGAAATATTAATTTCATTGTGGTTTATCCTGGGAGGATTAATCAAAATAGCACCACCTGTATTTGCACCAAAAATACTGGCTTCCGGTCCCTTATAAATCTCCATCATACCTACCGCAGAAACATCTAAGGCATTTAGGTAGGTATTTCCACCTGCATCAGTTAAGGGGAAATCATCAATGTAAATTTTAATATTTCGAATACCAAAAGGAGATCGGAGTAAACTGCCACGAAGCGATAAACGATAGCTGCCCGGCGAACGTTCTTCCATTCTTACGCCAGGAACAGTATTTAAAGTGCTCACTAAGGAACTGCTCTGCTGATTTCCGATTAAATTGCTATCAATCAAAGTTACGGCTGATACCGACCTTAATAATGAATGCGAGTTGTAATAGCCTTTAACGGTAACTTCTTCGAGTTTTTTGGTCGAATCGGGTTTTATCGTTTGCGCTAAACCGGTAAAGGAAAATAAAGTCAAGAGTAGGGTAAGGTTCTGTTTCAATAGAATGATAATTGATAGTTTAACCACAGATTGGCAGATAAATTTAACGCATATTCTGCTAACCTGTGGTTATTTTGTAAACTATTTAGCAGCAACCCTCCAAATTATGCCACTAACATCATCGGCAACCAGTAATGCTCCATCGGGCGTTAAAGTAACACCGACAGGCCTGCCATAAACTTCGGCCTTATCAGCATCAGCCACAAAACCAGTTAAGAAATCCTCTGGTTTGCCTGCTGGCTTTCCATCTTTGAAGGGCACAAATGCAACTTTGTATCCGGAAATGGCAGAGCGGTTCCACGACCCATGCTGACCTATAAATGCACCTCCCTGATATTTTTGAGGGAATTTTGTGCCTTTGTAAAAAGCTAAGCCCAAAGAGGCGGTATGCGCACCTACTGCAACATCAGGTACAATTGCTTTTTTAACCAGCTCCGGATGTTTACCTTTTAAGCGGGGATCTTCATTTTGACCAAAATAAGAATACGGCCATCCGTAAAAGGCCCCGGGTTTAACACTGGTAATATAATCGGGAACAAGATCATCCCCCAATCCATCGCGTTCATTTACAGCCGTCCAAAGTATGTTTGTAGTTGGCGCCCAATCTACTCCCACGGGGTTACGCAAACCACTTGCATAAATTTTCTCACCTGTCCCATCTGGATTGATTTCTAATATATTGGCCCGTCTTACTTCATTTTCCATTCCATTTTCACCAACATTACTCCCCGACCCAACGGTAATATAAATTTTGCTTTTATCCATATTGGCAATTAAATTTCTCGTCCAATGATTGTTATATCCACCGGCTGGGAGACTCAGGATTTTTTTGCCAGTAGCGGTGATTTTGGTCTCGCCGGTTTTATATGGATATTGCCACAAGCCATCGGTATTGGCTACATAAAATGAATTGCCAATAATCAGCATTCCGTAAGGCTGGTTGAGCCCGTTCAAAAAAGTGGTAACAGTTTCGGGCTTGCCATCTTTATTCTCATCGCGGTATAGTAAAATCGTGTTGGCACTTTTACCGGGTACTTCAGATTTAGCTTTGCCGGTTACTGCATTGGCAACCGCTTCTGCAGTACTCCTTTCCGAATTAGAAAGCGCTACCAGTACATCCCCATTTGGGGTAATATAAGTATTGCGCGGACTTTTAATGTTTGAAGCAAATCTGGTTACCACAAAACCACCTGGGGCAATGGGTGTTTTACCTTCAGGCCAATCGATAACCTTGCTAAATTTATTTTTGGCTGCATTGGTATCGGGTGCAGGTAAATCTATGGTTCCGCTTTTAGTAGTAAGTGTTGTATCTTCTCCTTGCTTTTTCGAACCTGAATCAGACTGGCATCCGAAAAGAATAATGGATGAAAGTATTGCTGTGCAGAAAATTCTATTTTTCATGTTAACCCGTTTTGATAAAGGAATTAGTTTCAGAAAAATATAACATCAAAAACGGTCAGATGGTTTGCCCTGTGCACAAAAGATCATTATAAAATAATAAAAGGAAAGTACCCTTGAGTACCTTCCTGGAGAGCGCATATTATTTTCCCTGGTTCAATGTTATGGTTAACAGGGAAGTACTTTTATATAATTCTTTTAAAATTGAGGTGTTGTTTGAGCAGCAAAAAGCCGATTACCAAAAAGTTGATGCACTTTTAGTGTTATAGGAGAGAAGAGGAGGAATTTGAGCATAAATTTTCCAGTTGTTAATTTGAAAACGATTAGTTAAAACTAAATTACGGCATTACACCTAATTTTTTAGTTAAATTTTGTTAAATCATTTCTAATTCAAACCTGGATTGTTTCTGGTCTTTATTTAACATTGACTTAATTCCATAATTCTCCTCCGCTCTAAAAAGAAGGCGCTAAACTCTTTCTGAAGTTCAGGTAGCTTTTTCTTGGTTACAGGCATTGACCTTTGAGGTATTTAACCAGGAGTTCTTTGGCGCTCCGGAAAAAAAACGGCTTTTTTGGTTTCGTGAAGCATTTGCTCCTGTGTTGGGGCAAAACCAAATGTGCCATTTGTCTAGCTGGATGAAAGAAACCTTAGAAAATGCGAAGGGTTGGCTTTTTGTTTTTTCTGTCACCTGCCCGAATAGCAAATCACGGTCAGCCTGTTTTTGTATCCGTTAGGTTGATATGGTATCTCTTTTATTATGGGGGGTAAGTTAAACCCATGTTAGTGGCAGTTTTTTTGTTAATTTCTGTCAAATGTTTTCGGAATTATATTTTTGTCCGTTTCTCCACAAAATGTCCAAGAGATGATGTACCAGCGATTATTATCAAAAATTAGCTGAATGCTATTTATTCCTCTTCTTTCAATTGTTCCGCCTTTTTTTAATCTCGTTTCATAAGTACTCCAAACCTGTGCAATAGTGCCAAAAACGTTAACCTCTCGATTAACTTCACTTTCATAAAAAGCTGTGCCAAAAACCATTTCATCAGTTTCTTTATGAAATTCTTCTAACGTCATAGTTGCTTGCTTCTTCTGTTCTCTGTCAAAATGTGAATATACTGCTTTTGGATGATGTAAATAGTTATCTCTTTCCCATTGTCGTTTTGCTCCCTTTTCGCCTGAAACAACTTCATAGCTTGCTTTCATTAATGCGTCAATTGTTTTTACATCATTTTCAAATGATTTGTTTTGTGCTTTTAAATCCCCTGTTGTCATAAATGCCAAAGTCGTTAAGTAAAATAAAAATCGTTTCATAATCTTTTTTTACAAAGCAACTCAGATAATTTTGTCCAAAAAAATAAGTTATTTAGTTCGCTTAAATTTTTATGTAATCCATCAAATTTCTTATTTAGAGTAACAATTCGTCAATGCTGCTTAACAGACAATCTTTGTAACTTTTTGCTATTGTGATTTTATGTTCGCCAATAATTAAATGATTATCTTCTAAATATTCCACATTTTTCAGATTCACAATGTTTGAGTTATGAACCCTCATAAATTCATCAGGCAATTTGTCAATAAGGTCTTTTAAAGTTTTGTAGTAAACATACTTTTTGTTGTTTTTTACAAATATTTCTACATAGTTTCCCAGTCCTTTTATAAACAAAATGTCGTCAAAATTTAATTTTATTAATTTTTTGTCTGTTTTTATAAAAGTGAAATTTTGCGGGTGTGTCATTTTATGGTTTGCCTGTTAAAATTGAAACTAAGGTATTGGCACCTTGCGTTCGGGTGAGAAATCGAAGTACAAAAGCCGATATTATAACTAAAGTTCAATTGAAGAACTATACTTGAATTTTGCACTTAAGCCTGCCTTTGCCTAACCCGTAATGGCTCGCTGTTTTCTCATTTTTCGTATAATTATATAATCTATATGCATAATTATATTCGTCAGTAAAAATAAAATATTTTTAAACAGTATTTTACTCATTGGCTACATGAGTAACAGCCAGTACAGCTCCAAAAGGGTCTTCCAGCATAGCGTATATGTAATTGCCGTTATTGTCAAAGGTTTCTTTGATTACCTTTCCGCCCAATTTTTTACATTTTTCTACACTGTCTTTTATGTCCTTAACATTAATGTACACTATCCATTGTGGCGGAATGCCCGAGTTTACCCCTTGGGCATGACAAATCCCAGCCGTCCAATTGCCATCGGAGTCTTTCAATATATAGTCAGAATACTCTTGATTGCCTTCCATTTTTAGTTCTTCAGAAGTCCATCCGATTACCTGTTTATAAAAATCTTTTAACACAGTTGCATTTGGCACTGTTAAATCTGCTGATACTATCGAGCCAATGCTATACTTTTTTTTTGCTTTATCATCCATAATGTTATTTTGTATGTTCTATTTTATTGGTTGATTACATTCCAAAAATTATAATCCATCATAGGTGCTTTTGTAACACCTATATTATGCCCAATGCTTACAATTTGTCCACGATGATAGGTTGTATGAATTATTAAATGTTGCAAGTATTCGTATTTTGGAAAATTTGATGAAAACCATTCCGATTCTATTAAATAGGTTTCACCCATGGCTTCGTTGTTCTCCTTCACATATGTTGCTAAAATTTTAGCTTCACTTACCAAATTTACCATTTCAGTTTTAAGATTCACTTCATTAGCAATGTAATCAAAAGTAGGTGTTGTCGTTTCACGAATCATTGATGACCAATACAATTGGGTGTCGCTAATATGCTTAAGTGTTTTTGCTATGCTATTAAAACTGGATGGACATTCTTTTTGCAGTAATGCTTCGGGGTAATTTTGTAGCCAGGCTACTAATTGTTCTGTTACCCAAACATTATAATCAACGCTATTTGTAATTGTTGTTTTTAAACTCATTATATTTATTTTTAATTAGACTTCTTCCTATGAACTTCGGTAGGGTTAAATGTTATCATTTCCCATGGCTTTGCGAAGTTGCTGGTTAGGATAAATTTATTAAAAAACTGGAAAGATTTAGATGATTATGGGCCAATTTTGCAAAACCGCTGTTAAAGGTACGGTACTGCCCCTAGATCATTTTGTATTTATTGCTTTGGTATTCGTATTGTTTGGGCGGTTTCGAATATCTTTCCAATATTCTTCCCTTACATCTTCGTCAATATGAATTGGGATTCTTTCTCCGTAGAGCCTGTCATCTCCGTCTTTTTTGCAGCCCGAAATCCAATAATGTTCCGTCCATTCCGCGAAAATAGTTTTAAATTTAACTAAAAGCCTGTAAACTAAATGTTTACAGGCTTTTTCGTTTTCTTGAAACACCAAAATATTCATTTTTTTGCAAAAAAAAGGTGAGCAATTCGGTGAGCACATTAAACGATATGAATGCTCACCAATTGTAGCTTAAATAGTTGTTTATAAGCTAGTTCAATCATCAAAAATCTTGACTGTAAGTGACAGAATTAACAATTTTGTTTCACTTTATTCATTTGTCATGAGAACAAACATGAATCTGCTTTTTTATTTAAAAAAGCGCTCCACTTACAAAAACGGTCCGGTAACCATTTATTTAAGGTTTACGGTTGAATGTAAACGGGCAGAAACCTCAACAAGTAAGTCCTGTGATCCCAATCGCTGGAACGCACAGGCTGGGCGGGCTTCAGGTACTAAAGAAGATACCAGGCTTTTGAATGCTTATCTGGATAAGTTACAGTCGAAGGCCCAGGAACTTCATCAGGTAATGTCGGTAGGAGACGAACACGTTACAGCAGAAACGGTTAAAAACCGATTTATTGGTAAAGCTCTTCAGTCAAAGACGCTCGTCGCCGTATTTGAAGATCACAACTCAAAAATCAAAAGCCTCATCGGAAGGGAATATGAAAGAAGTACCCTTCAGCGCTATGAAACCTGCCTAATGTGGTCAGTAGTTGAAGCGATACAATGATTTTCATCATCAACAATGTAATAGGTCAGTTCCATAGTTAAATGTAAAAGATTCTGGTTAAAATGTATTCCCTTAGCGAATAATCATATAATCTGCTTTTTCTTGATTGTTTCCAGGAAATGTTGCTTATAGGTTTCACCAATTAAAATTTCCGAAGAGACATCTTTAAGTATAACGCGGTTCCCATCAAGGGCAGTGATTTTATTTATGGCAATGATGAAAGACTTTTGAACCCTGATAAAATATTGCTTAGGTAACTTTCCTTCGATGTCCTTCATGGTGGTCAGGGCGACTGTACGAATGCCGTTGTGATGAAACGCCACATAATTTTTCATACCCTCGATGTAATCAATATCGATGAGGTTGATTTTAATCATCTTGCCTTTAATCTGTCCTTTCACCATGAAATATTCAGTTTCTATGGGGTTTTTAACCCAATCTGTTTTAGACTGGCTGATTGCCTTTTGGGCTTTTGTAACAGCCTGCAAAAATCGGGTCAGGGGTATGGGTTTAATAAGGTAATCCACAACATCGAGATCAAATCCATCAGGAGCAAATTCACGGTACGCGGTGGTCAGGATAAAATGATAATTTTCGTGGCGGACGGTTTGAATGAATTCTATCCCGGATATTTCCGGCATATGGATGTCCAGAAATATCAGGTCCACCTGCTGTCCACTCAGAAAGGTAATGGCTTCAGTGGGTTTTGTAAAACTGGCAATTAAGTTAAGCTGGGGAATAGATTTGATATGATGCTGTAAAACTTCTATAGCATGCGCTTCATCATCAACAATAATACAGTTTATCATGGTAAAGGATATTGTGGCTTGGTAAGTACTGCCGGAAATAAAGGGGAATGTTTACTGGTATTGTATGCTGTTGCCTTGTTGTGGTAGATCTGAAATAAAATCATTTCAAGCGTGTAATCAGTTTCTGTTTCTTGGATACAGAGCTGAGAATCTTTTCCGTAATGATGGCTTAACCGTTTTCTGATATTTTCCATGCCTATGCCACTGGATAACTCTTTAGGGCCTTTTTTCTTTGCGTTATAGGTTTTCAACTGTACATAACCTTCCTCTTCACTAATGTTCAGGATGATTTTCGCTGGGTTTGACTCATCGGTACAATTACCGTGTTTTAATACATTCTCGACGATGGTAATCAGGATCAGGGGGATAATACGTGCATTTGCAGTACGGCCGTTTACCTCGAAAAGTACTTGCAGTTCATGGTTAAAACGGAGCTGGTTAATGTTGATCACATTCCTGATGTGTGCAATCTCTTCTTCGATCAATGTGGTCTCGTCCTCCCTGTCTTGTTTTAAAGAATAGTGCATGATCTCACTCAGCGTCATAATTCCGTCGGCCAGTTCTGAAGACAGCGGCAATGATTTAGCATAGAAAAAATTAAGCGTATTGTTTAAAAAATGGGGATTGATCTGGGCTCTGAGGAAGGCATACTCCGCGTGGTGCTTTTCTTTTTCGATAATGCGAAGCCTTTTTTGATGTTTAATGGTTTCGTTGGAGTAATAATACCCGAAGGCAAAAAATGAATATTTAATGTATAACCAAAGAACGGCAATTGCAAACGTCCAAACATGAAAAGTGGTGGTAGGGCCGCCATTGGCTTTTATCAAAGGCCGGATATGGTACGCTGTTACAAACCAGTGTACATATGAAAACAGGTAAACAGCAATTATCGCAATTATTAGGGGAATGATTTTTAACGGACTGACATATTTAGCGAATACAAAAATGCATAGGTAGAAGGTACAGATATTGGCAAACTGGCTAAAGAAAAAATCTCCGATACTAAATGCATAGTCTTTCGGATTAAGGGCAAATTCAATAAGGGTACTTATCAGCATATACACCAACCAAAAAATGACATGGAATAGTATTATTCTGTGATTTTTTTTCATGTTTTTTATTTTGTCCTGTTCGTTCTTACAAAATCTATCCAGTCAGATATTTTGAGTGGAATTTCTATATCAGGCTTGATTCCAATGTTATCCAGTGGCTGCCCGGGCAATCTTAATGATTTACAGGCCGGATAACCAAGGCGATAAAAACCGCAAGGCAGTTCAGCCCTTACCACTTCCAAATAGTCTATAGCCCCGGATGAGTTAGTGCCGTAAATTTTTACCTTAGAGCTTTGTTTTGCCTGTAAGATGAAAAGTTCCGCAGCACTCGCCGTGCTCTTGTTGACGATAAGAGATACATATTTTGGATAACTTAAGACTTTAGGCATTCTGACCGTATCTACAGGATATAAAGGATAAAGCTCACCAACGTGTGCTTTGAGAATACTGAGATTTCTCTCCAGTACCTTTTTTCTGGTGTCGGAAGCATTTGATGGGATCTTGCCATAATAATCCCGGATATTTTCTTCGGTGGCCAGTACGTTTGCGCCTTCAGTTAAAATAGGATTTGTATAGAGATACGGAATCAATTTATCATAACCGAGCACTGAGCCGCCATAATTGTTTCTAAGGTCGATTATTAAATGATCTCGTTTGTCCAGTTCACCAGCGTTTTTTTTGATAAGACTATCCATCACTTTTACATTCTCTAATGATGCAAATGCAGGCATCTCAAATAAACAGGTTTTGTCATCCAAAATCCTAAACACCGAAGATACGGCAGAGTTCTGCTCATTTTGAGAGGACTGAGGAACAATAACTGAGTTTCTATACCATTTTGCAGTAACATTGGCATCGCCAAGTATTAATGTATCTTTTCTTTTATTAAATGAAAGAGAATTAAGCGAGTGATCAACAGCTCTATAATACTTAAGGAAATACTGGCTGCCTTTTTTGGAAATCTTTAGTTTTACCTGCCCGGGCACCCATCGCGCACCGTCAGCCTTAATAATAAAGCCAATGAAATCATTTTTGTTTCCTTTGTCCCTGACTATCCCTATCTGGTAAGCTCCAGACTGATCTTTCCACAAGCCTTCCAAGCTGTCCCGACCACTTTGCTTTTTGTTTAGATAAGAAGCGAAGAGCGAATCTGTCCAATTCGTTTTCTCCTCTTTCGAATAATAGGCTCTAATTTGTTCCTTGCTGTAGCCACTATCGTCGTAAGTGACACCAAGGTGCTTATCATTAAAGAAAGCAAGCCATATCCTCAAAACCGGCAGGCACTGATAGGTAGCTGCTTTATTGGCTTCATTCTGTAGACTATCGGTAAATCTTTCAAATTTGTGTTTGTTTGATAAATTTACCTTGTCGCTATAACCAGCATAATTTTTTTTTATTCTTTCGACAACGAACTTAAAATTGTCCCCACAATTGCAGTTTTGGGCTTTTGAAGAAAAAAAAATGAAAATAAAAAAAAATGGAACGAGCTTCCTTAGATATTTGGACATAGTGATTTTTATCAGTATTCAGTTTTTATGATTTAATAATGCGTGCCTAACTTTATTAGTTGCTGACAGTACCAACCGTTGGTTTGTTTTCCACACAAGTAGGTTCGCTAGATAGACCGGTTGTTACCGTAGTGTCTCCACCGTAAATTTGTCGCATTTGCTCTTTTGTAAGGTTCATGATCGACTTTCTTTTGAAAACGAATTGTACTCTTTTTATTAGTTTCTTGTTGTTCATAATAATAGGTATAAAGTATCTGTGAAATTAATTAAAAGTATAATTTATTAGTATAGTTTCCAAGTGTAATACACCAAACGGTTATATTTCAGGACGAAATACGTGTATGGTCGGTACATCTTTTAAATAGAAATTCCAACGGCTATAAAAAAATATATCTGACCTGATCCAATTGCGCTACAGATTTTCTGCGATTCCACGTAGTTTTTGTGAGTCGAAAGTGTCATTTAGGATTTTTTTTCGAAATTTCTGTTCGATAAAGAACGCCTGGGCGCTTCGATTTCATCATAAAAAAAGCATTTCTTATCAGTTTTTTTTCGTGTTGGTCAATCAATAGTAGGTATGTCGTCCATCTGAGAGGCGGTTTGGTGTAATTGTGGTTCTGGCCCCTTTGATTAGAGATAAAAAGTGAGAAACTTAGTGAAAGCAAAGAGGGAGGCAAGCGTGGCCTATTCTACAAAAATTTTATTTGGAGCCTTCTTATAAATTACCTGAACAATATAAGCGAGCACAACTTAACATGAATCTCTTTACAACACAGAAACAAAACCTGGAAAGTATTGCTACTGACCTTGTAAAACACTTGCAGGTTAGGGTGACCAACCTGACGACGGAGAATTGTGTACAGGAACATCCTGAATATCCCAGTATTTTATCATTGAGTGACTGTTTAGATAAGTGGAATGTAAAAAACGACGCCTATAAAATTGACAAAACGGATTATGACCGTGATGACCTATTATTTCCTTTTACAGCACATTTCCCGGAGCAGGGCGGAAGGTTTATCCTTGTACATCGTATTGAAGGAGAGCATGTCCATTATAGCGATGAATACCAGAAACATGCTTTAATGAATGAAAATATTTTTCTTGAAAGATGGGATGGGGTTGCACTTTACGCG
The DNA here is from genome assembly GCF_004310665.1 of Pedobacter kyonggii. Lineage (GTDB taxonomy): Bacteria > Bacteroidota > Bacteroidia > Sphingobacteriales > Sphingobacteriaceae > Pedobacter > Pedobacter kyonggii. Next base: position 8,711 of record NZ_SIXF01000009.1, on the reverse strand, counting down.
GAAAAAACCGATCGGAGCGGTGAGGAGGGCTATCTGGGACAGTATGTATTTGGTTTTCTACAAAAAATGCTTTATCCTGCTGCTTTTGTTTTAGGACTTTCAATCCTTGGATTAACAATTATTTCTCATTCTTTTTCAGAAGGTTATCTCGCTGTGTGCCTGATCAAATGTATTGGCTGCGCAATTAGCATGTTATTGCTTATCCAGCGTGTAAACCCAAGAAATTCATTTGTACAAAATCTATGCAGCCTAGGCGGTAAGGGCGGTTGTGATACCATCTTAAAATCGAAGTTCGCGCAATTGTCTTCCTGGTTGAGCTGGAGTGAGATCGGATTATATTATTTTACGGGCTCGTTCTTACTATTGCTGATATATCCTTCTTCTATCGGTTTACTGGGATGGTTGAATGTGCTCGCGTTACCGTATACCATCTGGTCAATAAGCTACCAGTTTTGGAATAAGCAGTGGTGTATCTTATGTTCTCTTATCCAAATTGTGCTTTGGGCTGAGTTTCTGGTGAATGTGAGTTTTCATTCTTTCGGTAAAACATTTGACGTAGCGCTCTTATATATGCTGCCCATTTCTTTTTTGACGCCCATTGTCGTATGGTCATTGTTGAAAATGTCATTTAAGCGAGCAGTGAGACCGTTCAAGCAACAATTGAATAAGTTTAAATATAATACTTTCCTGTTCCGACAGGTTTTAACCAGCCAGCCTAGATATGCAGTCGGTGATGAGCTTTTTCCTATTTTATTGGGAAATCCAACCGCTTCAACAGTAATTACTATGGTCAGCAATCCATACTGTGATCCATGTGCTAAAGCACACACCCTTATGGAAGACTTATTGAAAACTAAAAAGGATATACTGGTAAAAGTCCTTTTTTCAACACCCGACCGGGATGATGATTTTCGCACGAAAGCCGCGCGGCATTTATCGGCACTGACCTTAGCAGATGACAAGGAGCTTGCTGGACAGGCGTTGGCACACTGGTATTCGAAAAAAGAAACCTATGAAAACTGGTCTGTTAAATATCCAATAGCTGACAATGATAACAGTCACAATGTGAGGAAAATACAAAAAGAGTGGTGTGAAATGGCGGATATTACTTTTACGCCGACCATTCTCATAAACGGTTATAAGTTGCCGAGTGTATATAGTCCTGAAGATCTCAGATTTCTTCTGAACTGAAATATCTGATAGAGACATAGCGAATCGAAGTTGAAAGAAATTTTTGCGCAAAAAGGGCAGATAAGTTGCAACGAAGCTGTCCGAAAAACGAATGCCGGCGTTTACCTGCATCGCTGAAGTTGCTCCTGCGTGATGGACGACAAAAATATTTACAACAACGTAAACCTTTAAAAAATGAAAAAAGTAAAGTTACTCAGCAAAGCTGAGATGAAAAATGTAACCGGTGGAAATGTATGTACAACAGGTAATTGGAACAGTTATGATATCTGTTATAATTGCAGTATTCTGTACGGAACAGCTCCAGAACAAGCGGCTCGTGTGTGCGCTTTCACTTCCGGAGGGCAAACAACCTAAACCTTTAAAAAATGAAAAAAGTAAAGTTGCTCAGCAAAGTTGAGATGAAAAATGTAAGCGGAGGAAATGTATGCGCAACTGGTAATTGGAACAGTTACGAAATCTGTTTTAATTGCAGCCTTGCGTACGGAATAAGTTTAGATCAAGCAGATCGTGTGTGCAGTGCCGTTTCAACTACTTAAATTAAAAAAAATAACAGGTCGCATGACCTGTTATTTTTCCTACCTTAATAAATAAATTATAAGTAATATGAAATGTATCAAAATCCTCTTCCTGTTGCTCTTGCCTATTGTCACGTGTGGCCAAATGGTCAACTATCATGTCAAGGCACTCCTGGGGGCTAATGTTAAGGCCAAGTATGCTTATTTAGCAATACCTAAAAATCTGAGCTCGACTGAAGATCCGGGAAAGTTCGTGATTGTCCCGGTTAAAGATGGGTCTGCGGAATTCAGGGGGACAGTTGACTTGGGTGATGATATTTTAAAGACTGCGTATATTTTCGTTGATGATAGGGCAAACATCACAATGCCGGAAACAATTTCCAAGGTAAGGGAGGGCATCTGGTCTGTAAAGGCACGTCATATCGTTGTGGAAGATATAACCCTCGAAATAAAGAATAAGGATTCTGTAGGATCTGCAAGCATTACAAAGGATGGGAAGCTGACCAAAGAAATGGAAGAATATTACCAGATGTTAGATAATGATAAAGAAGCTGGATTTTTTAAAAAATATCCCGATTCACCCATGAGTCTTCTTCAGGTACAAGCTGTTGTAATGATGTACGAACTTCCCCTGCGTCAACGGCTTGAGGCTCAGGGTAGAGATCCCAGGGTATATTATCAATTGCTTTCCCCAAAATTAAGAGAGACTAGGCAGGGAGTCGAATTAAAGAAAAGAATGGACCGCCTTTTTGCAAAATAAGTAAGTAGCATGCGATTATTAACGTTATGTTTCCTGATCTATTTCCAATCACCATTTTTATTTGCTCAGCCAAGTAATCAAGGTTCTTTGAGCGTCACTGCGGATTTAAGAGATTTGCAGGACTCTGTTCAAAAGATAGGTGTTGTGATCAATACCATCAGCGGTGCTCCCACGAGATATGATACTGGCGGCATTAACGGTGGTAAACTGTCTTTTGCGATGGATCTGGAGGAACCGATGCTCCTCAGCTTTATTTTTCATTGGAAAAAATCGAAGTCAACGTCGATAAGTTTCTGGACGGGACCTTCCACACAAGAGCTCTATTTTAAAGATGGCTTACGGCCCGAAATTAGGAACAAAACATCTATCACCCGGCAATTTTTGGAAATGGAAAGGCAGGAGCGTTCCATTAAATCTAAAAGGGATTCCTTACTCAAAAATGTTAGCTATGAAAACAGGTCAATTGAACAGGTCGAAGGTGAAATATCCCGATTAAAAGATTCCCTTGCTACTGTTATTGAAGAAAACGTATATAAAAAAAATGCTCTCGAGTATAAATCATCACCACTTGGGTTATATGCCCTTTGGAAATATGCGATGACGCCAATCGCGTCTCCAAGAATAAAGTCTAAGCCCGATTTTATCCGTTCACTCTATCAATCGCTTGATACAGGAATAAAAAGTTTCCCTTCTGCGAAGATATTGTCTGTTAAAATTGTTGAAGCAAAAGCATTCGTAAAAGTACAGGAAAAAATACCTGATCTTGTTTTGCAGGATACAACAGGGAAAAGAGGGATTGCGCTGACAGATTACAAAGGAAAGTATCTATTGCTGGATTTCTGGGCGAGCTGGTGTGGTCCATGCAGGGATGAAAATCCCGCTCTGATTAAAGCTTTCCAAAAATATAAATTGAAAGGCTTTGATATTTTAAGCGTGACCCTTGATCACGAAAGAGACAGGAATAAGTGGATCACTGCCGTGCACAAAGATGGTATAGATTTATGGTCGAATGTCAGTGATTTCGATGAAAGGGCTAAATCACTTTTCGGCGTCACAGCGATTCCATCAAATTTTCTCGTAGATCCTACAGGAAAGGTCATTGCGCAGGACCTGCGAGGTGAGATGCTGGAAAAGAAGCTCCAGGAGCTTTTTCCCAAATGATGATCGCACGTCCTTACAAACGTTTATTTTAAGTTTTATTTACCTGTAAACTACCCTATATTGAAGTCCTTCGTCTACTACCAGCAGCCCGATCAAATGGACTGTGGCCCGACATGTCTGCGCATGATAGCGAAGCATTATGGCAAAAACTTTAGCCTGCAAAAGCTGCGAGACCTCTCTGGTATCAACCGTGCGGGTGTTTCGCTTTTGGGCATCAGCGAGGCGGCAGAGAAGATTGGCTTCAGGGCTAACGGCGCACGTCTGGACATTGAACTTTTAAATGAAGTTGAGCTCCCGATTATATTGCATTGGAATAAAAACCATTTTGTGGTACTTTATAAGATAAAGAATGGCCGGTATTATGTTGCCGACCCGGGAAATGGGCTGATAACGTACTCTGAAAGTGAATTGATGCAATACTGGATTGGAAAAGCTTATGATGGCAGTCTTGACGGGTTTGGGCTAATTATTACCCCCACGCCGGAATTCTATGAGCAACAGGGAGATGGTGCGAAACAATTAGATCTTTCTTATCTGCTTGGTTACCTAAAGCCGCATAGAGCATTGGTGGTCCAGATCTTAGTCGGTCTTGGCGTTGGGAGTCTCTTACAGTTGATCTTGCCTTTTCTTACCCAGTCTGTCGTGGACATCGGGATCAATACAAGAAACCTGAATTTTATTTATATTATTTTAATTGCCCAGACCATGCTTTTCATTGGCCGGATGAGTGTAGACTTTATCAGGTCCTGGATACTGTTGCATATCAGTACACGCATCAATATTTCTATCCTGACCGATTTTCTTATCAAATTGATGAAATTACCAATCAGCTTCTTTGACACGAAAATGACCGGAGATATCATGCAACGCATGAACGACCAAAAACGGATAGAATCTTTTTTGACAGGTTCTACACTGAGTGTTATTTTCTCCATGTTCAACCTGGTGATGTTTAGCTTCGTACTTGCTTATTACAACATGACTATTTTCCTTATTTTTTTGGTAAGTACGATTTTATATAGTGTCTGGGTTGTACTATTTCTCAAGAAAAGGCGAAAGCTTGACCTCAAACGATTTGATCTCTCTGCCAAAAATCAAAGTTCAATAGTTCAGCTCATCAATGGGATGCAGGAGATTAAGCTTAATAATTGTGAGCAACAGAAACGCTGGGAATGGGAGCATCTACAGGCCGGTCTTTTTCGTTTTAGTATTTCCAGCCTGAAGCTTGGGCAGTACCAACAGGCGGGTACTTTTTTTATCAACGAAGGTAAAAATATCCTGATCACCTTTCTGGTCGCCAAGTCGGTTATTGACGGGCAATTGACTTTGGGGGCTATGATGGCAGTTCAATATATTATCGGCCAGCTTAACAGTCCTATTGAGCAGATGCTGGGCTTTGTACAGCAGCTTCAGGATGCTAAGATTTCGCTGGAACGTTTGAATGAAGTAAGAGAACTCGCAGACGAGGAGCCGGTTGAAAAGAGCTTTGTCAAAGAGCTTCCTGATAATATGAGCTTATCTCTACGCAATATCACATTTACTTATCCGGGAGCGGGGAACGAAGCTGTCCTTTCAAAGATAAACATAACTATACCACAGGGTAAAACCACGGCTATTGTCGGCATGAGCGGAAGCGGTAAAACAACCATATTAAAACTATTGCTGCGTTTTTACGAACCGCAGAAAGGTGATATTAAAGTCGGTAGCGGTTACCTTGACCAGATCAGCTTTCGTTATTGGCGCGGCATATGTGGAGTGGTGATGCAGGACGGCTTTATTTTTTCAGATACCATTGCCAAGAATATCGCTGTCGGGGATGAATATCCGGATATGGTCAAACTTAGGCACGCCGTCCACATGGCAAATATTACAGATTTTATAGAAAGCCTGCCTCTTGGCCTGAATACAAAGATCGGCACCGAGGGAAATGGCATCAGCCAGGGGCAACGGCAAAGGATACTCATAGCGCGGGCAGTATATAAAGACCCCGAATATATCTTTTTTGATGAGGCCACCAACGCCCTGGATTCCAATAATGAAAAGGTAATTATGCAGAATTTGGAAAACTTTTTCAAGGGGCGGACGGTCGTCGTTGTGGCGCACCGGCTGAGCACCGTCAAAAACGCCGATAATATAGTGGTACTGGACAAGGGTATCATTATAGAACAGGGAACACACGCTGAATTGACCAGCTTGAAAGGCGAGTATTATCAGCTTGTGAAAAACCAATTGGAATTAGGGGATTAATTTTTATTGTTATGCCAGAGACTAGATTACAACCGCAGGTTAACAGCGAGGAAATTGACGAAATTATTACTGCGGTGCCTTCATGGATATTAAAGTGGGGAATTACCTTGGTATTCGGCATTTTGGGCAGTATAATCTTACTATCCTCATTTATTAATTATCCCGATGTTGTTAAAACCAGCCTGAAGATTAACTGCCTTAATGCCCCAAAGACTGTACTTGCTAAACAGACAGGAAAGCTGACTGATTTGCTTGTTTCAGAAGGCCAGACTGTAAAATCCGGAGAAGCTTTGGCGTATCTGGAAAGTACTGCAAACGCTAAGGATGTGTTGAGGCTGAATCACGAGTTAAAAAAAGTGCAGTTACGGATTTCAAGACACCAATTTGAAGCAATTGTGCTACCGGAAGGACTGAATATCGGTGAGATGCAGAGCAGCTATCAGAACTTCTACGGGCAGTACCTGCAATTTCAGGCTACCACCAAAAATGGGTATTATCTTAACCGTATGGCGTTTCTTGAAAAAGACCTGAAAAATATCAAAGCGTTGAACAGCCAGATCGTAAAACAGCAGAAAATCCAGCAACAGGAATATAATAACCAGGAAGAGGAGTACGAAGCCTATAAGAAGCTGTATAAGAACAAGGTCATTTCGCGAAGTGAATTTGCACAGCAGGAAAACAAATATTTAGCTTCCAAATACCCTTTGCAGCAGAGTGAAACGGCGATCCTTAATAACTCGGGAACTTATAGCGCTAAAGAAAAAGAGCTTTTAGACTTGCGTCATACAATATCGGAAGAGCAGGCAAAATTTGTTCAGGCCTTAAACCAATGTATTACCGAGAGTGATACCTGGATGATGCAGCACATTTTAATTGCCCCTGTTGACGGCAAGGTTAGTTTTGCAGGCATTGTCCAACAAAATCAAAATATACAAGCAGGTCAAGAGATTTTTATTGTCAATCCGGGCGATACAGACTTCTTCGGTGAAATACAGATTCCGCAATACAATATGGGAAAAATTAAAAAAGGCGCAAAAACCTTGGTCAAAATGCATAGCTATCCCTATGAACAATATGGTATCATTAGGGGAAGACTAACGTATATTTCAGATGTGGCTTTTCGGGATAGTGTATTTGTTGCAAAAGTAAGCTTCGAACATTTTGAGAATAAAGATGCAGATCGCAAAATAGTCCTGAAGAACGGGATGCAGGCAGACGCAGAAATTATTACAGAGGAAAGCTCGCTACTACAAAGGTTTTTTAGGAACATAACGAAAATGTTGAACAGTGGCTAGTATCCCAGCCCTATACCTAATTCCGTCTAACGAGTTTATTACTAGCGCCCATTTATAAAGTTTACTAATGATCGGTTTAAAGTACGATGTGTGAACCATGCAGACCTTTTCAACTTTCTGTTTCTATTAGTCAAATCTGACCAGCATGTCGTTTGCAAGATCGTATTCATCGACCCCAGTTTCATTAATTAAGGTATGAGTTGAATAATTATTAATAAGTATGTTATCGAATAATTACTTTTAGTGCGATGAGGGTAGATAGTTTATGTTTTTCCAGCTTGGGAAAATAAACAAAATCAATCATAAATATTAGGTTTTGTATTTATAAGTCACCTAAAATTGCATCAAATAATATTATTCACTATCTTTAATAAGTTAATTACAGTCGAATAGGCAAAAAAAAATGGTGAGCATATAGTGAGCAGGCTACGTCGGTATAATTTAAAAAGCTAACTATTAAAGATATATAGATAGGATTCGAGTCCCGTCCATTCCGCAAAAATAGTTTTAAATTTAACTAAAATCCTGTAAACTAAATGTTTACAGGATTTTTCGTTTTCTGGAAACACCAAATTATTCATTTTTTCGCAAGAAAAAGGTGAGCAATTCGGTGAGCACATTAAACGGTATCAATGCTCACCAATTAGAGCTTAAACAGAGGATTAGGTGCAGGAGATTTAGGCGCTACAAAAACTGATGCCAGTGGAAATGTGACGTATACAGATTATCAAAAATCTCATAATAAGGCTGTGAAAGCTGAAAATAAGGTAAATGGAAATAAAAGAGGTGTTGGTGGTAATGAAGATGTATTTAAAGAGAAGGACGGCACAAAAACTCAGCAAACTTTAACGCCTACTTCAACAGGGGGCTCAATATTCAAAAACAAAAAATACCATAATGAAGATAGGGCTTAATATATTAGTATTGCTGATGCTTTTTTCTTGTAGTGCAACTAAAAAAAACATAGCGAAAGATTGTATAGAAAATGAGGTGTTTAAAAAGAAATATTTTACTTCTATCAAGAGAGTTGAAGACTATGTTTTGGGGAAAGGAAATAAAAAATCTTTTCAATCATCACTAAAGTTTATTTCTAAGTATACTCAAGTTTCTTATAATAAGATGCTTAATTATAATAACTCGTACGCAAAGTTTGAGGATTATGAGGTAGATAAGAAAAAATGGTTAGAATGGTACGAAAATAACAAGTGTTCTAATCTGAAATAAATACTAAACAAAAGCCACCTTTTGGACTGACCCCCAAAGGTTGGACAAGTTAAAAATTAATTACATTGGTGAGCTCGATATTTTATCGGGCTCATTCCATTTAGATTTAGTTTGATCCTGTCGTTATTATAGTAATAGATATACTCTTCGATATCTTGTTTTAACTGGTTGATATCATTATACTTTTTAAGATAGAAAAGTTCAGATTTTAACGTTCCAAAAAAGTTTTCAATGACCGCGTTGTCCAAACAGTTCCCCTTCCTTGACATACTTTGTCTTATTCCTTTTTTCTTAAGCAGATATTGGTATTCTTTCATT
>NZ_SIXF01000008.1 GCF_004310665.1 Pedobacter kyonggii | reverse complement strand
TATATATCTTCGGTTTCAGTTTCAGCTGGTCTTGTTCGTCCAACCTGTGTTTCAATCCGTTTCAATCTTTTTTCTGTTACCTTTCCGACATCCGACGTTCCGGTCTTTCCCTTTCCTTTCGGTTGGGAGTGCAAAGGTAAGGATCTTTTCCGAACTTCCAAATAAAATAAATTTTATTTTTTCAGCCTTCTTTTTTCCTATTCCCTCTTTCAATACGCTGATATTATTCAGCTTTCCGCCATTCCTGAACGGGCTGCAAAGGTAGCAATCTTTTCCGCTCCCGCAACATTTATTTTAAAATAAATCCCGCTCTCCTTATCTCTACGCCATCCTTTCATTCAAAACCCTTCCTCCGAAGCGGGATGCAAAAGTAGAAAAAATTAACACTACCGCAAAGCTTTTACGCCGATTATCTGAAGGTTTAAGCTAACTACATGGTTTTCAACAGGAAAAAGTTTCGAGGATAGCAAAACTTTTTAGGGGAACAGCTGTTTTGGGCGGGCTGCGCTTCCCACACTTACGGAGTTTTCCCTGCGCCCGGCCGTTTAAAACTTCGCAAGACCCTGCAGAATAAACCCAATAGCAGCGGCACGGAGTATAACGGAGTAAAGCGGATAGCGGGAACAAGCCTATATAGTAGCACCAAACTGCTTTCCTAAAAAAAAATTAAAAATCCAACTTGTATCGTTCCGAAACCCTTTCCATCGCCTTGGCCTTTTAAACTTCGGAAGTTATTTATTGAAATCATACCTATATATAGTATAGGAACAAAAAAGCTCCAGATAAATTTGGCTATACTTATATATATGTTAAAAATTGTTAACTGTTATATTGTACTGAATTGCTTTGCATAGCTTAGCGGCCAATTGTTTTTATTGATGTTATCGTATTATTAATTATCTTTGCAGAATGTTTAAAGTTAAACACTTAATTATTTTAGTATTTGTTGCCGCTTTGGGTATTGCGGGTTGTAAGAGTCGTTTCGAAAAATTGAGAGCGAGTAATGACGTTGCAAAAAAATACCAAGAGGCGCTTCGTTTGTATAATAAACGTGATTACAGTAAAGCATTGGTGCTTTTTGAGGATCTTTCTCAAAAATATCGTGGCCGTGCAGAGGCTGAGGATCTGAACTATTATTATGCTTATACTCTATATAGATTAAGTGATTACACAACTGCCAGATACCAGTTTAAAAGTTTTGCAGATACCTACCCAGCAAGTAAAAATGCCGAAGAAGCGAGATACATGGGTGCTTATTGTTTCTATTTAGAATCTCCAAATTTCTCTTTAGATCAGGAAAATACCTATAAGGCTATAGATGCACTTCAATTATTCATCAACTTATACCCTACCAGCGATCGTGCTGCAGCTGCTGGCAAATATATTGCCACACTAAGGGGCAAGTTAGAGGATAAAGCTTTCGAAAATGCTAAAATGTACTTAACTACCGGACCAAGCAATGTAGACAACTACAGAGCAGCGGTTATTGCCTTAAAAAATGCGCAAAGAGACTACCCAGATATTAAATATGCTGAGGAAATGGATTTCTTGATGATTAAAGCGCAGTATTTATACGCAAAAAACAGTTATATCATCCGCCAGGAAGACCGTTATAATGAAGCACTTGCTTTATATACTGAGTTTACTGAAAATCATCCTGACAGTAAATACACTAAAGATGCAAAGGTACTTAAGGAAGATGTAGAGGCTGGTATTGTAGCTACAAAACAAGAATTGGCATTATATGCCGCTGATCAGGAAAAATACAAGCAGATGCTGATTAGAACTGGTAAATTAAAAGATACCGTTTCTACAAAACCAACTAATGCTGATAACACGAATATTAAAAACAAGTAATACATGAATACTAACAAACCTGCTGTACCAAATACTACAGTAACCAGAAACGTACACGATTTAGATAAAACTACAGATAACTTATACGAATCTTTAGTGGTAATTGCTAAAAGAGCAAATCAGATTTCGAACAACGTTAAAGAAGAGTTACACGGTAAATTGGCAGAATTTGCTTCAAGCAACGATAATTTAGAAGAGATTTTCGAAAATCGCGAGCAGATTGAAATCAGCAAACATTACGAGCGCATGCCGAAACCTGTTTTGGTTGCTATTGATGAATTTTTGAACGAGAAAATTTATCACAGAAATCCTGCTAAAGAACAAAAGTAAATGGCGTAGCGCATAGCGTTTAGGGCAAAGCGTTTAGCACTACGCTCTATGTTCCATGCCTTATGTACTCTGCGCACTATGCTAAAAAATAAAAATATAATCCTTGGCGTTTGCGGTAGCATCGCAGCATATAAGTCGGCTTTTTTAGTTCGGCTGCTTGTAAAAGCTGGTGCAAACGTAAAGGTTATTCTTACCCCTGATGGTGCTAATTTCATTACACCACTTACCCTTGCTACGCTTTCTAAAAACCCTGTCTACACGCAATACTTCGAAGAAGAAACCGGCGTATGGAGCAACCATGTTGAGCTAGGCTTATGGGCCGATTTAATTATCATTGCTCCAATAAGTGCCAACACGCTGGCCAAGCTGGCAACAGGCATCTGCGATAATTTATTAACGGCTGTTTATCTTTCGGCCAAATGCCCGGTTTATGTTGCCCCGGCAATGGATCTGGACATGTGGAAGCATGAAACTACACAAGTTAATATCGAAAAGATTATCAGTTTTGGCAATACGGTTATTGCACCTGCCAATGGCGAACTTGCCAGCGGACTTTGGGGCGAAGGCCGAATGGCAGAACCTGAAGAAATTGTTTCCTTTCTAAACGATGCCATTAAAAGATCGATGCCCTTATTTGGCAAAAAGGTAATGGTTACTGCTGGTCCCACGTACGAGGCGATTGATCCGGTACGTTTTATTGGCAATCACTCATCAGGCAAAATGGGTTTCGCACTTGCTGATGAACTGGTCCGCCTTGGAGCTGATGTTACATTAATTGCCGGACCAACTGCACAAAAATCTGATCAAATCTTAAAAAGAATCGATATAGTAAGTGCCCAGGAAATGTTCGATGCCTGTTCATCGGTATTCCCCGGAACTGATATTACTGTAATGTGTGCCGCTGTGGCTGATTATCGCCCTAAACTGGTTGCCGCTCAAAAAATTAAAAAGCAGGATAGTGGCCTGGTTTTGGAACTGGAAAAAACAGCAGATATACTCGCTTCTTTAGGTACAGAAAAAAAAGCGCACCAGATTTTGGTTGGTTTTGCTTTAGAAACCAATGATGAAGAGAATTACGCCAAAGGCAAACTAGAGAAGAAAAATCTAGATCTGGTGGTTTTAAATTCTTTAAATGATAAGGGTGCAGGTTTTAAATCAGATACCAATAAAATTACTATTTTTAACAAAGCTTTAGAACGGACTGTATTTGAAATGAAATCGAAAACAGATGTTGCTAAAGATATTTGTGCTGCCATTTTAAAAATTGTAAAATGATAAAAAAGATTGTCTGGATATTGTTATTGCTAGGTTTCGGGAAACTGCATGCGCAGGAGTTAAATGCGAGGATAACTTTGCTGGCTCCACAGGTTTCGAATATTAGCAAACCAACTTTAGATGCTTTGCAAAAAACAATCCGCGATTTTTTAAATAATAACAAGTTCAGCAACGAAAGTTATAAGCCTCAGGAACGGATTGAATGTAGTTTTGTCATCACCATCAATGCATGGGATGGTGGTTCCGGCTATATTGCCGAAGCGCAGATTCAAAGCAGTCGCCCGGTTTTTAACAGCTCTTACAATAGCACTTTGTTAAATATGAGCGATAAGAATTTCGATTTTAATTTCAATGATGGTGCTACAATCGACTTTTCTGATCAGAATTATATTTCCAATATCAGTGCCCTCCTCACCTACTACGCTTATACCATCATCGGAATGGATAAAGATAGCTTCAGCAAAATGGGCGGAACTCCGTTTTATAAAAAAGCACAGAACATCATTAACCTTGCGCAAGCTTCGGGCAATACTGGCTGGAGAGCAGCCGATGGTTTACGCAATCGTTTTTGGTTTAACGAAAACGTTTTGAATCCTATTTTTAGCGAACTGCGCAATTTCATCTATAGCTACCATTTAAGCGGCCTGGATCAGCTAACCGATAATGATAAGGGTTTAACACAGATTGTTGCTGCCCTACCTGCTCTGCAACAAATGGATAAGCAGAAACTGGGTTCCATTTTCCCTAATGTTTATTTCGCATCTAAGGCCGAAGAAGTAACCAATGTACTTTCTAAACTAAACGGCCAGGAACGCATGAAAGCTTACAACATGTTGGCAGAAATCGATCCGGCGAATATTGGAAAATACGAAGGACTGAAGAAAAATTAGTTTTTTTGGTTAACTGGTTAATCGGTTAATCGTAAAATAACTTTCAGTTAACCAGTTCAACGTTAACACTTACGTAGTTTTTCTATTTGTGATGGTTGTTTTTGGGAAAGCAGTCTCAACATTTCAATTAAAGCTAATCCTGCTTTCGTTCATACGCCTGCAGGCCTTATCCACGGGCCGGTATCCACATCAATCAGGTTTAACAACTTCGGTTAGTTTTTCATAGTAGTGGTTTCCTTTTCTAAAGCCTAACAGCATAAAACATGCCACCTGCTCATGCGTTTTATAGCACAGCTAACCAATTAACCAGTTTTAACAATTAACCACCATCATAGGCATAAAACATGCTTCCTTCTCATGTGTCTATAGTACAAGTTAACCAGTTCAAACAGTTAACCTATAAGTAGTTTCTCTATTAGCTTTAATTAAATTTAGAAAAGCAATCTCAACATTTCAATTAAAGCCAGTCCTGCTTTCGTTCATACGCCTGCAGGCCTTAAACACGGGCGGGTATCCACATCAATCAGGTTTAATAACTACGGTTAGTTTTTCATTGTGGGCTTTTTCCTTTCTAAAGCGTAACAGCATGCAACATGCCACCTGCTCATGCGTTTTATAGCACAGTTAACCAATTAACCAGTTTTAACAATTAACCACCATCATAGGCATGCAACATTCTACCTTCCCATGCGTCTTATATCACACTTAACCGGTTAAGCAGTTTCGACAATTAACCAATAAAGTTAAAAATTTGTTAAAATATTTTGATCTTACGAATATCTTCGTACATTTGAATACGAAATAATTCGTACAACTTGTAACATATGACTAATCATAACATCAAACCAACAGAAGGTGAAATGGAAATCCTCCAGGTGCTTTGGCAAAAGGGGAATGCAACGGTAAGAGAAGTTCATGAGGCATTGAATAAAAAAGACTCGGGGTATACCACAACTTTAAAACTGATGCAGATTCTGCACGAGAAAGGAATGGTAGAAAGAGATACCAATCAAAAAACGCATATCTATAAAGCGCTTGTTAGTCAGGATAAAACTGAAAAACAATTAGTAAACAAAATGATCGATAACGTATTTAACGGATCGGCAGCGAGATTGGTGATGCAGGCTTTGGGTAACCACAGTGCAAGTGCAGATGAGATTGACGAGATAAAAAAGTATTTAGATAGCCTAAGGTAAGGTTAGCGTTGAAGGTTGAAAGGTGTAGGGTTTAGATCCCTAATAAAAACAGTAACATTTTCGGATTGTCCCCGTATCAAAAATTAAAACCACCGTTATGGAAACTTTATTACAACAGTTCATCAAAGCATTTGGCTGGAGTATTTTAAACTCACTTTGGCAAAGCGCCATTATTTATGGCATATTATTTATCGTAATGTTAAGCATTCCGAAGTTGGCTGCAAAATATAAGCACAACCTTGCTTTTGCCGCCATCATTTTAATGTTTATTGGCTTTGGCTATAATTTCATTCATCAGTTAACATTGAATGTAAATAATCAGGGCCCTGCAATCAATGCTCAAAATATACAGGTTTACCAATACTTTAACAACCTACCGCCAAGTTTTAGCAGCAAGGCAGAGCAATATTTTCCAGTGGTAGTCGTATTTTACACTATTGGCATTTTGCTTCAGTTATTCGTCATCGTTAAAGGCTATAGTCAGCTTTCAAAACTAAAGAAAGAAAGTTTAAGTGCCATTCCAGATAGTTGGAAAGCCATTTTCGAGCAGGTAACTGCCCACCTCAAAATTAATAAAGTTATCCAGTTCCATTTGTCTTCTATTGTTAATGTGCCCTTAGTTATCGGTTATTTAAAACCTGTGGTATTATTTCCATTGGCCCTGGTAAACCAATTAGACAACGATCAGGTAGAAGCGATATTAATCCATGAGTTATCACACATCAGAAGAAACGATTTCTTATTGAACCTGATTAAAACAGCCATAGAAACCTTATTATTCTATAATCCATTTGTGTGGATGGCTGGTAGATTTATACACATTGAGCGCGAGCATGCCTGTGATGATCTGGTATTAAAAATTACCGGAAAACCATTGAATTATGCCCATGCCCTACTTAAACTCGAATTATTAAAAGACAAAAACAGTCCTGCTTATGCACTGGCAGCAACAGGCAAGACCCAGAATTTGTATCAACGCATAAAAAGAATAACCAATATGAAAACAAATTATTTAAACGCCAAACAACAAATGGCAGCCTTAACTTTAGGGGTAGCCTGCTTGTTTTCTATTGCTTGGATCAATCCAACAGAAAAGAAAAAAGAAAATAAAAAAGCACATAAAATTGAAGTTTTGAGCCTGATCAATAATTGTGATGCGGAAACCAATGTTTGCTCTGATACCACCAAAAAACGTAAAATTAAAATTGTTACCATTGATGCGAATGGCAAAAAAACCGAATACAATTCGGTAAAAGAAATGCCTGATAGCCTAAGAAAAGATTTTTACAGAGATGAGCTTTTTGCAGGAAAAAATATCTACAGACTACATACCGACAGTAATTTTAAATTCAAGTTCAGCGATTCGCTATTGCTTGCAAAAATACATAAAGAGTATAATTCACCAGAAGCACAAGCTAAATGGAAAAAATTTGGAGAAGATATCGCCAAACAATACAGTTCGCCAGAAGCACAAGCTAAATGGAAAAAATTCGGAGAAGATATTGCCAAACAATACAATTCACCAGAAGCCCAGGCAAAATGGAAAAAAATGGCTGAAGATATGAACAAAGAATTCGGTTCGCCAGAGGCACAGGCCAAATGGAAAAAAATGGGCGAAGATATGGCTGCTAAAGTGAATACACCAGAATTTAGAGCACAAATAGAGAATATCAGAACACATGCTTTAAAATCAGGAGAAATTGCAAGATTATCCGCAATGAGAAGGTTAAATTCGGATTCGCTATTTAAAGGAAATAGAAATATACTGACAAGCCCAGATGGTGCTATATTTTATTACAACGACAACAATAACACTAATAGTAAAGTAAGACAGAGCGAAGAATATAAAAAACTGAAAGAAAAATTCGATATAGAGGTAAAAGAGCTGAAAGAGAAAATGGAGAAGAAAGAGAAAAAGGTAGAAGGCGGAAATAAAAGCTCACAAGTAACTCCGGCCGTGATGTTATATAATAATCAAGATTTCACAAGTGCTGTTAAAGCTTTGAACACACTAAACGCTGTAGTAACGTATAAAAAATCTAATTTTACCCATGCTGATCAATTGGCCGTAAAAAGTTATGTTCAGGCAGCCAATTTAAAAATTGCTGATGATAATGCAATTAGTATTTCGATAAAATAACAACACATAAACCAAACAGATCATGAACAGCGAAGATTATTCTTCGCTGTTTTTGTTTTGTATTCACCTGTTGAATAAATTTTAATATTTTTGCTTAGCTATGCTACAAAAACTTTCTATACGTAATTACGCATTAATTGACAGTCTTGATATCGAATTTGATAAGGGCTTAAATATTATAACAGGTGAAACTGGCGCTGGTAAATCCATCATTTTAGGAGCATTGTCGCTAATTTTAGGCCAGCGCGCAGAAAGCAAATACTTTTTTAATCAGGATAAAAAATGTGTTATTGAAGGAAGTTTTGCATTGGCAGATGAAAACCTGAAAGAACTTTTTGAAGAAAATGATTTAGATTTCTCGAACGAAAGTATACTGCGTAGAGAGATATCTATAGATGGTAAAACCAGATCGTTTATTAACGATACACCGGTTAATTTATCCATTCTTAAACAAATTGGCGAAAAGCTGATCGACATCCATTCTCAGCATGCCACACAAGAGATTAACGATGCCGATTTTCAACTGTTAATTGTCGATTCTTTAGCTAACCACCAATCGCTATTGTTTAATTACCGCAGCGGGTTTAAAAAACTAAGACAAGATACCAATCTATTGAAGAAATTGGTTATTGAGGCAGACAAAGCGAGAAACAAGCAAGATTATGAGCAATTTCTGTTTAACGAACTCGAACTGGCAAAATTACAAGAAGGCGAACAGGAAGACTTAGAGCAAGAGTTAGAACGTTTAACACATGCTGAAACCATAAAAAGAGCTTTACTTACCGCTTCCGGTTTAATTAATGAAAGTGAACCTTCTGCCCTTCAGATTTTAAAAGAAGCATCGTTACAATTGCAGAGTATAGAAAAATTCGATCCGGCAATTAATGTGCTCTACGAACGTTTACGTTCATCGATTATCGAAATTAAAGACATTACCGACGAGGTTTCTGGCATTGAAGAGAATACCGTACACAGCGCTGATCGTTTAGAGCTGGTCAATCAAAGACTCGATCTTTTTTATTCACTCCAGCAAAAACACCGGGTTGCTAATAATACCGAATTACTGGCACTTCAAAAACAATTGGAAGAGAATCTGAACAAACTGTTATCTTCTGATGAGCATATTGAGAAACTACAGAAAGAAATAGATCAACTTAAAAAAGAACTGCACAAGCAAGCCGATCAATTAAGTACCAACCGTAAAAAAGCAATTAAAGTTGTAGAAGAGCAAACCAGCATTACCTTAAAAAAAGTGGGCATGCTAAATGCCAAGTTGGTGCTAGATCAAAAACCATTGACCGATCTGAATAAAGATGGTTTAGACGAAATAAATCTCCTCTTTACGGCCAATGCTGGCCAAGCGCCTGCCCCGGTCAATAAAGTAGCATCTGGTGGTGAGTTATCAAGGTTGATGTTGGCCATAAAAGCTTTATTGGCCAAGCACACTTCGTTACCGACCATTATTTTCGACGAGATCGATACAGGAATTTCTGGTGAAACCGCCTTAAAAGTTGGAGAAGTAATTGCCGACTTAGGGCAGCACATGCAGGTGATTTCGATTACGCACCTACCACAAATTGCAGCCAAGGGCATATCGCATTACTTTGTTCATAAAAACGAAGACCGTGGAAAAACCACAACAGGCATCCGCAAACTTAAACAAGAAGAACGTATTGGTATAATTGCCGAAATGTTAAGCGGTAAAAACCCAGGCTCATCTGCCATGGAAAATGCACGGGAGTTGCTCGCTTAATAAAACTTCTAAACTTTCTGGCAAAACTTTATATATGGTCAGGTGCTCCCACATGATTAAGCTGTATTTATAAAAGATCAATAGTATATTGATTTGCTTCAGTGTCAGATAGTAATATCTGACTGATTGTAAATAAGATTATTGTTGATTTGTATCATCCTATCTAACACCACGAAGAAAAGCAATAATAATTTTACATCTACAGCTTACAAAAACTAAATAATTAGTTTATATTTAATCAATGAAATTTTTTATACTTCTACTTTCATTATTAATTATCGGTAAATTTTGTTCTGCTCAACAAAGTTATATCCTTTCGGGCATGGTAAAAGATAAACGTGGTGAGGCTTTACCTGGGGCTGGCGTATATGTAAGCGGTTATAAAATTGCAACAGTTTCTAACAATGATGGCACATACACACTACCGCTAAAACCAGGCAACTACGATATTTTAGTACAATTAATCGGCTATAAAGCTTTAAACAAAAATGTAGTGATTGCTGATAAAGCCGTAAAACTGGATCTTATCCTCGAAGAAAGTGTAACCCAATTGGCCGAAGTAACCATTAAACCCGATCCGAACAGGGAACATTATATTGCCATGTTTAAGGGGTATTTTATTGGCACCACCCCCAATGCAGAACAATGTAAACTCATCAATCCGAACATACTGATTATCGATTACGATAAAGAGGAACATAAACTTACAGTAAAAACCACCCAATTTCTGATTATTGAAAACAAGGCGCTTGGATACCGCATTAAATACCTGCTGAACAATTTTGAATACGATAGCAAAACCAGGATCATTTATTATGAAGGTTTTCCGTATTACGAAGATTTAAAAGGATCGGCACGCCGGAAGAAAATTTGGGAACAAAAGCGGATTACCGCTTATTTAGGTTCTCCACAACACTTTTTTAGATCCATTTATCATCACCGCGCCACCGAAGAGGGGTTTATTATTAATAAACTCGTTACAATACCAAATCCGGATAAACCTTCTGATAGCATGATTAACGCCAGCATTAAACGCTTATCAAAAGTACAGGATGGCTTAACACGCACATTAACTTTTACGCCTGGAGATTCTTTGAGCTATTGGATCAAGAAGAAAAATCTTCCAAATGGGATTTCTATTTTAAGCCGCGCTCCGGTAACGCAGGATACATTGGTACATGTGAAGAATCAAAGTATTAAAAGCTTCAATTTTACTGATCAACTTTATGTTGTTTACACCAAAGAAAGGGAAGATCATTCTTATACCAACCGGATAGGCCTATCTATTGCAAGGCCTTTGGATATACCAGATTACCAGATTTCTACCATCACCTTACAAGTTGTTCCGGTATATTTTTACGAAAACGGATCTATTTACAACCCTCGTTCGATGATTTATTCAGGTTACTGGGCCTGGGAGAAAATTGCAGATAGTGTACCTATGGATTATTTACCACCGGTTAATGTAATCCAAAAAAAATAGAAATATCGTTAATACAGTAAAAGAGTCAACTACCAGCCGCCATTTTTTCTTTTTTTGAAAAGCAAATACAGTGCTTTTTGGTTTCGAAAGTCCCGCCCTCGTTACAAATCCTCGCCTTCATGCTTCGGGCTGTGGGTTTTTCACTTTGGTCGGGTTTAGCTGGCAAAGGCCAGTAAAACTATTGAGGGTTTCGGAACCACACAGCACCTACCTTTGTTAATAAACCCGACAGAGCGGGTAGCCCACAGTGAAGCGTAGTGTAACGAGGACTACAAGCGATGGCGGGACTGCTCAAGCCATGAAAAACAGATCTTTCGTTTTCAAACCGAAAAGGAGCTTTACTTTTTAATTAATTCTCTTCAAAAGATCCTTCATTTCGCTATCATCGGCAGAGTCCTGTAGAGAGGTCGTCATTGCGAGGAGGAACGACGAAGCAATCTTTCCCGCTAGCGATTCTTGCAAAGATTGCGTCGTCGGCTGAAAAACCCTTCTCGCAATGACGATAACCCGAAGCACAAAATAACGATCACTATTAAATGTTAAATTTGTTAAAAATCTTTTGCGTTTTTAATAAATATTACGCCTTTTGGCTACATTCGTCTCTATGATTAAAAGCCTTTTAGTAGCCCTTACGCTAATCATGCTGGGTACTAATACCATTGCTCAAAACACCTTCTCGATTAGTGGTTTGGTTAGGGATCAAAAAGATGGATTACCTGGCGCAAGTATCTACTTAAGTGGATATAAAATTGCTACGGTGGCTGATAACGACGGAAGATTTAAATTATCAAACCTAAAAGCTGGCAGTTACGATCTGCTCGTTCAGCTGGTTGGTTACCTCCCCTATTCTAAAAGTGTAATTATTTCCGATAAATCGGTGCAGGTAGAGCTGGTTTTGAAAGAAAATGTTGCGCAGCTGGAAGAAGTTGTAATTAGGGCCGATCCTAACCGTCAGAAATATATTAATCAGTTTAAAGAATTTTTTATTGGCAAAACACCCAATGCTTTACAGTGTAAAATATTAAATCCGCAGGTGCTAAATGTAGATTTCGACATTACTAAAAGTACCCTCACCGTTTCTACAACCGAATTTTTGATTGTAGAAAATAAAGCTTTAGGTTACCGGCTAAAATATATGTTAGACCGTTTCGAGTATAATTCGAGGACCCACATTATTTACTATTCCGGGCATCCTTTTTTTGAAGAATTAAAGGCATCGGCAGCTAAAAAGAAAAAACATATTGCCGCCAGAGAGGTTGCATATTATGGTTCGTCGCAACATTTTTTCCGTTCGCTTTATGCCAACAAAACGCAAGAAGAAGGATTTATCATCAACAAGATGGTAAAAGTGCCCAATCCTAACCGGTATCCAGAATATTTAATTAATGCCAATTTAGAAAAGATTAAGGCAGTACCCGAGAAAACGGGCATCAGGCAGAATAAAGGTAAAATAGATACCGCGCTGCTCGCCTTTTGGACCAAACAAAAACAAATGCCCCGAACCATTGATAAATTTTCGAGAGCGGAAGTGCTTCCCGATACATTAGTGCACTATTTTAACCAGAATTTAAAATACCTTAGTTATACTGATGCGCTATTGATCCAGTACACCAAAGAAAAGGAATCTTTGGCTTATTCTAAAACTGGCTTTTGGATCTTCAGGCCTTTGGATGTACCCGAAAATGAAATTTCTGTTGCCAACTTAACCGGCGAAGGCGTCCGTTTCTATGAAAATGGTGGCATTTACGACTCCCGATCACTCTTGTACGAAGGTTTCTGGGCTTATGAAAAAGTTGCCGATATGGTGCCGATGGATTATATACCGCTACCCAAGATTAAGTAATTGCAGATGGAGGATTGATCGAAAAAAAATGTTGAAAAGTAGCCGTTCTTAGAAATTAAAATTACTAATTTTTTTAGTAATTTTAATTTATGGTTGGTGAAGAAGAAAAACAATATTTTAAAGGACGGGGCGCTCAAGTTAATCCACATAACAAATTTTTAAAGGATGTTTATGTAAAGGAACATGACGAAGGTATAGACGATTGGGAAGAAAGCGATCGTAAAACTTCCTTTATTTTTGAAAATTCTAAAACCATTGTAAACAAAGTTGATAGCCCCGATGTAGGCATGGCTTATTCTTTAAACCCGTATCAAGGTTGCGAACATGGTTGCACTTACTGTTATGCCCGCAACTCACATCAATATTGGGGTTATAGCGCCGGTATAGAATTCGAGCGGAAAATAATTGTTAAAAAAGAAGCACCTGCACTATTTAAAAAGTTCCTGGAGAAAAAAGGCTGGGATGCCACCACCATTTCCCTTTCTGGCAATACTGATTGCTACCAACCTGCCGAAAGAAAGTTCAAACTTACCAGACAGCTTCTTGAAATTGCATTAGCTTACAAGCAGCCCATCGGTATGATTACTAAAAATTCGCTTATTCTTCGCGATCGGGATATTCTACAGGAAATGGCCAAGTTAAATCTCTGCATGGTTTACGTTTCTATCAATAGCTTAAACGAAGATTTACGGCAGGTAATGGAGCCCCGAACTACAACTGCCAAACAGCGCTTAAAGGTGGTAGAAGAATTGAGTAAAGCTGGAATACCTATGGGTGTTATGGTTGCTCCTCTTGTTCCTGGTTTAAGCGATCATGAAGTTCCGAAAATTCTAAAAGCCGTAGCCGATGCTGGTGCGCTAAAGGCCGGTTATACCGTTGTAAGACTAAATGGAGTTATTGGGCAGATATTTGAAGATTGGTTGCGCAAAAACTTTCCTGATCGTTTTGATAAAGTTTGGCACATGATTCAGAGTTGCCATGGTGGGAATGTTAACGATAGCAGATTTGGCGACCGGATGCGCGGAGATGGCAATATTTCTCAAATGATCAGGGATAATTTTAGGCTCCACTGCCGCTTAAATGGCTTAAATGTAAAGGATATAATTTTAGACCACACTTTATTCAAGATTCCGAGTAATCAGGCAAGTCTGTTTTAAAAAAATTTGAGGAGAAAGCCCCTCAGCGCTCAGGGCCGTGGTTTTATCATCACGGCCATCTCAAATATTGTTGGTCACGAATTGTAATCGCGACGCTTTGAACCCTGGATTTGTAATCCAGCTTGATAAAACTTAGTTTTAACGCCATGAAAATTGCATTAGTAACCTATCTGGATAAAGGAACCTATGATAGCACCACAGTTGAAAACGAAGATGATAAGCTCTTAAATTTCCTGAAAGAAAAAAGACTGAACATTGAAAAAGTAATCTGGAACGATGAGCACATTAAATGGGAAGATTATTCGCTTGCCATTTTAAAATCGCCATGGGATTATTTTGACCTGATTGAAGAGTTTTACACTTGGCTTGATCAGTTAGAAGCAAAAAATATAAAATTGCTTAACCCCATTGAGGTAGTGAGGTGGAATGCGAACAAAAAGTATCTGCAGGAAATTGAGGCTGCCGGATTAAAAATCACACCTAGTTTTTTCATTCAAAATAAAGAATCTGTAAATCTTGAGCATTTCTTTGAGAAATTTAACACCAATAAGTTAATTGTAAAACCCTGTGTGAGTGGTGGTGCAAAAAATACATTTAAGGTAACTGTAGATGATGTGAACGAGGTTAATCAAAAAATAAACCTCCTCATCAGGGATGAAGATTTTATCATTCAGCCTTTTCTGCCAGAGATTCTGGAAAACGGTGAATGGTCTTTCATTTTTTTTAATGGAGTGTATAGTCATTCGTTAATCAAACAGGCTAAACCTGGCGATTTTAGGGTGCAGCCGGCGCACGGTGGATCTGTGCATCCACAAAAACCGAGTAAAGAGCTGATTGCTACAGCACAACAATATGTAACGTTATTTGCTAAAGATTGCCTATATGCGAGGGTTGATGGTACTTTTGTAAATGGCGAATTTTTATTGATGGAATTGGAGCTTATCGAGCCATTTTTATTCCTGAATACCGGTCCTGAAAATTATGAGCGGTATTATAGCGCATTAAAGGAGTTGATTTAAAAGAGGAGAGTTATTTTGGACGCTTCATCATTCTCAACTTGATTCTTAACCTTAACCCCACCAAACCTTAAAATTATCTTTGACGTTTAAAACTTTTTTTGGAAAACAGCTTCAGTAGTAGATGGGGTTATTCAGCCCTGCTCTCGCTTCTGCTCCGATGAAACCTGTGAAACAAGCAAGCACACCATAAAACAACAAAAATAAGTGCTTAAATCGAGAGCATCTCGCTTTGATCAGGTTTAGGTGGCAAGGTGAGTAATATTATTAGAGGTTGCAAATGGACCGGAATAAAATATATTTCTCATTCCTTATTATTTAACCTTTAATAGCAGCAAAAACCTTCTTTTTTTAAACCTGATTGACGCGATAGCTCCCGATTTCCTTCTAATCGGGACTACAAGCAGAAAGCAGGACGGACCTTAAAGATGATTACCGCAACTGCTTTTCAAACAAATGAAATAGATCGATTGTGCATTACCATTAATATTCTACTAAGTTTTCCCCAATCAGGCTGAGAATGAAGATCGCTGGAATTTTCTTTTATTTCGATGCAAAAACCTGAACCCAGTAATTATCCGTTTTAGCTGCCCCCATTTCTTTGATAGTGGCATTCATGATATTTTTACAATGATCTTCACTTTTAACCCAGTCGTTAAACACCTGAACTTCGGTACTTTGGCCAACAGCAGTATTTTCACCAACTGATGTCCAATTGTATCCAGTAGCTTTAACCCGGGCTCCGACGTTATCGCCATTGGCTGATGTATGTGTTAAGGTTTTTATAGATGCCATATATTTACTGTGACCAATAGCTGCAGCGCCTAAATTTATGCTCCAGGTTAGCGCTCCAACAGGAGGCATAACAGTTGTCCCACAGCTGCAACCAGCTAAACGGGTGTCGTTTACTAATTTTAACAAGGCATCGTTATTGATATTGGTTGCCGTAGAAAGTACCGGAGGGTTGTTTGTGCCTGGAGAATCATCAGTTCCTTTTTTACAGGATAAAGCACAACATAGCGCCAAACACGCTATTGGGAAGGTAATTAGTTTCATTAATCGGGATAGTTTAAGGAAAGGTACAACGATTTTCTTTTAAAATAAAATAATTAACGCCCATCTTTTTCATGATCCCAAAAACAAAAAAAAGCGAACAGAATAAATCTTAAACAAAAAAACTCCCGATTTTCATCGGGAGTTTCTTGTTTATTTACTTGAAGAATCTTCTTCTTTTTTCGGCTCTTCTTTTTTCTTTTCGCCTTTTTTGTGATTGATTGAAATCAGCTCGGTAGTTTTATCGTAATCAATTTCTAAAACATCACCTTCGGCCAGTTCGCCTTTAAGGATTTCTTCAGCAATTGGATCTTCTAAATACTTCTGAATTGCTCTTTTTAACGGACGAGCACCAAAATTGCTATCAAAACCTTTATCAGCAATATATTCTTTAGCATTCTCAGTTAATGCAATTTCATAACCAAGGGTATGAACGCGACCGAATAAAGCTTTTAACTCGATATCGATAATTCTGAAAATTTCATCTTTACCTAAGCTATTGAATACCACTACATCATCAACACGGTTTAAGAACTCAGGAGCAAAAGCACGTTTTAATGCACTTTCAATTACACCGCGGCTGTGAGAATCGGCCTGGTTTGTTTTAGCTGCGGTAGAGAAACCAACACCTTGACCAAAATCTTTAAGTTGACGCGCACCAATATTAGAAGTCATGATGATGATTGTATTTCTAAAATCAACTTTACGCCCCAAACTATCGGTTAACTGTCCTTCATCTAAAACCTGCAATAGGATATTGAATACATCAGGGTGAGCTTTTTCAATCTCATCCAATAAGATTACAGCATAAGGTTTTCTTCTCACTTTTTCAGTTAACTGTCCACCTTCTTCATAACCTACGTATCCTGGAGGCGCACCCACTAAACGTGATACTGCAAATTTCTCCATATACTCACTCATGTCAATCTGGATCAAAGAATCATCACTATCGAACATGAAGCGCGCCAGTTCTTTCGCCAACTCTGTTTTACCTACGCCTGTTGGGCCTAAGAAAATAAATGAACCAATTGGTTTTTTAGGATCTTTTAATCCGGCTCTTGTACGTTGGATGGCTTTGGTTAATTTCTTGATCGCATCATCCTGACCGATAATTTTCTCAGCCACTTTATCGTACATGTTCAATAGTTTTGCACTGTCTGTTTGTCCAACACGTTGTACTGGGATACCAGTCATCATCGAAACTACCTCCGCTACATTATCTTCTGATACTTCATAACGTTTAGTTTTAGTTTCAGCTTCCCACTCTGCTTTGGCTTTATCTAATTCTTCAATTAAATTTTTCTCCGTATCGCGGAGTTTTGCAGCTTCTTCATATTTCTGGCTACGTACAACTTTGTTTTTCTCTAACTTGATATCTTCAATTTTAGCTTCGATGTCAATAATATTCTGAGGAACGTGGATGTTGGTTAAGTGAACGCGTGAACCTGCTTCATCTAAGGCATCAATAGCCTTATCTGGCAAGAAACGATCAGAAATATAACGCGATGTTAAAGTAACGCAAGCTAAAATAGCTTCATCAGTATAAGTTACCCCGTGGTGTTCTTCGTACTTATCTTTAATACGTGTTAAAATCTCTACAGTTTCATCCGGTGTAGCTGGCTCTACCATCACTTTTTGGAAACGACGGTCTAAAGCACCATCTTTTTCGATGTACTGACGGTATTCATCTAATGTTGTGGCACCAATACATTGAATTTCGCCCCTTGCTAATGCAGGTTTGAACATATTCGATGCATCTAATGAACCCGATGCGCCACCAGCACCAACAATGGTATGGATCTCATCAATAAATAAAATTACATCAGTAGATTTTTCAAGCTCGTTCATCACGGCTTTCATACGTTCTTCGAACTGGCCACGGTATTTTGTACCGGCCACCAGCGATGCCAAATCTAATGTAACTACACGTTTGCCAAAAAGCACACGCGAAACTTTACGTTGTACAATGCGCAAGGCCAAACCTTCTGCAATTGCGGATTTACCAACACCTGGCTCTCCAATTAAAATTGGATTGTTCTTTTTTCTGCGGGATAAAATTTGCGATACACGCTCAATTTCTTTCTCGCGGCCTACAATTGGGTCTAAACGACCTTCTTCTGCAGCTTTTGTTAAATCACGTCCGAAGTTATCCAAAACAGGGGTTTTAGATTTTATATCTGAAACCTTTTTAGGTGTACTAAAGCTTTCTTCTTCGCGATAATCATCATCGCCTCCTGTAGAAGCACTGTTTGATATATCATCTCTGAAACCATTTTTATTCACTTCAACCTCCTGTTTAAAAACATCATAAGTAACGCCATACTGCAATAAGATTTGTGAGGCGATGTTATCATCATCTCTCAAAACCGACAACAATAAATGTTCGGTGCCAATTAAATCACTTTTAAATATTTTGGCTTCTAAATAAGTGATTTTTAAAACTTTTTCTGCCTGTTTTGTTAATGGAATATTGCCTAAGTTTACTGTAACACTCGAAGTACCGCGAACGGCATCTTCAATAGAGCGGCGCAATTTACCGGTATCAACCCCTAACGATCGTAAAATTTTTATAGCCATGCCATCGCCTTCGCGGATGAGGCCCAATAATAAATGCTCGGTTCCGATGTAATCGTGCCCTAAGCGGAGCGCTTCCTCCCTACTAAAAGAGATTACATCTTTAACCTGTGGTGAAAATTTTGCTTCCATAATACCTTTCTTAACAGCTACGCCCCTAAACTATAAAATAACTTTATAAAAACGAACGTACTGTTTTCTTTATTTTATCAACAATTGCGCCATATGGGTGGATAAAGAGGCTTTTGAATGCCTGAGAACCCAAAATTCAATGTAAGATTACCGTTTCGATAAATATTATTTTATTTATATCTATCTACGTAATAAGTGTTCTAAAGGTTTTAACGGGACATTTGCCAAAAACATCCGGTTGCAGATATTTTATTGTCGGTGTATTGTAAGGATTTTTTTTTAATCAAAAACTGACAATTTGTATCTTTTTACTTAGGCAATTTACAAGTTTTGACAGAAAAACAAAAAGAACGTGACATCATTTAACAATTTCATTTAGATAAAACCAACAAGCTAATCCGATCAACTGTACTCATTACAACCTTAATACGAAGTTAACTGTAATTAGGTTGTTTTTGTTTTCTAACACTATAGTTTATTGTAATCCATTTATCATAAATAATAAGCCCATCTTTTGATATAGAAACCAACTACACGGCTTTAATGATTTCAACCATAAAGCGCTTCGGCTAATTGCTCTTTATTATTTGAAGATAACTTTCGTAAAAACTGTAATGGAACATCGGTAACACCAAGCTTATCACATTTTTCACCTATGCCATTTAAATCGAAATAACCAGATAGAGACTGATAAAGCTCTCCGTCAGTCTGCTCAAATCCCATACTCCAATCTGTAAAACAACGCTGTTCATATTTTCCAATTTGCAGTAAAACAACCGATTCATGGCGTTCGTCATATACGATTTTGTTAAAAAGTCTGCGAATGATCCGTTCATCTCCTTCAAGCAAATGCATAAACCTCCCCTTACTCTTTGTAATCTGCAGACCTCTTACATATAATAATATCCCATTAATGTTATTCCGATTATTAAAATTTCTGCATTGATTAAGCAAAGCTTTAAGTTCTTCGTTATTAAACAAGCTGCTCGCTATGCTTGTGTAAATTAAATAAAAAACGGGGGTTAAAATTTCATTCTCTAATTCCATAAGGTAATTAACATAAATTTTCTGTTTTTTTTTTAAATGGCACTTATTATTCGATTATTTTCAAGAAAAAACAGACAAAACACAGTAAAATCTCTAAAATTCAGATAAAAACTACAAACAAATCTATCATTTACTCACAATACCCGAGTAATCAAAAAAACAATAAGCGCAATTAATTATTTAATTTTTTTGTTCAAAAAACCCATCCCGTTTTTTAAAATCTACTATTAAACCATAGAGAGGCAAACGTTTGCGCTTAATATTATTTCAAGTAGTAGCCCCATAGCCTTTATCCATTCCAAAAAAGCCCTAAATAGCAATCACACCCTTTATTACAAACATGTTTCAAACAAACGTTTGCGCTGCATTCGCGATTTGATCTTGACTTTTATGGTTATAGTTTAGTAATAATCATTTTACTAAAAAGTATTTTATTAATGAAACTAAGAATAATTTTTAGCCCTCCGTAATCTGTTAATGCTCCTCAACAGATAACAAATAACAACTAATCTAAAACTAAAAAACATGAAGAGATTTCTTTTAATGATTTCCCTTATTGCGTGTATTTTCGCGGTAAAGGCACAAAACCGTACTATTTCTGGTACGGTAACCGACAGTAAAAAGCTCCCGCTTCCCGGAATTACCGTAACCGTGCTGGGCACAAAAACTGCCGTACAAACAGACGCAAATGGAAAATATGCTATTAGTGCTGATAATGAGAGTACCCTGGAGTTTAAAGCTTTAGGCTTTACTACGCAAACCGTTAAAGTTGGCACAAATACTTCTGTAAATGTTTCGTTAGTAGATCAATCTACTGAGTTAGACGCCGTAACCGTTGTAGGTTATACTACAAAGAAGAAATCAGAAATTTCTAGTGCAGTAACTACCGTAAGCGGCTCTCAGCTTAATGATGTAACCTCAGTAAACCTTGGCAACCTCTTACAAGGTAAAGCGCCTGGTGTAGTGGCGAGTTCTGCCTCTGGCGATCCGACAGCTGGATCGAATGTAGTGGTAAGAGGTGTAGGCAGTATCAATGCAGGTACAGGACCACTAATTGTGGTTGATGGAAACATTGGTGGTACTTATAATCCGGCCGATGTGGATAATATTACAATATTGAGAGATGCCGCTGCTACAGGTTTATACGGATCTAGGGCTGCCAACGGTGTTATTATTGTAACTACCAAAAAAGGAAAAGCAGGAGAAACCAGATTCAGTCTAAACTCTACCATTGGTATTGCAAAGGCTACTACTGGTAACTTTAAGCTAATGGATGCCCAGCAACTTTACGATTACCAGAAATCTTTCTTTACTACACCACCAGCTGCTTCGGTACTAAATACCAATACCGATTGGTGGAATGAGGCTTTTCGAACAGCAATGGTAAATAACCATACCCTAACCGCATCTGGAGGGAGTGAGAAAACCCAATTTTATATTTCAGGTAATTATTTTAAAGAAGAAGGTACTTTAATAAACAATGATAAAACGCAGTATAGCTTAAGGGCTAACCTTACCTCACAGCTCACTAAAAAATTAAAATTAACAGCCTTATTAAGTGGAATTGTGATTAATGATAATTATAACCCTGAAAGTGCCGTTTATCAAGCTTATTTAAATATGCCATACGATCCTGCTTACAAGACCGATGGCATTCCAACGGATCCACGTAGTATTCCTTCCTGGAAAGGTAGAGACCGCTCAAACTTTTTACAGAGCTTACAATACAATTACTCAAAAGCAAGAAGTTATGCCACAACAGGCGATATAAACCTGGATTATGATCTACTCAAAAACCTAACGCTTTCCAGTTATAACAGGGCCACCATTGCCAACGGCAGATCGAATAATTATTATGACAGAAGAAGTCAGAGCGGCGCAACAAACCTTGGAACAGTATCTTTAGGTAATACATTTTCTACTACACTCTTATCATCGAACAGAATTAAATACAACGTAAATTTAGGCAATCATAGCCTGAGTGTTTTAGGTGTTGCGGAGATAGAAGGTTACAAATACGATGAAAGTGGAATTACCGCTAAAGGTTTACCAGCTGGGATGGATGCATTAAATACAGCAACCGACATCACCAATAAACCAACAGGGAGGTACGATCAGTATCAAAATATAAAATACCTGGCGCAGGCCGATTATAGTTATCAGGGCAAGTATTACCTAGTTGCTTCGATAGTAAATGAATACTCTTCCCGATTTGGAAAAAACAACCCTGCTGCAACTTTTTACCAGACAGGCGCATCATGGATTTTATCTAATGAAGATTTTTTAAAGAGCAATACCACGCTTACGTTTCTAAAACTACGAGCCAGTTTTGGTACTACTGGTAATCAACGCTTTACAACAAACGATAGCCCTGATGGTTTTTATCAATCGTTGGGATTGTATAATTTAAACGCTGGAGCATCATACAATGGTCAAACAGGCGCTTTCCCTACCCAAATAGCCAATCCAGATTTGACTTGGGAAAAATCGAGAGCGTACAATTTAGGCTTAGATTTTGGATTATTTAAACGTATCGACATTACTATTGATGCCTATGACAAACGTAACTCCGATCTGTTATTTGCGGTTCCACTTCCCTCAACAGTAGGTTATGGAAGCATTAGAAGAAATATAGGTTCGGTAAGAAACAGAGGGCTTGAACTAACCATTAATTCTAAAAACATCCAGCAAAAAGACTTTAATTGGGAAACCAGTTTTAATATATCTTTTAACCGTAACAAAGTTATGGAGTTGAATCAAGGTTTATTGGTGGTAAATACTGGTACACAACCAATAGGCTTGGGGCACGATATGGATGAATGGTATATGCAAAAATGGGCAGGTGTAAACCCAGCAGATGGTAAACCACTTTGGGAAAAATTAGATGATCCTAGCGGTGTAACCAGTACTTATAACCAAGCTACCAGACAGTATACAGGTAAATCGTCAGCACCAAAATTTAGTGGCGGATTAACGAATACATTGGCTTATAAAAACTTTACCCTTTCGGCCTTTCTAAATTTTGTTTACGGCAACTGGGTGTATAATGATAGTCGTTTCTATTTCGATAACGACGGGGTGTACGAAAGTTATAATCAACAGGTATTACCTAAAGGTTCGGTAAGGTGGACAACCCCTGGCCAAACCGATGCTACTCATCCACAGGCTAAATTTGGAGGTAATCTTCAATCGCACCAAAGCTCTACCCGTTTTTTAGAGGATGGAAGTTATTTAAGATTGAGGAATGTAACCGTAGGCTACAATCTGCCTACCAACTGGTTAAAAAAGGCATCAATAAATGCAGCCCGTTTATATGTTAGTGGTGATAACTTATTTACGGCCACCAAGTTTTCAGGTGTAGATCCCGAAGTTGATCTTACTGGTGGTGTATCGTCTTTCAGATATCCAACCAGCAGAAGATTTGTCTTTGGAGTTAACCTAACATTCTAAAATTAATATTAATATGAAAATATACCATAATCACATCATAAAAATCGCCATTGTAGCTAGCGTTATTCTTACTGCTCCTGCATGTCGTAAAACTTATTTCCCGTCTGATAAAGCTGAAGATAGTGGACTATTAACTACAATTGATGGTATGCGAACAGCCACTTTGGGCAATTATGCTACCTTAAAATCCTTAAACTACGAAAACAATTACCATTGGCTAGCCGAACTTCCTTCTGATGAAGTGGCTCAGGGGCAAAACTCATCAAGCGATGTAACCAATCTATATAAGTATACTCATCTGGTAAACTCTGCTAATGCCACTACTTATTTTCAGCAAGCCTATTATGTGGCGTCTGCAACAAACAAAATTATTAAGCTCATACCAGATGGTTCATCGGCAGATTTACTACAGGTTAAAGGCGAAAACCTATTCCTCAGGGCAATGTTACATTTTAATTTAGTCCGGATGTTTGGAAGGCCATATGCACAGAATCCAACCACCAATCCTGGAGTTCCAATTTTGAGCGAAACAGTAAGTGAAACCGATGCCGCCATAATTAAGAGAAGTACAGTTGCCCAGGTATACGATTTTGTAATCGCTGATTTATTAAAAGCTGCACAATGTATCACCGTAGAGAAAAGCAATAGTTTTGCCACAAAACTGGCTGCTTATGCCCTCCTATCAAGGGTTTATCTTTACATGGATAACAATGCTAAAGCTATAGAATATGCCAATTTGGTTATTAGTTCAAACAAATATCAATTGATGCAGGACGCCGCCTATCAAACCTATTTCAGAGGAGATCCGGAAAAAAACACCGAAAATATTTTTGCCATCAAACACACCAAAACGGAGAATTATGATTATTCAGCTATTGGGTCGTTATACTATAGTGGTGATGCCAACGGTAATGCACTCGGCCAGGGAGAAAGTGGATGGGGAGAGATATATGCTTCTGTAAAGTATTACAATTTCCTTAATAAATATCCTCAGGATAAAAGAAAAAGCTTTATCTCACCTTTAATCGTAAATGGTGTACAACAGTTAAATACAAAACTAACCCCTGCTGCACCTATTTATTATGTAAATAAAAACAACCTACAGGAAGGTGTCATTAACTTAACATCGCCAGTTTACCTACGTTTGGCAGAAATGTATTTAAACAGAGCAGAAGCCAATGCTAAGCTGAACAATACTCAATTGGCTTTAGATGATGTGAATGTAATTAGAACCCGTGCAGGAATCCCGACATATACTTTGGCTGATGTTACGCCAACGCACAGTATTTTAGATATCGTATTGGAAGAAAGATGGTTAGAACTGGCTTTTGAAGGTCAGCGGGCTTATGACTTATTTAGAAATAACCGCCCAGTGGTAAGAGATTACCCAGGCACACACTCTACCATTAACGGTTCTGTTAATCAAACCATTAACCCAACTGATGCGCGGGTAATTTATTTCATCCCACAAACCGAAAGAGATAAAAATCCTAATTTATCTCAAAATCCTTAGAAAAAACAAATCTCATATCATCAGAAACAAAAGCCTTTCAGGATTGAAAGGCTTTTGTTTTAACTATTGTTTACGGTATCTACTAAGAATTTATCCGTTGCTTAAATTATGGTACATAGGTTCATTAGTTGGCATAATGCAGAAAACCATTTCGTGTTAATCTGTACTTCTGAGGCTAAAAGTTTATTAAAGTATAATCATAAAGCACTTTGTAATGGACTTGTTGTTCTTATCTTTGTAAGCAATTTTGGCGTAGCCATTATTTGGTTGGGTAAAATCAGTCTGTAAGAAAAACTGTTAACCTTTCTTTAATATCAATCTTAGCATTAAACTACTTAAAAAACAATACATTATAATGTCTGACGAAAAAATAATCTTTTCAATGGCAGGTGTAAATAAAATTTACCCTCCACAAAAACAGGTTTTAAAAAATATTTACCTTTCTTTCTTTTACGGAGCCAAAATCGGGGTTATCGGTTTAAATGGCTCTGGTAAGTCATCACTTTTAAAAATTATTGCCGGTTTAGATAAATCTTACCAGGGTGAAGTGGTTTTCTCACCAGGTTATTCGGTGGGTTATTTGGCGCAGGAGCCAATTTTGGATCCTGAAAAAACCGTTCGCGAGGTGGTTGAAGAAGGTGTTGCCGAAGTAACTGCTATTTTAAAAGAGTACGAAGAAGTAAATGAAGCTTTCGGCTTAGAGGAAAACTACTCTGATCCTGATGCCATGGATAAACTGATGGCCAGACAAGGCGAGCTTCAGGATAAAATTGATGCATTAGGCGCATGGGAAATCGATTCGAAACTGGAGAGAGCTATGGATGCCTTACGTTGTCCTGATCCTGATACTAAAATCGGTGTACTATCAGGCGGTGAGCGCCGTCGTGTGGCCATGTGCCGTTTATTGCTTCAACATCCTGATGTATTATTATTGGATGAGCCTACCAACCACTTGGATGCCGAAAGTATCGATTGGTTAGAGCAATTCTTACAAAATTACGAAGGAACCGTTATTGCAGTTACCCACGATAGGTATTTCTTAGATAACGTTGCCGGATGGATTTTAGAGTTAGACCGCGGTGAAGGTATTCCATGGAAAGGAAATTACAGCAGCTGGTTAGATCAAAAAGCAAAACGTTTATCGCAAGAAGAGAAAACAGAGAGCAAACGCCAGAAAACATTAGAGCGTGAGTTAGAATGGGTACGTATGGCACCAAAAGCACGTCATGCAAAATCTAAAGCACGTTTAGCCAATTACGATAAGTTAGCTTCAGAAGATGGTAGAGAAAGAGAAGATAAATTGGAGCTTTTCATTCCTGCAGGCCCTCGTTTGGGTAATGTGGTAATTGAAGCAACAAACGTTACCAAAGCATATGGCGACAAAGTATTGTTCGATAATTTAAACTTCTCTCTTCCGCCGGCAGGTATTGTGGGTATTATCGGTCCAAATGGTGCAGGTAAAACCACTTTGTTCCGTTTAATTACCGGACAGGAAGAAGCCGATGCTGGTACTTTCCGTGTAGGCGAAACCGTTGAGTTGGGTTATGTAGATCAGATGCACAATGATTTAGATGCCGATAAAACCGTCTATGAAAATATTACTGATGGATTGGACAATATCCAACTGGGTACTAAAGCCGTTAACGGACGTGCCTATGTTTCAAAGTTCAACTTTAATGGTGGCGATCAGCAGAAAAAAGTAGGCATCCTATCAGGAGGTGAACGTAACCGTGTACACTTGGCCATTACCTTGAAAAAAGGAGCCAATGTATTGCTATTGGATGAGCCAACCAACGATATCGACGTAAATACTTTGCGTGCACTGGAAGAAGCTTTAGAAAACTTTGGCGGTTGTGCAGTAGTAATCAGTCACGATAGGTGGTTCTTAGATAGGATCTGTACGCATATCCTTGCTTTTGAAGGTAACTCAGAAGTTTATTTCTTCGAAGGAAACTATTCAGATTATGAAGAAAACCGCAAAAAACGTTTGGGTGATGTTACGCCAAAACGCATCAGATATAAAAAATTGAATTAATTTAAAGTCCCGATTTTCATCGGGACTTTTTTGTTTTGAGGCGTAATTTTGAAATTATTTTTTAACGTCACCGTCATTCCCGCGCATACGGGAATCTTAAAGCTTACTGCATTACGATTCCCAATCTAGTTGGGAATGACGATCTCTCATAAATTTATGCTGGTTGAAATGGAGCAGGCCTCTGGTTTTCTTTCGCTTTGCGTTTCCCTCTAAAAAAAAAGTACAGGTTGATAAAGAGCATAATCCCGAGATAAACTGCAAAACCACCAATCTTGGCACTCAAAGCTTCAATTAAATGACGGTAATCATTAGCACTGACGGTAATCTTCATAATAAGCAGGGCAAAACCTATATTCAACAGGTAAAAACCTGTTTCGAAGAGTTTGTTCGTTGCGTTGGCAATCTCTTCCCTTCCTTTAAAAATATCCAACATATATACCTTACTGTTTTTGAACAGCGTTTTTGAAACATAAAAAGTTAAAAAAAGTGCAACTGGTAAATAAACTGCATAGCCGATTAAAATTTTTGTCGTTTCCATAATTGAAAATTTTAGATTGTTATTTTATTAATTTATGAATGGTATTGGTGAGCAAATAGATATTTAAATAATGAAGAACAGAGAGGATGCATACAATGGTGGCCACTTTTACAGCCATAACCTCGATTAATTGTTGCGGAGAAATGATCGTCTCCCAGCCTACCAATGTCATGGCGCAGTAGCCAATATTCACCAGATAATAAGAAACCAGCAATGATTTATTAATCTGCTGACAGAGATCCAAATGGTCGGGAATTAATTCGGCCACAAAGATATTTCCATTCCGGTAGCAGATTTTGCCAACCACTACAATGATGAATACGATAACCGTAATAAAGATGCCATAGCCGAGTATATTGTAATCCATAACCAACAGCTTTTAATTATTTAACTTTCAAGAAAAATTGAAAATATAGATTAAAAAAACAAGCCTCTTTTAAGACATTTTTAAATTGTTATATTCTTTTCCTTTCACGATGTAAAGCTAAACAAACATTATTAAACTTTCAAATATTATTGAAAGTTTATGAAAGCGAAGCGTAATGAGTTTCAAGGTATCGTCATTTTGAGTGGAGTGCAACGAAGTCGAGAAATCTTTGAGTATATATTTGTTTATAGATCTCTCCATTTCGCTGCGCTTCTGCCGAGATGACGAACTTTCTAAAAGGACTATTTAGTCACAGATTTGCAGAAAACTGGGAATACCCTCACCCTTTGTCACCCTGAGGGATAATTTATTATATAAAAATCTATATGAGTGACGTTTAATTGATTTCGTTTGCCCTAAGGCAAGGTCTTGCCTCGGCTCGCCGCCGAAGGGCTCTTTCTTTTTGGCATCAAAAAGACCAGCATAGCTAGCTTGAATGCCGTTGAAAACATAAAAGCCCATGAAAAAACAAAAAATGCCGGCTGAAAATTTATTCATTTGTATTATAGTTTTCAGCTGCATTCATGAGGGTTTCGCCGTTTTCTTTTGAAGTCAGTTGTACAGCCAGAACAGTGCAGCCCGAAAAATTTGTTAGGCCGGATTTAAGTAGAACGGGGATACAGTGCTATGGCCCAGCTAGATTGAAATCCAAAATCGATTAAAATACTGCTTAATAGCGACTTGCAAAATAACGTCAATGATAGTGGAGTCGAAAGGGTTTTATCGATTAATGCCGATTCCTCAATGCTTTTTTGATCGCAACTTCTGTTACATCTTCCATTATTTTATAACCAGCCAGGTTTGGGTGAACGCCATCAACCGTTAATTCGGCACGCTGCCCTTTTCGTTCATCTACCAGCGGTGTCCAATAATCTAAAATGGTGTAATTTCTTTCTTTGGAGTAGGCCACAATTTTTTCATTTAAATTCACAATGCTATCGGCTGCTTTAATGCGCTTATTCCATGGATATTCGTAAACAGGCAAGTATTTACAGAGTATCACTTTAATGTGATGCAACCTCGCCAGTTCTGCCATCGATTTAATGTTATCCATAATCTTGTCGTTGGTAACATGGCCTGTATTGCCGGCTATATCATTACTCCCCGCTAAAATGATCACTACCTTAGGTTTAAGGTTAATTACATCCTGCCTGAAACGGATGAGCAGTTGTGGCGAAATCTGTCCGCTTATCCCCCTATCCAGATAAGGTTTATCTTTAAAATATTCGGGATCTTTTTGCTTCCAGAATTCGAATATCGAACTTCCTAAAAAAACAACTCTTTTTTCTTTTCTGGTTGGTGGCGGTAAAAGTTCATTTTCTTTCTGGTACTTGCTCAGCGCAGCCCAGTCATCAGCAAAATTCTCTTTTTTAGGTTTATTACTTAACGAATCTGTCTTCAGCTGTGCAAATGAACTGCTTGCTAAGACCGATAAAAAAAAGATTAGGGTTTTACTTTTCATAGAATATTCAATTAGAAACAAAACGCTAAACTAACTAATTCCGGATTAATTAAATTCTACTCCGCTTAAATTTACATTCGCTTTGTTTCTTTTATTTCCAAACTGGCTGAGGTTATAACCTAATGTTGCCTGCACAAAGCGGCTGATAAACCGTGTTCTGTTTTCGGAGATGGAATTATTGGTAATACTGGTGCTAAAAAGTGCTCCCTGATTAAACAGATCGTTCGCCTGGAGAGAAAAAAGGAGTTTATTGTCCTTTAAGAAAGAAGTATTCAACCCCATGTTCACCAATAATGGGTTGCCGGCATATAGGTTATAGCCAAAATTTAAACTTTTAGAGGCCGATGCATTTACCCTAAACCGGTTATTTGGAATCCAACTGGCACTGCCACTTAAAGCCAAAACCTGTATATTTTTAATATTCTGGTTCATTACAGCGTAAGTGTTTGAACTAAAGCTATATGATACACTGGTATTAAAAGAATATTTTTTCTCATTCAGGTTAAACCTAAAAGCATTCGAAACGTTAATTCCACTACTCCGGTTTAATACATTTTCGGTATAAAAAACATTGTGGTTATAGGCAACATTTCCATTAATGGAGAGCGACAGTTTATTGGTCATTAACCGTTTATTGAGCGAGTAATTCCCCCCAACATTATAAACACCATTTACATTCTCGTAGGTAGTTTGCTGCTTCAAGCTGTTCAGTGTATCCCGAAGAAAAACCGTATTGCTTACAACACTATTAAAAGCAAAAGTTCCTGATAAGCCTGCCATAATACTCAATCCCGATTTGAGGTCAAATTGATTATAGCTAAAATCGGCAGTATGGCTCGAAGTTGCTTTCAGATCTGGATTACCGATAATCAGATTCTGTACATCGTTATTGTTTTTAATGGGTTGTAGTTTATTAAAATCGGGCGAACTGGTGTAACCATTATAGCCAAAACTCAAATTCCCATTATCTTTAATCTGATAACTTAAATTGGCAGATGGCGAAAAGTTTAACTGATAGTTTTTTAGCTCTTGCCCTGTGTTCTGGTATTTACCGATAATAATGCTGGGCGAAAAATTAAGCCCTAAATTATAACTGATCCGCTTCGCATTGGTATTAAAACCAATACTAAAATTCTGATTGATAAAATTTGATACATAATCCTGCCCCAGCGAATCAACAACAAAACTGTTCCCCAACGGATTGGTAACCGTTGTAGTTTGCAAATTGCGGCTCCTGTTAACCGAAAAGCGGTAAGACAGGTTAATAAAACTATATCCTGTACTGTCGTTTGGCTTTTTTAATGAATTGGAAAATTGGAAATTGCCCCCAAAATTGGAGTTCGAGGTATTATTATCAACTAATCTGTTCAGTAAAGAATCTTTAACCAGTACGTTGGTGGTTTCGTTGTAGTACCTTATATTATCATTAATTGTACTGTTTGAGTTTCCTTCGCTTGTGCCGAAATTAAATCCCATAGATAACGACCGCTTATTATTGGCCAACCGCCTAGACCAATTGATACTTCCATTAACATTAGGATTACTGTTCCGTGAACCCGAATTAGACAATAGATCCTGTTTGATAAACCCTGTTTTATTGGAAGTAGAAAACGCATCGTTACGGGTATTGGCCAAAGCCCCGTTAAGCGAAATATTAAAATAATTCTTCTTTGTGGCTCCATTTAAACCGAGGTTGATGTTATTGTTTAGCGATCTGGAATTGTTGGTACTTTCTCTTAAATCGAATATTGTTCCCTGCGGATTAAACGTTTCGAGGTAATTACTCTGAATAGATTTATTAACTCCATTACTAAAATGATAGCCGCCATTAAAGCTAAATTCCTTCGAAATTTTGTCTCTGATATTACCATTTACACCTCCATTGTTCATTTTGGCAAACTCATTATTCGTAATCCCATAACGGCTTCCAAAACCAATTTGCTTCGTTTTTTTCCATATACTACCGTTCCCGCCTAAATTATGTGCGTTATTGGTGGCAGAACTCATATTTACTCCGCCAAAAACACCTTTATCCATGCCAGGTTTAGTAACCAAGTTCAACATTTTTTGTGGCGTACCCACTTTTATACCTGTAAAATTGGCCTCATCACCGTAATCCTCAATCACCTGTAGTTTAGCAATAATATCGGCGGGTAGCTGCCTGATGTAATCTTCTACATTACTGGTAAAAAAATCTTCGCCATTTACCCGCAACTTGGTCATTTTTTTTCCCATGGCGGTAACAGCACCTTTTTCGTCAACCTCAATGCCTTGCAGTTGTTTTAACAGATCTTCCACTTTATCGTTTTCTCTTACGGCGTAGGCCG
This sequence comes from Pedobacter kyonggii, assembly GCF_004310665.1. Lineage (GTDB taxonomy): Bacteria > Bacteroidota > Bacteroidia > Sphingobacteriales > Sphingobacteriaceae > Pedobacter > Pedobacter kyonggii. Next base: position 180,316 of record NZ_SIXF01000008.1, on the reverse strand, counting down.
CAGCGTTATACTCGATAGTATCTTTCTTGATCTTAATGGGGTCTACTTTTATTTTAACCTCCACATCTTCGAGGCGGATCGTTTCCATCTTGAGCATAATGGGTTCTAAAACGGAGTTTTTTTTCGAAGATTCGATTTCGTAAATAGAAGCAAACGGCCTGTAGCCCAATGCAGTAATGGTAAGGTAGAATTTATTTCGGGTTACTTTTGCGAATGCAAAGTTTCCCTTCGCATCAGAAGTTGAGCGCAAGGTATCTTTATCAGTAATTAATCGGATACTTACGCCCTCAACAGGCTTTTTCAAAGAATCGATTACATTACCACTTATTTTAAACTGAGACTGAGAGAGAGCGTTAAAAGAAAGTGTGATCAGTATAAAAAATATTAAAAAGCATAAATTATTGCTTTTTTTCATCCCTCGGACCTCTTTTATAAATCACAAGACCATTTAAAAAATTACGCAGAATCTGATCGCCGCAAGGTTTAAAATTCTCATGGTCTTCATTTCTGAAAATATCACCCAGCTCCGCCTTGGTTACCTTAAACCCAACGAGGTCGCAAATGGTTATAATATCCTCTGTTTTTAATGATAAGGCTACCCTTAGTTTTTTTAATATATCGTTGTTACTCATCTTTAATGTTTGAATTGTAGAAGAATTGGATTAGTGAATGTTGTAAGTTGCATTGTTTGAAAGTTAAAATGTTGCAAAACGTTCAGACTTCGGACTCCAGACTGCTGACTTATCGAACTAACTCGCTACTTCTAATTTAAGTTTTTTTCCTTTAATTTTTTCGCCGCTTAATGCTTTCAATAATTTTTCTACTTTGCTTCTTTTAACCGCCACATAACTGGTCGTATCTTTAACTTCTATCAGGCCAAGATCTTCTTTTGTTAAATTACCTTTTTGCAAAAATAAACCTACAATATCAATTTTGTTAATTTTATCTTTCTTACCATGTGCAATGTATAAAGTTACCCAATCGCTGGCTTCTGGTAATTTATACTTTTCAGATAAGACTTCCTCCTCAATATCATCTGGTAAATATTTATAGTGCTCTTCTGTAGTCAAAATGGCATAAGCGGTTCCTTTAGCGTGCATCCTTGCCGTTCTACCATTGCGATGGATATAAGCATCTTCAGTATAGGGCAATTGATAATGCACAATATGTTCCACCTCAGGAATGTCGAGACCACGGGCAGCGAGATCAGTTGTGATTAAAATCCGATGGCTACCATTTCTAAATTTAAGTAATGCTTTTTCTCGATCGAACTGTTCCATCCCACCATGAAAAACATCGTGACCTAAACCATTTTCGAAAAGTAAATCACTTATCCGATCTACTGTTTCCCTATGGTTACAGAAAACCAATGTATTTTTACTACCTATTTTACTCAATAATCTGAAAAGGTAATCTAACTTATCGGCTGCAGGTGCAGTTATTTTTTTAAGCTTTAGATCTGGTTTTGCCTCGACATTTTTTGAAAAATCGACTGCAACAGGCATATTCAACTTTACAAAAGCCGGAATTTCTTCCATTTTGGTAGCAGAGGTAAGTATACGTTGTTTTAGCGAAAGCAGCGAGCCAATGATGTAAGACATGTCTTGCTCAAAGCCAAACTCCAGCGCTTTATCAAATTCATCTAAAACTAAGGTTTCAATAAAAGATTCGTCAAAGTTTTGATGCTCTAAATGGTAAGCTATCCGACCAGGTGTTCCGATCAGGACGGCAGGTGGATGCGCAAGATTATTTTTTTCTATCCGTACGGCATGGCCACCGTAACAGCAGTTTACTTTAAATGAAGTACCCATTTGTTTAAAAACCTGCTCTATCTGTAAGGCAAGTTCTCTCGACGGAACCAAAACCAAGGCCTGCACCCCTTTTACTCCGGTTTTTAGGTTGGAAAGTAATGGCAATAAAAAGGCCAGCGTTTTCCCTGAACCCGTCGGCGCAATCAATATTACATCTTTACCAGTCTTGGCTGCTTTTACAGAAGACTCCTGCATCTCATTGAGTGCAGTAATATTTAATTTTTTTAAGGCATTTTCTATCATTCCGCCATAAAGGTAATCATTTCTCTTTACGCCCAGAACTACAGCCTTAGTTACGGCTTGAAAAATCTTTTTCTAAGTTTCCGCAGGGTAGAAAAGTTTAATCTTTTCTCGAGCAACATTAACATGTTGCCACGTTTAGACATTGATGACAGCACTTTTTCGTTAACGGCATCAACCGAAGATAAGATCTTGTCAGCCAGTTCATCTGCAAATTTATTCGCTCTGCTATTTTGTAATAACTGGAGCTCTTGAATTAATTCTGCTCTCATAATTAAGAATTTTTAATGAATGTACAAATATTAACGGACCGAATAATAATTTGTTTCAACAAATAATAAGTTCATCTAAACTATTATCACTAACTTGTTGATAACTAACTTTTTGTTAGCAAATAAACAATCTAACCTTAACACATATTTAATTTTTAGCACTTATTTTTATAAAAACCTGATTACCATTCGTCCCAAAGGGATTCCTTTGGAATTAACCTCAAAAAACACAAATGTATGACGTGGAAAAAATTTAGTGGTGAAATTATTCAATCTTCAATCCTCGAAGAAGTAGAAAACGCGATTATCAGAGAAAGTCAAAACGGCTTTAAGCTTAAAGTTTGCATCGGTACCGATTCGCAGGTAAAAGGCGCAGTAACCGATTTTGCAACAGTAATTGTGCTGTTAAGAGAACATCATGGCGGTTTTATGTATATCCACCAGGAAAAAAGCACACAACAGGTAAGCATTAAAGAAAGAATGTTGATGGAAGTACAAAAGTCTATCGAAACAGCTTATTCCATTTGCGATTTACTTGATATTTATGATGTAGCGCTTGAAGTACATGCCGATATCAACACCAGTCCATCGTTTAAATCGAACAAAGCGCTTAATGATGCCATGGGTTATATTTTAAGTATGGGCTTTATCTTTAAAGCTAAACCAGAAGCATTTGCCAGTTCTACCTGTGCCGATAAAATGGTGCATTAGGCAGGAAGTCCGAAAGTCTGGGGTGAGAAGCCAGTTACCCTCATTTCCGGCACGGCCAAGAAATCTGCAATTTAGGTTATCGTAGATTACTGTAGTTGGCAGTTTTTTTATTGCATTCCAGTAGGGATGATGAATATCTTTACGCCCAACTCTGCGATCTCTGCGCCTTCATTCTGCGAACTTTGCGGTTAAACCTAAACTATCCTCAACAAAACTGCATCTTTGTTGTTGTGCTTTAAAAAAGATCTTGAAAACCTACAGATTAGAATTTACTCAAAAACTCCCCGTTGATCTGGATATCGCATGGGATTTTTTCTCTTCACCAATGAACCTGGCTGAAATTACACCACAAGATATGACCTTTGATGTAACCTCACCAAATATGGTCAATGCTAAAATGTATCCCGGCCTGATCATCACCTACGAGATTTCGCCCTTGTTCGGTATTAAATTAAACTGGGTAACGGAGATCACGCACGTTAAGGATAAGGAATATTTTATCGATGAGCAACGATTTGGGCCTTTTGCATTTTGGCATCACCAGCATCATTTCGAAAAAGCAGACGGTGGTGTAGTAATGCACGATACTTTGCATTACAGTATTGGCTGGGGACCAATTGGCGCAATGGCAAATGCCTTGATCGTAAATAATAAAATCAATGAAATTTTTAACTTCCGCTATCAGAAAGTAGAAGAATTGTTTGGTAAATTTTAGGCTGAACTACAATTACCATTTTTTAGTAGAAATGGTTTCAGCTTTCTTTTTGGTTTTCTCTACCCTATTGGTGGCCAAATATTTTTTGAACTCATCGCCAAATTTTTCAATTTTGTTATAGGCACTATTTAAAATATCCTTCCATGCGCCAGCACCCAATTTACCAGGTGTACGCTCTAAAGGCACACCAATTTTTGTAGTTGGCACAAAATTCCCATAACGATCTCTCTGGTACGGGATATACAGCATATCCGTTAACCAAAACCTATATTTCCCGTTACGTGCCTCAAAAACGAAACTATAACTTACTTCTCCACTTGGATGGCCCGCCACTAAAATTGTTTTATCAATTACCATCGTTCCTTTGGCTAAAACAGAAGAGTCGGTATTACTTTCCTGAATCATCGATTTTTTATAAGCAACATTAACGAAAGATTTGGCTCTTTGTAGTAAAGTATCTTTGCTTATCAATTGCGAATCTACCACCTGATAATAAATAAATTTACCGTTATCATCCTTAGAAAACTGTTTCTGCTGCGCGGATAATTTAATTGAAAAAAGAGCAAGAATAATAAAAAGAAGATGTTTCATTTGAAATCGGTTAACAGGCAAATCTAATTATTTAAAGGTACAAAAAAGCCGTCCCTATTTACATCGGGACGGCTTAATATTAACAATTTTATTTTCTTAAAAAGCGTAAACAGCTGCTAAAGAGAACTGGCCACCATTTGGTGCCGCAGCTCCACCTGCTTTAAAGAATGGTTTATCACTGTTGTGGTCTAATCTTACTTCTGGTATAAAGGTTAAACCACCAGATTTAATGTTTGCAGTAAGCGTTACTGCAGTAAAAGCAGTAGCCGGAACTGCACCTGCGGCTTTAAATTTAAAGTACTCACCTCTTAAACCTAAAGTTACTGCATCCAATACAGCAAATTGAGGGTATAATGCTGCGCCTGCGTAACTTCCCGGAACCGAACTATCTTTGATATCATAATTGGCTGCATTTAAACCCAATTTAAATTTCTCTGTAATTTGATATGAAGTGGTTAAATCGATAATCGTTCCATACCCGCCAAAACCAGCTCCTGATAAGGCGTTGATGTAAGCGGTCCAGCCTTCAACAGGAGCAACCATTAATTGGCCACCGATAGCCGAAACACCTCTCGAAGCAGAATAAACATTCCAATCGTTAAATAAACCAGCCATTAAACTTACTTTATCGCTGAATTTATAAGTGGCTTTAATTCCCGCATTTTGGAATGGACCATTGGTAAACAGGTATGAAGTAGAATAGTTAAAGTTTCCAACTGGAGAGATTACCTCATACCCAATGAATGTACCCATGTAACCTGCTGTCATACTAAACTGATCGGTAAAATCGTAGTTAACATATAAGTTTTGAATATTAAAAGACGAACCTCCGGCTGCCGCATCAGGAATAGATTGCGATTGTCCTCTCGGGCCAAAAGAAAGCTCTCCAACAAATGAGGCCTTACCTGTTTTTTTCTTTAAAGCAATATCAATCATACCTAACGATACTGAGTTGTGATCAGTTACGAAAGATGTTTTTCCATTTAATGGATTTTTAGCAAAATCATATTTAAAGTACGTATCTACCGACCCTGAAATTTCAAGTGGTGATGTAGTGGTCTCTTGAGCCAGGGCACACGTAATGCTGGCCATTGCAAAAATAGCGGTTAAAAGTTTCTTCATGTTTGAGCTTATTTTGGGTTTAGATATTATAAAATCCTTAAGAAATTGGTTCTGTTAATGGACTGTTTTTTTCGATATAGATCGCTCTTTCTTCAACCAATAAGGTACCTTGAGAGTATTTCTCATCGTGTTGAGATGCATCAAGGCCCATTTCTTCTTCTTCATCTGATACCCTGATTGGGTTAATAAGATTTACCAGTTTGAAAATTACGAATGATACAACGAAACTGAATATAATTACAATTACCGCACCTTTTAATTGTGTTACAAAGAACTCCGGGTTGCCATAAAACAAACCATCAGCACCAGCAGCATTTACCGTTTTAGTAGCGAAAACACCGGTTAACAACATACCAACGATACCACCAACACCATGACAAGGGAAAACATCTAATGTATCATCTAAGCTGGTTTTTTGTTTCCAAGAAACCACAAGGTTTGAGATAACCGCGGCAATAGCACCAATAAATATACTTGATGAAATGCTTACAAAACCTGCACCTGGCGTAATGGCTACCAAACCAACTACTGCACCGATACAAAAACCTAAAACTGAAGGTTTTTTACCTCTTGCAACATCAAAGAACATCCACGATAAACCTGCAGCACCAGCAGCGGTATTTGTAGTTAAAAATGCAGAAACAGCTAAACTACCTGCACTTAATGCAGAACCTGCATTAAAACCGAACCAACCGAACCATAATAAACCAGTACCAATTAATACATAAGGAATATTTGCAGGTGGAACTTCTTTATGCTCTAAGTGAGATTTTCTACGTTTTAGAACCAATGCACCAGCCAATGCAGCCATACCAGCAGAAATATGAACTACGGTACCTCCAGCAAAATCCAATACCCCCATTTTTAACAAGAAACCTTGTGGGTGCCATGTCCAATGGGCTAACGGAGAATAAACGAATACTGCGAATAAAACAATAAATAAGATGTATGAGGTAAAACGGATACGCTCTGCTACGGCACCTACTACTAAACCTGGAGTAATAATGGCGAACATTAATTGAAACACAGCAAATAAAGATAGCGGAATGGTTAAGTCTGCACCTCCCTGAAGATGAGGTGCGCCAGAGTTCACGCCTTTAAAGAAAAGGAATGTTGAAGGGTTTCCAATAAAACCACCAATGGTGTCTCCAAAGGCTAAACTAAAACCTACTACTGTCCATAAAACTGTAATTACTCCTGCAGCTACCACACTTTTGATCATGGTGGATAGTACATTTTTACGATGAACCATTCCACCATAAAAGAATGCAAGGCCCGGAGTCATTAAAAACACAAGCGCAGCTGCGATTAATATGAATGCAATGTCAGGCCCACTATACTTGCCTTCGTCAAAATTAGGAAGAAGTGGAATAAATAGAGCGAAAATTGCGACAATCATCAATATCGCAAAAGGCGCGTACTGTTTAAAGGAGAATTTACTCATAGTTTTTAGTTTAATTTGTTTGTACTGTTTAAATAATTGAAATATGCTTGATTTATTTTTCTAAAAATACGACATATTGTAGTTTTTACACCATTTAATTGAAATATTTTAATAAAAACGAGTGATTTTTATAAAAAAACACAAAAATTAACCTTAAAAATAAAAATAACAAAAAATACAGGGGATTTTAATACAAGTTTTTAATAAAAACAAAATCACATATTAACCATCATTTACACGATTTTACCTGAAATTTATAAAAAATTGATCAAAAAAAGCGAACTATAACAGAAAAACCCATGAAATTTCATGGGTTTTTAAAAAAATTGTTAAATAATTTAACTTTTTAAGAAAAATAAGCAGATCCTTGAACCACCCCTCTTTTTTCAATTTCTTTATCCATATAGGTTTGAATTGCGGATTTGTTAAGTCCCCAGTTAGGCGCAATCAACAAATCCCAATCCGAAATACCAAAAAGCCGCTGAATAACAATATCCGGACGTAATAAAGGGATTAACTCGCAAAGTAAGTCGGTATATTCTTCGAGAGAGAACAATTTAAAGGGTTCCTTTTTATACTTAGCGCCCATTATAGATCCTTCTACAACATGAAGGTGATGGAACTTTACAAACTTGATTTGCGGGAAACGGTTAATTTCATGAATATAGCCGTGCATCTGCTCGCGTGTTTCCCAGGGGAAGCCAAAAATGGTATGCACGCACAGATCGAGCTTACTATCTTTTAAAAGTTCTACAGCAGCGACAAATTCGCCATGACTGCAACCTCTGTTGATCTGATCGAGGGTTTCATCATAGATAGATTCCATGCCCATTTCTAAATCTACATCGAAGCGGTCGGTATAACTTTCTAATAAAGCCACCTTTTCAGCATCGATACAATCAGGCCTTGTACCTACTGCAAAACCCACAATATCTTCTGTATTGATAGATAAAGCTTCATCGTACATCATCTTTAAATAATGTACCGGCGCATAAGTATTGGTATTGGGCTGAAAATAAACAATATACTTATCGGCTTTATAAGAGGTTTTTGCCCTTAACATGCCTTCGGCAAGCTGATCTTTAATATTTGGATTTTTACGTGAAGGCTCTGGTGTAAAAGAATCTACATTACAATACGTACATCCACCATAACCTTTGCTCCCATCACGGTTGGGGCAGGTAAAACCACCATCTACAATCACTTTAAATACACGCTGCCCTTTATACTTTTCGCGCAAATGCGTGCCGTAATTTTTATATCCCTTTATACCTGAATCTACAAGTGTTCCCATTAATTGCAAAAATACGGTTTTTGTTCGAAACGAGTGATTAGGCAGGAGAGATTTGAGATATCAGACAGGAGATGTGAGATTGGGCGTACAATTGGGGTTTAGGGTTTAGGGTTTAGGGTTTAGGGTTTAGGGAAAACAAGTCGCAACTCACCAAGCTTAAAATATAGTTTAACCATTTTTTAAGAAAAGCAAAACCTGTGGTTCTTTACAATGTTAGTCCCGCCACATGCTCATACGCCTGCAGGCCTTACACACAGGCCGGTATCCGCCATGTCGGGTTTAGATCACTCCGTTTCCTGCATAGCTTTAAGTGAGCTAAACCCTGTAGCAGCGGGCACGATCCCGATTTTTTCTATCGGGAGAAGTAAAGCGGATAACGGGACTTTCGGAACCGAAATGCACAGAAGCTTCCTTTTCAAAATCTAAAAACGGGACCTGAGAGACTAGATATGAGATTTGAGAAGCAAAAAAAACCTCGCAAGGTTTAAAGACCTGCGAGTTTCGTAGTAGATTATTCATCTGGCACCGTCATCCTGAACTTGTTTCAGGATCTATTCTATCATTAAGATGCTAGTTTAATCAGGTTAGCTTTACTGCTCTTTTTTATTAATAAAAAAGTAGACAGGCACACCCAACAAAACAATCACAAGTCCTGGCCAGGTATATTGTTGTTTATAAATGAGCAGCAAAATGCAAAATGCCGCACCAATTAATAAATAAATAATTGGCGTAACTGGATATAACCAGGTTTTGTAAGGTCTTTCAAGTTTAGGTTGTTTTATCCTTAAATAAATCACACCAAATACGGTGATCATATAAAAGAGCACAATAACAAAGGATATCATGTCTAAAAGATTACCATATTGCCCACTTAAACATAAAGCAGATGCCCAAATGCCCTGCATCCAAAGTGATCTTTCAGGAACTCCATTTTTATTGTTTTTTAATGCTGCTTTAAAAAACATTCCATCTTTTGCCATGGTTTGAAAAACCCTTGCACCTGCCAATACGATTCCATTAACACAACCGAAAGTAGAAATCATAACCAACAATGCAATTACAATTGTGCCGATTCCACTACCAAAAATCTGTTCCGAAGCTGCAACAGCAACCCGATCATTGAGGGCAAAGGCAATACTATCTCTGTTTAAGGTATTGAGATAGATAAAATTGACCAATAAATAAAGAATCATCACTGCCGAGGTACCTAAAACCATAGAACGTACTACATTTTTTTTAGGGTTTTCGATTTCTCCCGAAACAAAAGTTACGTTTTCCCAGGCCACACTAGAAAATACTGAACCAACCATGGCCGCTGCAATCCCCCCCATTATTGCCATTCCGGAAATGGATTCCCATCCCGATTTCAAGAAATTGCCGGTCGGATCTGTTTTAAGATTATTGAAAGCATCCCAGCCAAAGCTCATATTCCCTGCCCAAAAACTGTTTTTCACCAGAAGAAAGCCTAAAATAATTAAGCCGATTAAAGCGACAATTTTAGACCCAGTAAAAATATTCTGCAAAATTTTACCACCTTCAACACCTTTTGTATTAATATAGGTTAAAAGCAGAATCACACCGATGGCTAAAATCTGGATCCAGGTAATTTTATAACCGCCGCTTTGAAAAATTGGGGCAGCGTCGTTTAAAGCTGGTATTAGATAGGCTGTAAATTTACCAAAAGCAACAGCAACAGCTGCAATAGTGCCGGTTTGAATTACGGTAAACAAGCCCCAACCGTAAAGAAACCCCATCATTTTGCCGAAAATCTCTTTCAGGTAAGTGTATTGCCCACCGGCTTTGGGAAACATGGAAGAAAGTTCTCCATAAGAAATTGCGGCGGCAACTGTCATCACCCCGGTGATCAACCAAACCACAATCAACCAATAACCAGAACCCAAATTCCGCATGATATCGGCACTAACAATAAAGATCCCGCTTCCGATCATTGAACCCATTACCAGCATGGTGGCATCAAAAAGGCTTAATTTTCTTTTAGAAGGCCCACCTTCCTTTTCAATTTTCATTTTAGTTGAGTTTAGTTTGGGAGCTAATTTATTTAAAAAAAAGAAAATAGGATGCTGTTCTGTTGTATTATTTTAAGGAGGAAAAATTTATTCGCCTCTGTTGTGAAAATTTTAATCACAAGAAAAATAATTTATTAACTTGCTACTTATAAGTACGTAGTTTGGAGAAAAGCGTTTGGCGCTGAGCGTTTGACAGATTAAACAATTAACCGATTTAAACAGTTAACCAATTACACAACAGTATAAATAACTAACCAAATATAAATCAATTATTAACTATGGATTTTTTACAAAACAATTTAATTTACTGTATTCCGGCGCTGGGCCTTGTCGGGATTATAGTTATGATGATTAAAAGCGCCTGGGTAAACAAGCAAGATGCAGGTGATAAAAACATGCAGGAACTTGCGGGCTATATAGCCGATGGTGCTATGGCCTTTTTAAAAGCCGAATGGAGGGTATTAAGCATTTTCGCTGTTTTTACAGCAGCACTTTTAGCGTACTCCGGAACAATTACCGAAATTAAAGGGGTACCTATGCATTCGAGCTGGATTATCTCTATCTCTTTTATTATTGGAGCAGTATTTTCTGCAACTGCAGGTTATATCGGAATGAAATCGGCCACAAAAGCGAATGTTAGAACCACACAGGCTGCTAGAACAAGTTTAAAACAAGCATTAAAAGTTTCGTTTACTGGCGGTACCGTGATGGGCTTAGGCGTAGCTGGTCTTGCTGTTTTAGGTTTAGGCGGTTTATTTATTGTTTTTTTACAGGTATTTCATGTAACAAGCGCCAATAGTGTAGAAATGAGAACTGCTATTGAGGTTTTAACCGGATTTTCTTTGGGTGCCGAATCTATTGCCTTATTTGCCCGTGTAGGTGGTGGTATTTATACCAAAGCTGCTGATGTTGGTGCCGATTTAGTGGGTAAAGTAGAAGCCGGAATTCCGGAAGATGATGTGCGTAACCCAGCAACCATTGCCGATAACGTAGGCGATAACGTTGGTGATGTTGCAGGTATGGGTGCCGATTTATTCGGTTCTTATGTAGCAACCATATTGGCCACCATGGTTTTAGGACAAGAAATTACCGTAACAGATAAATTTGGGGGCATGTCTCCTATCCTTTTGCCTATGGTAATCTGCGGATTGGGTATTTTATTCTCGATTATAGGTACCTGGTTTGTAACCATTAAAGATGATAAATCAAATGTCCAAACGGCTTTAAACCTGGGTAACTGGTCTTCAATTTTGATTACAGCAGTAGCTTCATTCTTTATCGTAAAATGGATGCTGCCAGAAACATTAAACTTACGTGGTTATGAATTCTCCAGTATAAACGTATTTTACGCCATTATTGTTGGTTTAGTTGTGGGTACCATTATGAGTATTGTTACCGAATATTTTACCGCAATGGGCAAAGGCCCTGTAAATTCTATTATCCAGCAATCATCAACCGGACATGCTACCAATATTATTGCAGGTTTAGCTGTCGGAATGAAATCGACTGTTATTCCGATTTTGGTTTTAGCAGGAGGGATTATGTTATCGTACCACTTTGCGGGCCTATATGGCGTAGCCATTGCAGCAGCAGGCATGATGGCCACTACGGCTATGCAATTGGCAATTGATGCTTTCGGACCAATTGCGGATAATGCAGGTGGCATTGCCGAAATGAGTCAGTTACCGCCAGAAGTACGCGAACGTACCGATAATTTAGACGCCGTTGGAAATACAACCGCTGCTACCGGTAAAGGATTTGCCATTGCATCTGCAGCCTTAACCTCTTTAGCATTATTTGCTGCTTTTGTAGGTATTGCAGGTATAACCGCGATAGATATTTATAAAGCGCCGGTTTTAGCCGGATTATTTGTTGGTGGAATGATTCCTTTTATTTTCTCGGCCCTTTGCATCCAGGCGGTGGGTAAAGCGGCAATGGATATGGTTCAGGAAGTTCGTCGCCAGTTTAGGGAAATCCCTGGCATTATGGAGTACAAAGCCAAACCAGAATACGAAAAATGTGTAGCCATTTCAACCAAAGCATCTATCCGCGAAATGATGATGCCTGGCGCTATCGCCTTAATCACGCCAATAATTATTGGTTTTACTTTTGGTCCTGAAGTTTTAGGTGGATTATTGGCCGGTGTAACCGTTACCGGTGTATTGATGGGGATTTTTCAAAGCAACGCAGGTGGCGCATGGGATAACGCCAAAAAATCTTTCGAACAAGGTGTAATGATCAATGGAGAAATGCACTACAAAAAATCAGAACCACACAAGGCTTCGGTAACCGGAGATACTGTAGGCGATCCTTTTAAAGATACTTCGGGCCCTTCAATGAACATTTTAATCAAATTAATGTCTATTGTTTCACTAGTTATCGCTCCATACATCGCAGTTAAGGCAATTGCCAGCGAACATAAGCAAGAAGTTCGAAAAGAAATCAGAATTGAGCAAAAAACCGATAGTTTGGGCAACGTAATTACGGATACTTTAACAAATACGACCGACACTTTAAGGCGTTAGTTCTAAAATCACAGATATAATACAACTGAAAGGGGGATTTTAACAAAATCCCTTTTTCTTTTTGGTAATTTTTATTTAGGTTTACCGCTTATTATCATAAAAATCAACAAACATAAAAGACTAAACAACTTATGAATCTAAAAAAGCCTATTGATGTGCTTATAGCAGAATCTGCTGAAAGCGGTGAAGGCACGCTGAAACGGACACTAAGTAGTACAAGCCTTGTTGCATTGGGCATTGGAGCTATTATTGGTGCGGGCTTATTCTCTTTAACAGGTATTGCTGCAGCCGACCACGCTGGACCTGCTGTAACCTTATCATTTGTATTGGCAGCTGTAGGCTGTGCTTTTGCAGGATTATGTTATGCAGAATTTGCATCTATGATTCCTGTTGCAGGAAGTGCTTATACCTATTCTTATGCAACCATGGGCGAGTTCATGGCATGGGTTATCGGTTGGGATCTGGTTCTGGAATATGCTTTAGGGGCCGCAACAGTTGGTGTTTCATGGTCTGGATATTTTAATAAACTATTGCACGAGTTTGGCCTCGAAATGCCGCTCTACTTAACCAAATCATTTGCAGAAGTAGATGGTGGCGGAATTAATCTACCTGCTGTAGTAATTGTTTCTCTACTTTCATTGATGTTAATCCGCGGTACAAAAGAATCTGCAAGCCTTAACAACGTTTTAGTAATTGTAAAAGTAGCTGTAGTAATCATTTTCATTGCATTGGGATGGAAATTCATCAACCCAGCAAACCACACCCCTTACATTCCGGCAAACACTGGTGTTAAAGGAGAGTTCGGTATTTCTGGTATTGCTGCAGGTGCAGCACTGGTATTCTTTGCGTTTATCGGTTTCGATGCCGTTTCTACAGCGGCTCAGGAAGCAAAAAACCCACAAAAAGGCATGCCAATCGGTATCTTAGGCTCGTTGGTTGTTTGTACTATACTATATGTTTTATTTGCTCACGTAATGACTGGTTTAGTGCCTTTCAGCGTTTTTAAAGGTGATGCTTCTCCAGCTGCTACAGCATTTAAAGTTACAGGTTATGGCTGGTTACAAATGGGTTTAATTATTGCAATTTTAGCGGGTTACACCTCTGTAATATTGGTAATGTTGATGGGACAATCAAGAGTATTTTATACCATGTCTAAAGATGGATTATTACCTAAATTTTTCAGCAGTATCCACTCTAAGTTCAGGACGCCTTTCAAAACCAACATATTTTTCATGCTGTTTGTAAGCGTATTTGCAGGTTTCGTTCCCGTTACAGATTTGGGCCATATGGTATCCATAGGTACGTTATTCGCTTTCTCACTGGTATGTATCGGTGTAATGTTATTGCGCAAAACCGATCCAGACAGGCCTCGCCCATTCAAAACACCATTGGTGCCTTTCGTTCCAATTATGGGTGTGATCGTTTGCGTTTATTTGATGTCATCATTACCTCTTGAAGCATGGATCAGATTAGCCATTTGGATGGCGCTGGGCATAGCGATTTATTTCTTTTATGGTAAAGGAAATTCAGTATTAAGAAACAAAGGAAAAGTGGTTGGCGCAGTAGATCCGCCAAAACCCGAGTTATAATATCTAAATCATAAAAAAATTAAAGCCCCGACCAAAAGTTGGGGCTTTTTTACGTTAAATAATTGTTAATAAAACTACCTTTGCAAAAAATCGATAACATGTACCGCTATTTTGCCAAATTTAAGATCGTTTATTTCTACTTGACTGTTGTTTTGCTATTCATTTCTGCTACAGGATATGCGCAGAGAACAATTAACGATGTAATGGATTCTACAACGGTAAACCATTTGCTCATTATCTCTAAGAAATATGGTTCATTATCTTTTAGCGGATACCTGCAGCCTCAATTCCAGGTTGCGCAAGCAAATGGTGCACAAGCAGAATATCAGGGCGGAAACTTTGGCGAGTTTACCAATAATCGGTTTAGGTTAAGAAGAGGTCGTTTAAGGGCAGATTATATGATGTTAACGGATGAAGGCAGTCCTTCTACTTATTTTGTACTCCAGTTTGATGGTACGGAGCAGGGTGTAGCGATAAGGGATTTTTGGGGACGTTATTACGAAAATAAATGGAAAATACTGGCGGTTACTTTAGGGCTTTCGGGCCGCCCGTTTGGGAACGAACTGCAATTATCTTCTTCGGTAAGGGAAGCACCGGAGCGCGGCCGGATGTCGCAGATTTTAATGAAAACAGAACGCGATTTGGGGGTTACTTTCACCTTAAACCCTCGGTGGAAAGATGCCAGACTTAAAAACTTTGTATTCGATTTTGGCATTTACAACGGCCAGGGCTTAGCTGGGCCTGGAGAATTTGACAACAGTAAAGATTTTATTTTCAGGTTAAGCCATAAAACTTATGCATTTAATAAATTTACCATTGCCGGCGGTATAAGCACACTACAAGGTGGGTTAAATCACCGCTTGCCCGTAAGTTATAAGATGGACAGAATCAACGACCAATGGAGAATGATGAAGGATTCGTCGGCCAATACCATCAACAAGGTTGCCCCACGGAGATATTATGGCGCCGATATTCAGCTGGCCACAAAAACCAAGAGCTGGAAATCTGAGCTGAGGGCAGAAGTAATATCAGGCTTACAAACAGGCACTTCAACAACATCAAACACACCGGGCTCTTATCCTGTTGATAGCAAATCGGTAGCGCTACCCTATTATACCAGAACTTTTAATGGTGCATACCTTACGTTTGTACAAACCTTAAACAGCACCGATAACCAGCTAATTTTAAAATACGATCGATACGATCCAAACGCAAAAGTAAAAGGGCTTGATATTTCCAGCGACCAGGGGCTATCTCCTGCCGATGTTCGTTTTGATACTTTTGGCTTTGGTTTTTTACACCACTTTAACCCACATTTTAAAGCAGTGCTTTATTATGATATCATTAAAAACGAATCGACCCAGATTCAGGGCTATACTGCTGATAGAAAAGATAATGTGCTTACGGTAAGAACACAGTTCTATTTCTAATAAATAATGGTACAATTAAGGAATTGATACAAATTCCGCTACCTTTACTTAAAATTGCGCTGCTATGAAATTCGATTTTATGACGTTCAACTTAAGCCAGATCCTATCCACAACGATGGTGCTCTTCGCTATTATCGATATTTTGGGTGCCATTCCCGTTGTAATCGAATTACGTAGAAAAGCAGGTCATATCGAATCAGAAAAAGCATCGCTTGTGGCTGCAGGCTTAATGATCCTTTTTTTGTTTGTTGGAGAATCGCTGTTAAAAGTAATCGGACTAGATGTAGAATCTTTTGCCATTGCGGGTTCATTTGTAATCTTTTTTATTGCCATGGAAATGGTATTGGGATTAACCATTTTTAAAGAAGAAGCTCCTGAAACAGTTTCTATTGTTCCATTGGCCTTCCCTTTAATTGCCGGAGCGGGTACAATGACCACTTTGCTGTCGTTAAAAACTGAGTACCATACCCAGAATATATTGGTGGGTATTATACTCAATATGTTGTTTGTATACTTTGTATTGAAAAATACCAACAGGCTGGAAAAACTTTTCGGAAAATCGGGTTTGAACATCTTACGTAAAGCCTTTGGGGTAATTTTATTGGCTATTGCGATTAAATTATTCAGGAATAATACAGGGCTTTAGGGATCATTTCAAAGATTCGTCACCCTGACCTGTAGCGCAGCGGAAAGCTACGCAGTAAATTTATTTCAGGGTCCAATAAGCAAAAAAGATGCTGACTACGAAGTAGCTATTAGGCCTTTAAAAATAATAAAGACGACTAATAAAACAAGTTCAGCAAGACGACGAACATAGGAAAGTATTCATCAAAATGACAGTCCTACAATCAATCTGTAACAATAATTGCGTATATTCATCTAAACATAAAGCTTACATTATGAACAGCTTTGAAGAATATACCTTAATTATTGGAGCAATAGCCGTTTTAATTGAAGCGGTGAAATACTTCAAAAAGAATTTCAAATCCTGGTTTGAACATACGTAGGTTTGTTGTAAAACTTTCGTTCTTAAAGTGGGCGTCATGCTGAACTTGTTTCAGCATCTATATACTAAGACCCTGAAATAAATTCAGGGTGACGAACCGAGTGATTAATCCTGGCTTTTCTTAATCAACCTCGCCACAAACATCGTATCGGCATTGTTTTCATAACCCTTTATCAGTTCCATTTTTTCCAACTCTAATGGCAACTGATCAATCATATGTCGAACAACGGCTTCATTTTCTTCGGCAAAGGCAGAGCAGGTAATGTAAATTAAGGGCTTACCCGGCTTTAAATACTTTACAATATTTTGGACAATCCCCTTCTGGATGCCGGCAAATTGATTAATTTTCCGTTCTTCGAAAAATGCAAGCATTTCGGGTGTTCTCCCCCACGTACCTGATCCTGTGCAGGGCGCATCCAAAATGATCCCATCAAATTGGTAGTGGTGTAAAACCTGATCGTTGTTCTGTAAAAGGTCCAATTCCTTTTTATGGTACTTTTTGATCCCCGCTAAGCGGAAACGTTCATCTAAATTTAAAAGCACACTTTCTCTCAGATCAGAAACCAGAAGTTCGATCACAGGCTCCAAACTATGCAACAGCAGCGTTTTCCCGCCAGATGCCGCACAGCAATCCCACCATTTGTCCCATTTGTTCGGTTTAAAATAATTGCCCGTATGCTGAGAAGATAAATCCTGAACCTGATAACTGCCTTCTTTTAAAACGGTTTCAAGCTTGGTTCCATTGGGCAAAGCCAAAGCGGTGTCAGAAATCGCTTTAACCGTAACGTTTTCATCTTCTAATTTTGCAACAATAGCTGCAGATTCTTCAGTTGCCACTCTAATAAACAGATCTGGCTGTTTAAAGAATGAGGTATAAAAAGCTTTTCGGTCTAATCCATCAGATAGATTTGCGTGAAAAGGATATACCTCCTGCAGGTCAAAATCCGGATACTTAGTTTTAATGATGTATAGTTTTTCCTCCAGTGGCAGTGTAATACTTGCTTTTAATTCTGACAGATTTTTCTCTACAACAAGGCTAAGCGTATCGTGGCACAAAAAATCAGCAATGCTCAAACGTTCTTCCTGTGGAAGCGCCAATAAAGCCTTACCTAATCTAAAAAAGCTATAGATATGCCGTGTAGCCCATCTCCTATCGGATGAACCCATTTGCTTATGCTGCTTAAAATAGCTTGGCAGAAAACGATGCAAGGGCAAACTCCCATCATAATTACTTAAAATCTGTTCAAAGGCTCTTAACTGATGATCTGCTCTCATGCAATAATTAAAATGGAAGAAAAAATTATAGAATTACTCAACTAGGTTTAACGCAAAGTTTTTAAACTTCAGTAACATTAAACTGGTGTTAATATAGCCTAATTTTTCATCATGAATAAATGAAAAGTTATTATGGAGGCCTTTATATTTATCTTTTACCAGATAATCTCTATAATCTTCTCCGTAAGTGCTTAATAGTTTACCGAAGTAATAACCAACATCAAATCCCTTAAAGGCATATTCTCCAGGCTCAAATCCATACCTGTAGCGATATTTTTTAATAAAGGCAACAACTGCACTATTTTTGTAATCTATTTTATAAGACGAGCTGATAATGGTATTTAGATCCTGTAACTTATCGGTAGGATAGTTCTGTTTTACCCAATTAGGATGACCAAATAGATTAATACTATAAGCACCTGTGGGTAGATGCTTTAATTTATACAGTTTTTCTACTGTTGGCAATACAAAAACCCTGTCGGATGAGGTAAGCACCACGGCATATTCTTTGCCTTTGATCATTTTTGTTTCAAAAGCATAGGCCGAAGCATACTCCTGTACCACAAACTTGGTATTGGCTTGAAAATAGTTTCTTATTGGTGCTGCAAATTGTTCGTCTTCTGTTTTCCTGGTGTTAATCAGTACCACTATAGTATTGGCAGGATTATAATTTTTAGCAATGTATGTGGCTATCTTTTTTCCATGTAAACTAATATTATTTACAATGGATACCAGATTTGGATTATTAAATTCTGCAGGTTCAGAAGCAGCTAGGGGGGATACTATAATTGCATTATTTTCTTTGGCATAATTGGAGATAAACTTTAATCCATCTGGAAAAACGGGGCCGATAATTAAATTGCTTTGTTTAAAACGCTCATTTTTATATAAGACCGATATATGTGCATTATCATCCTGCGTATCGAAAACATTTAGTTTAAAATTTAAACCCTGAGCCGCCGCAGAATCTAATCCCAACTTAAAGCCCTGATAAAAATCGATAGGCATGGCATATTTCTCAATATCGGTCTTTGTAGCCGTTCTTAAGTTCAACTCATCCAGTTTAAAGGGAACAAGCAAGGAAACACTTGCCTGCGTAAACTTTTTGATAGGCTTTTTATCTATTGGTTTTTCTTTTTCAACTGGCTTACTCTTTTCGGGCTTGGGCGTCCTGATTTTAGGCGAACAAGCACCCAAAACCAACATAAACAAAACTGGCAACCAGTAAACCTTTTTATAAATCATACCTATTGTTTTTAACAAAATATGCTAGCAAAGTTTATTCCACCTTGCTAGCATAACATTTATTTTATGCAGTTTGAACTCCAAACTGAAAACTCACAACTCAAAACTAAACAACTATTCCCACTCGATAGTTGCAGGTGGCTTAGAGCTGATATCGTATACCACTCTATTGATCCCTTTAACTTTATTGATGATCTCGTTTGAGATTTTAGCCAATACTGGGTAAGGTAAATGGCACCAATCTGCAGTCATGCCATCAAGTGATTCGACCGCTCTTAATGCAATTACATTTTCGTAAGTACGCTCATCGCCCATCACTCCAACAGATCTTACAGGTAAGAAGATAGCGCCTGCCTGCCATACTTTATCGTAAAGGCCTGCTTCTTTTAAATTGTCGATATAAATTTTATCGGCATCTTGTAAAATGGCAACTTTTTCTGGAGTAACCTCTCCGATAATGCGGATACCTAAGCCTGGGCCCGGAAATGGGTGGCGGCCTAAAATAAACGATTCTAACCCTAAAGTAGTACCTACTCTTCTCACTTCATCTTTAAACAAAGTTTTAAGTGGTTCTACTACTTTAAGTTTCATAAAATCTGGCAAACCGCCCACATTATGGTGCGATTTAATGGTTGCTGATGGACCTTTAACTGAAACCGATTCAATAATATCAGGATAGATTGTACCTTGGGCCAACCACTTTACATCTTGAATAAGATGAGATTCTTCGTCGAAAACTTCGATAAATACACGGCCAATTATTTTACGTTTTGTTTCCGGATCTTCTACCCCGGCCAACTGGCCCAAGAATTTGTCTTTAGCATCAACGCCTTTAATATTTAAGCCAAAATCTTTATACTGCTCTAAAACACTTTCATATTCGTTTTTACGCAATAAACCATTATCAACAAATATACAGTGTAGGTTTGTACCGATGGCTTTATGCAAAAGTACCGCTGCAACACTACTGTCAACACCACCTGAAAGTGCCAAAACAACTTTATCGTTACCTACAGTAGCTTTAATATCGGCAATTGTGGTTTCAACAAAAGCAGCAGAAGTCCAGTCCTGGCTGCATCCGCAAATATCAACCAGGAAGTTTTCTAACAAGATTTTCCCATCAATACTGTGCGTTACTTCAGGGTGAAACTGGATGGCATAAGTATCTGAATCTTTAATATGGTAAGCTGCCACTTTTACGCTATCGGTGCTGGCAATCAGCTCAAAATTTGCTGGAATATCGGTAATGGTATCGCCATGGCTCATCCAAACCTGTGAACCGATGTTAATGCCTTTAAATAATTTATTCTCCTGGTTTACAAAATTCAGGTTAGCACGACCATATTCGCGTGTTGAAGATGGCTGAACTGCACCGCCAGAATGTTGGGCAATATATTGTGCACCATAACAAACAGCCAGTAAAGGAAATTTTAAATGGTATTTCGATAAATCAATCTGAGGTGCATCTTCCTGACGAACAGAGAATGGACTACCCGAAAAAATAACTCCTTTTACATCAGGCGTAACCTCAGGAAGATTGTTGTATGGATATATTTCACAGTAAATATTTAGTTCGCGAACCCTACGAGCGATGAGTTGTGTAAATTGCGAACCAAAATCGACGATAATGATTTTTTCTTGCATCCGCAAAGGTACCAATTAGATATGAGATTTGAGGCCGTAGATTTGAGATTTTTAGCTTAAAAAAGTCTGAAGTCGGCAGTCAGGAGTCCGAAGTCAGTTTGGAGTTGAGCATTTGGGGTTTGGAGTCGATTAACCGATTTAAACAATTAACCGATTAATCAATACAGACTTGCAGGTACTAATGACAAATAATTAATGAACCACTGAACCTTTATGACTCCATCAAAACCACCTCAACTCCAAATTTCCTCAAAAAGTCTACTCCTTCATCGCTGGGCAAACCTTTGTAAGCCGCATACGATTTAGAATAATAAACCAATTTAATTCCTGATGACAGAATCAACCTTGCGCAGGCAATACAGGGCGACAAGGTGGTGTATAAGGTACAACCTTCAATTTTCGAACCGTTTTTAGAAGCATACAGGATTGCATTCTCCTCAGCGTGTAAGGCTAAAGAACAACTCCCCTTACTATCACGCGCACAGCCATGCTCTGGCCATTCCTCGTCGCAATTGTGCGTACCAGCTGGTGGGCCATTGTAGCCGATAGAAATAATACGGGTATCTTTTGTTAACACTGCACCTACATGGGCACGCACGCAATGCGAACGGGCTGCCAGATCGGTGGCAAGGTTCATAAATATCGAATCGAAACTTGGTTTATCTGCCATTATAAAAATCAAAAAAGCCACAAAGAACTAAATCTCTGTGGCTGCAAAATTACTTTATTAAATATTAATGTCCGCCAGAAATTTTTTGATCAAAGTTTATTCCTTGTGATCTTAGTATTCCAGCCACTTTCCAGGCATAGAATGCCAAGTAAGCAAAACAGATAATCCCTACAATATAACTGTATTGAATACCTGTGAATTCTGATACAGCACCTTGTGCCCAGCTAATAATACCACCGCCCATGATCATCATAATTAAGAAGCTACTTCCCTGACTGGTGTGTTTACCTAAACCGCTTACTGCCAAGGTAAAAATACAAGGCCATAAAGTGCTACAGAATAAACCTACACTGGTAATGGCATAAACACTTACCATTCCTTTAGTAAACATTCCGATTAACAACGCAGTAATACCTATTGCCGAAAAGATTAGCAACATGCGGGCCGGGTTACCTTTACTTGCCATATCAGCAGCAATTAATACCAATATAATTAAACCATATACATAAAATGGAGCAAGATCATGTTTTGCAATGGCATTTACGGCTAAGAAAATACCAAAAGCTAAATATGGTGCAATAAAACGTAATATTTTTTGTGTGCTGATATTATCAGTAAAGGCTTCAACAGCACCTGTCCAACGTCCAATCATCATACTTGCCCAGTATAAAGAGATATAAGGCGCGATATCTTTTATGGCAAAGCCTAAGTCTTTCTCCATGTAAGCAGGTAGGTTACTTGCGGTAGAAACCTCAACACCTACGTAAACAAAAATGGCAATCATACCCAAAACCAACTGCGGATATTGCAAAGCAGATCCCTTAATCGATTTAGTATCCTCAACCACCGCTTCAACCAAGGCAGGTCTATCAGGCAATGATGACATTTTTAAGAAAACAGCAACGGCAATAAAAGCACCGCCTAAGATCAGGTAAGGAATTTTAACGCTTTCTATACTAATATTTGTAGTTGCATTTGCCGCAGAACCAAAAATAGCGAAACTTACAATAAGTGGTCCAATGGTTGTACCAAAGTTATTAATACCACCCGCAAGCGTTAAACGTTGCGAACCTGTTTTAATTGGCCCTAATGCAATAGCTAATGGATTCGCAACAGTCTGCTGTAAGGAGAAACCTAATGCTACAATAAATAAGCCTGAAAGCATTAAAGGAAATGAATGCAGGTTTGCTGCAGGATAAAACAATAAGGTTCCAAGTGCCGAAATAACCAGACCAAGCGCAAGCGAATTTTTATAACCCAGTTTGTTTACAATATCTTGTCCTATTATAACAGAAATACCGTTATAAATTAAAGCACCCACTGTATAAGCAATATAAAATGCCAATGAAACCAATTGACTTTCGGCTTGCGATAAATCAAAAGCTTTTTTAAATACCGGTATTAAAATGTCATTACTGGCGGCTACAAAGCCCCAGAAAAAGAATACCGTAACCAAAGGAATAAATTGCCCCCATTTGGTTTGTGTTTGTTCTGAACTCATTTTTTAAATCTAGTTTTAGTGGCTCTAAACATAAATAAAAAAAAATGAAAACCAGTAAATTTTATGCAACCTATGCAACAAAAATAAATGTTAAATGTTTAGGTATAAAGTTGCATATTCGCATATTATAAACAATACAATGCATGTTTGAAGCCATATTACTAGGTATAGGAGCAGGGATTATTTCGTCGTTTTTAACAGGGCCGGTATTTTTTGCAATGATCAAAACCAGCATAGAGAGGGGTTTCAAAGCTGGGTTTTCTTTAGCTGTTGGCGTAATTATTAGTGATGTGATCTTAATTGGCCTGGTTCTTTTTGGCAGTCAGTTTATCGATTATAAATCCGAATTTGATAAATACGTAGGCAGTATTGGCGGTGTATTTCTGTTGGCCGTAGGTATTTATTACCTCGTTTCCAAAATTACTGTTAATTACGATAGTACAACGCTTCAAAAAGTAAGCAAGCGGGGTTATGTGATAAAAGGATTTTTAATGTGCATCCTCACCCCCTCTACCTTAATGTTCTGGATTATTGTAAGCGGAATCATCTCGGTTAAACTGAATAACATGCTGAACGAAAAACTAGTCTGCTTTTTTATCGCCATGGCCACACAATTGGGTATAGATGGCGCAAAGAGCTTCTATTCGAGTAAACTCCGTTATAAAATAAAGGAAGA
This sequence comes from Pedobacter kyonggii, assembly GCF_004310665.1. GTDB lineage: Bacteria > Bacteroidota > Bacteroidia > Sphingobacteriales > Sphingobacteriaceae > Pedobacter > Pedobacter kyonggii. The sequence continues at coordinate 156,528 of NZ_SIXF01000008.1, read as the reverse complement.
TGCACTTAAAAAGCTAAATAAAATCGCAGGTGTAGTCATCATCTTTTTTGCCATTTGGCTCATCGTTAAAACGTACATTAAGTTTTACGTATAATAATTGCATTCCCAGCTTAGATGTACTTAGATGTCTTAGGTGGTCACATTTTTAGAAAAGCAGGTACAGTACAACTATTATTGTTAGTCCTGCCAATGCTGCAAGTCCTCGGCAAATGAAGAATTTGCCTCCGGGCTTTCCGCGAATGTCAGGTTTAGGTGGGAAAATGCAGTAGTATCAATGGAAGATGAAAACCTTTCCTCGCCGTGGTTCGTGTCCCCACGAACCGCTAAAATCATCAATTTCTCTTCTCCAATATTTCAGTAGTGACACTAAAACAGATCCTGAAATAAATCCGATAGTTATCGGATCAGGATGACGCCAGGAGAATTTAAAAGATATAAATCTCCTCAGATTATCTTCATTGCGAGAAGGCTTTTTCAGCCGACGAAGCAATCTTACAACGATCGCTACTAACCTATGTATTAAGATTATTCATTTTTGCAGTTGTTTTTAAAGGCATTCATGAGCTCACTTTCGTTCGGTTATCTTCGTTCCTCGCAATGACGATTTTTATATCGGAGTCTGTAAACGGTAGCGGAGTCGAATGGCTCTTCTCCAGTGTTCTCCCTAGCAAAAATGAGCAAAAAAATAGCCCATATAAAATATGGGCTATTTGTTATTCATTTCCCTTTAGGGGGTTTAGGGGTCTAATAAGCCCTTTGGTTATTTCCTTCTTTCCAGTTAACAAAAGCTTTATTAACCACCTTGTTTCCACCTGGGGTAGGATAATTTCCTGAGAAATACCAGTCACCTTTGTTTTTCGGACAAGCTTCGTGCAAGTTCTCTAAACTTTGATAAATTACTTCAACCTCAGCAACAGTACCTTTTGGCGTGATAATCTGTGCAATTTTAGCCGAAATTTCTTCTGGAGTAAACGGTTTATAAATTTCCTTAACGTGATTTACAATTTCCTCTTTTGGTAAAAGTAACGAAGCTTTACATTTCGTGTAAACATCTTCTATCACCTGCCACATGCCACGTTCCGTTAACAGTTGAATAGCCGCATCGAAAGCCACGAACTGCCCCATTCTGCTCATATCGATACCATAACAATCAGGATAACGGATCTGAGGTGCAGAAGAAACAATAATGATTTTCTTAGGGTGTAAACGATCTACAATTTTAATGATACTCTGCTTTAATGTAGTACCACGTACAATCGAATCATCCAATGCAACTAAAGTATCCTGGTGGTTATTGATAATACCATAGGTAGTATCGTAAACATGTGCCACCATTTCGCTACGGTCTGCGTCCTGAGTAATAAAAGTTCTCAGTTTTACATCCTTAACCGCAAGCTTTTCTACACGAGGGGCTAGAGATAACAGGTCTTCAAGCTGCTGATCGGTTAATGTTTCTTTTTTATGTAAAAGTATATCTTTCTGGTGCCTGCGTACATATTGCTGAACACCATCAACCATTCCAAAAAAGGCTACTTCTGCCGTGTTTGGAATAAATGAGAATACTGTATTTTTTAAATCGTAATTAACGGCTTGTAAGATTTTATCGCTTAATAAGCGACCAAGCTGTTTACGCTCGCGGTAAATTTCTACATCACTTCCTTTTGAGAAATAGATGCGCTCGAAAGAGCACGATAATCTTTCGGTAGGCTCGCGGAACTGCTCCATGCTTACCTCGCCGTTTTTCTTGATAATTAAAGCATGACCAGGGTCGATCTCTTTAACATCTTTAAACTGGATATTAAATGCGGTTTGTAAAGCAGGCCTTTCAGATGCCGCTACAACAATCTCGTCATCGTAATAGTAATACGCCGGACGGATACCTGCCGGATCGCGCATAATGAACGAATCGCCATTACCCACCATACCACAGATAGAATAACCTCCATCCCATGTTTTGGCCGAACGGCGAAGGATATTTGCAATATCTAAATTATCAGATATTTTGTGCGTAATCGCAACGTTATCATGCCCTTCTTTTTTATACTGATCGAAAAGCTCCTGGTTTTCATCATCTAAAAAGTGACCGATTTTTTCCAATACCGTTACAGTATCTGCTTTTTCTTTTGGATGCTGCCCCAACTCGTACAATTGTTCCAATAACTCATCAACATTCGTCATGTTGAAGTTACCTGCAATTACCAGGTTACGTGTCATCCAGTTGTTTTGCCTTAAAAAAGGGTGGCAATTTTCGATGCTGTTTTTACCATGCGTACCATAACGCAAATGGCCCATTAACACCTCGCCGATAAAGCTTACGTTGTTTTTGAGCCATTCCGTATCCTGCATTAATTCAGGCGTGTTTTCCTGGATATCGACAAATTTGTTCTGTACATATTCGAAGATATCTGCTACCGCATTAGATGCCATGCTCCGGTATCGGCTAATGTACCTACTGCCCGGTTTCATATCCAGTTTAATGGTTGCAATACCTGCGCCATCCTGGCCCCGGTTATGCTGTTTTTCCATTAAAAGGTATAATTTGTTAAGGCCGTAAAGTGCTGTACCGTACTTTTGCTGGTAGTAAGAAAGTGGTTTTAACAGGCGAATAAAAGCGATTCCGCATTCGTGTTTTATCTGATCACTCATTGTGTGGGTTTGAAGCCGCAAAGTTATCCTTTTAACTTGTTACAACCTAAAGAAAAATGTTTTCTTTTATTATGATGAGTTTAGGCTGACAGATGCGTTAAAATTGCTATAAATCTACTTCCACTTTATAACTACTCCTAATTAATTTAGACATTCTAAATTTGCTTAGTTAGTCTAAAATTGACAATTTCCAGTTAGCATTTTGCAATATAATATACAGTTAACCAATTTAAACAATTAACCGCCTTTACATTTTATTCGATTTCAAAGGCTCTCCAAAAAATATCGAGGCATGTTCATCAAAAGCCAAAGGATCACCACTGGTATAGAAATGTCTTTCGCCCTGTTTAGCTAGTTTCTGTTCGATTTCTGGATGTCTTTCTAAATAATCGATCAAACTGTTAGCAACGATTTCACCCTGCGTTAAAACGTTGATATGATCTGGGAATACTTTTTTCAGTCTGGGCATCAACAAAGGATAATGTGTACAAGCCAATAACACACAATCAATTTCATTTGACTGGCTCAATAACTGATCACAATATTCATTGATAAAAAAATCTGCTCCCGGTTGTAGGTGTTCGTTGTTTTCGATCAATGGCACCCACATCGGGCAACTTTGCTGATAAACTTTGATCTCGGGGAAAAACTTATTTATTTCTAAAAGATAAGATTGAGAATTAACCGTTCCTCTGGTTCCCATTACACCAACTTTTTTTGTGCTGGTATACGCGTCTATAACCTCTGCAGTTGGCCTGATTACGCCCAACACTCTCCTATCGGGATACTTAGCAGGAAGATCTATTTGCTGGATCGTTCTAAGCGCTTTTGCAGATGCTGTGTTGCAGGCCAGGATAACCAAATGGCATCCTTTAGCAAAAAGCCATTCAACGCACTCTAAAGTATATTTATAAATGGTCTCAAAAGAATGATCGCCATAGGGCGAACGGGCATTATCGCCTAAATAGATATAGTTGTACTCGGGTAATTTATCGGCAATAGAATGAAAAACAGTTAAACCACCGTAACCTGAATCGAAAATACCTATTGGAGATGTAAGCTGCATTGCGGTGGAAATTGGAATGTTAGAAAGTTGTAAAGTTAGTTGAAAATTGGAATGTTTTAGTGTTAGTTAGCATGTTGTAAAGTTAAAATGTTTAGCCCCCTTGAACAAAAACTTCCAACAAGAAAATCGTCATTTCGAGCGGAGTGTAACGTAGCCGAAAACCACGAAGTGCTCAGCGAAGCTAAATCTATCAAGTATAGATCTCTCCATTTCGCTGCGCTTCAGTCGAGATGACGACAGTCTAGATAAATCGGTGATTGGAAATCCTCAAAAACAAAAAGCGGAACTAAGTTAAACTTAATTCCGCCTTATATTTTGAATTGGTAAGGAGATGGACTCCGAACTCCCGACTCAGAACTACTTTTTAGGTGTAGCTGGTTTTGCAGCAGTTGCTGTAATACCCAATTTAGATTTAACTGCAGCAGTAATATCATCACCACCATCCCAGAAAACTAAATTGTTACCACCTTGTCCGTTTGCGATATCGAAAACGTAAGCTAAACCTTTTTCTTTAGCTACAGCAGAAATTGCAGTTGCAACTTTAGCCTGGATAGGTTGGAATAATTCACCTTGTTTAGTACCTATATCTTGTGAAGCTTTAGTACGCGCATCAGTAATGCGTTTTTCTAAATCCTGTAATTCTTGACCCGCAGCTTGTAACTCTTTACCCACTGTTTCTTTGTTAGCCTCACTCAAAGTTTTTTGCTTAGCTTCTGCTGCAGTCATTTTACTTTGATATTCTTTGATCATTGCATCAATATCAGCTTGCTTTTGTTTACCTAAGGTTTCTAAAGTGGTTTGAGCTGTTTTAGCCTCTGGTAAATTTGCAAATACCTCTTCAGAATTAATGTGACCCAATTTTTGTTGTGCACTTGCCATATTCGCTGTAAACAATAACCCTGCTGCTACAAAGAATACGTTAATTAACTTTCTCATCGTTCTATTTTACTTTTTTATTTTTTCTAATTGTTTTTCTTCAAAAATCAGGGGCGAATATACTAATTATTTACAGTCCCTGGTTTATAACCTAATTTTACAATTACATCATTACTAACATCGTAACTGCTACTTGCATAAATCATCATTGTTGCTTCACTGCTTTTGTCGAAAATGAAGTCTAAATATTTAGATTTTGCAATTTGTTTAATAGCCTCGGCAACTTTATCCTGGATAGGTTTAATTAATTTTACCCGACTTTGAAAAAGATCCCCATCTGGCCCAAACTTAGAACGTTGAAATTCCTTAGCCTGTTTTTCTTTTTCTATAATTTCGTTTTCACGGCGTTTGCGCATATCATCGGTTAACAAAACCTGATCAGCCTGATAAGCCTTGTACATTCTGTCGATTTCAGAAAAATTCTGATCTACTTGCTGCTGCCATTGTTTAGAGGCAACATCTAACTGACTCAATGCCGATTTATATTCTGGTAAATGTTTCAAAATATACTCCGTGTCTACATAAGCAAACTTCTGTGCAAAGGCACCGAAAGAAGTGCAAAGTAGGAATGCGATAAAAAGATACTTCTTCATTTTTGTGTGTGTTAATGATATAGTTAATAACCTAAGCTTTCTTTAAACTCCTATTGCAATGATTTATTGCATAATTAGTTAATTTTTTGTTCTTTATCAATTAAAATCCCCCTAATTGTTGTGCGATACTAAATGTAAAATTTTGCTTTCCTCCATCTGATAAGCCTGGAATCGTATCAAACGCATGTCCATAATCGATACCCAACAAACCAAATATTGGAAGGAAGATCCTTGCACCTACACCCACTGATCTTCTAACGTTAAAAGGATTAAAATCACCAAATCTGTTCCAGGTGTTACCAGCTTCTGCGAAGGCCAAAACGAAGGCTGTAGCTTGCTGACTCGCAATAACCGGATAACGTGCCTCTAATACATATTTAGTATAAATCGGGCTACCTGACTGTTGTGCTACAGCCGGATCGGATCCATTAGGGATAACAGCATTGTTTGCGTAACCACGCATCGCGATCAGCTCAGATCCCTGCAAGAAATCGAATCCCTGCATACCATCACCACCCAATTTAAAACGCTCAAATGCTGATTGGCCAACTGCTTTATTGTATTGACCCAAGAAACCAAACTGCGCTTGTGCTTTAATTACCAGATTTCCGGCTACACGTTGGTACCATTGTGAATCGAATTTCCATTTATGATATTCAGTAAAGCGATATTTCTCCCTATCAGATGCCGTTGCATAGTTTGTTTTATTTAACAATGAAAATGGTGGAGTTGCCTGAACAGTGAAACGTAAGAATGATCCAGATTTAGGGAAGATTGGCGAATCTCTTGAATCGCGGCTGATCTCCTGTGATAAGCTTATATTATAAGATGTACCAGTATTGAATAAATATCCTGAATAGTTATTTAAGATATACTGTTGTACACTAAAGGCATGGCTTAATTGAAAATAGTTATCTGGCCAATTTAATCTTCTGCCCAAACTAACGGTTACACCATTTAAACGTATTTTTTGAAACTGCGCATTATCAGAACTTAACCCATTAGATTGTAATGAGGTAAATGCACTCACACCAAAACTTACCGGTTTTTCGCCACCAAACCAAGGTTGTGAGAATGAGAAACTATACGATTGGTAATATTTACCGTTGGTTTGTCCACGCAAGCTTAATTTCTGCCCATCACCTTTTGGCAATGGTTTGTAAGCTTTTAAATTAAATAAGTTACGTAATGAGAAGTTGTTGAAAGTTAAGCCTAATGTACCAATGATACGGCCACCACCAAAACCTCCTGATAGCTCAATCTGATCTGAAGGTTTCTCTTCTACTGCATATTCAATATCTACAGTACCATCTGCCGGGTTAGGACGAGGTGTAGGTACAGTTTTAGACTCGTCGAAGTTACCCAATTGACCGATTTCGCGGATGGTACGGATTAGATCACTTTTGTTAAATTTCTGTCCTGGTTTAGTACGGATCTCACGTAAAACAACTTTATCGTTTGTGATGGTATTACCTTTTAACGTAATGCGGTTGTTGGTATACTGTGGTCCTTCGTACATGCGTAATTCCACATCAACGGTATCGCTATAAATTTTGGTCTGTACCGGATCGATATTAAAAGTTAAATATCCATTATCGGTATACATACTGTTAATATCGCCACCGTTTTCACCACCACCGTTTAATTTTTTATTTAATTTTTCCTCACTAAAAACATCACCTTTTTCGATAGTTAATACTTTTTGCAAAATACTATCTGGATAAATGGCATTGCCAGCCCAGGTAATATTACCGAAGTAATATTTTTTCCCTTCGTAAAGGTCCATCCTGATGTTAACCTTTTTCTTGTTGTATTGGTAAATGGTATCTTTTAATAATTCAGCATCACGATAACCTTTCTCGTGCATTTTGGCAATCATTTTTACCTTGTTCTCTTCGTATTTCTCTTTTGCGAATTTTCCAGAGCCCCAAAAGCGCCACCAGGCAAATTGTTTAGGGGTTTTAAGGTATTTTCTGAGTTTTGCTGATTTAAAATCTTTGTTTCCGGTAAAATCGATATGCTGTACTTTAACACGGTGACCTTTATCAATATTTGCTTCTAATACCACACTGTTTTCTGCATTCGGATCTTTACGCGTTTTGTAATCGATCTGGGTAAAGAAAAAGCCCTTATCCAATAAGTATTTTTTAACAATAGCCGAGGTAGTGTTATACAAGTTATCGTTTACGATTTTACCTGTTTTATCATTTAGCTTTTCTTGGATCGCTGTTTTTTCAGATTTACGGATACCTTTTAAATCGATAGAGCTTAAACGCGGGCGCTCCACTACTTCAATTTCAAAATAAACAGAATCCTGAACAAATTTTTCGATGTTAAGTTTAACATCATCAAACAAACCTTGTGCCCACAACGTTTTAATTGCATCAGAAGTTGCCTCGCCAGGAAGAACGATTTTATCGCCTTTAGTTAGTTTAGATAAGGTAATTAATACTTCTTTATCTAAATACTGTGTTCCGGTTACTGTGGTACCACCAATGATATATTCTTTTGGACTAAAATAATCGAGATCTAAGCCACCAACCTTTAAAGAAGGGGTTACCGGTGCCTGACCTTGTGGACGTATTTGAGCGAAGGCCGGAGCGGCTAAAACTAGTAGGATTAAAACTTGAAATATTCTTTTCATTAAAATTATTTGTTCAGTAATGGCCAAAAGGTAACGATATTTTATAAAGCAAAATCTCTTTATGTTGTTCCCTTATTATGGTTTCATTTATCGTATAAAAGTGGTGCTAAGTTAGTTTAAACGCTTGTTAAAAAGTGTTAAAAGAAAAATTAGTTTAATTGCTCACTAATTTTGCCAAAACGGCGTTCGCGTTTTTGATAGTCTACAATAGCCTCGAAAAGATCTTCACGTCTGAAATCCGGCCATAAAACATCAGTAAAATAAAACTCGGTATAAGCCATTTGCCAAAGCAGATAATTGCTAATACGGTGTTCGCCACTTGTCCTGATCATGAGTTCAGGATCTGGTATATTTACAGTTGTTAGTTTTGATGAAAACAGGTCTTCGTTAATATCATCCAAAGAAATGGTATTGTCTTTTACAGCTGCTACAATTTTTTTGGTAGCCTCCAAAATTTCCCACTTAGCGCTATAGCTTAACGCCAATGTTAATGTACATTTTTTGTTATGGGCAGTCTTTTCCATGGCTTCTTTTAAATCATCTATACATTCTTGAGGTAAAGATGCAATATTACCGATGGCATTTAGCTTAATATTGTTTTTATTAAGTGTTTCGGTTTCTTTGTTGATGGTCGAAATCAGAATCTGCATCAAAGCATCTACTTCTTCTTTGGGCCTGTTCCAGTTTTCTGTAGAAAAAGCATATAAAGTAAGGTACTCAATACCCACTTCAACACAACCTTCTACAATGTCTTTTACAGAGAGTACACCTTGTTCATGTCCGAAAACCCGCACTTTACCCTGGCCTTTTGCCCATCTTCCATTACCATCCATGATTACGGCAATGTGCTTTGGCAGGCGGTTATAGTCTATTTGTTCTTTAAATCCCATTAATTATGTCAAAATCAGCTTAAAAGGAATAGCATTTTGAGGATACAAAGGTAAAAGATATGCCAACACTAACAAATAGATAAGTGTCCCTTTTTCTAAAATCGCCTCTTTGGGTACCCGCTTGTCCGATTTGATAGCGTGAAGGATCGGATAAATTGACTTGATTTTGGACATTTCCAACGATTACGGGATTAATCGGATAGCGGCCGCTCACATCATCAATATAATCGGTAAGTGGTGTCCGGTAACCGAGTTCGGTAAAAACACTCCAGGTATTTTTGTAATTATACCTTAGCCCTAATCCATATGGAATGGTTAAAACAGCATTGTTGTAACCATTTTCCTGCCCTTCGGTTGCGAGTCGATCCAACCGGTATCTTTCACCATCAATTTTTACCGTAGGTTTAAAAACAACTAAACCAACACCAGTAAAAACATAGGGAGTAAATTGTCTGGTTCCACCACCTATATTGAAGTTAAAAAAATTAAAATCGATCAAACCGCTAAATTCGTTCAATGCTGTTTTAAAACGCAGGTTTCTTTCGCGGAACTGCTCATTACTGGAGCTGGCATCATCTGCCTTAACCTGCCCGTAAGTATAATTTAATCGAACGCCCAAATATTGGTTAAAGTTACGTTTTACATAAGCACCGCCGGAGAGCCCACTAATCTGCAATGGATTATTTTGATTGAGATCGCCCATGTAACCTGCTCCTCCAGCCATTAGTCCAACTTCCCATGTTCCTTCCTGCGCACGAAGAATTTGTCCGCTAAAGATAAAAAAGAAGAGAAATAACAGAGGTTTGGTTGGCGTCATACTTAGTAGTTACGGGTATCAATGCCCCATAATAATTTATTTCTTAACGTGTTTAAGTAGGTTTCATTGTTAAGGCGGATAAGATTTACGCAAAAATCTGCCTTTTTTATGCTAATTTTTACTGAACGTTCTACTGTGACCGTTCGGCTGTCACAAGAAACCAGAAATTTCGATTCGCGTGCTTCTACCTCAAAAGAGAGTTTATTATCATCTGGCACAACCACCGGCCTTACATTTAAGTTATGCGGTGCAATGGGTGTAATAACAAAATTTTCAGAATCGGGATAAATGATAGGGCCACCGCAGCTTAATGAGTAAGCGGTTGATCCTGTTGGGGTTGCAATAATCAATCCATCGGCCCAATAAGAATTAATAAACTCATTGTTCATTGAGGCATGGATAATCATCATGGCAGAATTATCGCGACGGTGAATGGTAATATCATTCAGTGCAAAATTCTCTTCTCCAAACAGGCCATTATCCGATTCTAAAGTTAAAAGAGAACGGGAATCTAAGGTATATTCTCCGTTAATTAAGGCTTTTAATGCCGATCCTATTTCATTTTTGTTGATACTGGCCAGAAAACCCAACCGACCAAAATTGATACCGATTACCGGTATGCCCGAATTGCGGATTAACGATAAGGTATCGAGTAATGTACCATCTCCTCCTAAGCTCAACAATACATCGGCAAGTTCTTTTAGTTCGCTATGGTTATGAAAAATAACCGTATTGGCAGGCAACTTAATTTTGCCATGAAGGGATGTTTTAAATTTTGAATATAAAACCGGCTGGATATGATGCTCGGCTAAATGATTAAAAACCTCTTGAACGTAGGGCAAAACCGTATCATTAAAATCTCTCCCGTAAATTGCAATCCTCATAAAGTAGGTTTATACATTTAAATAGTTCATGAAAGAATCGTAACGCTCCTGCGACCCATCATCAATCTGTGTGTTATTGTATACCTCTTTAACCAGATAATCATATCTTTCGAAAGAAGCTACCAATGAAGTAATTTCTGTTTTGTTTACTTTGAGCGTTACTTCTAAACGTGTAGAATTTTCGAAAGAATTCACGTAAGAAGAGAGCACCTGTGCATTATCGGCTTCAACAATCTGTGCAATATGTGCCAGAGAATTATCGCGGTTACTGATCTCCAAAACGATAATTCCTCCAGGTTCATTTACCGCATACTGCTCGGCCACGGCATTTACCATGTTATTGATCGAAATTAAACCCAGGTAATTTTTCTGTTGATCCAAAACCGGAACAGCTGTTAATTTTAATTGACTCAACAACCTGATTACATCATAAGTATGTACGTTACTTAACACGAAAACATTAAGTATGTTTACCGCACTATCGCTTAAAAGTGTATCGTGATTATCAATATTTAGTAAATCATCTTCAGCAACCAAACCCAATAAAGTTACCTCGTTAACAACTGGCAAATGCTTTAGTTTAAAATCGTTCATACGATCTAAAGCTTTCTGCACCGTGTCATCGGCTCTTAATGATGGTATTGCATCTGATATGATTTCTGCTGCAAACATTTATTTTAACAATATTCTATCTAAAAATTTCTCTAAAAATGCATTAAATATTTCAGGATGTTCCATCATAGGCGCATGCCCACACTTATCAACCCAGTTTAATTCCGAATTCGGCAACAACTCATGAAATTCTTCTGCCACTTCTGGTGGCGTAACCTTATCATTTTTACCCCATATTAAAGAAACGGGTATGGTAATTTTCGACAGTTCTTTAGCCATGTTGTGGCGTATTGCCGATTTTGCCATGGTTAAAATCCTAATGACCCTCGATCTATCGTTAACCGTTTTAAAAACGTCATCAACCAGTTCTTTGGTTGCAGTTGCAGGATCGTAAAAAGTAAACTCTACTTTTTCCTTAATGTAATCGTAGCTCTCTCTACGCGGGAAAGATCCTCCAAAAGCATTTTCGTATAAACCAGAGCTACCTGTTAATACCAAGGCTTTAACAAACTCCTGGTGGGCAACCGTAAATACCAACCCTACATGGCCACCAAGCGAATTACCAACAAGCACTACCTGGTTTAAATTTTTATATTTTAAAAAGCGATGAAGATATCTCGACAGTGCTTTTACGCCCAATGTTAAAATGGGCAAATCATAAATCGGTAAAATTGGAATAATTACACGATAGCGATCTTTAAACTGTTCTATAACCAGTTCCCAATTGCTTAATTCGCCCATTAGGCCATGTAGCAATACCAGTGTTTCGCCTGTTCCAGCTTCGATGTATTTAAATCCGTCTTCTTCTATTATCGGGTAGGTCATATATATTCTAGATGGTATTGTGCTACTAAGTTAGTAGAGTAAAATTAAATTTATGCATTTCTATGCCATTTTTCTGAAATAAAATCGACAACGGTATAAAAACGCCATTTGTAAAGCGGTAAGCGACTAGCAACTAGCGATAAATGCGCTTTAAGCTTTAGTCTTTCTGCTTTTAGCTTTAAATTAAGCTAGTTTTTCTTTAACAATCTCAGCAATTAATTTACCATCAGCTTTACCTGCAAGTTCCTTATTCGCCATGCCCATTACCTTCCCCATATCCTTAACCGATGTAGCACCAGATTGTTTGATTACAGTCTCGATAATTGCAGCAACCTCTGCCCTATCTAATTGTTTTGGCAAAAATTGACTGATTACTTCAATTTCTTCTTCTTCTACCTGATACAAATCTTCGCGATTTTGTTGTTTGTAAATATCAGCAGATTCGCGGCGTTGTTTAATCAGTTTCTGAAGAATTTTAAGTTCAGTTTCTTCCGTAATTTCTTCTGAAGATCCTTTCTCTGTTTTAGCTAAAAGTAAAGCCGCCTTTATTGCTCTTAAACCTCTTAACTGTGCATTGTTTTTAGCCAACATGGCTTTTTTTATTTCCTGATCTATTGTGTTTGATATCATTTTCTTGACTAATTGTTTTAATCGGTTAATTCTGATAAGGTTAATCGGTTAACTGTTTAAATCGGTTAATTGTTCTGGCTGATGGTCCATGGTTAATGGTTTATAGCTCATATCCTTCCTCTCTTAATTGTTTAAATGCCATTGCTGTTCACAACAGTTAACCAGTTTAAACAATTTAAACAGTTAACCTCTATTTATAATTGTTGCTGTAGCCTGTGCGGTAGGCATAATCAGCATGTCGTTAATGTTAACATGTTTTGGCCTGCTTACTACATACCAAATGGCATCCGCAATATCGTCGGCAATTAGTGGCTCCAGGTTTTCATATACTTTTTTCGCCCGGTCTTCATCACCTTTAAAGCGCACCACCGAAAATTCGGTTTCTACCATGCCCGGATTAATTTCGGTAACTTTTATGCCATGGGGCAATAAATCGATACGCATCCCTTTACTCAAAGCATCAACTGCATGTTTGCTGGCACAATATACGTTTCCATTTGGATAAACTTCTTTTCCGGCAATAGAGCCAATGTTAATAATATGGCCTGATTGGTTTGGTATCATCCAGTTGGAAACAATTTTGGTTACATAAAGCAAACCCTTTACATTCGTATCAATCATGGTGTCCCAATCGTTGGTATCGCCTTTATCAATCGGATCTAAACCCTGGCTTAAGCCCGCATTGTTAATCAAAACATCAACCTTTTTCCATTCTGCTGGCAAAACTTCTAAAGCAGCGGTAAGACTTTCTTTATCGCGCACATCAGCAAAAACCTGTTTGATGGTAATAGCATACTTGTCTTCTAAATGATGGGCAATTTTTGCCAACCGATCTTCCCTGCGGGCCAATAATACCAGATGGTAACCCTGTTGGGCGAATGTATGTGCACAAGCTTCGCCAATACCAGAAGTTGCGCCTGTAATTAATGCGATTTTAGACATTTTTATGAATTTTAAGCCTCGGTAATTCTTTAAGATGGCATCTTTGATTTACCGACAACAACAAAGGTAAGTTTTTTTGGATTGCAGGACTATTGAAAAATCAAACTGAATGTTAATTGACGTAATTTCAACTTATCTATCGGATTGGCATAAACCGTATTGTCGTGCTGAAGCAAATCGTTGGTCGAGTACGAGAGTTTTATTTCGGGCGACATTTTAAAATACTCGAAATAAATATCGAAACCAATACCTGTTTCGTACGACAGGTAATTTCTTTGGTTTTTTAAAAACTTATTTACCGGTGTTTCGCCTTCATCGAAGGTTTTCTTTTTCGAAGCTATATCTATCGAATATTTAGCGCCGCCTAACCAATATACCCTAAAATTGTTCATCCGGTTCGACTTCACCTTTAGGCCTAATGGAAACTCGAACATGGTAGCCTGAACTTTTCTCTCAACCACGGTTTGAAAGTTTTTCGTTTGCCCATTCCCCACGTTGATCGGCGCCATCGGTTCATACTCATAAGTTACTATCCTATCGCTAAAAATAATGGAGGGCGTTGCCCTGATATCGAAGTTATCAGAGATCATTCTGTTCATTACAAACCCCAAACCAAAACCTTGCGATGGCGGGCTTGAAATAGAATTTAATGTTGAGGTAACCGGAATGCCCGAATTTGGATCGTAAGAAGGATCCAGGGAATTTGGCACCTCATAAAAGGGCGATCGCCAATTTTGTTTTTTAAGAATTTTGTATTCGGCTGAGATATACTGGAAATTAAAACCAAAACTCCAATCTTCATCATCTATTCCACCACCCCAATTTTGAGCAAAGGCGGTTATAGAAATAATAAAAAGTGAAAGAATGAGGCTTAATTTTCTGATCATTTGGTTCCTACATATATCGAACTAATTCCAAACGTTAAAATTCTTTGTTTGGTACTTTTAAAGCCAACTTTTTCCATCAGGTTGGTAAAATCTTCTCCGTCAGGAAAAGCTGCTACCGATTCTGGCAAATAGGTATAGGCTCTGTGGTCTTTAGAAAATAGTTTTCCAAAGAAAGGCGTTACCTGTTTAAAATAAAAACTATACAATTGTTTTACCGGAAAAACCTTTGGTTTCGAAAATTCCAATATCACCATTTTCCCATTAGGCTTTAATACCCTGTACATATCGGTTAATCCTTTTTCGAGGTTTTCGAAATTACGCACCCCATAAGCGCAGGTAATCGCATCAAAAGTATCATTTTCGAAATGCAGACCTTCAGAATCGCCTACCTGAACGGCAAAAACTTCGTTTAAACTACGTTCGTTAATTTTCTTCTTGGCTACTTCTAACATTCCTTCAGAAATATCAACGCCAATTACCTTTTCGGGATGAAGCTTTTTAATGGCTTCAAAGGCAAAATCGCCAGTTCCCGTAGCTACATCGAGCAAGGTTCTCGGGTGGATGGAAACCAGTTCTTTAATGGCTTTCTTACGCCATAATACATCAATCCCTAAAGAAAGAAAATGGTTTAAAAAATCGTAAGTACCCGAAATGTTGTTAAACATGGTTGCAACCTGCTCCTTTTTAGTTGCATCTTCTACTTGGTATGGGGTGATATTCTGATTCATGATATGGGGCAAAGATAGAGAAAAGTCGGGAGTCTTTAGTCCGGAGTCCGAAGTCTTTGGTGCAAAGTATTCAGTGTAGTGTCAAAAATCATATTTAAAAAATTATCAATTTGTACTTCGGACTTCCGACTTCGGACTTCGGACTCAAAACCCTACCTTTGCACTATGATTATCAAAATGGCAACATTTGTTTGCAGCAACACCCAGATTTCGGCACTACCGGCACCAACTATGCCCGAATATGCATTTATTGGCCGCTCTAACGTGGGTAAATCTTCATTAATCAATATGTTGGTTAATCAACATGGATTAGCCAAAACCTCTCAACGCCCTGGAAAAACACAGTTAATTAATCACTTTTTGATTAACGAAGCCTGGTACATTGTCGATTTACCCGGGTATGGCTATGCCAAGGTTTCTAAAACCAGCAGAGAGAAATGGGAGAAATTTATCCGTGCCTATATAACCAAAAGGGAAAGTTTACAATGTGTTTTTGTTTTGATAGACAGCCGTTTAGAGCCTCAGGGAATTGATATAGAATTTTGCTATTGGTTAGGTGAAAAACAGATACCGTTTTCGTTAATTTTTACCAAAGCCGATAAACAGGGCATGACCACCACCCAGAAAAACGTAGCTGCCTTTAAGAAAAAACTAGGTGAGTTTTTTGAAGAGATTCCTGCCACCTTTATTTCCTCTGCCGAAAAAGGAACCGGAAAAGATGAAGTGCTGAATTTCATTTATGAGGTAAATAAAGATTTTGTTGTGCCAACAGATTATAAGAGGTTTTAACAGTTTTCAGTCCACAGTGCGCAATTTTCAGTTTAACAATAAAAAATCTGTGAAATCAAATAATCTGTGAAATCATCCCCAACGGGAAATTAATCAGTTCTAAAAAAAATGAAAAAATACTTTTCACTCGTATTATTCGCCCACTCTGTTTTTGCGTTACCGTTTGCCATGATCGGTTTCTTTTTGGGCGTAACCACAACAGAAAATCCATTTTCCTGGTATAAACTGATTTTAGTTTTGCTTTGTATGGTTTTTGCCAGAAACTCGGCCATGGCTTTTAACCGGTATCTGGACAGAAATATTGATGCAAAAAATCCACGCACCAAAATGCGTGATATTCCTGCAGGTAAAGTTTCGGCAAACGAAGCGCTGATTTTCGTAATCGCCAATTGTGTACTTTTCGCCATTACCACTTACTTTATTAATCCGCTTTGTTTCTATCTGTCGCCAGTAGCTTTGTTTGTAGTTTTGTTTTATAGTTATACCAAAAGATTTACGGCGCTTTGCCATTTGGTATTGGGCTTAGGCCTGGCGCTTGCTCCTATCGGCGCTTACATCGCCGTAACAGGACATTTTGCCTTGGTCCCTGTGCTGTACTCCTTAACGGTGTTGTTTTGGGTGAGCGGATTTGATATTATATATGCCTTACAGGACGAAGAGTTTGACCGGAAAGAAAAATTACACTCCATCCCATCGGCACTTGGCATTAAAAATGCTTTGAATGTTTCGGTGATGTTGCATATACTCTCTGCTACCTGTGTTATTTTGCCTGTGTTTTTTACATCCTTTAGCTGGGTTTATTACGTAGGTATTGTGTTTTTCTGTTCGATGTTGATTTATCAGCACTTATTGGTAAAACCAAACGATATCAGCAAAGTAAACAGGGCGTTTCAAACCTTAAATGGTTATGCATCGGTAGTATTTGCGATATGCTTTTTAATAGATGCGTATTTGAGACATAAATAAATGAGTGAATGATTGAATTTTGAATGAGAGAATATAACATTGCGCTAAACCATTCACTCCTTCAATCATTCTCTAATTCAATAATTAACTATTATGATAACTAAGAAACCTAGAACATATATTCCACAGGAACTAAACATTACCTGGGAAAATTTAGAGCCCCTTTTTACCGAACTGCAAAACCGCGAAATAACCGGCACCGCTGAGTTAGAACACTGGTTAAAAGACCGTTCGGAACTTGAAGCAGCTTTAGAAGAAGATTTTGCCTGGAGATATATTAAAATGAGCTGCGATACCGCAAATGAAGAATTGGTTAAAAATTTCCAATATTTTGCAACTGAAATAGAGCCGAAGATTTCTCCATTAGCCAACGAATTGAACAAAAAGTTTGTCGAAAGTCCTTTTATGGATAACCTGGACAAAGAAAAATATTTCGTTTACAGCCGTGCGATAAAAAAAGCATTAGAGCTTTACCGCGATGAAAATATTGAGCTGTTTACCGAATTACAGGTGAAACAACAAAAATACCAGGGCATTACAGGCGCCATGAGTGTTGAGCTAAATGGCCAGGAATATACTTTGGAACAAGCCTCGATCTTTATCAAAGATTTAAACCGCGAGGTACGCGAAAATGCGTGGAAAACGATTCAACAACGCCGCTTGGTTGATAAAGATAATTTAAACGTCTTATTTGATGAGCTAATTAAACTGCGCAATCAGGTTGCTTTGAATGCTGGTTTTGAGAACTACCGTGATTATATGTTCCAGGCTTTGGGCCGTTTCGATTATACCCCACAAGACTGTTACGATTTTGCCAACGCCATTGAAAAAGAAATAGTACCGATTTTAAAAGAGCAGGCCGAAAAACGCCGAGAAGCTTTAGGACTAGAAGTATTAAAGCCTTGGGATTTAGAAGTAAGCATTAGTGGCAAACCAGCTTTGAAACCTTTTAACAACGGCGAAGAACTGATTGATAAAAGTATTGCCTGCTTTAATGCCATTGATGAAAAGTTAGGCTCAAAATTGGCAACTATGAAAGCCAATAACCTTTTTGACGTAGAGAGCAGAAAGGGTAAAGCGCCAGGTGGTTACAATTACCCATTGGCCGAAACCGGAGCCCCGTTTATCTTCATGAATTCGGCAAATTCCTTGCGCGATTTAACCACAATGGTTCATGAAGGTGGTCATGCAATTCATACTTTTTTAACTGCAAATTTAGAGCTAAACGATTTTAAACATTGCCCTTCTGAAGTTGCTGAACTCGCATCGATGAGTATGGAACTCATCTCTATGGATAACTGGGATGTTTATTTCGACAATGAAGAAGATTTAAACCGTGCCAAAAAAGAACAGCTGGCTGATGTTTTGAAAACTTTGCCTTGGGTAGCTGTTATTGATCAGTTTCAACACTGGATTTACACCAACCCTAATCATACGGCAGCTGATCGTGAAGAAACCTTTAAGCAGATTTTTAACCGTTTTGGCGCTGGCTTTGCCGATTGGACGGATTTAGAACAACAATTTGGAAATGGCTGGCAGAAACAACTGCATTTATTCGAAGTTCCGTTTTACTATATTGAATATGCAATTGCCCAGTTAGGTGCCATTGCCGTTTGGAAAAACTATAAAGAAAATCCTAAGAAAGCTTTAGAACAATATTTGGCTGCACTTGCTTTGGGTTACACAAAACCAATGAACGAAATATATGAGACCGCAGGAATTAAATTTGATTTCAGCGCAGAATATGTAAAAGAACTGGCAAGTTTTGTAAAAACGGAACTGGAGAAACTGGGATAAGGCAGAAGGTTTTGAGGCGGAAGGTAGAAAGCTTTCCCCTCAACAATAGTAATATAATATAATGAGGGTCGTGGTATTTGCCACGACTTTTTTGTTTTTATGAACCACAGATAAAAAGGATGAGCACAGATTAATACGATTTTTGGTCTTAGCGTCTCGCTAAGACCGAAGTTTAATTCTTTTTTTACCGGCATGGGCGTTGCAAAGGTGCTTTGACTCCGTTCAGCGTGATAACCCAAGGGAGAATTGTCAATTGACCTTAGCATCTCACTAAGCATTTTTTGCCACGGAAACACAGCTGCCACGGAAACTAAATAAGCATATACAGCTGCTACCTACCTCACATTTTTTCGGTGATCAAAACCATTGTTTTATCGGCTGTACCCAAAGAATAGACCTGATGGAAGTGAAAATCCCTTTTGGGTATTGGATGAATTATTCTTATTAAAATTTCCCCAAAAGGATTGTAACAAACAGCAGGACAGAACCCTGACTATGAAATACAGACGCTGCTCTTCAAAAAAAAACTTTGTTTCTATTACTGTGACAGTACCTACCTAGACCTCATCTTTCTTTCTAATCTTAAGGATAACAAACATCACCAAAACCGAGATTAAGATCATGATCAGATAGCTATAACTTAGGTTCCGTTCATCCTTAGCAGGGATCAGATTTACGATACCGTAACTCAAAAAAGAAACAATAACATAGGTAATCCCTCCTGTTAAGCCACCTGCAATTCCTGCATTTTTGGGGAATTTGCTTAGACAGAAAGTAAAGTAATTATTAAAGGTGAAGCCTGCTCCTACATGGATTAAAAAAGCAAAGAAAATTAGCGACCAGAGGTTAGAAACAAAATTTAAACTTACAATCATCAGGACTACAAATGCTACCTGAAACAGCGAGTTGATCATTAATCGTTTAAAGAAGGGCCTGTTAATGGTGGCCTTGCCGATAAAGCCTCCTACCATCCAGGCGAAACCTAAAAACAGGGAACTATAACCTGCAATAACCGGAGAAAATTTAAAATGGTGCTCAATAATAAACGGACCAGTCATATTGTAAACCATCACCATACAATAAGCTAAACCCAACATCACAATACCTAAGGTAAAGCTTGTTGTTTTAATCATTTTGATATAAATACCTGTTATCTTTTTCAGTTGAAAATCGGTAAAATGTTTTAATGTTTCGCCACTGAACAACAACTCCAATACTGCAAAAACAAGCGCAAAACCAGCCAAGAAATAGAAATTAGATTCCCAACCAAATACTGCTTGCAGATAACCACCAATAAAAGGTGCTACAATTGGTCCGGTAGACCAGATGATCGAGAACAAACTTAAGTAATGTTTTAGCTGATCGCCTTCGAAGAGATCGACAAAGTAAGCTCGTTTGGCCACTACAATTGCGCCTACAGTAAGACCATGGATAATACGCATTAAATAAATAAGGTAAATGTTATGGGTAGTTGCAATGATGATACTTGCTGCAGCGAAAATTAATAATGCGTATAAACAGATTTTATACCTTCCAAAACTATCGAGCACACTACCGATAAAAAGTTGTGCAACTCCATAACTAATTAGAAAAATGCTAAGTGTAAGTTGAACCTGAACATTGCTCACCTGCATTTCGCCAGCCATGGTAGGTAATGAGGGGATATAAATATCGGTAGCAAAACCCGATAATGGAATTAAGGCAAAGGCCAGTAAAGTAGCCAAACCCTGGTGACGCTCTTTAATGTATTTTATTTGTGTTATATCTGCGTTCATAATGATACTGTAATGGTATATAAATATTCCAATCAAACAAGACACGTATTCTTTGATGCGCCTTGCTGATTATTGACGACAAAATTAACTGTTTCACTTATCCTAGAATTATGCGAATCAAACAAAGCATTATTCAACCCAAATAATTGCAAATTTTGACTTTAATCTAATAATTGTGATTCTTTCGATGGCATTTTGCCACATTAGCCTGGTGTATTGAAAATTATATCCTGCTTTAAACGTTTTTAACCAAACTTTTTATAAGTTTGAAGAAACAAGCAAATAAAAGATGTTCGAAAAGCTATTCAGAAAGAAATCTATTTCCAAGATATTACAAGATGCGGCAAAAGGCTATGGCGACCATGAAAATACATTACATAAAACACTCGGAGTACGCGATTTAACAGCTTTTGGAATTGCAGCGATTATTGGAGCAGGAATTTTTAGTACGATTGGCAAGGCAAGTGCAGACGGAGGTCCGGCGGTAATCTTTTTATTTATTTTTACGGCAGTAGCCTGTAGTTTTGCGGCCTTTGCTTACGCAGAGTTTGCTTCAATGGTACCTGTTTCGGGCAGTGCTTATACCTATTCTTATGTAGCCTTCGGCGAACTGGTTGCCTGGATTATCGGGTGGTCGCTCATTATGGAATATTCCATCGGTAATATCACGGTAGCCATATCCTGGTCTGATTATTTTACAGGACTACTCTCTACCATAAAAATACCTCCCCTCGGCATAGAGGGCATCCATGTACCAGATTGGATGACAATGGACTATTTAAGTGCTTATAACGGACATAAACATGCTGAAGCGCTTTTGGCGGCTGGCAAAAACCTGGCAGATTTAGATTCGGCTACAGCCTTGGCCAATAACGCATGGCTTACCGCCCCAACAATCGGTAGTTTTCACCTCGTTGCAGATATTCCTGCTTTAGGTATTATTATTTTAATTACCTGGTTAATTTACCGTGGAATGAAAGAAAGCCGCAATGCCAGCAACGCGATGGTTGTGGTTAAACTTGCGGTAATTCTTTTGGTATTAGCAGTAGGTATATTTTATGTAGACACTAAAAACTGGGATCCATTTGCTCCGAATGGTGTTTCTGGAGTTTTAAAGGGTGTTTCGGCAGTATTTTTTGCTTATATCGGTTTCGATGCCATTTCTACAACGGCCGAAGAATGTAAAAACCCACAGCGTGATTTACCCCGCGGAATGA
This sequence comes from Pedobacter kyonggii, assembly GCF_004310665.1. Lineage (GTDB taxonomy): Bacteria > Bacteroidota > Bacteroidia > Sphingobacteriales > Sphingobacteriaceae > Pedobacter > Pedobacter kyonggii. The sequence goes on along the minus strand of NZ_SIXF01000008.1, from coordinate 134,884 downwards.
TGTGGGCGATAATAATCTGTACCATCCTTTATGTGGCTATTGCGCTGGTTTTAACAGGTATTGTTAAATCAGATACTTTAGCCGTTGGCGATCCGTTGGCATTCGTTTTTGATCAGATCAACCTAAAATTAATGAGCGGTATTATTGCTGTAAGTGCGGTATTTGCCATGGCCAGTGTGCTTTTGGTTTTTCAAATGGGACAACCACGTATCTGGATGAGCATGAGCAGAGATGGCTTATTGCCAAAATCTTTTTCGAAAATTCACCCTAAATACAAAACGCCTTCGTTCGCAACCATTGTAGTAGGCTTTGTGGTGGCCGTACCATCATTGTTTATGAATCTTACTATCGTTACAGATCTCTGTTCTATCGGAACGCTTTTCGCTTTCGTACTGGTTTGTGCTGGGGTTTTAGTATTACAGAACAGGCCTGATGTACAGCGTGGAAAATTCAAAATACCTTATGTAAACAGTAAGTTTATTGTACCTATTGTTTTAATTGCGACTATATTTTTTGCATTCACAAAATATAGGAAAGAAACAAAAGCTTTCTTTTTCAATTCCCCTAAAACAATCCAAACGGTAACATTTGTTACTTCTTTAAGTGGCGATGAACTTAAAATTGTTAAAGAGGAAATTGTTAAAAATGCCACACCACAAATTGTATTGGCCGAAAAAGTAGATGCAGAATCTTATTTAAGTGCATTACCAGCTGATCGTTACGAACAGTTTATTTCAGCCTCAAAAGTACCAGTAGAAAAGAAATACGAAAGTGGTTGGGGGTTGTTTAAACACAAAATACCGATGTGGATTTTCCTGATCATCTGTGTGGTGATTACCTACTATTGCGTTACCAAAAACTTATCGTTAATTCCGGTTTTAGGACTAATCAGCTGTTTGTACATGATGTGCGAACTTGGCATTTCGAACTGGATCGGTTTCGGTATCTGGCTAGTAGTTGGCCTCGTAGTTTATTTTGCTTATGGTTATAGGCATAGTAAATTGGCAAATCCGGAGGTTTAGGAATACTATATGACAATTCTATCGGTCGGTGTCTCACCGACCGAAACAAATTTCATAACAATTATTATTATTTTTTGTATCTTGAGTTTAAGTTATCCCTGCAACTTAAACACTAAACTAAATAATGCTTATCTTACATAAAAGACAGGGACAAATGGATTATAACTATCCATATTTCTATACAGATACAATCTGTGACTTTGCACATTTATTAAATGATGATAACTTAAAAATGATCATCATAAATTCACTGAAATTTTTAGTCAATCAAAAACTTATTGAAGTATATGGCTATGTGATTATGTCTAACCACATTCATTTAATCTGGAATATGTTGAAATTAAACGGAAAGGAAGCTCCTGCAGCTAGCTTTACAAAATTTACAGCGCACGAGTTCAGGAGGTACTTGTTAGTTAATAACCCTCCGCTTATAAACCAATACCGTTCACAAAAGAATGATAGAATATTTCAGTTTTGGAAAAGAGATCCACTGGCCATCCCTTTGAGCAAAGAAGATATCCTGATACAAAAACTCGATTATATACATGATCCGATTCAAGAAAAATGGAGTCTATGCGTACAGCCAGAAGATTATAAATGGAGTAGCGTAAGTTTCTATGAAACAGGGATAGATCAGTTCGGGATACTTACACATTTTAGAGATTAATATTTCGGTCGGTGAGACACCAACCGATAGCCCTCGAGTGATAAGACCCTGAAACAAGTTCAGGGTGACGATCTCGCAAATGTCCTTCTAACAACAAATCCCCTTTCTTTAACAGAAAGAGGATTTGTTTATTTCTTCTTTATAAAGGCCAGGGCAGTAATCATCACCAGCCCTAATCCAGATGCAATCATATAATTATTGGCATGATCGAAATGGTATAATTTAGCTACAGGTCCAGCTATAAATAAACTCACTCCCAATATTAAAATCGCAGCTCTCATTAATTAAACCGGTAATCTATTTAATTCAATATCATCTGGTGTAACGAAAATCAATGGAACTTTCTCTACATCAACATAACTACTATCCAAGCCAAAACTCCGCTCTTCTGATAAACTTAATTTTTTAAGGATAAAGTAATAATCCATAATCTGTCTTTCGTAGAAACTCAACTTGGTAAACTTAGATAAATGTTTTTCTAAAAGAACAAACCTGAAATCACCAGCAATTTTATGTTTGTTTAACGAAGTGTACTGACTGGTAATATCGATTTCTCCATTCTTCACCAACTCTTCAACCACTTTACGGTAAAGTAAATTTACACGTTGCTCAATCCTGAAACCTAATCTAAAATCAATCCTAATCAGTTTTCCAGGGATCAGGAATTCTACTTTATAATCTAAGGTATAAGGCTCGTCCATTACATCAACGTGCACTAGCCAGTACACATCAGCACGTTTTGGTTCCTTTTGAATAATGGAATAGATAATTTTCGATTCGATCTCCGTTTTAAAGTTTGCACTGGTTAAATAAACCAGCTGAGACGAGTATTTCGGAACCGATTCATCTCCGCTCAGTTCAGTTAAAATCTCATAATAATCCTCAATTTCGACATATTTAACAAAACGGTTTTTGATTTTTCGGGCTACAAACCAACTCCACATCACTGTAAACAATAACGAGCCGATTAATACTGTTACCCAACCACCATGTAAGAATTTGGTTAAATTACTGATCAAAAATGTTCCTTCAATAATTACATAGGTAAAAAAGAATATCGCAACTAAATATTTCGGGAAACGTCTGCTTCTCAAATAAAAACTAACCAGAATGGTGGTCATTAACATGGCTATGGTAATAGATAAACCATAGGCCGCATCCATTTTCTCTGCCTTTTGGAACAACAGTACAATACCACAGCAACCAATCCATAACATCCAGTTAATAGAGGGAACATATAGCTGGCCTTTAGAAACCGATGGGTAAACAATTTTAATTTTAGGCCAAAGGTTCAAACGTACTGCTTCAGCAATTAAGGTAAAAGACCCACTAATTAAAGCCTGACTGGCAATTACTGCAGCCATAGTAGCCAGTATAACCATCGGAATTTGAAACTGATCTGGAATGATCTGGAAAAATGGATTCATTTTTGCACCTGGAACATAACTTCCGCTGTTCTGCAAAATCCAAACGCCTTGCCCTAAATAATTTAAGATAAGGGTTAACTTCACGAAAATCCAGCTGGTTCTGATGTTATTTCTACCGCAGTGACCTAAGTCAGAATATAAGGCCTCAGCCCCTGTTGTACATAAAAACACACCGCCCAAGATTAAAAACGCTAGTTTATTGGTAACCAGTAAATGAATGGCATAGTAAGGATTAAATGCCTTTAGGATACTGAAATCTTTAACAATAAAAGACATACCCAAAACACCCAGAACAGCAAACCACACAAACATTACGGGTCCAAAAAGCTTTCCAACCAAATTGGTTCCAAACTGCTGGATAATAAATAAGATGGTTAAAATGGTTAGTACAATTGGAATAACGGGTACCTCAAATTTATTGGTAAGCCCCTCAATTGCCGATGTTACCGTAATACTAGGGGTGATAATACCATCTGCAAGTAATGCACAGCCGCCTACAACGGCTGGAACCACTAACCACTTGGCCTTTTTCCGCACGAGTGAGAATAAAGAGAAAATACCACCTTCACCTTTATTATCAGCCCTTAGGGTAATAATAACATACTTAATGGTGGTTTGTAAGGTTAATGTCCAAATGATACAAGATAAAACCCCTAAAACATTTGTTGGATTGATATCTTGCTTCCCCCCTAAAATTGTAGTAAAAATTGCGTTTAAGGTATACAAAGGTGATGTACCTATATCGCCAAAAACAATTCCCAAACTCACCAGGACTCCACCAGCGGTTAACGCGTTGACATTTTTATGATTTGACACTTCGTTGATTATTTTTTGCGAGCAAAAGTAAGCTAACTATAACAATTTAACAACCAATTTATTGTGTATTTTTAACACTATGAAATTTAAATTTTATTGTTAAATTGTGTTAAATTATGGGTTTTAAACAAAATGTTTAATTTCTTTGTTTTAAATTAATACATTTGCTATACCAATTTGATGAAACTCTACGCTAAGATAACGTTCCTCACAAAACTTGTATGCACATTGTGCATTGTGGTACTGTGCGGTATAAATTCTTGGGCGCAACAAGCTGATAGTATTCGCATTAGCTTAAAAAACAGAACAAAAAAAGTAAGCAGAATTCCTGAAATTAAAGCCAACATTACGCCTTACAAACCACTTTATATGACAGTTGGCGGTTCTGGAATGTTCAATACTTACTCTACAACTCCTAAAAATACAACGGTTGTAGCGAAAGATAAATTGTTAACCATCGTAAAAATATATCCCAATCCAGTAGAAGATCAGTTAAATATTATTTTATCTATCGGAAAAGATGGCACACAGACTACGATCAAAATCATTGATTTATTGGGAAATGAAGTGGCAACACTTTCAAACGAACGATTAAATGCTGGTGAGCAGACCAAAAGTTTCGTCATCCCTAGCAGAATTAATCCTGGTATTTACTTTTTGAGGGTTATCGCAGGTTCAGAAAGTCAAGTAAAACGGATCTCAGTTTTATAACACCATTTTCTTTTCTATTTTTGATTGATGCGGATTCAATTCCCATCTATTTTATCATATTTCATATTCTTAAGAATGAAAATCATAGCCATTGGCCGAAATTATGCCGAACATGCAAAAGAACTGAACAATCCGGTTCCAACTACACCAGTAATTTTTCTGAAACCTGATACAGCCGTTTTAAAAGATAATAAACCTTTTTACCTGCCCGATTTTTCTGATGATGTTCATTATGAACTGGAAGTAGTTTTAAAAATCTGCAAGGAAGGAAAACATATTGCCGAAAAATTTGCAGCTAATTATTATGATGAAGTTGGATTAGGCATCGATTTTACCGCACGCGATATCCAGAGCAAACATAAAGAGAAAGGATTGCCCTGGGAGCTTGCCAAAGCTTTTGATAACTCGGCACCTATCAGTATTTTTCAGCCTAAAAGTGACTTTGAAGATCTTTACAACCTAAATTTCGAGTTGAAGGTAAATGGCGAAAGCCGTCAGGTTGGCCATACTAAAGATTTGTTATTCTCGTTCGAGAAGATAATCAGCTTTGTTTCTCAATATATTACTTTAAAAAAAGGCGATTTAATTTTTACCGGAACACCGCAGGGTGTCGGAAAAATAAATAAAGGCGATAAATTGGAAGCCTGGTTAGAAGGAAAGCAACTCTTAAATTTTGATGCAAAGTAACGAATGATTAAAAACCCGATCCAGTACAAGTTAAAATTTTTGGTTTCGATTTGCCTTTTATTTGCCTCAATTTTTGTTCAGGCGCAACAGATTTTCAGTACAAACAAATATCCGATAACAGATTTCAGACAACCTTTGGACATTAGTCCTCCTGCCCTTGCGGGTTCTTTTGGCGAAATCCGCGGCAATCACTTTCATTCTGGAATTGATTTCAGGACCAATCAGCGCGAAGGTTACCCTGTTTATGCCGTTGCAGATGGATATATTTCCAGGTTAAGGGTACAGAACAGTGGTTTCGGACAGGCGCTGTACATCAATCACCCTAATGGTTTCACTACCGTATATGGACACCTTCAACGTTTCGCCCCCAAAATTGCAACCATTGTTAAAAACCTTGAATACGAAAAAAAATCATTTGAAATTGATGAGTTCCCGGATGCCACATTAATTCCGGTACATAAAGGCGAGATTATTGCCTGGTCTGGTAATCGTGGTAGTTCGGGCGGTCCGCATTTACATTTCGAAATCAGAGATACCAAAACGGAAGAAACTATAAATCCTCAGTTTTTCGGGATCATCATACCCGATAATATTCCGCCAGTTATTCATGGTTTATATGTGTACCGTTTAAATGGTAAAAGCTTTAACGAAAATACACCTAAACAAGCGATCGGCATCACCGGAGCAAATGGCAACTATAAAACTACTGGCCCCATCAGTTTAACTGGTGAGGTTGGCTTCGGCATTGTGGTAACCGATCGGCATAATGGCTTATCGGGCACCAATGGGGTGTATTCGATCCAACTGGAAGTTGATGGGAAGAAAATATATACTTCTGCCCTTGAACGCTTTGCGTTTGAACACAGTAAGGCCATCAACTCGCACATCGATTACCCAACTTATTTAAATACCAAAAGGAGTATTCAGAAAAGTTTTGTTGAACCAGGCAACCCTTTAAAAATTTATAGCGGTTTGGTAAACAGTGGTAGGATTAATTTTAACGATGGTGCTTCACATCAAGTACGCTACACTATAACCGATTCGAAAGGGAACTCGTCTGTTCTACCATTTACCGTAAATGCAGGTACTGCACCTATTGCTGCGCCAGTTATTCCCGCCGGGATAATTTATCCATATAATAAAGTAAATGAGTTTAATAACGATGACATTAAAGTGGTTTTCCCACTGGGAACATTGTACAGCGATTTAAATTTTACTTATAAAAAACTACCTAAACCAACAGGAAATGCCTGGTCGGCTGTACACCACATTCACAATAGGTACACACCCTTGCATATCGGCTTCGATATCTCGATCAAGGCTGATAACCTTCCGGAAAATTTGAGAAGCAAAGCCTTAATTGTAAATAGCAATGGTTCATCTCAGGGCGGATTTTTCGAGAATGGCTATGTTAAGGCTACTCCAAAAAACTTCGGCAGTTTTTATATCGCGACTGATACGCTTGCGCCAAGGATAATACCTGTAAATATTGCTGAAGGGAAAAACATGGCCGGTTTATCTAAAATATTTTTCAAGATCAGTGATAATTTATCAGGCATAAAAAGTTTTAATGGTTATATCGATGGCAAATGGGCATTAATGGAATTTGACACCAAAACAGCAACGCTTTGGCACAGTTTCGACGAAAGAACAGCTTCAGGAAAGCATACATTGGAATTAGTTGTAGTGGATATGAAAGAAAATACCAGAAAATACACGACAACATTCTTTAAATAGGAACATTTTTTTAAGAATTTACAGATTTTACAAGTGATTTGGCATCAATATCAATGATTTACACTAAGAAATGTCATCTTTTAACATAAATTGAACAGTATAATAAGTTAAACTGTTTAAATTGCACAGCAGTTAACAGTATAAAGAACCGATTTAAACATTAACCGATTAACCAATAATTATGGCAGAGTTAAAAGAAGGTGATCAGGCACCGGCAATTACATCAAAAGATCAAAACGGCATTGAAGTTTCTTTAAGCGATTATCAAGGTAAAACAGTTGTTCTGTATTTTTACCCTAAAGATGATACACCAGGCTGTACTGCCGAAGCTTGCGATTTCAGGGATAACTATCAGGGCTTACAAGCAAAAGGCATTGTGGTTTTAGGTGTTAGCGTTGATGATGAAAAATCGCACCAGAAATTTGTTGCCAAGCATAACTTACCATTTACCCTGCTTGCCGATACCAACCAGAAAATTGTAAACGACTATGGTGTTTGGGCAGAAAAAAATATGTACGGCAAAAAATACATGGGTACAGTACGTACCACTTTCATTATAGGTGGCGATGGAAAAATTGCCCATATCATCAAAAAAGTTGACACAAAAAACTCAACACAACAAGTACTCGATTTAATTAATAACTAATTATGATATAGCGGGTAAAATATTACCTTTGCTATGTAACAACAACCTCTTATTTTAATGAAACATACAATTAAAGAGCTAGAAGATATTGCCTCTCAAATTAGAAGAGATATCGTAAGAATGGTTCACGGATGTCAATCAGGTCACCCAGGCGCCTCGCTTGGTTGTGCAGATTTTTTTACAGCTTTATATTTTGAAGTATTGAACCACAAAACAGACTTCACAATGGAAGGTGCTGGCGAAGATCTTTTCTTCCTTTCGAACGGACACATTTCTCCGGTATGGTACAGTACATTAGCTCACGCTGGTTATTTCGATAAAAGTGAACTGGCAACTTTCCGTAAACTAGATTCTAGATTACAAGGTCACCCCACTACCCATGAGCATTTACCAGGTATCCGTATTGCTTCGGGCTCATTAGGCCAGGGCTTATCAGTTGCCATTGGTGCAGCATTAGCCAAAAAATTAAACGGCGATAAATCTCACATTTTTGCCTTATTAGGTGATGGAGAATTACAGGAAGGACAAAACTGGGAAGCAGCAATGTTCGCCCCTTTTAATAAAGTTGACCATTTAATTGCATCGATTGATTATAACGGGCAGCAGATTGATGGACCAACAAGCAAAGTACTTGCTTTGGATAGCTTACAGGCTAAGTTCGAAGCTTTCGGATGGCACGTTATCAATACTGATGGTAATGATATGCAAGCTATAGTTGAAGGTTTACATTATGCTAAAACATTAACCGGAAAAGGCAAACCGATCTTGAATTTAATGAGTACTCAAATGGGTGCTGGTGTAGATTATATGATGGGTACACACAAATGGCATGGTACAGCGCCTAATGATGAACAATTAGCAGCAGCGTTAGCGCAATTACCAGAAACTTTAGGGGATTACTAACCCCCTGCCCCCTGAAGGGGGAGTAAATAACTTTTAATTTTAACTACAAATAAAGCCCCTTTAGGGGTTTGGGGTATGAAAACCTGCGAAGCAAGCTTGAACACCTTTAAATAAAAAATGATAAGCTCGTGAAAAAATATACATATACAGAAAAAAAAGATACGCGTTCGGGTTTTGGAGCTGGCTTACATGAGGCTGGAAAGAAAAACGAAAATGTGGTTGCCTTATGTGCCGATTTAGTTGGATCGCTTAAAATGGATGCTTTTATTAAAGATTTTCCTGAGCGTTTTACCCAAGTGGGTATTGCAGAAGCAAACATGATCGGTATTGCAGCAGGCATGACTATTGGTGGTAAGATCCCTTTTACAGGTACTTTTGCCAACTTTTCTACAGGCCGGGTTTATGACCAGATCCGCCAATCGGTAGCTTATTCCAATAAAAACGTTAAAATCTGTGCATCTCACGCAGGCTTAACCTTAGGCGAAGATGGTGCAACCCACCAAATTTTAGAAGATATAGGTTTAATGAAAATGTTGCCAGGAATGGTAGTAATCAATCCTTGCGATTACAACCAGACTAAAGCAGCAACAATGGCCATTGCAGAATACGAAGGTCCGGTTTATTTACGTTTTGGCCGTCCGGTAATCCCTGTATTTACAGATCCGGATCAAAAATTTGAGATCGGTAAAGCATGGATGGTTAACGAAGGAACAGATGTTACCATTATTGCTACTGGCCATATGGTTTGGAAAGCAATCGAAGCTGGTGAAAAATTAGCTGAATTGGGTATCGATGCTGAAATTATCAATATCCACACCATTAAACCATTAGATGACGAAGCCATCTTAAAATCAGTGAAGAAAACTGGTTGTGTGGTTACCTGCGAAGAGCATAATAAATTTGGTGGCTTAGGCGAAAGTGTAGCGCGTTTGTTAACTACCGAATTGCCAACTCCACAGGAGTTTGTAGCCACTAACGATACCTTTGGCGAAAGCGGAACACCAGATCAATTAATGTCTAAATATGGCTTAGATGCTGTAAACATTGTTGAAGCTGTTCAAAAAGTAATTGGCAGAAAAAAATAAAATTTAAAATTTAACCACAAAGACACTAAGAACACTAAGTATAACCAAACCTTTGTGTACTTCGTGTCTTTGTGGTTTTATAATGATCATAAATGAAACAAGTTGAAGATTCAGAAATTCTTGCAATGTTCGCTGTTGAGCGTACGCGTAATGAAGCCTTTAACCTGTTGCTAAAAAAATACCAGCAAAAAATATATTGGCACATTCGCAGGCTGGTTTTAAACCACGATGATTGCGACGATCTTTTACAAGAAGTATTTGTTAAAGTTTGGAAAAACCTCGATAAATTTAGGAGCGATTCTCAGCTTTATACCTGGATTTACCGTATTGCCACAAACGAATCCATCACTTTCTTAAATAAGCAAAAACAGCGGAACAATACGCCTTTAGATGAAGTATCATCCGAGCTTGCCGACAACTTAGTTGCTTCATCTTATTTTAACGGCGATAAACTTGAGCTTAAACTGCAAAAAGCAATTCTTACTCTGCCTGAAAAACAACGGATTATCTTCAATATGAAATATTTCGACGACATGAAATATGAAGAGATTTCGGAAGTGTTAGGCACCTCTGTAGGGGCTTTAAAAGCATCGTTTCATATCGCTGCAAAAAAAATTGAAGCTTTTATTACAAATGATGAAATAGACTATTAAACCTTTTCACTTTAATTGTATCATATATCTGTGATGAACGAAAATATAGAAAATAACGATTGGATGAACGAAGCCCCTGCACTTATGGCAATGGGGAAACGCAATCCTTTCTCCGTTCCTGATGGATACTTCGAAAATTGTGATGAGGCTATTTTTTCTGCTGTATTTTTGGATGGGTTGAAACAGAAAACAAATAACAATAGTTTTGAAGTTCCGCAGAATTATTTTGAAGATTTAACGGAACGGATACAAACCCGGATTGCCCTGTCTGAAATGCCTAAGGCAGATCAGGCCTTTGCAGTACCCGAAAATTATTTCGACACCCTGCAGCGTAGAATTGCTGATAGGATTGCGGCATCTGAGCCTAAAAAGGAGACTAAGATTATTCCTTTATGGAGGCGCAGCATTGTTAAATATGCAAGCGCAGCATGTTTCTTATTAATGGCTTCGTTTGGCGTATATTTTTACCAGAATAGCTCTACCAATGTGATTCAGCAAGTACAATCTGCAGAAGCAATAAACGAACAGCTATTGTACGATATTGATGAAAGTACGATCATCGATCATTTAGAAGCGCAAAATACTACATCATCTAATATAAAAACTGCCTCTGCGTCAGATACAGAAATGGAAAACTACATCTTGAGTAATTTCTCATCAAGTGATTTATCTCAGGAACTAAATAATTGATATAATGAAGAATTTACTTTTTGTTGCTTTAATGTTTTTATTACCCACTACCTTACTGGCACAAAAACCAAGGGGAGAAGAAATAGAATCACTTAAAATAGCTTTTTTCACTCAAAAACTTGACCTATCACCAGAAGAGGCTAAAATTTTCTGGCCGATTTATAACGATATGCAAGCAGAGCAAAACGCCTTGCGCAAAGAACGCATACAAAAAATGATCTCTTTCAAAAAAACGACAGAAATAGATAACCTAACCGATGCACAGGTGCAAAGTTTAATTACCAGCGAATTCGATTTCAAGCAAAAAGATCTTAATCTCGATAAAAAATATTACAACAAACTTAAAGCGGTATTGCCAATAAAAATTGTTGGAAAGTTTTACCGGGCTCAGGAAGGTTTTAAACGAGAATTACTCAATAGATTTAAAGGCGGTAAAAGGCAATAAAGAAAAAGACTTACAGCAATGTAGGTCTTTTTTTGTTTTAAAGCACTATATCATTTCCGTACTTTTGTGCCATGCTTACCCAACGTCAGTTGTTTTTACAACACAATGCACAAACCTCTCCAGAGCCGCTTATGCTCGAATTTGTAAGGGCAAAAGGAATTTATATTTACGATGCCCAAAACAAAAAACACATCGATCTGATTGCTGGTATCGGCGTAAGTAATGTTGGCCATTGCCATCCAGCGGTAGTGAAAGCTATTCAAGGGCAAGCAGAAACGTACATGCACCTAATGGTTTATGGCGAATATGTGCAAACACCTCAGGTAAATTTTGCAAAAGCCCTTGCCGATATCCTACCCGAAAGCTTAAGCTGCACCTACTTTTTAAACTCAGGAACGGAGGCTGTAGAAGGCGCCATGAAACTGGCCAAACGTTACACAGGCCGCAAAGGATTTATTGCCTGCAAAAATGCTTACCACGGTAGTACGCAGGGTGCCGAAAGTTTAATGGAAAGCGATTTCTATTCCTCCGGCTACGGTCCATTCTTGCCACATGTAGGTTTTATTGAACATAATAACATTGCTGATCTCGAAAAAATTACTACAGAAATTGCTGCTGTTTTTATCGAACCTATACAAGGTGAAGCCGGAATAAGAGTTGCCGATTTAAGTTACATGCAGGCTTTGCGGACCAAATGTACCGAAACAGGAACTTTATTGATCTTCGACGAAATACAATCAGGTTTTGGCCGAAGCGGTAAAATGTTTGCCTTTGAGCATTATAATATTGTGCCAGATGTTCTGCTTCTGGCGAAAGGGATTGGTGGTGGAATGCCAATTGGGGCTTTTATCAGTTCGCTGGAAATTATGTCGGTATTATCGCATACGCCAATTTTGGGTCACATGACTACTTTTGGCGGTCACCCGGTTTGTTGCGCTGCTGGATTGGCGACCTTACGTACCTTAATTGACGACCATATTGTTGATGAAGTAGAAGAAAAAGGGCAGTTGTTTAAACAACGCTTAAAACATCCTGCCATTAAAGAAATTAGGGGAAAAGGTTTAATGTTGGCGGTTGAATTTGAAAATTTCGAGATCAATAAAAAAATCATTGATGCCTGCATTTTAGACGGTGTGTTATCAGACTGGTTTTTACATTGCAGCAATTCTATGCGCATTGCCCCTCCTTTAATTATGACCAAAGAAGAAATTAAAGAAGCTTGTGCGATCATCTTAAAAAATATTAACTTAGTCTTAGAGACTAAAGCATAAAGCTGAAAGACTAAAGAACATTAACTAAATTAAAATGAACGTACTCATAGTTGAAGATGAAAAAAGCCTGGCGCTTGAAATGGATGAATTCTTGAGCAAAGAAGGATTTATTGTAGAGCATGCCTGGAAAAAATCTTCTGCGGAAGAAAAAATATTTGTAAACAATTATGATTTCATTTTACTCGATTTAGGTTTGCCTGATGGTGATGGTTTTGAAATTTTAAAGCAACTTAAAACGATGAAAGATCGTGATGATGCAGTAATCATTTTAACTGCCCGCAGCGCTGTAGATGACCGTATTAAAGGCTTAGACGAAGGCGCTGATGATTATTTACCTAAGCCATTTTCGCTAAATGAACTCTTGGCCCGTATACACGCTATTACCCGTAGAAAACACAAGTTAGAGAAAAATGAAGTCAACATTCATAATTTTTTGCTCAATATTCAGAACAGGACCGTTTCATTTGGTGATGAAAGATTAAACCTCACCAAAAAGGAATTCGAAATATTTAACTATTTGGTGTTGAACAAAAACCGCGTGGTATCGAGAATGAGTTTAACTGAACACGTTTGGGGTGATATTTTAGAAGTCAATTCTGATTCTAACTTTGTTGATGTTCATGTTAAAAACCTGCGAAAAAAACTTGCAGCAGTGAGTGTAACAGATTGGTTTGAAACCGTAAGGAGTATTGGCTATAGGATTAATTGCTAGAGACTCGGGAAGTCAGAGGTTAAGCGTCGATCTACCAATGAACCATTAAACAAAATGAAGTTACAGGTTAAGTTTTCTTTATACAATGCAGTAACCAAAATTGCCATTATTCTGGTATTGGGGGCTATCATTCTATTTTCATTGGATAAACTTGCTTACAACCAATTTGACAACCGTTTAATCAAAAAGAAAAACAAAATCATTAAACACTTAAACGATAATGAGATCGATAGCCTTTTAAATAAGGAACAATCCTTTACCGATTACAATATTTTAAAGGAAGAATTTATTGTGTTAACGGATATACCCGACAATCAGAAAGATTCTACAGCAAAGGTATTTACCGAAAAAAGAGAGATAGAGGGCGATATTGAAGTATACCGCATCTTAAACTATAAATTTTCTTATCATACAAACTGGTATAATTTGGAGATTGGAGAAACGATGACAGCGCTCCAATCCATTAAAAATTCGATCCGTTTTTACATGCTGATTGTGTTGGTTGCCGCCTTACTTATTACTTTGGTAGCAGATTTTACCTTCTCAAACTTTTTATTAAGGCCTTTTTATCTCATTATCGATAAAAAAATCAACCTGGTCGATGATCCTTCGCATTACAATTACCAGAATATACCAACTACCACCAACGATTTTAAAATTCTTGATAATAGCATAAACTCTTTAATGCGTAAAATAAATACACTTTTCGCTTTAGAAAAGCAGTTTATTGCTAATGTTTCGCATGAGCTGCTTACCCCCATTTCAATTTTAAGTACGCGCTTCGAAAATATGCTCAACACACCAGATATTCCGGTAGAGCACGAAAACAAAATCTACGCCTCTTTAAAAACCTTAAACCGCTTAAAGGTAATTATCAACAGCTTGCTACTCATTTCGAAGGTAGAAAACAATCAGTATCTGAAAACAGAAGAAATTAGCCTAAAACAGGAAATCGATGATATATATGAAGATCTGGAAGATCGAATAGCAGATAAAAACATCAGTTATAACGCCCACCTTTCAAAGGATTTTCATTTTACTGGAAATAAAGCACTGATACATACCCTTTTAATCAACATCATCAATAATGCAATAAAGTATAATATTGAAGGGGGCGCGATTACCATAACAGATAAAACCGAAGCCGAAAAATATATCCTCACCATCAGCGATACCGGATCAGGTATGAGCGCGGCACTGGTAGAAAATGCTTTCGATCGGTTTAAAAGGGGAAATACCGAAGAAAACGGCTTTGGCCTGGGACTGGCCATTGTGCAAAGCATTGCCCGATTCCATAAAATAGAGGTAGATATTAAATCTGAAGAACATAAAGGAACCGGCATTTCGTTAATTTTTTAAAATTCCCGTCATAAGATTACTAGATAGTGCATTATCTGGAATAAACTTAATTCCGATGTGAAGATCGGCACAGGGTGCCAAAATCTTTTTGGCAAGGGCTTTGCTTAATAATAAAAAATCAATCTGACAAGAAAATGAAAAGCATCTTTCCAGTATTAGGCCTTACTGCTTTATTAATGGCATCGTGCCAGGGCGGAACGGCAAAAAAAACACAAGCCAAAATCGATTCTACCATAGTAACCAATGCAACGGCAAGCCCCGATTCTCTTCGGTGCTACCAGTATATTAAAAACCGAGATACTGCCACCCTGTCGTTAAAAATAGCGGATAATAAGGTAACGGGTACACTAGGTTATAATTTATACGAAAAAGATAAAAATGCAGGCACTATAGCCGGAATTGTTAAAGGCGATACCATAATTGCAAGCTATACTTTTCAGTCTGAAGGCAAAACATCAATTAGGGAAGTGGCTTTTTTGAAAAAGGGCGATCAGCTGGCAGAAGGATTCGGCGATATAGAGGAAGTAAAAGGGGAAACCAAGTTCAAACACCCAAGCAAACTGAAGTTTGATGGATCGATGACTTTTGACAAAATAGATTGTAAATAAATTCCGAAGAACCGTCATTCCCAACTTGATTGGGAATCTTAATGACTAACAAAAGTGCTTTAAGATTCCCGCATACGCGAGAATGACGATTTTTCTATAATTTGAGATTTACTTGGTTATTGCTTCCTTCGCTGCTTCCGTCCATTCTTCGCTTAACTTAAGCATATAATCAGAGTATTTTTGTATTTCATCTGGCTTTAGCTTGCTTGCCCAGCCTGTCGCCTGATTTGCCCAAGCCGTGTATTTATCGCTTAACGCTTTAATTTCTGCAGCATTCTTACTCTTCACAGCTGCAACATATTCATCTTTAAGTTTAGAATATTCAGCAAGGCCTTTGTTTACCTCTTCACTTGAGAAAGTTGGAACATCGGTTTTAACTGTTTCAGTTGTTTTTGTCGTTATTTTGGTAATGGTGTCTCCATTAGCAGAAATTTCACTAGAGTCTTTGGTTGTTTCCGTTTTTTTAGTGCTATCGCACGAAACCAATGTAGAAGCCAGTAAGCCTGCTGCAGCAATGGATAAGATGGTGTTTTTCATGATTAATTTGGTTTTTAATCCTGAATAGACGAAATATAATGCCAAATCATAAAAAATCCGATCAAATAATAAATATTGTGACCGGATATCTTAATTATATTAAATATTGTTGTGCTATAAGTCTTCGAAGCGTTCCCAAAAACCATCAACAGGCAGCTTCGCAAATATATTTACGGGTTCTTTTTTAACCGGGTGTATAAACTGTAAACGGCGGGCATGTAGGCAAATACTCCCTTTTCTGCTTCCACGGGGGTAGCCATATTTATTATCACCCATAATCGGGCATCCCATTGATGAGAGCTGAACCCTGATCTGGTGTGAGCGTCCGGTTAAGGGATCTACCTCTAAGAGGTAGTAATCGCCAACCTTCGCCTTTACTTTGTAAGAAAGCTCAGCACGCTGACTACCAGTAACCTCCGTATTGTAATAGGAAACCACATTTTTCTGCGGGTTTTTAACCAGCCAATGGATCAAAGTAGCCGACTCTTTCTCTGGCTTGTTCTTCACCACTGCCCAATAGGTTTTCTTTACTTCCCTATTTTTAAAAACGGCATTCATCCGTTCTAAAGCCTTACTTGTTTTAGCAAATAAGATTACGCCACTCACCGGCCGGTCTAAACGGTGTACTACACCCAAAAAAGCACCATTTGGCTTATTGTACTTTTTAGCGATATACTTTTTTACCTGTTCATCCAAAGGCTCATCGCCGGTTTCATCAACCTGCACAATATCACCTGCCCTTTTATTAATGGCGATTAAATGATTGTCTTCAAAAAGGATGTCGTTATCGGTAATTGGCATTTAACCCCTCCGCCCCTAAAGGGGAACTTAAATTAATTATATATTGATTTATTTTTTAAATATTAACCTCATGTAATAAAGCCCCTTTAGGGGTTTGGGGTTAATACTGTTCTTTTTCGTTCGGGAAATCGTTTGCTTTTACATCACGAATGTACGATTGTGCTGCGCCTAAAATTTCATCGTATAAATTAATATACTGACGTAAAAAACGTGGTTTAAACCCTTTTGTTAAGCCAATCATATCATTTACAACCAAAACCTGGCCGTCGCAGTCTTGTCCGGCACCAATACCAATAGTTGGAATATTTAAGCTTGCTGTAACTTCTTTACCTAAAGCAGCAGGAATTTTTTCCAATACGATAGCAAAACAGCCAGCAGCCTGTAAAGCCAAAACGTCTGTTTTTAACTTATTTGCTTCTTCTTCTTCTTTAGCGCGAACCGTATATGTTCCGAATTTATAAATCGATTGAGGTGTTAAACCCAAATGCCCCATTACAGGTATTCCTGCCGTAATAATACGATGAACCGATTCGATAATTTCTTCGCCGCCTTCCAATTTAACACCGTGGGCACCCGATTCTTTCATAATCCTTATCGCCGAGTTCAAAGCTTCCTTTGAATTTCCCTGATAAGAGCCAAAAGGTAAATCGACAACAACAAAAGCGCGTTTAACTGCCCTTATTACCGAGGCAGCATGGTAAATCATCTGATCTAGCGTAATAGGCAAGGTCGTTTCATGACCAGCCATTACATTAGAAGCCGAATCGCCTACAAGTAGAACGTCTAATCCTGCATCATCTAAAATGGTAGCCATCGAGTAATCGTAGGCTGTTAACATCGATATTTTTTCACCACGTTGCTTCATTTCCTGTAAAGTGTGCGTGGTGATGCGTTTGATTTCTTTATGTACCGACATGGGATTTGTTTTGTATTGCCAAAAGTATTGTTTTTTCTTTAATTAAGCTGAAAAGACCAAAGGTAAAAGACCAAAGCTATTTCAGGCAAAAATCATTTTTTATTTAAATCGTGCCTCACTGCTTTCAGCTTTAGTCTTTCTGCTTTTAGCTCCGACCTTATTTCATTTTTCTCTTTACATTTCCAATCTAAAACTCTATCTTTGTACCCCGAAATGGAAGGGATATATTCATCTTTTTTTGCACCCAGCAAAAACGGCTTTAATGCCGAAAGCCATTCTTTTTTCAACTCTTTTTTAAATCAAAATCCATATTGTAATTACCATGACTAACTACACCAAGTTACCTGCGATTTTATTACTGGCCGATGGCACAGTTTTTTACGGCAAAGCGGCCGGAAAAATTGGCACCACTACCGGCGAAATTTGTTTTAATACCGGGATGACAGGTTACCAGGAAATTTTTACTGATCCAAGTTATTTTGGACAGATAATGGTTACCACTAATGCGCATATTGGCAATTACGGTATCCACAAAGATGAAATCGAATCAGGTTCGATTAAAATCGCTGGTTTAGTCTGCAAAAATTACAATATCGTTTATAGCCGTAAAGAAGCAACAGAATCGATTCAGGATTATTTCCAAAACGACAACTTGGTTGCCATTTCTGATATCGACACTCGTGCATTGGTTCGCCACATTAGAGATAAAGGTGCAATGAACGCAATTATTTCTTCTGAGATTACCGATCTTGAAGAATTAAAACAAAAATTAGCAGAAGTACCTTCAATGGAAGGTTTAGAGCTATCATCTAAAGTAAGTACAACGGAGCCTTATTTCTACGGCAACCCTGAAGCGAGCTTAAAAGTGGCGGCTTTAGATTTAGGTATCAAGAAAAATATTTTGCGCAGTTTCGAAAACCGCGATATCTACGTTCAGGTTTTCCCGGCGAAAACTACTTTTGCCGAAATGGAAAAATTCAGCCCTGATGGTTATTTCATTTCTAATGGCCCTGGTGACCCATCAGTAATGCCTTACGCTGTAGAAACAATCAAAGATATTCTAGCGGTAAATAAACCAATGTTCGGGATCTGCTTAGGTCACCAATTATTGGCCGAAGCTAATGGTATTGGTACCATGAAAATGTTTAACGGTCACCGTGGATTAAATCATCCGGTAAAGAACATTATCAAAAACCACTGCGAGGTTACTTCACAAAACCACGGTTTTGGTGTAATTCCTGATGAGGTTAGAAACTCTGATAAAGTAGAGATTACCCACGTTAACTTAAACGATAAATCGATCGAAGGTATCCGTGTTAAAGGAAAAAAAGCATTTTCGGTTCAGTATCACCCGGAGTCTTCACCAGGCCCACACGATTCGCGTTACTTATTCGACGATTTTGTTGGTGTAATGAAGGGCGAATTAACCTGGTAAAATACAAGTCTTTCTATTAAAGCATTAAAACACTGCTCAATCCTATTGGCAGTGTTTTTTTATTTAAATTAGAACATGTTGAAAAACCATTTTATTGCGTGTATTGCTGTTTCATTGTGTTTGTTCAGCTCCTGTATTTCCAGATTGTCGAGACCGGCAATCACCGGCACTATATTGGACTATCAGAACAAACCTGTTATTGGTTGTAAGGTGGGTGAGACCATTACCGATGCCAATGGCAAATTTCACTTAAAAGAACTCCGTTACAGTAAATTTTTCATACCCGAAATCTTCATGATGGAAGCTCCTCCCCTTCACTTTTCTGAAATTATAAAAAAAGAAGGATTTTTGAGTTACAACATAGAAGGACATACCCCTTTTGGTGGCGGACAGGGAAAGGGTGCAGCTGCTAGCGTCGACACGATCTACCTAAAAAGAATAAATGAAGTACTTAACACTAAAGATTACATTTATACGAACTGGAAATTTGCCGCAAATAAAAACTTAGATACCCTCTATGGCACAAATGCCAATTTCAGGCTTCAAAATTCAGTAACCAATAACAGGAACTTTGTAGAGAAAATACAATATGGGTTAATGTATAAATTTCACGCGACAAAGAAACCAGACACCGCGTGGAGTGCTGAATCACATGACTTGAAAACGACCTATTGGGTAGCGCTTAAAACCAATGGAACATTTACGGGAAAAAAGCTACGCGAATACCAAAACCCCTGGAAACATAGAATGGAATACGATCGCACTTATAGAGAATCTTATGTTATTCCTGCCGACAGTATAAACACAAAAGGAAAATTTAGTTTTCTAAAAGATCAAATTGTTTTCGACGAAGCTTTTAACAAGGCAAAAAACACTTATAAAATAGACTCGATTGATCGCGATGTGATCGTTTTAACCAAAAAGAGCACCAATTAATGTTTTTACCTACTACAAATATCATTTTACCGACATTTTGGTTTATCCAACTACAAATTCATTCTCTATTCATTTAAAGCTGCTTACATTCGCAATATGGAAACAAAAAAAGCCATTATCAGCGTTAAAAACCTGGTAAAAAAATACGATGATTTCGTGGCCGTTCAAGGGCTTAGTTTTGAAGTTTACGAGCATGAGATTTTTGGTTTGCTTGGCCCCAATGGTGCCGGAAAAACCACTACCCTCGAAATTATTGAAACCCTAAGGGATAAAACCTCCGGCGAAATTATCGTTGATGGTTTTTCTGTCGACAAGCAGCCGCAGGATATTAAACAGATTATCGGTGTACAGCTACAGGCAGCTGGTTATTATCCAAATCTGAATCTCATCGAACTGATCGAACTTTTTGCCGGTTTATATGGTGCCAACATCAAACCGATGGAAATGCTGGAGAAAGTAAACCTTCAGGATAAGGCCAAAGCTAAATACAAAGCACTTTCTGGCGGACAGAAACAGCGCTTCTCTATAGCCACTACGTTAATCAACCAACCCAAAATTATTTTTTTGGATGAGCCTACCACAGGCTTAGATCCACAGGCCAGAAGAAATCTTTGGGATCTGATTATCGAAATCAGGAATGCTGGCACCACCGTTGTAATTACTACCCACTACATGGACGAGGCTGAGCAACTTTGCGATCGTGTTGCTTTTGTAGAACGCGGGCAGATTATCGCGCTGGATACGCCTGATAATTTAATAGATAAATTAGTGAGCAGTGGTTTTGAGCGCAAAAAAGAAGTTAAAAAAGCCAATTTGGAAGATGTTTTCATCAACCTTACCGGCCAGGAATGGAGAGAATAAGCCCCCCAGCCCCTAAAGGGGAGCTTAAAACTAGTGCCTAATACATTTTTAAAAAAACAAAATCCAGCAGAATTAATTATGCAAAAAGATATACACGAAAGAAATTCAAACTCCCCTTCAGGGCCTGGGGGTTATAGTAACCTTACAGCAACCCTTGCCCTTGCCAAAGCGAGTTTCCGGTCAATTATGCGAAGCCCATCGGCAGTGGTATTTACGCTTGCTTTCCCTTTGATATTTATTTTGGTCTTCGGATTTTTGGGCGGCGGCGGCACTCGTATCGATGTTGGTGTTACACCTGGTTCTGATGTAAACAACCCGGTAATGGTCATGTTGGACAAAACAGGAATGATCCGCCTGGTTAAAGATAAATCGAAAGCTGAGTTTGACAAACTGTTAGAAAAAGGCAATGTTGATGCCATGATTGATGTGCATAGAAAAGTCAATTCAGCTGCTTATTCGGTCAACGTAGTTTACACCTCCGCATCAAGGGATAAAGGCGGAATTTTAAAATCAGTTTTAAACAATATTTTTTACGATAAAACCTTAAAACCTACAGTAGCAGAGATAAAAGAAAGCACTATTACTGGCCGCGAATACAAAACCATCGATTTTATACTTCCTGGACAATTAGGTTTTTCGCTATTAAGCACTGGTGTTTTCGGAACAGCATTCGTTTTTTTAAGTCTGCGCCAAACCTTAGTAATCAAGCGTTTTTTTGCTACACCTGTTAAACGCTCGAGCATTGTAATCGGCGAAGGTATTGCCCGCATCGGCTTTGCTTTAATCGGCGCATTGTTTATCATCCTGATCGGTCATTTCTTTTTTGGCTTCACGCTCGTCCATGGTGCGCTCACCGTCGTCAATATGCTTATTCTGGCTACGCTTGGTATTATTGTTTTTATGGGCTTTGGTTTTATCATTTCAGGCATAGCCAAAAACGAAAGTATGGTACCACCCATCTCGAACATCGTTACTTTACCACAGTTTTTACTATCAGGGACATTCTTTTCTATCGAGGCTTTCCCAAGTTGGTTACAGCCCATTAGCAGGGCTTTACCCCTTACCTATTTAAACGATGCCATGCGCAAAGTCGCTTTTGAGGGCTTGGGCTTATGGGATGTTAAATTCCAGATTATGATCTTATTGCTCTGGGGCATTGGTATTTATGCCGTTGCTGTGAAAGTATTTAAATGGGAATAACTGAATAAAGAAGGTAGAGATTGGCTTACTACAAAATCGGCAGTACAAAGCTATATCAAAACCCGCAAAAGAAAACGTTAACCTTTTTTAACTTTTCGGTGGATGATATTGATGTAATTTTACCGAAAAATATTTAATGAAAAGTTTGATTATCTTTTGTGGTATTTTAATTGTTGCCAATACTTCGAAAGCACAGTTTAAATTCTTAGCCAATAACAGCTCCGAACAATACAAAGCCAAAATTTTTGTTGATAAATGCGAAGGTAACGCTTGCAGCGGAAAAGCTACAATTATTATTTACGATAAAGCCACAGATAGAGAAGTAGACACCTTCCATTCTGAAGATTTGGATTTTGGCTTAACTGAAACCCAGAATGCCAAACTTGGATGGCTCGATTTAGGCAAATACCAAACACCTTTAATTTTTGGCGATTTTAATTTTGACGGCTCTGAAGATATCGCGATAAGAAATGGTAATAATGGTGCTTATGCCAGTCCATCTTACAACATTTATTTATCATCTAAAGAACACAAGTTTCTACTGAATAAAGAACTTACCAAACTTTCAAGCGAAAACCTGGGCATGTTCGATATTGATAAAAAAACAAAGCAGATTGCTATCCACCAAAAAGATGGATGCTGTTTTGACAAAACCATCAATTATAAATATGATACTAAAAATATGCTTTACGAAGATTCATCGGTAATTGAAGATTCGAGCATAGCCGATAATGTTACGGTGATTACACAAAAACTTGTTGATGGAAAAATAAAAAGAACCGTGCAAAAATTTAAGATGAAAGATTATTATAATCAATAATAAGAGCTCATTAAACCACAGTTACATACAGATAAACACGGATTTCTTCGTTCGTTCCCTTTTTATCTTTTTTTAGCGGCCGCGTCTCGCTACGACATACCAATAAGTTTATTTTTAGTGTCTTAGCGGGATGCTAAGACCAGATTGCGAAAGTATGCGATATATCGTCATTTCGAGAGAAGTGCAACGCAGCCGAGAACCACAAAGTGCTTGGCGAAGCTAAATCTATCTGGAGAGCACTTTGATTTAGATCTCTCCGCTCCGACATGCTCCGGTCGAGATAACGAACCTGTTATTAAAGACTTTTCTACTTAAAGCGCTGCTTTTACCAGAAAAGGCAATATTTCTTTTTGGAAACTTACAAAATTCTTACGAACATCAGAATCGCTAACTGAGGTAAATGCAAATGAAAATACTATGCTCTTACTGGCTTTCAGCAGAAAGGCCAATCCTTCTCTTCTGGCAGGGTTATTCTTAAAGTTATCCAATTGCAGGTAAGCAGCTAACAACAGAGCCTCTAGCTGATCTGATAAGTGTTTTAAGAATTCCTGAGAGTTTGCATTTTCACGAACAAAATCCCACCCGATAAACTCATTACACGCCGTAAAAGATAAACGGCTGGTTTTCATTACCAATGCTTTTAAATGTTCCTCTTCTGATGCGTAGCTTAATTTATTATGCAGGATTTCGTGAAGATTCTGATCAAGGTAATCCATCAGGATACTATCCAGCACCTGTTCTTTACTTTCGAAATATTTGTAAATCGTTGCTTTGGCAATGCGTGCCTTTTTAGCAATTTCGTTTACACTGGTTTTATGATAACCGTATTTCCTAAATAGTTCTTTGGCAGCCTTTTTTACTGTTTCTTTTATTTTTTCAGCTTCCATTTTAATTGCTTACGTGTAATAGTGTATTGCCTTGCAACGAAATATTATAGGCTTTTAAGCTTCTTACTGCAGGTGCTTTTTGTGGACTTCCGTCAAGCAGTGAAAATTTTGCACCAGAACATGGATCGGTTGCGGTAAATCCACTGTCATCAGGCACTACTTTACAAATTTTCTCTGGATTTACGGTACTGCAACGATCAAATACGACATAATTGTTGGATGATATCCTCACAATAATTAAACCGCCAACACCCCTATCAGCAACTAGCATAACATTATCTTTTTGTTTAATGGAAAACTCTTGGAGTGTTACATTATAATTCACAGGCACATCAGGAATGTAACCTTCATCTTTGCCACAACCAGTAGTAAGTACCAGAACAAACAATATGCTATATAAATACTTCATCATTAAATTAAAGCAGATTTAAATTGCTTTAAGAAACGTACGTCGTTTTCAGAGAATAAACGCAGATCTTTAATTTCATATTTTAGATTGGTAATACGTTCTATTCCCATTCCAAATGCAAAGCCGCTGTATTTTTTTGAATCGATACCACAGTTTTCCAAAACATTGGGATCTACCATACCGCAGCCCAAAATCTCTACCCAACCACTGTATTTACAAAACTGGCAGCCTGCTCCTTTGCAAATGGTACAAGAAATATCCATCTCTGCAGATGGCTCTGTAAAAGGAAAATATGATGGACGGAAACGCACTTTTGTACCTTCTCCATATAATTCCTGAACGAAATAAAATAAAGTTTGCTTTAAATCGGCAAATGAAACATTTTCATCAACATACAAACCTTCTACCTGATGGAAAAAGCAGTGTGCACGTGCAGAAATGGCCTCGTTACGGTAAACACGGCCAGGCATAATTGCCCTGAACGGCGGCTGCCCCTGCTCCATCATGCGCACCTGCACAGAAGAAGTATGCGTACGCAGTGCGATATCGCCTTTTTCTCCACCTTTTTTAATGAAGAAAGTATCTTGCATATCTCTTGCAGGATGCTCTTCAGGAAAGTTCAGTGCAGAGAAGTTATGCCAATCATCTTCAATTTCAGGACCTTCTGCTACTGTAAAACCAAGTTTAGCAAAAATTTCTACAATTTCTCGACGCACTAAAGCTAAAGGGTGGCGAGAACCAATCTCGAAACCTTCACCCGGCAAAGTTAAATCTTGTTGTGCGTTTTCAGTTTTAACCTCAGCACTTTCTGTAGATTCTTTTAACGTGAGGTATTTTGATTCGGCAAGTTGCTTAAACTCATTTAAAACTTTACCTAATGATCTTTTTTCTTCAACAGAAACAGATTTGAATTCATCGAAAATCTCTTTGATTATGCCTTTGCTTCCTAAATACTTGATGCGGAACTGCTCTAACTCGTCTGCTTTTTCAGTTACAAAAGCATTAATTTTATCGGTATATTGTGTTATTTTATCCTGTAACATGGCTTCAAATATACAGCAAATTATCCAATAATTTTAGGCTTTATGAGTTCAAATAATCTGTTTACAATACCATTATAAAAGAAAATGAACCCATAAACTATAAAAGCCACTTAAAGCGGCTTTTATAGTTATCGTAGATCTATAGGTTTTAAATTACACCTAATTCTTTACCTACTTTGGTAAATGCAGCAATAGCCTTATCTAAATGATGTTGCTCATGTCCGGCTGATAATTGTACACGGATCCTCGCTTTGCCCTGAGGCACAACCGGATAAAAGAATCCGATTACATAAATACCCTCTTCTAACATTTTAGCGGCGAATTGCTGTGCAATTTTTGCATCGTATAACATTACCGGAACAATTGGATGGAAACCTGGTTTAATATCAAACCCAGCCTCGGTCATTTTTTCACGGAAATATTTGGTATTGTTTTCTAGTTTATCTCTTAAAGAAGTGGTTTCGCTTAACATATCTAATACTGCGATAGATGCACCTGCAATTGCTGGCGCTAAGGTATTAGAGAACAGATAAGGACGTGAACGTTGGCGCAACATATCAACGATTTCTTTTTTACCTGAAGTGAAACCGCCAGATGCACCACCTAAAGCTTTGCCTAACGTACCGGTAATGATATCAATACGGTCCATTACGTTGAAGTGTTCGTGTGTTCCGCGGCCATTTTTACCGATAAAACCTGTACAGTGTGATTCATCGATCATAATCAAGGCTTCATATTTATCAGCCAGATCTGCAATTTTATCCAGTGGAGCAACTGATCCGTCCATAGAGAAGGCACCATCGGTAACAATGATTCTATGTCTGCAATCTTTGGCAGCGATTAACTGTTTTTCCAGATCTTCCATATCTGCATTTTTATAACGAAAACGTTGCGCTTTACACAACCTAACACCGTCGATAATTGATGCGTGATTTAATTCATCAGAAATAATGGCATCTTCGGCATTAAACAAGGGCTCAAAAACACCGCCATTGGCATCAAATGCAGCAGCATATAAAATGGTATCTTCTGTACCTAAAAATTTAGAAATTTTAGCTTCCAATTCTTTGTGTACATCTTGTGTGCCGCAGATAAAACGTACAGAAGACATTCCATAACCATGATCGTCGATCGCTTTTTTAGCCGCTTCTATCACTTTTGGATGAGAAGAGAGCCCTAAATAATTATTTGCGCAAAAGTTAACCACTTCGGCACCACCGCTCACTTTAATGTCGGCACCCTGAGGGGTAATAATAATTCTTTCGCGTTTAAATAATCCAGCGTTTTCGATTTCTTCAAGTTCTTTCTGAAGAACAGGTTGTAATGTTTTATACATGGCCTTTTTATATGTTGATTTTACGCCCAAAGTTATAAAAAAAAGTCTTTACAGACCTAAAAAGGCAATTTTAACAACATATTTTAGAGACAAACGTTTGATTAGTTGGCTAATGGTGATTACGTTTATATTATTCTGAAAAAAATTAATATTATCCCATTTTTTTTTCAACTTAACAAACTTTAACACATGCCTATATGTATAGTCTTAAAAGTTATTCGATATTTATAGCTTACTAAAGCTTACTAATCTAATTTATGATAAGAATTTGCGCGCTCCTGTTTTTTTGTGGCCTCACCAATTTTGTTTTTGCTCAACAATTTACCATTACAGGTATAGTTAAAGATACCAACGGACAGCCTGTTCCTTTTGCATCGGTTTATCTAAAAAACACTACTACCGGCACATCTGCAAATGTTGATGGGAGATATTCGATGAAGTTAAAAACAGGAGAATACACGCTACATTTTAGGGCAGTGGGCTATAAACAGCAAGAGCATATCATCAACCTTACCGACGATATTTCGCTCAATGTAACCCTAACATCCGAAAGTTATACCTTAGAAAATGTAAACATCAGGGCGAATGCCGAAGATCCGGCTTATGCCATTATCCGCAAAACCATTAAGCAGAGAAAAACACACCTAAATGAAGTTAAGGAATTTAGTTGTGATGTTTACATTAAAGGTGTACAACGTTTAAGGGGCGCCCCTAAAAAGTTTTTCGGTCAGGATATCCAAAAAGTTTTGGAACTCGATACCAACAGAAAAGGCATCATTTACTTATCAGAATCGCAGAGTAAGTTTAATTTCAGAAGACCTAATGAGGTACACGAAGAAATGATTTCATCAAAAGTTGCCGGAAGAAACAATGCTTTCAGTTTCAATAAAGCATCTGATCTCATTATTAACTTTTATGATAATTACCTGCTCGAAAACAAATTAAGTACCAGGGGCTTCATTTCGCCAATTGCAGACAATGCTCTATTTTACTATAAATACAAGTTGCTTGGCGAAACCAAAGAAAATGGAGAACTGATCCACAAAATCGAGGTCATCCCCCGTCGTGAAAATGACCCCGTGTTTAGGGGAATTATATACATTATTGATGGCAGCTGGAGAATTTACAATACTGATGTTTACTTAACTAAAAAATCGGGGATCAACTTTATTGATACCTTAAACATCAGCCAACAATTTACCAAGGTTAAGGAGGTTTATATGCCTACCGCCATCAATTTTCAATTCGCAGGTAATGTGTTAGGCTTTAAAATTGCAGGCTATTTTGTTGGTATTTATAGCAATTACAATACTGACCCTAAGTTTCCTAAAAACTTTTTCAATGGCGAAATATTGAAAATAACCGAAATGGTGAACAAAAAAGACTCTACCTACTGGACAAACAATAGGCCGATTCCTTTAACAGGTGACGAAAAGCTTAATTACGTTAAAAAAGATAGTATTGCTAAATTAAAGGAATCGAAAAAATATCTCGATTCGTTAGAAAAAGACAACAATAAGTTTGGCATTGGCAAATTGCTGCTTAGAGGGTATAGTGTTAACGATCGCTATGATAAGGAATATTGGTCTTTCGATCCGGTACTTAAAGCCATATTTTACAATACCGTAGAAGGTTTTGCGGTAAAATATGGGGTTACGTATAGAAAGGATTTCGAGAATAGAAGATCTTATTCTATCCGACCTGAACTGAGGTATGGTTTTGCCAACCAAAAACTTACCGGAAGTTTAACCGGAAGTTATTATTACAATCCGCTAAAAAGGGCCAGTGTAGGTGCATCGTTCGGAAATGGCATTTTTGACCTAAACAATCTGGGCTCAATGACTGCATTAGGCAATACCATTAACTCATTGCTTTACGAAAAAAACTTCTCAAAATTTTACGAGAAAAGCTTCATTAACATTAACACAACCAGGGAACTGGCAACAGGATTACAGGGAAGTGCAAGTGTAGATTATAGCAGGAATAAAAATTTAACCAATAACTCTACATTTAAGTTTATCGATGCCAAGGATAGGGAATTTACTTCGAACAATCCTTTTAGTCCAGCGGTAGAAACGCCGCTTTTTCCTACCTACAATTCGTTAAGTGCAACAGCAAGTTTAACCTATACCATTGGTCAGAAATACATTACCCGTCCGGATGGCAAGTTTTATACCGAATCTCACTTTCCTCGAATTACGGTATTATATAAAAAGGGATTTAACAACGTTTTAAATAGCGATGTTGATTACGATTTTGTAAAAGCAGAAGTTTATCAGGATAGAATTAGCTTAGGGTTATTGGGTTATAGCTCATTTTTGGTTGGGGCAGGAAAGTTTCTTAATAATGCAAAGATGTACTATCCTGATTTCAAACATTTTTCAGGTAACATTTCTACCATCTTCCCTCCTAATATAAGGAAGTTTCAATTTTTAGATTTTTATCAGTTTAGCACCAATCAGCAATACTTCGAAGCGCATTTAGAGCACAACTTTGCAGGCTTTTTCACAAATAAAGTGCCATTACTGCGTAAAGCTAAATTGGAAGAATTTATTGGGGGCGGGTATTTGTCTTCTCCAGAAAAAAGAAATTACAAAGAATTTTATTTCGGCTTCCAGCGCCTGGTATTAAGGGCCAGTTATGGCTTTGCCTACGATGGTGCCCGCAAATTAACACAAGGATTTAGAATAGCTTACACCTTATAATAAGGTTTAAGGTATAGGGTTTAAGGCGTAAGGTATACTCAGCCAATTTTAGATGTTTTCCTAAAAAGGGAAGATTCTGAAATCAGGAGTTAAATACCTTCCACCTTACCTTCTACATTTTACCTTTTTTTATTATCTTTGCCCCGCTTTAAACGCCGTTTGCAACGGTATCAATAGCGTTATGAAAAAATATCAAACACTACTTTACTATTGCTATAGTTACATAGCAGATGCAGAACAATTTGCTGCCGATCATCTTAAATTTTGTAAATCATTGGGTTTAGTTGGCCGTATTATCGTTGCTGATGAAGGTTTAAACGGCACTGTTTCTGGTACTGTTGAGGCTTGCGAAGCTTACATGAAAGCTATACATGCCGATGAAAGGTTTGCAAAAACAGAGTTTAAAATAGACAATGTTGAAGAGCCTTCGTTTCTGAAAATGCACTGCCGTTATAAATCAGAAATTGTTCATTCTGGTTTAAGAGATACCTCGATCATTAATCCAAACGAAAAAACAGGCAAACATTTAGAGCCTGTAGATTTCATGAAAATGAAAGATGATGAGGATGTAATTATTCTTGATGTGCGCTCAAATTATGAGCACAATCTTGGTAAATTTAAAAATGCATTAACACTCGATATTGAGAATTTCCGCGATTTCCCTGAACAGATTAATCAACTTGCCCAATATAAAGACAAGAAAATATTAACGTATTGTACCGGTGGAATAAAATGTGAAAAGGCATCTGCATTGCTTTTGCATCATGGCTTTAACGATGTTTACCAATTACATGGTGGCATTATTAAATATGGAAAAGAAGCGGGCGGAAAGGACTTTGAAGGCAAGTGTTATGTTTTCGACAACCGCATTGCTGTTGATGTAAATAAGGTAAACCCTACCATTGTTTCAGTTTGTTATAACTGTGGTAAAACTACCCCGAAAATGATCAACTGTGCCAATCCGGAATGTAATGAGCACATTACCCAGTGTGATGAATGTGGTGATCAGCTTCAGGGCTGTTGCTCAGCAGAATGCACTACCAATCCACGCAAGCGCCCTTACGATGGCACAGGCTATTATGTAAAGGTTCCGCAGCCGGTAGCAGTGAAAAGCTAGGTTTCGGGTTGATAATCCGTAGTTGATTGATGAGTTTCAATTCTAGGGATTATAACATCATAAGTTTTTTGGAGCGCAGCGTTATTGCAAACAACAAAGGTCCCGTCCTGCTGTACGTTTTACTTCGCCAATGAAGAATTGGCTTCGTGCCACTGCCATCAGGGCTAGTTAGCGGGTTCCGGTATTCTATCCTTAATTACTTAACTGCTTAATGTTTCTTAACGCCCCAATGCTGAAGACAATCGACCATTATAATATTGCATAAAACGATCTCTTTTAATAGGTCGATTGTTGATCATTTATCAAAAGCTTTCATCATTAAACCAATAGTCAAGAACTATAGGCCATTAACGATCGACTATTAAACAATTTTTCATTTACTTTGTGTATTAATGGCTTTACCTATTAACCATTTTATGCTAAACTATTTCCGGCTCCTATTATTATTATTATCCTGCTTCGCAATAAATATCCATGCATCAGAAATTAAAAGCATAGGCGTTCCATATATAGAAAATTATCCAAAATCTGTTTATTCGTCAGGAAACCAGAACTGGAGCATAGCAAAAGATAAAAATGGTGTGATGTACTTTGGCAATGCTGAAGGACTTTTAACTTTCGACGGCCGCCACTGGCAGAAATATCAGATGCCCAACAGGCAAATTGTTAGATCGGTCGCGACAGATGATAAAGGTAGAATTTATACCGGTAGCTTTGGTGAATTTGGCTTTTGGTCGATTAAGAGCAACAAGTTAACCTATAGCTCACTTACCAATCTTTTGCCAAAAGGAATAAAAATCAATGATGAAGTCTGGAAAATATATGTAGATCAGGATAGGGTAATCTTTCAATCCTTTTCGAAAATATTTATCTATAAAAACAACAAAATTAAGGTTGTAAAATCGCCATCATCCTTCCTGTTTCTTCATAAGGTGAACAAAAGGTACTTAATTGAAGTACTGGAAAAAGGTTTGTTCGAACTCATTGGCAACAAATTGGTTCACATCCCAAACAGTGAAAAACTTGGCAAAGAAGGAATTCTTTCTATTCTTCCTTATAAAACCAATGGTCTGATCATTGGCACAAGCAAAAACGGATTATTTACCTATGACGGAAAAGATTTTACACCGCTAAATACACCAGCAAATAGCTATCTTAAAACCTACCAACTTAACAATGGAGTAAGTTTATTGGATAAATATTTTGCTTACGGTACTATCCTTAATGGCCTGATCATTATTGATGAAAATGGAAGAGTTGTGCAGCGGATCAATAAATCGAGCGGCTTACAGAACAATACTGTTTTAAGTTTATATGCCGATAATGAACAAAATCTTTGGACGGGTCTTGACAATGGGATCGACCGTATAGAACTTAACTCTCCTTTATATTTTTATTTTGATAAAACAGGTCAGTTTGGTACTGTTTACTCCAGCATTATCTTTAATAATAAAATTTATCTTGGTACCAACCAGGGGTTATTTTATAGCGAATGGTCGCCAGACAACCTACTGCCATTCAATTTTCGGTTAATCCCTAATTCACAAGGGCAGGTATGGGAACTCGCTATTATTGATAATGAGTTGATCTGCGGACATAATAGTGGCACATTTAAAGTAAACGGTGATAAAATTGATTGGTTATCAAGATCATCTGGTGGCTGGACAATTAAAAAGCTAAACTCAAATCCGAATTACCTTGTTCAGGGCACTTATACCGGGCTTTCGCTTTTTACAGAATCTCCTGCGTCAGGCTTAAAGTTTGTTGCTAAAATTGCCGGATTTGATGCCCCTTCCAGGTATGTAGAACAGGATAATAAGGGAGATATCTGGGTAGCGCATGCTTATAAGGGACTATATAAATTAAGCTTAAGCCCTAATTATACGAGTGTAACCAGCACCAAATATTTTGACGAAAGGAACGGTCTGCCCGGCAATTACAACATCAATATATTCAATTTAGAGAACAAGATCGTTTTTTCTTCTGATGCAGGATTTTATACCTATGATGAACTAAGTGATAAATTTACCAAATACGAAGCACTCAATAAAGAGCTTGGTTCTTTTGAATCATCCAATAAAATTATCAATGCGGGCGGTAAAAAATACTGGTTTATCAATCATGGCAAAACCGCTCTGGTTAATTTTAGCGAGCCTGGCAAGGTAGAAATAGATTCAAATCAGTTTAGCATTTTAGATGGCAGGATGGTACAATATTATGAGAACATCAGTCGTATCAGTAATTCCATTTACTTAATCAGTGTGGATGATGGCTTTGTAATCTATAATCCTACGGCTCAACTGAATCTGCAGAAGCAAAAATTACCAGCCGTATTGATCAGACGGGTAGAGGATATTACCGATAAATTTTCGCTGATCAGCGAAGCTGGAAACGGTGAGGAAGCAACAGAGATTGAAAATAGCCGCAACAATATCCGTATTTCTTATGCACTACCCTATTATCGCCAAGCTAAAGTTAAATATCAGTTTTATTTAGAGGGATATTCCAAGGCCTGGTCTGATTGGAGTTATGCCACACAAAAAGATTTTACCAATTTAAGTGCTGGCAACTATGTTTTTAAAGTTAGGGCAAAAATCGATGATTCTTCAGTAAGCGGGGAAACCATTTATTCGTTTACCATTTTGCGCCCGTGGTATCTAAATAATTGGGCCATTCTGTGTTATGTTGTTTTATTTGTGGTAGTGTTGATTCTGGGCAAGAAAATCTACGAAAGAAAATTACAGCGGGATAGCCAAAAAATTAGCGACCGCTTACAGGCCGAGCAAGAAGAGATCCTGAAGCAGGAAACAGAGATTAACGAAAAGCAGATCATCAAGTTGCAAACAGAGAAATTACAAGCCGAATTAGCCTCTAAAAACAGAGAACTGGCCAACTCAGCCATGAGCTTGGTTTATAAAAACGAACTGCTCCAAAAGCTGAGTGATGAGATCACCAAATTAAAAGACGAAAACGGAAAAAAGCTTTCTGATGATCAAACACGTAAAATCCAGAAAGTAATCAATGATGGTATGAATGATGAGCGTGACTGGCATTTGTTTGAAAATAGCTTTAACGAAGCACATGAAAGTTTCTTTAAAAAATTAAAAGCACAACATCCAGATCTTGTTCCGAACGATTTAAAGCTTTGTGCTTACCTCAGAATGAATATGAGCAGCAAAGAAATGTCTTCGCTATTGAACATTAGTTTAAGAGGAGTTGAGATACGAAGATACCGTTTGCGTAAAAAGCTCGAAGTACCTCACGACAAGAACCTAACTGAGTTTTTGATGGAGCTTTAAATTATTAAACCCTCCTTTTCAAAATATTTCAACTTACCGCTATAAAACCGGAGGCAAATAGTTTCAGGAACGATTGCATAAAAACCGGATTTTACGGCTCTTTTCTTCTCCAAGTCAAAATAGACACTACATCATTACCTCTCATAGTTGCTTTCTGATCCCCACAAAACACTTAGTGTTATTTTTACACTTATTGATGTGTTAATATGATGTTAAAATCCAAAAAACTGTGTTTTTAGCCTTAAATGGCATTTGGTTTATTTTATAATTAAACCAAATGGCTTTTCATGATGTATTAATGTAGAGGTAAAAACACTTGCACATCAGCAAAAACAACCTCACATTTAACTAACAATTAAACTAAATTTATAATTAAGGCATGAAAAGAATCTTTACAAGAATTTCTGTTCTCGCTGCATTTTGTTTGCTAACAATTAACGTAGCATTAGCGCAAAACATTACCGTAAAAGGTAAAGTAATTGATGGAGGTGATAAGACACCTTTACCGGGCGTAACTATCTTAATTAAAGGAACACAAAATGGCGCGCAAACAGATGAGAACGGCAACTACTCCATTAGCGTGCCGGCCAACGCCACATTAGTATTTAACTTTGTAGGCTATACAGCACTTGAGCAGGCTGTAAACAATCAAACTACTCTTAATGTATCATTAGCTTCATCAACACAACAATTGGAACAGGTTGTGGTTGTGGGTTATGGTACCCAAAGAAAAATCGATGTTACTGGGTCAGTCGGAACTGTAAAAGGAGAAGATATTTCAAAACAGGCATCTGTAAACCCAGTAAGTGCATTACAGGGAAAAGTTGCTGGTGTATCTATTACCAATAATGGCACCCCAGGTTCTTCTCCTCAAATTACTATACGTGGTACAAGTACGATCTATGGAAAAACTGGGCCACTATATGTAGTGGATGGTGTTTGGTATGATGACATTAACTTTTTAAATCCAGCAGATATTGCGAACATCAGTATTTTAAAAGATGCGTCTTCACAATCAATTTATGGTATCCGTGCCGCAAATGGTGTTGTTCTGGTAACCACTGTAAAAGGTAAAAAAGGAACAGCAGTGATTAATTATAACGGGTCTGTTGGTATTCAAACAGTAACTAATCAGGTTGAAATGGCAAATGCAAGTGAATATGCAACTGCGGTAAATGAAGCTTACAGCCTTCAAACCCCGCCTGTAGCACCTTTATTTGCTAATACAAATTTAGGTGCCGGAACTGATTGGTATAATCAGGTGCTTAGAAGTGCGGCTGTTACAAATCACCAGTTATCTATAAGCGGGGGTTCAGAAAAGTCGACGTACAATTTCTCTTTGGGTTATCTTGATCAGGATGGAATTGTTAAAAACAATAATTATAAACGGTATACTGCAAGGTTGGCTAATGATTTCCAAATTTTTGAGCCATTAAAAATCGGCTATAATGTTGCAGGAACATATAGTAAGTCAAAAGATGCACCTACAACTATTTTCAGGGGTATGTATGCGGCATCGCCAGTTGTACCTGTATTTAATCCAGATGGCAGTTATGGCGATCCAAATGCCTTTAATTTAGGAAATGGAAGCAATATGAATCCTCAGGCTACACTCGATTTCTTTAATCAAAACACTACCAAATATAAAATTAACGGTAATGTATATGCAGAATTAAAATTCCTCAAAAACTTTACCTTCAAAACAAGTATTGGCGGAGATTTCGGACAGGAAGAAGTAAGAGGTTATGTACCAAAATACAAGGCTACTAACACTCAGTTGAGCACTATAAGTAAACTTGATATAGACCGGATTGAGAATAGAAACTGGCTTGTTGAGAATACCTTAACCTTTGATAAACGATGGAGCGATCATAGTTTAACAATCTTAGCAGGCCAAACCGCTCAGCGAAATAAAATGTATACCATCAATGCTGATGCACAAAATGTACCTTACACCTCTGAAGGAGATTTATATTTGGCTTTAGGTGACGCTGCAGCCAGGAGTATTATCGATAAAGGAGAACTCAGTACCTTCTCATCGTATTTTGCAAGGGTTAACTATGGTTATAAAAATAAATATTTATTAAATGCTTCCATCAGAAGAGACGGTGCATCTCAATTCTTTGGATCTGATAACGTTTGGGGAAATTTCCCTTCAATCGGAGCAGGCTGGGTAATCAGCAACGAAGAATTCATGAAAAATCAGAACATCTTTAGCAACTTGAAATTGAGAGGGAGCTGGGGTAAAGTTGGTAATGCAGGAGTTCCATTCAATCCATCAACCCAAACGGTTGACCAATCTGCAGCCCTAATCGCAATTTTTGGAGGTATTCCCTACACAGGTGCTAGTATTAGAAGCATTGTTCCACCGACTTTATTTTGGGAAAGAAGTGCAGGAACGGACATCGGTTTGGAAATGGGCTTCTTTAAAAACAGATTAAATGTTGAGTTAGACTATTATAACAGAAAAACAGAACAGGCGATATTTGATATCCCGGTTTTAGGAAGTTTAGGAACCGCAAACAGTTCTCTTATTGCGAATCAGGCAGATATCCAAAATCGTGGTTTTGAGTTTTTAGCTACATGGGCTGATAAAACATCTGGTGGGTTAACTTATTCAATCAGTGGAAACTTAGGAATAAACAATAACAAAGTATTAAACGTTACATCGGGTGCTAACCCTATTTACAAAGGTGGCGCAGGCTTAACCAGTGGATATCTTTCTACGAGAACTGTTAACAACAGACCTATTGGAGAATTCTATGGCTATCAGGTTGCTGGTATATTCCAAACGGATGCAGAGGCCGCAGCATGGCCTGGATTTAAAAAGGGTGATTTTAAGTACGCAGACATTAATGGCGACGGAACTATCGACTTAAGAGATAGAGTTGTTCTTGGTAATCCAAATCCTAAATTCACTTATGGGTTAAATACCAACTTCGCTTACAAAAACTTCGATTTAACCCTTGATATACAAGGCGTTGCTGATGTAGATGTATTTAATGCAAACCTGAGCAGCAGATTTGGCAATGAAAACTTCACCAAAGATTTCTTTGATCACCGTTGGACAGGTCCGGGTACTTCAAATACTTATCCTTCGGCAGATTTAGCTGGTGGACTTAACAATGCGCCGAACTCATTTTATGTAGAAAAAGGCGATTATATCAGATTGAGAAATATCCAGCTCGGTTATAGTTTACCATCAGCAATTGTTAATAAATGGAAAATGCAACGTTTAAGGGTATTCTTAAACGCACAAAATGCAGTTAACATTTTTGGATACAAAGGATTTAGTCCAGAGGTAGGTGGAACACCAACGAATGCAGGTATTGACACCAATGTATATCCTTTGTTTGCCACTTATAACTTTGGAGTTAACGTAACTTTCTAATCGACTTAAAATGAAAAAATATATAAATACACGATCATTTTTTGCTGCTGCTGCATTTAGTGCAGTACTTTTAACTGCATCATGCAAAAAAGATTTTCTAAATGTTCCACCTCAGGCTCAGCAGCCATCAGTAACCTTTTGGAAAACTCCTGAAGATGCTTTAAAAGGTGTAAATGCCATTTATGCCAACTTACGCAGCTGGAACAACGTTGCTTTTAATACAATTGTTATCGAAAGCACTGGCTCTGATGAGGCAGACAAAGGAAGTACACCTACCGATGCTACTTTCTTTAATCTTTACGATCAATTTACTGTAACTGCTACTCATGGGTCGTTACAGGATTTTTGGACAGGCCAATACCAGAATATAAACCTTTGCAACCAGGTTCTTGATAATATTCCAAATATTACCATGGATGAGACATTGAGAAACAGATATCTGGCAGAAGCTAAATTTATAAGAGCATATTCTTATTTCAGATTGGTTCGTGCCTATGGCAACGTGGTATTAAGGTTACATGTACCTAAAGACAATAGCGAATACAATCTGCCACAATCAGATAAAGCTGCAGTTTATGCCCAAATAGAAAAAGATCTAAACGAAGCTGCAACAGCTCTACCTCAATCATACGGTGCTGCAGATTTAGGCAGAGCAACTAAAGGTGCGGCAATTGGACTGCATGCTAAAGTAGCTATGTATCAAAACAAATGGGCAGATGTTCTTTCATTAACTAATCAGGTAATGACTATGGGATATGATTTATTCCCTGACTTCGAAAAAGGTTTTAGAACTCAGAATGAAAATAACATTGAATCGTTATTCGAGGTACAGGCAGAGTTAGTTCCTGGAAATGCCGATGCTTCTAATTCGCAGTACAGCCAAGTTCAAGGTGTAGCCGGCATTATGGGCTGGGGCTTTAACACACCATCAGAGGCATTAGCTAATGCTTTTGAGGCAGGAGACCCACGCAAGGATGCTACAATATTGTTTAAAGGCGAAACCACTCCACAGGGCGATTTAATTCCTACTACTGTACCAAATGAAAGATACAATCAAAAATCTTATGTACCTTTCGCAATGCGGGTATCTGGATTTAACGAAGGTGCTCAGCAGAACTTTAGGGTATTAAGATTTGCTGATGTTCTTTTAATGAATGCAGAAGCTGCCAACGAGCAAGGTAATACTTCACAAGCATTAACTTCACTAAATAGGGTTCGTGCACGTGCAAGAGGTGGAAATATCAACATTCTTCCAGATGTTACCACTACGGATAAAACTACTTTACGGAATGCGATCTGGAAAGAAAGACAAGTAGAGCTTGCAATGGAAAATGATCGTTACTTCGATGTTATCCGTCAAGGAAGAGGTTTAGCTGTTTTTGGCCCTAAAGGCTGGAAAGCAAATAAAAATGAAGTTTGGCCAATTCCTCAGAACGAAATTGAACTAAGTGGAAATCTGCTAAAACAAAATCCAGGTTACTAAAATTTAAATCTTTTAATAAAGGTTGTCGGTTAATACTGACAACCTTTCTTTCCTTTGTTCCGTGCTATGTTGAAAACCGACCCAAAGAAAATTACACTTATACTGGTAGCCACGCTTTACACCTTTTTGCTTGTTAGCGCTTGTACAAAAAATAAAAACGGCAAGTATAATCCCGATCTCACCATTAAAAAAAATCTTTCCGATATCGAATTATTGGATCTCGTGCAAAAACAGACCTTCCAATATTTTTGGGATGGAGCTGAACCAACATCGGGTGCTGGTAGAGAACGGTTTCATGTGGATAACGTGTACCCGGAAAATGATAAGAACACCGTGGCTACAGGCGCTACTGGCTTTGGTTTGATGGCTATTTTAAGTGGGATTGACAGGGGGTATGTGACGAAAAATGAAGGATTAGATCGTTTAAATAAAATATTGGATTTCCTATCCAAAGCCGATCGTTTTCATGGCGCATGGCCGCATTGGATTAATGGCGAAACAGCTAAAGTACGTCCTTTCGGGCAAAAAGATAACGGAGGCGATCTAGTAGAAACTTCTTTTGTGGCTCAGGCCTTAATCTGCATTAACGAATATTATAAAAATGGAACCGATAATGAAAAATCATTAGCTAAAAAAGCTGATGAACTTTGGAAAGGAATCGATTTCAACTGGTACCGTAACGGACAAAACGTATTGTACTGGCATTGGTCGCCAGAATATAAATGGGAAATGAACTTTCCGGTAAAAGGTTATAACGAATGTTTGATCATGTATGTAATGGCCGCTTCATCTCCTACGCATGGTGTTCCTGCAGCGGTTTATCATGAGGGCTGGGCAAGAAACGGGCAGATTAAAACTAATTTCAACTTTTATGGTCATCCTTTTACACTTGATTATCAAGGTCAGAAAAATTCAGTAGGTCCATTATTTTGGGCACACTATTCTTATTTGGGTTTAAACCCGAAAGGATTGAAAGACCGCTATGCCGATTATTGGGAAAACAATGTAAACCATACCCTTGCCATACACGATTACTGTGTAGCCAACCCTAAGAAATTTAAAGGTTATGGCGAAAATAACTGGGGCTTAACAGCCAGTTATTCGGTAAAAGGTTATGCAGCACATAACCCTCAGGAAGATTTTGGCGTAATCTCTCCTACCGCAGCTATATCATCAATCCCATACACGCCAAAAGAATCGATGAAAGTAATCAGACATCTTTATGAGGACCTTGGCGATAAAATTTGGGGCAAATATGGCTTTTATGATGCCTTTTCAGAGCAGGACAACTGGTATCCGAAAAGATATTTAGGAATTGATCAGGGTCCAATGGTGGTGATGATTGAAAATTACCGCTCAGGTTTACTCTGGAAACTATTTATGAGGAACAAAGATGTTCAAAATGGATTAAAGAAATTGGATTTCGAGTCTAAGCCATAGTATCAATGGTATATAAATGTTTAGCCATCATATATTTCAAATTAAATCTACAGAACCATGAAAAGAGTAATTTTAATATTAACAGCAGTGATAGGATTTGTAATCCTAAATTCAAGCTTTACGACAATATCAAGCGCTAAACATAAAATCACAAAAGCAAAATTTGCTAATATCGATGTAACGGCTACAAATTCTACCAACGATGGTGTATATGTTAGACTTGAAAATAATACCAGTGGTGGTGTTTATTCCTTCTTTATCCCGCCAAACTCCCCAAGCGGAACAGTAATTGGGCAAATACCAGAAAACGGAGACATTTACACTGTAAAATTAACTTCAACAGGTGGCCCACACGATATGTGGGTTTACTGGGAGCATCAATCGAACGTCACCGGACTAAGCGTTAGCGGAATGGCAATTGGCTGTTCGAGCTGTGCACGAATAAACATTTTTAATTAATCCCCATAAGAATAATGGCTAAACATTTATTCAAAATATTTTTAATTTCATTGCTGTTCTGCAGTACTTATGCCGCTTACGCTCAGCAAAAAACCTATTGCAACCCAATCAATGTAGATTATGGCTATACACCATTCGAATCTTTTACCGAATGGGGGAAACACCGTGCCACTGCCGATCCCGTGATTGTAAATTATAAAGGAGATTTCTATCTTTTCAGCACCAACCAATGGGGTTATTGGCATAGTGCCGATATGCTGAACTGGAAATTCCACGAAAGAAAATTTCTCCGCCCATGGAACAAAACAAAAGATGAACTCTGTGCACCAGGTGTAGGCATTATCGGCGATACGATGGTCGTTTTCGGGAGTACTTATACTAAAAATTTCACCCTATGGGGCAGTACCGACCCAAAAGGAAACAAATGGTTCCCACTGGTCGATTCTTTAGAAATTGGTGGCTGGGATCCATCCTTTTTTACCGATGATGATGGCAAGTTTTACATGTACAACGGAAGCAGTAATAACTATCCCATGTATGGAGTAGAATTAGACCGCAAAACTTTTAAACCTAAAGGCACCCGCACACCAATGTACCTGCTTGAAAGCTGGAGATATGGCTGGCAGCGTTTTGGCGAATATATGGACAATACATTTCTTGATCCGTTTGCCGAAGGTGCCTGGATGACCAAACATAATGGCAAATATTACTTTCAATACGGCGCACCAGGGACCGAGTTTAGCGGTTATTCTGACGGAGTAGTTGTTGGAACCAAAGCTCTGTTTTACGATAGTCCATCCACCGCGCAATCTGATCCTTTAAGTTATAAAGGCGGTGGATTTTCGCGGGGTGCAGGGCATGGCGCAACCTTTCAGGATAACAGCAAAAATTACTGGCACATTTCTACGAGCATTATCTGTGTAAAAAATACCTGGGAGCGCAGAATGGGTATCTGGCCAACCGGTTTTGATAAAGACGATGTGATGTGGACCAATACTGCCTTTGGAGATTATCCACTCTATTTACCTTCCGAAAGAAAAGAAGGTGGTCCGGCAGGTCCAGGTTGGATGCTAATTAACTATAAAAAACCCGTTACTGTTTCTTCAACTTTAGGAAGCTTTAATGCCAATAATGCTGTTGATGAAAGCATTAAAACTTATTGGAGTGCCAAAACCGCTAATAATGGAGAATGGATCCAAACCGATCTGGGCAGTCTGGCAACGGTTAATGCCATTCAGATTAATTATGCTGATCAGGATGCCGAATTTATTGGTAAACAGATCGGAATTTATCATCAATATAAGATTTTATCATCAACTGATGGTAAAAAATGGACTATCCTGGTTGATAAAAGCCAGAACAAAAACGATGTGCCGCACGATTATATCGAACTGCAGAAACCGGTAAAAACCAGGTTCATCAAAATGGTAAACACCCACATGCCTACCGGAAAATTTGCCATTAGCGGCTTACGTGTCTTCGGCAATGGAAATGGAAAAAAACCAACAAAGGTTAAAAATCTGATTGTATTGAGAACGGAAAAAGATAAACGCAGCGCCTACATCAAATGGGAGCCTGTTGATAATGCATTTGCCTATAATCTTTACTACGGTACCGCGCCAGATAAGCTATACAACTGCATTATGATCCACGATTTTAACGAATACTGGTTCAAAGCAATGGACAGTCAAAAAGCCTATTACTTTACCATTGAAGCAATAAATGAGAATGGTGTATCCGTAAAAACCGATGTGGAAAAAGTTGAATAATAAAATTATAGCTCACACTCGCTTGTAACGAGTGTGAAAATAACCAATCGCTTTTAGCGATTAATGTTAAAACACGATAAAATAGTAAAGCTATTTAGGCACTCGTTGGAAACGAGCGCCAGCTAATAAAAAGAATAAATCACACATATAATGAAGAGAGCGAATATCCTGGTTGTTTTTTTAACCCTGTTTGTACTGAACGGATCGGCACAAACAAAAAAAACTGTTTCGGCAGCAGATGCAAAGATGAATACCTTCATCAGCAAGCTAATGGCGAAAATGACCGTTGATGAAAAGATTGGTCAGCTGAACCTGCCAAGTTCAGGCGATATCACTACCGGACAGGCTAACAGCAGCGACATTTCTAAAAAAATCAGAGATGGACAAGTTGGTGGTTTATTTAACATTAAAGGAGTAGATAAGATAAAAGCTGTTCAAAAGATTGCAGTAGAAAACAGTCGAATGAAAATTCCTTTGCTATTTGGAATGGATGTGATCCACGGTTATAATACTGTTTTCCCTATTCCTTTGGGAATGAGTTGCGTTTGGGATATGGCAACAGTACAAAAATCGGCAAGGGTTGCTGCAATAGAAGCTAGTGCAAGTGGTATCAACTGGACCTTCTCTCCTATGGTTGATATTTCAAGAGACCCACGTTGGGGCCGCATCTCGGAAGGAAGCGGAGAGGATGCTTATTTAGGGTCGCAGATTGCTGCAGCCATGGTGAAAGGTTATCAAGGTAAACTTCAGGCGAATAATGAAATTTTAGCCTGTGTAAAGCACTATGCACTTTATGGCGCTGCTGAAGCGGGAAGAGATTATAATACCACCGATATGAGCAAAGTACGCATGTACAACGAGTATTTCCCACCATACAAAGCCGCAGTTGACGCTGGGGCTGCCAGCATAATGGCTTCTTTTAACGAAGTTGATGGTATCCCTGCAACCGGAAGCAAATGGTTAATGACCGATGTTTTACGTCACCAATGGGGTTTTAAAGGGTTCGTGGTAACTGATTATACAGGTATTCCTGAAATGATTGCACATGGTATGGGCGATTTACAAACTGTTTCTGCCCTGGCTTTAAATGCAGGTATTGATATGGATATGGTGGGCGAAGGCTTTTTAGGTACTTTAAAAAAATCATTGGCTGAGAAAAAAGTTGGCATGGCACAAATAGATAGGGCCTGCCGATTAGTGCTTCAGGCAAAATATAAATTGGGTTTATTTGCTGATCCTTATAAATTCTGTAATGCAGAAAGAGCAGAAAAAGAGGTTTTTAGTCCGGCTAACCGTCAGGTTGCACGCGAAATCGCAACTGAAAGCTTTGTGTTACTAAAAAATAACAATAATATACTTCCATTAAAAAAATCAGGTACTATTGGCTTAATCGGTCCATTGGCAGATAATACCGCCAATATGTATGGTACCTGGAGTGTTGCTGCCCTTTTTGATAAATCAGTAACCGTACTTCAAGGTTTGAAAAATGTTTTGGGTGATAAAGCGAAAATTTTAACCGCACGTGGCGCTAATTTTTTAGCAGATTCTGCGATGGAGCAACGCTATGTAAACATCCACAACCCTACCTACAAACGCGATCCACGAACCGAAGCTGAAATGATCAAGGAAGCGCTGGACGTTGCTAAAAAATCAGATGTTATTGTGGCTACCATTGGCGAAGGCTCTGAATTTACAGGCG
The DNA here is from genome assembly GCF_004310665.1 of Pedobacter kyonggii. Classification (GTDB taxonomy): domain Bacteria; phylum Bacteroidota; class Bacteroidia; order Sphingobacteriales; family Sphingobacteriaceae; genus Pedobacter; species Pedobacter kyonggii. The sequence goes on along the minus strand of NZ_SIXF01000008.1, from coordinate 90,902 downwards.
AAAGCAGCAGTGTAACCGATATACAGATTCCTGAAACACAGAAAAACCTTTTAAAAGCTTTGGCTAAAACAGGCAAACCAGTAGTATTGGTGCTGTTTACAGGCCGTCCATTGGCATTGAATTGGGAACAGCAAAATATCCCAGCAATTTTAAATGTTTGGTTTCCGGGCAGTGAAGCAGGAAATGCAATTGCTGATGTACTTTTTGGCGATGTTAATCCTTCAGGTAAATTGAGTGCAACCTTCCCTCAAAATGTAGGTCAGGTACCTTTGTATTATGCACACAAAAACACCGGAAGACCGTTGGCAGAGGGTAAATGGTTCGAAAAATTCCGTTCCAATTATTTAGATGTAAGCAACGATCCTTTATATCCATTCGGTTTTGGCCTGAGCTATACCACATTTAATTACAGCGATATTAAATTGAGTTCAAACACCTTAACCAAAGGACAAACGATCACCGCATCGGTTACGCTAAGCAATACGGGTAAATATGATGGCAAAGAGGTTGTTCAATTGTACATCCAGGATCTTGTGGGAAGCATTACCCGTCCGGTTAAAGAGCTAAAAGGTTTTCAAAAAATTAATTTAAAAGCCGGAGAAAGTAAAATCATCACTTTCAATATTTCTGAAAACGACCTTAAGTTTTATAATGCTGACTTAAAATTCGTAGCAGAGCCGGGTGATTTTAAAGTATTTGTAGGTACAAACTCACGTGATGTAAAAGAATCATCTTTTACACTGAAATAAAGACAATTAGGTTTGGTTATGAACCCTGTGCTATTGTAAAATAGCCAGGGTTTTCTATTTTTGTTAAATGAAACCGTCATAATTTATCAAAACACACCTTGAAATAACAAATCATGATAGTTTCATCAACTTTAAAAATAATATAAAACAGATGAAAAAGATTATTCTAACCATTTGCATTCTTTTTTCTGTACTCTTTTTAAACGCTCAAGACTTAAAAAAATACGACAGGGGAAGCTATATCAAAGGAAAAGATTCTATTTACTACAGAATCCTGTTTCCTGAGAATTTTAATCCCGACCAAAAATATCCGATCATATTTTTTCTGCATGGAAGCGGAGAAAGAGGTAACGATAATGCCAGTCAACTGGTACATGGAGGAAAATTGTTTTTAAAAAACGAGGTACGCAAAAATTTCCCTGCTATTATTGTTTTCCCACAGTGCCCATCAAACGATTTTTGGGCAAATGCCAATTTTGAGAAAGATGCCAAAGGTAAAAGGAAAATCAGTTTTGTGGAAGGCGGCAAACCAACCAAAATAATGCATGCGCTCCAAGGCATGGTTAAAAACTTCCTTAATAAACCTTATATAAACAAAGAGCAGGTGTATGTGGGCGGTTTATCAATGGGGGCAATGGGTACTTATGAGCTGTTAAGAAGGGAACGCCGCAAATTTGCCGCTGCCATTGCCATCTGTGGTGGCGATAACACCAATAACATTAAAAAATATCAAAAAATACCGCTTTGGATTTTTCATGGCGCAAAAGATGATGTAGTTGATCCGGCTTTTTCGATTGCCATTGCCGAACGTTTGAAAACCGTTGGTGATGAAGTGAAGTTTACCCTTTACCCAAATGCTAACCACAATAGCTGGGACAGCGCCTTTGCAGAGCCAGAGTTATTGTCGTGGTTGTTTTCACATAAGAAATAGTAGAACGGTCCGTCATAATGAACTTGTTTCAGTATCTATCTGGCAAGACACTGAAATAAATTACCTTCGGTGAGCTCGCTTAAAGCTCGGTTTACTGCATAGCTTTCCGCTGCGCTACAGGTCAAGGTGACGATCAGGAGTAAAAGAATTAGAAAAGCAGGGTTCGGTATCTTATCAGTTCCGAAAGCCCTGCCATGCGCTTTACTCACCCCGATTGAAAACCTGTGAAACAAGCAAGCACACAATAGAACAATAAAAACAGTGCTTAAATCGGGACTCGTGCCCGCTGCTGTCCCTTAGGTTTAATTTACCTGGGTTAACCTATTAACCTAGACCCGACAAAATGGAAAGCCCGGATACCAATTCTTCATCGGAAGAGGATTTGAAATGATGGCGGGACCGCTGTAACCGATAAGCACAGATTTTGCTCTTCAAAAACAAAAACCATAAAAAAGCTCACATCTCGTCTTAGCGAGACCTAAGACGAGAGGATCTATCCGGAATGACCCTGAAATAAATTCAGGGTGACGACCGCCAATTATAAACAAAAAAGGTCCTGACAATAAATCAGGACCTTTTCTATATATATTCTAATTGATATTATTCCGCCATGTTATGGTAAACCGCCTGCACATCATCATCTTCCTCCAACTTATCGATCAATTTCAAAACATCAGCTGCCTGCTCTTCAGTTACCTCATGGTGAGATAAAGCAATACGCTCTAATTTTGAACTCTTTAACTCTATGCCTTTTTCTTCTAAAGCTTTTTGTAAAGATCCAAAGTTTTCGAAAGCACCTTGAGCAACAGCGATATCGTTGCCTTCTTCATCAGCCTCTACGTATAATTCTTCTAAACCAGCATCAATTAGTTCAAATTCTAACTCTTCTAAGTCTAAACCTTCAGTTGGTACAAAACGGAAAACAGATTTGCGGTTAAAAACAAAATCTAACGATCCGGTTTTACCCAAAGAACCATCGGTTTTGTTAAAATAACTTCGAACGTTTGCTACGGTACGGTTGGTATTATCAGTAGCTGTTTCAATTAAAACGGCAACACCGTGTGGTGCATAACCTTCGTATACAATTTCCTCGTAATTGGCCATCGATTTATCAGAAGCACGTTTAATTGCCGCCTCTACCCTATCTTTTGGCATATTTACTGCTTTTGCATTTTGCATAGCCGTACGTAAACGCGAGTTGGTTTCTGGATGAGGTCCAGATTCCTTAACCGCCATTACAATATCTTTACCAATACGCGTAAACTGAACCGCCATTTTGGCCCAACGCTTAAATTTTCTCTCTTTTCTAAATTCGAATGCTCTTCCCATTTTTTTAGCAACGGTTGGTTAACTGTTTAATTGTTTGAACCGGTTAACTTTAATACGTAACGATTTAAACAATTAACCAATTTAACGGTTAACCTAAACCCTATTTTTTTAAATTATTTAACATATCAATTGTCAGTTTCGATAAATCGAACTCTGGTTTCCACCCCCAATCTTTTGCAGCATAGTTATCGTCGATAGAACGTGGCCAGCTATTTGCAATTTGCTGACGGGGATCATTAGCGGCGTAAGATAATGTAAAATCTGGAATATGTTTTCTGATTTCGGCTGCTAAAACTTCAGGTGTAAAACTTACCCCACCAAAATTATAGCTGCTACGTACTGAAATCTGATCTGCTGGTGCATCCATTAGTTCGATGGTTCCACGGATGGCATCATCCATATACATCATTGGCAGTTCAGTTTCTGCATTTAAGAAACTCTGGTAACTGCCTTTTTTCAATGCATCGTGAAAAATATGGATCGCATAATCTGTTGTGCCACCACCCGGGGCAGCTTTCCAGCTGATTAATCCCGGATAACGGATACTCCGTACATCTAATCCGTATTTTTGGTTATAATATTCGCACCAGCGCTCACCTGCCAGTTTACTGATTCCATAAACTGTATTCGGATCCATTACACAATATTGCGAGGTATTATCTTTTGGCGAATTCGGCCCGAATACAGCAATAGAACTTGGCCAATATACCTTTGCCGTTTTATATTCTAAAGCTAAATCTAAAACATTCAGCAAGCCGTTCATATTTAAATCCCAGGCTAATTTTGGATTCTGCTCACCTGTAGCCGATAATAAAGCCGCTAAAAGGTAAACCTGTGTTGGTTTGTATTTATGAAAAATGCCATTGATCATTTCTTTATCAAGTACATTCACAAATTCAAACGGTGCAGAGTTTTTGATGTCGTAATCTGGTCTGCGAATATCGCATGCAACCACATGATCATCACCATATATTTTACGTAACATGGTTACCAACTCGGTACCAATTTGCCCGTTAGAGCCTAAAACAACAATTTTTTCTTGCATAATTTTTTTGAGATTGAGCAAAGGTAAAAAAATGAGATAAAAGGCGATAAAATATTTATACTTAGTGTATCCTTGAGGGGCTAACCGCATAAGTTTAATGGCCCGATTGTTTAACTGCCAACTGTAAATTGCGCACTGAAAACTGTTAACTGATATATGCCCAGTCTTATCACCTTTCCACAATGAAACAAGCTTGATTATATTTCAACATTAATTTTATTACATTTACTACACTTACCCGCATAACCAAATAAAAAATGACTCACACTGAGCCTGAAAAATCTAATGATTTACTTGATCGCTTAAAACTGGACGATAAGCAGGCTTACGAAAAAATATATTTCACCTATAGTAATGAGCTTTTATTGGCAGCCTATAAAAAAACAGGCGACAAAGTAATTGCTGAAGAACTGGTGCAGAATATCTTTATCTCCCTTTGGGAAAAGCGGCAGGAAGCAGTGATCAATAATCTCCAGGCTTATTTGTTCGGTGCCTTGAAGCTAAGTGTAATTAACCACATCAGGAGCCTGGTTATGGAGAATAAATACATGGAGTACCAAACCCTAATCTATTCAGAAAACCATCAGGACACCACTAATCTGGTCGATCTGCACGATCTGTCTTCCATCATTGAAGAAGGCATCAACTCCCTTCCAGAAAAAACACAGGAAGTTTTCAGGCTGAGCCGATACCAGCACCAATCTACTAAAGATATTTCTGCTGGTTTAAATATCTCCGAAAAAGCTGTAGAATACCATATTACCCGCTCAATTAAAAGAATTAAAGAATATATTAAAAATTTCTACATCTTTTTATAGCTGATTATCAATCAATTACAAATTATTATAACTTTTTCACCTCCTACCTTTAGGGGTTCGCACTCCTTGCGTTACTTGTATAGTATAAAGCCAAATATTCTTTCTTATGGACCAGAAATCATTTTACGATTTACTAAGCCGTTACGAAAACGGAAATTGTACCGAAGCCGAAAAGCTTTGGGTAGATAAATGGTATCATGGTTTAAATAACAGGGATTTTAAAGATCTATCGTCAACCGCGCTCGAAGAAATGCAGGCCAATACCTGGCTAAATATCAATAATATTGAACGCAAACCAGCACCAACATTAAAGGTTAAAAGGATTTGGCCAAAATTTGCAATCGCGGCATCTATTATGGTTGCCTTTTTTATAGCTGGATTATATTTAATGCGCTACAACCATGCAGAACAATCTTTTATTGATGAAAACAGCAGTTTAAACTTAATCAGCAAAACCAATGATACTGATCGTTTCATCATTATATCGCTTAGCGATGAAAGCACAGTAACACTTAAACCGCAGGCCAATATTATTTATCCAAAGGTTTTTGCTGTCAATAAAAGAATGGTTTATTTAAAAGGAACAGCTTTCTTCTCGGTAAGTAAAAATCCTAAGCGTCCGTTTTATGTGTACAATCAAAAACTGGTTGTTCGTGTTTTGGGTACCAGCTTTTGGGTAAAATCATCAACAGATAAACTTCCAGCCCAGGTTGCGGTAAGGACCGGGAAAGTTCAGGTAGAAGAAAATCAAAAAAAATCGCTGTTTACTTTCTCTAAAGAAAAATTAGCTCAACCAATTCTGCTTACACCAAACCAAAAGGGCGTTTTTTCCAACCACAGATTAAATAAAACATTGGTAAGCAAGCCTATCCCATTGGCCGAAGCTTATAACATACCCACAAACTTGAACTACAACTTTAAAGAAGAAAGCATTAAAGAAATTTTCAAAACCTTATCTGAAGCTTATGGGATAGAAATAAAATCGGATAATGAGCAGATTTCGACCTATACATTTACTGGAGATTTAAGCAAAAAAGGGCTATATGAGCAGCTCGACCTGATCTGTGGAACCATATCAAGCAAATATTACATCCGGGGAACCAGTATTATGGTTTCCAATAAAAACTAACCAAATATATAAACAAGATGAATAAGAACCACAACACCAACAGCCCATAACTGCGGCTCCATTTTCCATAATATTTTTCTAAAAAACAAAGCCGACAATGTGGGGCATTGCCGGCGAGTTAAATACATTAGAAATGTATTCATGGTATTTCTATGTCCAATAAATCCAATCATTTAATGAACAATAACCAAATTTATGAAAAAAAATCAACTTATTTCGCTGGCGATATATGCAATGAGAGTTTCGATTTACCAAATACTTGCAATAATAATTTTTACCTGTGGTGCTTTTGCCAAAAATGTCGACGCACAAGATTTTCTGAACAAATCAATTTCGATTAAAGCCGATCAAACAGATATTAAAACCATTATAGAAAAAACAGAACACTTAACCAATGTTAAATTTGTTTACAGCCCACAATTAATAAACTCCAATCGTAAAGTTTCTATTAATGTAGTAAACCAAAAACTTAAATACTTTCTTGAGAATTCGCTAAAACGTTATGACGTGGGATATAGGATAGTTAAAGATCAGATTCTGCTCTATTCTATTCCCGCCAATAACAACCTCGAACTACTAAAAGCCTTTGAAGGCATAGTTACCGGAAAAGTAACCGACAGTAGAGGGAATGCCATCCCCGGGGTATCGGTTACGGTTAAAGGAAAATCAATCGGGACCACAACCGACGAAAATGGCGCTTTTGCACTAAAAGGCTTAACTGTTGATAGTCGTGTAATCGTGGTGAGATACGTAGGTTTCATTTCCAAAGAAGTAAACCTATCACCAGGCAATGCCGACGAAAACCTGAGTATCAGTCTATCTGAAGATAACCTACAATTGGAGAGTGTAATGGTAACCGGTGGTAATCCAAAGAAAAAATTAGAAAGCAGTGTAGCCTTAACCTCGGTGAGTAATAAAGATATCACCAACCGGGCACCTTTAAACAGTACCGATTTATTAAAAGCAATACCAGGTTTAACGGTAGAAAGTACGGGCGGCGACGGTCCGGGAAATGTTTGGGTAAGGGGCTTTCCGCAGCAGGGTGGATATATCTTCTTGGGTATACAGGAAGATGGTTTACCGCTTTTACCAACAGGTTTCAACACCAACCCATCTGTAGATCAATACTATAAAACAGATCTGACTATCCAGAACATAGAAGCCATCAGAGGGGGCAACGCCTCAATTGTTCAGGCCAACACACCAGGCGCGGTGGTAAATAACATCAGTTATGTTGGTGCTGATAAACAATATGGTCAATTTAAGTTTACAACAGGTTTTTCGCAAGGTTTGTACCGTGTTGATGGCAACACCGGAGGCAAAATAAACGACCAGATCAAATACAACATCGGTGGTTTTTACCGTACCGATAACGGTGTGGTAGATCAAGGTTTTAAACCAGCTAACGAGGGTGGACAGATTAAAGGCAACATGACTTTTAATTTTAAGAACAACAAGGGCTTTTTCAGGGTGTATGGTAAATACCTGAATGATAAAGTTCAGTTCTTACTAACGAGTTATTACCCTTACGATGGTACCGGGAAACCAACTACTTACCGCGATTATGATATGGCCGCTCAATCGATTACGCCAACTCAAACAGATTGGAGTTATAACGATCCGGCAACAGGAAGCCATAATTTTAGTTTAACAGATGGAATCCACACCAAATTGGGATCGGGTGGTTTTCAGTTCAACTACCTAACTGATAGTGGCTGGCAGATTGTTAACAATTTCCGTTATCAGAATACCCATACCAATTCTACCTATACTGCCCCTGCAGGAATTGTAGCGAGAACAGCGGCAACACCTTATTACTACCCAGGTGGTTCAGTAGCACCTTTCGTAGCTGGAGATTATGTAATTACCTCTAATGCCCAAGGACAAATTAATAGTGATGTTCAGATTGTTGATTACCTGGATTTAAGAAAGAAAGTAAAAAACCACAGTCTTAACATCGGATTGGGCATCCACCAGTATAACCGGGACGATTTACGTTATGCTTTCCGTTCATTTACTGAATTTAAAGCGCTACCTAGCATTTTATTACAATCACCAACAGCTGCAGAACGTACCATCCAAACCAAAAACACTTTTATTGGCGATACGAGAACCCTATCTGTATATGCTGGTGACGAGATTAAAATATCTGAAAAATGGCGTTTAGATATTGGTGCCAGGATTGATAATCAAAATGTTAAAGGCGATAGACCTTATTATGCACTTAATGCCAATGGCACAGTAAATATTGCAGCAGCAGCAACTCCAACCATATTGGGTTATACCAGCTATGATGAAACACTAACCAACTGGGCAGCATCAATAGGTGCAAATTATAAGATAAGCACTACAGCAAGTATGTTTGCCCGGGCTACAAAAGCCTATAACGCACCTAATATAGGTGATTATAATGCTTCAGGATACAATGGCGCAAACATTAAAAAACGCCCGGTTTATTTAGGCGAAGTAGGTTTTAAATACGCCAAAAACAATCTGGCCATTTTTGCATCAGGAAGTTATTCTGCCATTAAAAATGTTTCATTAACGATTAATGTGCCTACTGCCGCAGCTGGCACACAGGCTTTGGTGGCCTTTGGCTCTACACGTACATGGAGTGCCGAGTATGAAGTTTCTTACAAAATATTCAAACCACTGAGCTTGCGCTTAACCGGAACACTGCAAGATTCTAAATACACCGATTACGAAGCAAATACAAGTGGAAATGCCGCTGTAGCTGCCGAATTTGGCGACCGTGTATATAGTTTTACTGGCAAAAGAACTGAAAGGGTACCTGTATTGAATACAGAGCTAGGTGCAAACTATGATTACAAAAACTTTAACCTGTATGTAGCAGCCAATTATGTTGGCAGTCGCTTTACCTCACCTAGCGGCAGTTATGAACTCCCATCCTATGTGGTAATGAAAGCTGGAGCAGGATATAATTTTACTAAAAAGATTTCAATAAGATTTTGGGCAGACAACTTGTTAAATGCAAAAGTGCTGACAGAGGGTGATGTTCGAGGAGATCAGTTCAGAGATTTCTCAACCGTAACCCCTGGCACATTAATGATTGGCAGAACATTACTTCAACGTACCTTCTGGGGATCATTAGCTTATTCATTCTAACAAATAAAACCGGAGTTTGCGCTCCGGTTTTTTTAATTCTAAAACATCATGACAACAAGAAGATCATTTTTACAAAAAGTAAGCTTTGCTAGTGCAGCAGCTTTTTTAAGTCCATCATTAGTTATAACAGCTTTAGCGGAGTCTGCTAAAGTTTCAAAAATCGGAATCGGCCTTTTCACTTTAAGGGAGCAGTTAACTGCAGATGTAAAAGCCACAATAGAACAGGTAGCTAAAATCGGTTACAGTCAGGTAGAAACCTATTATGGTTACCCTGGCAAATACGAAGTGAAAGGTTTTTGGGGTTTGGAAGCAAAAGACTTTAATACCTTATTAAAAGCAAATGGCCTCATCTCTCCTGGTGGCCATTATAATGTAAATGAATTTTTATCCTCAGGCGACGATAAAGTGCTAAAATCGCACATCGAAACCGCAGCCACGGTTGGCCAGAAGTATTTCGTTATCCCAGCTTTGCCTACCGATATCAGGGCCAATGGAACATTAGATGATTACAAGCGCATGGCCTCAAAATTTAACCAAGCGGCTGAGCTTTGCCAAAAATCAGGATTGAAATTAGCTTACCACAACCATAACTTCGAATTTAAAGATAAGGGCAATGGGGCTACAGGCTACGGAATCCTGCTCGCTGAAACCGATGCCAAACTGGTAGGTTTTGAACTTGATATCTTTTGGGCGGTAAATGCAGGCTTAAACCCCGTTGATATGTTCAAGAAAAATCCGGGCCGTTATAAAATGTTCCATGTTAAGGATATGGATAAAACAGACAAAGCAGTTTTCGTGGAAGTGGGTTCTGGCAGGATAGATTTCAAGCGCATTTTTGCTGCTTCTAAATTGGCTGGAGTAGACTATATTTTTACAGAACAGGACATCATCATGAAAGCACCTTATGAGAGTATTACTGAAAGCTATAACTACATCAAAAAAAATCTACTTTAAGCAGATTCTCTCCTTAAAAAATCGGAGTTTTTAGATTTATTAGTAAATAATATACTTACCTATACTAAATGTACTTTTTACACCAAGTAAAATTGACATAAAAACACGTTTTAAACCACAATAGAGAGTCAAAAAATCATTTATTTAGAACAATTCTACCAAGTAACAATCACATTGCAAACCGATAATTTAACTTAAAAAAGTTATTCTTTCCGTTATATTTTTTCTAATATTACTAATTCAACACATAAGTAACCAATATATAAAATCATAAAGACGATGCACAGAAGAGAAGCACTCAAAAACGTTGCATTTTTGCTGGGAGGAGCAATCTCAGCAAGTACAATGGGCGTTTTATTTGAAAGTTTTACGCTACCGGAAAATGAAAAGAACTTTGTCCTCTATTCACTGGAAGACGAAAAAATTTTCGCTGAATTCGCTGATATTATTGTCCCGACTACCAAATCATCTGCTGGTGCTAAGGCTGCAGGTTTAGGGAAGTTTATCCCGATGATGATGAAAGATTGTTACCCTGCCACCATGCAAACCTCATTTGCGCAAGGCTTTAAAGATCTTCAGGCTAAATCAATGAAAGATTTCGGAAAAAGTTATATCACTTTAACACCAGCCGATCGTAAAAAACTAATGATCGATTTAAGGGCAATCGCACTTGCCCAAAAAGCGAGCAAATCAGAAGAGAATAAAGATTTAGCTTACTTTTTTATTACCGCAAGGGATTTAACCCTACTTGGTTATTATTCTTCAGAAATTGGTTGCACCAAAGCACGCGAATATGTGCTTATTCCAGGCCGGTATGATGGCAATGTGCCATTAAAACCAGGTCAAAAATCTTGGGCAACCTAATTTCTAAAACAACAACAAAACATCATGAATTTAAATACAAATTTAAAAGCAGAAAATACTTACGATGCTATTGTTATAGGATCGGGAATTAGCGGTGGCTGGGCTGCCAAAGAACTTACAGAAAAGGGCTTACGCGTGTTGATGCTCGAAAGAGGAATGAACATTGAACACATTACAGGTTACGAAACAGCAATGAAAAATCCATGGGATTTTAAACATGCCGGAAAACTGACCGAAGAGCAAAAACGTACTCACCCGGTACAAAAAAGAGATTATCCTTACCAGGAAGCAAATGAAAAATGGTGGGTAAACGATTTAGAATGTCCATATACGGAAGATAAACGTTTCGATTGGTACCGTGGTTTCCACGTAGGTGGAAAATCGTTAATGTGGGGCCGCCAAAGTTATAGATTTAGTGATCATAACTTTGAAGACAATGCAAAAGATGGACACGGAAGCGATTGGCCTGTTCGTTATGCAGAACTTTCGCCATGGTACGATTATGCAGAACGTTTTGCGGGGATTAGTGGCTCAAAAGAAAACTGGTCTACCTGCCCTGACGGACAGTTTTTACCGCCAATGGATTTAAATATTGTAGAAAAATCGGTTAAAGCACGTATTGAAGAGCATTATAAAAGAGAACGGATTATGATGATTGGCCGTGTTGCCAATCTAACTGTACCACATAAAGGCCGTGGCAATTGCCAGTACAGAAATTTATGTAGCCGAGGCTGTCCGTTTGGCGCTTATTTCAGTACTCAGTCTTCTACCCTTCCTGCAGCAATGGCAACTAAACGCTTAACGTTAAGGCCATACTCTATCGTAAATCACATTATTTATGATAAAGACACGAAAAAAGCCAAAGGTGTAATGGTTATTGATGCTGAAACCAACAAAACGATGGAATTTTATGCTAAAATCGTCTTTGTAAATGGCTCTACACTAGGTTCAACATTCGTTTTATTAAACTCTACATCAGAAGCACATCCAAATGGATTGGGTAATGGTAGCGGTCAGTTGGGCCACAATTTAATGGATCACCATTTTCGTTGCGGAGCATCTGGAGAGGCCGAAGGTTTTGATGACAAATACACTTATGGGCGCCGTGCAAACGGAATCTATGTACCTAGATATCAAAATATTGGAAACGATAAACGAGACTACCTGCGTGGTTTCGGTTATCAGGGCGGTGCAAGCAGAGCAAATTGGCAAGATGATGTAGCTGAATTGTCTTTCGGAGCAGATTTAAAACAAAAAATGACCACTCCAGGCAAATGGTCTATGGGCTTGGGCGGTTTCGGAGAGATGTTACCTTATTACGAAAACAAGGTATACATCGATAAAACCAAAAAAGACAAATGGGGACAACCCGTATTGGCTATCGATTGCGAATACAAAGAGAACGAGAAAAAAATGCGTGTGGATATGATGAATGATGCAGCCGAAATGTTAGAAAAGGCTGGTATGAAAAACGTCAAAACATTCGATAATGACTGTTATCCAGGTATGGCGATCCACGAAATGGGTACCGCAAGGATGGGTAATGACCCGAAAACTTCTGTACTGAATAAATGGAACCAGATGCACGAAGTAAATAATGTTTTCGTAACTGATGGATCTTGTATGCCATCAATCGCTTGCCAAAACCCATCGTTAACATTTATGGCTTTAACTGCCCGTGCCTGCGATTACGCTGTAAAAGAATTAAAGAAAAAGAACATCTAGAAAGGTTTAAGGTAAAAGGTTTAAGGTGTAGGGGTTAATGTCCCTTTGCCCTAAGCCTTTAGCCCTATGCCCCATACCTCAAAAATGAAAAGAAAATTAAGAATGGGCATGATAGGCGGTGGAAAAGACGCTTTTATCGGTGCCGTACACCGTTTGGCCGCGAATATGGATGGCCTTATTGAATTATCTGCCGGAGCTTTAAGTGTAAATCCCGAAATTGGATACGAATCTGGAAAATTACTTTTTCTTCCAGATAACAGAATCTACACGAATTACGAAGAAATGCTGACCAAGGAAAGTGAATTGCCTGCAGATGAAAGAATTGACTTTGTAACCATCGTTACCCCAAATTTTGCTCACTTTGCCCCTGCAATGATGGCTTTAGATAAGGGTTTTAACGTGGTGATTGAAAAACCAATGACTTTAACTTTGGAAGAAGCAAAACAGCTTAAAGCTAAAGTAGAAGAAACGGGCTTAACGCTATGTTTAACCCATACCTACTCTGGTTACCCAATGGTTAAACAGGCCAAACAAATGGTTAGCGAAGGTGCTTTAGGCGCAATCAGAAAAATCATGGTCGAATATCCTCAAGGCTGGTTAAGCACCTTATCAGAACGCGAAGGAAATGCGCAGGCAGCCTGGCGCACCGATCCTTCTAAAACGGGAAAAAGCGGTAGCATGGGCGATATCGGTACACATGCCGCTCATTTAGCAGAATATATTTCTGGTTTAAAAATTACTAAAATCTGTGCTGATTTAAGTATTGTTGTTCCAGGTAGAGCCATTGATGATGATGGAAACGTATTGTTAAAATTCGATAACGGTGCCAATGGTGTTCTTGTGGCATCGCAAATTGCTGCCGGAGAAGAAAATGCATTGAAGATTAAAGTATACGGCGAAAAAGGTGGCATGGAATGGCACCAGATGGAACCTAACACTTTAATTGTGAAATGGTTAAATGCCCCTACTCAAATTTACAGAACAGGCAACGGTTATATGGGCAGTTTAGCACAGCACAATACCCGAACTCCTGGTGGTCACCCAGAAGGTTACTTAGAAGCATTTGCAAATATTTATAAAAACTTTGCATTAACAGTAGATGCGAAATTAAATAACGAGCAACCTACCACTGCAATGTTAGACTTTCCAAGTACTGATGATGGAATTAGAGGAATGGCATTTATCGAAAATGTAGTGGCTTCTAGCCAATCAGACCAAAAGTGGTTAGATTATAAATTATAACAATAAAGCATGACAACGATAAAAGGACCAGCAGTATTTTTAGCACAATTTATAAGCGATGAAGCCCCATTTAACTCTCTAGACAGTATTTGTAAATGGGCAGCAGGTTTAGGTTTTAAAGGCATTCAGATGCCAACCTTGGATACAAGATTTATTGATCTTCAAAAGGCTGCCGAAAGCAAAACCTATGCTGATGAACTGAAAGGAAAAATCGCTTCTTATGGCTTAGAAATTACCGAACTTTCTACACACTTACAAGGTCAATTGGTTGCGGTACACCCTGCTTATGATGATCTTTTTGATGCCTTTGCACCAAAAGAAGTACACAAAAATCCAAAAGCCAGAACAGAATGGGCCGTGCAGCAAATGAAATATGCGGCTAAAGCTTCTCAAAACTTAGGTTTAAATGCACATGCTACATTTAGTGGTTCATTATTGTGGCAATATTTCCATCCCTGGCCACAGCGCCCTGCAGGATTGGTTGAAGAAGGTTTTGCAGAATTGGCAAAACGCTGGACACCAATATTAAACGAATTCGACCAATGTGGCGTTGATGTTTGCTACGAAATACATCCAGGCGAAGATTTATTTGATGGAGAAACCTATGAAATGTTCCTCGCTGCGGTAAATAATCATCCTCGGGCATGCTTATTGTATGATCCATCACACTTTGTGTTGCAACAATTGGATTACATTCAATACATTGATTTTTACCACGAACGCATAAAAGCCTTCCACGTTAAAGATGCAGAATTTAACCCTACAGGCAAACAAGGCACTTTTGGTGGATACCAGAGTTGGGCAAACCGTGCTGGTCGTTACCGCTCGCCAGGTGATGGTCAGGTTGATTTTAAAACCATTTTTAGTAAATTGGCGCAATATGATTTTAAAGGTTGGGCCGTTATGGAATGGGAATGCTGTATCAAAAACCAGCAAGATGGTGCCAGAGAAGGTGCAGATTTTATCAAAAAGAACATCATTAATGTAACCGATAAAGCATTTGACGATTTTGCAGCATCGGGTAGTGATAGCGCTTTCAATAAAAGAATATTAGGATTACAAGATTAACAAAACACACATGAAAGCCTGCATAGAATAAAACATCACCGCTTATGCACGCTTAATGCGATTAAAAACAACACACAACATGAAAAAAACATTTTTAATTTTAGGCGCTGTAGTCATTTTTATGGCGTCGTTTTCAAAAGCCGATTTAACGAAGGAGAAAACTGTGGTTGCAATTGCAACAGTAACAAGCCATGCGGCTTTTCAATCAAATCCAGGAGAAAAACTGATCAACAAATCAGACTGCCTGGGCTGCCATAACAAGACCAACAAAATTATTGGTCCTGCATACGTAGAAATTGCAAAAAAATATCCGGCTACCGAGAAAAACATCAACATGTTAGCCGATAAGATTATTAAAGGTGGAACAGGGGTTTGGGGCAATATGCCGATGACTGCGCACGCTACCCTTAAAAAAGACGATGCAAAATTAATGGTAAAGTATATCTTATCTTTAAAGAAAAAATAATCGACCCCAGTTAGCAAATCGATTTACTTATATGAAAACAGAGCAAGAAAATAAAAACACGAGTAACCGCCGTGATTTTATTAAGACCACAGCTATTGCCGCTGCTGCGTTTATGATCGTGCCCCGCCATGTTTTAGGTGGCCCCGGTTATTTAGCACCAAGCGATCGTTTATTAGTTGCCGGTATTGGTGTTGGCGGAAAAGGCCAAAGCGATTTAAGCATGTTTTACAAAAGCGGAAAAGCAGACATTGCTTTTTTATGCGATGTAGACGATCGCCGTGCAGCAAATAGTGTTAAAGCTTTCCCTAAAGCAAAATACTATAAAGATTGGCGCGAAATGTTAGATAAGGAACATAAAAATTTCGATGCTGTGTCTGTTTCTACTCCTGATCATAACCATGCCATCCAGGCTTTAGCAGCTATGCAATTGGGTAAACACGTTTATGTGCAAAAACCTTTAACACATGATATTTATGAAGCGCGGATTCTAACCGCAGCAGCAAAAAAATATAAAGTGGTAACCCAAATGGGAAATCAAGGTGCATCAAACGATGGTCCACGCCAAATGAAAGAATGGTACGAAGCTGGTTTAATTGGCGATGTACACACGGTTTACGCATGGACTGATAGACCGGTTTGGCCACAAGGCATTCCCTGGCCCAGCAAAAAAGCAGAAATTCCTAAAGAATTAGATTGGAATTTATGGTTAGGAACGGCCCCTGAAAAGGATTTTGTAGATAAGCTAGTTCCATTTAACTGGCGTGGTTGGTGGGATTATGGCACTGGCGCCTTGGGCGATATGGGCTGTCACCTAATCGAAGCTCCATTTAGCGTATTAAACTTAAAATATGCAAAAGAAGTTCAGGCCAGTGTAGGTTCTGTTTATGTAGATGAATTTAAACGTGGCTATTTCCCTGAAAGCTGCCCTCCATCAAGCCATGTTACCTTAAAATTCCCTAAAACAGAGAAAACGCTGGGTGATGTTACTTTACACTGGATGGACGGTGGCATCCAACCAGAACGTCCGGAAGAATTAGAAGCAGATGAAACTTTTGGCGATGGTGGTAATGGTACCTTGTTTGTTGGAACTAAAGGCAAAATGATGTCTGAAACGTATAGTGCAAATCCAAAATTGCTGCCTTTAAGTAAAAACAAAGACATTAAGGTAGCACCAAAATACACCCGTGTACCAGATGGCGCGAATGGGCACTATAAACAATGGGTTGAAGCCGCAATTGCGGGTTATGGTAAGCAAGAAGTAAGTTCACCTTTCGAAATTGCCGGTCCATTAACAGAAGCTTTACTGATGGCAAATTTGGCAATCAGAAGTTTCGATATCAAAAAAACGGTAAATGGTAAAACAACTTACCCAGGCAGGTACACTAAAATGCTTTGGGATAACGACAATATGAAAGTTACCAATTTTGACGAAGCCAACCAGTTTGTAAAACGCGAATACCGCAAAGGCTGGAACAATTTAACACTTTAATTAATAAGTACATTCGTCATTGCGAGGCACGAAGACAACCGAACGCAGAGCGTTCATGAATACCTATAAAAACATAAGTAAAAATGAATAATCCTACAGCTGGCAAAAGGTTCAACATATCTTTTCTTCAGCATTAAGATTGCCTCATACCTTGTATGACAACAAATAATAAAAATGAAAAAAATCTTTCTTTCTGCTTGCATCTTGTTAAGCTTAACACAAATATCAAAGGCTCAAAAGGGCTTTAAGCCACTTTTTGATGGTAAAACAACAGCAGGCTGGCATACTTACAACAAAACTACGGTTGGTAGCGCCTGGCAGGTTCAGGATGGTGCCCTTCATTTAGATTTAGCTGCCAAAGGTAAAGACGGTGGCGGCGATTTGGTTACCGATAAGGAATACGGCGATTTCCATTTAAAGTACGAATGGAAAGTGGCTCCAAAAGCAAATAGCGGTTTAATTTTTTATGTTCACGAGGAACCTAAATACCATGCTACCTATTCTACAGGTTTAGAAATGCAGGTTATTGATAATGATGGCCACCCAGACGGAAAAATCACTAAACACCGTGCCGGCGATTTGTACGATCTGGTAAAAAGTTCATCGGAGCCGGTTAAAGCTGTTGGCGAATGGAATAAAGCAGAAATCATCAGCAAAAAGGGCAAACTAACGCTAATTTTAAATGGTGTTGAAGTAGTGAAAACCAGCCTTTGGGATGATAACTGGAAAAAGATTGTTGCAGGCAGCAAATTTGCAACATGGGAAAACTGGGGTACTTTTAAAACAGGTAAAATTGCCTTACAAGATCACGGAGATGAGGTTTGGTACAAAAACATCTCTATTAAAGAACTATAATTGAGGTTTAAGGCGTAAGGTAGAAGCTAAAGGTTTCTTTTCTTTCGCTTAAACCAGACATTTGAGTTAGAAAGCGGGAAAGCATAACGTTTATCCGCTTTCGTATTAACCTACACCCTATACCTTTAACCTTATACCTTAATACAACCTTATATAAGCCAAATGAATAGCACTACTCGCTTTAAACTCTCTGCCATGATGTTCCTGGAATTTTTTATCTGGGGCGCCTGGTTTGTAACCATGGGAACTTACCTTGGTAAAAATCTTCTATCAAACGATGTACAAATTGGTTCAGCCTATAGTACACAATCACTAGGCGCTATCATTGCACCATTTATCATCGGATTAATTGCAGACAAATTTTTCTCTGCGCAAAAAGTGTTAGGCGTATTACATTTAGTTGGAGGTGTACTCTTATGGGTTGCTGGAACGTCTTTAAATTTTGATAGTTTCTTCCCTTTCATATTAGGATATATGATTGCTTACATGCCTACTTTAGCATTAGTGAATTCAATATCCTTCAAACAAATGCAAGATCCAGGGAAAGAATTTCCTTCCATCAGGGTATTCGGAACAATTGGATGGATTATTGCGGGGTTAGTAATTGGATGGTTAAACTGGGAACAGAGCGGTAACTTAGTATTTACATTCAAAATGGCATCCGTTGCCTCGATCATTTTAGGATTATTTAGTTTCTTTTTACCAAACACTCCTCCCGTTAAAAAAGGAGAAAAAACAACTTTTGGCGAGATCATTGGCTTAGATGCGATTGGCTTGTTAAAAAACAAATCATATCTTTTATTCTTCTTAGCATCTGTTGCTATCTGTATTCCACTAGCATTCTATTACAATTTCACCAATCCCTTTCTTAACGAAGTTGGCATGAAAGGTGCAGCAGGAGTTCAATCCTTAGGGCAGGTATCTGAAACCCTATTTATGTTATTAATGCCTCTATTCTTTGCTCGTCTTGGTGTAAAAAAAATGCTTGCAATTGGTATGATTGCATGGGTTGTTCGTTACCTTTTCTTTGCATTTGGAAATGCAGATTCAAACTATTGGATGCTGATCGGTGGAATTGTTCTACATGGCATTTGCTATGACTTTTTCTTTGTTACCGGACAAATTTATACTGATAGATTGGCTGGAGAAAAATTCAAAAGTGCTGCTCAAGGCTTTATTACTTTGGCAACCTATGGCGTTGGTATGTTAATCGGTTCGATCATCTCAGGTATGGTAGTTAATAAATATGTTGTAGAAGGTGGCCATATTTGGCAAAGCATATGGATCATCCCAGCAGGCATAGCAGGATTAGTTGCGCTACTATTCTTATTATTCTTCAGTGATAAAAATAAACCAGTTACTGAAGCTAACCCGATATAATTATGTCTACAAAACTGGATAGAAGAAATGCTTTAAAGAACATCATCGCAGGAACTGCTGCGATTGGTGTTTCTTCAGGGTTTTCAGCCTTAGCAATGGATAAATCAGAATCAGATCAGCCACTAAGGCTAAAAGGAAATATCAATCATGCCGTTTGCCGTTGGTGTTTTAGCGGTTTAGATGTAGAAACGCTTTGTGTTGAAGCTAAAAAGATCGGCATTAAAGGCATTGATTTAGTTGGACCAAAAGATTGGTCAACTTTAAAAAAGCATGGCTTAGAATCGACTATGTGCAATGGTGCGGAGATTAATTTAGTGGATGGTTTTAACGACGAAAAATTCCATGAAAAGTTAATTCAAAACTACACCGCAATGATTCCACTTGTTGCCGAAGCAGGCTACAAAAACCTAATCTGTTTTAGTGGAAACCGCCGTGGTAAAGATGACGAAACAGGCTGGAACAATTGCGTTAAAGGGTTGAAACAATTAATCCCATTGGCCGAAAAACACAATGTAGTGCTAGTAATGGAGTTATTAAACAGCAAAATTAACCATAAAGATTATCAATGCGATAGAACTTCCTGGGGAGCTGAACTTTGCAAACGCTTAGGATCTGAAAATTTCAAATTGTTATACGATATTTATCATATGCAGATTGATGAGGGCGATGTAATTAGAAACATCAGGGATAACCATCAATACATAGCCCACTACCACACTGCTGGTGTTCCGGGCAGAAATGAAATCGATGATACGCAGGAGTTATACTATCCTGCTATAATGAAAGCCATTGCCGAAACTGGCTTTAAAGGTTTCGTTGCACAAGAATTTATACCTAAAAATGCAGATAAAATAGCCTCGCTAAAAAAGGCAGTTTCTATTTGCGACATCTAAAAATATACCTATGTTATCAAGAAGAAGTTTTATTTTAAACAGTAGTATGGCTGCAGCTGCAGCACTTTTGGTTCCATCATTTGCTTGTGTGGCTTCCGATAAAAAATCAGTTGGTCTGCAGTTATATTCTTTGAGAGATGAGCTTCCGAAAGATGTAAAAGGAACCATAGCTAAAGTAGCTAAAGCCGGCTTTAAAGAAGTTGAAACCTATGGTTTTTCAATAAAAGATCAATTTTGGGGATTAACACCAGCCGAATTCAAAAAATTGCTTGATGATAACGGATTAACTGCACCAAGTGGCCACTACGGTTTAGGCAGCTATTTAACCGATGGAAACACTGAAGAATTAAAAGCAGCAATTGAAGCAGCCAAAGTACTTGGAAGTGAATATGTAACCATTCCCTGGTTAGATGAAAGCATCAGAAAAAGTGCTGAGGACTACAAAAAAATTGCAGTTAAAATTAACGAGGCCGGAAAATTGGCGAAAGAAGCGGGTATCAGGTTAGCTTACCACAACCACAATTTCGAATTCGATAAACAAGGTGATACCACTGGTTACGAAATCCTGCTGAAAGGAACCGATAAAAATCTTGTTGATTTTGAACTTGATTTATATTGGGTAGTTCGTTCAGGAAACGACCCAATCAAACTATTCAAAGAAAATCCAGGCCGTTTTACCATGTGGCATGTTAAAGATATGGATAAAGCAAACCCAGCATTAAATGCTGAAGTAGGAACCGGTTCTATTAATTTCAAACCTATTTTTGCCGATGCAAAACTTTCGGGCATGAAACACTTCTTTGTAGAGCACGAAACTAATTACAAGCCAAACCCAATGGAATCTGTTGCAGCAAGCTGTGCATATATTAAAAAAGAAATTATTTAAATTTAAGAGATGAATTCAAGAAGAACATTCTTAAAACAGGCAGGATTAGCTGCCGGAGCTGCATTATTAATTCCATCGTTTGCCTTTGATAAAGTAAACAAAAATATTGGTTTACAATTGTACTCTTTACGTAATGAACTGCCAAAGGATGTAAAAGGCATCATCGAAAAAGTGGCACAAGCCGGATACAAAGAAGTAGAAACCTATGGTTTTTCTAACGGAAAATTTTGGGGCTTAACACCAAAAGAACTTAAAGCATTATTAAATGCAAACGGTTTAAAAGCACCAAGTGGTCATTATCATATGGACGACTTTGTAAAAACTGGAAAAACAGATAGATTAAAAGCCGATATCGAATCTTCGGCAGCCATTGGTGGTAAATACTTTACCATTGCTGGTGCGCATGTAGATATGAGCAAAGGTGTAGATGGCTTTAAGAAAACCGCTGATGATTTTAATAAGGTTGCTGAAATTGCAAAAGCAGCTGGCTTAAAATTCGCTTACCACAACCACGATTTCGAATTTAAAAAATTAGGCGATACTACTGGTTATGATGTTTACTTAAGCGAGACCGATAAAAACCTTGTAAATTTCGAATTGGATTTATACTGGGTAGTACGCTCGGGTAACGACCCATTAGCTTTGTTTAAAAAATATCCAGGCCGTTTCCCTATGTGGCACGTTAAAGATATGGACAAAGCCAAACCAGAGTGGAATACCGAGATTGGCAAAGGTTCTATTGATTTTAAAAGCATTTTTGCGCAGGCAAAACTTTCGGGCGTGCAGCATTTCTTTGTAGAGCACGAAACCAATTATCAACCTGATCCGGTTGGCTCAATCAAAACAAGCTGCGATTATATCAAAGCCAATTTGATTTAAATTTTCCAAACCCCGCAGGTTTCAAAAAAACTGCGGGGTTTTCTGCACCAAGACTTCCAAAGGTCACTAATACTTTGCCTATTAGAAACTTCTGAAACCTCCGTTTGGACGTTCACTAATGCACTAGTGATCTCTTCATGTTAGATCTCGGCTGACTTAGGTTAATTAAACCTGATAGAACGGCAATACTTTTTAATTGCTGTACCTATAAATCTTGTTGTCTGCAACCGATGAAACAGATGCTTCGTGCCTCAGCATGACAGTAGTTGTTTAAAAAGATTATAGTGATAGCAGGACTTTCGTAACCGATACGCACTGGAACCTGCTTTCCAAAAAAGAAAACAACAGTTTTTAATATCTAAAGCTTTATGTCGTCGACCATATTTTCTATTGTAAACCAAAAATTTCAAATATTAAAAGCAAATTTAATTGGTAACAATAGGGATATAAGCTTTATTTTTAGCATATTTGGGCTTATATCAAATGTTTAATAATATATAATTAAAATTTAAAATGAAAGTAGCAGTAGTAGGTGCCACCGGATTGGTAGGCACTGTCATGTTAAAAGTATTGGAGGAAAGAAATTTCCCTTTAACAGAGTTGATTCCCGTAGCATCAGAAAAGAGTGTTGGCAAGGAAATTACTTTTAAGGGTAAGAAGTTCCCAATTGTTAGCATGGATACTGCAATCAGCATGAAACCAGATATCGCTTTGTTTTCAGCAGGTGGAAATACTTCATTAGAGCATGCTCCACGTTTTAAAGAAGCCGGAACAACCGTTATCGATAACTCTTCTGCATGGAGAATGGATCCTGCAATTAAATTAATTGTACCAGAAGTTAATGCACACGAACTTTCTATCGATAACAAAATCATTGCTAACCCGAACTGTTCTACCATTCAAATGGTAGTGGTTTTAAAACCTTTACACGATAAATACAAAATTAAACGTGTAATCGTTTCTACCTATCAATCGGTTACAGGTACAGGTGTTAAAGCTGTTGAGCAGCTAATGAACGAGCGTAAAGGCATTGATGGCCCTAAAGCTTATCCATACGAAATTGATTTGAATGTTCTTCCACATATCGATGTTTTCACAGATAACGGATATACCAAAGAAGAAATGAAAATGGTTAAGGAAACGAACAAAATCATGAGCGATGATAGCATTAAAGTTACCGCTACTACAGTTCGTATCCCGGTAATGGGTGGTCACTCAGAATCAGTAAACATTGAGTTCGAAAATGACTTCGATTTAGCTGAAGTGCGCAGTATTTTAGAAAAAGCACCAGGCATAATCGTTGTTGATGATGTTGCCAACTTAAAATACCCAATGCCAAAAGATGCTCATGAAAAAGATGAAGTTTTTGTAGGCCGTATCCGTAGAGACGAATCAGCGCCTAAAGCTTTAAATCTTTGGATTGTTGCTGATAACTTGCGCAAAGGCGCTGCCACTAATGCCGTTCAGATTGCCGAATATCTAATTCAGAAAGAATTAGTTTAATCAATATCCTCAAGAAAAGTCCCTCGGTGTAAAATCGAGGGACTTTTTTTATACCCTCTCTCCAATATGAAACATATTCCAATCGCTTTAATATATTCCAGGTTACTGATTGGTTTTATAATAATTCTATTAAGCTTTTTCCACGTCAATCATTATTCTTTTCTTGCAATCACATTATTATCGATCGGTTTATTAACAGATGTATTCGATGGAATAATAGCCAGAAAACTCAATATCTCCTCCGAAAAATTACGCCGCTTAGACTCTAGCATCGATCAGGTATTTTTTATTTCAGTAGCCGTTGCTACTTATATCCAATGTCCCGATTTTTTCAAAATCAACCTGGTAAAACTGATTGTACTTGGTGCTTTCGAAGCTTCAACATACGTACTAAGTTATATAAAATTTAAAAAGGAAATTGCTACCCATTCTATTGGAGCTAAAATCTGGACGTTGGTTTTGTTCTCAACCTTAGTCGAAATTATGGTTCATTGCGAATCGGTGGTATTATTTGAACTTTGCTTTTGGATCGGGCTGGCAACGAGGTTAGAAATACTTGCCATTGTTTTCACACTAAAAAAATGGACCAACGATGTGCCGACTATCTATCACGCAGTAAAATTAAGGCAGGGAAAAGAAATTAAACGCAACAAACTGTTTAATGGATAAATTTGCTGTAACATAAAAAAAGAGATTATAATCACTAAATTACATATAAAAAAGAGATCATAATCACTAAATTATATATAATTTAGTGATTACGAATTTTAGATCAACTAGACTAACCTTTTGATCTAATAATCTTTTACTTGTAAAAATGAAATTTTTCAAATTACTATTACTGTTTGTTTTCTCAGCAACAGTTACACTTGCTCAAAATAGAATCCAGAATCTCGAAAAAGCCTTCAACAATTTATTAAATGATGAACAGGCAAAACATGCAATTGCTTCACTTTGCGTTTTAGATGCCAATACAGGAAAAACATTATTTTCCAAAAACGAGCAGATTGGTCTTGCCACGGCTTCTACGCTGAAAACCATTACTGCGGCCACGGCTTTCAGTATTTTAGGGAAGGATTTTCAATTCCAAACCACATTGGCCTATACCGGAACAATTACTACAGATGGAATATTAAAAGGAAACCTGATCATTATTGGCAGTGGCGATCCAACTCTGGGCTCCTGGCGATATCAAAACAAAGAGAATGCAGTTTTAACGCAATGGGTTACTGCAATAAAATCTGTCGGAATTAAAAAAATTGAAGGCACAATAATTGGCGATGATCGCGTTTTCGGCACACAAACAACACCTGATGGCTGGGTTTGGCAGGATATTGGCAATTATTATGGTGCCGGGACTTCTGGCTTAGCATGGAGAGAAAATCAATTCGATATTCATATGAAACCTGGAAGTAGTACAGCAGATGAAGTGAAGATTATAAAAACAGTTCCGGCTACACCTTATGTGCAAATTGTAAATGAATTAAAAACTGGCGATCCAGGATCTGGAGATCGGGCCTATGCTTTTTTTCCTCCGTATAGCAATACGGCCTACATCCGAGGTAGCTGGGGCATGGGCATTAGCAAATCGGGCATTTCAGTCGCAACCCCCGACCCTGCTTTTGATTGCGCTTATCGTTTACAGGATACTTTGAAAAGATTGGGTATTTCGACCGGCCAGCAAGCCACAACGGCAAGGTTAATAACCTTGAACAATCAGGTCATTCCTTCGGTTACACAGAAAATAAGCACCATTAGCTCGCCTAGTTTAAGTGAAATGACCTACTGGTTTTTAAAGAAAAGCATCAATTTATATGGCGAATCACTTTTAAAAGCCATTGCATTAAAATCAGGCAAAGCAGGTACAACAAGTAAAGGAGCGGAAACCGAAATCAATTTCTGGGCCGATAAGGGCATTGATAAAACGGCATTAAACATTATTGATGGCAGCGGACTTTCTCCGGGAGATAGAATAACAACTTCGGCAATGGCGAGTATACTTTTCCAGATCCAGAAAGAAAACTGGTTCGCAGATTATTATAAGGCCTTACCCGAGTACAACGGTATGAAAATTAAAAGTGGAACGATAAATGATGTTTCGGCATTTGCAGGATATCATACTGATGCTGCAGGCAATAAATATGTAATCGTTATTAATATCAATAACTATAGCGGAAGCGGGATTAACAAAAAATTATTCAAGGTATTAGATGGACTCAAATAAAATTAACTGATATAAAATATGGCACATTTTATAAAAAACATGCAAACTGTTGATGGATTGATTTCGAATTTATATAAAGAAGTTTCTTTTGAAGAAATAACTAAAAAAATTACCGTTCTCATGGAACAACAAGGCTATAAAGTCTTCGACCAGCAATATGGAAATTTAATTTTAGAGAAAGGGAGCCGAACCAAACGGCTTTTATTAGGCGCATTTGCAACCTATTATAAATTTAGCGTAACCATGTCACCTAGTACTGAAAACGGACTTATTGTAAATGTTTTTCAGCAGTCGAGTGGCATGTCTGGAGGTTTAATCGGTATGAATCAGATAAAAACAGAGCTTACAAGATTAAACTTTTTATTCGCGAATATTTAAGGCAGAAATAACATCAACACAAAATACTGTTATTCAAATAATTCCTCCTAAAAACAACCCATGCAACAATAATATTTAGCGGAATAAGGATTAATCCAAAGCCAAACATAATGAACAGGTAAAATAGGAAAAACAGGCAAAAAACCCATATCAAAAATTGCTTAACCTGCATTGCATTTAACATGAGTAAACTTCTGAATAACAGTATAACCGAAAATGCAAATACCATTAATTCGAGCGATACTAAAATACCAAAGCTGCTGAATATCCAACATATTTCTGGCAATAATAAAACAAGGTAGTTTAAGCAAAAGCTAAAGAACACTTTTCCCGTGGTAAAGGGAAAATTTGGCAGAAACGATAAGTACCTATTATTAAAAATCTTCTCATGATAGATAAGCACCACATGGGCAATAACAATACAGGTGGTAATGAGCATCAACAGTCTTGGATCATCTTTAAGATCAGCAAAAACTACAAACACACTCGAAATCAGCACCCAAGAAAGCAATTTGGTTAGCGCATAAGCCAGCTTGGATTGATTGAAAACCTGAAAACTATACAACAAAAAAACTGGCTTGCTCCATTTTCTGCTGATCCTGATTAACCAACTTGGTTTATTAGCGACGATTAAGCGGTTATTTTCTTTTAGGCAGATATAAGTGCCCGCTAAAACCAGAAGCAATTGAAACAGCAAAATCCCGATAGAAATAAGATAATATCCAAATACAATTCCAATGCTTATGGCATATAACGTATAACACAATACAGGAATAAATATGTAGACCTGCACTACACACCAGGCCATAAACTGCTGTTTTTTAGTTGACGAGGTGAAACTATAATACAGAAACTCTTGCTGAGGCAAAACAAGCTGACTTAAAACATATTTTAAGCTTTTGTAAGTATATAATGAGCTCCCTATAAGATAGAAAGTCATCATCAGTGGATTACTCACCAAACTAATGGTAAAGAAAAACTGCCAGAAATCAATCTGGTCTGGCCGAACAGTGCCCAGGGTATTGATAAACAAACAGTAACTGATCAACATCATAAAGATGAATACCAACATACCTGCATGGGTTCTGTAAAAACCAGCAACAAATATTTTCTTTAAGGCAGTGTTTGAAAGCAACGACATTAAAAATTCAGTATTATTTTTTTATGTTGAATATTGATCTGTTTAAGTCCGGGCAGTTTTAACTCATCCAATGGCTGATGTGAGGACAGGAAAAAACTGATTTTTTCATTTTGGTATTTCTCATTAATCCAACGGTATAATATTTCTAATGATTCTACGTCGATTGTATTTAAAGGTTCGTCTAATAAGATCAATTTAGGTTGTCCTAAAAAAGCCAAAACCAACGACAACTTTTTTAACATGCCACTAGAATATGAACCCAACGGATTATGAATGTAAGGCCTCATTCCCATTTCTGTAATTAAAGCCTCTTCCTGACCAGCAACTGCCCCCTTAGCTTTAGCGAAAAGATCAACCATTTCAAATCCGGTTAAAAATTCGGGGTACAGTGGTTCGGCTTCGGCAAAGTTTACAAGCTTTCGGTAAGAAACGCCATGATTTTTTAAATAAATAGTGCTTATGGCTATATCTCCGTCAAATGATAATATCCCGGCAATTGCTTTTAGCAGTGTGCTTTTCCCTGAGCCGTTACTTCCTTTTATCCAGAAAATGCCTTCAGGAATTTTAATATTATCTATCTTTAAAACAAGATGGTTGAAATAAGATTTTTCAAATTGACTGAAGTGTAACATAAAAGCATTTTGTTTCTGACTTTAGTTTTAATGAAAAGTTACAAAGCACATTCATCTTGATAAAATCACACACAATGCAATTAATTTTACGCCCTTATCAACCAAGTGATGTTGAAAGTTTGGTTAAACATGCCAACAATTTCAATATTTCTAAATATTTGACCAATAAATTCCCATTTCCTTACGAGAAAAAAGATGGCGAAGCTTTTATTCGATTCGCACTGAGTCATACCCCCTTACAGATCAAGGCAATTGTCTTAAACGGTGAAGTAATCGGATCCATAGGTGTGCATCAACTGGCTGATATTTATAGCAAAAGTGCAGAAATGGGCTATTGGATTGCTGAAGATTTTTGGGGTAAAGGCATTGTTTCGCTTGCCATAAAAGAAATGCTTAAATATGGTTTCGACACCTTCGATATAGAAAGAGTTTTCGCACGGACTACACATACGAACTTCGCCTCACAAAAGGTTTTACAAAAAGCTGGTTTTGTTTTCGAAGCGGAATTAAAAGATACAATTTTTAAAAATGGAGAATATTTTGATGAATTGATTTTTGGATTTAGGAAACACCAGTTAAGCAACGAACAGAATTAAAACATTTGCTAAACTTGAAGCTTATTGCGTAAATTCGTACAAACCAAAACAACAAAGCAATGAAATTATTCAACAAAATTACGGCGCTATTTATCATGCTATTAGCTGTGGTAGATTTAGCAAATGCACAAGATTTAAAAATACCACAAGCCAGTAGCGGGCAAACCATTATTCAGGATTTTGGATTGGGAAAAATAACTTTAATGTACTCACGTCCTAATGTGAAAGGCAGAAAAATTTTTGGCGGCATGGAGCCTATGGGTGTAGTTTGGCGCAATGGTGCAAATGCAGCAACACGTCTTAAATTTACCGATGCTGTTCAAATTGAAGGTAAAGACCTGCCTGCTGGCGAATATGGCTTGTTCAGTATCCCGGCCAAAAACGAATGGACGGTTATTTTTAGCAAAACGCCCGATCAATGGGGTGCTTACACCTATAAAGAGAGTGACGATGTGCTGCGTGTAAAAGTAAAAACGAAAGCTTTAAAGGATAAAGTGGAAACCTTAACCATGCAATTTTCGGATGTTAGTGAAACTTCTGCAACTTTAAATATGATGTGGGAAAACAGTGCCTATGCCATTAACATTACCACTTCGATTGATGAAAAAGTAATGGCCAACATCGCTGAAGCCATGAAGGGCGAAAAAAAGCCATACTATAATGCTGCAATGTATTATTACCAAAATGGAAAAGATTTAAAAACCGCGTTAGAATGGATGACTGAAGTAGAAAAATCTGACATGAAAGCACCTTGGTTTAAATACTGGAAAGGCCGTATCCAATTAAAAATGGGTGACAAAGCTGGTGCAGAAGCTACCGCCAAAGCGGGCTTGGCTTTAGCAACTGAAGCAAAGGTAGATGAATATATACGCTTAAATTCTCAATTATTGGCCGAAGCTAAAAAATAAGGAGATTAAATATTTAATAAAACCGTTGGAGCTAATTCAACGGTTTTTTTTATTTGAAGTCATGAAATTCCGAGAAATATTAGACAAGTTTGATTCCTCTCAAGAATTACCAGACCTAAACAGTATAAACCCGATTGAAATGAATCGCGAGGTAAAGTCGGGAGCAATGAAAAAGCGTGACCAGCCCCAACCTAAGTATTGCTAAAACTGCTTTTCAAATTAATATGAATGTTATTATCCTCAACTTAAACATGAGTTTCATGACCAATATTAACTTAAAATTAACAGCTGATTAAACTTGAACAGCTATCGTAACATTAACCCTTAAAACGCTTTATTTATTTAAAAATAATACTAACTTTGATGTTGCGCTTAGTAATTGTACTTTATACACTAAGCAGGTTAAAAAATCAATAAAAAATCAAATAAAAATGAGCATAATCGTTAATGTCCATGCCAGACAAATTCTCGATTCGAGAGGCAATCCAACAGTAGAAGTAGAAGTTGTAACAGAAGCAGGCGCTTTTGGCCGTGCAGCTGTACCAAGCGGTGCATCTACTGGACAATATGAGGCTGTTGAATTACGTGATGGTGATAAATCTACATATTTAGGTAAAGGTGTTTTAAAAGCTGTAGAAAATGTAAATACTAAAATTGCTGATGCATTAAGAGGTATTGATGTTTTTGAGCAAAATACAATTGATAAAATCATGTTAGACCTGGATGGTACCGAAAACAAAGGTAACTTAGGTGCTAATGCTATTTTAGGTGTTTCTTTGGCTGCTGCTAAAGCTGCTGCTGATGAAATCGGTCAACCATTATACCGTTATATTGGTGGTGTTAACGCCAACACTTTACCGATTCCGATGATGAACATCATCAACGGTGGTTCACACTCCGATGCGCCTATCGCTTTCCAGGAATTTATGATTATGCCAGTTGGCGCACCTTCTTTCTCTGAGGCTTTACGTTGGGGAACTGAAGTTTTCCATAGCTTGAAAAAAATTCTTCACGATAGAGGTTTATCTACTGCAGTAGGTGACGAAGGTGGTTTTGCACCAACTTTTGATGGTACTGAAGATGCAATTGAAACCGTATTAAAAGCAATTGAAACTGCTGGTTACAAACCAGGTTCTCAAATCTGTTTAGCTTTAGACTGTGCATCATCTGAATTTTACAAAGATGGTAAGTATGACTATACTAAATTTGAAGGTGCCACTGGGGTAATTCGTTCTAGCGAAGAGCAGGCACAATATTTAGCTGATCTTTCTGCAAAATATCCAATTATCTCTATTGAAGATGGCATGGATGAAAACGACTGGACTGGCTGGAAAAGCTTAACTGATAAAATTGGAGATCATGTTCAATTGGTTGGTGATGATTTATTTGTAACTAACGTAACCCGTTTACAACGTGGTATTGATGAGGCTACTGCTAACTCAATCCTAGTAAAAGTAAACCAGATCGGTTCTTTAACTGAAACCATCAATGCGGTAACTTTAGCACAAAACAATGGCTATACTTCGGTAATGAGTCACCGTTCTGGCGAAACTGAAGATGTTACGATTGCTGATTTAGCTGTTGCATTAAACTGCGGACAGATTAAAACCGGTTCTGCATCACGTTCAGACAGAATTGCAAAATACAATCAATTATTACGTATTGAAGAAGAATTGGGTGAAAACGCTCGTTTCATCGGTTCAAAATTTAAATACGCTAAGAAATAACCCCTAAATCCCCTAAAGGGGTTGGGGTGTTAACAAGTTGAAAAACTTATTTGCAGAACATCCGGAGATTTTAAATCTTCGGATGTTTTTATTTTAATACTATATTTGTTTGTTGGATTCGGGTTTTCTCAAATCTCACATCTAAAATCTCATATCAAAATATATGAAACGTTTAATAGATCTTTTCCGCAATAAATATTTCCTTGCTACGGTCGCTTTTGCGATGTGGATGCTATTTTTCGACAAAAACGATATGATGTCGCAGTATGAATACCGCAGTCAGGCCAATAAACTACAGGAAGAAAAAGAATATTTTGAGAAAGAAACCGCTCAGGTTAAAAAAGATTTAAACGAACTGAATACCAATCTGAATACGGCTGAAAAATTTGCCCGCGAAAAATACTTCATGAAAAAAGACAATGAAGATGTCTTCGTAATTATTCAGGAAGAGAAGAAGGATTAGCCCTGAGTAGGGCGTTTGGGGTTGAGAGTTTGGAGTCGCCCAGCAATCTAACAATATACAATTCCTTTAACAGTTAACCATTAACCGATTCAAACAGCTAACCTATCTAATGCTTCACATCCTCTACATTATCGCCATAACCGCTGAAGCCATGACTGCTGCACTTTCTGCAGGCAGACGTGATATGGATTGGGTTGGTGTTTGTATTATTGCCTGGGTTACAGCGTTAGGTGGTGGAACCGTTAGAAATGTATTATTTGGACATTATCCAATGAGCTGGGTAGAACATCCCGAATATTTGATAATTACTGCAGTAGCAGCCTTACTTGCCGCTTTTATTGCCTCGCTCATGACCAAACTCAAAAAGCTTTTTCTTTACCTTGATGCTTTGGGTTTAGTAGTTTTCACCATCATCGGTTGCCAGGTTGCACAGGAAATCCATTTACCTTACTTAATTGTACTTTTTAGTGGAATGATTACGGGTTGTGCCGGCGGGGTACTCCGTGATGTACTTTGTAATGAGGTTCCATTTCTTTTTAGAAAAGAGATTTATGCCAGCGCAGCGATAGTTACCGGAGCCGTTTATATTGGTATAGAGCATTTTCATGGAAGCGAAATGCTGGCTACCATTACAGCCGCTATTATTGGATTAGCACTTAGATTACTTTCTATCCGCTTCGAATGGCATATGCCCAAGTTTGTTTACAGGGATGAATGGCATTAGGCTAATTGGGTTTTCAATTCGAAGTTTTTTCTGTGGTGTGAGGTGTTACCACCTGACACTTTCAAATTATTTAAAGACCATTCATTATTCTCCAATTTAAGGATTATTTATTAGTCAGATGGCAACATCCGACTGCACATCCATCAAACCCATACAATCAATCAAAAACATCTCTGTAATCAGTGATTTTGATAACATTTTCTAATTTACCAAGATAAAATGCGGCACTGCTATATTTATAATCCTCAGGATACTCACTCAAATTCCAATGAGATTGTAATGGGTTCTGATGGATATATTCGAGCTTAATTTCAAGAAGCGCTTTACTACCTATCCAGACATCATCAAATCTATCTTCCCAAACTTTAAAAACCTGCATATCATTTTCAACTCTTATCAAATTTAGTAGTGAACTCTCATCGGATTCCAGATATTTTCGAATCTCGAAAGCGCAAAACTTTTTTAAATCACGCATGCTATCCGATAATTTATTTTCATCATTAAAATAGAGCAAAGCATGAAAATGATTTGGCATAATTACATACCCAAGAATCGAAATGTCATATTTTAAAGCAATGAAATTTAAACTATTGACAATTATTAATTTGCATGAATCGCTTTCGAGAAGTTTTAAATGTTTATAACAGCTCGTGGTCACGAAAAAACATTTTTTCTCCAGAAATAAGCTTCTGTTTCTTAATCCCATATAATCTTTTTCACGGTGTCAGGTGTTACCACCTGACATTTTCAAATTAATTGAATACTGTGGTTTACTCAATTCAAAACAATCTATCAGTCAGATGGTAACATCTGACTGCACAACGAGCCTCTAAATAATCTATCAACCATATGGCAACATCTGACTGCACAATGAACCGCTAAACTTAAAGTTCCCCGTTCCGTTTCCTTAAAAACCATTCTACTCCCAGCAAAATCAAAATTAGGCCGAACAGCCATTTCATGCTGATGAGCTCATCGTATTTACGGTCTTCGTAACTGATAGTTTTAATATTTTTGTTTTTGGCAATCTCATCAACTATTTTCAGCAGGTTTTTGGGCATAAACAGTTTACCATTACTTTGCTTAGATATGGTATTTAAAAGCTGGTGATTAGCTGTTGTTTGCTGAAATTCTGCAATCAATGAATTTACATAGAAACTACCCGTACCCGTGAATTTCTTTCCACCCAGTTCTGTATTGGCGAGGTAAGAATAATTCCCGGCAGGCATGGTTCCTGCATCTAGCTGATAACCATTTTCGGTTTTAGAAAAAATATAGTTAAACACTTTGCCCGCTTCATTTTTAACCTGAAGATTAACTTCCGACTCATTTACAGGCTGATAGCTATCATTATAAAGGGTACCGTTAAACTGGATGGTTTCATTTTCATCGTAAGCCGACTTTGAAGTAAACACCTTAAACCTCCGCTTGTCATCTTTAACAGATAGGTATTGAACTGTTTTTGAGATCAGATCGTTTAAAACCGATTGATTGCCTTCGTTTTCAGCTTCTGAAAGTTTCCATCTCCAAAGCCCCTCTCCCATCAAATAACCAGTCTTTAAGCCATTTTCATTAGCAAAGAACAATAATGGCTGCTGTGTGCTTACTTTGCCAATACGTTGATTAAAAACAGGTATTGCGCCTGCATTCACAGTTAACCTTCCAAACGGACTTAGCAAAGGATCGAAAGATGAAAACTGCTTCTTATCATCTTCTGTAAGATTGAAGCTTGTAAACCCATTGGCAAAATCGGCATACACTTCTTGAATGGAACCGTTTGCAGAACCTAAATTGACCTGATTTTGGATCTGATTAAAAGCATTTATATTGCTCTGTGCCCCCAAAATGTACCAGATCGGTTTCTTTAATCCTGTTAATTTCTTTAAAAACACTGACGAAATATTTTGTGCATCCGGTAATTGATACAACACGATTAAATCAAATTTAGAGGGATCTGTTGTATTTAAATCGTCAGCAAGTGCAAGTTTAGCTTCGTAGTGTTTATTAAGCGATATAGCTTCTTTTAACACGCCCAGATCAGGGTGTGGAGCAACCGCAGCAAGCAATACTTTCTGCCTTCCATCAATAACTTCTACATAAAAGGTTTGAACATTATTTCTGGTCGTAATTTCATTTTGTAAAGCGCCGAGCTGAACGGTATATTTCTGAACACCAATTTTACCTGCATGGATCTTAACGGGGATCGTTTTAACAAAAGAAGCTCCATTAATCGATATATTTTGCTGTTCTACCTTTGCGCCATTTTGGCTAACCGTTAAAGAAGTGCTTTCGCCATCACTTTGAAAAGCCTGAACCTGAACTTCGATCGTAAAATCGTCATCCAGATACACAATGTTATTGTAATTTACGTTCGAAATTAAGACATCACGC
This sequence comes from Pedobacter kyonggii, assembly GCF_004310665.1. Taxonomy (GTDB): domain Bacteria; phylum Bacteroidota; class Bacteroidia; order Sphingobacteriales; family Sphingobacteriaceae; genus Pedobacter; species Pedobacter kyonggii. Next base: position 56,387 of record NZ_SIXF01000008.1, on the reverse strand, counting down.
TTTGGAATACTATCACCCAAGGCAATGGTATAAACCGGTGCATTAATCTGATTTACACTGTACAGCGGATTTCCACCGTGATTAAAAATACCATCAGTAGCTAAAATAATGGCGCCAACATTTCTGTTGGTATATTCATCTCTAACTTTCTGAAAAAAAGCCGAGGCATCTGTTAATTTACCCTGATTTTTAAAATCGAAACCATCTGCAACCTGATCGCCAAAGTGAAGTGTTTTTACCTCGTACTTGTCTGATAGTTTATCCTGTAAAACTTTAAGGTTATTTTCGTATAATTTTTGGTCGAAACCAGCTGCCTTAACCTGACCAACAGAAAGAGAATTATCCTGGCCGATAATGATTAAGGGCTTATCCAACGTATAATTTAAGGTTTTGATGAGGGGTGCAAATATTAACCACGTAATGGTAGTCACTACGATAATCCGCAAGGCAGTTAAGCCGTACCGAAGTTTTTTATCTAAATTTTTGTTGCCGCGATACAGCAACCAGGCATACAGCATGCCCAACGCCAAGCAACCGAGAAAAAACAAAATAGATGTACCCGAAAAAAAACTGTTCATACTTTTATAAAGATGGCAATTTTGAGGAAATTTTCAAGATTATTGTCTATAAAGAATTTATGCGAGGGCTAAAATACAACTTCATTTAACCACCGAGTTCACTAAGTTTTACATTGAGGAACACAGATTACCTAAACTGTTTTTAAGCACTCAACTCTGTGTACTTCGTGCCTTTTCTCGGTGATCTTTGTGGTAAAAAAAGAGAACGCTATGCGCTCTGTGGTTAAATCCCTATTTTTAAACCAAATCAAAATTTATGAAATTAATCTGTTTAACGTTTCTAGTGTCTCTAAGCCTTATGGTAAATGCCCAAAATAATTTTAAAGCCACTCAAATTAAATTCGAAAGAGTAGAAAAGGCCTACAATGAAAAATGGGAAACATTGAGAAAATTTGTTTTGGCAGGTGGCTATGGCGATCGGTTCTCTATGGTAATCAATGCTTATAAAACAGAAGGCAAACTAGAGATTTGGTTAAAAAATAATTCAGCAAAAACATATTCGTTGTTTAGAACTTACGATTTCTGTGCACATTCTGGCACCATTGGTCCGAAAGTAATTGAAGGCGATGGACAAACACCGGAAGGTTTTTATTACATTAATGTTTTTAATCCGATGAGTAATTTTCACCTATCATTGGGCGTAAATTATCCAAACGCTGTAGATTATGCCCGAACTGGAAAGAATAGGAAACCTGGAAGCGATATTTACATCCACGGCAATTGCGTTACTGTAGGATGCATTCCATTAACCGACGAAAAAATTAAAGAGGTGTATATTTTGGGTGTTGAAGCTAGAAATGCAGGCCAGGAAAAGATTCCGGTTAACTTCTATCCTTTTAAAATGACAGACACAAATATGAAGAAATATATTGCTCAATTTCCTACACAGGCCAGTTTTTGGAAATCGTTGCAGCCAGGGTATTTAGCTTTTGAGAAAAATAAAAACCAAGCTAATGTAAGTGAGGCAAAAGGAAAATATATTGTGAAGTAACAAAAGAAGTCAAGTTTTAAAAACTTGACTTCTTAATATTTCTAAGGCTTTGGAAGAAACACTTTACCCCCAAACCTTCATACCTTCTACCTTCCCTACAGCATCCCGCCGCAAACAGATAAAGTTTGGCCAGTTACGTAAGCACTCATATCTGAGGCTAGGAATACGCAAACATTTGCAATATCTTCAGTTTCTCCGGCGCGTTTTAATGGAATATCTTTTTCCCATCCTTCAACAACTTTTGGATCAAGAATATCTGTCATTTCGGTACGGATAAAGCCCGGTGCAACTACGTTGGCACGGATATTTCTCGAACCTAATTCTTTAGCGATTGATTTGGTAAAACCGATGATGCCAGCTTTAGATGCAGCATAATTTGCTTGTCCGGCATTACCTGTAGTACCCACAATAGAACCCATATTGATAAAAACACCTTTACGGGCTTTCATCATCACTTTTGAAGCGGCTTTGGTTACATTGAAGATCGATTTTAAGTTGATGTTGATAACATCATCCCAGTTCTCTTCGCTCATACGCATCAATAAACCATCCTTGGTAATTCCAGCGTTATTTACTACGATATCAATAGTACCAAACTCAGCTACGATATCATTGATCAATTGCTCAGCTTCAGCAAATTTAGATGCATCAGAACGATAACCTTTAACTTTTGTTCCAAAGCTTTGCAATTCTTGCTCTAAAGCTTCACCTTTTTCTACTGATGATAAATATGTAAAAGCTACATTAGCGCCCTGCTCGGCAAATTTTTCAGCTATTTTACGACCGATTCCTTTAGATGCGCCTGTAATTAATGCTGTTTTTCCTTCTAATAATTTCATAACCCTTAAATCCCCTAAAGGGGACTCTTATATAATTTATAAAAATTTAATTGTGGTAAAGTTAGCAACTCTATCGAGATATTGTTAAAATGTTTAATTGTTGCGTTGTTAAGGACTGAAAACTCCAAACTTAAATCGCTGGTTCCTGCTGGCTCAAACAATGAAAGCTTCCCAATCCCCATATAATATCAACCGAATTTATACCAATAACCTTTCTATCTGGGAAACAACCTTGAATAATAGCTAAAGCTTTCTGGTCGTTTACATCATCAAAAACCGGAACAATTACAGCCGCGTTAGCAATGTAAAAATTTGCATAAGACGCTGGTAAACGGGTATCTTCATAAATAACCGGCGATGGCATAGGCAATTGAACAATATTCAATGCTCTACCATCTTTCAGCTTCATGGCTTTTAAGGCCTCTAGATTCTCTTGTAACAGCACGTAATTTTCATCCAGCGGATTGCTTTCTACAACAGTTAAAACCGTATCCTCGTTTACAAAACGCGTAATATCATCAATGTGGCCGTCTGTATCGTCGCCAACAATACCATCTCCCAACCATAATACCTGATCTTGACCATAATATTCAAGCAAATATTTTTCGATCTGCTCTTTGGTTAAATGCGGATTACGGTTTTCGTTCAACAAACAAGCTGTGGTGGTTAAAACCGTACCTGCGCCGTTAAATTCTACAGAACCTCCTTCCATCACAATATCTGGTGTAAATAAAGGTAAATCGAAATGTTTGGCAATTTTTGTCGGAACCACATCATCCAGATCAAAAGGAGGGTATTTTCCACCCCAGGCATTGTATCCCCAATCTACAACAGCCTTTTCATTTCCTTTTAATAAAAATGCAGGACCATGATCGCGGCACCAGGCATCGTTGGTTTCATTGAAATAAAATTCAACCTGACTTAAATCAGCTTCTACTTTTGTTAATTCAGAAACAGCAAAAGCTTTCATTTCTTCATCCTTAACATTGATACGTACTTTTTCGCCTTCGGCAACAGCTTTGATAAACTGGCAATATGGTTCGTAAATAGTCTCAATTTTCCCAGGCCAGCTCTCCTCTTTATGTGGCCAGCTTAGCCAGGTTGCCTCATGTTTAGCCCATTCGGCAGGGAAAGCATAACCTTGCTTCTTCGGTGAATAATCGAATTGATTGATATTTAAATCTTTTCTTGGAGGGAAATTTGACATCTGATTTTAATTTATAAAATGAATGGTCCGTGAGGACACAAACCATGGATTTTTATTTATGGGTTTTCGCTTTAAGCTTTGGTCTTTAACCTTTCAGCTTAATCCCCGTCAATGTATCTTTTCGTAATCGGTTGGTAAGAATCAATTCTCCTGTCTCTTAAAAAAGGCCAATGCTTACGGAAGAAATCAGATTCTGACAAATCCAGCTCAACTACCTCGGTTTCTTCCTGATCGTGAGAACCTAAATAAAGTATTTTGCCTTGCGCATTCGTGGCGAAACTTCCACCCCAGAATTTCATGGCACCATCTTGCTCAAAACCCACTCGGTTTACACTCACTACAGGCACACCATTTGCAACCGCATGTGAACGTTGGATGGTTTGCCAAGCATTGTATTGATCTTGATTGGTTTCTTCATCCTGATCGGTAGCCCAGCCAATTGCAGTTGGATAAAACATGATATCTGCCCCCATTAATGCCGTGATGCGCGAAGCTTCCGGATACCATTGATCCCAGCAGATCAGAATACCGATTTTAGCAAACTTGGTCTGGAAAACTTTGTAGCCCAAATCGCCTGGGGTGAAGTAGAATTTTTCGTAGAAAGCTGGATCATCAGGAATATGCATTTTGCGGTATTTACCTAAATATGAACCATCAGCATCTAAAACAGCTGTTGTGTTGTGGTACAAACCTTCAGCACGTTTCTCAAACAAAGAAGCGATAATTACCACGCCCAATTCTTTAGCTACCACTTGTAAGGCATCGGTAGAAGGGCCTGGAATTGCTTCTGCCAAATCGAAATTATCGTAATCTTCAACATCGCAGAAATACAAAGAAGTAAAAAGCTCTTGTAAACACACAATCTGTGCACCTTTTGCAGCTGCTTCCCTCACTTTAACAATCGCTTTATCTAAATTCTCTTGTTTATCTTTAGTACAACTCATTTGTACCAAGCCAACTTTTACTTTCTTCATGTTTTAAAAATGATTGAATTAACAAATTAGCGAATGATTGAATGTTTTAATTTGCGCTTTGCATATTCACTCATCCAAAAATTCATTCATCCAAAATTAGGCTGCAAAGTTACTATTTTGTTTAAAAGTAGAACGGCATAATTGTGTAATTGTTTTTCGGTTTTTAGGAAATCAAAGGCAACATTTCAAACGGCTGTCAGTCGGGCTATCCATTATAGCTCCGATAAAAAATCGGAGGCTGCCATTCCTATCCCGTTTAGATGGCATGGTTTTTACAACTATTAACGTCAACCCACCCAACGCCCTAAATCATTAGCTAATAATGAAAAAGCCCCGATTCTCATCGAGGCTTTCCATTTTACTTTAAAACAAAATTAAGGGTTTATATTATCCTTTTTAGGTTTTGCTTTTGTTTCTACAATTTCTGCAACGGCTACCACTTCTTTGCGTTGTGCTGGGTCCATCAGTTCCATCAACTTCAATCCCAGCAGACCATCCATTGCTGAACCGCCGTGGTTACCTCCACTACCACCAATCAGTACATCAGGGATCAGCTTCACATTACCTTTTGATAATTCTTCGGTAATTTTGTAACGGGTAAAGTTTTCACCACCCAAAGCTTTCACTGCAAGTTCGTAAGCTTCGGCGGTTGATTTACCTACTGCTAAGATTTTACCCGCTTCGGCACTACCGGTTAACGAAATCTGTTCAGCCTCTGCCGATGCCCTTAACTTAATCGCTTCCGAATCAGCCTGCGCTCTTGCTTTGGTTGCTTCTGCTTCGGCATGCGCCCTCATTTTAGTGGCCTCAGCCTCTGCTCCCACTGCCAGTTTTACACCAGCCGCATCACCTTCCGATTTTTTTACGGTTGCACTTGCGGTACGTTCGGCAATCTCTACACTTTGTTGTGCCTTCACAATATCTTTCTGCATATCTGCAATCGCAGTTTCTTTTTCCATTCCCTGGCGTGTTTCCTGTGCTTGTTTCTGGGTTTCGTAAGTAACTTTTTGCTCTTCTGCAATTTTACGGTCGGTTAAAGTTTTCATTAACGATTCTGGCGGAACAATATCACCAATTAACGTATCTACTGCATTTACGTTATATTCATCAAGCACTTTACGGATATGTTCTTTAGCCGATTCCTGACGCTCTTTACGGGTACTTAAGAAAGCAATCACATCACTTCCCTGTGCTGAGTTACGGAAATAGTTACCAATTGTGGGCTCTAAAACCTGCGAAACCAGATTCACCATATTCCCAAAACGTGCAATTACTTTAGGAGCTTCTGTAGTTGGCACGTGGATAATCTGCGCAACATCTAAATTAAATGGGAAGCCATCTTTAGAACGTACGGTAATGGTTGATAGATTTTTATCCAGATTATGCGCCTCACTACGTGCCGATGCCCAGTTTAAGACCAAATTGGTTGTTGGTACCAGCTCTACTTTCATAATATATTTGTTAATCGGATATTTACCAGGACCGAGTGGTTCTAACCAAACGCCTTTTGAGCCTTTGCCAACAATATTACCATGTTTAAAGTCTGCACCGGTTAAGTCATTTCCGTCCGTACCAATAAATGAGATTACAACACCAACGTAACCGATCGCAATTTCGGTCATCGGGATTTCTTCCAATTGGATTGCCCATGGATTAAGATTGTAAGATCCCGCTAAAATTACCTGGGGCTGCAAACCACGGTTACCACCTTGTTTTATAAAGGCATCGAAATCCTGGAAATTGTTGTGTCCATCAACCAATTTACCGGCAATCTGATTGGCCTCAATCGGTAAACCATCCAAAGTGGTTACAATTCCCACCATACTTTCCTGAATGCGGATCATATCCGTAACAGAAACTTGAAACAGCATCGTATTGATACGATAAGAACCCGAGGTAATGTAAGATGTTTGCCGACCTCGCTGACCACCATTTTCGAGAAATTTCACCGCATCCTGAAAATTATCAGATTCTACTTTTTGTCCGAGGATATTTCCAGTTGGGATTTCCGAACCATCTTTGGCCATAATCAGTCCGATTTTTCCTTCAGGAATGATAGTGAATTGTTCCATCGTTACACTGTACTGCCAGAACCACATCCCGAAATATAACCCCGGGGCCAGTGTTTTTCCCTGAAAACCGGCCTCGCCTTTAACTGCGATGATGCGGCCATCGGGCAACTCGCGATCGGAACCGAAGAGCACGAATTTTTTGGTAATTAAACCGATCCTATCTTCGGGCACAATGACCATCCCGAATAAGAAACGTAAAATGTATTTGTATAAAACCACGCACAACAGTGCCACTAAAACCCACCAGTAATTAGAAATGAGCGCTTCCATAATCTTTTATATTTTCTATTTTTTTAACCTGATAAACCATTTATCAAGCACGATATAGTTATCAAATGGCGTGCTTTGTTACCATTTTTAACACTTATTTTCAAACTATTTTTTGTTGATTTTAAGGCCTAAAAGATGACTCAGGATCGGTTGAGAGGAGAATATCAACTACAGATGATATTTTGAAGAATACCTTAATTGAACGCTTATAAAGGCCAAAAACTAACCATTTAGGTTTTAATTAATGACTATAGAAATTATAATTGTATAAATTACAATTAATAGAAAAATTATGTCCTTTTTTAGACCTATACAATTGACCAAAAATGGATACACTGTTTGGCCAGTTGGATTGCAAAAGAATAAAGATGAGCATGAATGAAGCGTTTCCAGAAAAGAGCAGAACCCATGTTAACTAAACCCGATTGCACGAATGCCGATTCCTTCCAATCGGCAGAAGGAAAAGCGGGACCGAAACCAAGCTAAAAGTATAGGAACCTGCTTTTCAAACTATTTCGACCACAAAGGCACGAAAACACAAAGATTAAATGCCTATTTCTTCACGATACTCTTGCTGCAACTCAAACAGGCATTTGGCGCAGAGGCAGCCATCGTATAGTTCGGAGATGTATTGTACTTCGTTTATACTAAGTTGCACCACGCTGCACTGGCATTTGGTATATGAATTTGCCTTGCACTCAATGGCACTATTACATCGCTCGCAAGGAATGATTTCGTGTTTGGCGCTATGTTTTAAGGTATTGTTCATTTGTTCACCGGTCATTAGTTCACTTGTATTTGGCGCTTTAGAAACTAATGTACCAATGGCTAATAAACTACTGAACCAACACAAAAGTATAAACAAAAAATAAGGTTTTGAGCGTTTGCCCAAAACCTTACGATATTATTAGATTCTTAAAAGTCCCCTTTAGGGGATTTAGGGGTTAACCTGAGCAGCTGATACAGCCTTCTTCCATTGAACAAACTGGTCCGTCAACGATTTCTTCTGCAACCTGATCTTGTGTCATTTCAGCTGGGATAACCGCTTCAATGGCTTTACCACCCTGGTTCTCTACAGTAAATTTAACTGCTTGAGAAGCTGCTTGTGTACGCAAGTAATACATACCGGTTTTTAAACCTTTCTCCCATGCATAGAAGTGCATTGAAGTTAATTTTGATGTATTTGGTGCGTTTACGAACAGGTTTAATGATTGCGATTGGCAGATATATGCACCACGATCGGCAGCCATATCGATGATATTACGCATCTTGATCTCCCAAACGGTTTTGTACAATTCTTTAATATAATCTGGAATTGAATCAATCGCCTGGATTGAACCGTTAGCCAATATGATCTGATTTTTCATATCGTTGTTCCATAAACCCAATGCTACTAAATCTTTCAATAAGTGTTTGTTTACCACTACAAACTCTCCACTTAATACCCGACGGGTGTAAATGTTAGAAGTATATGGCTCGAAACATTCGTTGTTACCTAAAATCTGAGACGTAGATGCAGTTGGCATTGGTGCAACCAATAATGAGTTGTACACACCATCTTTAACTACTTTTTTGCGCAATGCATTCCAATCCCAACGACCGCTATCTGGTGTAACATTCCATAAATCGAACTGGAACTTGCCTTTTGATAATGGCGAACCTTTAAAGGTTTGGTAAGGACCATTTTTTACAGCCAAATCGTGCGATGCCGTCATCGAAGCGAAATAAATTGTCTCGAAAATATCTTTATTTAAACGTTTAGCCTCATCACTTTCGAAAGGTAAACGCAATAAGATAAAGGCATCAGCCAAACCTTGTACACCTAAACCAACGGGACGATGGCGCATGTTTGAGTTTTCGGCTTCTGGTACCGGATAATAGTTATGATCGATGATTTTGTTCAGGTTTAAAGTAGCCTGATAGGTTACATCGTATAATTTTTGGTGATCGAAAGCACCATTGATAACGAAACGAGGCAATGCCAATGAAGCTAAGTTACAAACCGCAACTTCATCTTTAGATGTATATTCGATAATTTCGGTACACAAGTTAGAGCTCTTAATGGTACCTAAGTTCTGTTGGTTAGATTTGCTGTTCGCTGCATCTTTAAACAACATATATGGTGTACCGGTTTCAATTTGCGAATCTAAAATGGCAAACCAAAGTTCTTGTGCTTTAATGGTTTTACGGCCACGACCTTCTGCTTCGTATTTAGCGTATAATTCTTCGAATTCCTTGCCGAAACAATCTGCCAAACCTGGTGCTTCGTGCGGACAGAATAATGTCCAATCGCCATTATCTTTAACACGTTGCATAAACAAATCGTTAATCCAAAGGGCATAGAACAAATCGCGCGCACGCATTTCTTCTTTACCATGGTTTTTACGAAGATCTAAGAATTCGAAAACATCTGCATGCCAAGGTTCTAAATAGATTGCGAAAGCACCTTTACGTTTACCTCCACCCTGATCTACGTAACGTGCAGTATCGTTAAATACACGTAACATTGGAATAATACCGTTACTTGTACCGTTTGTACCACCAATATACGAACCAGTTGCACGAATATTGTGGATGCTTAAACCAATACCACCTGCACTTTGCGAAATTTTAGCCGTTTGCTTTAATGTATCGTAAATACCTTCGATACTATCATCCTGCATGGTTAACAAGAAACATGACGACATTTGAGGTTTTGGTGTAGCTGCGTTGAACAAAGTTGGTGTAGCATGTGTAAACCAACGCTCACTCATTAAGTTATACGTTTTGATTGCGCTATCGATATCTTCTTTGTGGATACCAACAGAAACACGCATAAACAAATGTTGAGGGCGCTCTACAATCTGACCGTTAACTTTTAAAAGGTAAGATTTTTCTAAAGTTTTAAAACCGAAATAATCGAAACCGAAATCGCGGTCGTAAATGATAGAACTATCTAAAATATCCTTGTTTTTTTCTATAATCTCATAAACATCATCAGCAATAAGAGGAGCATCTTTCTGCGCTTTCGGGTCGAAATATTCGTACAACATTTTCATCGTACCCGAGAATGATTTAGTGGTGTTTTTATGTAGGTTGGAAACCGCAATACGAGATGCCAACAAAGCGTAGTCAGGGTGTTTGGTTGTTAACGAGGCAGCGGTTTCTGCAGCAAGGTTATCCAACTCAGATGTTGTTACACCATCGTATAAACCTTCGATAACCTTTTTGGCAACATCGATTGGATCTACCAGATCTGAATTTAAACTATAGCACAGCTTTTGAATGCGGGCTGTGATTTTGTCAAATTGTACCGCTTCTTTGCGGCCATCTCTTTTTAGTACGAACATATTTTATGAGATTTAAGTTTTATTATTAAGTCGTGAGTATCAAGTATCAAGACCTAATCATCACTTTGTATTTTTTGTTATTTATTTAATCGGTATCAAGATTTAAGTAGCGAGTAGCAAGATTAAACCTTCCATCTTCTAACTTAAAAGTCCTCGTCTAAAGAAAACGCCTGTTTGTTGTTATCAGCGGAGGTTAATACACCACTTTTTTGATAATCACCAACACGTTTCTCGAAGAAGTTGGTTTTACCCTGCAATGAAATCATTTCCATAAAATCGAATGGATTGGTTGCATTGTAGATTTTTTTGTAACCCAGTTCCTGTAACCATCTATCGGCCACAAACTCAATATATTGACTCATTAATTTTGCATTCATACCAATCAAGGCAACCGGTAATGCATCGGTAATAAATTCTTTTTCAATTTCTACGGCATCACTAATAATGCCATGAACTTGTTCTTCGCTTAATTTATTGCTCAACATGCTGTAAAGTAAACAAGCAAATTCGCAATGTGAACCTTCGTCTCTCGAGATCAGCTCGTTACTGAAAGTCAATCCCGGCATTAAACCACGTTTCTTTAACCAGAAAATAGAGCAGAAACTTCCACTGAAGAAAATACCTTCAACCGCAGCAAATGCCACTAAACGCTCGGCAAAAGTTCCGTTTTCGATCCAGCGTAAAGCCCATTCTGCTTTTCTCTTCACCGCGGGTACGGTATCAATAGCATGGAACAAACGGTCTTTTTCTTCAGGATCTTTAATATAAGTATCGATTAACAGGGCGTAGGTTTCGGCATGGATGTTTTCCATCATAATCTGGAAACCATAAAAACAACGTGCTTCTGGCAATTGAACCTCACTCATGAAGTTTACCGCAAGATTTTCGTTCACAATACCATCACTAGCAGAAAAGAAAGCAAGGATGTGCGAAATGAAATGTCTTTCGCCATCGTTTAAATTGTCCCAGTGCTTCTGGTCGTCAGAAAGATCAATCTCTTCTGCAGTCCAAAAACTAGCTTCGGTCTTTTTATACATTTCCCAAATTGCCGGATACTTAATCGGCAAAAGCACAAATCTATCTTTGTTTTCTTGTAGTAATAATTCCTGTTCCATACGCTGATGTTTTTAATTCTATTTTTTTAACAGAGCCGACAAAGGCACGCATCCATCACTTTTATATGATGATTGTAATGTCTTTTATCAAAACGCTGTTGTGAAAGTGCTAACCCTATTGCCTGGCAAACAACTGAATTTTTAGTTAGGGAAATTTAAAATTGCAATCAGGTGATGTACGTATAAATTACTAAAAACTAAGCTTTTATATTTGTTTTCAAGCGCAAGAAGTTAAAGAACTTTGTTATAACAAATATATATACGGTGGCCCTTTTTTGTGAACCAAAGTTGTTAACACCCTGTTCAATTGCTGGGGAAAAACGATCAGTCGAATATCATTTTCAAGCGAAAAAAAAGCTAATCGTTTCTTTTCAAGGGCTTAGCAAACCAAAATGAGTGTTAATAACTTAAATTTGAGGGGTATAATCGGCACTAAATAGAGCTAAAAGGAGTATTACTCAGTTGTATAACTGAGGTTTACTTTAGCTATGCCTTTACGGAAGATACCGATCTGTTTTGCAGCACGTTCAGATAGATCTATAGCCAATCTTTTAGAGAAAGGACCGCGGTCATTTACCTTCACAACTACTGACTTTCCGTTATCTGGATTGGTTACTGTAACCATGGTGCCGAATGGCAGCGTACGATGGGCAGCTGTTAGCTTTTTTGCCCGGTATTTGGCACCGCTGGTGGTGCGGCGGCCTTCGAATTTTCTGTGATAATAAGTGGCGAGAACTGTTTTTTTGATACTATCCGGTTCATTTGATGAATCAGAATCTTGTGCTTTACCTTGTAAAAACAGGAAACAAAAACTTAATAACAGCAGATACTTCATAGGCTAAAATTTTCTTTATCGAGCCTGCAAATATAAGCATTTAGTTTATAATCAATAATTTGTGGAAAAACAGCACGGTTTTGTGCATTAAAAAAGGCGTACAGCTTGTCACCGTACGCCTCTACCTAACCCTTCTACATCCACCTTATTTTTTATCTGGCACAAAATTCATTGAGATCGAATTTACGCAATGACGGGTGTCTTTATTGGTAAATCCTTCGCCCAAAAATACGTGCCCCAAGTGCGCGTCACAATTGGCGCAAACAATTTCTGTACGGGAACCATCGGCATCAGGGATACGCTTTACAGCACCTTTAATTTCGTCATCGAAAGCAGGCCAGCCACAACGCGCATCGAACTTACTTTCTGAACGGTATAAGGCTGCATTACAACGTTTGCAGATATAAGTTCCTTTATCTGTTGTATGCTCGTATTTACCTGTGCCAGGGTATTCTGTACCTTTATTTACAATTACTCTCTCTTCTTCGGGTGTTAATGGATTCCAGTTCATTTTCTTCTTTGGTATGATTTGTTCTGTTTCCTTCGATTGTTTTACGGCTTTCTTATCTTGCTTTTGGGCACAAGCAGAAAGACCTGTTATTAAAACAACAGCAGAAACCAAAAATAGTTTATTTAACATCGTTTTCATACCTCAATATACGGTATAGATTCTGTTTTGGTTTGCTGGTTTAAGAGAATGGGATAGTGTTTACAAAGGGATGATAATTAGTCTTTCTAGTTGGGAGTTTTCAGTTTTGGGTGCAGAACCTCACCCTGACAAAGTTTAGGCGATATGTTCATTCTCTGCATGCCCCTCTCCAGGAGAAGAAGGATACAAAGTGAAGTGGTTTAAACCCAAAGTTAAGCTTAACCAAAGGCATTAAGATTCCTGCCTGCGCAGGAATGACGAAACGAAAGCAAAAAACAAGAATAAAGCCAAACTTTGTGTGCTTTGCGCCTTAGTGGTCGAACGTATTCTTCGCAAACTTTGCGGTAAAAAAAACAAAAAAAAGCGTCCCGAACTTAATCGAAACGCTTTTCTATAACGAGATTTTAAATCTTATTTTGCTAATTCTTCTGCCATTGCAGCACCGATTTCAGCAGGACTTTCTACTACACGGATACCACACTCACGCATGATTTTCATTTTAGCAGCTGCAGTATCATCAGCACCGCCAACAATAGCACCAGCGTGGCCCATTCTACGTCCCGGAGGCGCAGTTTGACCAGCGATAAAGCCAACAACAGGCTTAGTACCGTTTTCCTTGATCCAACGTGCAGCTTCAGCTTCCATTCCACCACCAATTTCACCAATCATAATGATACCGTGTGTTTCAGGATCGTTCATTAATAATTTAACCGCTTCTACAGTAGGTGTTCCGATAATTGGGTCGCCACCGATACCGATAGCCGTTGTAATACCTAAACCAGCCTTAACAACCTGGTCTACAGCTTCGTAAGTCAAAGTTCCTGATTTAGAAACCACACCTACATGACCTTTTTTGAAGATAAAACCTGGCATGATACCAATTTTAGCTTCATCAGCAGTAATTACACCTGGGCAATTAGGACCGATAAGTGTAACATCGCGATCAGCAATATATTCTTTAACCTGAATCATATCCTTAGTTGGGATACCTTCAGTAATACAAACAATAACTTTAATACCACCTTCGGCAGCTTCCATAATTGCATCAGCAGCAAAAGCTGGTGGCACAAAAATGATAGATACATTTGCACCCGTTTTATCAACGGCATCTTTAACAGTATTAAAAACAGGCTTATCTAAATGCAATTGCCCACCTTTGCCAGGGGTTACACCACCAACTACGTTTGTACCATAGGCCAGCATCTGCTCAGCGTGGTAAGTTCCTTCGTTTCCGGTAAAACCCTGAACGATAACCTTAGAATCTTTATTTACTAAAACGCTCATGTATCAATATTTTTTTTGTGCAAAGCTAATATTATTGAACTGGAATTCAAATCTAAAACCATATTATTTAGTCCGTTTTTTCAGGAAAATGTAAGGAAATGGTTTATAGCAGCTGTAGCCCTGTTATATAGGTTGTGCTAGCAAAATGAATAGGAAACTTTTAGACTAAAGACCAAAGCGGAAAGACTAAAGCTAAAAGTGCAAGGCGAGAATTAACTACTATAATGTTTTGTGCCTCTGCATGAATGAGGGATAAATACCTTTAGGCACTATACCTGGAGCAGGCCTTTCGATCATAAACAGGAACGGCAGCCTCCGATTTTTTCTATCGGAGCTACAGTGAATGGCAGGGCTTAAAAGGCCAAGAACTACAAGCCACTCCTTTTCGAATCAAAATATTTAATGTTAAGGATTAGGAAATGAGCAGTCTAACGCTCTTGGAGGGCTTCAGTCCCGCTCTCCGTTTTTTCCGATGAAGAATCGGAACCACTGCCATCGGGTTTAGTAACAAAGTGCTGGTGCTTGTGGCAACATTCATGCAAAACGCCTAAATTTACGTTTGAAGACTAAAGCTACAGACCAAATAATAAAACTATGCCATGAAGAAATTAATCCCAATCATAAGCATTTTTGCTGCAACCTTTATTTCAGTTAAGGCCAGTGCCCAAAGTATCGATACCAGTAAATATATCCTTCAAAATGATATTGAAGTAGCCAAGGAGGAACCCGGCACGCACAATGGCGGTGGTAAAACAATTGGTTTTAACTTTTTTAGTGAGGCGAAAAGCCTGAAAACAGCATTCCGTAAAAGAATTTTAAAATCAGGCTCATCCATCGGTTATCATTTGCAGAAAGAGGATGAGATTTATTACGTACTCAGCGGAAACGGAACCATGCAGATGAACGGAAAAACTTTTGCGGTTAAACCTGGCGATGCCATTTTAACCCGCCCAGGCAGTTCGCATGGCATTGCCCCAAATGCCGGGAATGATTTAACGATTATGATCGTTTATGAGAAGAAATGATGATATTCAGATTGTAGGGAGATGATACAGCTTGATATTGCACTAATTTTCATCCCCCAGCCCCCTTCGAAGGGGGACGTTGAATACTACAAGCACAGCATACGTAACCAAAGATGGAACTGGAAAAACATTACACCAATAGAACGGGTTGGCTAAGGGCTGCTGTACTTGGGGCCAACGACGGCATTATTTCTACAACCAGTTTGGTTATTGGCATTGCTGCAGCGAGTGATACCAGAAGTCCGATTGTATTGGCGGCACTAGCGGGGCTGGTTGCGGGGGCATTATCTATGGCTGCCGGCGAATATGTTTCGGTAAGCTCGCAGGCCGATATTGAAAAAGCAGATCTTGCGCGCGAGAAAATAGAACTTGAAACCATGCCCGAATTGGAGCTAAAAGAACTTGCCAAGATATATGTTACACAAGGACTGGATGAAGATTTAGCCATGCAGGTGGCCGTAAAACTAACGGAGAAAGATGCTTTATTAGCACATGCAAGAGATGAGCTGGGCATTAACGAAATTACACAGCCCAAACCACTTCAAGCTGCGTTTGCATCTGGTGCTTCTTTTATCAGCGGCGGAATCCTCCCCTTTTTAGTCGCTTTTCTTGCTCCTATCAAATCGATGGTGTTTTATCAATACGGTTTCGCTATTGTGTTCCTGGCTTTATCGGGGGCAATTGCAGCAAAGACAGGGGGCTCCAATATGATTAAAGGGATATTACGAATTTGTTTTTGGGGAACAGTTGCAATGGTAGTAACTGCTTTGGCCGGGTATATTTTCGAGGCAAAGACCAGTTAATTAGTAAGCAGTTTACAGTTCTCGGTTGGCGGTTCTATTTTGCAAAATCTGCGAGCATCTATGTAATCTGTGGGAACCATTTAAACGTATTTATTCCCGCTGATTTCAGATGATAAATGCAGAATGTAGCTTGGCTTTTCCCGTATCATAACTCTAAAAACGAAAAGCCGAACCAACTTTAATCATTGATCCGGCTTTGTTTTACTATTTATCAGACTAAAGACTTTTAACTTCAGCTTTAGGACTTTCTGCTTTAGGTTTCGGTTCGGTTTTCCAAGCTTTCACCCATTCGGCCTGTGCAGCTTCGTCATGGAAAGTCCATGCTACGAAACGGCTTATTTTTTGTCCCTGGCTCATTTGAACGGTAGTTACCTCAAAAGCATTTGCTTTAACCAATGCGCTGTAGATACTTTTTAAGTTGGCACTTTTTGATACCAATGAGGTAAACCATAAAACCTGATTTTTGATCTGTTCACTCTGGATAATCATCTGCTCTACAAAAGCACGTTCACCACCTGGGCACCAAAGCTCGGCCTTGTTACCGCCAAAGTTTAATACGTGTTTTACTTCCTTTTCATTTCCGCCCAGGTTACGCCATTTTTGGCGGGTACCCTGCTCAGCCTCTTTTAACGAAGCATGAAACGGTGGGTTACAAACCACAGCATCGAACCTTTCTTTACCACCCACAATACCTCTAAAAATACCCATTTTTGAAGATTGCTGACGGATTTCTACTGCCCCTTGTAATGGTTTATTGGCTTCGATAATGCGCTTTGCCGAATCGACCGAAAGTGGATCGATCTCAGAACCTACGAAACTCCAGCCATATTCCTGGTGACCAATGATGGGGTAAATACAGTTTGCACCTACACCAATATCCAATACATTAATATTAGCTCCTTTAGGGTTTTTACCTTTATTGCTTGACCCTAATAGATCGGCAACATAGTGAATATAATCAGCCCGGCCCGGAATAGGCGGACAAAGAAAATCCTGAGGAATATCCCATTGTGAAATGTTATAGAAATATTTCAACAATGCTCTATTAAGTGCTTTAACGGCACTTTGATCAGCAAAATCAATAGAATCATCATTGTGTTCGTTTTTAAAAACGAAACGTTTTAATTCTTTTGATGTTGCAATAAGTTGTTTGAAATTGTAACGCGAACGGTGTTTGTTGCGTGGGTGTAACTCGCTTTTTTCTTTGCGGTTATTTTGTTCTTCTTGAGCCAATTTGCTGTGGATTAATTAAACAAGCTGTGTGCATGTTTCTGCTGCAAAGATACTTAATTAGTTTGGGAGTTCGGAGTTTTTAGTTCGGAGTTCCTGGGCGCTTTAAATTATACTCCTTGAACTGAAAACTCACAACTGAAAACTTCAAACTACACCTCCTCTGCTTTTTCTATCATTGCAGGCTGAATAGCTTTCTGATACTTTGCCTCATCAAACTGGTTTTCACTTTTAGCAATTACTATGGTGGCCACGCCGTTTCCGATTACATTGGTTATAGCCCTTGCTTCGCTCATAAAACGGTCTACACCAATTAATATGGAGATATGTTCTATCGGCATAATTTTTAAAGCTGTTAAGGTTGATACTAAAACGATAAAACCACTTCCTGTTACCCCAGCTGCACCCTTAGAAGTAACCATTAGCACGCCTAAAACTGTAATCTGCTGGCCTAAGGATAAATCGACATGAAAAACCTGACAAAGAAATATAACGGCCATGGCCAGGTAAATTGCCGTTCCATCAAGATTAAAAGAATAGCCGGTAGGAATAACCAAACCAACAACCGATTTATCGCAACCGATGGCTTCCATTTTCTGCATCATGCTTGGCAGGGCCGACTCTGAAGAAGAAGTACCCAGTACAATTAAAATTTCCTGACGGATATACTTCAGGTATTGCCAAAGGCTAAATTTATAGTACCTGCAAATTCCATTTAAAATCACAAAAATAAATAAGAAGCAGGTTAAATAAACCGAGCCCATCAGTTTGGCCATGCCCACTATACTCTCCAGGCCATGCGTACCAATACTGAAAGCCATTCCACCGAAAGCGCCAATTGGCGCTAAACGCATAATTACCTTCATGATTTTGAAGAGTACTTTCGATATTTTATCGAAGGCATTTAAAACGCTTGTTCCCTCTCCGCCCAATTTATTTAAACCATAACCGAAAAGAATGGCAAACAGCAAAATCTGTAAAATGTTTCCCTCAGCAAAAGCAGCAATCACATTATGCGGGATAATATGCAGAAAGAATTCTGCCCAGTTCATATCTTTAGCCTGCTCGGCATAACCTACAATTTTTGTAGCATCGCTAGCCTTAGTTATCATTCCGGCACCTGGCTTTAAAACATTGGCTACCACTAAACCAATTGCAATAGCTACTGTGCTTACAATTTCGAAATATAACAATGCCTTGCCACCCACCCTGCCTACTTTTTTCATATCGCCCATGTGTGCGATTCCTAAAACAATGGTAAAGAATATAATCGGTGCAATTAACATGCTAATCAGGTTGATAAAACCCTGACTGATTAATTTAGCCGTAGGGGCAAAACCCGGAAAGAAAATCCCAACATTAATCCCGATTATGATAGCTATGATAACCTGAAAGGTTAAATTGGCAAATATTTTTTTTACGAATTCTATAAATGTCATCTTTATTTTTTTGGTATTTTGGCTTGCTATCGAATATGAACACAGTAAGCGTAAGATAATTTCTATTTATAAATACTGACTTCAATTTTCCCGTCGGCAGTAATTGAGCCTCTATACATTCCCTCGGTATTAAAGGGCATAGTCATATTTCCTTTTTTATCCAATGCAATTAAACCACCGTCGCCACCCATTTCACCTACTTTATCTAAAGCAATTTTCGACGCCTCTGCAACAGATAAACCCTTATATTCCATTAAATCGGAAATCGTTTTGGCCACCACATTGCGGATATAAAACTCGCCCCAACCAGTACAGGAAATACCGGCTGTCTCATTATTGCAATAGGTACCCGCACCAATAATCGGTGCATCGCCCACCCGTCCGTATTTTTTGTTCGTCATACCACCGGTTGATGTTCCTGCGGCCAAGTTTCCGGCTTTATCCAGCGCCACGCACCCCACCGTACCAAATTTATAATCGTGATTTTTGCTTCCAAGTAATTCCGATTTCTTACTTCCATGATCTAACACCGCTTTGGTAGAATCTTCTTTAATGGCCTGTTGCAAGCCATCCCAGCGTTCCTTAGTCCAAAAATATTTAGGATCAACGATTTCCAATCCGACTTCTTTTGCAAATTGATCGGCACCTGCGCCAACCATCATTACGTGTTCCGATTTTTCCATCACTGCTCTGGCTGCAGAAATTGGATTTTTTATGGTGGTTACTCCGGCTACCGATCCTGCCATTAAGGTTTTTCCATCCATTATTGCGGCATCGAGCTCATTTCTGCCATCGTGAGTGAAAACAGCGCCTTTACCTGCATTAAAATGAGGATCGTTTTCTAAAACGTGAATGGTTGCCTCAACAGCATCGAGGCTCGATTTACCTGCTTTAATTTCTGCATAACCCACATTTAATGCTTTTGTTAAGGCAGAAATATAGGCAGCCTCTTTTTCGGGACTCATATTCTTTTTGAGAATGGTGCCGGCACCACCGTGAATCACCATTACGTATTTTTTCTGCTGTGCAGAAACTTGCAAGACTAAAGCCGAAAACAAGAATAAGGCAAGTAATTTTAACCGTTTCATCTTCCTATTGGGTTTAAGAAGCTGTTAAATTAAGAAAATCCTTGAGAATAAATATTTAAACTTTAGCTATCCCTTTTGAAGAGAACTGCAGATCGTAAAGCTTTTTATAGTAGCCATTTAATTTTAACAGCTGTTGATGTGTGCCTTTTTCTTTAATCTCACCTTTATCGAGCACAATAATCTGATCGGCCTTTTGAATGGTGGATAAACGGTGGGCAATCACAATTGAGGTTCTACCTTCCATTAAATTATCAATGGCCTTCTGGATCAATAATTCTGTTTCGGTATCAACTGATGAAGTGGCTTCATCTAAAACCAAAATAGCCGGATTATGCACGAGGGCACGGATAAAAGAAATCAACTGGGCCTGACCAGCTGAGAGTGTAGCACCTCTTTCCATCACATTATATTGATAGCCACCCGGTAAACGTTCGATAAAATCGTGCGCACCAACTTTTTTGGCAGCATTCACCACTTCTTCGATGGTAATTTGGGGGTTATTTAGTGTAATGTTGTTTAAAATGGTATCCGAAAACAAGAAAACATCCTGAAGTACAGTAGCAATATTGCTCCTTAAGTAATCCAGATCAAAATCTTCGATATGGATCCCGTCAACCGTAATATCTCCCCTTTTAACTTCGTAAAAACGGTTCAGGATATTAATTGTGGAAGATTTACCAGCACCCGTTGCCCCTACCAAAGCTACGGTTTCGCCAGCCTTCACTTCGAATGTAAGGTCTTTCAGTACGTAGTTCTCGTCGTTATAGGCAAACCAAACCTTTTCGAATTTAATATTTCCGTCTAATCTGGCTGGCTTTTGCGCCCCCATATTTGGCGTAGTTTCATCAGTATCTAAAACTTTAAAAACACGTTCAGCGCCTACCATTCCCATCTGCAGCGTATTAAACTTATCAGCCAATTGGCGGATCGGTGTAAATACCATACCCAGGTACATAATAAACTGTGTGATGGTTCCAGGCGTTACATCCAACGGCTTGGAAAGAATACTTTTTGCACCGTACCACACCAACAAACCTAACGACATGGCCGAGATTAGCTCCACCACGGGGAAAAAGATAGAATAATACCAGTTAGAACGGATATTGGCATCGCGATAGCGCTTATTAATGGCGTAGAATTTTCCATACTCCTGTTTCTCTCTCGCAAAGTATTGAACAATAGAAACGCCTGTAATGTGCTCTTGCAAAAAGGTATTCAGGTTAGATACCTCATTCCTAATTTCCTGAAATGCAACTTTAATCGCCTTCTGAAATTTCCGGGTAGCAATGATCAAGAGTGGAATGGGTAAAAGCACCACCAAACTCAATTGCCAATCGGTATACAACATTACACACACAATCACCACAACCTGCAAACTATCGCCGATCATCGAGATTAAACCCTCCGAAAAGATATCGGCAATGGTTTCCAAATCTGAAACCGTTCTGGTAATTAATTGTCCGATGGGCGTTTTATCGAAAAATTTTAGGCGGAGTTTTGTAATGTGGTTAAAAACATTGATCCGAAGATCGCGGATAACCGATTGACCTAGTGTATTGGTCAAAAGCGTATGGTTATATTGGATCAAAGTCTGTAAGATCAACATAAAGATCATCAACATGGTCATATTCACCAGACCAGAATAATTGCCTGCTAAAATATAATGATCGAGTGTATACTTAATTAAAAACGGACGTACCGGAGAAATGGCTGCAAGCAGAATGGTTAAAATAACCGACCACACAAAAACGGCACGGTAAGGCTTTACGTATCGAAAAATACGTTTCAGTAATCCGGTGTTGTATACGTCGCCTGTAACTGCCATGCTTAGGGTTTAGGGTGTAAGGTTTAGGGCCTAGGGGCTTACATATCCTACACAAATTTCAAAAAAGTATTAAGTTCATCTTGTAAAGCGGTCGCTGTACCTTACGCCTTACGCCTTTAACCTTCTACCTTATATAAGGGTATTCTATCTTTACTAAATACAAACCGCAGGCAGGTACCGATTGACCGGCCTTACTGCGGTTTTTACTTTCTATAATTGCTTTAAAATCTGTTAAATTTATTTCTTTTTTACCAATCTCTACCAAAGTACCCATAATGGCCCTCACCATGTTGCGTAGAAAACGGTCGGCCTGAATAGTAAAAACCAATCCATCTTCCTGCTGCTCGAAAATGGCTTTGGTTATTTTACAGTTATTGGTAAAAGTTTGCGTGTTTGATTTACTAAAACACGAAAAATCGGTATAATTTAACAACAGTGCCGCTGCATTGTTCATCGCTTCTACATCCAATTTATCTTTAACCAACCACGACAGGTTAAGTTTGAAAGGATCCTTTTCGAAGTGAAGGTAATATTTATAAGCACGGGCAGTAGCATCAAAGCGGGCATGAGCATCATCAGGCACCGGTATAATCCGTTTTGCTGCAATTTGATAAGGCAACATAGCATTAATACCGGTTACCGCACTTAAAACCTTTGTCTCTTCTACACCTTCAACATCAAAATGCGCATAAAAATCAGTAGCGTGCACGCCTGCATCTGTTCTGCCACAGCCCAAAGTTTCGATTGGTTGCCGAAAAAAAACAGACATAGCCTTATCTAACAATTCCTGAACGGTGATTGCATTAGGCTGTGTTTGCCAGCCATGGTATAAGCTGCCATCATAAGCCAATTGGATGAAATACCTTTTTTTACTCAAAGCGATGCAAAAGTACAGTTTAACGTGCAAAGGGCAAAGTGCTAAGGCGAGAGTTTGGCGTTTGGAGTTCTGAATTCCGAGCAAATTTCCATCATAAACAGCAATTAATGCTTCTTATGAATCCCTGCTCCTATTCGGGAACTTTAATCTTTCTTTCTTTTCTCAAAAAAGGCTAGATTTGTTCTTATATATTTACATTCATGATACAAAGAATACAATCGATCTGGTTTTTTTTAGCGGCATTAACCTTAGTTTTAATGTTGTTTTTACCAATCGCCACTAAAGATGTTGCAGGAACAGAATCAGCGGTATACACTACCGGGCTATATCAAACTTTAACCATTAAAGCAGGCATAAGTCTTAAAACCCAATCTTTTTTACCTTTAATTATTACCAATATCGCCGTTGCATTTATTTGTTTAATGAATATCTTCAACTATAAAAAAAGAAGTCTTCAAAAACGTATTGCAATTATTTCGATCATTCTAATTGGAGGTTTTGCTTTTTGGTGCAGTGTTTATGGTAAAAAACTACCTGGCGGTATTGAAGGTGCCAGTTTTGGTGTTGGAGCATATCTGCCTGCCTTAGCTATTTTATTTGTTGTGCTGGGCATTTTCGGCATCAATAAAGACGAAAGATTAATCCGCTCGGCAGAAAGGTTGCGCTAATTCTTTAATTTCTATATAAAATTACCTCTCGCTATGCGGATTAAAATAAATTATACCGTTAACTACATTTGTTCGGTGGTTTTGCTTTGCGGAATCTTATCATGCAACAAAAGCATCCATACTTTTGGAAAAACCAAAATCGAAAAAAGTGTTGATTCTATTTACCTTAAACAGAGAATAGCAGAAATAAAGGGTTTAAATACCGATGTTTTTACGAAAGGATCATTCAAAGGCGCTGGTGATACACCAATTGTATACCGCTTATTAAACCCAAAAAGTACGAACAGGAAACTTCCACTGGTGATTGTATTTCATGGATCAAACGCGGTTGGAACCGACAATACGAGCCAGCTGGGTATTTTGGCAAAACTGTTTGCCACGGATGAAATACAGGAGAAATACCCCGCTTTTGTTTTGGCACCACAGTTCCCTTCGCGATCATCAAATTACATGATAGATCAGAGCAGAAACGTACTTACCTCTGTCCCACAGCCGTGTTTAACAACCGCACTACAGCTGATTGACAGCTTAAAAAACAATTTAAATATTGATGAGAATAGGATTTACCTCATTGGTTTTTCGATGGGTGCTTCTTCAGTGATCAATGCCTTATCGTTAAAGCCCGATTTATTTGCTGCAGGTATAAGCATTTCGGGGATACCACAATTCGACAAAATAAAAACACTAACGAACATTTCAATTTGGTTGATCCATGGAAATATGGATACCGAAAACCCTTTTAATAGTGACGAGCAGTTTTACAAAGAAGTAAGCCACAATAAAACCAGGTTTTGGGAATTCGACAATATAGCACATAACGATATTTTCGCTCCTGCAATTTTAACCGACGAACTGCCACATTGGTTATTCAAACACAAACGCAAATAGCGGCATTACTTCAGCCACCTAAACCCGGTTGGAGTGAAAATCCTTTTTAAAACCTGAAAGGTTTGAAAAAGATTGAAACGAAAAACGGGGCTGCTGCAACCGAAAGCTTAAGCATTTGCTTTCCAAATCAAAAAAATAAGCCCGTAGGATAAAATCATGACCTTATTTTAAACCCACTCATCACTCGTCTTCCCTATTCCATTACGCATCTCTCATTACTTCCTTATTTTCAAATATTTAGCTTAAAAAACTATTTACTTGATTATCTGTGAAATACGAAATATTAACCTTACCTTTGCGGCTCAATTAAAAATAAAAAGACGAATGACAAACCCATTTCAATTATTGGGGATAAGTGATGACGTCGTTAATGCCGTAAAGGATCTTGGATTTGAAACTCCAACACCTATTCAGGAGCAAAGTATTCCTGTACTGTTAGAAGGCACTAATGATTTTGTTGGTTTGGCCCAAACAGGAACAGGAAAAACAGCCGCATTTGGTTTGCCGCTGTTAGAACTAATCGATTTTAAAGTAACAAAACCGCAGGCATTAATTTTATGCCCTACCCGTGAGTTATGCTTGCAAATCGCTAACGACCTTAAAAACTTTTCTAAAAACGTTGCTAATGCCCACGTTGTTGCCGTTTACGGTGGCGCGAACATTATGCAACAACTACGCGAAATACGCCAAGGCGTTCAGATCGTAGTGGCCACGCCCGGCCGTATGTTGGATATCATTGGCCGTAAAGCCATTGACTTTACTAACGTTAAATATGTTGTGCTTGATGAAGCTGACGAGATGTTGAACATGGGTTTCCAGGACGACATCAACGACATTTTATCAACTACTCCTGATGACAAAAAAACCTGGTTATTCTCGGCTACCATGCCTGCAGAAGTTCGCCGTATAGCTAAGAACTATATGGATAACCCTGTTGAATTAACCATGGGCACAAAAAATACAGGTAACGTAAACATCGAACACGAATATTACATTGTTCGTGCACGTGATAAATATGCTGCCTTAAAACGTATTGTAGATTTTAACCCTGAAATTTTTGCCGTAGTATTTTGTAAAACCAAATTGGATACACAAGATGTTGCTGAGCACTTAATTAAAGATGGTTA
Source organism: Pedobacter kyonggii (assembly GCF_004310665.1). Lineage (GTDB taxonomy): Bacteria > Bacteroidota > Bacteroidia > Sphingobacteriales > Sphingobacteriaceae > Pedobacter > Pedobacter kyonggii. The sequence continues at coordinate 31,274 of NZ_SIXF01000008.1, read as the reverse complement.
CAATGCTGATGCTTTACACGGCGATTTATCGCAACAACAACGTGATAAAGTAATGCAACGTTTCCGTGAGCGTAACATGCAGTTGTTAATTGCTACTGATGTTGCCGCACGTGGTATCGATGTAAACAATGTAACACACGTAATCAACTATTCTTTACCTGACGAAATTGAAAGCTATACCCACCGTTCTGGCCGTACTGGTCGTGCTGGTAAAACAGGTATTTCTATCTGTATCATCAACTCTAAAGAATTAGGAAAAATCCGTCAGTTAGAACGCATTATTGGTAAACAATTTACCAAAGCTGAGCTTCCTACAGGATTTGATGTTTGTGAAAAACAATTGTTCTCTTTGGTACATAAAGTACACAATGTAGAAGTTAACAACGAACAAATTGATCAGTACATTCCACGTATTATGGATGAATTTGCTGATTTATCAAAAGAAGATGTAATTAAACGTTTTGCTTCGTTAGAATTTAACCGTTTCTTGGATTACTACTCTAAAGCACCTGATTTAAATGCAGCAGTTGGCGACGACCGTGGTGCGGACAGAGGCGAAAGAGGTGCCGGACGTGGACGTGGTAGCGAAGGTTACACCCGTTTGTTCATCAACTTAGGTTCTGTAGATGAGTTTACCCGTGGCGATATGTTATCATTTATCTGTAACAACGGTAAAATTGGTGGCAAAAGCGTTGGTAAAATCGATTTAAAAGGTGTTTTCTCTTTCTTTGAAGTGGAAGACGACGTAGCTGACAAAGTTTTTGAAGGCTTTAAATCTGTTGAGTTTAACGGTCGTCAGGTACGTATCGAGAAAAGCGGAGACGGTGGTCGTGGTGAAGGTGCTGGCGAAAGACGCGGTGGCGGCGAAAGACGTAGCGGTGGCGGTGGTTTCGGCGGTGAACGCAGAAGCGGCGGTGGCGGCGGTTATCGCAGCGGCGGCGACAGAAGAAGTTCTGGCGGTGGTAGTGGAAGACGTGAAGGTGGTAACAGCGGTGGCGGTTTCAGAGATTTCTCTGGACGTAGCCGTGACGACAAAGGTGGCAACACCGGAGGTCCGCGCAGAGAAGGCGGAAACCGTGAAGGTGGCAGTGGCGAACGCAGAAAAAAATGGTAAATCACTAAACCAAATATTTTACAGCCGTTCTGATTATTCAGAGCGGCTTTTTTTATAAATAATATTTTGTTATTGCTACCTTTCTGTGGTGTCAGATGTTACCATCTGACATGTAGTTGAAATTCCAGTCAGATGATAACATCTGACTTCACACCCATTTTTTGTTTAAAAAAAACAGCTATAAAACATTATATTTAACGTTTAGATATACTAAACAAGATCATGCGTTATTTAAAGTTTTTTATCATTTTATTTTCCCTATTCATCAACAGCAGGCTTTCTGCTCAACAAAAAATTTCTGATCAAAAAATGCAATGGTTTGCCAATGCCAAACTGGGCATTTTCATCCATTGGGGCATTTATTCTGTCAATGGTATTTCAGAATCGTGGTCTTTTTTTAACAATTACATCAATCATGATGCTTATATGAAACAACTCGATGGTTTTACCGCTGCAAAATACAGACCAGAAGAATGGGTAAACCTGATTAAAGAAAGCGGTGCCAAATATGCCGTAATTACCACAAAACACCATGATGGTGTTGCCCTTTGGGATAGTAAGGCTCCCTTAGCCACAACAACATTAAAAAGTAGTGCTGCAAAAAAAGATTTAATCACTCCATTTGTGACTGAACTTAAAAAATCGGGCCTTAAAACAGGGTTATATTTTTCTTTACCTGATTGGAGCTACCCGGATTATGATGGTTTTACCCGCGACAAGAAACGTTATAATTATAAACAGGATCCCGTACGCTTTAAAAAATTCCAGAATTATTTCCAAGGGCAGTTAAACGAACTTTCGGCCAAATATAATCCTGACCTGGTATGGTTTGATGGCGATTGGGAGCATAGTGGTGAAGAATGGCAGGCTAAGAACATATTATCGAACTTACGCAAGGTAAATCAAAGTATCATTATCAACTCTCGCTTAAATGGGCATGGCGATTATGATACACCGGAGCAGGGTGTTCCCGTTGTAAAACCAAACTCACCAGAATGGGAACTTTGTTACACCATGAATGATTCGTGGGGCTATCAGCCTTACGACAATCATTATAAATCATCAAACATGATCATCCGCACCCTGGTTGATTGTATCAGCATGGGCGGTAATTTATTGCTTGATATTGGACCAAAAGCGGATGGAACTATTGCACCAGAACAGGTTAAAATTTTAAAAGATTTAGGTCGCTGGACCAAAAAACACAGTGAGGCAATTTACGGAACGCAGGCCGGGATCCCTGATGGACATTTTGTAGGGAAAACAGCATTATCAAAAAACAAAGATGTTCTATATCTCTATCTTGATTACAAAACCAGAAATGGCATTTTGCTTAGCGGCGTAAAATCTAAAATAAAAAAGGTAGAGTTGATTGGTAATAAAACATCAATAAACACGGTAAAACTAAATGAAACTGATTATTTTATTGATGTTAATGAAAGCGATTTCGATAATGATGTTACGGTGTTAAAAGTTTTTCTAAACGAGCCAATCCAATTATCAAAAGAAAAAAAACAAACCATTTCTTTAGAAACTTTATTTGCAGCATCCCAACATTTAGACCTAACCAATTATAATCTGAGAAAACTTTCTTATGATTTAAATTCTGGTGTAAATATTTTTCAGAACACCAATCTGACTGCTGATGGTTTTGATTTTAAACCAGGTATTAAAAATGTTAATCCAAAGGTTAACAACTGGGTAATCAAAAATGCTGAAGCATTATACAAAACAACAGGTGGAATTCCGGCAGGACATTACCAGGGCAATACAGCACTTTCTGCAGATAAACAAACCCTTTACTTATTTGTAGAAGGCACACCAACCGGGCCAATTGCCATTAAAGGATTAAAAAACAACATCAGCAGGATCAGGATTGTGGGTGAAGGTACCATGCTGCCACATGAAATTTATAACAAACTGTATTGGAGCAAAATACCGGGTATTGTTTACATTCCCGTACCTAAAGATAAATTAGATCCTGAATTAACGGTAATTGCGGTGCTTTTAGATAGCACGATTGATTTGTACCGTGAAAAAGTTGGCGCGATTGAAAGCAATCTCTAATTATTTAACAATTGTAAAATAGTGGCGCGACTTTACGATTATCCTTAAATTGCATTACTTTCGCACATCATGCAGGCAAAATATATCTCATATCAGGAAACCGGGTCATTTTCAAAACTGGTTTTAGATTATATTAACGACGAAGAACAGCTTAAAGCTTTTTACAGCTATCGTCCTGACATGGAGGGCTTAGCCAAAGCAATTGAGCATAGAAATTTCTTAGGAAACAGAGAAACTTTAGTTAAGGTTTTACAAGATCAATACCAACATTTACAGCCCAATAAATCGGTTACCAAAAACATAGAACTTTTAGGCTCGGCGAATACCTTTACGGTTACCACGGGCCACCAGTTGAATCTTTTTACCGGCCCACTTTATTTTATCTACAAAATTGTAACCACCATAAATTTAGCCATCGAGTTAAAAATGGCCCATCCCGATAAAAACTTTGTTCCGGTTTATTGGATGGCAACAGAGGATCACGATTTTGATGAAATTAACCATGTAAGTGTTGATGAAAAGAACATCAGCTGGATACAGCAAACCAATGGTGCAACCGGCAGGTTAAGTACCAAAACCGTTGCTGCAGCGGTAACCGCTTATAAAGGCTATTTAGGCATATCTAAAAATGGAAAACGGATTGCCAAATTGGTAGAACAAGCATATTTAGAACACGATAATTTAGCCGATGCCACCAGGTTTCTGGTAAACAATTTATTCGAAAAATATGGCCTGGTGATAGTAAATGCAGATGATGCACAACTAAAAAAGCAATTTGCGGGTATCATTACCGAAGATATTATTCAGCATAATAGTGCAAAAAATATAGAAAACAGCTCGAAAAACCTGGAGGATTTAGGCTATAAAACCCAGGTAAATGGCCGTGATATTAACTTCTTTTACCTTATTGACAACCTGCGAGAGCGTTTGATCTTCGAAAAAGGAAAATACATTGTAAATCATACAGACATTGGTTTTACCGAAGCGGAACTAAAAGCCGAAATTGAATCATATCCCGAGCGTTTTAGCCCAAATGTGGTGATGCGGCCGATGTACCAGGAAGTGATTTTGCCAAACATAGCTTATATAGGTGGCGGTGCAGAAGTAGCTTACTGGATGCAGTTAAAGGCAAATTTCGACTTTTATAAAGTTGATTTCCCGGTTTTATTACTTCGTAATTCAGCTTTATTGATTGATAAACGCAGTGCGCAGAATTTATACCACTTAGGTTTTTCTTTAGAAGATATATTTTTACCCGTTGAAGCGTTAAAAAACATTTGGGTAAAGCGAAATACAACCGCCCAATTGAGTTTGGCTGATGAAACCAGGGCCATTAACAGCATTTTTGATCAAATTAAGCTAAATGCCTACAAAATAGACAAAACGCTTTCCGTATCAACAGATACAGCAAAACAGCGGACCAATCATTTATTGGCTAACCTGGAGAAGAAACTATTCCGCGCAGAGAAAAGGAAACATGAAACGGCATTGCTACAGATTGATAATGTAAAGAAAAGACTTTTCCCAAATGGAGCACTTCAGGAAAGAACCTTGAATATTGCACCCATGTATGTAAATTATGGGGAAGATTTTCTTTCCTCATGCATAGAAAACTTCGAACCACTGGGAGGCGATTTTACTGTTTTATTGCCGTAATTATTAGATAATCCGTCATTGCGAGGCACGAAGCAATCTTAATGCATCTAGTTTAGCGATAGTTGTAGGATTGCTTCGTGCCTCGCAATGACGACAAAAAATAAAAAATGAATTTCATCACTTTTACAGAAACCAATCTTAGGAATTTTACTTATAACGTTTTTAAAAAAATGGGCTGTTCTGATGAGCATGCCGATTTAGCAACCGATGTGTTGATCCGTTCAGATTTACGTGGAATCGACTCGCACGGCGTTGCCCGTTTAAGCGGTTATGTACGTCTTTGGGAAAAGAAAAGGATTAATGCTACACCTGATATTAAAATTGTACATGAAACACCTACTACTGCCACTGTAGATGGCGATGCAGGTTTAGGCTTAGTGGTTGCACCTTTCGCAATGAAGATTGCCATCGAAAAAGCAGAAAAATACGGTAGCGGATGGGTATCGGTTAAAAACTCCAACCATTTTGGTATTGCAGGTTACCATGCTTTAATGGCGGTAGAAAAAGATATGATCGGCATTAGTATGACCAATGCAAGCCCCTTGGTGGCCCCTACTTATGCCAACGAACGTTTACTGGGCACGAACCCCATGTGTTATGCCTTTCCCGCAGGGAAATACTCACCAGTAATTGTAGATATGGCTACAGCAGCCGCAGCAAATGGTAAATTAGAAATTGCCCAGAGAGCAAATAAAAGTATTCCTGATGGCTGGGTTCAGGATAAAAGCGGAGTAAACTCAACAGATCCAAACGAATTAAAAAACGGAGGTTCACTCCTTCCTTTGGGCAGCGATAAAGATCATGGTAGCCATAAAGGTTATGGCCTGAGTGCAACGGTTGATATTTTATCAGCGGTGCTCTCTGGCGCCAATTATGGTCCTTGGGTACCTCCTTTTGTAGCTTTTTTAGAACCATCAGCAAATCCGGTTGGCGAAGGACTTGGCCACTTTTTAGGCGCTATGCGTGTAGATGGTTTCAGGCCAGCTGCAGACTTCAAAAATCATTTAGATAATTGGGTAGAACGCTTTAAAAGTGCAAAAACGATAGATCCTGATAAAAAGGTAATCATCCCTGGCGAACCTGAACATGAATTTGAGCAGGAAAGGAAAATCAATGGTATTCCGATAATAGATGTAGTGGTAAAGGATCTGAATGAACTTGCTGTGAAATTGGGGATTGAAGAATTGAAATAACTTCATCTTTATTTAACCGCAAAGTTCGAGGAGAAAAGGCGCGAAGATCGCAAAGTTAGGTGCTACAATTCCAAATATCCTTCGGCTCCGCTCAGGATGACGACCGCATGGAAATTCCGTGTTTTCCGTGCTTCCGTGGCAAAAAACATTTGAGGATCTATCTATCATCCATCTAACATCTCAATATTAGATCCTGATATAATTCAGGAGGACGGGCACAAGAAAACTCGGATTAAAATAAAAAAGCCGCAGATTTAACCAGAATCTGCGGCAACTATTACTTGATATGGTTTATACCCACATAGGGGTGTATTATTAAGGTTTAACGATTAAATTATCTTTTAAATAAAGTGATTTACTTGATGATCCGATCATAATTCTATATTCTCCTGGAGCTACTTCCCATACATTATTGATATTAAGTGTTTGAAGCACCTCTTTATTCATTTTGAATGAAATTACCTTTGTTTCACCAACCTTTAAATGTATCCGCTGGAAAGCACGCAGTGCAAGAACAGGCTGAGCCAATTTGCTTAATAAAGGTCTCATGTACAACTGTACCACTTCTTCACCGTCGTAATTGCCTGTATTTTTAAGCTCGAAGCTTAAGTTAGCAGTTTCATTTTTAGCGATACTTTTGCGGTTAAACGTCAAATTTGTATAAGAAAAGTTGGTGTAACTTAATCCATATCCAAATGGAAAAAGTGGCTCGCCGCTTAAGTTGTTATAATCATCGCTTCTCCCGGTAGGTTTGTGATTGTAAACCAGGGGTAACTGCGATTCGTCAATCGGGTAAGTAATTGGAAGCTTCCCAGATGGATTTGCTTTTCCCAGCAATACATCAGCAACGGCAGCACCTCCTGCTTCGCCAGGGTACCACGCGTTTAAAACCGCGTTTACTTTATTTAACCAAGGCTGCATATTGATGGCACTTCCACCAGTTAATACCACAATAATAGGTTTTCCTGTTTTTGCGAGCTCTTCCAATAACAATTCTTGGTTACCAGGTAGGTTTAACATGGCCCGATCTAAAAACTCTCCTTCTTTTATGCCTGTAACAAATACGATTGCATCTTTATTTTTTGCAGCAGCCACCGCATCAGTTATTTCGTTTGATTTCCTGATATCATAATCCCAGATCAATTTGATTTTACCATTGCCTTTAGGCTCAAAAAATTCGACCTTAATTGCATACTCCTTATTTTTTTCGAAATGAAATGGAACCGTCTTCGTGCTGAAAGATTTTTTATCCCAATTATCGATAATCAGTTGGTTATCCAGGTATAATCGGTAACCATCATTACCCTCTAATCCGATATTAACATCGGCATTTTGTGGTACCTTAATTTTACCGGCCCACCGTACCGAATAATCATCTAACTGAAGTTGCTCATCAGGTGGGTATAATGTCCAACTGAAATTAACAACCTTATCATTTACTTCTTTAACGGGTTTTCCGGAGAAGCGAAGCCCTTTGTAATAGGTCCCGATTAATCCTGCTTTTTGATTAACAGAAAGAAACTGGCTATCAATAGGAACATAAGATTGAAGCTCGCGACTGCTTCCTTTTAAATAATTGATTTCAACATCGTTGGATACTGCACTTTTCAACCCTTCCAAGATATTTATCTTTTTATTTCCAGTACCACTATATCCACCTAACCTGGCTTCAATTGCATCTTCACCTAATAATAGAATCCGTTTTGTAGTTTTTAGGGGAAGCGTGTTATCGTTTTTTAGGAGTACCAAAGATTTTAAGGCAGCCTCTTTGGCTAGATTGTGATTACTTTGATCGCTTAGCATCTTTTCAGCAATACTTTCATCCACGTAAGGATGCTCAAACAGCCCAAGCTCGAATTTAGCTTTCAGAACCCTGGCAAGGGCATCGTCTATTCTGGATTTGGGAATGCTGCCATCTAAAAATGCAGGTAGAAAAAGTTTGTAATGGTTATAATCTACCTGGAAGATTACATCAAGGCCAGCGTTAATTGATTGTGCCGTTGCATCTTTATAATCTTTAGCCGTAAAATGTAATACATTGGCACCGCCAACTGCACCTGCGTCAGAAATTACGAAGCCCTTAAAGCCCCATTCCGTTTTTAGTTTAGTGGTAAGCAGCCATTTATTTGAGGTTGCAGGAGAGCCAAAAACACTGTTATAGGAAGTCATTAATGAACGTATACCTACATTTTTAACACCATCCTTAAATGCAGGAAAGTGGATTTCTTCTAAATAATGTTTATCCATTTCAATTGGATAACTATCCCGACCACCATCGCCAATATTGGCAATAAAATGCTTTGGGGTAACAATAATATTTTGCCTTTCTATGGCATTCATAAAAGCATGGCCCAGAACCGTTGTTAAATAAGGATCCTCTCCATAGGTTTCTTCTACCCTTCCCCATCTAACATCTGTAGCCATATTAATTACAGGCGCCAAAAGATCTCTCAGGCCGCGTGCTCTTGCCTCTTTGGCGATAGCTGTACCAATCTTGGCCACTAAAGCAGTATCGAAACTTGCCGCTAAACCAATTGATTGTGGAAAAGCGGTAGCGCCTTGCCTAACCAAACCATGTAAAGCTTCATCGAATGGAATGATTGGGATGCCCAAACGGGTTTCCTCAACAAAATATTTTTGGATTTTGTTAACTTTTTTAGCCAGAGAAAGTCCGTCTTCAGAAGTATTGTAGGTTAACATTTGTTGTGCATTACCACTTCCCTGGGCAGCAGCACTTACCTGCAAACCAAAAATACCTTGTTTAAACTGATCTTTATTCTTTTCGGTTACGTCACCTGGAATCATAAATAACTGCCAGAATTTCTCCTCCGGTGTCATTCTCGAAATGAGATCTTTTACCCTCAAATCAATACTTAGCTTTGGATTTTTATAGGCTAAAGCTTGTCCATTTTTAACTTGCGCAAAAAGGCTACTGCAGAAAAACAATGCAGGCAATAAGTATAGGCATCTTCTCGATTTCGGCATTGCTAATTGGTTTCAGGTGTAAAAGAAAAAGTCAAGGCTATTTTCTCTTCCGTTTTAGGAAAACCGAAGTGTACCTTGCCATCTTTCAATGTCCATTTTACCTTTTGGTTGGTACTTAAAATGGTAATGAGACTTCCTTTTTTAGGAATACTCCCTTGCCATGAAATTTCTTTGTTTGGCGTATTGCCAATTAAATTGATGCCGTAAATAGTTTTACCATCTTTACTTTGCGTGAACCAGTTCTGTCCATCATGGTAGTTTTTGGTAATCCTTGTTCCATAAATGGCAACACCATTTTTACTGGTCCACTTACCAATTTCATCCAATCTTGTAATCACATGATCAGGCAGCGTTCCATCTGCCTTGGGGCCAATACCTAAAAGCAAACTTCCACCTTTAGCTACTATTTCTACCAATTTATGAACCACTTCGCCTGTTGATTTATATTGATCGTTTGGTACAAAGCCCCAGGCTCCACCTAAAGTCATGCAGCTTTCCCATGGGTAATCCAATTGCTTTTCAGGGATTTTCTGTTCTGGTGTTTGGTAGTTTTCAAACTGGCCATGTACCGTTCTATCAACCACAATTAAACCTGGTTGTGCCTTTCTGGCATCAGCGGCAATTTTAGGCATATCAATATCCTGACTCCAATCTGGAATAGGTGCTCCCCAGGATAGTACTTCTTTGTTTACGCTATTGCGTGGGCGAACCCATCCACCATCTAGCCATAAAATATCAATGCTTCCGTAATTGTTCATTAACTCTCCAATCTGGTTCTGGGTAAAGCTTTTGAACTTATTCCAGCGCCACTGATTCTTTCTGATATCATAATTATTATTTCTATCTGCAGTGGCATATTTGTCCCACCAATAGTATTGAGAATGCCAGTCGGGTTTAGAAAAATAAGCCCCGATCATAAAATTTTCCTTGCAGAAAGCATCAAACACATATTTAGCTACGTCTTTTTTGGCATTGGTTGAAAAAGGACCTTTTGCAATGCTAAAATCGGATTGTTTGGTATCGAACATGGCAAAGCCATCGTGATGTTTGGTGGTAAACACCAAATATTTCATTCCTGCACTTTTACCTACTTTGGCCCATTGCTCCGGATTAAATTTTGTTGGATTAAATTTCTCGTTTAAGCCCCAATACCATTTCTTATAATCATCGTACTTTATTGTACTGTCTCTGTCAATCCAGTCTTCTGAACAGATTGACCAAGATTCAATAATTCCAGGAACAGCATATAAACCCCAGTGGATAATCATCCCAAACTTTTGGTCTTGCCAGTGCTCTAATTTCTTTTTTACTGCTTCATCTTTAGGCCATTCGTATTTGGTTGATTCTTTTAGGATATCGTTTCGTTGTGCAAAAGCGATATTGACGAAACAGATAAAGGCAATTAAAAGGCTACGTAGTTTCATATTTTAATATAATTAAAAATCCCGGCAGAAACTGCCGGGATTTAATTTAAAAAGGATTAAGGCATCCAGAATATTTTAGTTTTGCGGGTATCTTTAGCTACTACAGCCTGATAGTTTGCACTATTTAAAGTTTTCTCTTTTGCCGGATAAATTAATCTTGTTGGAGGAGTCTCATAACCTGCTTGCTTTCCGTTTGTTGGGAATGTTAACACAGGGAAACCAGTTCTTCTGTATTCAGACCATGCTTCCGTTGATTGAAGAACACCAAAGTGCACCCATTTTTGAGTGTAAATCTTTGTTAATTTATCTGTTGAAGCACCAGTGTATGCTGCAGTAGAAGTATTTACCCAAGTATCAATTGTTGTTGCTGAAGGAAAAGTTTCCTTAACATACACCCCTTGATTTATACTATTCAGGTGGTAATAAAATGCTACAGATTGCCTTAAAGCAATATCGTAAGCAGTTTTGGCATCTGTTGTACTGCCCCAGCGCTCAAATGCTTCTGCTTTTAGCAAGTTAACTTCTGATGCTGTAATTAAAATTCCAGGAAGTTTTTGGTTGAAAACAAATGTTCCAGAATCTAACACAGCATAATCAGCAAAGCTTGATTCTTGTTGGGCTGTGGTGAAAGTTATTGGCATAGCTCGGTAAGTTGTATTCTGAACGAATTTACCTCCTACTGTACGACCAAATTTTTCATATAATACCGGAATGCGCGGATCATTTGCTGGTACGAGAACTGTATTTAACATATAATCAGTAGCATACCAACTGCCTTCAAAAAATGCATCATGCAAATCGCTTGAACTGTTTGTAAGAGGCTGCAATAAAATATCAGAAACACTTGGGTTGTAAGTGCCAACATTACCACCATCAACTAATGGGAAATTAGTCTGATCGCCCAACATTTGAAGTACAGCAGTTTTTGCAGTCGCTTCGTCTGTTTTTGAAATACGCATTAACAGCCTTAAGCGTAATGAATTAGCGTATCTAGTCCATTTATTTACATCCCCCTTTAACAGAATATCTGCTTTAGCAAAAGCAGCGGTAGAAGTTGCTGTTTTGAAGTAGGTGCCTGCACTTGCTAAATCAGCAATAAAGCTAGTATAAAGTGCTTTTTGCTCATCGTATTTAGGGTTTTTAATTAAATCATTTGTTGTTAAACCTCCAGCTTCTGAATAAGGAATATCGCCCCATAAATCTACCATCTTAGCCGCTTGCTCAATAAGCACTACTTTTGCCGCTTGTAAAATAACTCTTTGAGCAGTTTGATCAGTAGATGAAAGTGAGTTAAACTTCCTTTCCATTGCCCTGTATAATGCAACAGATCCGCTTCCATTTCCTCCTGGGCCATAGAAATCATCCCAGTATTGTTGTGAGTAACTATCGCTTTGCTGATAAACGGTATTGCCGTTAGCAATGTAAGTAGTTTGTGCATATACACCTGGCATTTGACTTAAGAATGTGCGCACGTTCCAATACTTAGCAGCTACACGGTCATTATTAAGCATCCCCGTAAATAATCCCGGTAAGTTTGGGTCTAAAACGTTTTCAGGGTTATTAAATTTATCATCAATATCCTTTTTGCAACCAACTGCAACAGTTAGTGACAATACAAGAAAACTTGCTTTTATGATTAACTTTTTCATAATATCTTATTTGTAATTGACTAAAAATTTGCATTTAATGAGAATCCAAAGTTTCTAGATGCAGCTGTTGAGCCCACATCTACACCTTGCGACCACCATTTATTTCCTAGCGGTGCCTCTGGATCCAGATCTTTCAAAGTTCTGTGGATGTAAAACAAATTACGTCCGATCAATGAAAATCTTAAATTAGAAATTTTCAGTTTTTTAGTGAAGGAAGCAGGGATTTTATAGCTCAATACAACCTCTCTCATTTTGATATAATCGTTATCAAAAATCTCTGCTTCGGTTAATGAACCTTCACCCCAGTTATAGGTGGTTAAGTAATAATCAGCAGCAGAAAGCACTTTAGTATTTGGCAATCCGGTGGTTTGATTTACGCCCTGCAAAACTACACCGTCATTGTAGGTTTTACCATTGCTGGTATAACTTAAACCGCCGCTAGCTGCATCTCTGAATTCCATTGAATTTTCTAACATACCTGCACCACGCATATATTTCAAGTTAGGTGCAATCATTTTGCCACCAAAACGGTAATCGATAGTTACGTCTAATGCAAAGTTTCCGTAGCTAAAAGTGTTAGAGAAACCTCCAACTGCTTTAGGCATAATGTTTCCTGCCTTAACATAAACAGAATTATCCATTACATAGTAACCATCATCATTGATTAAGTAATTGCCATTCGCATCAGTTTTTCTCGGACGGATATAGATGTTACCCAAATCCTCGCCAGCTCTGGCCACAATTTTAGCAGTAGCTTGATCTGAAGAATAGAAATTGATCTCAGAATTGGCATCATACAATGAATTAACTTTCGATTTATTGGTTGAGAAGTTTAAACGGGTATCCCATCTGAATTTTCCAGAAACCGGTGTTGCGTTTAAAGCAATCTCCCATCCTTTATTACCTACTTCACCAACGTTTACAATCTGTTTTTGTGCGCCATTTGTTGCAGTAACGTCCAAAGGTAAGATTTGATTTTTGATCTTATTATTATAATAACTCACATCTAAACCTAATCTTCCATTTAGGAACCTTGTTTCCAAACCAAATTCAGCTTCATGCTTCTTCTCAGGCATTAAGCCTAAGTTACCATATGAGTTTAAGGATACGATTGATGGCACGGGGCCGTTGATGCTTTGTAAAGAAGTTTGCTTATAAGAAATGTTTGCTTCATAAATAGGAGGAGCATTACCTACCACACCGTAAGAAGCTCTTAATTTTCCATAACTCCAGAATTTTGGTAATTTCCAAAGATCACTAAATACAAAACCACTGTTTACTGAATAATAAGAGTATTGATTGTTTCCTGGAGGAAGGGTAGAAACATATTCTTGTCTAGCAGTACCCTCTGCAAATAAGAAATCTTTATAGCTAAGGTTCATGATACCTAAATACGCATACTTAAGTTGTTCCTTACGTGCCTCAGTAGTTTCTGCCACATTAAATGAGTTAGATAAGGCAAAGAAGTTCTCCGTTACTAGTCCATCTCTAGTGTTCGATTTTAAGTCTTTATAAGTTTCTTTTCTACCTTGGTAACCACCACTGATTGATAGACCAAAATCTTCACCAATTTTATTTGAATAGGTTAATAACGCATCCCCGTAAAGTACTGAGTATTGACCTTGAGTTGTTGTATATGCCCCTGTACTTGTATTCGTGTTAAGCGCGCTTGGAATTTCAGTAAACTGATGATTTTCAGTTTTAACACTGGTATAGTCATTACCAATACGTCCTCTCAACTTTAGGTTTTTAGCTACATCATAGTTTAAAGTGAAACTGGATAACAACCTGTTTTCGTTTTCATCATACTGGTTTCTCAATTGTTGCCAGTAGAAATCCAACAAATTGGTTGCTCTGATATTGAAAAGGAATGGTTCAGGACGAGCAGTTTGATCAAAAGTAGCATACTTGTAACCTTTGCTCGTTTGGAATCTTTCTTTCATCAAGTTCATATCTTCCGCACGGCTGAAAAAACCAGCAAACGAGCCTAAAACTTGACCTAATTGGTAAGGCCTGTTTTTGGTAATGGTATTTACATAACTTACAATCACATCTGCAGATAATTTTGGTGCAAGCTTGATTGTAGAGTTTAAGTTAAAGGTATTTTTAGCACCGGTATTTCCTGGTTGAGTACCTTTATAATCTAAACGAGAAGCAGAGAAACGATAGTTAACGCCTTCTGTCTGATTAGAAATTGCAACGTTTGCATTAGAAGTATATCCATTTTGATACACATCTCTGTAGTTATTTGGTTGTGGAGAATAAGAACGAATTGACCCATCCCACCATCTTACTTGTTGGCCTTCCATTTTAGGGCCAAAATTTGCATAAGCTCTGAAATAAGGTCTGAAACCACTTGGAGAACCTGCATCAGCGATCCAGCCTTCTTCATTTGCACCGTTTGCTACGTTAGTTTCTCTATCATAACCAGGGCCATAAGTGTTTTGGAAATTAGGTAAGAAAGCAACCTGATCTATTGATCCCTGATAGTTAAAATCAACACCCAAACCTCTGTTTTTAGACCCTTTTTTAGTGGTAATTACCACAACGCCACTCGCCGCATCAGAACCGTAAAGTGCAGAAGCACTTGCACCCTTTAATACCGTTAAGCTTTCAATATCCGCAGGGTTAATATCCAATATACCGTTACCACGAACGCGTTGATCATCCCAATAGTTGTTGTTATTAGCACCAGCAGCACCATTTTGTCCATCGTTTCTGATCATCACACCATCCACAACATATAAAGGTTGCTGATTGTAATTAATGGAGTTAATACCCCTGATTTGAACGTTTACAGCACTACTTGCACCACCTGGAGCTGTTGTAATTTTTACCCCTGCAGCTTTACCATAAAGAGCTGAGGCAAAGTTGGTATTACCAGCTTCTGTTAGCTGTTTAGCCGTTACCGTGCTTACTGCGTAACCAAGAGATTTTTCCTGGCGTTTAATCCCCAATGCAGTTGTTACTACATTAACTTCATCAAGCTGATTAGAACTTTCTTTTAGGATTACATCTATTGATGTTTGATTGTTTATGCTAATTTCTTGCTTGGCATAACCTATTGCAGTAAATACTAAAATTTCGTTAGGGCTTACTGATATAGAGAATTTTCCACTGCCATCTGTTTGAGTTACTTTTGCAGTTCCTTTAACAGAAACGCTTACACCAGGAAGAGGCCCTGATGCGTCTTTTACCGTACCGGTAATATTCTTCTGTGCAAAAGCTGTTATTGTTAAAAAACATAACAACAACATACTTAGACACTTTAAGTACATTTTTTTCATAATTTTTAGTTTAGTTAGTTTAAAATAAGTTTAAGGTAGTGCGAGACTTGGTAAGTTGATTTTTTATTTTAGCATATGCATTGGTTTTAGTTATATGTTTAAGAATCTCTTTAGTCAAATTGATTATACTCTACTGTCAAACTTCCTGCAGCCAATAATTCAGCTTCATCCGTCAGGGTAGAGAGCTTTATTTCGGTTTGCTCGGCTATTCGGGGAATACAAAACTCATGGATAGCTTGCTGGATTGGTGGCAAAAGCATTTTACCTGCCTTAGCTCCTCTTCCACTTAAAACAATACACTGAGGGTTTAAAAGATGGATTAATGTGGCTACTCCTTTGCCCAATTGAAAAATAGCTTTAGCCAATACTGATATGGCCACTGGATCTTGCTGACTTACAGCATGTAAGAAATGATCTGCAGGGTGTTTACTTTTGTCTTTAAACAGTTTTTTCATGCTCGATTCGGCGCCTCCAGCTATTGCTTCTTCCGCCCGCTTAGCCATCACTAATAAGGAAGTATCAACCTCTAAACAGCCTCTTCTGCCGCAAGAGCACAAATTGTCGCTGTCTGAAAGTGGGATGTGACTAAACTCACCGGCACTGCCACTACTGCCGCGGTATAATTTGCCGTTTACAATTATTCCCAAGCCCGTTCCCCAGCCAATATTAACCACCATTACATCTTTTAAATTAACAGCTTCTCCGAAATTTAATTCGGCCAGCGCAATCAAACTAGAATCGTTATCTATATATACAGGTAAATTGATTTTAGAAGAAAGATAATTTTGTAAGGTTGTTCCTTCTTTAACTTTAAGAAAAGAGTGGTTAATTCCTTCATCGGCATTAACAAAACCTGGCATACCAATACCAACTCCTAAAATATCTGTTCTGTTGATTTCAGATTGGTCGATACTGGTGTTGATGAAACTTACAAGGTCGCCAATATCGCTTTCTTTTGATGACAGCTCAAACTCTAAAGTCCGAATTGGTGTAACCATTGTCCTTGAAAGGTCGTAAATGGTTAGCCTGGATGTTAGCTGATCCATTGCAATGGCTACAATATATTTTTTCAGATTTGGATTGATCAGGAACATTGCAGCCCTTCTGCCGCCTGTTGATGGAGCAAAACCCTCTTCTATAATATATCCTTCAGCTATTAAACCATTAACCACAGCGGTAACTAAAGGCAAGCTCTTTTGCGTCAGCTTACTCAAGTCTGTAAGTGATAGCGATTTTTTATAGTATAAATGCTTAATAACACCAGCCCTAAGCCGCTGGTTTTTCTCTACAATTACAGACATGATATTTGATTACAGTTCAAACTTAAAAAATATTTTTAAAACATCACAATACTTTTTAATTTTTTTTAAAAGTTAATTATCAATTGGCCGTAAACAAAACGGGCGAATAATCTTCGATTATCCGCCCGTTTTAAAGAATTATATTTTATTAATGGATCCCCATAAACAACCTGCTCCATCTTATTTTATGCAATAAAGATGCTGTACTATCCCAGCTCATCCAAACAAATAAGGCTTTACCAACAATATGATCTTCGGGTACAAAACCCCAATAGCGCGAATCGGCTGAATTGTGGCGGTTATCACCCATCATCCAATAGTAGTCCATTTTAAAAGTATAAGTAGTGGCCACTTTATCATTAATATACCAAACACTTGCTTTTTGCTCTACTTTATTTCCTTCGTAAGTTCTGATTGCCCTGTAATACAGCGGCATGGTGTTGCTATCGATTTTAACAGTCCATCCTTTTGAAGGGATTTTAATCGGCCCGAAGTTATCCCGGTTCCAAACCCTGTTTGGATCGTTCGGAAAAACACCTCCCGGAACAGCCCCGGCAGGATCAGGACTTAATGTAACTGATTTTACAAAATCAAATGTTTTTAATTTATCGGCAATTTCTGGCGAGGCATCTACAACATATGTCTTATCAGCAATAGCAGGCGTTCCGCCTAAATTCAGTTTAAATTCATCAAGTACAGCATAATTAAAATCCATGGTTTTAAATTCGATGCGATACGGCATCATACCCGTATTTTTTAAAGGCTCATTTTTGCCATTTACATTGGCAACACCATTGCTCATCGAAATTACATCGCCCGGAATACCAATACATCTTTTAATAAAGTTCTCCCGTTTATCTACCGGACGGTCTATTATCGTAAATGTGCTTCTAACCTGCTGCCGGCCCATGCTGCGTTCTAATGCATAATAACTTTCTGCCTGGTTTTCTACTGCAACAGTATCTCCTTCGGGAAAGTTGAATACCACAACATCGTTTCTCTTAATTTTAGATAAACCCGGTAAACGGCGATATTTCCACTGCACACCATCCCAATAAGCTTTGGTAGAAGTGGTTAAAGGCATAGTATGGTGAGCAAAAGGAAAAGCAACCGGAGTCATCGGGATACGCGCACCGTAATTAACTTTACTCACAAAAAGGAAATCGCCAATAAGCAAAGATCTTTCCATCGAACCAGATGGAATGGTATAAGCCTCAATAAAAAATACGCGGATGATGGTTGCTGCTACTACTGCAAAAACAATTGCATCAACCCACTCACGGGTTTTAGTTTTTTTCTTCTTTGGGGCATCTTTTTTTCGTTGCCAGAATTTATAATTCATATATCTTATTTTTGGTTTGCGATTTATTAATCGGTTTACCTGTTATCCTTCGGTGTGATTTCACAGATTATGTGATTACACAGATTATTATCTGTTTGGCTATTCGGTTAATTGCATAAATCGCTTAACTGAAAACTGCCAATTGTCAACTAAAAATTATTTCCTATTCAAAAATATCAGTAATGCTGAAAAATCCTTTTTTATCTTTTAACCATTCTGCTGCTACTACAGCACCTAAAGCAAAACCAGCTCTGTTATGGGCCGTATGTTTAATTTCTATTTCATCTACCTCACTACTGTAAATTACAGTATGCGTACCTGGAATATTTTCTATCCTATGTGATTCTATCAGCAACTGTTCTGCTTTCGGAAACAATTCAACATCAGTTCCTACCACTTCGTTTAACCACTCTTGTTTTCTGTCCAGGTTATCTACGATCCCTTCTGCAAGGGTAATGGCTGTACCACTTGGTGCATCCAGTTTTTGTGTGTGGTGAATTTCTTCAACCTGAACCTCATAGGCAGGGTAGTTATTCATCAGCTTTGCCAAAGTTTGGTTAAGCTTAAAGAATAAATTTACGCCAATACTAAAGTTAGACCCATAAAGCAGCGTATTGTTACTGTTGTTGCAATCGTCTTTTACTTCCTGGAGTTTGCCATACCAGCCAGTAGTACCTACAACTATAGGCACATTGGCATCAAAGCAGGCATCAATATTTTTTAAAACCGAATCAGGTGTGCTAAAATCGATGGCTACATCAGCCGATTTTAAATTCTGTCTGGTTAAATCCTCCTGATTATCGACGGTTATCTTTAGAACAATTTCATGGCCACGTTCTACTGCAAATTTCTCGATAATCTGCCCCATTTTACCGTATCCTAAAAGCGCAATTTTCATGTGTTTATATTTATTTTCAGTTTTTATTTTTGTTTAACGTTAATTGGCAAATGATCATGATTTCAAAATCTGTAGTTAACTAATCATGACGGTTTCGATATTAAAATGTCAGTGATAATTTTAACGCAGGCGTTGCATTGAAACCATACATCGAATTGGTATTAATCATAGATGGCATTACCTTAAAAGAAAGGTTATCATCAATATTGAAGAAATGCAAACGGGCTGCAACATAAGCATCAACTACATTGGCGAAATAAACCAAACCGTAAGAAAACAATACAATCTGTTTATTTCTTCTATAGGTATCTTTACGTTGGGTGATGCCTGTAGTAGAATAACGGCTACCAAAGGGGCCGTTAGGGTCAGGCTGATCGCTATGTGAGTCGCGATATTGTAATTCTGTTAACGCTAAATTATATTGTTTGCTACTTTCAATGTATGACATGGTAAGTACCGATATACCACCATAAATAGCTGCAATTTTACCACCAGTATACAGCTTTTGAAAAAACTGGCTTTTTCCAGCCCTGGTACCATAACCGTCGTTAAGCAGTTGTATATTATACAATTGCCCCCACCCAGGTATAATCATCGATCTGAAAACAGCTTTTCTACCGGCAACCTTACCCGGATTAACATATTTGGCTTTCATCGAATCCTTTCTCGTCATCGGTTTTCGGGCCGCAGTATCTAACGATTTAGATAATTTGATTTTAGAAGTATCAGCAGGTTTTAATACCGTATCCTTAACCTGCGCCGAGGCTAAGTTTACAAGAAAAAATGTAAATGCAGCAACCAGTATTAAAAGCTTAGTCTTTTGCATTACCAGTCTAATAACTCTAAAATTCGGTTTAGATCGTCATCGCTCATAAAAGGAATTTCTATAGCGCCCTTACCATTCTGACTTACTTTTAACTTTACACGGGTAGCAAATTTAGAAGCCAGATCGTCCTGCAATTTTTGATATTGAAAAGAAACCGCTTTTTCTTTCGATTTTTCGTTTGCTTTTAAAGGTACATGCTGTAAATTACGTACAAGCTCCTCTACTTTACGCACCGATAATCCTTTTTCTAAAATTTCCTGGTGAATAAACAATTGTTTATCAACACCATCAACATTAATTAAGGCTCTGGCATGCCCCATACTAATTCTCTGATCGCGGATGGAGGCCTGAATGGCTGGCGGAAGTTTTAACAGTCGCAGGTAATTGGTTACTGTTGTTCGGTTTTTACCTACACGTTCGCCTAATTGTTCTTGTTTTAAACCTACCTCATCAATCATCCGCTGGAAACTCAATGCTACTTCAATGGCATTTAAATTTTCGCGCTGAATATTTTCAATCAGGGCCATTTCCAACATCTGTTGGTCGTTGGCACTGCGGATGTAAGCTGGAATCTGTGTTAAACCAGCCAGCTTCGAAGCCCTGAACCTACGTTCGCCCGAAATGAGCTGGTATTTATTTGCGCCTAATTTCCTTACCGTAATTGGCTGTATTAAACCTTGTACCTTAATTGAATCGGCAAGCTCATTCAAAGCTACCTGGTCAAATTCGGTACGTGGCTGATATGGATTGGTTTCAACTTCAGTTAAACTTACGTGACTGATATTGCCAATCTGCTCGGTTTCGCTAACAGCATTTACCTGCTGTTTCGGCGGATGAGAAGATTCGCTATCATCTAAAAGCGCACTTAACCCTCTTCCTAAACCTGTTTTTCGCTGAAAAGATGTCATCTATAATTTATAAAGTTGCTGTTCCTATATTTTCTTCTTCCTTTAAAAGGCCGTTTTTCTTTACAATTTCGCGGGCCAGATTCAGGTAGTTTATGGCACCTTTGCAATTGGCATCGTGCATAATGACCGAAACACCATAACTAGGCGCTTCACTTAAACGTGTATTACGCTGAATAATGGTATCGAAAACCAGTTCATGGAAATGTGTTTTTACCTCTTCTACCACTTGGTTTGATAAACGTAAACGCACATCGTACATGGTTAGTAAAATACCTTCAATTTCCAGATCAGGGTTTAAACGGTTCTGAACAATTTTGATGGTATTTAATAACTTGCCCAAACCTTCTAGCGCGAAATACTCACACTGAACAGGAATAATAACCGAATCCGCCGCTGTTAAAGCATTGATAGTGATTAAACCTAAAGATGGTGAACAATCGATGATAATAAAATCATACTGATCTTTAATTTTCTCCAAAACCGCTTTCATTTTGTACTCGCGGTTGTTCAGGTTAATCATCTCGATTTCTGCACCAACCAAATCGATATGGGCAGGCAGTAAATCTAAATTTGGTGTATCCGTTTTTTGGATGGCCTGTAAAGGATCGATATCATTAATGATACACTCATAAATACTATCTTTAATATTCCGGGGATCGAAACCGATACCTGAAGTCGAATTTGCCTGAGGATCAGCATCAACCAGTAAAGTTTTGTATTCTAATACGGCCAAACTCGCAGCCAGGTTTATAGATGAAGTTGTTTTACCAACACCACCTTTTTGATTTGCTAATGCAATAATTTTGCTCATCTATGTATCCGAAATTTACTTAACGTTTATTTGGGCTGTGTTATTTATGCGTTTTAATTGGCAAAAAGTTCTATTTTTGCGTTGTTTACGGCCTTTTTCACAATCAGCTAAGATACAAACTATATGGCAATTTTAGCAAGAAGCGTGTTTGGGTTTTACACATCTTATTAACAATTATCCATGATCACAATTATAGCTGCTACCAACAGACCCAATAGCAATACGCTAAAAGTTGCTAAATATTACCAAAGGCAACTAAAAGAAAAAGGAGCCGATGCCAGTTTGTTCAGCCTGGAGCACCTGCCTATAGATGTTTTGAATACGGATATGTATGGCAAACGATCACAAGCTTTTCAAGAAATCCAAGACATGATTAATAACACCGAAAAGTTTTTATTTATCATGCCAGAGTACAATGGAAGCTACCCTGGGGTATTAAAAGTGTTAATAGATGCCTGTAATTTTCCCGATAGTTTTTATGATAAAAAGGCTGCTTTAGTCGGAATTTCTTCTGGTAAATATGGAAATATCCGCGGTGTAGATCATTTTACAGGCGTTTGCCACTATATCCACCTCCACATTTTGCCTTTACGGCTGCACATTCCAAATATTAAAACTGAGTTAAATACAGAGGGTAATTTCAATCATCCGGATACCATCAAGTTTACCAACGAGCAGATAGAGAAGTTTATCAAATTCTAGTAGGCACTTATTTTTCTACGCCCGGCAGCCCCAAATCTTATTACTGGTCGCGCTACCTAAACCTGATGGAAGCGGCACGCAGTAAAGCGGATAGCGGGAACTGCACCGACCTAAATGTTACTATACCTGCTTTCTAAAAAATAATAGTCTAATCTTTTTTTTGGAAAGCCCAGCCTGCATTTCATAGGAGCGTCAGTCCTGCTTTTCATTCCAAGTCCGCACTCGTACCTCGCTTACGGACTTTCCATTGCAATCAGTTTTAAGAACAAAGGAATTGCCATGACTTAAAAATCTTCCTAGTAAGATCGGATTTATTTTCAGCACCCTATAACCCCTAATATTATTACTGCTCGCGCCACCTAAACCCGATGGAAGCGGCACGCAGTAAAGCGGACAGCGGGAACTGCACCGACCTAAATGTTACTATACCTGCTTTCTAAAAAATAATAGTCTAATCTTTTTTTTGGAAAGCCCAGCCTGCATTTCATAGGAGTGTCAGTCCTACTTTTCATTCCAAGTCCGCACTCGTACTGGTCTACGTGCTTTCCATTGCAATCAGGTTTAGGAATATAAACAGTGTCTTAAATTTTCAGAAGCAATGGTTCATAATGATAAAAACCCTTCCAAAATGAAAAGTTTTTTTACTTAAAACAATCACAAAAATATTCTATTAACCTAAAATACAACAATTTAAACAGAAACCCAATCTACTGGCATGCCAATTGACTACAGGCTAAACAGATGCTATTTATTTAACCTTGTTATATAATTTAGTGAATCAGGAAACAGGTTTAAATTATAACCTATTTTTACACAAAAAAGAGAAAAATTGCTTTGCGTTAATAGCAAAAACCTCTTCGCCCTTTGCAGTTAAACAAAAAAGTCATGAAACCATCAATGATTTTCAAATATCACACAATAAAATAAGCAAATCATGATAGCTTCATCACCATTAAAAAAAACATAAACAGATGAAAATCAAAACCAAGCTCCGCCTCGGATTCGGGTTTCTCTTTATACTTGTTTTATCCTTCGGATTAATCGCACTCTTTTTCTTAAACGAGCTTTCCGATAAATCGAAGGTAATTCTTAAAGACAACTACAAATCGTTGAAATATGTTGCCGCTATGCGCAATGTAATCGATCAGCATCCTTTCCCATTAAGCAGTACTCAACTGGCTGTATTTAGGGAAAACTTGAAAAACGAAGGGTTAAACATTACCGAACCCGGCGAAAAAGTGGCTTTCCAGAAATTAGAAACGACTTTTAGGGTGCTGAACAACTCACAATCATCAACCGATAAAGAAAATAGCATCAAAAATTTGCGCGTTGCGCTGCAAAATATTGAAAATCTAAATATGAAGGCCATTTACGATAAAAATGAATTGGCTAGCGAAACCTCATCGAGGGCAAATCTGTATATCATGATTGCAGCCACGCTAAGTTTTATCATCCTGTTTACGTTCATTGTTAACTTCCCTGGTTTTGTGGCCAATCCACTTGCTGAATTTAGTGCGGCGATTAAACAGATCAGTCGTAAAAATTATAAACAGCGCCTGCACTTCGAAAATGAGGATGAGTTTACAGAACTTGCAGATTCATTTAACGGAATGGTGGTTAAACTAAACGAATGGGAAAACAGCAACTTATCTAAAATTAAATCCGAAAAATCACGTATCGAAGCCATTATTGCACAAATGCAGGATGCCATAATCGGCTTAAATGAAAAGGGAGAAGTACTCTTTCTAAATCATCTGGCGGCAAAACTAATGAGTCTTGATGAAGATAAAGTTATTGGCCAAAACGTGGCCGAACTGATGCAAAAGAACGAGCTGCTTAAACGGATCATTAAACCCGAAACAGACGATAATACCTTAAAAATTTATGCTGATGATAAAGAATCTTATTTCCTGCTGGAAAACCGCGAAATCATCATCCCAAATTATGAGGAGCAGGATGAAAACACTTTAATTGCCTCTTCTAAATCTGCCGGAAGCGTTTACACATTAAAAAATATTACACAGTTTAAAGAGCTCGATGAGGCTAAAACAAATTTTATTGCTACAGTATCACACGAATTAAAAACACCGCTATCATCTATCAAAATGAGTTTAAAATTGCTAAACGATGAACGGGTGGGTGCCATGAACGAAGAACAACATGAGCTGCTCAACCACATCAAAGAGGATAGCGACAGACTGTTAAAAATCACCAGCGAACTTTTAGATCTTTCGCAGGTAGAAACCGGTAATTTAAAACTCACTTTTGCAATAACCAAACCTGAAGAAATTGTAAGTTATGCAGTTGATGCCGTTAAATTTCAGGCCGAACAAAAATCGATTCAACTGGTGCTTAACTGCAGTCAGAACTTGCCAAATGTGAATGCCGATATCCAGAAAACAGCCTGGGTACTGGTTAACTTTTTATCTAATGCATTGCGGTACAGTTCTGAAAAATCGAAAGTAATCATCGATGTTTTCCAAAAAGACAAGTTCATCGAATTCTCTGTGCGCGATTTTGGAAAAGGTATTGATGAAAAATATCAGAAAAGATTATTCGACAGGTATTTCCAGGTACCCACCGATGGACAGAATAAATCGGGCTCCGGATTAGGCCTTGCCATTTCTAAAGATTTTATTGAAGCCGAAAACGGAAAAATATGGGTGGTAAGTGCAATTGGCGAAGGCAGCAAGTTTTGTTTCAACTTGCCGATTGTAGAATAGATTCCGCATTTTTTTACCACAGAGGACACCGAGTTTTGCACTGAGGTACACAGAGTATAAAACAAATACAATAGCTATGCGCTTAACTCGGTGTGCTCTGTGGCCTACCCTCTGTTTTCTCTGTGGTTAAACTGAAGATGATTATGCTCCCAAACGCTCAGCGCCTTACGCTTACACTATATAAGGCTCCATTTCTTTATCAATGCTTTTACGCAGTTCCATTAATTTAATAGCGTAACCATGCATGGCAATTTCTTTTTCGGTTTTAGGCTTAAAGACTGGAATTGCCTTTGGCTGTCCATCGTCGTCTACTGCAACAAAAACAATAATACAGTGTGTGTTTTTAACAAAATCGGTTTGACCTACTGGTTTAGAAAAAGCATCAACGGCAATATGCATGCTGGTTTTGCCCGTGTAAATAATGCGTGCTTCCATTTTAACCAAGTGCCCGATATGAACTGGGTGAAAAAACCTGATTCCACCAACATAAACCGTTACACAATAGGTTTGACTCCACTGTAAAGCACAGGCAAAAGCAGCCTGATCAATCCATTTCATCATCATTCCTCCATGTACCTTACCGCCATAATTAACATCTGAGGGTTCGCTTAAAAATTGAAGTTCGATATGGTTTTTTGTTCTGGGCATGGTAATGTTGTGTTTAAATTGCTTGGTTTTAATGTCTTTGCTAAGATATTATAAAATAAGCTATTTTCCTGCGGTTAGCTGTTATGATCTGTTAAGGTGATAGGTACAATTAAAGCCAAATTCAAAAAATAATCCCGCAGATTTAAGATGATTACCCGCAAATTGATTGGTTTTTTCTGCGGTCATCCGTGAGATCTGCGTGAAAGAACTCTCCCAGCGGTCGTCATCCTGAGTTCATCTTAGGATTTAACTCGCATGATTGGAATTGCAATAGTTCTGGTGCAGTCAGATGTTACCATCTGGCTGATGGATTTAGCCTACTATCAGTTGGTCACAACTGACACCACAGAATATTTAACCACAGATAATACTTAATCCGTGTTTATCTGTGTACATCCGTGGCAAAAAAACAATAAAAAAGCCGTAGCGAGACACTACGATTAGAAGAGTGCCAGTTGGTAACAACTGACACCACCTAATGGAATTATTTTGCCATAATACTTATCGCATATCCCCCACCTGGTGCACAATATTGAGCTAATTTAGTTTTACTGGTTACCTCCATTTTGCGAATGATATAGGCCTTAGGATTGGTTTCGTAATGGGCACCTTTTGCATCAGCATAAATGGTTGCATTATATTTTTTACCAGTATCCAAAAAGCTAAAATCGATTTTAGATGTTCGGGCCACCTCATCATTGGTACGGCCAACAAACCAGTTGTTTTTACCTTTCGCTTTACGCGCAAAAGTGATATAATCGCCTGGCTCTGCTTCTAAAACTTTGGTATCGTCCCAATCTACAGCCACATCTTTAATAAACTGAAAAGCATCCATATACTTGTTATACGTTTCAGGCAAATCGGCAGCCATTTGTAAAGGGCTATACATGGTAACATAAAGTGCCAGCTGGCGGGCCAATGTACTGTGCACAAAAGAAGTATTTTCGGGATTGTAGACACTTACTTTTGTTTCAAAAATACCTGGGGTATAATCCATAGGTCCACCAATTAACCGCGTAAAAGGTAAAATGGTGGTGTGATCGGCATTGTTGCCGCCAAAAGCTTCGTATTCTGTTCCCCTTGCCGATTCATTTCCAATTAAGTTCGGGTAAGTACGCGCCAGGCCTGTTGGGCGAACAGCCTCGTGTGCATTCACCATAATTTTGTATTCAGCTGCTTTTTGGATGGCATACAGGTAATGATTGTTTAACCATTGGCCATAATGATACTCACCTCTTGGGATTATATTACCTACATAACCGCTTTTAACGGCATCGTAACCATTGGCCTTCATAAATTTATAAGCGGTATCTAAATGGCGCTCATAATTACGTACCGATGAAGAAGTTTCATGGTGCATAATCATTTTAACACCTTTACTTGCGGCGTAACGGTGTAATTCTTTTACATCGAAATCAGGATAGGGCGTTACAAAATCAAATACATAATCTTTTGTTTTACCAAACCAATCTTCCCAACCCTCGTTCCAGCCTTCAACCAAAACAGCATCTAATCCGTTTTTAGCAGCAAAATCGATGTATTCTTTTACATGTGCGGTATTTGCAGCATGTTTCACATTGGGTTTTGTTTTGGCATAATCGGTTACACCTAATTGTACACTGATTAAATCGTTGTAGGCCCAGGTGCTTTTACCCGTAATCATTTCCCACCAAACACCCACATACTTGGTTGGTTTTATCCACGATACATCTTTAAATTTCGTTGGCTCATTTAAGTTATAGGTTAGCTTTGAGGTTAAAATGTCACCTGCTTTATCACTTACAATAATGGTTCTCCAGGGCGATAAACATGGTGCTTGCAAATAACCTTTAT
The DNA here is from genome assembly GCF_004310665.1 of Pedobacter kyonggii. Lineage (GTDB taxonomy): Bacteria > Bacteroidota > Bacteroidia > Sphingobacteriales > Sphingobacteriaceae > Pedobacter > Pedobacter kyonggii. The sequence continues at coordinate 3,907 of NZ_SIXF01000008.1, read as the reverse complement.
CGCCAACTGCATCTGGCGTTAACCACGATTCTAAGACCATGTTTTTATCGTCGAGATTTAACGACATTAGCGAATAGTTGATCAATGCCGCTTCGTGGATATTGATGTACAAACCATCTTTACTCTTCATCATTAAAGGTGTTTGTAAACCTGTTGGTGAGAAAGTAGTTTGCGACGCATTTGGTGTAACCGCAGCTTTCATTTTACTGCGTACTTCTGATAGGTTTGAGGTTACCGTACTGTATTCCTGTGTATCATAATCACCAGGAAGCCAAAAAGCTTTATGATCTCCAGCTAAGGCAAACTGGGTTTTCTCTTCTTTAATTACGAAATAATCTAAGTTTTTTTGTTCAGGAAATTCATATCTAAAACCCAAGCCATCATTAAACAAACGTAACCGCACAATGATATAGCGGTTAGTTTCCTTTTGCGTTAAAGTTACCGCCAGTTCGTTGTAATGATTTAAAATTTCTTTTACTTCGCCCCAAACCGGTTTCCAGGTTTCGTTAAATGCACTGGTTTTAGCATCAGTAATAGTAAAACCAGCCAGTAACGATTTGCCATCTTTAAGTTCAAGCCCCAGCTTGCTGGTTTTAATAACGTCTTTTCCTTTGTACTTTAAGCTATAGGTAGGTACCCCCCCTTCGGCCAAAGCAAAGCTGGCCACCAGATTGCCATCCGGCGACTTCAAATCCTTTTCGGGAACGTTCCCGAAAACATTCCCGAAAAATAGCAAAGTGCATATTAAAGTAAGGATTTTAGAGCGGTTAAAGGATTGGTTAGGTTTCTTATTCATATTATCATTTATTTTTTGTTGTTACTATTTATATACATTAGAACTTGCAGGTTTTGGTTTCTCTAATATAAAAATGCATTTAATTAAATACAATTTATATCTAATTAGATAATAATCCGATATAACCTGATACAAAAAGTATTTCTACTTTACTATGTTTCGGTTCGTGATGATACGAACCGCGGCGGACGTTGATATTGTTTTTAATGGCCGTATTGAGCGCTACGCCGTTTAAAAACCTGCGAGGTCTAGTCACGCAATATCTCCGCGTTAGGGATTGTAAGGGTCCAGTACCAATTCTTCATCGATACCGGATCGAAGCGAAGCCATGAGCCTGACCCTTCCGCAACTTGCGTAACGCCCAATAAGCTGGCAGTTTGCAGTTCACACCTCGCGATGAGCAACGTCGGGCTATTCAAAATAGATCGTGAAACAAGTTCAGGATGACGATTCGATATAAAATCGGGATAGGATTATGGTACTCTAAGTTATTCTAAAAGCAAAGTATCATCGTCCTCATCGGTTAAACTCAACTGTACACTATCGCTACCTGCAATGCCTTCTATCGAACCTCGGATATGGGTCGCATTTAACAATACTTTCTCTAGCTGCTTTTCACGTGCTTTCCATAAACGTTCCATTGCATCACGCTCGCGTTGTATGGATAGTTTCATGCTCATAAAACCTTCTCTAATGGCTTTCCATTGTTCTGAAAACTCTGCTCCCATTAAGTAATCGTAAAGCATGTGCATTTTTTCACCGCGGTTTTCCTGCGATTTTACTGCACCTGCCAAGCGCAAAATACCTTCACGCAACACGTAGGCTACAGCATTTACTTCTTCGAAAGAGCAGATCCAAACCCCATCGCGTTGCCCGAAACAATCCATGCCTTTTGGGTAACATTGACTGACGATTACCGCTACATCAATACCCATACTGCGCATATCTTTCTTCAGTTTTTCGATCCAGTCGCCTCCAAAATCTTTGGTACGCTTGCTTTCGTAAATAATTTTACCGCATTCCTGTCCAAATTGGTTGCGTACCACCTGTACACAATCTGCACCACGTACTCCTTTGCCAACTTCTTCAATTAAATCGAAAGGATAATTGGTACGGAGCAATTCTTCCAAAATCAGTTCCTGCACTTCGCCCTGCAATTGCATACTGCCCTGCTCGGCTTTGCGTTTCATTTCTTCGGCCAATTTTTTCTGGTCGTCGAGCTGTTTTTCCAATTCCTTTAAACGCAATTGGTGTTCGGTATCTTTAATGTTATTTTTTTCTGCCTCTTGCTTACGGATCTGTTCTACCAACTCATTACGCTGCTCTTGCATTTTACGTTGAAAAGCAAGTTCCATTTCTTCCTCTTTTACCTTAAGGCTTTCCTCGCGGCGTAAAAACTCCAGTTCTTTTTCGCGGGCCAACTTTAGTTTTTCGGCATTATCTTTCGCATTACCTTCCAGCATCTGCAGTTTGGTTTCAAAATCAGCCGAAATGCTTTTACGCAGATTTTCCTCCAGATTATCCTTAAGCTTGGTTTTCTCTTCAGCAAGTTTAATATCAAAAGCTTTTAACTGCTGCTGTTTTTCAGATTCGAAAATTTGCAGTTTACGTTGATATTCTTCATCTTTCTGTCTTGCATAAGCAGCCGCTTTTTCACGTAACTCTTTCTTATAATCTTCGGCCATGGCTTCTTCCATCGGAAAAACATGGGCACAGTTGGGGCATTTTATTTCGGTAGGCATTGATTTTTGTTTTAACTACCAAGGCACAAAGCACACCAAGGTTTTTTTATTGGTAAAGATATTAAAGCTTTTTATCAATGTATAAACGAGTTTTGCACCGTTACCATTAAAGCACCTTCGATCTGATTTCGTGACCGGAGGCCAAAATTTTACTTACCGGGCATTTTGCGGCAATTTCCTCCAATCTGATTTTTTGTTCTTCGGTAAGTATTCCGGTACATACAATTTCTTCAAAAAATATGGTTTCCCCATTTTCTGTATCAATATTTACTTCTACCTCAATTTTATCAATTGGCCATTCCTTTCTATCGGCATACATCCTTAAGGTAATGGCTACACACGATGCTAAAGAGGCCATTAACAATCCTTTTGGGGCAAAACCTTTATGTGTACCACCCAATTCTAAAGGCTCGTCTACTATAATATCATGAGAACCATTTGTTACAGAACATGCATAATGCTCTTTATTGATTGTCGCTTTTACCATATAATTAGTTTTAGTATTCCAAATATTGTGCTTTAACTTTAAACTTAGGTAAAAGTCTGGTATTTTTTTTTTAAAATGAATTGATAAGTCGGAAGCTTTAACAAAAAGCTATTGATTGCTTTCCAAATCAAAAAACATCAAACATTATATCAAGCGAATTGTTCATTTATAAAACCACATGATCATGAAATACAGAAAGTTAATTGGAAAATATTTAAAGCACGAATCGGATAACAGTGCAAAAATAGCACTTGCTTTAGTGGCTGGTTTAGCAGCGGGCGCAGTAATTAGTATTTTATTTGCCCCTGATAGTGGCGCAGGTACCCGTGGAAAAATTGCAGGTGGGGCCAGAAATCTTCGTTATGGATTTCAGGACAAATACAATCTTTTAAAAGAGAAGGTTTTTGGCGTAGAAGCCATCGAAGAAGATATTATCGAACATGAAGTGCCACATTTTAAACATAAGGTTGTTAAGAAACGTAAATCGGATGTGCAGGAAATTTTAGAAAATGCACACGAAAATGGCCAAGTACAAGAAGGGCAAGGATAAAAAACTTAAATATATAAAAGAAAAGTCGTCATCTCCGATAGCTCCTAAAATCCGCATGTCTGTCGTAATCTGAATATTACTAAGTTCTAAAAATGAATATCACCTGATTTTATTCCGCGATAATTATATTTATAGGCGGAAGTTCATTTTTGATTGGCATTTCTGAACAGATTTGGGGTCGAAATTTTATTTTAGGCATAAAAATGAAATAGACATCCCCTCCTGGCTATATTTCAGGTAACATATTAGCGCTAAGTATTTCTTTTAGTGATCCTGATGCTATGGGTAGCTATGATCTATTGAGTAAATTCTTAATTTCAGCTGTCTGCCCT
>NZ_SIXF01000073.1 GCF_004310665.1 Pedobacter kyonggii | reverse complement strand
GGCAGGTGGCATGTAGCTACCAGAACTCATCTGGTTCCATAGCTTATAAAGGTATTTCTGGGATTGCATGTCAAATGCTTCCATACTCATCTTGTCTACACCCGCTGCGCCTTTGTTGGCTTTGATCTTCAAGTAGGCTTCATGAACCGACTTTCTTGAAATACAATATGGTTTTGGCCTGTACATCTTCTATACCTCCTGTAGTATTAACCTTGAACAGTTTCTATCAATGTACAGCGCCTGATAATGCCACTCCTTCGCTCCAGTCAAGTTTCCAAGACTATCATCACTACTACGGGTGGCTCTGTCCCCGTGGAAGGCATCGGTACTTTCGGCCTTGCGGGTTCTTCCGCTTGGACTTTTCCCTTCACATCCTACCGACAGGTTCACAAGTTCCATCTGATCGCCTGTATAAAGCTCATGCTGCCTATACCCCGGATGCCACAGAGACGGTAAACAGGTCGCCCTCCCTGCTGATAATAAAGTGTTACTGTACTTTAGTTTTGACATCATCTAATCCTTTCGACGCCTCTTCGGCACTTCATTTGCATTCATCTTCTTTATACTTACCTGACACCTTTAAGATGCCTTTTCCTCGGACGCTCACCACCAGGACACTTAATCCAAGCAGCTCAGAGGCGGTTTGGTACCTGCTCCTGTAAGCCGATACCGAGGGACCAACCCTCATCAATCAGACAGCACTGATTTGCTCGCGCAAATCATTCATGTCGCTCAACGAGTAAATCCAGGTGTTTCAACGCTGAAGTTCTCACAGATACGGACGTGAGACTCTCACCTCATCCGGCTCCTATCCTCAACCGTTGGAAGTACGCCGAATGTCCAGTGGGTGAATAAATTGGGTTGTTTGTCACTAATGGCTCGCAGCCATCTCAATCCTTTTAACACTGTCGGTCGGACTTTCAGGTACTTGCTCCGTGCCCATTTGACAATTCTTAGATTAATTTCTCTCATAAAGCTTTTTAATTTCGTTTTGTAAAATTTACTGTAGTAGTTGATCCACCCCCTTACC
>NZ_SIXF01000072.1 GCF_004310665.1 Pedobacter kyonggii | reverse complement strand
TCATCGCCTCTGAGAGCCAAGGCATCCCCCGTGTACTCTTTATTACTTTCTTCTACTCATACGCCTTTTGCGCCGTATGGTATGCTTTTTTTGCTTTTTTTGCTCTTGTTATGATGTCTCATACTTATTGGTCTCTTGCGATCCCTTTAAGTGAGCACAAACACAACAGTCGCCTATTGTTGTTTGCTCTTCTTTTTTAACTTCTTCCAATATGTCAAAGAACTTTACTAAGACAAGGTAAAGGGTATAAAAGTCAGGGTGTCATGTGCCCGTCCTTAAGCCTTCAGCTTAAATCTCGTTAGTAAAAAACCGCGGTCTCGAACCGTTCCATACCTTTTACCGTATGTGCCCCATGGCGTTTCTTCTTTTCTTAATCATGTCAATGTATATTACCGATCCCGGCAATCTTTGTATTTCTGTTTTTTGAAAGCTTTCCGCTTTGGTCTTTAAGCTTTATGCTCAATTGTGGAGAATAACGGAGTCGAACCGTTGACCTCCTGCGTGCAAGGCAGGCGCTCTAGCCAGCTGAGCTAATCCCCCAAAAGGATTCTAATGTGTAGTCCCGTCCAGATTTGAACTGGAGACCCCTACATTATCAGTGTAGTGCTCTAACCAGGCTGAGCTACGGGACTGTTGATTTTAAGGTCGGCTAACGTATGCAGTATATAGTATCTTACCGCTACTGCTTTCCTTTGGCTTTCCCCATCTTCCGTTCCGTTATGCTTATACCTTTATAGGCTGCACTCCGTTGTCTTCTGGGTGTTTCTTTTTTTCTCTTTTTTGAAATATCATGTTGCGTGGCGAGTAGGCGGTGCTACTCCAGAAAGGAGGTATTCCAGCCGCACCTTCCGGTACGGCTACCTTGTTACGACTTAGCCCCAGTTATCGGTTTTACCCTAGGACGCTCCTTGCGGTTACATACTTTAGGTACCCCCAACTTCCATGGCTTGACGGGCGGTGTGTACAAGGCCCGGGAACGTATTCACCGCGTCATTGCTGATACGCGATTACTAGCGAATCCAACTTCATG
>NZ_SIXF01000071.1 GCF_004310665.1 Pedobacter kyonggii | reverse complement strand
CCTATCGTGTGGACACATCTTTTTATTTACTTTGCACTTGATATGCGTCGAGAATTTACAGATTTAGGGGATCACCGTTTACTTTTAAGAGGGAATAAGATTTTAAATGATCTTTTTAGCCGGAGTGTTCATTCGATACGCCAACTTACAGATGATGATGCATCCGCAAAAGGCTTCTACCGTTTTCTCCTGAATGAACGGATAAGCGAGAATGAACTCTTGTCCAACCTTATTGGGAACTGTAAAGCAGCCTGTTCAGGCAGATATGTTATCTGCTTTCAGGACACTACCGAGATTAACCTTAGCAGTCACGGGAATAGGATAAATAAAACCAGTGGCCTAGGCACCACCAATGCAAACAAAGTTAAGGGGCTTGGCTTTTTTATACATCCAAGCCTGGTTGTTGATGCAGAGAACTGCATTCCCTATGGTTACTCCGACATTAAGATATGGAACCGGCCACTGGAGTTTAGCTCAAAATTTGAGCGTCAGTACCAATCGCTGCCTATAGAAGAGAAAGAATCCTATAAATGGATCGAGGCTTCGAACAATACCAAATCTGCATTAAGCGATGTTGTAAAGGGTATGCTGATTGTTCAGGACAGAGAGGGCGATATATATGAACAGTTTGCACTCATTCCAGATGGGCATACCGATCTATTGGTCCGGGCAAGATCCAACAGGACGCTGGCCGATAAGACCAAGCTTTTCGATTGTCTTTCCGCCTATGAGCCAGCAGGATACTACGAACTTCCTGTAGCGGCCAAGGGGAAACGGAAAAAGCGGACCGCTAAAATAGAGGTCAGGTATAGAGATATCGGGATAAAAAGCACAAAAGGTACCAGCAAGGGGCTGCCCGCTACAGTACCGCTGTTTATGGTAGAGGCAAAAGAGGTTGGCTACGCAGGAGAGGACAGTATCTGCTGGAGGTTGCTGACTACCCTTCCTGTAGAAAGTATCGAAATGGCAAAGGCCTGTATAGAATGGTACAGCTGGCGATGGACTATAGAGGAAGTATTCAAGATACTTAAGAAAGAGGGATACAATATAGAAGCATCGGAACTTGAATACGCCTCTTCGGTTAAAAAGCTTTCTATACTGATCATGGAAGTGGTGATCAAACTGTTTCTCATGAGACTCTCCTATGCAGAGCCTGAGATAGAACTCTCAGCAGATTCCTGTTTTACGGCACAGGAACAGGAGTTTCTTGATCATCGGATAATCCGTCTTGAAGGGAAAACCCAAAAGCAGAAAAACCCATATCAGGCAAAA
>NZ_SIXF01000070.1 GCF_004310665.1 Pedobacter kyonggii | reverse complement strand
CCCGTAGTAGTGATGATAGTCTTGGAAACTTGACTGGAGCGAAGGAGTGGCATTATCAGGCGCTGTACATTGATAGAAACTGTTCAAGGTTAATACTACAGGAGGTATAGAAGATGTACAGGCCAAAACCATATTGTATTTCAAGAAAGTCGGTTCATGAAGCCTACTTGAAGATCAAAGCCAACAAAGGCGCAGCGGGTGTAGACAAGATGAGTATGGAAGCATTTGACATGCAATCCCAGAAATACCTTTATAAGCTATGGAACCAGATGAGTTCTGGTAGCTACATGCCACCTGCCATTAAGTTGGTAGAGATCCCCAAGAAAGATGGCGGTAAAAGGCCATTGGGCATTCCCACGATAACCGACCGGATTGGACAGGCTGTGGTAGCGGCAAGACTGGGAGAAGTGGTSGACAACTTATTCCATGAAGACTCTTACGGCTACCGCCCAAAGAAATCAGCGTTACAGGCAGTTGCCAAAGCACGTGAAAGGTGCTGGGCATACAACTGGGTACTGGATGTTGATATTCGCGGGTTCTTCGACAATATTCCGCACGATTTGCTGATGTTGGCAGTTGAAAAGCATACAGAAGAGGATTGGATGGTACTATACATCAAAAGATGGTTGGTGGCATCCTTACAGCTGGAAGATGGGACAGTAGTTCCGAGGACTAAAGGAGTTCCGCAAGGTTCTGTCATTGGTCCGATTCTTTCAAATCTTTACTTGCATTATGCAATGGATATGTGGCTAAAAGCCAATTACCCTGAGCATGCTTTTGAACGTTATGCCGATGATGCAGTCATACATTGCAGAACAGAGGAACAGGCCATCCACTTGAAGGAAACATTAGGGCAACGGCTAAAGGAATGTGGTTTGGAGATGCATGAAGACAAGACCARAATTGTCTATTGCAAGGACAGTAACCGCAAGGGGGAAACGGATGAAGCCGTAACGTTTGACTTCCTTKGTTATACATTCAAGCCTAGACAGGCATTGAACACCAAGAGGAACGTCAGCTTTACGAACTTTCTTCCTGCAGTAAGTACAAAAGCAATGAAATCAATGAATGAAAAGTTGACTAATATGCCAATACTACGAATTGCAGGTATTGAGMTAGAAGCAGTTGCCAAAGAAATGAATCCGGTATTGCAGGGTTTGATCAACTATTACGGAAAATTCTATAGCACTAAGTTGAAAGACTTTTTGCGTAGGGTCAACTCAAAGCTGGCCAACTGGGCAATCAGGAAATACAAAGGGTTAAGGGTTAGTTTGACCAGTGCGATGAAATGGATAAGGCGTTTACATAAACGAAAGCCAAACTTATTTGCACATTGGACATTTGGCTCGAAACCTACTATGGAGTTACGATAATAAGAGCCGTATGATGGGAGACCATCACGTACGGTTCTGTGAGAATCTCAGGTTGAAACACCTGGGTTTACTTGATAAA
>NZ_SIXF01000007.1 GCF_004310665.1 Pedobacter kyonggii | reverse complement strand
ATTCCCCTGCCAGAGCAGCTTGCAGCACAAAGAATCAGAAAGGCCAAACAGGATAGGGACAGGCGACTGAACCACAGCCAGGACTATTACAGATGGCTGGAGTATACGGTCCTGATAACCAATGTAGGAGAAGAAACCTGGACAGCTGCCCAGGCCGATCAGGCATACCGGGTACGTTGGCAGATAGAGATTGTATTCAAGTCCTGGAAAAGTGGCTTCCACCTACAGCAGTTGCTACATAATGGCTGTACCAATGAAAAACGGATTAGCACGAATATATACCTCCTGTTGATGTTTATGCCTGTTTATGCAAAAAATATTTTTGCCAGTTGTCAGATATGCCAAAGGCTCCGTTAGCTTGATCAAATGTGTAAAGTTCTTTGTATTGAACATGAAAGAGGTAATCGCTACAGGTAGAAAGCAGTTCAGAGATATTATAGATAAGTACTGTAAATATGAAAAAAGAAACCACAGCATTAATTTAAGCCAACTATTTTCAGCTTAACTTGACGCTAATGCGAACATTCGGGACAGCATGACGATCGCCAAGAAATATGTGCTAAAACAAATACTAGTTTACTGATCGAACTGAGGTTACTAGGCAAATTTCTTCTCTTCAGTTTTAAGATAATTGTATCTGTAGTCCATTGGATTTTTTTTCGTAAGCGTTTTGAATTGATGATAGAAGTGAGAAATATTGTTGTAGCCACAGGCATAGCCTACCTCAGTCATATTAAATTCTTCTTCTAATAACAATCTGCATGCATTTCCAATTCTCACTTCCATTAAAAACTGGATATATGTTTTCTTTGTTTTGGATTTAAAGTACCTGCAAAAAGAGTGCTTTCCCATGTTAATTAATGCAGCCACATCTTCCAGCCCTACTTTTTTGTGGTAATTATTAAACGTGTATTCGAATATTGTGTTAATGCGGTTTTGATCAATGCTATTCACTTCAGGGTTAAAGCCATTGGATGATATAATTTCATATTCTTTCGAAGCAGCTATTATTTCCAAAGCGGACAATAAACTGATCAATTTACGGGCAGGCGATTCGTTAAGCATTTCTTCCGCTATTTTGCCAACCTTTCGTCTGGTTGCTCCTTTTAAACGCAAACCCAACTTACTTGTGTTCAGTAGTTTAACAATCGGACTAATTTCAGGAAGATTTAAAAATGCATCACCCCAGGTGTTGTTTTGAAAAAGAATCACGATGGTTTCTCCAACTTTTTCGGTATCGCTTTCCAGATATTTTTGTTCACACCGGAAAGTATGTGGCAGGTTTGATCCAAATAAAAATACATCACCATTTTTAAAAGGACCAACGTGGTCGCCTATCAGGCAGGTACCGTAGGTTCTTTTAACTACCAATAATTCGCATTCGGGATGATAGTGCCATGCACTTAATATCGCATGCCCTATATCCTTATGGATATTAAAGGAATGCTCCGGGTTTGGAGTAGCCTTTTTTAAAGTAGCCTTCATGTTTATAATTGGTTAACTATAGCATGAAATTATAAATTATGTACGATATAATGTATATCTATTACCTATTAATGCTAGTTATATTAACAACGCCAGGTTTTATGATTTGCGGATCAGATTGTTTTTATATCGAAAAAATTATGTAAGTAATTGATAGACAGACATGTTTTATATGTTTTATCATACAACAGCTCATGCCACAAAGAAATATCTATGTTAATATGTTACAATTTTTTGCTGTAATACTGAAATTGCTTTTCATTAAAGTTGTCTTTATTTGCTTGTGTAACATAACTGTTTCGAAACCAAATATAAAAAGAAAGTGATGCTGCTATTCTTCGCAGCTATTTTCTTCAAATAAACTATTCAGCCTGAGCATATTTGCCTTAGTTAAATAGAACAGGGATTGATTAACCAGCAAACCAATATAATCATTATGAGATAGATTTACTTAACATTCAACCACCATACGCAGTCGCTAAACGCTGCGTATGTTCCGAACTGACAGCACCGCCCCTTCTGCGGTTTATTACCAAAAAACAATTCTAACCAAACAACAATTATGAAAAAAAAATTACTTCCACCGGTATTTATTTGTACTGTGTTAACGGTATTCATGCTTTTCGAGTCCGCAAGCGCATCAGTTGGTGGGCTAACAACCGTAATTTTTAGCAAATCTTTAACAACCAAAAAGTTAAAATTAGCGCCGATAGGAATTACAGGTAAAGTTACCGATGAACAGGGTGTTGGTTTACCCGGCGTTAGCGTTGCTGAAAAGGGAACGCGGAATGCTACTATAACCAATTCATCTGGCAGTTATACGATAAGCGTGGCCAATACCAATGCGGTGTTGGTGTTCACATCCATTGGCTATAAGCCCGTAGAGATAACAGTAAGTGCAAAAACCGTTGTTAATGTTTCAATGCTGACGGTTACCAATGCTTTGAATGAGGTTATCGTAACTGCCCTCGGTATAAAGAGGGAAGCAAAAAGCCTGGGCTACTCGGCTCAAAAAGCCGACGTAGAGGCATTACAAACTAACCGCACAACTAACCTTGCCAATTCGCTTGAGGGCCAGATCGCCGGATTGGACGTCTCCCCTCCCGCCGCAGGGCCAGGTGGGAGTACGAAAATTCGCTTGCGTGGACAATCTTCTTTCACCGCAGACAATTCGCCACTAATCGTAATCAATGGCCTGCCAATGTCGCAGGGTGCAAGCAGTAGTAATGGTTACACACAAAATGTAGATCAGGGAGATAACCTGCAAGGCATCAATCAGGATGATATCGAATCGATGACTGTTCTGAAAGGATCTACCGCTGCAGCCTTATATGGTTCGCGTGCCGTTAATGGAGCAATCATTATTACGACAAAGTCGGGAGCTAAAAATAGTGGAATAGGTATTGAGTTCAATTCTAATTTTACTGTAAACCAGGCGCTGGATTATACAGATTTTCAATATGAATACGGGCAAGGTGAGAATAATATCCGTCCCTCATCAGTAGGTACTGCGCAGAGTTCTGGTGCCTGGAGTTTTGGTGTACCATTTGACAATGTGCCAACGTATCAGTTCGACGGCGTTCAGCGTCCGTATGCACCTGTTAAAGACCGGATAAAGACGTTCTTCAGACTTGCACCATCGTGGAGTAATACTGTTGCACTTTCTGGCGGTAATGACAAGGGAAGTTTCCGGGTGTCCCTTTCTAATCAGGATGCTCAGGGCATAATACCAAACAACGATTATCATAAAAAGATTTTTAACGTTGGTATTAATTATAAACTTACTGAAAAATTATCTGCACAATTTTACGTTAACTACGATCACCAGTTTAATAACAATCCGCCACTTATAGGCGTACAGGGAAATGCAATTCCTACCTCAATTTACAGGTTGGCTAACTCCATTTCTTTTGATGTACTCAAGGCAGGTGCAATAGATGCCAACGGAAATGAAACACCTACTTCGAGGTTTGCTACAATTACCAACCCATACTGGATATTAGAGAAGCAATTTCAAAGACAAACAAAAGATCATTTGTTAGGTACCGCTGTGGTACGCTACCAGTTCTTCGATTGGCTATATCTTCAGGGCAGGGCGAATATGGACCTTTTGCAAACTACCTATGAATCGAACACGCCGACTGGTACGCTGGCTGTATCTGCAGCACCAACAGGGTTATATAATGGTAGCTACGGGATAAGCACATCAAATACACGCCAGAATAATTTTGATTTCCTGCTGGGTGGCGGGCATAAGTGGAAAGACTTTTCATTTAATGCAACAGTGGGTGGTAATAACTTTCCTTTAATTACGTCTACATTTAACGAGGCGGTAACCAACTTTTACATCAGAGATTTATATACAATTGGAAACGGTGTTACGGCAAATTCGAGTTATAACCTGACTAAACAAACCGTAAATTCATTGTATGGTACTGCAGAATTTTCCTACAAAGATTTATTATACCTGAATGTTACCGGCCGTACAGACTGGTATTCGGTACTGGCCAGAGATATCGATCATTATTTCTACCCTTCAATTAGCGGAAGTTTCGTTTTTTCGGAATTACTTCCAAAAGCAAAATGGTTAAATTTTGGAAAGCTTAGAGTTGCTGTTGCAGAAACCGGAAGCGCCCAGGGAGTTGGTGCCTACAATGCATTAACATTTTTGCTAGCTCAGAATTCATTCAATGGGCTTCCCTTAGGCAGTATAAACGGAACAGCTTCACCAAATACCCAGATTAAGCCTTTTGGCGTAAATGAAAAAGAAATTGGTATTGAGTTACGCATGTTCAACAACAGAGTGAATCTGGACGTAGCTGCTTACGATAAAAAAACAACTAATCAAGCCGTTCCGATAAGCCTGTCTGCAGCAACCGGATATGCCACCACGCTGGTTAACTTAGGTGGTTTAAACAATAAAGGATTAGAATTTAACCTGGAATTAGTACCTATCCAGAACAAAAACTTTACCTGGAAAACGGCTTTTAATTCTGCTTTCAACTCTTCAAAAGTATTATCATTAGCAAACAACCAATCGCAATTAGTAGTCGGTAGTCCTGAATTTTTTGGGTCTATTGTTCATGTGGTAGGTTTACCACTTAACCAGATTGTAGGCTCCACTTACAAGCGCGATGCTTCCGGAAATATCGTATTATCGGGAGGCAAGCCCGTAGCCAGTGATAAACCGGTAAATTTTGGTAGTGGCCTTCCTAAAGCAACAGGGGGCTGGCTAAATACGTTGAATTACAAAGGCTTCACCTTTATTGCCCATATTGATTATAAAGCGGGTGGTAAAGTACTCTCAAGCACAAGTTTAAACTTATTAAGAGAAGGTTTATCAAAAGAGTCCTTACCTGGCCGTGAAGGTGGCGTAATTTTTCCTGGCGTAAACGCTACTGACGGATTACCAAATACCACCGCTGTAAACGCAGAGGATTTTTACGCAAATTATCGTTCAACGAATATCTTGGATCCATTTATTTACAGCTCGAGCTTTGTTAAATTAAGAAGCCTTTCGTTGGGATACGACTTGTCTAAATTTATCAATAAAAAATATGTGAAAAGCTTAGTGCTATCGGCCGTATGTCGTAATGTATTGATCATCAAAAAATATACGCCCAACATTGATCCCGAAGCAATAGCCTCAAGCGGAGATAACCTAACCGGTTATGAGCAGGCATCACTGCCAACAACACGCACTTACGGATTTAACTTAAACGTAAAATTCTAATTCTATAAACAATATATGAAAAATTTAATCAGAATTATAGCCATCGCAATCTGGATTCCAGTAATTTCCAGTTGCAATAAAGGGTTTGATAAATTGAATATTAATCCAAATAATCCAACAGAACTTGATGCGGCGTTCTTGTTTACGAGTGCACAATTTGGAACGCATGGAGCCACGATGGAAACCGAGCCAACCATTGTGCAGCAATTTGTAAATCCGTTTTCGGGAATCACCTCGGCGTTTAATTTTAACCAGCTGAATCAAACTTATACTTCGTCAAAATGGAATGCTGAGTATACGGGAACAAATACTGGCGCAACAAGTTCTTCAGGCCCTGTTCAATTACTTGTGCAGATATTAAGCCAGCTAAAAGGCAATGCAGCAAGAACAAATTTATATAACGAAGCCAGAATCTGGAAAGCTTATCAATTTATGATGCTGGTAGACACTTACGGAAACGTACCCTATAGTGAAGCCGGACAAGCCTATTTATCAAATGTGCTTACCCCTAAATATGATAATCAGGCAGCGATTTACACCGACCTGATTAAAGAAGTTACTGAGGCAACGGCAGCTTTAGATCCGGCAAAGGATATCGTAAAGGCTGATGTGTTTTACGGTGGCAATATTGCCCAGTGGAAAAGATTGGGTTATTCCTTATTACTTCGATTGGGCATGAGGTATAGTAAAATAGATCCGGGCAAAGCGCAGGCTATTGTGCAAGCGGCAGTAGCGGGTGGTGTAATGACATCAAATGCCGACAACTGTTATCTGAAATACAATACCACTTACGTTAATCCCGTGAGCCAGACGATTACTGCGATAGCGAATACTTATTATTTAGCGGCTCCCTTTGTAGATCAACTCAAAAATAGTGGCGATCCGCGATTGAAGTTTATATCCGGCAAATACGCAAACCCTTTAGCGGCACCTACAAGCGTACCAGATACCATATCCGCAAATCAGTTCGGACTTCCTATAGGCTATAGCAGTGCTACTTTATCAACTGCTCCTGGATTTAGAGGTGCTAACGGCTCGGGTTTTAATTATTCGCAGGTTAATTATAGTATTTTCGGTAGTTTAACCGCTCCGCAATTTTTTATCACTCACGCTCAAACGCAACTACTGCTGGCAGAGGCCGCTTTTAGAGGCTGGATACCGGGTGGTAGTACACCTGATGTTTATTATGCTAATGGCATTCGTGCGGCAATGGACCAATGGACAACCTATAATGCGGCAGCCATTATTCCTTTAGCTACGCAAAATGCATTTATTAATAATCCCGTTAATGCTTATAATGCGGCAAATGCACTAAACCTCATTAATACGCAATATTGGGTGGCTTCCTGGGGCAATGGTACCGAGGCATTTGCTAACTTCAGGAGGAGCGGTTTTCCAGCCTTATCGCCCAATACCATCGCAGGACAAAATATAACCGGTGGTTTTGTCCGCCGCTTTGTTTATCCAACGCTTGAGCTTTCTGCAAATGCAACGAATTACCAGGCAGCGGTTGCAGACAATGGTGGGCCAGATAATATGGACACACGCGTTTTTTGGGATAAATAGAAAAAATGCCGGACACAGTTATGGGTAACATTCTTATTAATTTTATCCATATCCTGTATGCTCTACTAATTATTTTGTAATTTACTTTCAGTATAAATCTAACCTAAATTAAATGTTAAACCGTAGAAATTTCCTCAACTACGCTGCAACTGCAGTAGGAACCACTGCCCTGCTTTCTGCCTTAGACAATCCTGCCTATGCCCTTTTCAGTAAGACTTTTGGCGCAAACGACCAAATCAATATTGGTGTAATCGGAATCAAAGGCATGGGATGGTCCGACCTCAAAGCGGCCCTCAAAGTACCGGGCGTAAACCTGATCGCCCTGTGCGACAGTGATGCCAATGTGCTTGATGAAAGGATGGCCGAATTAAAGTCGATGAATGTTGACGCCGCAAAAGTAAAAAGATATAAAGATTATCGTGCGCTGCTCGATAATAAAGATGTCGACGCCGTAATTATCGGCACACCCGATCACTGGCATGCCCTGATGATGATCCATGCAGTACAGGCAGGTAAAGATGTATATGTAGAAAAGCCGGTTGGCAACTCTATTGTCGAATGCAGTACCATGGTTAAAGCACAGGAAAAATACAATAAGGTGGTGCAGGCAGGTCAATGGCAGCGCAGTCAGCAACATTTTAAAGATGCTGTCGATTTCGTAAAGAGCGGCCAGCTGGGAAATATCAGAACGGTAAAAGTATGGTGTTACCAGGGCTGGATGAAACCTGCTCCCATAGTGCCTGATACCTTACCTCCTGCAGGCGTTGATTATGCCATGTGGCTTGGGCCGGCGAATAAAAGAGCATTCAATGCCAGCAGATATCACTTCAATTTCCGCTGGTTCTGGGATTATGCCGGTGGGTTAATGACCGACTGGGGCGTGCATTTATTGGATTATGGCTTGCTGGGCATGAATTCGCCTGTACCAAAAACCATATCAGCATTGGGTGGCCGCTTCGCCTATCCCGATCTGTATGAAGAAACGCCTGATACGCTGACTACTTTATATGAGTTTGACAAGTTCAATATGGTATGGGATTCTGCCATGGGCATTGATAACGGCTCTTATAACCGCAACCATGGCATTGCCTATATCGGCAACAACGGCACGCTGATCCTCAACAGGCAAGGCTGGGAAGTTATTGAAGAAAAGGTAAGCGGCAATAAAGTGAGCAAGCCCTTTGTTAAATCTTCAGATAATGGACTGGACAATCATATGGTCAATTTCTTTAGTGTGGTCAGGTCCAGAAAAAAAGAAGAACTGAACTGCTCCATACAAGATGCCGCGCATGTAGCTACCGTTGCCCAAATGGGAAATCTTGCCTTCAGAAGCGGACAAAAATTATCATGGGACAATGCCAAACATCAGTTTACAGACCAGCAGGTAAACGATAAATACCTATTGGCCCAGTACCACAACGGTTACAGCTTACCCAAAGTTTAACGTTATAGTTTAAACAGATCAGGAGGTATTTCCCTCCGGGATCACATCAAAAGACTATCAAAATGTATCAAACCCTGCAATCGCACGATTAGCAGGGTTTTTGCTTTTAGGGAATTGCCAAAAATTGGTGAGTATAAACAGTGGTTATTTTCATAATTCTTTGTACACAATCCTCACCTGATTTACCTCATCTTCTTTTTTGAATATCCTCAATTTCGATTTGTATGAGATTTCCAAAGTCTCCTCACCTAACCACTTGAAATTTATTGCATTTGAATCTAGCTTTACAGCGTTGTGGTCAGAATCTACGATAAAAACATTGCCTGATTCGGTCTCGGTCAATTCGAAGCCTGGATTTTCCACAAATACATGTAATGAATTGTCTGTAGTTGCATTTCCACTGTTTATAAATACCATAGCCTTTTTTGTTTTTTTATGATTATAAACATTCTTTAAAAGTGTTGAAGGACTATCCTCGAACAATGGAAAGCAAGAAGCTAGGAAAACCACCAGAATCAGAATGGTTACCCTTTTCGTTATTCTGAATAACATAAAATATGGATTTGTGCAATATAGTTGGCTTAAATATAGATCTGAGTTATACGGTTTATAGATTGCCTAATTTTTTAAAATCGTCTTAACATATTTTCTGACATCCTGCTCTTCGGGACTAAAAAAACTAATCCCGCTTGTATGGGCATCATCTGAAATCATAAAGGTATAACCGATGCGCCGCCTGTTTCCAGACTTCCTCGTATGTTTGGATTCTATAAAGCTAAAACTTCCAATGCTGTGCAACCTCGAGCCGACAAAATAAGTGGAATCATTTACGTCAGCTCGTGAGCTTGATTTTTTTCGTTCATCATCAATTTGAATGTACATCATAATAGTATCTATCTTTACATACGAAACCTTTTCTGTGAAGAGAATAAACTTATATGGATTTATCGTATCAATCAGCATTTTAACATTTTTCTTCCTCTGGATTAAGCCTAATAATTCATCTTTAAACCCTTGATCTTCTTTATGGTTTAGTATTCTATTGAGCCTTTCTTTATTCACTGGACTGTATGTACCAGGAAGTTTGATGCTTGCTCCTAGCGTCTCCAAATTATATTCCTGAAAATTATCTTTTTCTACGCAACTCTGAAAAAAATAAGAATAGTATTGAAATGAGTAGGTATTGGTAATATTTCATCTTTAAAAAATTTCAATTACCCAAAAAACGAAGTCCCACAAAAAGCCCGTATATGAGCAACAAGATAGCCAGCGGAATCCATACATTTCTAGCCCTAAAGTCCAAATCTCCAAAATGATGTTTCCAGAAAAAAATCGAGAGTACGAGACCACCCATCATGTTCGGTAGAAGAAATGTGAGAACGAAATTGTCAGTATATCTATGTGCTAATTTAAAAAGAACAATATTCCAGATTACACAGAACCCTACCACAGGTGCTATTTGCTTTCGATTATCTATTTCCGAAAGATTTTGGGAATAAATGATGCCGCCAAAGATAGTTGAAAGTAAAATTGAAAAAATTAAGATTGTTGCCTGATTATAAAGTTTCGGTCTTTCTTCATAGGTGTCTTCAGTCATAATGAGAGCATTAATAGTTGAGATTAAAATGTCTGTGCAACTTACAAAATTTTCCGACTGTCCAAAAATGTTATCTTATTAGGCAGTTTCTACTAACTTGAGTTGATACTCCCATTCTCTGATTAAATCCGAATGATTCTCTAGTTCTTCATTTGTCAAATTTGCATCGGCTTCACTCAGCTTGAAATCTATTGTATGAGTCATATAGGTGCTGATATTAAAAATATGACTCTTATCTTTATCTGATAGATACTCAAGCAACTCGCAAACCACACAAGAAGTGTTAAGGGCATAGCTGCTATCAAAATCTCCAAAGTCATCCATATCTGGGATATTTGGATCTAGTTTATCGAGATAAAATTTAATATCTGAATGATTTACCATAGTTCCTTTACCGACACGACAAAATTCTATACACTCCTTAAGTAAATTAGCATCACCCCAGTTATGATTTTCCGAAAACGATGTATATTCTGGTTGTAGTCGCTCACAAATATCTAAAGCAAAATCTATAAGCACAGTTGGACTGGATCCAGTCACCTTATGTTCAAGCAGTTTAATAAATTCAAGTTGTGTCATAATTTGCCTTAATCAAAATTGTATCTAAACGTACTATATTTTCCTTTGTGCACATAGAGTTTATAATCGTCCCTAAATTTATTCTTGAGTAAAGATTTTATCACTTCGTCTTTATGGCTATAGTACCTTTTATTTAGAAAACCAACAGTTCTTATATTTGGATGGTCGAGGATTGGCTGGAGATTTCCATCTAAAATATTGGTATTAACGAAACGGAAATCGATAAGTTCTGGGAAGTTTTTTAAAAATTGAAGATTATCGACTGGTGCGCAAGCGTTCAGACACAAGACTTTGATTTTTTTTAGTGAAAGTAGCTCTTTGGTAAAATGGAACTTTTTACTTTGGTTAATATGTAAAAATTCCAAGCTTTCTTTTATTGCACCTAAACCGATATCATTTTCAAGCTTTGTGCAATAGTGCAGCTCCAGTCTTTTTAAATTTCCATACTTTTCGATCCCAATAAGGTTTTTGACGTTAGCAGAATTTAGTTCAAGGTATAACAGCTTGTCTGATTCTGAAAGATTTCCAAAAGAATTCAGCTTTTCTTTTAGATGCCATATTATCGCATATTTACAATTTGCCAAATCGCCATTCTCTGTTCCCTTCAATGCTTCTTTAAAATCTTTTCTGAATATGTTGCTCTGGTTAAATGCTGAAAACTGAACGAAGTTCACATCCTAGCGATATCACAGAAATCCTCCAACGAAAGTTGGAGGATTTTTTTGTTAAAAGGATTTTACTATGCTAAAATCCCGAACAGCCGTTTATTACCCCTTTTCCCAGGCTGCTCCGACACAGCTATACACCAACAATACCTTTAGATAACTTTCTATTTACCTCTTATTGAGCTATTGTTAACCCATTGATCTAAAGCGAGGCAAATCTTTGACCTACCTAATCTACAACAGGGCTTACAACTCAACCGAAGCAATGTGCAAGTAAGTACCACACAAGCCTGGCCGGAAGGTGGCCTAAACGTGGGGTAAACGTGGCGTAAAGGTGGATTTTGGAATATTTTTTTTGGGAGATTTTTAATCGGATGGATTGATTTGGGTTATCATCCCTTTTTGGTTATCCTAATATAGTAAAATTATGATTGTCTGGAATGGAATGATCAAAATTAAGAGGCAAATAGTATCTTGTTTTTTAATAAACGCGGAACGTTATCTCTTGCTTGCGCAAAATACTTTGCATGAAGTGCGGAAATCGCTCATGCAAAGCAAAATATAGTTTTACTTATTTTTTTACGCGCTTGAAATTATGCCCAGGCTTTTCTTAAAAAACGTAACCAGTTGCCATGCATCAGGTTCTCCACATCAGTATCGGTATAGCCTCTTTTCTTAAATAAAGCTGGTATTTTTTGTAGGTCTGCAATGGTTTCCAGGTCGTAAGGGCATTGTTCTTTTCCAAAAGCACCATCTAAATCAGAGCCGATTCCGACATGATTGGTGTTTCCGGCCAGCTGGCAAATATGGTCAATATGATCGATCATCACCTCTAGGTTACAGTTCATTGTTTCTGGTTTGGAGATCCCCCTCTCCCAGCCCGGAACCATCATCCAGGCATCCAGCGCGCCACCAATTACGGCGTCTCTTTTGATCAGTTCTTTTATCTGCTCATCACTGTACTGGCGGTTATGGTTCACTAGGCTCCGGCAGTTATTATGCGATGCCCAGACAGGGCCACCGAAGCGGCTCAATGCATCCCAAAAACTGTCATCACAAAGGTGTGTGGCATCGAGAATCACCTTTAGCCGCTCCATTTCTTTCAATAACTCGCGACCAATTGCAGTCATTTTGCCTGTTGCATTGGTACCCTGCGCATAACGTCCGGGTCCGTAATGCGCTGGACCAACGGCCCTCAGGCCATTTTGCCAGGCTTTTTCTAAATGGCCAATCGTTACAAGAGAATCAGCCCCTTCCAAACTCAAAATATAACCCACAGGCTTTTTATCGTTAACACGTCCATCATTCCACAATTCGAGGTGTTGCTCAAGGCTTTCCAGATTGTTCACCTGGAGCATTTCACCGGCATCTTCCATCGCTTTATACCAGGCCAGCTGACCCTGTGTTTGCGCCCAGGCTTGTTCAGGCGAATGCCAGCCCGATAAGTGATTATCAGGCGCAACATAACGGGCAATCTGCGTGGCCACAACCAAACCGACATTACCCTTACGCAGTTCAGGGAGTGAAACTGTTCCATGACTGCGATCGGGCTTATCTGTTAATCCGGCTTCCCTTTTATTGATATCGGCGATATTTTTGGTCAGATCGCGATTCCACTCCAGGGCATTCATACTTAAATCTAAATGGGCATCTATGATAAACATGGCTATGATTAAATGGTGATTTTTCTTTTCCTGGAGATGATATTCCAGTATTTTAGTGATTGATCAGAGGCCAAACAAAGCGCTTTTTCATGCAGGGCAACTGTCGGGCAAATGTGATAGGGCAAGCCATACAGCATGTCGCCCACCTTATAATTGACAGGATTTTCTGCTTTTAAAACCAAATGTTCTTCGCTCTGACTTTGAACTTCGAGCTGCGGCGCATTCAGGAAGAATACCCGGTTTTTCAACTCTTTTTCAGCCGCAACGGCTTTATGCCCTAAATCTGTACAGATTAAATCTTCTGTAGGTTTAGATACGATGCGGCTGATCACGAGCGCAGCCGTATTAAATTGCTGTTCGGCGAAAGCGTCCTGGTAGCCTTTGTCCCATAAAATGAAAGTGCCGGGGCTACAATCAAAATCTGTATGCCTGGCATATACCGGAAATGTTGGTGTTCCACCGGCGATAACCGCTAAATCCTCAATTCCTAAAGCTGCTAAAGTTTCTTTTAAATGATGAAGCTGAGCAATAATAGGTGCTGCTTTTTCGTAGCGAATAGCAATAGATGAATCATGAATGTGGCCATCATAAGCATGTAAGCCTTTTACATTGATGTGAGGAAGGCTAAGTAATGCTGCAACCAAACCGTGAGCCAGTTCAGGCAGAACTCCTGTCCTGTTCATGCCGACGTTTAAATCGATATACACCTTAACCACTTTATTTTCCGAAACCGCCATATCAGAGATTGAGCTAGCGGTTTCAATATTATCAAGCAAACAGCTGAAACTGGTGCCTGAATATTGATCTATGAGTTTAAAAAAACGATTAATGTTTTCGCCAACCGGCTGGTAGGCCAATAAAACATCCTTTGCTTTAGCTAAGCCAAGCATTTCAGCTTCGGCGATGGTTGCGCATTTAAATTTATGAATACCGGCATCGATTAGCATATTGGTAATTTCCAAACATTTATGCGTTTTAACGTGCGGCCGAAGTCTGCCGACATCATTGACCATGCCTTTCAGTATACCAATGTTTTCACGGATTCTTGTTTCGTAAAAAACAAGCGCAGGTGTTTCCAGCGTCTCCTCATTCGGGATTAAGTACCAGTCTTGCTGTTGCATCATTAAAAAAGTTCGAACAAGGCTTCAATTTCTACAGGAATATTATCTGGCAAAGAGCCAAAACCAACAGCGCTTCTTACACCAATGCCATTTTCCTCACCCCAAACTTTTGCAAAAAGCTCACTGCAACCGTTAATAATATAGGGATGTTTTTCAAACTCAGGTGTACAATTTACCATGCCTAAAACCTTAATTACCCGTTTAACTTTGTTTAAACTACCGATATTTGTTTTGATGGTTGAAAGCATCGTTAAGCCTACTTGCAAAGCAGCAGTCCTACCTTCTTCCTGAGATAAATCAGAACCGATCCGTCCAATGATTAATGATTTATCATCCTGAACCGGACCATGGCCGCTTAGGTAAAGGTATTTTCCATCAACTAAACAAGGTTTGTAAACGCCAAGTGGTGCGGGTGCGGGCGGTAAATTAAGTTTCAGTTGTTCAAAGCGTTCGTCGGGGGTTAAATTTTCCATATGATGTATTTGTTATTTTTAAGCGATGATTATTTTAAGCAAAAGTACACCCAAAAGGCCTGCAATGCCAACAATAGATTCCATTAAAGCCCAGGATTTGAATGTATCTTTCAAAGTTAAACCGAAATATTCTTTAAACATCCAGAATCCGGCATCGTTAACATGAGAAAACATTAAGCTCCCGGCACCAACCGCTAAAACCATCAGGTTGGGATTGGTATGCGTATGCTCCATTAAAGGGACAATAATACCAGCCGTGGTTAAACCGGCAACTGTTGCCGAACCCACACAAAACCTGATGATTGCAGCAATCATCCAGGCGAGAAACAATGGCTCAGCTTCAACATGCTGCAAATAAGCGGCAATTTGATTACTTACACCGCTCTCTGTTAAAACCTGCTTTAAAGCTCCGGAGCCTGCAATGATCAAAAGAATTAAGGCGATATCTTTAATGGCATCAGCATAAATATGCATGATCTCCGTGATTTTTTTTCCCTGTGTGATGCCCAATAACCAGGTGGCAACAATCAATACAATGAGCATCACAACAGATGGATTTCCGGCAAATAAAATATAAGGCAGGATAATGGAATCGGGCCTTAAAAGCATGGGAACGAAGGAGGCAACTGCCAGTAATAACACAGGAAGTAAAGCCGTAAAAAAGCTTTTAAATCCACCCGGGAGTTGTTCGTCTGTTAATTCTTTTGGGCTGAAAGAAGCCAATGGATTTGCAGGGATTGCTTTGAGCGTACGGGCGAAAATGGGGCCGCCTAGTATGATTGCAGGAATTGCAACAGCTAGGCCATAAAATAGTGTCAAACCCATATCGGCCTGGAATTGAATCACTAATGCCGCTGGAGAAGGATGCGGCGGCAAGAATCCATGTGTTACGGATAAGGCGGCTAACATGGGCAAACCGATATACAACGCAGGCAATTTATAACGGTAAACTACGGAGAATATCAAAGGAACCATCAGCACGAAGCCTATACCGTAATACAAAGGAATGCCAATTAAAAAGCCGGTTAAAACCATAGCCCATTGAATGTATTTTTTACCGAAAATGCTCATGCTCACTTGAGCGATCTTTTGCGCTGCACCACTTTCGGCCACCAGTTTACCAAGCATTGCCCCTGCCGTAATGATAATGGCTAAGGAACCTAAAACATCGCCCATGCCTTTTTCAATACTCGATGGGATTTTTGAAGGTGGTAGACCTAAAGCCAGGCCTGTAAGAAAAGATACCGCTAAAAAGGCTAAAAAAGCATTGATCTTAAATACGGAAATCAGTACAATTAATAATGCAATGCAAATAAAAACAATTAGTATAGTCATTTAATTTACGATAATTTCATCAACCATTAACCAGGCTTTTGTGCCTGCACCATAAAAACCGTCAGGGATAATCCCAATATTGGCGGCCTTAATCCGGATGTATCTCCCGCTTACCGGATTAATTTGATGCAACACTTTATTGATTCCTTCAAACGAAAATTTTGTTTGTTTTGCCACTTCTTTGAAATTAACTTGATCTGCCGAAATCTCGATAATAATTTCTTTTGGAGGATGCATTTTTTGCCATTGATAGTTAACACGTTTAAACCAATTTCACTAATCTGGTTTGCCAAAACAACTATTTTTCAGAAAAGATATAATCGATGGGTAAACTATCTGCTACATTTCTCCATCCCCAATAGCCAGAAAAATAAACCGATTGTGGATCGACCAAAACACCATTTGAAGAGAACACACATTTATCAACAAGTAACTTAATTTGTGATAGCTGCGAATTAGTAAATTGAAGATTTTTTTTTATTTCTGGACTAAGCGTACTTACATATCCTGGTTCTTCATCGCGCTTTGTATAAACCACATACATAATGTCTTTACTCGTTATAGATTTGAGCTCATTTTCAGACTTATGCAGCAATGTATCTACCAAGACCGTTTTGGTGATTAGCGTTGGTAGATACATTGGTTTACTTTTTAATTTTAACCAATAGCTCAATGAATCATTTTCATTAACATTAATTAAACCTGTTTTTTTTTGTTGCTTTAACAGTAATCTGGTTATGTTGGCTTTCACTACACTATCAGATGGCCTTTTGGAGTTGGTCTGATTTACAAGTTTCAAAATCAAAAAACCTTCGCTATCTATATTCTTCTTATACAATGCGCTGAAGAAATGCATGGGTGAGCCTTGGTAAGCACTACGCCTATTTTGAGCCCAACGTTGCCGAGCCTTATCCGATCCTTTTAAATCTTCAAAATAAACCGAACCTTTGTAAGATACTTTACCGGCCCCCTCTTCATATTCAAAAGATTCCAGTAGATAATTTAGTTTATAGCCCAGTGCATCATTTTCGATAATTAAAAAATCAGAAGCATAAACCTTTAAATTGTTATCTTTTTGATTTCGAACAAAATCCAGAACAGCAGGGTTTTTTATCTTACAAAACTTCGCATTGGGAGAAGTTCCAATAAACAAACTTATAAAACGCTCTAAATCTTTGTTTCTATATGGATTGGCCTTAATAGTCACATCTGCCAGCGCGATGCTTTTCTCTTGTAATTTAACATTAACAATTAAATCTACATCTTTCACAAAAACCTTCTTAGTTAATGTTTTATAGCCGATCGACTTAATTATGACATCATACTCACCAGCATTTAGTCTTAACAAAAACTGCCCATTATTATCGGTTACAGTTGCATTTTTACTTCCGCTTACATATATCGAGGCTCCTGGCAAGGGGCTGCCATTCAGTTCGCTTACCTTTCCGCTTAGGTTAAAAGTTTGTTGCGCATAAGAACATAAGTTTGCAACTGTTAATACTATAAGTACAAATACAGGTTTAAATAATTTCGATGGCATCTGAAAGTTATGTTTTGAAAATATTAATATATTGAAAAAATCGTATTTTAGAGTTTTAGAAAAAACCTATGAAATCTAAAATTACGCATTCTCTTATTATATCTGCTTTTATCATTTTACTTTTTGCCTTCAAAAATGGGAATGATCCTTTATTAAGTCTTTTAAGTAAGTTAGAAACGTTTACTTCAGCATATGCGCAGGAAAAAATCTACATTCAATCAGATAAGCCCTACTATACCGCTGGCGACAATATTTGGCTAAAAGCATATGTACTTAATACAAAAACACTAGCACCCACAAAAATTAGTAAAATTCTATACGTTGAATTAATCGACGAAAATGATGTGATTAAAAACCAGATTAAGCTATCAATGAATGATGGTGTTTCATGGGGGGATTTTAAGCTACCTGATACGCTGGTAGAAGGAAATTATCGCTTAAGGGCATATACTAGATATATGCGAAATTTTTCTCCAGATTTCTTCTTTGACAAAACGATAAAGATTGGCAATAGTTGGTCGAACAAAGTTTTTATAAATACCGCATTCAAGTTTATTGGAGGCAATAACATCGATGCTACCATCCATTTCAAAGATAAAAACGATCTTCCCTACCGCAACAAAAATATCAGTTATGATGTTTTTGTTGATCATAAATCTATCCTGAAAACACGAACAAAAACGGACTCAGATGGCAACGCTACGTTAAATTTTTCATCACCAACAGGAACGGATAAAACAGGAAAAATTGTTACCACAATTAACTTAAACGGACAAGAAAAAATAAACAAAACGATCCCAATAGTTTCATTTTCAAACAATTCTGATGTTCAGTTTTTTCCAGAGGGAGGCACACTTGTACAAGGTCAACCGCAAAGATTAGCGATAAAAGTATGTGGATCGAATGGTCGTGGTATTGATATTACTGGTAAAATTCTAGACGAAAAAGGCTTAACGATAAGTGATTTCAAAACAGATATTTTAGGTATGGGGAGTTTTAACACAGATTTAAAGGCTGGAACGAGATATACCGCAAAAATTAAGTTTGCAGATGGTTCAGAAAAAGATGTTGCTTTACCAGTTGTAGCCACTTCGGGGCTTACCTTAACGGTTAATAATGCCGACGAGAGCAAAGTTGCTGTAAGGCTGACAGCGAGCTCCGATTTAATTAATGGAGATGAGGTGAGAATTGTTGGTCAACAGGCAGGTAATTTACGGTTTGCCTTCAATGCAAAACTGAATAGTCAAACCATTATCAAAAGTATTCCAAAAGAAAAATTCACAACTGGTATTGCACAAATCACTGTTTTTTCTGCAGATAACGAGCCATTAGCCGAACGTTTAATTTTTGTAAACAATGAATCAAGTTTATTGAAACTAAAGGTAAATAAGGAAAAACTTTCAAAGACTATTAGCGGAAAATCAGAAATCAGCTTGGTAGCAGACAAAACCAACAGTAACTTAACTGGAAGTTTTTCGGTATCAGTTACCAATCTGAATATCGTTAAGCCAGATCTAGATAACGAAAGTAATATCTTAACATCATTATTATTTACAGGAGATTTATCAGGCTATATC
This sequence comes from Pedobacter kyonggii, assembly GCF_004310665.1. Classification (GTDB taxonomy): domain Bacteria; phylum Bacteroidota; class Bacteroidia; order Sphingobacteriales; family Sphingobacteriaceae; genus Pedobacter; species Pedobacter kyonggii. The sequence continues at coordinate 204,950 of NZ_SIXF01000007.1, read as the reverse complement.
GAAAATCCAAATCATTATTTTTTAAACAACGATGAGCAAACAAAAAGAGCGCTTGATAACTTGATGATGACTCAGGGTTGGCGCCGTTTTAATTGGAAAAACATTCTAAAAGACGAGAAACTGCCATTAACTTTCCAAGCAGAAACATCATCCTCTGTTTCGGGGACAGTGGTTAGAGGCAAAAAACCAGTACAAGGCGCTGCTGTTATCTTAATGTCAAAAAACGGTGGCGACATCGTTAGGGATACAATTACTGGTGAAGATGGAAAATTTCGGTTCGACAACTTAACCTTTGTGGATAGCACACAGTTTTTGGTTCAGGCAAGCCCATTAAAGAAAGGCAGTTTTTTAGAATTAAAAATTGATACATCCGATAACCAAATGGTAACGAAAAATAAAAATACTGCGGATATCGATATCAATGTAAATTCAAGCTTAATGAAATATATTAAAGCGAGTGATAATTATTTTAATGAAATGAATCGTCTGGGTCTACTGGAAAAATCAATCAAACTTAAGGATGTAAATATCAGCGCGGAAAGAATACGTAAGGCTGTTCAATTTTCGAGCAATTATAATGGACCTGGAAACGCTGATCAGGTTCTTACGGCTGATGATTTACCACCGTATTATTCGACATTAAGCCAATCGCTGGGGAATATGTTGCGGGGTGTGCGGATAATACGCGGGCGGGCGTATCGTAACCCGGGTATGCCGAATTTAGGAAAAGATGATGGTACAGGATCTCTTGGGATATACTATAATGGAACCAGACTGGCTGATGGAAACTTAGATGTTATCAATCCTATGGATGTACAATCAATCGAAGTATTACTAAGTATTTCAAAGTTGGTTATTTACGGTTCGTTAAGAGATCCAGGAATAATCATCATCACCGCAAAAAGAGGTTTGGGTTATTCGGCAAAAAAAGTAAAAGATTTAAGTTTTGATCATTTCACTATAAAGCCAAAAGGTTTATACCACTCGAGAGTGTTTTATTCTCCAAAATATCAAGTACAGACGAATGAAATAGCCAGCGACTCAAGAAGTACCATTTATTGGAATCCAAACATACAACCCGATGATGAAGGAGTTGCCAGAATCAAGTTTGATAATGCCGCTTTTAAGGGAGATTACCGGGTTGTTATTGAAGGTTTCAATAATACAGGGCAGCTGGCTAGAGAAAGCTTTACTTACCATATTGAAAACAATCGCTGACGGTCAAAAGTTAGAAACCCGTTATCAATAGCTAAGTCATTCTTTTAAAAATATAACTTATATCGGCATAGATTCGTAAATTCCTTGATAGCCCTATAACTACCTTTGGGGCGGCATTGCAGTCATGATCATCGGAATCTAAGACAAAAAGCTGCATATCTGTCCCGCAAAGTTGTTAATGTTCAAACATTTCCGGCTTTATAGACATTTTATCCTCCATCCTGCCCGAAGCGTTGCCCAGAGCATCCCTGTATGAATACAAAATATTAATAATTAAGGCGATTTGGCAATTGGTATGGAAAGAATGATGATCAGCCTTTCATTCTTTTTCAGGTCTAAAGCAGGATCCCAGCCCGGTCCTTTAAAAAAAGTATAGCTTTTTTGTCCGTTCTGATCAAACGAAATACGCTCTATGGCCGTTACCCGATCTGGAATATGGGCACCAAACCAATCCGGATCAGCCTTTCCTTTCCAGGTGACCAGATAAAGTACCGATCCGGCAGCATAATATGCGCCATCCCTTAAACGTTTTGCGGCAATGCTGTTGCCGTAAAGTGTCGACATTGTTTTTGCTTTTGGCTGTAGACTAACAGCCATTGGCGTCATTTCCAAGGGATTTTCAGGAAGTCTGGAAATGCTTGTTATCGAAGCTGCGTTATTGATCCGATCAGTTGCGTTTGGCTTACAGCCCGTCATCAACAATATAATAAGGGGAAATGCCCCTGCGGTGAATGTTAATCTCATTTTATTTTTTGTTTAAATCCCTAATATCAAGCGGTCTGGTAAATACATAATCGTTATCACGTTCCGGCCTGTGGCAGCTAATACATTCGGAATCAAATTTCACCGTTTTACCATAGGGCAACAGGTTTTCCCCTTTCCAGCGTGCCCAGCCCCAGCCTTTTGTACCGGCATAACGCTTAACATCTTTAATCATAAACTCCACCTGCACAAACTGGCCTGCATAAACGCTCCCATCTTTGCCTTGCTGCTGTTTCCACGCGGTTTTGGCAAAAATGGTTCCATCCGGAAATGGGTTTGTTTTTCCTTCGTGTATGGCTTCAACCGCTATCGGGTTACCAAAAATGATGCGGATGGTGCCATTGTCGAAACGCTCTGTCGTACTTATTGCTTTCCAGTTGCGGTAATTGGGCAGGTAAGCAATTCCGTTTGGCGTTTTTTTCACTTCCATAATAGATGGTTTCTCTGCTCCCATCGAATTGCTTTCTATACTGGCGGGTTTACTTACAGCATTATTTAACAAGTAATTTCTAATCAGATCTATATCTTTCTGATCCAACTTTGCCGCAGGGTGCAAAGCGGTATAACTGCTTAAAGGCATTTCTTTTGAAAGCATCCCGTTTAAGGCAAAATACAACATGGCATTGCGTTGGGGGCTAGCGAGCGAGTCCCACTGCGAAAAATCAAGCGCTTTCCTGCCATCCCGGATGTGCGAGGCCACCAAAAAATTCGCCGGCGTAAGCCGGTCGAACCAACGCCAACTGGTTTGGGAAGAGTGGCAATCGAAACAGGACGTTTCCAGTACCTTTGCCACTTCTTCAGGTACACCTGCCAGCCCTTTAACCGGCTGTGTTTTTACTGAACTTAGTTCTTCGGGCCTGATCAGTTGGGCCAGCAACACCAGGCTGAGGATGCCGAGTATGATTTTGAATTTGAGTTTCATGGATTATTTTTTTAATCTGCTCAAAATTAGCCTTCAAAGCACCTAACATAACATTACAATCCTATAAAAGGGATAAATTTAGCCTTGAAGGCGAATAAACCGCTTTGAATAGTCCGATCTTTTTAAGACCTTGACCCCTAAAATCCAGCTAAATTAGTCTGGCGATTTTTAACCAAGCCCTATGTTAAAAGGAAGATTGCACCTGCTACTTTTTGTTACTGTAAGTATTACGGTAATGCTGATCAGTTACTTTTCTTTCCGTTACCTTTATAACAGTGCTGCCGAAAAGTTATGGGCCAGCAAAATGGAATCGGGCGCAAGGGAAAGCAGGGAAATCGGCCGCTTGCTCGAACAACAGCTGCAAAGCGGACTTGCGCCGCAAAAGGTGATCCGCAACCTGCAGCAAAGCATAGAAAATACCGATACCCAGGGCGAGTTTATCTGTATGTATGATAAAAATGGTATCGAACTTTGTCACCCCAACCCGGCGCTCATCGGCCAGAAAATAGCGGAGGGCAATTCTATACTTCAGTCCCGAAATGGATCAATACCTTTTAATGAAGCCATTGCGCAACAGAAAAGCCTGGGCGGTACAAGAAGTTTCCCAGAAGCTAAAAACAGGCGTTCAGAGATTGTAAATATTTATCCGGTTAAGGGCAGCGACTGGGTTGTGGCGGCACATGCCAATATCGAAGTACTACAGGCTGAACTATCGGGTCTTTACACACAGTTTGTGATTTGTTTTTTTACCACCGCGGTCATTATCATCGGCAGCTGTTTAATGCTCATCAGGCAGATTTATGGCCGGTATGAAAGATCGGTTTCCTTAGAGATCAGCACCTTAAATGAAAAAGTGAACACTTTGGGCAGCTTAAATGAACAGTTGGCCAGATTGCAACAGGAAAATGCTGCAGCTCCATTAAATCCAGATAAGGAAACTGCCCGGAAACGGATGATCACGTATTTAAAAGACGAACTGATTCACCTTGACATCACTGAAATAGCCTTTTTCTTTTTCGATGGTGCTGCTGTCAACATCATCACGCACAATAGCAAAAGGTACGCTACCGCATTAAGCCTTGATGAGCTAATGAAGCAGCTTGATGGAGAGCTCTTTTACCGTGCAAACAGGCAGTTTATCATCAGCCTTAACGCGATCAGAACCATTTATATCTATGGCAAAAACCAACTGAAAATTGTGGTCTCGCCAGAGCCTGATGAGGTTATATTGATTAGTAAAAACAAGGTGTCGGAATTTAAAAAATGGCTTGACAGGTAATTTTCAATAAAAAACAAATCAATACATTTAACTAACTTATAATGATTAGATTACAAGATTAATTACCCTTAAGCTTTTCTATAGCTTCAGGTGTTACCGGAGTAAAAAGATTCACCAGATTGCCATCAGGGTCTCTTAATAATAAAGATTGATTGCCCCAGGGCATGATGGTAGGTTCTTGTACGATTGCGCTTTTTAAGGAATCAGCTAATTGTTCGAAACGTTGCTGCACATCATCAACCCTGAATTCGATAATCATGCTACGGTTCTGTGCAGCTTGGGCAACACTGTCGCCACCAAAAAATTGTAAAGTGCGTATGCTCCCAAAGGCCAGGGTTGCGCTTGTGGTTTTTAATTCGGCAAAATCAGGCGTGTATCTGGTTGCTTTTAAACCTGTTACCTGTTCGTAAAAATTGATAAGTGTTTCAACCTGGGCTGTAATAATGCGGGTGGATATTAAATTCATTGCTAATTATTTTAATTGTGCAACGAAGGTATCGGGTGCTCATGACAGCGGTTTGTCAGGGCTGGTATTTTTTTTATTTTTCCTGTACAGATTCCTGAAAAATGAGCTGACGGCAAGCGGTAGGCTACCGCATTAAGCCTTGATGAGCGAATGAAACAGCTTGATGGAGAGATCTTTTACCGCAAACAGGTATTTTGTCATCAGCCTTAACGTTATCGAAACGATTTATATCGATGGCGAAAACCAACTGAAAATTGTGGTCCCGCCAGAGCCGGATGAGGGAGATTGATCAGTAAAAACAAGGGGGCCGAATTTAAATAATGACTTGATTAGGTGATTTTTGAATGGAAAAGAAATACATTTATGCATTTAATTAACTCATAATGAATGTATTACGTGATAACTAACACATTCATTATCCGCATCTAGCTATAAACTTTACCTGGACGGTATACAATGTAATTATTGTAGTTATTTCAACTCTGTTTTGATTATTCCGGCAAAGGTTGCCGCCCAGATTGCTCCATCTGCGCCCTTTGTAATCCGCTCGATATTGACACTGGTAACGTTAGAATTTTCGGTGGTATATATTTCGGTCTTTTTGCTTTCAATGTCGTACCTGATAATACCAACATTGTTCTGGCTGAGCCATAAGGTATTTTTTTCTTCATCGAAGAAAAAATCGTTGATACTGTTGCCGGCAAACATTGTCGGGTTATCGTTCCACAGGCGCTCCCATTTTCCCTCCGGCGAAAGCATATACACTCCTGCCGCCGCACCTTTTTCATTATACAGCGAAAACCAAAGGTTACCTTTTTTATCTTCCCACATCTTGGAAATGTGGGCTTTCGATAATGGTGAAGACTTATCGTTTAAGGCAGTGGTTTTGCCTTTTTCAATAACGACGTTGCCCTCGAAAGTACCGATCCAGGTGCGGTCTTTGCTGTCCACAAACACTCCCAGAACCCTATCAGATGGCAACTTCGAGTTCTTTTTATTTATCACGTTCCATTTGCTTCCGTCAAAACTGGCTACTCCATCCCAAGAGGTGAAAAGAATATTCCCCTTAGGGGCCACTACGATCTTTCTCGCCCAGTTAATGGGCGAGTTCACTGAATCGAATTTAGTCCAAACACGGTTATCATAGCAATAAACACCATAGCCGATTACGAACCATTTATTATCCTTTTGATCAACCGCCAGGTCACGGACCGGCTCCGTTTGGGCCTTATTGTACTTCGTTGCAGAGATAATGGTATTTCCAGCATTAAAGTGCTGCCATTTGCCGTCTGATATTTTCACAACTCCGTTATCCGTTCCGATCCAGATATTGCCCTTCAAATCAGCTGCCACAGCCCTGCTCATATCCCAGGGCAGTTCTGAGTTACCCTGTGTAAATACTTTCCAGCGCTCGCTAAGCGCTGCCCGTTCACTTCCCTTCTGGTCGGGAGTACCGGTGGCTTTCATATTTGATTGGTTAGTAAAGTTGAATGTTCTGCGTTTGGCCCGAAATTTCCCATCTACGAATTCCATGATGAGCGATACCGAGCTGTTTTCCTTTTTCGTACCATCTATTGCAGGCGTCCAGTTTTCAGTAGCATTGACTGATTGCCTGATGCCGAGTTCAGCTGAACCCATGTTGGTTTTGTTATCGATGCTTAACAGGCAGGGCTTGCCTTCCTGATCGACCAGGATTTGCATTTCCAGCGTACCTTTGAGCGTTACAAGTTTTTTTTCGCCGATACCATGCAGGATATTCTGGAACACTGTCTTTGGCGGCTGCGCCTGTGGGTTTCCGCAATCCAGGCAGAATTCGGATAGTTTGCAGTCTTCAAACTTTTCAGGGTAAAGGCTCTGTGCGTTCAGAAGGATTGAAAACAGGCTTAAGGCCATAACTAACAGGGTCTTTTTCACGATAATTTTATTTTTTGTTTTATTCTAAGTTTAATGGCATTGGAGTATGCACGTGGTTTTCTCAAACCGCTTTGCTGCAAGATCTGCTTCTTTGATCCATAAATACAGTCTGCCGCTGTCTCCCATATATAATCGTTTTCCTCATGGTTATCGATCTATAGCAACAGCCGACAATCCTTGGCATTGGGTTTTAGTTGAGCGTACTGGATAAATAGATCATGAAAGATATACCATTCGTTTGATTACTCAAAATTATTTGCTGCTAGGTTTATCAGAAGGCATAAACCAAAATACAATGATCAACCTGCATCGCATCTCACCGTTTCCGTTTCAGCAAGTTCGAAGGTAAGGTTCACCGAACGTCCATCAAGCGGTCTGGTACAGTGTTTAACCATTGCAGGAATGGTAAATAGCTGTCCCGGTTTCAGCTCAACCCTGCGGTCCTCAAGATCAATTAATAAAGTGCCTTCAATGGCCATAAAGGTTTCATCACTATTTGGATGATAGTGCCAGTAAAAGGGCTCCGTCATTACCCCAACCCTTACAACATGGTCATTAAAGAGGGAAAGCGGAATATTTTTGTAGCTGCTTACGCCGGCGGTTTCCTGCTCAACATCAATCACAGTAAGCTGAGGTATGGTCCTGATCATTTTTTATTTTAGCCTTAAAATTACATATTTTCTAACTTAAACTATATTAATATGTGATTGCATCTTTAGTACCGGAGTCATCACTGACAGATAGATAGCTGGACACCCGGCGCGCATAATGCATATTATACCCGCTGTTCCGATTTATACAATTTATTCCATAAAGCATCGGTTAGCTTTGTGAAATTCCTTAATTTTAAATTGTAACCAAATTTTTATGGAAAAGAACCAATTGATCAGAATGGATAATATGGGCATTGTTGTGGCATCGCTTGACAATGCAATCTCTTTTTTCACCGAAATCGGACTGAAACTTGAAGGCCGTGCAACAATCGAGGGAGAATGGGCAGGTAAGGTTACTGGGCTGGGTAACCAGCACGTGGAAGTGGCCATGATGGTTACCCCCGACGGCCATAGCCGACTTGAAATTTCACAGTTTCTTAGTCCGGTTACCATTTCAGACCACCGCGAAGCACCGGTTAATTCCCTTGGCTACCTGCGTGTAATGTTTACGGTTTCGGATATCGACGAGTTGTTGCCAAGACTGCAAAAACACGGCGCTACACTTGTTGGTGAAGTTGTTCAATATGAAGACGTTTACAAACTTTGCTACATCAGGGGATCAGAAGGTCTTCTAATCGGGCTTGCGCAGGAGCTTCACAAAAAATGACGAAATTGATAACCCATGGCCTCTTTAAAAGGAAAGCGCATCGGGTCGATCCTTACAGCGACCACACGGCAAGCTCATAACCATCCGGATCAAGGAACTGGAACCTGCGTCCGCCAGGGAAAGCGAAGATTTCTTTTGAAATCATGCCGCCTGCATTAATTACGTTTGTTCTCGTCCCTTCTAAATCCTGTGAATAAAGTACAACCAGGATGCTTCCTTTCAACGGTTCTCCAATAGTAAAACCTCCATCTATAAAATCACCTTCAAAAGCGGTATATTCAGGCCCGAAATCGGTAAAAACCCATCCAAAAGCCGCTGTATAAAATGTTTTGACCTTTTCAAGGTCGCGTGAAAGAAATTCAAGGTACTGCACCTGCTGGTGCTTTAACTTCTGCGGAGTATTGCTCATAAATATGTTTGCTTGATAAGCAAAAATACCTATAAATGGGCTTGCCTCCCAAAAAATATTGTTTTGGTTTCAAGATGCTTTATAGTCATTGGTACAGACAGCCCTCGCCTGTACCTTTAACCATCTCGTCTTATGCTTTCAGGCTCATGCCCCCGTCCATTACGATTTCTGCCCCTGTAATATAAGTGGCAGCATCACCACAAAAGAAGGTAACCATTTTGGCCACATCCTCAGATTTTCCGATTTTGCCGAGCGGAATACGGCCGATCAGCCACTGGTTAATGCCTGCTAACTGTTCTTCGCTCAGTCCTATTTTGTTCATGATTTCTGTAGCGATAGGGCCTGGACTCACACTGTTCACCCGGATCTGGCGCGGTGCAAGCTCTACTGCTGCAATACGCATCACCGAGTTCAGTGCTGCTTTGCTTGAAGCGTAAATTGAGCTGTTTGCCCCGTCCATGTGTGCAGTATTCGAAGAAAGGAATACCACAGAACCACCATCATTCAGCAATGGGATAAATTTGCTCAAAGTAAAGTAGGCACCTTTAAAATTAACACCAAAAATGTTATCAAAACTTTTTTCAGTGGCATCCGCAATGCTGCTCTGCACCACTACACCCGCATTGATAAACAGGATGTCAATTTTACCAAAGATTGTTCCTATCTCACTCGCCAACCCTTCAATTGCGGTGATCTGGCTCTGATCTGCTACCAATCCTATCACACCAAGGTCTGAAGCAGCCTTTTCAACGGCATCTTTTCTCCTTCCGGTAATAATCACCTCTGCGCCCAGTGCTTTTAATTCTTTTGCCGTGGCATAACCGATGCCGCTATTTCCGCCGGTTATCAGCGCTTTTTTTCCTGTTAAATTGTTCATGATAAAAAAATAAATTTTATACCTCCAAAAATACGGCTGTATTGGTATACTTTTGTAGTCAGTATAACAGAGTATACCAATTATGGAAATAGAAAAAACAATCCAGGTTGCGACAGAAGTGCTATCCAATCCACGCAACCAAAAAGAAGAGGTACAGGCTTTACAGGATACGCTTTATGTGCTCGGGGGCAAATGGAAACTGCCGATCATCAATTCCATCTGTAACGGCAATAAAAGATTCCGGGATATTGAAAGAAGCATTCCGGGAATTACCACGCGGATGCTGAGTAAGGAATTAAAGGAAATGACGGCAAACCAGCTGATCAAAAGAACAGTGGTAGATGATACTCCTGTAAGTATTGAATATACTTCCACTGAATACTGCCAGTCTTTTGGTGGTATCATCCTGGAAATGATCAGGTGGGGCAAAAGCCACAGGCAACGCTTGAAGGGAACTGCTGATTAGGTAAATGGCTAACAATTTTTATTGATGTAAAGTTCCGTGATCTTAAAAGAACGGGGCTAAGCAAATCTATCTTTGTCTTAGCCAAATTGACCAAGAGAAAATTATCTTATTGAGATCAATTTTATCGGGCCGGATGAAAATTGTATTTTTCCAAAAAACGGCAGATCAATTAAGCACAGCTTAATGCACCAAACACCCTATAAGTAACATATGAATAAAGCATTTCTAATTCTTCTTTTAACTTTTTTTACGGCAGTAGTTTTTGGACAGAAAAACAGGCCAAATGAAAGCGATAAAAGTAAAGCCTTTGTTTTAGGGCGAATAGACGAAATCCAATCAAAAGAACTGGCTGAGAAAAGAATCCTGAACATTTACCTTCCTGAAGGTTATCAACAAAACGATACCGCAAAGTATCCGGTAATTTATTTGCTTGATGGTTCTGCCGATGAAGATTTCATCCATATTGTAGGGCTCGTACAGTTTAACAGTTTCGAATGGGTAAATCAGGTACCTAAATCAATTGTGGTGGGCATTGCCACTGTAGATCGGAAACGGGATTTTACTTTCCCTACCTCCATCGAGGGTGACAAAAAAAGATATCCTACAACAGGCCATTCGGATAAATTTATTTCGTTCATCGAAAAAGAGCTTCAACCCTATATTCAGGCAAAATATAAAACGGATGCGAACAAAACCCTTATTGGTCAATCTTTAGGCGGTTTGCTGGCTACTGAAATCCTAATTAAAAAACCTACGCTTTTTAATAAATACATTATTATCAGTCCCAGTTTATGGTGGGACAATGCTTCGTTGTTAAATCAGGATTCCGAAATAAAGGAAAATACTTTTAAGCAACAAACAGATGTTTACATTGCTGTTGGTAAAGAAGGCCTAGCGCCAACTGAAATACCCAGGGTGATGGAAGTGGATGCAAATTTATTGACCGAAAAAATAAAAGGTTTCAAAAACAAAAATGTAAAAGCATATTTTGATTTTTTACCACAGGAGAACCATGCAACGATTATGCATCAGGCAGTGTCCAATTCTTTTAAATTCCTATACCCCGTAGTGAAAAAAGAATAGGGTTTAAAAAGATATCCAACACTGGTGGATACAAAAACCGATATACAAATTTATGCTACTAAAACGTTAAAATGAAGGTTTTTGATTAAAAAAGTAATAAAATTTTTTAATTCAAAAAAATAAACGTTAATTAGACATTTATTTATTGTTATGAGCACAGCAAACTATGTAATTGGAGTGGATTACGGGACAGATTCTGTCCGGTCAGTTCTAGTCGATACCGCAAACGGAAAGGAAATAGCATCGTCTGTTTTTCTTTATCCAAGATGGCAGAAAGGTTTATATTGTAAACCGGCTGTTAATCAGTTCCGCCAGCATCCGTTAGATTATATTGAAGGTTTAACACACACTATAAAAGATTGTTTAACAAAAGCAGGTGGTGCCGATATTGCACATCTTGTAAAAGGAATTTCGGTTGATACAACCGGATCAAGTCCGGTGGCTGTTGATGCAACGGGTACTCCCCTTGCCCTGACCAAAGGTTTTGAAGAAAATCCAAATGCCATGTTTGTGCTTTGGAAAGACCATACCTCAGTTAAAGAAGCTGCAGAAATTAATGAACACGCTACTAAATTTAGTACCAATTACCTTAAATATGTAGGTGGCATTTATTCATCAGAATGGTTCTGGTCTAAATTATTGCACATATTAAGAGTCGATTCGACTATTAAAAAAGGTGCGGCATCGTGGGTAGAACATTGCGACTGGGTTCCGTTTTTGCTTTGTGGTGGAAACGACATTACAACAATGAAACGTAGCCGTTGTGCCGCCGGGCATAAAGCACTTTGGGCAGAAGAGTTTAACGGCTTGCCTCCTGAAGATTTCTTTAACAGTCTTGATCCGCTTTTAGCAGGCTTTAGAGATAAATTATTCACCGATACCTATACTTCTGATATTTCTGCGGGAACATTGAGCGAAGAATGGGCAACCAAACTGGGCTTAAGTACAGATGTAGTAGTGGGTGTTGGTGCATTTGATGCACACATGGGTGCGGTTGGGGGACAGATTGAACCTTACTACCTGAGTAAAGTAATGGGTACGAGTACCTGCGATATTCTGGTTGCACCCAATCAGGATTTACATGGAAAATTGATTAATGGGATTTGTGGACAGGTTAATGGCTCGGTAATTCCAGGTATGGCAGGTTTAGAAGCCGGTCAATCTGCTTTCGGTGATGTTTATGCCTGGTTCAAGAATTTAATCAGCTGGCCATTAAATCATTTACTTACTGAATCTGATGTAATTGATGAGGCTACAGCTACTGCATTAAAGGCAGAGCTCGAAGGAAAAATAATCGCTAAGTTAAGCAACGAGGCTGCAGCTTTACCAGAGGGCGACTACGCTGAACTCGCTATCGATTGGTTAAATGGCCGTAGAACGCCAGATGCAAATCAGGAACTTAAAGGTGCTATAACCGGTTTAGGTTTAGGAACCGATGCACCACGGTTTTTCCGTGCCTTAGCTGCTGCCACCTGTTTTGGTGCGAAAGCCATTGTAGATCGTTTTAAAGAGCAAGGCGTTCCGGTAAAAGGGATTATCGGTATTGGTGGTGTAGCAAAAAAATCAGCTTATATTATGCAAATGATGGCAGATGTTTTGGAAATGCCCATCAGAATCCATCGTTTTGAACATACCTGTGCATTAGGTGCGGCGATGTTCGCTGCTGTAGCGGCTGGTGTTTATCCAAATATCGAAGCAGCAATGGCGGCTATGGGAACAGGCTTTGAGAAAGAATACAAGCCGAATATTAAAAAACAAAAACTTTACCGCCAGCATTACCAACAATATTTGGGGCTAGGCCGATACCTGGAAAAATACAATAAAAAAGATGTAAAACCTTACTTATCATGAGCAACTATCAAGATATAAAAGAGCAGGCTTACCAGGCCAACATGCAGTTGCCCAAATTGGGACTGGTACTTTTTACCTTCGGCAATGTGAGTGCTGCAGACCGGTCGAAAGGTGTTTTTGCCATTAAACCAAGCGGTGTACCCTACGAAGATCTGTCGCCGGAGAAAATGGTCATTGTAGATTTTGACGGAAATACTGTTGAAGGAAGTTTACGCCCCTCGTCTGATACCAAAACCCATGCGGTTTTATATAAACACTGGGCAGAAATTGGCGGGATTGTGCATACGCATTCTACTTACGGCACAGCTTGGGCACAGGCGCAAAGGGCAATTCCAATTTTCGGAACTACCCATGCCGACCATTTAACAGTAGATATTCCATGTGCACCCCCAATGGCTGATGAAATGATCAGAGGAAATTATGAGTATGAAACGGGTTTTCAGATCATGAACCATTTTGAAAGTTTGGGTTTAAGTTATAAAGAAGTTGAGATGATTTTGGTGGGTAACCACGCTCCTTTTACCTGGGGAAAAACAGCGGAGAAAGCGGTTTATAATAGCGCCGTTTTAGAAACGGTGGCACAAATGGCTTTGTTCACAGAACAGATCAATCCGCAGGCCCCAAAGCTGAAAGATTCGTTAATAGAGAAACATTACGAGCGTAAACATGGTGATGGTGCTTATTATGGGCAGAAGTGAGTTTAGCGCTGGGAGTTTTGAGTTTGGTTGCATAAATTGAATTAAGGGTTTTGGAAAGCAATTGTAGTGGTGCTTGGGGAACTAAAGCCCCGCCATTCGCTATAGTCCCGATGAAGAATCGGGAGCTGCCGCTGCTGTCGGGTTTAACCTAATAAGGTTTACCTAAGTAACCTAAACCTGATTGGAGTGGGCATGAACCCAACCGCAGGTGGCTGAATAAAACGGAAAGCAGGACTACCCTAACCGATGAAATACGGAACCTTGCTTTTCAAAAAAAGAATATGGATAATGTTCTGTGAGGACACAGACCATGGCATTAAATAAATTAAAAATAACATAAATAGTAATGATTGATTTAAAAAAATTACAAGTTTGGTTTATTACAGGTACGCAACATTTGTACGGTGAAGAAACCTTAAAACAAGTAGCGGAGCACGCTCAACAAGTGGCCGATTCGTTAAACCAGAACGGAAGTATTTCTGTTTCGGTAGTGTACAAGCCGATTGTAAAAACAACCGAAGAGATTTTCGAAACCTTGCAACAAGCCAACATCGATGAGAACTGTATCGGCGTAATTACCTGGATGCACACCTTCTCTCCTGCTAAAATGTGGATCAGAGGCTTAAATGTTTTGCAGAAACCATTATTGCACTTACATACGCAGTTTAACCGCGACATTCCATGGAATACCATTGATATGGATTTCATGAACCTGAATCAAAGTGCACATGGCGACCGTGAATTTGGTTTCATGGTTTCGCGCATGCGTAAAGACCGTAAAGTAGTTGTTGGGCATTGGCAGGATGAAGAAGTAGCTAAACAGATCGATACCTGGTGCAGGGCTGCTGCCGGATGGCACGATTGGCAAGGCGCCAAATTTGCCCGTTTTGGCGATAATATGCGTTATGTTGCGGTTACCGATGGCGATAAGGTAGAAGCCGAAATGAAATTTGGTTTCGCGGTAAATACTTATGGTATAGGTGATTTAGTAGCGGTAATTAATGGAATAAGTGAGGAGTCTATTCAAGCGTTAGTAAAAGAATACGAAGCGACTTACGAGATGACTGCTGATTTAAAAGTTGGCGGCGCCAGACATTCATCTGTTTACGAAGCGGCTAAAATTGAACTGGGTTTAAGAAAATTCCTGGAAGACGGAGGTTTTAAAGGTTTCTCTGATACTTTTGAAGATCTACACGGTATGATCCAGCTACCAGGAATTGCTGCACAACGTTTAATGGCCGATGGTTATGGCTTTGCTGGTGAAGGTGATTGGAAAACGGCAGCTTTGGTACGTGCCTGTAAAGTAATGGGTGCTGGTTTAGTGGGTGGAAATGCGTTTATGGAAGATTATACGTATCATTTCGATCCGGCAAACTCGATGGTTTTAGGCTCGCACATGCTCGAGGTTGATGCTTCATTGGCGAGTGGTAAAGCGAGTTTAGAGGTTCACCCTCTAGGTATTGGCGGCAAAGCAGATCCTGCACGTTTGGTTTTTAACGTTGCTGGTGGCGATGCTTTAAATGCATCTTTAATCGATATGGGCAACCGTTTCCGTTTATTGGTGAACGAAGTAAAAGCTGTTGAAGCTGAACATGATTTACCAAACTTACCGGTAGCCCGTGTATTGTGGAAACCCCTACCTGATATGAAAACAGGTTGCGCAGCATGGATTTATGCTGGTGGTGCCCACCACACCGCTTACAGCCAGAATTTAACTACCGAGCATTTATTGGATTTTGCGAATATTGCCGGCTTAGAATATGTAAATATTGGTGCCGATACCAAAATCAATCAATTCAGGAATGAATTGCATTGGAATGAGGTTTTTTATAAATAATTTGGATAATTAACGCTCAATCGAAAAGCCGATAATCTTATGGTTATCGGCTTTTTTATGTGATTATCATTCTGTGATTGTCATCCCCTTTGGTCTTCCTCCTGAACTTGTTTCAGGATCTTTGAAAATGAATATTATGTATAATGGATGCTGGACTAAATTCAGCATGACGCCCCCAGTAAAAGTATGGCTAAAGTTTATTTCCTACACTAACCATTGCTTTAATCACCCCATTCTTTGGATCTAACCAGGTTTCAAACTCATCTTTGACTTCCTCAAATTTAACTTGATGCGTAATATAGTTGGTAGGATTAACCAAACCAGCTTTCATTGATTTGATTACATGTTCAAAATCTTCAATAGTGGCATTTCTACTGCTCATTAATGTCGATTCGCGCTTGTGAAATTCAGGATGGTTAAAAATTAAATCTCCTTTCTGCAAGCCGATTAAAACGAACCTTGCTCCATGTGCCATATAGTTTATAGCATTGTTAATGGCCTTCTGATTACCTGTAGCATCGATTACAACCGTTGGCATATCACCATTGGTAATATCGCTAAGTTGTTGCACAACATCAGGTGAAAGCGCATTAACCACATGTGCTACCTTTAATTTATCCTTACAGAATGCCAGGCGGTCTTGGTTAATATCTAATGCGATTACGTTGGCCCCGGCAATTCTGGCGAATTCCATTGTGCCTAAACCAATTGGCCCGGCACCAATAACAAGAACAAATTCTCCAGGTTGAACATCTGCCCTACGGACCCCATGTGCACCGATAGCTAAAGGTTCAACTAAAGCGAGTTCATCATAACTCAAACCCTCGCCATGTAAAAGCGTTCTCGATGGAACCTGCAAATATTCGCGCATTCCACCATCAACATGTACACCACAAACCTGCATTTTAACACAGCAGTTTGGTTTGTTCATTCGGCAGGCAATGCATTCGCCACAATTAAAATACGGGATAAAAGTAACAGCCTCTCCTATTTTGAAACTGTTGGCTCCATCGGCTTCAACCAATTCGCCAGATAACTCGTGACCTAAAACTCTTGGGTAGTTAAAGAAAGGTTGGGTACCTTCAAAGGCATGTAAATCGGTTCCACAGATACCGATTCTTTTAATTTTTATAATGGCATGGTCTTTTTTAAGCTCAGGTTTTTCTGTTTCTGAATATTCGAAAGTTCCAGGTGTAGTACAGGTAAGGGTTTTCATTTTTAATGAAGGTTAATCGTATAAATTGGTTAATCGGTTAACTGTAATTTGCAAACTAAAAACTGTCAACTGAACTAGGCGTTCGCCAAAGCTCTGTCTAAATGAACATAACCGCCATCAACATGGATAATCTGTCCGGTGGTATGACTTGATTTGTTAGACATTAAAAAAGCTGTCATGTTTGCAATTTCTTCTGCAGTTGTCATTCTGTTTTCCAATGGAATTTTTGAAGTGATTTCTTTTAGTTTTTCTTCTGCATTATCCAAAGTCTCTATCCAGGTTTCGTAAGCAGGTGTCCAGCATTCGGCAACCACTACAGCATTTACACGGATGCCATATTTTAATAATTCAACAGCCCACTCGCGGGTTAATGCATTTCTACCACCATTTGCGGCAGCATAAGCCGAGGTATTTCCCTGCCCGGTTTCTGCTGTTTTTGAAGTGATGTTTACAATAGCACCTTTGCTTTTAATCAATTCTGGCAAGGCATGGTGTGCCATTAGATAATAATGCACTACGTTTTTATGTAATGAAGCCATAAAGTCTTTATAATTTCCACTTTCTAAACCTACTCCATCGTTAACGCCGGCGTTATTTACTAAACCATCAATCCTTCCAAATTTAGCAACGATTTCTTTAACTACTTTTTCGCAATCATCTGGATTGGAAAGCTCTGCAACAAATTGTTCTGCTTGTTTGCCTTGTGCAACAATTTCATCAACTACTTTTTGGTTATCTGCTGCTTTTCTACCTACGATTATGGCAATTGCATTTTCCTTAGCAAATACTTCTGCAATGCTTCTACCGATGCCTTTTGCAGCACCGGTAATGATAATAACTTTTTCTTTTAATTGTAAATCCATGTTTCTTTTTAAAATATTTTAAAGCGTTCGTCATGCTGAATTAAGTTCAGTATCTATCTTGTTGTTCAGATCCTGAAACAAGTTCAGGAAGACGATACCATTTATTTAATCATATTAATTACATCTGCTTTCCTTGATTCCGGAAATACCTTTAAATCTATTAATTTTCCATCTTTTAAAGTGCCTTCAACGGTGGTTTGATAAGGCGCATAGAGCTTGAAATGTACATCCCACTCTTTAGGCCATGCAGGGTAAAGATAAATCTTTTTTCCGTCTACCTGCATCAGCATTTCCTGTAAACCGATCATACCGGAGCCGCCCCAATTATGGTCTGGCGTCCAGTCAAAGCCTGGTCCCCAGAATGCCGGGAATCTCCTTCCCGAGTCTTTTAACTTTGCGTTGGTTAATTTTGCAGCATCTTCAGTTAAACCTAATCTTGCTGCAAAAATATTATCCTGTTTCCAGCCTATATAACTGCGGAATTTCAATACATCAGTATCGTATTTAAAGGTATTGATAGCGGTGTCTAAACCAGGTTTACCAATTCCATAAATGCCCCATGGATAGACAGGATACAACTGCGGACTTTCGGTATTGTTAATGCGCTCCCAAAGTTTTGCCGGAGCAATCGTGGTGCGACCGTCAAATGCCCTAAAACTGATGGGTGGAATGGTTTTTAGCATGGTTTCCCATTCCGATTTTTGCTTTTCAGATAAATTGGGACGCTCCAGAAGTCTTTCCAAAACGGTTTTTAGTGCAATAATGGTTGAGGTGGAATTGTAGGCCATTTTATAGGTTTCGGCAGCAGACCCAGGATACAGAACTAAATGTCCATCGGCATCTAAAGCTTTCGCACCACGTTGTTTGGCTAAATAAGTGTAGTGCTCTTTGAAAAAGGTAAGTGAACTTTCAATCAATGGAAGATATTTTTCGATGTTATTGCCATTATACCTTTCTGTTTCCAAAATCATCATACAAAATTCTAAAACAGTATCCCACTCATATTCTAACCAGGCATTGTGTTCCATGCCTTTGTTAAAATCGGCAGGACGTTTCCAACCATATTCTGCTGGATTTGGTAATCCGAAATTTTCCAATTGCTCTGTAAAACTGGCGCCATTGTGCCCCCAGGCAGATTGGGTTCTGATTTCAGCATTTTTCAACAAATCCAGATAGAAATCGAACTGAGGTTTCATCATTTCAAAGTCGCCGCTTTTTAACATCGGCCAATAGACTAAACGTTGGTTTTGTGCGGTGTGCGTTCCTCCTCCCCAGTTCCTGAAATCGGGTGTATATTTCAGTGCCGTATCAGTAAGTTGTGGATCGAAGGTAAATAAACCGCCATTAAATTTCGTGGGGTATTTGCCAAAGGCATTGCAACCCAACATATACCTGAACAGCTGATAATTTTTAGCCGATTGATTGGCTGATTCATCTTTCGAATTGATGTAAATGAAACTCTTTTCAAAGTAATCATTCCACCATTTTATACTGGATTTATGATTGTTGTTGATTTTTAATGAAGTTAACTGTTTTTCCCAATCAGAAATTGATTCTGTTGTAGCCGTATTTAAAGTAATGGTAATGTTGGTAGAATTTGAAGGTTTTTTACTTTTCAGCGTCCAGGCTTTAAAAGGCGTATTTAAATAGATGCCTTCACAATTCCCTACCGGAAACAGGTTATCGCCCTGCATTGAGCCACCGAAAATCAGGTTTTTTAGCGGATTGAACAATTCGGCCTTTCTATCATCAAGACCTTGCTGTTTCACCGTAATATCGAATACAGTTTCGGGTTTATTTTGATGGTAAAATTGAATGGCATTGTTTTTAAACGCAATTTCATCTTTAAAGGTTTTTACAATGCCCTTAGGTGCCCATTTATACGAATTTTGGTTGTTCTCTTTGCCCTTTGTAATGCGGTCTTCAAAGCGCCAGCTTTCGTAACTGGCTTCTGTTAAGGTATTTTGGCTGGATTTAATGTCTAAATGAATAACAGGATTAAAAACATCTACCCAAACATTGATTTTTGTATTTAATTTACCATTTGAACCTGAGATCTGCGCGTAACCATCTTTTAAAATCAGTTCTTGTTTAAATGATTTCCCCTGGAAAGGGTTTGGGGATAATTTGAGTTTTACACGACCAAGTTTAAGTAAGGTATTGTTTTCGTCGAAGGTACCGCTTTTGGATAGATAGAGGTAAACATTACCATTTTCTACCCAGAGGTTAAGGCTGATATCGCCGCCACCTACAGGCATGGATGCTGATGAATTAAGGCTTTGAGTATTCCAAACAACGTTATTTGAGGCTTTTTCTTGCGAAAAAGCATCTGAGGTGAGGAAGCACAAAGAAACGGAGCACACCAAGAAAAGGTTGAGGTTTTTTGACCATGTAAGAACATTTAAGTTGCTAAATGAAATACTTAGTGTGCTTTGTGCCTTTGTGGTTAATGTTTTTTGGACTGTGGTATTTGACCACCTAAGGAAGCTGAGGATACCTAAGGCATGGTTCAAAAACTTTGACCATATAAGATATATAAGAACATTTAAGTTTCTAAAAGAAATACTTTGTGTGCTTTCTGCCTTTGTGGTTAATGTTTTTTGGCTTGTGGTATTTGACCACCTAAGGAAGCTGAGGATACCTAAGGCATGGTTCAAAAACTTTGACCATATAAGATATATAAGAACATTTAAGTTTCTAAAAGAAATACTTTGTGTGCTTTCTGCCTTTGTGGTTAATGTTTTTTGGACTGTGGTATTTGACCACCTAAGGAAGCTGAGGATACCTGAGGCATGGTTCAAAAACTTTGACCATATAAGATATATAAGAACATTTAAGTTTCTAAAAGAAATACTTTGTGTGCTTTCTGCCTTTGTGGTTAATGTTTTTTGGACTGTGGTATTTGACCACCTAAGGAAGCTGAGGATACCTGAGGCGTGGTTCAAAAACTTTGACCATATAAGATATATAAGAACATTTAAGTTTCTAAAAGAAATACTTTGTGTGCTTTCTGCCTTTGTGGTTAATGTTTTTTGGCTTGTGGTATTTGACCACCTAAGGAAGCTGAGGATACCTAAGGCGTGGTTCAAAAACTTTGACCATATAAGACATATTAGGGCATTTGAGGCCCTAAATGAAATACTTTGTGCTTTTAGTGTCTTCGTGGTAAAATTCATTTTATAATTATTAATTCTCCCAATCATCTGTACGGAATGAGGAAACGGGTAAGCCATCGTTCCCAAATAAATCGCCGGTTACAAAATCTTTGAAAGCGTAGCGAATGGCTGCAGGTGCTTTAACTTCGGGAGCAGAAACCGTTATGCTGCTTCCTTTTATAGCCGCTTTTGCTGGATAAAATTTCTTATCGGCGCCAGCAATTTCGAATAAAGATAGTTCTTTACCAAAAGCAGTTAACCCGTTTGATACATTTTGAAACTTGATCACAGCAGTATTCTTTTCGACAGTAAATGATTCGTAATTAGGGCTTAATGCACCAAAACCTTTTATACCATAAGTTTGAGACAAGGCCAGATAAGCCAAACGGGTTCCGCCCTGTTTTTTGTTTGCTGGATGGATTGACTTTTCCTCGCCGATATCCATTAAAACTGCCATCCCCGAATTTGGAATTTTAGTTAGGGATTTACGTTGTGCATCCCGTAAAAAGGCCGAGTTAAATTTCCCACCAACATGATAAGGCGGCAATTGGGCATAGTTGTATGGCGCGATTTGCGCATAATAGAAAGGAAAATCGCCATTATCCCAATTTTTTCTCCAGGAAGAAACCATCGCAGGGAATAAATCCTCGTAGCGGTCTGGACGTTCATAATTTGATTCGCCCTGATACCAAATGGCACCTTTTATGCCATAACCGATTACAGGAGAAAGCATGCCATTGTATAACGTTGTGGGCGTTCTGCTTACTTCTTTTATACTGTCGGTTTTTGAGGGGATTTTAACCTCGGGGAATGCTTTTAAATCCTCGGGCGACATCCAAGCCTCAATTGTAGAACCGCCATAACTATCGTTGATGATCCCGATAGGAACATTTAACATTTCGTTTAATAAGGAACCAAAGTAATAAGCGGTTGCGCTAAAATTGGCAACGGTTTCTGGCGCAGCTAATTTCCATTGCGAAGCCTTGCTGTTTTCTTGTCGTTCGGTGATGGAAGAACGCGGAACAGTGTAAAGCCTGATGTTTTTATTGGTAGATTTTAGAATGACCTCATTGGAACCAATTATCGGCTGACTTTTAAAACCTTTCATGGGCATTTCCATGTTTGATTGGCCACCACAGAACCAAACTTCACCAATTAGAATATCGGTCAGGACAAGTTTTTCACCATCATTTAATTCAATATGATATGGGCCTCCGGCTGATGGAGTCTCAATTTTTATTTTCCATTTACCGGCCTGATCAGTAATAACGGTATAGTGCTGTTTGTTCCAGGAGGTATTGATTTTTACCTTGGTAGCGGGTTTGGCCCAGCCCCATATGGCAACATTGCTTTGTTGTTGTAACACCATGTGATCGGTAAAAATCGACGCAGGCTTTACCATGGCTGATGCGATGAGGCAACATGCGAAGTTTAGGAATATGAAGAGTTTTAGTTTCATTTTTGTTTTTTCTGCTTTAAAAATATTCGTCATTCCCGCGCAGGCGGGAATCTTAATGCAACCTACAGCCCCTACCAAGGCATTAGGATTATCTCCGATGAGCACTTCGTGGTTCCCAATCAAGTTGGGAATGACACCCCCTATTACATTATCTACTCACCGGCAGCCATACCGACATTTCTGAATGCCCTCTGTTTCCCCATGCAAAGTATGGCACCAGTTTAATTTCTGTTGTTGTATTTTTATCTTCAATCGGCCTGTACAACACATTTTTCCAATTGTTTGTCGTTACTATTTTTGCATTTCCTACTAAACTCATCATTGCGGCACCATCGATATTAATTGGCTGGACCTCAAATTTGGTTGAAGCCGGAATAAAAGCATTAAAAATACTTTTGCCGGGTAAATCTGTCGATTCCAGGCAGTAAACAATTGGTCCGCGTTTTACCGCTACCTGGTTCCTGTTTTCTTCAACCAAAGGATTAGCTTCAATCAAAGTGGCATCCATAGGGAGGTTTAATTCTATTATATCGCCTTTTCTCCAAACGCGACTGATTTCTGCATAAGTTCCGGAAACGGCTTTAAGATTTTCAGTTTTTCCATTGATTGTGACCTGTGCGTCATGTGTCCACGAAGGGATTCTCAAAAATAGTGAATAAGCTTTATTCCCTATTTCCTTAATGCTGATTTTGATCTTCCCATCCCAGGGATAATTGGTTTCTTGCGACAAAGAAATTTTCTGACCATTACTTAAAGTAGTATTGAGGTTATTGCCGCCAAATAAATTAAACCACAATCCTTTATCTGAAGTACTGTAGGCATAATCACTAACTTCTACAATCGTTCTGACTACGTTTGGTGGACAGCAATTGGATAATGCGATATAAGGCACCCTATCTTTCGACCAGCGTTGTTTAAAAGGTAAATCGTCTGACTGTGCCAAAGGATTGGTGTATAAAAAGTTTTTTCCATCCAAACTGATTCCAGATAGAACGCTATTGTGCAAAGCCAGTTCCATTACATCAGCATATTTGGCATCACCGGTAATCTGCAACATGCGCCAGTTCCAAAGTACGTTACCAATGTTGGCGCAGGTTTCGTTATGCGCAGTAAAATTGGGCAATTGAAAATCACGACCGAAAGCCTGGTGGATTTTCTGCACATCGGCCGGATTATAGGATGTGCCATCGGGCGAAGTTCCATCATAAAGCGAGCCACAGCCGCCCGTAATGTACATTTTGTGCTGATTGACATCATCCCACATTAAATTCAATGTTTTTAAAAGAGAATCCTTACCTGTTTCAGCATATAAATCTGCTACCCCGGCATACAAGTAATTAGCCCTTACAGCATGCCCCATGGCTTTCGTTTGCTGCAAAAATGGGATACGATCCTGGTTGTCGTCCGTTCCGTCATTAATTTTACCTTTTATGGCAATTAAATGCTGTGCCAGTTCTAAATACCGGGGATCTTTCGTAGTGCGGTACATTTCTACCACGCCCATATAATGCGATGGACAAATGGCATTTCGTGCCAATGTTGGTGAAGCAGATTTATAGAAATTATACAGATAATCTGTCGCTTTTTTAGCAATGTTGAGCAAAGTAGTTTTTCCAGTTGCACGGTAATGGATGCAGCCAGCTGTCATTAAATGGCCTATATTATACGATTCAAAGCTCAACCTATCCTGAAACTGGTTTTTAGAGCCCGTTTTGCGCTGCTCAATCATTGCTTTGGTATAGATGTAGCCATCGTCGCGTTGCGATTTACCGATTACCACAATGGCTATATCCATCATTTCGTTCAGTTTTGGGTTTTTGGTTGAAGCATATAAAACAGCTACAGCCTCCAAAGTTTTATAATAATCGCCATCATGGAAAGATGGACCAGCATGAGAGCCTGTATCTAAACCTGCTGCAATTTTGAAATTTTCAAAAGCATGACTGATCTTCGGATCGTTATAAATGGCCCACATATTGGGTACCATCGTTTCGGTGGCCACTTTAAAGCGGTCGGCCCAAAATCCTTTTGTCCAGGTTACATCCGCCATATTGATGCTGTGCAATTTCGCATAAGGCGAATTTGACGTATTAACCAAAGGTTTGTCTTGTGCTTTAGCGCTTAACGTTAGAAAAAGCGTTACACAAATAATTACCTGAAGTCGTAAAGTCTGCAGGACAAAATTTTTGGTTATATGGGGTAGCTTTTTCATTATTTTTTAGTTTTTAAACTGCAAATGTTTCTTGTTATTAATCTAATTTATTGCCAAAAGTCCTTAGATTCTGAAGGGTAGGTAATGGCCTGATCATTATTTTCTTTGTATTTTTCTTTAAGATTTTTTCGGAACCCAATAACATTGTAGTTTCCGTTCTCACTCCTGTTAAGAGATTAAATACAGTCTCGGTTGTCGAATTTTTCCCATCATAAACTACACTAGAGACTTTAATCAACTGAAAAGTTCCATTTTTGTAGCTGAATTTATACGCTAAGCGAACATCATTTTTTTCAGTGTTCATTAATAAAAATCCGTTTTCAATAAAAAAATAAGGGATTTGATTTTTAGTATGTACACCATTTACATATTGGGGTTCAATTACATCAGTTGAAGAGAAAACCAATTTAAATTTCTTATTTGGCTGTAAAAAAAATATTTGTAACCTTAATGGAACCGCTGTATCTATCGTATCCATCATAATTACGGTTTTGTCGATCAAACCATCTTTATTTAAATCGCCCTTTTCTAACCTGATCTGGACATTAAAATTATCCTTTACTTTCTTTTGTTGAGCGTAAACAATAGTTTGGGTAAAAGCCAGAATTAATACAATTATTTTTTTCATTTATTTTGAAATATTAAATTTCCATTTACTCTTCCACTTGTATCACTACTGGCCCTAATAATCCTGCAGGATTTAAAGCTTTACCTTCCAACCGGAAAGGTGCAGTTGTTTTGGTAATTCTTTTATTTTCTGGCAATTTGTTATCGCCTATTAAACGGTTAGCCCAGGTATTTGTCACTTCGATGGTAATTTGGTTCTCGCCTTTTTTAATGGCCTTACTGATTTCTAAACGGTGCGGAGCAGTCCACAATGTACCGCAGTTTATTCCATTGATTTTTACTTCGGCAATACTGGAGAATTCGCCTAAATCAAGCCAGATTTTATTTTTAAGATCTCCGTTGAAGGTGAAGTTTTTGCTATAGGTTGCAGTTCCAGAATAATATTTAACCAAGCTATCGTCATTTAATGTCCAATCGGTTAAGTTGTTAAAAATGACAGGTTTTGATGGGCCAGCATAAGCAGGATCGAATTTGGCCTGCCATGATCTGGAAATATCTATATCTGTCTTTTTAACTTTTTTTCCTTTTGCGTCTCTTAATTCCTTCTCTGCGCTTTCCGAATAGAAAGAATAAACACCTGGCGTATCTAAAATCACAAAGATTGATTGATTTGGATACATCGTTAAATTTAAACTTGTTCCGGCAATAGTATTGTTGACCCTATGAAGTGTAAACCAGGTATTACTCACCGCATCGTAAGTTTTTACTGTTTTTTTGCCGTTCCTTAAAGTTAAGTAAACTTCTCTTTTTCTATTTTCCTGATTAGTAATAAAATAAATCTCCTTTTCTCCATCAATTCTGTGTGCATAACCTATACCCTTTGCATAACTTCTACCTGCCTTATTATCTATTTCATCGTTCACATCGAAATCTCTTTCCAAACCCAGGGCATCAAAAGTTTCCCCATAAAATGGTGCTTTAAAAACTGGGCCTAAACCTAACTTTTTCTTATAAACTGGTCGACCATTATTTTTATAAGACTCGAAATTTCCTTCCCAGATTTCTTCTACAATTCTATCAAAAGCAGTTTTGTTAACTTGTTTTAATCCAGATTGATACAATGGCTTATCTCCAATAATTACTTTAGCGCCAGCCTTGATTAATGCTGAGAGTTTTTTAACCGTAGAATAACTCATATACTGATAATTAGGGTTCATCTTCATATTACCCGGTATCACCAAAATTTTGTAAGTTGCGTTACGCTCAAAAACTACATTACCATCTTTTACCATTGCTGTACTTAGTACATCCGGATTAAAACTATCATAAGCATAACCCCGCAATGGGTTTACCCAATTTTCAGGATCAGCCATATTTGCAGAGTGGGTTACACCGGCAGGGATTTGCCTTAAAGGTTCACCAACATTTGCAAGTCTTTTCTGCTCTGCTTCTACTACAGCTGCGCCAAAAATGCCGGGTAAGGTTTCAACCAAACGATCAGGCAATATGGAACGGCGTGGCAATTCCTCACCGGTAAAAACGGCGATATCTACAACAGGTTTTCCTTGTTGTAACAGGTTTTGCGTTCTTTCTGCATAATCTACCCATGCTTTACCAGCCTTCCACCAGGTTTGATCGCGTTGGAAATATAGGCCAACACCATCTAAGGTCATTCCAGGTTTCCGATCTGTCCAGGGATTATGTGTAAAAACGTGATAGACGAGTTTATTGATCCCGAGGGCATAATTACGATCCTGTAAAGTTTTCATATTGGCTGGACTTTCGTTCCAGTCCATTCTGACTGTTGTAAAAGCCTCGGCCTGGATAATGTTTTTACCATAAATATGTGCTCCAGAAATAGCATCCAACATATCATTTGGTTTGTCATGCGTAGGGCTATTTAACCAAAATTCGCCCATGGGCACATCAACCGTTTTGTAATGCATCAATCCGTCACTCATCATCGTTGGTGCAATACTTTCAGCAGTAAAAGTTACGCCCTGATCCTTTGCCAGTTTTGCAAGCGTTTTATAAAACTGATCTACCACCAATTCTGAAATCGTTTTTCTAACATCGTAAAGGAAATTTTCTGACACGGATACATTCTCTACAGGTAATCCGGTCATGATGGGTAAATAAGGTGTTAAATCGTAACCTCTACGCTTTAAAAACTCTGCTTTGAATACTGGCGACCAATTCTGGCTGCCACATTCCCAACTGTCTACATGGAAAACACTTAAAACTTTCTTGGCTATTTCTGGTCCGCCATGTTTTAAAGCTTCACCATACCAATTGTCGAACTGTAATTTTACTGCTTCCGGATTAAATTTATCACATTCCAATCCTTTTCCACCGCCACCTGTTGCATTGGTATGCCCGGTTGAAGTATGACCAATCCGTAAAATTGTCCAATTGCCTTTCGGTGCTTTCCAGTTTAAGGTTCCATCTGGATTTAATTTATCCGTTAGGTTAATGATCTTATTCAAGGGCACACAAAGTTTTTTGGCAATTTCTGCTTCAGAGCTTCTCTTACTGATCCGCCAAACAGAACCGTTTTTGCCTTCGAACTGGTTGAGCTGTGCTTCGGAAGATAATTCGAGGTTTACGAGTTTTAATGATGGCTTCCATTTGGCTGCATCCAGATCCTCTGAACCTGGTTCTGATCCCTTTTTATCATAAATAAACCTGAAAAACTTAGCAGTGGTAGGCACAATGGAATGGGTAACATCTTCATCGGTATCCTGCCAGCCATGACGGGGCGCTTCCAACCTACCTACTGATCGGAAATTTTTTCCATCATCACTTACCTCGATAGCCAAACGTTGTGCCTGATAGTTATTTCCGCTTACTTTAATGGTCACCGTTCTGCAGGTGAAAGGTTTTTCAAATTCGTATTGAATGTAGCATGGTTCATTTGAACCAAAGTTTTTCTTATTACCTGGCTGAACGAGACCAGTGGCATCAGCACCATTGCTTGCTGTAATTTTTGGGACAACCGTTCTTGTTGAAATGCCTTCACCAATTGTTGAAGGGTACGCGTAAACGGCAATATCTTTATAATAATTTTCTTTTGATTCTGGTTGAGGTAAATTGATCTTAGTAGCTGTATTTCTGATGTTTATTTTAGACCAAACTACTTTCTGCATCGATAATTCAGGTGTTATCCAAGGGCCACCCGCTAAAGCAAAACCATCACTTACATGCATACCCAGTTTTAGGTTTAAACGTTTGGCCTCACTCATGGCAAATTCAACCATTTGCCACCATTCGGGTGTTAGTTGAACTGCAGGTGGCGAATAAACAGGTGTTTTATCTGGCCCTTGAATGCTCATTAAATAAGCACCCGAGATGCCGTTTGATTTCATGGCTTCCAGGTCGGCTGTGATGCCGGCTTTCGAAACCGCACCTTTAACCCAATACCAAAATACCCAAGGTTTTGCACTTTTATTCTGTTGCGCTAAAAGGTTCGCTGAAAAGCCAAAGCAAAACAACAGCATGAATATTAAAACCTTGCTAAACCTAAATTTCATTTTTTTTTATTTTATAAATACAAAAGGTAGCTTTCAACCCGCGAAACAATCTTTATTCGAGAATAGATTGCTTCGTAGTACCTCCTCGCATCCGATAGCTATCGGATGATGTTAAATTTTATTTGTGTGCAATTTTATAACCCCGTAAGCCGAAATAAAGGACGAAAACAAAACAAACCAAAGGGATGCTATAACCGACCTGAATATTGTCACCATACATATCGATTAAACTACCCATTCCAAATGGTAAAATTGCGCCACCCACAATCGACATGATCAACCATGAAGAGCCCGGTTTAGTATCATCACCTATACCATCGATTCCTAATGCAAAAATGGTTGGAAACATAACCGACATAAAGAATCCGACAGCACCTAAAGCATAAACCACATAAGAACCTTTCCCTAAAATGGCAACTAAACACAATAAAATAGAGATTACCGCATAAATAGCGAGCAGTTTATTTGATGATACAAAATGCAAAATCGCAGTTCCTGCGAAACGGCCTACCGTAAATAAAAGGCCATAAATAGCTAAGTAAGACGCCGCTGTTTTTTCATCAAATCCCCCGCCTTGTTGAGCCATTCTAATGAAAAAGCTGGTTACACAAACTTGTGCACCAACATAGAAAAATTGAGCTACAACTGCCCATCTTAAGTGTTTATGGCGTAATGCACCAAAAAAACTGCCCTTAGCTTCTCCATCAATACTTTTTGTTTTAATTTCCGGAAGGTGGATAAAGTAAAATACAGCAGCTATTATCAATAAAACGATGCCAAGGGAAATGTATGGTGTTTTAACTGATGCTGCCTCTTCTAAGAAATAACTGTTTCTACCAGCCTCCGTCATGGCCGCTAATTCATCTTTGGTGTGCGATTTCCCTGAAAGGATAAACAGTCCGCCAATCATGGGTGCCACCATTGCGGCCAATCCGTTGAAAGATGCAGCAAGGTTTAATCTACTTGTTGCTTTTACAGGATCGCCCAATACAGCAGCATAAGGATTAGCAGAAGTTTCGAGCATGGTTAAACCACAACCGATAATGAAAAGCGCAATCAAAAATGTAATGTATGATAAGTTATTGGCGGCAGGAACAAATAAAAATGCACCAAAGGCAAAGGCCAACAAACCTGATATCATAGTTGCTTTATAACCCCACTTTTTCAAAATCATTCCGGCTGGAATAGCCATTAAAAAATAGGCAAAGAAAACAGAAGTATCAATCAACGTAGATTGTCTGTTATTGAGGTCACATGCTTTCTTTAGGTGCGGAATCAGGATGGAATCGAGGTTATGTGCCATTCCCCAAAGAAAAAATAAGCTGATTACGAGTATAAACGGTAATAGATACTTCTTTCCTGACGACGGATCGCCCTCAGTTACAAATTCTGGCTGTGTGTTGTGGTTCATTATATTTGGTTTTTTTTGTTTGAATTGGCAAAAAAGATTGCCGCGTCGTTCCTTCTCGCAATGACGATTTTATCTTACTTTTTCTTCACCACCAAAAGATGGTCGCAGACTAGAACAACCTCTCCGTGCTGGTTAACGATTTCTACATGCTCGGTTACGGTGCCATATTCGGGTCTTTTGCTCTCTCCTTTTTCAGAGATCGTGATTTCAGAATGAATGGTATCGCCAATGAAAACCGGTTTTACGAACCGCAATTTATCATAACCTTTGCTCATGGCTTCAGGGTTAATTTCTGAAGCTGTTAAACCGATCCCAATGCTAAAAATCATGGTTCCATGAGCAATTCTTTGTTTGAACGGTTGTGTTGCACACCATTCGGCATCCATGTGGTGGGGGAAGAAATCGCCGGTATGACCTGCATGAACTACAAAATCGGTTTCGGTTATGGTACGACCTAAGGTTACACGTTTATCCTGTAATTGATAATCTTCAAAAAATGTTGATTTGAAATACATCTTATTATTTTTTAATTTTTCTTTGTCTTAGCCAGACGGGCTCTTTTCTTTTGACTGCAAAAGAAACAAAACGCCCAGCTTAAAATTTATTCATTTGTATTATAGTTTTCAGCTGCATTCATGAGGGCTTCGCCGTTTTCTTTTAAAGAAACTGCGTTGGCCTTGACAATGCGTTCCGAAAAATTTGTTAGGCTGGATTTAAGTGGAACGGTTTTTAGTGCTTTGGCCTTTCAAACTGCAAATAGCATCCGTTCATATATTGTCCGATTCCTAAATCATATTACATCTACTCGCTTATTCCCTGCCTCACAATAAGGATTTAATTATTTAATCGTTCCTTAATCTTTACGCCACCAATATCACTCGATTGGTAGGCACTTTCTACCACAGCCATGGTTTGAATCACATCCTCTACACTGGTATGTAAAACATCGCTTGAACCTTCATTATAACGCATCAAACTGGCCATTGTACCAATAAATGCTTCTGGAAACCAGGAACCATCTAATTTAACAGCCTGCCATTCAGGAGTTTTTCCGTCTTCTACAATACAGTATTCAAAAACATCGGGTACCCCATGCGGATAATCCATCAACAGGCCAATTTTAGCAACTATTGCGCCTTTGGTTCCCTCCCATTTAATATAACTTTCCTGATGATTTGGACCAAAATCGTGATCGTGATTGGTGTTAATTACTGCATGCATCGTATCTCCATAATCGAATAAAATCGTAGAACGAGATGATGACAAACTTTTCGCCGGATGTTTTAAGGTTTTTGCTAAAATACTCTCAGGATTACCCAAAAATGAACGGATCAAATCGACATAATGAATGCTGTGGTATTGAATTTCTAAACGTGGATGAATAATTACATGCGGAAAAATCTCCCAAGGCGTTTTAATCGTTACGCGGACTTCCATATCATATAATTCGCCGATTAAACCTTTATCAATGATGTATTTTGCCGCACTTACAAATGGCGCAAAACGTAATTGAAAGTTTATAGCTGCTTTTAAATTTTTGGTTCTGCAGAGTTCGAGGATTTCTCTTGCCTGTGTAAAATCATCGCCCATGGGTTTTTGAATTAACACCGCACTTCCATCGGGCAACTGCTTTAATGTTTCGATGTATTGCTCAGGCATGATCGTTAAATCGTAAACTGCATTGGTTGGTGCCAATTTTACAGCTTCGGCCACTGAATTGTATACGTTTGGAATTCCAAAAGCATCAGCCAATTTCTGTGCCCGCTCTTTTGTGCGATTTACAATGCCATGTACTTCAAAACCAGCAATTTTATACGCTGGAAGATGTGCATCTGCCACTATCCCGCCTGCACCAATAATAATGATAGGTTGCTTGGTCTGTGGTAGTTCAGGTTTATATTTGATATCAATACTCATTTGTCAATTTCATTAATCTGGCTCTGTGCACGCTGGATGAGCGCTTCAGTAGCATCGTCGGTATTGATGGCCTGTAGAACCATTTGGTCGATGATGGCGGCAATAGCAGCCCAATTTTGTTTCTGTGGCAACATATTGGCCACCTCGTGCAACTGTTCTAATTTATGGTAATAAGGAATAGCCTGGTTGATCTCTTCATCTTTCCAGGTCGATATCCTGCACCCGATCCCTCCTCCTAACGTGAGCTGTTTATCCTGTTCTGCAGCCAGTGCAAAGCGGAGAAAATCATAGGCAACTCCCTTATTTCTACTACCCTTTGCAATGGTGTAAAGCCAATATACATTTAACGAAGCTGATTTTTTACCTGGATCGGATGGCAATCGTTCCACATCAATTTTTCCTCTCACCTTAGAATCCGAATCTACTTCGCACATGGCTGCAAAACCGAACCAATTGATCATCATGGCGGCTTCACCTTGTGAAAAGGCTATTCCTGCGGCTACGGATTCGAAGGCTGCAGATTTCGGGTGAACAGCAGTTTTATCATTAACGATTTTACGGTAAAAGTTTAAACCATCAATGGCTGCCTGGGTATTGATCTGGATAAAACCATTTTTATCAACCAGTGTACCGCCCCTCGTCCATAATTGCAATGCAAAATCGAAAACGGTATTGTGGCCATCGGGATAACAGGCGAAAATACTGCCATATAAATTTTGTTCAGGACGGTTAAAAAAGCGGGCAATCTGATGAAAATCTTCCCAGGTTTTGGGTATTGCTAAGGCTTTTCCGTATTGCGTCAAGTAATTAGCTTTTTCGGTGTCGTTTTCGAACAGATCCTTGCGGTAAATAAAACATTCAGGTCCATCATGAAATGGTAAGCCCACCACTTCCCAGCCGAAGCGCTGTAGGCCTAAAAGCGATTTGCTCCATCCCCTCGGGAAATCGTCGGGTTTGTTTTTGTTGATGTATGGATTTAAAACTTCGAAATCTTTGCCTGAATAGCCTTCCAAAACCCAATCGGTACTGATGTGCGCAATATCAAAATCGCCTTTTGCCAAACCTTTTTGAGTGATGGTACTGTCGTAAAGTTCGTGTAGGTCCATTACCACCATTTCCAACTTTAGTATACAGCCCGAACGGATACAATATTGCTCCCAGAATTTCTGCATGGCAGCTTCAAATGGCGCAAATTTACGAACGGCTATCCTGAAAGTTTCTACTTGGTTATGCATTTGCAATGGTATGCTGTGTTATAAATTCTTTGATAATTTTTTCATTATCCTGTCCTAATTTTGGCGAACCAATTGCTGAAGTCAATAATTCTCCATCAATACGGATCGGGCATCTGGTGGTTTCGTATTTGTAACCATCAATCATTTCCACTTCCTGAACCATTTTCAACACCTTAAAACCCTCGTGGGCTATTAAAGCATTCCAGTTTAATACATCTGCACACCAAATATCGACAGGTTCTAAAATGGAAAGCCATTTTTCGGTAGTCGACGATAAAAGATGATCGGCCAAAATGGTCTTAATCTCATCACGTTTATCGAATGCCTCGGAGATTTCAATGTAATCTTCCAATTTCTCGCAGCCAAGTAAATTTCCCAACTGTGGAATTGAACCCATCGCCAGGGCTAAATATCCGTTTTCTGTTTGATATATCCCATAAGGAGCCCCTAAATATGCATTTGCATTGTTCTTTTTAGAACGTTGGGGCAAAGATCCGCCATCGTTCATAAAAGTAGTGATGGTTTCAAACTGGAAATCGTAAGCGGATTCCATCATGCTGATCTGTACAAAACCACCTTCGTTTTTTAATGCTTTTCGGTATAAACAGGCCAGGATACCCTGCGCCAGGTGCGCGCCTGCTAACATATCTACAATGGATAAACCCATTGCTACAGGGCCACTATCGGCATTCCCGGTTAAAGCGGTTAAGCCGGTAACCGATTGTAAAAGTAAATCCTGTCCGGGTTTGTTTTTCCATTCCGTGTTGTTGCCATAGCCTGAAATTTCGCCATAAATTAGGGTTGGATTTAAAGCGGTAACGGATTGATAATCGAAACCCAAGCGCTCCATTACCCCTGGTCGGAAATTATGGATCATTACATCTGCTTTTTTAAGCAGTTCGCGTACCATTTCACAATCTTCTTCGCGTTTTAAATCAACTTCAAAACTTTCTTTATTCCTGTTAATGGCATGAAAAACAGATGATTCGCCATTCATAATCAGATTCGAGGTATAAAGCGTACGGCAAATGTCGCCTACACCCAAACGCTCAATTTTGATTACACGCGCACCCATATCGGCCAGGCGCAAACTTGCTGATGGCCCCGATAGGAACTGGCTGAAATCGATAACTAAATAATCTTCAAGCGGTAGCATAATTTGTTTATTTATTCTTAACTCGGCATGCTGAATTTATTTCAGCATCTTTCTTGCTAGATAGACCCTGAAATAAATTCAGGGTGACGCACACTCTAACTCAACTCAAACTCGCTGTTAATCTCAGTCGTATCAAAACCAAGTTTTGGTGCTGCTTTAGAAGCAAATAACTTTTCATTATCCAATCTAATCGGGCTTACAGTTGTCTTCATTTTTTTGCCTTCATCCAAATCCAGTTCCTGTTCAATCTGTAGGCTTTTATAGGTATTCAATGCTGTAGCGGTTTGATAATTTAATACTTCTGCGCACCAAATACCATGACCTTCCAAAAGATCGACCCAATGTTTTGTATCTTCTTTTTTAAAGGTTTCGGCCAGGCGGACAATTAATTTATCGCGGTTTTGGAATGCCGAACCTGCCTCTACATACAGATCGGTAATATCGCAATTGATGATCGCGCAGATATTTGGCAGGTTGCCCATGGCCATGGCAATATAACCATCGTTGGTTTCGTACATGCCATAAGGAGCGCTTAAATAAGCGTGTGCACTGCCTTTTGCTCCGCTTCTATCGGGCAATTTTCCACCGTCGTTTAAGTAGGTGGTTAATACTTCAAACTGTACATCTAAAATGGATTCAAGCAAACTCACCTCAACCAGCACACTTTTATTGGTTTTTGCCCTTTTGATCAAAGCAGCCATAATACCTTGCGCCAAATGATTTCCGCACATAATATCCGAAACTGAAAGTCCGAAAGGAACTGGTCCGTCTACATCAACACCTGATAAAAATGTTAATCCAGAAACGGATTGCACCAATAAATCCTGACCCGGTTTGTTTTTCCATGGGCCTTCACTTCCATATCCGGTTACCATCCCGTAAACAATTTTTGGATTGATTTTTTGAACGTTTTCATAATCCAGACCAATTTTCTCCATCACACCAGGACGGAAATTATGCGTCATTACATCGGCTCTGCTGATTAATTTTTTAAGTCTTTCTAAATCTTCCGGTTTTTTTAAATCGGCGGTATAACTTTCTTTATTCCGGTTGATGGTGTGAAAAAGCAGGCTGTCTTCATCCACAAAAAGATTCTTGATGGATAAAGACCTGCAGGCATCGCCTGTTTTTGGTCGTTCGATTTTAATCACGCGGGCACCCAAATCGGCCAGTTTCAAACCAGCCGATGGTCCTGCCAAAAATTGACAAAACTCTAAAACCAGAAGTCCTTCAAGCGGTCTGTTCATGATAACACTAAACTTTTAGATTGCTGATATAATTTGTTCATAGCTGATAAAACCTGAATCTCATCTCCACCATTTATTAAATAATCGCGCACCACATCGCCTGCATGGTCTTGAAAATACATCGAACCATGGTAACGTGGACGGAGAAAAGCTCTTTGCAAAGCCGGTAAAGTATTCAGAAAATAATACTGACTCTGGCGGTTGACTTCTTCGTTTTTCCATGCGGCCAAATGCCCTGGCTGACCACCACTCTCAAAAAACAAGGTAGACTGACAGGCGGGTGAACCTACAAATTCTACATATTTTGCAGCAATCTCCAGTGCTTCGCATTTAGCAGAAATGGCTAAACCTGTTCCACCCAGTGTACTACGTAGATTGGTTTTACCATCTAAAGAAATCATATCGTGGAAATGCAGGGTTTTGCGTGCATAACCGTTACGCGAGTAGTTTGAATACCCATAAGCAAACGGGCAGTAAGCAATTTCATCGGTTAAAGTCATCGCCTCATAAACCTGGATCGGGTTTCTATCGAAGTTTGCTTTATCTATTTTCGAGGCCAGTTCACGGTACATTTGCAAAGCCCTAACACCAATTTCCTTAGAAACCACCTGCTCATCACCTTGACAAGGATCTTCACCCAAAGAGCAGCAAATGGTATAAAAATTCATTAAAACATCGATGGGAATACCTGCAAAAGCAATCAAACCATTATCGGCAAGTGCCAATAGATCTTCGAATGATTTAGGTAATTCTAAACCCTTTTCGGCAAGTAAATCTGGTCTTGAAGCTGCTATAGGAGTTGCCGCATCTATCGGTAAAGCCCACAGATGTTCATCATAGAAATAACTTTCATAAGATTGACCTACTGAATTTTCTTCCTGATCTTTTAGATAATCTTCAGAAAGATAAAGATCCAAAGGCACGATTGATTTTGTTTTCGCTGCAAAACCTGCCCATGGATGATCGATTACCAACAGATCAAATCGTTCTGCCAACTCCTGGATAGAGAAATCGGCAAATTGCTGCAAACTCCTTTTCTCCCAGGTGATGTTTACATTTGGGTACAATTCAGAAAAACGCTGTGCCGTAGCCACCATCGGCAAAAGTCCGCGGCTATGGTTCCAGGTTATTCCTTTTAAATTTATCGTCTTTTCCACTATATTTTTATCTAATGGCTGGTGTCTCCACCGACCATGTTCTTATTTTAATTTTTTCGGTCGGTGAGACACCAACCGATAGATTCATTTCTTTTATTCTATTTACCTGTTTTTATAATTATTGATGATGATGCTAAACCAGCTGATGAAGCTGTTAATTTTATGGTTCCGGTTTTTTCTGTTGATTGAAGAATGGCTAAACATAAACCATGGAAAGCTTTACGGTAACTGGCTTTAAAAGGTTCTAAACTTGCCTGAAACCCATTATCAACACCTGCAATAAAACCAACACCTTCAACCTGAAAATCAACCAGATTATCTGCATTTGGGACTACGCTGCCAGCAGCGTCTAAAACGCGAACGGTTACAAAAGATAAATCCTTACCATCAGCTTTAATGTTTTTTCTATCAGCGATTAATTCAATTTTTGCCGGATCTCTTGCGGTTTTCACTTCACGTACTAAAACATCTTTGCCACTTTTACGGGATACTGCTTTTAAAGCTCCAGGTTCAAAAGGTACATTCCAGTGCACATGTAAATCATCGCCCTGTTTTGATTTTTTTCCTAGTGATTTTCCATTCAGGTACAATTCTACTTCATCAGCATTATTGTAATACGCCCAAACTTCGACCGATTTTCCTTGTTTCCAGTTCCAATGAGGCAGCAGGTGTAACACAGGTTTATTTGTCCACTCGCTCTGGTACATGTAATAGGAATCTTTCGGAAAACCTGCTAGATCAACAATTCCAAAGTATGAGCTTCTTGCTGGCCACGGATAAGGTAAAGGCTCACCCAGGTAATCGAAACCTGTCCAAACAAATAAACCAGAAACATGATCGTATTTTTTTGCTGCTGCCCAGGTTTCTTCGTGTGTAGAACCCCAATAGGCTGAAACATTGTCGTAGGCAGATGCCGACCACTCGTTATTTCCCTCCGTAAATTTCGTTTTTCCATCTTTTGGCCAACGACGGATGGTATCGGCAGTATCATAAAAACCTCTGGTTTCTAAAGCGGAAGTGGTTTCTGTAGCCAAAAACTTAACGCCAGGATAATTTTTAGGGAAATCTTTATACAGTTTATGGTTGTAGTTTAATCCATAAACATCTAATGCGTTGGCCTGATAGATGAAGTTCTTTTCGGCTTTTGTTTCTGTTAAAGCAGAGACTACAGGCCGGGTTTTATCTAAATTTTTAACGATGCCAACCAATTCTTTTGTAAGTGCGATGCCTGTACTATCAAACTGTTCGCGGATTTCGTTGCCGATGCTCCAAAGGATAACGGATGGGTGGTTACGATCGCGTTTAATCATTTCTTCGAGATCTCTTTTGTGCCAGGCTGGAAAATCGAGGTGATAGTCGTTTTTGGTTTTCTTTTTCACCCACATATCGAAAGCCTCATCCATAACCAGGAAACCCATTTTATCGCATAGATCTAAAAATTCAGGTGCAGGTGGGTTATGGGCTGTACGGATGGCGTTTACCCCCATTGCTTTCATAATTTCGAGCTGACGTTCCATTGCCCTTATATTCACGGCAGCACCCAGGGCACCTAAATCGTGATGCAAACAAACGCCTAAAATTTTCATTGGTTTTCCGTTTAATGAAAAGCCTTTAGCTGCATCGAAATTGAATTCACGAACCCCAAAAGGTGTTGTATATTGATCAATAATCTTTCCATCAGCTTGTGCAATTTCTACCACCAACTTGTACATTGTAGGATAATCAACAGACCATAGTTTAGGGTTAGCTATTCCAAGACCATTTATTGCCATTGTTGTAGAATTTTCGCTTGTATTGAGCGGCCATTCCTTTTTTTGCAGTTGGACATTTTTATCATCCAAAATGGTCGTTAGAATTTTATAAGCACCTTTTGTGCTGAATTTATTTTCAACCTCGATTTCCGCATTTACTGAAGCGATACTTTCACCAGGTTTTAATTTTCTGCTTTCGTTACTTTGACCTTTATCGCCACTGATTATAAAGGTTTTTACAAAAGTGCCATTGCGTTTGATTGAAACCTTTGCTGCAGATGTAAGCCATACATTTCTGTAAATCCCTGAACCTGAATACCAACGTGAATCGGGTTGTGCTGAGTTATCTACCTTAACTGCAATGATATTTTTCCCAGCTTTTAAGAATTTGCTGATCTCGTAAGAAAAAGAGCTGTAGCCGTAAGGCCTTTTGCCCAAGTATTGACCATTGATCCAAACTTCACTGTTTTTATACACACCATCGAATTCGATAGTGATTAATCTATCCTTAAAATTGGCAGGAGCTGTAAATTCTTTTCTGTACCAGCCAATGCCTGTTGGTAAACCACCACCTTCAGGTTTTGCAGGGTTTTTCTCGTCGAATTTCCCCTCAATGCTCCAATCGTGCGGTAAAGTGAGTTTTCTCCATTTAAGATCGTTATATGCTGGGGATTTTGCATTTGGTTCGTCCCCTAAAAAGAATTTCCAATCTTTGTTAAAGCTGGTTCTGGTGCGGGGTTCGGGCGTAATCTTATCTCGATTGGTCGTCATTGCGAGGCACGAAGCAATCTTACTACTATGGATTGGCTGTTCTTTCGCATTAGGATTGCTTTCCCGAAAAGTCGGGACAGGCAGCGCCTCGCAATGACGGGATGCCCACAAACCCAGTGTCAGAAAAATTACAACTTTAAAATTAGCTAGCCTCTTCATGTTAATTCTTTGTTTCACTTACAAAATTCACTTTACTCTTACCCAAATCTTTCGATGTAGCCACAGCAATTCCACGCTGATCTAGTTTATTAACCGCACAATAAAAATGATACACCGTGCCTTTATATTTTAGGACGAAAGATTTATGCGCGTATAACTCATCGTATTTTTCTGATGATTCAATCAGGTTATCGCCTGTCCAGTCGGTCCAGTTTACCATGTCGTTTGAAGCAGCAAAGCGGTTAAACGAACCTTTTCTATCCTGCCAGAAAGCACCGAAGTAAAACATTACCCAGGTTCCGTTAATGTTTTGGATTACAGCATCTCCTGTAATGCCAACAGGATGATGAACCACAGGATTTTTATTAAAGCGCTGCCAATGAAGCATATCATCAGAAACTGCCATGCCGATCCGTTCGTACCAGCGTGTTTTTTTATTGTTTGCCAAAGAATCGCCGACAGCATTGTAATACATTACAAAACGATGTCTTGTTAATTTTTGTTTATCTTCAATTACTGTACTTTTAAAAAGTTTGTTCCGGTTTTCCCACCAACGTACATCTGTATCACCCGAAGTTAAAACAGGTTTGTCTAACCTATTCCATTCTTGAACCATTGATGGATCTTTTGTGGTATAAGCCATTCCGATAGATAAGGGTTCCACTTCATATCCTTTTTCTTTACCGCCGAAATATGACATCCAATATTTGCCATCGAATTTATTTACACCATACTTTCCACCCCATTTGGTATCCAACAAAGCGTTGTAACCTGCTTTTTGGTTATCATCCCAATGGCCAGCATCTGCAAACGACATCAATTTGCCCTGATTTTCCCAATGCAATAAATCTTTACTTTTTGCCAGCCAGGTCTCGTAACCACGACCACTAAAAATAAGGTAGGTCATGTACCAAAACTTCCCTTTACGGAAAACTGTTGGACAATCCATTTTATGCTGATTATCTTCAGGAACCATTATTAAACCATATTTATAAGGCGTTTTTACTTCCTGATAAATCTTTTCCATGGTTTCGGCTGAAACAGGATTCGTGGTTTGCGCATTCAATTTTAATGCACTTACAAAAAGGAAAAATGCGATGATTATCTTTTTCATTTGTACTTCAAATTAAACTTATAATATCCTGATCCTACTGCAACCTTAGCTTTCCCGGCTTCTATGCCTGCATCTGTAAACGTTGAATTGTATTCTTCGGAGATTTCATATTTTGGCAAAACAGGAAAGTAAATTGTTGCTTTTGTATTTACCGGGATATTCACCTCCAGTGTAAAAGTTCGATCAGTTTTTTCCCATTTGCAAGAAATTTTGCCATAAGGAGAATTGTAACACACATCAGCTGAGGTTAAATCGCCCACCACTTCCGGTTCGATTTTAATATGGCTAAAAGCTACTGAATTTTCTGGCTGACGGATGCCGCCAACACCACTATACAGCCATTCCATTAAGTGCCCGAGCATAAAATGATTGTTGGATACGGTTGGCAAAGCGGCCCATGATTCGGTTAAAGCCGTTGCGCCTTTGGCCAGCTGCATGCCATAACCAGGTACATCCGAACGGTTGTTCATATCAAAAATCACATCCGATTTACCGGCATCTTCTAAAACGCGCAACACATAACGATAACCTATATCGCCTGCTGTTAAACTGTTTTTACGATCTCTGATATCTTTAACCAAATTCTCGATTACTGCATTTTTATGCTTTTCTTCAACCAGTTCCATATAAACCGCCATTGCATTTGCAGTTTGAGAGCCTGTTGCATACTGTTTGCTTTTTGCATCGAAGAATTTATGGTTAAAAGCATTTTTCACTTCAAGGGCAAGTTTAGCATAGGCCATTGCATCAGCCTTTTTGCCCAGAAGTGTGGCCGTTTTTTCTAAGATTTTTAAATCATAATAATAAATGGCTGTACCTGTAACGCCCATTGGCGTTAACTGAGAAACGCCGGGCGGTTTTGGCCCCAGATCATACCAATCGCCTAAACCTTGCGATAAAATATGGTTATTTGCT
Organism: Pedobacter kyonggii; assembly: GCF_004310665.1. Lineage (GTDB taxonomy): Bacteria > Bacteroidota > Bacteroidia > Sphingobacteriales > Sphingobacteriaceae > Pedobacter > Pedobacter kyonggii. The sequence goes on along the minus strand of NZ_SIXF01000007.1, from coordinate 164,013 downwards.
TTGCTGCCCAAATAATTAATGTAACGCTGCATCATCGGGTAATAATCAACCATAGCTTGTTTATCGCCATACCACTGATATAAATACCATGGCATTAAAATGCCACTGCTGCCCCATTCAGGCGAATCGCGGAACATATCGCCACCCCATTCAAATTTTACATATTCTGGCGCAATTTCGGGAATCAAACCACTAGCCAATTGCGAGTTTTTCATGTCTTGCAATGCCTTTTTGAAAAGCGGCGCTGCATTGTAATTGTACCGTACAGAGCTGCCCATTAAATGCAGCTCTTCTAACCAGCCCAATTTTTCACGATGTGGGCAATCAGTAAAAACACTCACCATGTTGCTTTTAATTGCCCAATCGATCAGGCTGAAAGTTTTATTGAACAACTCGTTAGACGATGAAAACTTACCTACCTGCTCAGCAGCATTTCGGATATGCAAAGCTTTTAAATTTTCTATTACTGATCTGTTAGATGGATTTTCTTTGCCACTTGGAACTGCTCCTTTAACCTGCAGGTACCGAAAGCCTGTATAAAAGAATTTAGGACGCCAGGTTTCCAAACCATCGCCTTTTAAAATGTAGGTAAAATAAGATGGGCTGCCGATATTTTTTTGTGTTACCGAACCATCAGCTTTTAATAGTTCAGCTGGGGTAATGCGGACCGTATCTCCTTTTTTTCCTCGGATTTTCAATTCGATAATTGCAGCTAAATTCTGTTCCATATCATAAACCCATTCGCCATTGGCAAGCGGATTAATATTTTGAGGTGAAAAGTTCTCGAAAATCTTTACAGGTTCTTCTTTCTGTGCATTTAATTCCGGACCTTCAACCAATAACGACGATTTCCATTTGCGATCGTTAAAACCTGCTAAATTCCAGCCTTTTTGCTCGAGGTTCGCATTGTAATCTTCACCACCATAAATGCTTGAAAAAGTTATGGGCGATGGCGCGGTTTTCCAACTTTGGTTACTGATAACATTAGCCGAAGTTCCATCTGTATATTCGATCAACAGCCTGCAGATCATTTTCGGATAACCATAAGCTACTTTTAATTTTCTATACCTTTCTTTAACAGGAGGAATATAATAAAAACCATTGCCCAACATCATTCCGATTACATTTTCACCTTTCTTAAGCTGTTTAGTTAAATCATAAGTCAGGTACAAGGCCTCTTTATCATACTTCGTCCAGCCGGGTGCTAAAAAGTCATCACCAACTTTCGCTCCGTTTAAACTCATTTCAAAATGGCCTAAACCAGAAATAAAAGCTGTGGCTTTTTTAATTGTCTTGGTTACCGTAAAACCTTTGCGGAACATTGGCAGGATGTTATTGCCCATTAATTTGTCTTTTTTGCCATCCGTTGGCAGACTATTTATATTAGAATCTGCCAGTTTTTCGTAGGCAATCCATTTTGCACCTTTCCAATCGGCTGTGTTGAGCAATCCCATTTGCCAAAAGGCCGAAGCGCTCCAGGCAGATTTATTCCCGAAATTATCCCAAACACGGACTTTCCAATAATAGGTTTTGCCTGATAATAACTTTTTACCTTTATATTTAACCTGTAATGATTGGCCAGACTTTACTTTTTTGGTGTCCCAAACATCCCCAATATTTTTATTTAAATTGCTTAAACTGCTAGAAACTATGATTTGATAGCTTGTTTGCATGATATTGTGTTTAGCAGATTGCAGTTTCCAGCTCAAACCCGGCGAAAGAACATCAATGCCAATAGGATTATTCCGATACGCACAATCCAATTGGGCAACCTTAATATCTTGCGCAAAAAGCGGAATGCTTAACAGATAAAGCCAAGAAAATATTACAAGTTTGCTCATTCACTATTGCACACCGTTTCGGATGTTTTGGTTAGGTTTATAAATGGTCATCAGCGATAAATTTTTTCAGAAATAAATTCTCAATTCTATAGAATTAAGCCTTATAAATTTATTAACTTTAAAATGCGATCACTAATTCAAATATAAATGTTTTTTTTAAATATGAAAACATATATTCGTATTTAAATTACACAAAATCTTCTCTTGGATAAATAAGAAAGCATTTTGTATGTTTGAAATTGTAAAAAATACGATACAGCCAAATTTAAACCCGCATGAACGAAAAAGAATCGAAGTACCAAGCCCCTGCTTTGGATAAAGGACTTGATATATTGGAGTATTTATCAGCACAATCTATCCCATTGTCTCAAACTGAAATTGCTATTGGTATTGAGAAAACGCCAAACGAAATTTACAGGATGTTGATGAGTCTGGAAAGTCGTGGCTATATTTTACGTGATGAAGTTTCAGGCAAGTATAGACTATCGTTAAAGCTTTTTTACCTCTCGCACAGGCACTCGCCTATTGATGAGCTGCGTAAAGCTGCCCAGTTTCCATTAGAGGAACTGGCAAACAGTATCCGTCAATCTTGCCACTTGAGTATTTTGTACATGAACCAGGTAATGGTGATTATTCATGCGAAAAGTCCGGGGCCGATTGCGCTTTCTATTGAAGAAGGAAATTTGTTTCCATTGCCTTTAACTGCATCAGGTAAGGTTTTACTGGCTTATATGCCCGAGGCTGAGCGTAGCACAACACTAAAAAACAATTCCATTTTTAAGAAATATCCTAAAGTCCAGCAAGAAGATTTTCTGACTTCATTGGAAGATATTCAGCAAACGGGTTCGTATTTCAAAAATAGTGATTCTGTTTCGGGTGTTACCGATCTTTCGGTACCAATTGGTATTAATGGGAATAATGGAATTATCGCCTGTTTAACCATTTCAATGTTAAATGCTATAAATGTAGATCAGGCGATTGAAAATGATGTGATCCTTGCCGAGGCCTATAAATGTGTTAAAAAGATAGAACAGCGGATTGGGGTTTAACCCCAACCCCCTAAAAGGGGGCTTTGACTTTCTAATCGTTAATATAACTGCTAACTGCAATTGCCAACTGATTTGGGCGTTACCCAAGCTACGCAAGGGTCGGGCTTTTCTGGGCTGCGCTTCGCTCCGGTACCGATGAAAACCTGTGAAACAAGCAAGCATACCGTAATTAGATAAAAACAGATGCTTAATCGGTACTGAACCCTTACAATCCCTAACGCGAAGCTACTGTATCATGATATTTCGCTTAATTGCTTGCGCTCGTTTCCCAACGAGTGCGTAAATAACTTTACGATTTATATCGTTTGTAAACGACAAGCTATTCAATTCGCCTTTTCAAACCTATCAGGTTTTTGAAACCTGATAGGTTTAGGTCCTTTTATTACCCCGAATACTTCACGCTATAATTCTTGCCTTTTTCAATTGTAATTTCATACGAACCTTTCGATACTTCTCTCACTTCAGCCCCTTTTACAACTGGTCTGGTTTTGCTTTTTACCTTTAGTTTACCTATACCTGTTGGAGAAGAAACTTTGATTTCTTGTTTGCTGCAATACACCGAAATATCACCATTCGCTGTTGGGACTTTGCCCTCCATCCAGGCTAAGCCACCCAAATTAGGTTCGATAGTATAGGTTTCGTAGCCTGGTGTTGTAGGTTGTACACCTAGATAATATTTTCCTAATAAATAAATCGGACTTGCACCCCAGGCGTGGCAAAGGCTTTTTCCAAACGGACGTCCGTACATCGCCAAGTGTTCGGTTCCCTTTTTATCCGGGTTATATTCCTCCCAAAAAGAGGTTGCACCCAATTTTAACATGCCGCCCCAATAATTTTTCATTTCCTTTAATACATAAGGTTGTTCGCCCATGGCACATAATGCTTCAAGCTCATAAAAACGCATGTAAGGTGTGGTAATTTTGGCTACTTTATCGTTTAAGAGTACATTTTCTTTAACGGCTAACTTTTGTTCCGGGCTAAAATAATCGAAGAAAATGCCGAACATGTTGGCATATCGGGTTACATTATCCGTTTGTTTATCGTCAATCCGGCTGTGAACCAAGGCGCTTTTTTGCTGATTCCAATAAAGTTCAAAAATCTTAGCTTTCAGCACTTTTGCTTGCTGATCATATTTTACAGCGCCCTCCGTATCATTCGCCAATTTAGCACATAAAGCCATGGTTTCTAAACTTCTGGCATATAATAACTGCTCGAAACTTACTTCACCATCCTTACTCAGTTTATCTGCCCAATCGATAAAAATCCAGTCACCAGGCATCCATTCTAACAAGCCGTTTTTATTCTTTCTTCCATCGATATAAGTCATTAGCGACTGCATCCGCGGGTAAATATCCTGTACGAACTTCTGGTCGCCGGTAAATTTATAATAATCATATATCCCTAAAAACCAATAGAAAGAATAATCCATAATGGTATTGATGTGCGCTGTTACGGGATCTTTTCCACGCTGAGCCAATAAAGTTCTTTTAACGGTTGGTGCGTCAAAAAACGAGTAGTAGTTCATCAAATAGCTTTGATAAGCATCGCCACTCCACACCCAGCGATCGCGTTTTATGCCATCGATAAAGAACTCGCGGGTATTTAAATGAAAGGTATATTTGGCTACATCGTAAATTTTGTTTAGCTCCTCATCCGAAGATTTAAAACTTCCCCTTTCTGTTACAGGCGCATATTCGTACAACATGGAAACAGAATCGGCTGATACCGAACCTTCAGATTGATAATTTACATATCTAAAGGCCTTTGAAAGTGGCATAATCGAATCTTTTTTCTGATAGCGGTCAATGTAGAGATAATCTAAGGTTTCACATTTATCGGTTGATAAGGCCTCTTCTTTCGATTCTCCATAATAAATACTCAGTCTTCCCTTTCCCTTTAAACCATGTACCTTTATAAAACCGAAGGTCTCTTTTCCAAAATCAGAAACTGAACCATTGTTTATTTTTTCTGTTTTAACAGCCGATTGTGCAACAACAGGCAATTTAAACTGTGATGGCAATTTAGTTGGATCAGTTAAGTTCCATGAGCCTGCTGAAACAAAGGTAGTTCCCGATTTATCAGATGTTTTTCCACTCGCATCGATCCATTCTTTATCCTCGAAAGTAGTGAGCCAGGTTTCATCAGAAACTACCGTTTTACCCTGAACAAAAATCGCCGGAACATGTGCCTGGTTGTACACCTTCAAGCTCAATTTGTGTTTCCCCGCTGGAATTTGAATGCTTTTCGGAAAACCGGCAATGGCCTGACCATCGATTTTAACGTTGTAAGTACCTTCTACAAACAACTTAACCTCTTCAGATTGAGCAAGATTAAATTCTTTATGAAAATCGACCAAAACATAATGACTATCCATTTTCCAGAAGACAGGAAAAAAAGCCCCTCTTTCGGTTCTTCGGTTTTGCATTACATTGCTCATGTAAATATCTAAATCGCCAGGGTACCAGATCCAAGTTGCCTTTTGCGCGAAAAGTTGTGCTGCCAAGCAGGTAAAAATGGCAATTAGGATAAGTTTTTTTAAGTTTTTCATAATTATAATTCAGTCGTCATTCCCGCGCAGGCGGGAATCTTAATGGGCAAATGCTTTACGATTCCCAATCAAGTTGGGAATGACGATCCTTCTAATTTTAATGCCCGTTAAAAAATATATAAAGTGCAACCATTACGATTGCAAGTGCTATCCACGAAATCCAAACTGTTCTTGCTGGTTTTTCTATACTGGCCTGGTGTTCTTCATTAACCGTGTAAATACTTGGTGATCTATCCAGTAAAGAAATCAAAATCGCGATGATCATTAATCCTGCGAAAATGAAAAACGATAACATCAGGTAATGTGGCCAGAAAGTGTATTTATCCGATGGTAAAATCCAGAGATAAGTTACACCAACGCTCAAGCTTAAAATTGAGCCGATTGAAAGTGTAAAATTCACGGCTTTCCTTGTGGTTCTTTTCCAGAAAACGGTAAGTAAAAACACAACCGACAGCGGCGGCGCAATAAAGCCCAAAACCGATTGAAAAACATCAAATAAATTCAATCCTTTAATGTTATCGATGGCCAAAACCACTATAACCGCAAAAATACATCCTGCAACAACTGCCCATCGGCCAATGCGGATAATCTGTTTATTACTCGCCTGTGGGTTTATTTTCTTTACATAAATATCCATCGTAAAAACGGTACTCAATGAATTTAAAGAGGAGCCAATTGTTCCCACTAAAACCGCAATCAGCACAACGATTACCAGGCCATTCATGCCGGGCGGGAATAAATTGGTTACCATAGTCATATAAGCTTCGTTCGGATCTTTTAAACCAGGAAAAAGTACGTAACAAAGGATTCCTGTTCCAATAAATAATGGTAGGGAAAGGATTTTTAACCAACCGATAAAACTCACGCCCAATTGCCCTTGTTTTAAGTTTTTAGCCCCCAGAACAGATTGAACCATCGATTGATCGGTACAGAAAAAGGCTACAGCTGCAACTGGATAGCCCAATAAAATGGCATACCATGGATATTTTGGATCGCTGGCGGGCTGGATTAAATTCCAGAAATGATGCGGTGTTTTTTGATATAGAGCAGAAAGTCCACCAACTTTATTCAGTCCCAAAAGCATGAGCGATAAGGAGACAGCAATCAATAAAATCATTTGAAAAACATTTACTTTGGCAATGGCCTTTAAACCGCCGAAAAAGGTAAACAGCCCGGCAAAAGCGACCAATACGGTAACCGATTGCCACATGGGTATACCTAAAATTTGGCGGACCAAAAAACCTCCTGCAAATAAACCGAGCGATAACCATGAGATTAAAATCTTAACCAGCGCATACCAGGCGAGGATGTTTTGTGTAGAATCGCCATAACGGTTGCCCATAAACTCGGGCATGGTACTCACTTTAGCGGCAAGGTATTTAGGTGCGAAAACAATAGCCAGCAAGAATAAAAAGATAAAGGCATACCAATCGAAATTAACGGCTACGATGCCGGTGCTATAGCCAATACTTGCAAAAGCCAATAACATCGACGGACCTACATTGGTACCCCACATATTGAAACCGATGCTGCTCCAGTTTAAGGATTTATTGGCCAAAAATAAGGTCTCATCATTGTTCTTCTTTTTAGAGAAACTAGCGCGATACCCGATAATTATGAGGATAACGAGGTATGCGATGACAATGATGTAATCTAAATTGGTTAATCGTTCTACAATGTTTCCCATTGGTTTATTTGGTTAGTTTGGTTGTATTATTTGATAGTTTTTAGCCACAGATGGACACGGATAGACACAGATTTTCATGATCTTGTCACGAGTGGTTCGTGGAGACACAACCATGGCGCATTATGTTTCGTGTTTTCTGTGTCTCCGTGGCAAACAATTACAATCCTATCGATTCCCTTGTAATTTGATTAGCTTTCAAAATTTCATCAACTTTTACTGGCAAACCTGTTTCTAGAGATTGATCCATCGCCTGTAATAATGCAACGGTTCCGATGCCTTCTTTTAAATCAGGGTATGCGGTAAAATTATTGTTGATGCTATCTGCAAAATACTCCAGGTAGTTTTGATATTCCCCCGCGTGATGGCTTTGTCCTTCGAAACGGAAATAGTGCTTTAAAGTAGAATCGCCCCAGGTGATGATCTTTTCTTCGCCGGTTTTGGTTGTAACAGAATATCGTAGTTCATGGTAGTCGGCCTGGCTTGCACCTTCTGTTCCACGCAGGATACAGCTCATTCCACTATCACGGCTTGCGGGTTGTGTTGGGCCAGTATAAGCGCCGCTAACTCTCGCAATTCTTCCATCTTTTGCTTTAAAGATAAAGTGCATGGTGTCCTGATTTTTCAGTCCGGCTTTTAAACCATTGCTACTTAACATGCCATAACCCATAACGTCTTCAATATCAGGCATGTACCACCTGATAAAATCAACAGGGTGGCTTAAGCCGCCATACAGCCATTTGAATGATTGTTTTAACGACCAACCTTTTTCTAGAAACCAGCGATGATCGGCATGGTAATGACTTTCGATAGTGATCAGTTCTCCGATTAAACCTGCATCAAAATCTTTCTTCTGGCGCATGGCGGGTTCAAAAAAACGAGAGCTTTGCCCTACGAAAATCTTTTTTCTTGATTTCTTTGCTAACTCCAACAGCTCATTGGCTTGAGTTAAATCATCGATAAATGGTTTGGTACACACAACATGCTTTCCGTGTTCAAGTGCCAGTTTAATATGTTCAAAATGCAGATGATCCGGTGTGTAAATCGCAATCATATCGATTTTGTCGCTGGTTAACATATCCTCGTAGTTCGTAGTCCAGTTTTGAAAATCAAATTCTAAAGCCCGTTCTTCGCAAAGCTTTTTATTGGCATCGCAAATCTGGATAAGCTTAAACTTTTTGCTTGCCAATGATGCAGAAATGGTACTTCTGCCCTCTCCTAAACCTAAAATCCCTAATCTTAACATGATATTATTTTTATAAGCGTTATTGTTTCAGTTCGTCATTGCGAGGTACGAAGCAATCCTAATGCACCCCACAGGTAGCGATAGTTGTAAGATTGCTTCGTCGTGCCTCCTCGCAATGACGATTTTCTTTTATCTATTCTATCGGTTTAAAGAAAACCCAAACTTCTTCGGGTTTTGTTCCCTCAATTCCTTCCTGGTATTTTTTCATGATGGCATTCCACTCATCAACTCTTGGGTTGTTCTCAGTGGTTTTTGGATTCAGTTCATCTAAACTTTTTCCTTTAGGAATACTGATGATCAGCATTAACTGTCTATCGTTTTTAAAGATGGCTAACCGTTGAAATTCCGCCTTACAGAATCCTTTCGATATCTCTGGCCACTTTTCGAACTGTGTTTTGTGATAGGCCAAATATTCTTTCTGGAGTTTTTCATCTTTCACCAAATTGGCTGATAAAATGATGTTATCCCATTCTGCTACTGGTTTATCGCCACAATTATTTTCTCTGTTGAAGTCGTAAAACAGATTGTCGTACAATTTAATTTCTGCCGCATTTAAGCGTTTTAAAGTTTGCTGCAAACTCTCTACTTTTAAACTTGAAGTATAAATGACCAATCGATTTTCCCATTTATAAATTGAACCTGGCAGGAGGTTATTTTCTTTAGCAAAAGTTTTTAAGGCATTGTTACCTGGCAGATTACCCGTTTTAAAAACCAATTCGAATACAACAGATTGATCTACAGCCTGATTGATACCTCTTTTTGAATAATTGGTTTTCTCTTTCAATAAATATTGAAAAGGCTTTTCTAAACCCGCACTTTGCTTGATATGATCGGCAACTTTTGGTCCGTTGCTTTCCCATAAATTGTCTGGTCCGTTGGCATTTTGAAGATACTTTTCACTTGGCGTCCAGTTGTTTTTAATGGTGAAGTATGAAGAACCTTCATCTGTATAAAGATAAAACCAATGATCAGGCAGGTGCGAATATGGTGCTTTGTAAATGCTATCGACTACATTATCGGTAATGAATGATCCGGGCTGAGCAGATAGTGTATAAATTCCCGCCACATCGTACATGTGTTTTCCGTAGTGATGGATTTTATTGCCGCTGATGGTATTGTTTTCCATCGCATTTCGTGTTTTCGTCCAGCCCCAACCCATGCTGATGCCCGAATAAGACACATCGCTAATTTCGTTATGCAGAATTTTAATCCCCCGAACATAACCTGTGCCTATACCAACAGCGCCCCAGTCTTCGTTGGTTACATCGGTAATCAGGTTGTTCTCGATTTTATTGTTCGTCGAAATTTCCCTTTGATCTGTGGGATTGTAAGGCAAATGCACTTCGGTCGCTTCATCAGAGAAAGTTCCGATTAAAATGGCTGAACCACCAATATCCTTAAATAAGTTACCTTTGATTTCGTTCTCAGCAGTCCCTTTTTTATAATCCAAAGCTGTTGATGCTAGGTGTTGGAACTGGCAAGATTGAAAGGTTGTATTGTTTGCATAACTCACTTCAACTGCAGCAGCCGGACGACCAACCCAGGCCTGATTTTCTAGCGTAGGTTTATCTGGTGTCCCGGCTTTTTCGAGTTTATAAGCATCGAGCATATACATGCCTGCCTGATGAGGAACATGACCTTGTTTTGAAGGTCTCAACCAAGTGGAGTGCTGAAAGGAAATACCTTTGAAATTTACATAAGAAACCGGTTGATCAATTGTTCCTTCGATTTTAACCAGGTTTTCTAAAGCTGGAGCAATTACTTCAGTATTTAGCATATTTTCTGCTGCTTTGGGCCAATAATAAAGCTTGTGGTGCTGTAAATCTTCAAACCATTCTCCAGGTTCATTCAAAAACTGGATCGCATTGCTTAAATAAAAAGCAGAATTCCCTGTTTTGTCTGAAATCCATGGTGCTGGCCAGGGATGCTCGGATTGGATCCTGCTTTCGGGCTGCATAAAAGAAAGTTCTGCAGCATTACCTATAATTTTAACCGACTTTACACGAAGATTTGCAATGGCCCACCATTGGTGGATCAGCATTTCCATTCCTTTGATATTGGCTAAACTGATGTTTTTTTGAAGTGGAATTTTACAGGTTTGTTTTTCGCTATCCCATGATAAAATCCTCCCCATTTCTTCTCCATTATAGTTTTTTGCGCGAACGGCCTTATTGCCATTCACCCATAGCTGTCTGAATTGTAGGTCGCTACTATCAAAATTCGGGATATCCGTAACCCAAACTTTTCCGATAGATTCTTTTGGCAGGCCAACAATTGTTCGATTTAACTTTTTCCAGTTTTTTATCTGAATGCCTCCACTCAAAATAACTTTTTCGTTAGGTGCGCAAATAATTGTCGTCGGACTATCTTTTGTGCCTGAATCTTCAGGTAGAAGAACTACGGGCTCGTGCAATTGATAAAAACCCTTGCCGATAATAATCCGGATTCCGTTTTTAACTGAACTATCGTTTAAGCGCCTCAGTTCGCGGGCTTTTCTAATAGCAGAATGTAAAGTGGCAAAGGGCTTTTCCTTGGTTCCTACATTAGTATCAGCGCCTTTTATAGATACGTAAATATCTATTGCGCTTACTTTTAGGTGCAATAAACTTAGTGTTAGTAAGATTATCGAACACATTTTTAAATTCAGGTAATTTGTTGGATAATATTTCGCTCGATTGGTCTGTGAGGACACAGACCAAGGAGGGAGAATTAAAAATGGTTTAATTTGTTTGGTTCGTGGAAACACGAACCAAGGCGTAGATACACCGCCACGGTACGTGTCTCCACGAACCGTTAACGTGTAAAAACCATAAATTCTTCTCAAAAAGTATTTCATTATATTTATACTATTTCGGTTGAAAAACAGATTTCAGGTAGCTGGTATTGGCGCTGAAATTATATTTTACATTTGTTGGCTGTTTGGCATCCCGGCTTCTCTCTATCACTAGCCATCCTTTCCAACCCATATCATCAAGTGTTTCTTTTACTTTATTGAGGTCGATCCTCGGATCGTTCTGTAACCAAACACCATCTTCATTGGTGGCATGGATCTGAACGATGTTCTTTTTGCCTAAAATTCTCAGCTCCTGGTGTAAATCTCTTCCATTTTTTATAACATTCGAGAAATTGAAGTAACTTTTAACATGCTTGCAATCAATATCTTTTAACAATTGTAATTCACCTTTTGCATCTAAAGCACTTTCAATTCCAATTGTAATTCCCGCTTTGGCGGCCATTTTTCCAGCTACTTTTAACCTTTCTACAATCGGTTCGCGCAGTTCGGGGTTTTTAACCAAATCACCTTGAATACCCAAAGGCAGAAAAACTACTTTAATATGCATGGCTTTAGCAGTATCTAAACAATCCTGGATCAATCTTTGATAAGTTGGTCGCTTGGCAAATGATTGCGCATAAAATCCGGTCATCGCCAAGGAACAGATTTCAAGGTTTAATTCTTTTGCCTTATCCATATACTCCTGCCTGATTTTTGGATCGGCTAATTTGTTGTCAAATGTTTCTCGATTACCCAGGCCGCCCATGTCAATTTCCAATCCGTCAGCACCGATTTCTTTTGCGAGTGGCAAAGCACTGATTTTCTGCCGTTTTAAAATCATTAAATCAATCACGGCAACTTTATAATTGTTCTTTTTCTCTGCTGCCAAAAGCAATTGATTGGGAATCATTAAACTGCCTGTTAGCAGCGCTACATTACCAATAAAAGACCTTCTGTCTTGATGCTCCATATCCACTATTTGCTTTTGTTTAACGGGAATAATTTTTCCAGATTTTCAAATCCCATCACTGCATTTTTAGGTAGTTCTTCGCCTTTATCGCCAAAAACGTAAAGGGCATTTTCCTTTTCGATGGTTACCTTACTTTCATTGTATTTACCAGTTTTATCTTTAACTGCAGCACCATTTAGTTTAAAGTTTCTGATCAGGAAGTCGTAAAGTGCAATACGTTTATTAATGCCAAAATCATGTTTTTCATCAGGAAGGTGAACATTCTGTACCTTATCTTTCACACCATAATAGCTGTACATTTTTTGTAGATAAGGAAAATCGTGTTCAGGTGTGTGTGCCGTCCAGTCGCTACCATCTGACACCAATAATTGTGGCCTTGGAGCGGCCATTGCAGCCAATTCAACATTATCTGTTCCACCTCCGCACTGATGGATTGGCATTCCGCTTTCGCATGGGCAGCCACCATAAAAGTAAGATGACATCGCTACAACAGGAGCACTTAGTTTAATCCTGTCATCCATGGCGGTCATTAAAATAGAATGACTTCCTGCACCCGAACCTCCACTGATGCCAATTCTGGCTGTATCGGTTTCTTTTAGCGCACTGAAGTAGTCTAAAATCCTGATTCCGCCCAAAGTCTGAACGGTTTGCGCCAAACTTTTGCGGTGATCTTCGTATTTAAACTGGAGCATCGATTCGCCCCAGGCAAATAAGTCGTAGCTAAAAGCCATAGCGCCCATTCTGGCAATCATTGCACAGCGAATCTGGCAATCGGGCCTAAAACGCTGCTTTTCCCAGTGCCCGTCCGGACTTAGCACCAATGGGATTTTTCCTTTAAAATGTAATGGTTTATATAGAGAGCCGTTAATCCAAACACCGGGTAGAATCTCTAGTGCAATGTTTTCTACAGAATACCCGTCAAAAATCCTTTTCGCTGTGATAATCGGTTTTGAATTTGGTTTGGCAGGCAATGGTGACAATAATAAGGCTTGATATAACTCGGGCTTTATTTCTGCCTTTCGTTTTTCCCAGCTGGCCTGGTCGTGGTATTTTGTTGCCAAGCTATCTAGATAGGCCCATCCATCCTGAACTTCCCAACGGTAATATTCGTATTCTTTCAATTTGTAAACACCTGGCTTTTCTTTGTTTACTTTCATATCTAAAGGTGCAAGTACATTCGATATTGTTTCATCAACGTTAGCACGAAAGCGCCATTCTGCATAGTTCACCCATTTGTCTTTTACCTGCGGTTCGGAATATTTGATTTGTACCTTGAAGCGTGTTTGGATCTCTTTCAAAACATCAATAAGTGGTTTTTTATAGAGGTTATCGCTGTTTTGGGTTTGGGCGGAGAGATTATTTACAGAGGATATATAGGCAATAAATAATATAGCAAAATATCTAAGCACCCTACCCGTCATTGCGAGTGCTGATTTTTCATCAGCCGAAGCGATCTTTCTTGACAGGATAGATTGCCACATCGTGCCTCCTCGCAACAACCTCGAAATGACGTATCTCATTGAATCTATCATCTTAACCCTCCTCATTTTTAGTTTCAGTAATTACCGGAGCCATATAACCTTTCAGTTTTGGCCAGATCCCATTTTTGATTTTCTTTAGTTTTAGCTTCGATGGATCTACCACCACATGTTTAATTTTTTCTCTTCTCCAGGTGTAAATAAAGTGTAACATACCATCAGCGGTTTGGATCACTGCCGGATAAGAATATTGGCTAATGGGCGAATCTTCTAAAATCAATGCGGCCGACCATTTTTTTCCGTCTTTTGAAACCGAAACATTTAATGGGGTACGTGGCCCTTTGGCTAAATCGCCCGGAGGCAAAACATGGTTGTAAACCAGTACATGACGGCCATCTTTCATGGTTACTGCATCTGTACCGGAGTTATTGTTTGGTAATGATGTTTTGGTTAATGCCGACCATGTTTTGCCGTTATCTTCAGACCAGGATTCTACAATGGCACGGTTGGCGGTTCTGGCCAATAGCTGCAATTTTCCATTTCCATGTTGTAAAATGCTCGGTTGAATGGCTTTGATTCCATTTTCGGGCAATGGGCCTATTGTTCTCCAGGTTTTACCATTATCCTTGGTTACCTCGAAGTGGATTTTCCAACCATCGCCTTCTTTGCTTGATGGTGCAAAAAGGTTTCCATTGCTTAACAAAACAGGTTTATTTTTTACAGGGCCGATATAACCATAGGGCAATTTTGTAGCATCCGACCAGGTTTTACCGCCATCTTTTGAGGTTCTCATCATGCCCCACCATTCTGATGGTTTTGGCCCGATTTTATAAAATAACAGTAAATCTCCACCAGGAACCTGATATAAAACCGGATTCCAAGTGGGTAATCTTTTACCATCAGGTTGGATACCGTTAGCAACCGAAACCGGTGCAAGCCATTTTCCATCAACAAAACGGCTGATGTAGATTTCTACGTCTGGATTTCGTTCTTTGGTTCCTCCAAAAAACGAGGCCACTAAACCTGTTTGCGTTTCTGCTATTGTTGCGGAGTGGCAGGATGGAAATGGTGCTTTATCGTATAGGAATTCTTGCTTAACGATACCCGTTTGCCATTTTTCTACCTGGGCGTTGGCACAAATGGTGAACGCAAAAATTAGATTGATGGTGATGTATATTTTTTTTGATATCATAATGTTTTTGTTAATCAACTATTTATAAACGGTCGTCATTCTCAGCTTGACTGGGGGATCTTAATGCGTTTACTATTCATTGTTTGCTTTAAGATTCGCGCCTGCGCGGGAATGACGTGAGGCAGGAAAATTGCCTACTGCTTTTGTTTTGCTGCTTTCTCTTCTTTTATCTTTTTAGTATAAGCACTGTAAAGCGCTCTCCAACTGCGACCGTTGTTATTTAACATCTGCTCCGATTTCGTTTTGTACATTTCGAAAATGGCCGAAATCTGTTTCATGTTTTTATAATCGACAGCTTGTTCCCTGGCTTGTTTCAAAAAAGCTAAAATCTTCGCTTCTTCATCAGCAGTTAAATCTGGAACAATTGCTTTGTAACCTTTCATTGTGAATTCAACCTTTCCGATGGTGTATTTGTCTAAAATGGTTTCTACCTGCTCTGGTGTTAAATTCTTTTTCAATCCATCCATAAGCGATTGATGAACGGTTGACGGCATAGCAGAATCAGCAATGATCTGTTTGTCTAAATCACTTAGTTTATTGCCCGTAACAGGGTTTATTCCGTCAGGAACGGTTGATGATGGATGATCGTTATGCCAATCTCTAATTGCGGTTAAATGAACTGCAATTACATTTTCGACAGCAGATTTTTTTGTTCTGTCGGTTAAATTTAGTGCAGAAGTCCATTCTTTTGCTCTCGTCAGGATTTCTTCTGGCACAGCAATATCTTTGGTTTGGCTGAATGCATTTACTGAGGTAATCAGTAAGGTGAGTAGCATAAATGATTTAAAAAACTTTCTCATAATTGTATTTTAATTATTGTTTCGGTTCGTGAAGACACATATCGAGGCTTATATACAGTAATCCTTTCTCGCCATGGTTCGTGTCACCACGAACCATTATTTTATTTCCGCTCCACCACAAAAGCATAATCGCCAGAGCCAAGCTCATAAACTGCCCTGTTATTATCCATTTTTATAAATTTTAAATCTTTTATAGAATTATTTTTTTCTAAAACTTCATTTTTATTATTTGCAGGAATGTAAACCAACGCCGTTGTATTTGCTGGGATGGTAATGTCCCAATTAAACTGATTGGCCGTTTTGCTATAACTGCTTTTGATTAACCCATAAACCGAATTGTAACTTGCGTTTACTGAGCTTAAACCATTAATCATTTCAGGTTTCATGATGATCTTTTTAAAAGCAGCCTCTTCAGATTTTATACCAGCCAGATTTTCGTAATACCAGATCAGCAGATCGCCTAGCATCATCACATGGTTCTGCGAATTCATTTTCGGATCGGCCGTATTGCCATTCCATAATTCCCAAATAGTTGTTGCACCATTATCAACCATGTAACCCCAGCTAGGATAAGATTTTTGCGTAGCCACGGTGTAAGCTAAATCTGGTCGGCCATAATCGTTTAAACAGCGCATTAGCCACTGAATACCTACCAAACCATTACTTAAATGGCCTTTATTGGTCACTTCAACAGTATAAGTAATATTTTTAAAAACCTGATCTATTTTGTTCTGTGGAACCATTCCGAAATAAAGCGGAATGATGTTATCCGTTAAGGCATTAGCAGCATAATAACCTTTATCGTTATAATATTTTTGGTTAAAAGCATCTTTGATTTTATTCCCCAAAAGTTCATATGCTTTTACATCTTCATCGTTGCCGCTTACCTTAGCAAATTGAATCATCAACTGCGTGAAATGATAATAATAAGCCGTTGAGATTAATTCAGAAGGATATTTTTTGTCTGCACTTTTACCCCGGCCAAACTCGATAGTAATGGGTGGCATACACCAATCGCCGTAACTATCTTTGGTCAAAATGTGATCTTTCATGTAGCGGTCTTGCATGTAGGCCAGCCACTTTTTCATTGCCGGATAATTATCGCGAACGGCAGAAATATCGCCGGTTTGTTTATATAACATTTCGGTAACCAAAAGCATTGCTCCTGGCCAGGTCATATTATCGCTGTAATACCTCCAGAAAGCAGGTGCCACATCAGGAATAGCACCATCTTCCTTTTGCGAGTTTCTGATGTCCTGTAACCATTTGGCATAAAAGCGTCCGTTATCAAAAAGAAAACTTTCTCCGTAAGCCACAGCGCCTCTATCTCCTAACCAAGGCATCCGCTCGTTGCGTTGAGGGCAATCAACCGGAATCCCCTTATAACTTCCGGCGATGCCCCACCAAGCATTTTTGAAGAGCTGATTGGTTAAAGCATCTGAGGTTTCGAAAGTTCCAACTGTTTTAATGTTATCATAAATCATTTTGCCAAGAAAATCATTCACTGATGGTTGGTAAGTATATCCTGAAAGTTCTACGTATCTAAATCCGCGGTAAGCAAAGGTAGGCTCCCAGGTTTCTAACTCGCCTCCTCTTAAAGTGTATAAATCGGTGCATTTCGCATTGCGAAGATTTGCCGTAAAAAGTTCGCCATTGTTTTGAAGTGATTCGGCAAAACGCATTTTGATTTGTTTGCCCTTTACGCCTTTTACCTTGATCTGCAACCAACCCACCATGTTTTGACCCATATCCAAAATATACCGGCCACCAGAAAGTTTAGTAATTAAAACGGGTTTAAGCGTATTCATCACTTTCATGTTTTCGTTCATCTGGGCTTCAATGGTTCCTGTTGGTTCTTGTACAAATTCTGCTTTTGCCCACCTGCTATCGTCAAAACCTACCTTATTCCAGCCCGCTGCTTCTTTTGTAGCATCGTATTCTTCACCATCATATTCGTTATTCGTTCTGATTGGCCCATCTGCTGTGCCTTTCCAACTATCGTCGGTATCAATATTTGCTGTTGTTCCATCAGTGTAAACAATGTTGATATTCATCAGCATTTTCGGAAAACCAAATGTTTTTATTTTATAAGGCTTTTCATTTTGACGCATAGCGAAGAAACGGCCATTTCCGAGTATCATGCCAACTGCATTTTTACCATTCTGAAGATAACTGGTTACATCGTAAGTATTATATTTTACGTTTTTAGAGTAATCTGTAGGCGATGGAGATAAAACATCATTTCCAACTTTTTTGCCGTTGATATAGAGCTCATACAAACCTAAACCTATGATAGATGCGGTGGCTGATCTTACAGTTTTCGAACTCTGAAATTCTTTTCTGAAATACCGGGCTGATAAACGAGAATCGGTTTTAATGTTATCCCATGGGAAAGCCCTGTCAAAACCAATCCAGCCTTTTGGCCAATCTTTGTAGTACAGCAGACCCATCGAAAAATAGTTGTTAGCAGACCATTCGCTTTGCCCAACATTAGTCCACACTTTAACTTTCCAATAGGCTTTCATCCGGCTTTTAAGCACTTTTCCGTTGTAAGATACATGAATAGATTCTGGTGAGTTAATCTTTCCTGAATCCCACAAATCCCCATCATTAGCATTTAATTTCTCTGGCGAAGAAGACACCAAAATCTGGTAAGCCGTTTGCATTACATTTCTTTCATTTGAGATGATATGCCATGCCAACCGGGGTTTCGAAACATCAATACCCAAAGGGTTCTCGAGCATTTCGCAGGTGGTATTCTGCAACGAGACTTGCGCTATCACTTTTGAAAAGGATAGGAACCAAATGCTGATGATCGCTATGTAGATTTTAATGTTCATTACGCTTCGTATATGATTACACAGATTGTTGGATTGCACAGATTAATTGATTACACTGACTCAGTTATTATTTATTTGTTCCCGCTGATTTCGAAGATTTACGCAGACCAATAATTTCTCATCTGCGTAAATCCGCGCTATCTGCGGGCTATTCTTTCTTCTTTAAAGATATTCGTCATTGCGAAGCTGGGCCTGCGCGAGCTGAAGCAATCTTTTTGTTAAGTTATTATATTTCATTTCATTAATAAGATTGCTTCGTCGTGCCTCCTCGCAATGACGATGTATTGGTTGAAAAATCAAAATACAAGGTCATATTTAGTGCCCTACCTGGGGCTTTATCAAAATCGTAATAAATATTCTTCATACCCATCGGGCCTGTAGTTTCTGGCTTTTGTGTTTTTGTGCCAATTGCCGAAATTGCGTTCATAAATGAAATATCACCATTTGGAAATGTCGGACTCATGTTATCATATTCTGTATCTTTTGATTTTTTCGGTGTAAACAACCTTAAGAACACATCTTCCCTATCTGTAACTACCTTAAACGATTGTTGTTTGCCAATAAACTCACACCAATACATGTTTGAATAATAGCCTTTAAATTCAGGGTATTGCCAAGGTGCTTCACCAGTTGCTGAATTGTTATAATCCTTTTTCCAAATGCCAAACTGTGTGCCTTTCATTCGGTTTTTCCAAACGCGGTATGGCCCGTTTCCTTTATATTCAACTGCTTTGATTTCTGATTCAGGATAAGAGAAGTTCAGTCCTACGAAAGTGGTAAAGTAATCTGATGGAAAATATTGCACTTCCATTTTTAACCAGCCTGATGGGTAAATCGTCCATTGTAGAGTATTCCAACTTTCTTTTTTATCAAATTTGGATGAAATAATTAAATTCTCTCCATCCATTTTTTGTGTGAAGTTTTTGAAATTATTTACACCTTCCTGCAAAATCGGTCCGTTTGAAAATGGGATGATACCACTTGCATTCTTTGCTTGTTGCAGTAAACCTGTTATTTTATCGAATGTTAAATTTACGCCGTTGGCAGAAACCTGATAAACTTTCGCATCCTCTTTAATATTTACCTTTGAAGAACCTGTTTTTACAACAATTTTCTCTGCATCATTTTTAGGCAGTGTTATCGGAAAACTCCAGGTAAACAATTCCTTGCCATCGGGTGCATTGGCGGTCAGATAAAGTGCATCAAAGCTCCTCCAGTCGCCTGGAAGATTAATCTTTAACTTTCCTTTTTCGAAAGGTTTGATATTTGGAGCGTCTGCTTTACCCGATTTGAATGCTGCATCCGTTCCTGCTTTTAATTTCTTTAATTTCCAGTTGAATGTACATTGATTGAGATTGGTAAATGCATAACGGTTTTCTAATATAAACGAACCATCAAAACCAGCTGTCATTTCTCTTTTCTCTACAAAAACAGGGCTCCAGACTTCTTTAATGGTAAAGAAACTACCTTCTTTTTCGTGGTAAGGTCCAACAATTCCGTCAGGACCATGATTTCCATCGGTATCTAATTCGCCATTTTTATCGGTACGCACGACAGCCTGATCGGCAAAATCCCAAAGGAAACCACCTGCAGAAAGTGGATTCTTCCACATGGCATTCCAGTAATCTTCAATGCCTGCACCATGACCGCCATCCCACATGCCATGCAGAAATTCGGTCGGCATTAGAATATTGTGTCCGTGATCGTAATTGCCGATTCCGTAGTTAAATTCGCGGTAATGGGTGGTTTCGAAACCTCTAAAAACTTCCCAAGGGTGGATTAATGGACGTTTTTGAATATCTTCTTCAGCAAAAAGATGATCAAGTTCGCGGTTATGCCCGCCTTCATTTCCATTTGCCCAAAAGATAATTGATGGATGATTTTCATCATTCAACATCATTTCTTTCATCAATTTTGTTCCCGTAGGCGTATCATAAGTACCATGCCAGCCTGCCAATTCATCCATTACGAATAAGCCGAGCGAATCACAAACGTCTAAGAAATGTCCATCTGGTGGATAATGCGACATCCGAACGGCATTCATGTTCATTTCTTTCATTAACAGCACATCGGCTATGCTGATTTTTTTACTCGTAGTACGGCCTGATAATGGATAAAAAGAGTGGCGGTTTACGCCTTTGAATTTCATTTTCACCCCATTTACATATACACCATCGCGTTCTTTTACTTCTACCGTTCTGAAACCTATCTTTTTAGAAAGCTGATGGATTTCTTTGCCATTTTTAACTAAAGTGAATGTTGCAGTGTAAAGATTTGGAAATTCTGACGACCATAATGCTGGGTTAGAAAACTGATGATTGAACTGTATGTTTTTATTTCCTCTTTTTATTGAAGTCGTAAATCGATCTCCAAAACGTTTTCCATCTTTTCCTAAAAGCTCTACTTCAACCTTATCCGCATCACCTGCATAACTCAATTGAGCATTTAAATTGCCATCAGCTTTAGCATCAATCTGAATCCGATCGATATGCGTTTGCGGTAAAGATTCCAGGTAAACTGGTCTGAAAATGCCACCAAAAATCCAGAAATCTGCTTTGCGTTCGGCTTCATTAACCGATTGATTAGCTGAATGTTTGGATACTTTTACCTCAAGTAGATTATCGCTACTAAGTTTTACCAATCTAGAAATATCGTATCTAAACACATAAAACGAACCCTGATGTATTTCTCCGGCAGATTTACCATTGATTTTAACCTCGGTATCGGTCATCGATCCCTCGAAAACAATATTGATTTTCCGGTTTTTCCAATCTGTAGGAACCTTAAATATATACTTATAAAGTCCTTGTTCTTTACCTTTATTTTCTTCTTTATTGAAACCATAATTATATTTCCCAAAACCTTGTAATTCCCAGTTTGATGGCACTGGAATGGTGGTCCATTTGCCCGAATTTGCGCCAGCTGTACAGAAGAAATCCCAGTTAACGGTATTGTCGTTTCCAGTTCCTGATAGGTATAATTTCTCCGTTTGCTGTGCTTTTAGGGAGCAAAACATAGTTGTTAAACACAAGAAAAGTATAAATCTGCGTTTCATTAATTGGTTTTAAATTGTTTTGTTAATGGATTATCGGTTCTGAAAGGTAATGCAGGTAAAGCATTACTATAAAAATTTCCTGATGGATTTTCTGTCCAGTTATAACGCACAGCAACTGGTTCGGTAATTTCTTTTGAAGAAACCACCACTTTATCGTCTTTTACGATAGCTTCAGCATTTACGAATTTACCGTCTTTCCCCGCGATTGTAAATCCTAAAATAGGTTTATTGTTTAATTCCAGGTATGTAAAATGGAGCAATGCTTTTCCGTTTTTAAAGGATGCAGACTGGTAAATCGGCCCAGAAAAAGGTATGTCTTTGTTGTATGTTTTTGCCAGCGCCAAAAGCGATAATCTTTTACCTACTTCCCACTTATAAGTTGGATGTAAATCTCCCCCATTATCGTTTAAATCTGATGTAGAAATCATCCCCGTATTGGGCAAACGTAATAGCTGTTGTTGCGCCTCCCAAAAAGTTGGTTCCGTTTCGGCAGTTAATACAACCTTATCGCTTTTTTGTTTACTATAATCGAAAGGCGCAATCTGAACATAATAAAACGGCAGATCTTTTTCTTTCCATGCTTTTCTCCAGCTATTGATCAGCACTTTCATTTTGTAAGCGTAGCTAATTTTCTCGTTCAGAAAACAATTGGTTTCGCCTTGATACCAAAGAAATCCGCGGATTTTAAATTGCGTTAAAGGCTCGATCATGGTCGGATAAAATTTACCGGGATCATTATTTACTTTTTGGTTTTTGAAGTAATCCTCCTGCGCAAATGCATTTTCTGCTATCCAAGGTTCAATGGCGCTGCCTGGAATGGCCGAAGAGATCATGCCTACGGGAATACCTAATTTTTCCTGAATTTCTTTCGCAAAGAAATAACCTACGGCCGAGAAAGCACGTAAAGCGGAATCTTGTGCTACAGACCAGCTTTTGTGGATCGAATCGGGTTTGTTTAATGTTTTACGGTTAACCAGGAAAATCCTGATCTGACTGTTTTTTGCCTTCGCAACCTCATCAGAAGGAAAGCCCAACTTTTCGTTTTTCGGCTTAGGAATTTTAGCCAGTTTGCGCATCGCATATTCCATATTGGATTGACCTGAACACACCCAAACCTCGCCAACCAGAATATTAGTTAGTATAATTTCATTTGAGCCTATGATAGACATCGTTTGCGGCTTTGCTGATGTTTTGAGTGGAGCTAAAACAAGAAGCCATTTTCCATTTTTATCTGTTATCGTCTGTTTTTTTTGTCCGGCAAAAGTGACTTCAACTTTCTCATCCGGAGATGCAAAACCCCAGATATTGATGGGTTTATCCCGTTGTAAAACCATATTGCTCGATAAGATCTGAGGCAAGAGGATTTTTGCGTTGGTGGAGAGGGAGAAAAGAGAAAGTAGAATTATTAGTGTCGTCATTCCCGCGCAGGCGGGGATCTTAAAGCCAATAGCATTACGATTATCTCTGATAAGCACTTCGTGGTTCCCAATCAAGTTGAGAATGACGCTGCGCTTTATAAATGCCCTAGTAAATCCAAACTGCTTTCTCATCTAAAATCCCTCCGTTTTTAAATACTTAATTGAATAAACAGCTTCTTTTTTTTCTGATTCTCCAGCATTTTTTAGATCATAGGTTTGATCAGCAGGTGTATCTACATCAGGGAAACGACGAACATCGCCAGTGCGGAAAACAATTCTGGAAACATCAGCAACAGGTTGGAAAGCCAAACTGGTTAATGCATCTTTTCCATTGACAGTAATGGTGTAAAATCGGGTAAACGCATCTAATTTCAACTTGATATCATAATTTTTCCCTGCCTCGTATTTCATGAAATTTTTATACCGTGCACCAGCTTTTGCGCTTAAAACTCCTGCAGTATCAAAAGTTAACCGAACGGTAGCAGCTCCTTTAGCATCCTGCAATTCGATTTCCAGTAAACCGAAATCATTTTGCTTTGGCGTAACCGAAAACGAAGCAATAATTTTTCTGGATGCAGGAAACAATCTTTCGGCTTTCGCATAGTCGAACGGATCTTTATCTTTTAAAACCAAAGTACCGTTATCGACTTTAACAGGCGCCCAAAGCGGACTGTATATATTCCACATTTCGAGTGCTTTATCAGCTGATATTTTACCAAAATCATCATTTACATGTTGTGTGGCCTTATCATTAACGGGTATCGGAGCTGAGGAAACCCATATATCTTCTTTATTCATGCTGTAGGTTACCCATAACTTCCCATCCGCGGGTTTTCCGTTCCCTTCTTCAATACCACGAACATACTGCGGACCGTAAGATTTGTAATTGCCTCCATAACGCATTGGCGTAATTTCACCATGTACCAGTAAAAGGTTGGTATAATCGAGCCCATTTTGGCTTGTTGAAATGGCTAAAGGCCACCTATACTCTGATGGATTATAAACCGTCGCGTAGTTACCATCAGCAGTTTTTTGTCCCCATATTTTGGCATTGCTGTTTACAAAACCCGGTGCACGCGAAGCGTTTTCAGGCCAACTTTTACCGTTATCATTGCTGATTGCTGTTAAGGCGTTTTTCCATAACCCAACCACTCTTCCATCAGGTAAATGATAGTAGCTGAATGCTTTATATTGTTTCTGTAAAGTGATCAATGGATCTTTTCTGTCCGCCTCTTCATTCCATTGCTGGGTCATTAATTTATTAGCTAATAACTCGTTACAAGCCTCAATAAAAGCTTTACTTTTACTTCTCGTATACAATGGATATTTGGTGTTTTTCTCCGAATAACCCGGATTGTAATGGATGAAATAAATTGGGCCATATTTTCCATCAGCCTGAATTTCTCTTACAGCCCTGCCAATTCCATGACCATCGTTCGGGTCGTCTTTAGCATCAAAACTGATGGCGTAAAAACCTAAAACCAGGAACACGTTTTTAGTAGAAACATAAAAGCCCATGCGTTGATGCATCACAGCATCTAAATCTTTCGCTACATCAGTTCTACCCTCTTTTGTGGTTCCATCAGGAATCCTGTAAATCGGAAAAACAACATCTGGTTTAGTCCAGGTGTAGCCATCTTCTGAGGACTGTAATAATGTTTGTCCTGGTGGGATGCTTTCACCAACTTTATCGCTCAAATATTCGATGTAAAATTTGTTGTTCCAATAAGCCAACATCGGCGCATGGTTATAAGTCCAACCAAAGTTTTCGGCCAATTCTGGGTGTTCTCTGTTTGCCCTGAAAGTTTGGATACTGTGTACGCCCATCACCGGCGAAAGCTGGCCATGATGATAATCTGCGTTTACCAAGGTTTTGCCTGTATAACGCACTGTATCCTGCGCCTGCGAGGTTGACCCTGCAAATGCCAATGGTAAGCTTAAACAAAGTATTTTAAATATTTTCATGTTATTATGTTCTTTCTTTTCGTTCGTCACTCTGAATTTATTTCAGAGTCTTTATGACCTTTCCAATAGATGCTGAAATAAATTCAGCATGACGACCGTATTAAAAACTTATCTATCATTCTTCAATCTCTCAATCACTTTCCTTTTCACTTTTATAATTGTTCCATGTTTATGTCCTTCGGGGATTGAAACCTCCGCAGTTACATCTTTAAAAGACTTAAAATCGACTGTTTTATAAGCTGAATAAATCTTTTGTCCGTAGGCATCAAAATAAATCAACCAATCCTTTCCAGCTTTTACAACCGTTGGTCCCTCCGTTAATTTCGGACTAAAAGTGTCAGAAACATTTTCATAAGGACCTAAAACATCCATTGCAAAAGCAACTTTTAAATTCCTATTTGGGCGGGTATTATCTTTTAAAACCAGTACATAGTCTTTGATTGCCCGTTTCACAATAACTGCATCAATTACACTAAAACCAGGGTCGAGAAACAGTTTTGGCTTTGAGAAAGTCTCAAAATCTTTGGTTGTAATACTATACATCCTGTGGTTATTCTCCTCTTCTTCTATTCCTTTAGCAAAGTGGAACGGTATTGTTGAAGCCCAGATGATTATATATTCTTTTTTCTCGTTATCATAAAAAATTTCCGGTGCCCAGACATTTACCGTTTTTGGCTCACTTTCCATTGCCGGAAGAAACTTTTGCGCACTCCAGTTGATCAGGTCTTTCGAACTTGCGTAACCGAAACCTTTATCGCCTTTCCAACTACAGGTCCAGACCAAATGAAAGGTTCCATCCGGGCCTTGGACAATTGATGGATCGCGTAAAACTTTCTGCGTTCCAACTGTTGGTTTTAGGAAAGTTTTATTCAAATCTGTCCAGTGATAGGCGTCATAGCTGTATAAAAGCCTTAAACCTTCGTTTGCTGGCTCATGGAAAGAAGTAAATATATAAGCCTGTTTTGTGCAGGATGCTAAGCCACAAAGCAGCAGGCCAATTATAGCTAAGCGAAATGATGATATGGAATTGGGTTTAAACACTGTTTTTATTCTTTCGTTATTTTTATTCATTAGTGATCGTCATTCCCGCGCAGGCGGGAATCTTAATACACAAACAATAGCCAAAGCATTACGATTCCCAATCAAGTTGGGAATGACGACCTAACTATTTATATCTCCTCCAACACTAACACCCAATCATTACCATTTGCAGGTTCGCCTGGTGGGTTAAATTCTTTTATTCCTTTATTTTCAAATTCTCCAATTGGCGTAATTTTTCCTGTTCTTGGATCAAACCATGATGCTTTTACTTCATCACCATCGATTTTGCCCATCTGAACACTAAAATTGTGCCCCGTATAGGTGTACAACATCGCAAAGTCTTCACCTCTTGTGGCAAGAATCCGATCGTACTTTTCGCCGTTTTTACCTGCAACCAAAGTCTGGTCGGGTACGCGGTCGAAATAGGAATGGGATAACATCAGATCTTTTAAATATTGCATTTGTTTTGCACCCGGAGCATTTATAGCCGTTATCCATTGGTCTTTAGGACCATAAGCAGGCTTTAAATCTGTTTTTTTATACATCTGCATCACCGAATTATGGCCATAAGTGTAGCCAAAAGCACCCGCAAAAACCGACCAGTAACCATATCTTCTTACATCACTATCTGTCCAACGTGGTTGGAGAGTATCGTGCAAACCTTGAGGAATATCCTCATAAGAAGGCTCACCATCAATTGTCGGCTTAGTTGGTTTCAGTTTATAATCGGCTTCAATGTATTTCCAGTTATCTTCTCCATAATGTAATTTCTCATTTTTAGAGGTATCCTGATCATATCGGCGGTGACCAGATTGAACCATATCAAAATCGCACCATTTTTCATTATGAAACCATTGTGATGAGGCTGTTCTTCCCCTAGGGTGAAAAGTAATAAGGTGATTGGGATCATTTGCCCTTAAAGTTTCGCCAATGGTGTTCCAAACTTCTTTTTTATCGCTGCCTTTAATATCGCCACCATTGAGCCAGATTATATTCCATTTCTCTTTATAACGTTTCGCCAAAAACTCAGAATAAGCTTTTGCTTGCTCCTTTTTAACTTTTCCAGCTTTAACATTTGTACCCCAAACAGGCACTAATGCCATATAGAGGCCTTTTTCTGCTGCCTGATCAACGATATAATCAACATGGTCCCAATAATCATAAGCCAAAGAATCTTTTGGGTTATTGCCCGGTGTAAGCATCGGCTTTGAAACATCTGCATGTACAACTGAGGAATCCAGATACACATTTCTTGATGGAACATCATGTAATAACATCACCTGGATTACATTAAAACCTTTTTGTTTGCGGTCTTCGAGGTAAGTATTTGCCTCTTCTCTTGTTAACCTGCCAAACAATAGCCAGCCAGTGTCGCCAAGCCAGAAGAATGGTTTACCATCACCGGTGGTTAAATATCTTCCATTCTCTGAAACCAAGAGACTTTTATCACCAAAATGCGGTTTTTTCTTACAGCCAAAAGCTAAGCAAGAAACCACAACAAGCAGAAATATTTTAGATTTAATGTTCATGTTAAATTTTATTGATGATGATGACTTCGTCTCCTGATGCAACCTTCTCTAACTTAGCAGTAGCGCCGGCATTAATTCTCTCTTCTTTAAGCACCTTCCCTGTTCTGGAGTTGAGCACTTTTACATTGAATTTTCCAGATACTTTGCTCAAATCGAGATTGATGGCATTAGCAGAGGCGTTATACAAAATATAAGCTTTGCCCGGGTTTTCTAAACCATATTGTTTTGCAGATTTATCTGCAGGTAAAAAGGGTTTCATCGAAGATGCCGCAGTTAAAATTGAAGCATCAATTCCATCGACATTGGAGAGCGAACCTCCTGCCATTAAAATAGCCCATCCGAAACTGTCAAAACTATCTCCTGAGTAAATCACTGCCTTATCAGGGAATTTGTTTTTATATTCAGATACAGCGTGGTAAATTTCTTCAAAAGAGGTTTTTTTAGGTTTTAACAAACGTGCATGCTGACGGGGTGCCAAACTTAAGCCACCTTGTGGTGCGTAGGCGGTTCCATCGGCCTGGTAATGCCAGTACCTGATATCAATCAGGTCGACAACAACAGCACGGTTTGGATCTGCTAAAATGGCATCCTGCACATCTTTAGTTACACTTAAGCCGATAATCGGATGTTTACCTGTTTCTTTTTCCCATTCCTTTATGGTGTCGATCCAGAACTGAACAAAGTGCAACGGACCAGTAAATTCGGCACCAATTAATTGGATAACGCCTGTGTTTCCATCAAAATTCTCTAAACATTTTCGGATATAAGCTTTATGGATCGCCTTGCGGTGTTCGTTGCTGATATCGTAAAACTGCTCGGCCATAAAAATACGCTTGTCGCCAGCATATGGTACAGGTTCAGGGAAACCTGTGTTGTTTATGTTGTTTGCGGTACGCCAAGGAAAATCGGCATAATGCGCCCCGGCCTCGATAATGTTGTGTTGAAAATAGTTCTCGTGGATTAAAACCAAGCCTTTTTGATCAGCCAGATTAGCAAATTGCTTTAACCTATCCCAATACCAAAGGTTGTATTTGGTAATGTCATATTTGCTCAAACCATCCCAGGCTTTATCTTGTCCGCTACGAGCGAAAGGCAATTCATAAAAAGGTGCCCAAACTTCGCCATCCATACGGCGGATGCGCTCATGGTCATCTCTTCTTCTATCGTACCAAAGGCCATAATTGTGATCTAGCACTTTAACCTGACCGTTTTTCATGGCATCGGTCATTGAATCCAGATCATCTGTTAAACCATTACCGGAACGACCGGGAACGAAACGTGTGATATGGAACTTGGTATTTTTTAGTCCATGCGGACGGGCACTTCCGTTCCACCAGGGCACATCCTGACGACCGCCGAGAACGATTTCGCTGCCACGAACCAACCAACCATTTTTGATGCCCATCGCATCTGCAAGAACAGGTTGAACAACTTTATCTAAGCCGATCTTATCAATGTTTTTTGCCGAACCGGCATCTGACGGGATTTTATTCCTGTCAGATGCCGCATCAATATATTCTGAAACGGTTAAGGCAGGTTTGTAAGCCAATTTGGTTAGTTTTAATGCTACATCTACAGGCGGACTGCTTGATGCTTCCGTTTCAACAGGTAACACAAAATTCCTGTTATCCACCTCACTTCCCAATCTATCTTTTAGTTGGGCATAATATAAACTTCGTGGCTGGATCTGTTCGTTCGACATATCCCAATAACCGTTTCCGGCGAATTGAGACCAGGTTCCAAAAGCCCAGTTTTGAGCTGTTGGCGGCTGAAAATTATCAACCCTTGCGGCACTACATTGCCAGAATACACTGTTTGCAGCACTCCAGCCTGCACCTTGTCCATCTTGTCCGCGGTTTAAATAACTTAAAGCTTGTCCGTCGATGTTTACGATATCAAATAAAACGCCCGATGCCCAGCTATCAATTGCGCCGCTAAAACTGAAAGGCAAATAAGACTGACACTGCACAAAAACATTGGGGCCTGGAGCGCAAAAGCCAACAGCAAAATCATGGTAACCATATTCTGAGTATAACCTTTGGAAAAGTGTTTGCTGACCAGTAGTTAAAAAGGTAAAACGGCGCTCACCACCGATTTCGGAAATTGGGGTTAACGATTTACAATCTTCAACAGTAATCCTTTTTGAAGTTTCTAAAACATTTACTGCAGAACCTGCAAAATGCTCAAAAACCACCTGACGAACCCAGGCATCTTGTACGTTTTCTAAACAGATAGCTGTCCAACGGTGATACTCGTCTTTAATATTTTCTTTATGATAATCTGATTCGATTTTCAGGTTTTCAACGCCAGATTGCGCAATTCTTCCATCCCATTTATATTTTGAAACCGTTGCGCCACCATATTTAGCATCTAAAGCTGTTGTAATTGGCACATCGAAAGTTATTGTATTGCCGTTTACGGCGATAATTTTTCTATCCCAATGAATATCTCTTGTTCCTGTTTTCCAGCCCAAAGCACTTTCTCCACCACCAAATTCGACCGTTTTAAGGGTTTCGATCCATTCTTTGGTTGAAGGCCTGTTAATGAGGATCTGATCACCCACTTTAAATCCATTGGCATTAGCCAGCGTAATTTTATTTGCATTAACGGGTACATAAGTATCAGTAACCACGATTGCCTGTTCTTCTATCCTATTTTTGTTGCCTAAAATCCTGATTACACCAATCCGGTCTAAACCCGTTGCAAAAATCTTAGTGCCATTTTCGTCCATTCCACTTCCGCGGAGCACCACACCAGATGCCGACAACCTTAATGTTCCGGTAACTTCGTAAGTTCCTTTTTCTAATAAAACGGCGCCACGTAATCCATCTTTACCTAGGGGTAATTTCGAAACATAATTAATTGCTGACTGAATCCTTAAGGTGGCATCGCCCTTTGAAACAGGAACAACTACCTTAATTGTTGCATTTGGAATGGCTTTTTCGCCTGCCATGTAACCAGCATAGGAAAAATCGGGTATCCGGTTGCCCTCCGCATCAGATGTATAAGCCATTTTGCCATCCTTCCCTTTGAAGATAGGTTTTGGCGGCGCTACCGGTTTTGTTTTTTGGGCAAATGAAAAGTTAGTGGCTAAAAGCGCCATTACCAAAATCGGTAAGGTTTTTAGTTGTATGGTTTTTAATATATGGTTAGTTTTTGGCATTGATATTTTTTTAATCAACTTTCTACAAACACGCGTCACCCTGAATTCATTTTACTGCGTAGCTTTCCGCTTCGCTACAGGTCAGGGTCTTTATTGCAAGATAGATGCTGAAATAAATTCAGCATGACGACAGCCGAAAAGCAAAATTGCTATACGACTGCCAAGCCTTTTCGCTTTCAACTTTGGTCTTTCTCCTTTCTTAAGGTCTCACTTTATTGATATCCACCAAACTATTCAAATAAACTTCGATATTGGCATAGCCTGATTTCGAAATTTTTGAGGCATCCTTAGCGTCTTTAGGGTTTAATCCATTTTTTGTTTCCCAGGCATCTGGCATACCATCGTTATCGGTATCTACATAAGGTTTTCCTTTATATTCAGGATACCCGCCCACTTGTGCAATATCGGAAATGATTCCCTTTTTGTATGAATCAGCAGGTAAGCGGCGTTTTACATAACTTTGTTGAGCTGGAAGTTTCCCATCCTCAACATGATCAATTTTACCAGTGGTTACCTGCCGGATGATGCGTTGATCAATAGCATCTCTAACCGGTAAAGATGCACCGGCATTGGCCAAAACATAATCATAAGCTTTTTTGGTATCAATGATGGAAATTTTCGCCATTGGCAAAGGTTTATCCACTTTCATCGAATCTAACAACTTTTGCTTATCTCTTTTGCTTTCAGGCTGAACGCCACCATCCCAATTGTTGTTGGTTACTTTTTCGTTTCCTTCTATAATATTTCCGGTTATATAAGCCTTGCCAAATTCGTTGGCAAACTTTTTATCTCTACCCGATTCAGGTTTTAAGATACGATAAGAAATCGGTTCTCCTGCAGGTGTAATCGGTCCTGGTTTATAATAGTTGTTGATGAAACTATAAAATGAAGCATTATCGCCACCATCAGCACTTCTGTTCCACCAGTTAAAAATCACATTATTGGCAAAACCAAAATCACCATACATCCCAACAGATGGATTCCGGCTGATATTTGATGCCCAAAGGTTACGCATGAAAGTTGAATTCAAACCACCAATTGTACTTCCAAAAGCATGGTTATAGGTATCTAAAGCTTCAGAAAAGATCGAATTCTGTATGGTAACGTTTACCGTAGGCAATTTTACAGGTTTGGAACCGTCTTTTGGATCGTAAACATGGCGATAAATCGACATGTTTTCATCCAACCCCCAACTTGCCGAAACGTGATCGATGATGATGTTTCCGACAGGATTTCCGCCAATGGCATCATCCCTACGGGTAACATCGGTTGCTCCCCGACGGAAACGCATATAACGGATCACTACATCGTGAGTATTGATCCAAACCGATTCGCCAGCTACACAGATCCCATCGCCAGGTGCGCTTTGACCAGCAATGGTAATATAAGGTGCACGGATAATCAGTGGCGTTTTTAATTTGATAATCCCCGAAACATTAAAAACAATAATTCTGGCACCACCTTGCTCGCAGGCCTCGCGTAAAGTTCCGCTGCCTGAATCTTCGAGACTGGTTATCACGTAAACTTTTCCACCGCGGCCACCAAAAGAATAAGCACCACCACCTTCAGCACCCGGAAAGGCCACTGTTTTAGCCTGCGGCAAATCGCCTGGTTTTGCTGCCCATGGAATATAAGGTTTACCATGTTTGGCTTCTTCATCTACAATGTGTTTTACTTTTAAAAATTGCAGTTCAGATTTTTCTTCAATACTTTTTAAAAGCGAATCGGCTTTATTTTCCATAGCCTCCGGGATTACCGGATATTGTGCAAAAGCTACATTTCCAATGCCACAAAGCGCTATTATGCCAAAAATTGAATTCCAGGTACGCATATTAGTTAGGCTTAACAATTGAGACCGGAACAACACTATTTAAATATACTTCGATGTTCGCATAACCACTTTTTGTAATTTTAGCAGCATCAGATGCATCCTTAGGGTTTAAACCATTTTTAAGCTCGTAAGCATCAGGCATGCCATCATCATCACTGTCTTTATATGGTGTGCCTTTATATTCTGGGTAACCTCCAACCTGAGAAACTTCTGTAATGATGCCTTGCTTGTAAGAATCGCCAGGCAACCTGCGGTGTTCGAATTGAAAAGCAGATGGTTTAGCATCAGGATGTACTTCGATTTTACCTGTGGCAACCTGTTTAATTACACGTGTATCAACCGGATCTCTTTTTGGTAAAGTGGCACCAGCATTTGCCAATACATATTCTTTAGCTTTTAAAGTAGGGATAATGCTAATCTTAGGCATTGGAAACGGGTTCTTAGCTTTCATTGCAGCAAAATATTTACTTGCTTCATCGAAAGACATTAAATTTCCTTTTTTATCTTCTAATTGAACACCTCCATCCCAGTTATTTCTGGTTACTTTTTCATTACCGTCGATGATATTTCCAGCAACATAAGCCCTACCAAAAACAACATAAGGTAATTTACTGCGGCCAGATTCTGGTTTTAAAATGCGGTAACTGATCGGATCTTTTAGTTCTGTAACCGGACCTGGTTTGTAAAAGTTGTTGATGATATTGTATTGTGCGGTATAATCTCCTCCATCTGTAGAGCGGTTGTTCCAGTTAAAAACCACGTTATTGGCGAAGTTAAATATGCCGTTCCAGCCGATTGATGGGTTACGGGCGCCATTATCAGCCCAAAGGTTACGAACAAAGGCACAGTTTTCTCCGCCTAAGGTACTACCGAAAGCATGGTTCCAATAATCTAATGCCTCAGAGAAAATAGAGTTTTGTATCGTGATGTTAACCGTTCCCAATTTTTCTTCGGTTTTGCCGGTACTATCATTGTACATGTGGCGGTACATCGACATGTTTTCATCCAATCCCCAGCTTGCCGAAACGTGATCGATCATAATGTTACCTACTGGATTTCCACCAATGGCATCATCGCGACGGCCAACAAAGGTTTCCCCCCTCCTAAAACGCATAAAACGTATAATCACATCATGCGTATTTAACCAAACCGATTCGCCAGCTACGCAAACACCGTCACCGGGTGCGGTTTGACCTGCAATAGTGATATAAGGTGCACGGATAATAAGCGGGGTTTTTAATCTGATGATCCCTGAAACATTAAATACCACAATCCTTGCACCACCTTGCTCACAGGCATCGCGCAAAGAACCAGGTCCCTTATCATTTAGATTCTTAACTACAATAACCCTACCGCCGTGGCCACCAAAGCTATAGGCACCACCGCCTTCTGCACCCGGAAAAGCCAATAAATCTGATTGTGGTAAGTCAGTTGGTCTACCCGCCCAAGGAATATATGGCTTGCCTTGAGCTGCCTCTTTTGCAATAATAGGCTTTGCTTTCTCCCAGGCAATATCAGATTGGTGATAGGCTTCTTTCATCATCGAATCGGATGATTTTTTAATATTGGCAGGAATATTTGGATATTGGGCAAACGTATAATTTGCGGAGAGTATTAATGCTGTTGTTAGCAACAGATTTAAAATGTTCTTTTTCATTTGTGTTGTTAGTTGGGAAGAGAAAGAAATTACGAAATATTTTTAATTAGCAGAAAAATCTAATCGCTGATATTCAAAATCGTGGCTCATTTCTTTGTCTATCCTTGTAAATAATTTTGGTTAGAAAGTATATTATCTTTCAAATTTGCATGCAAAAAGCAGCTGTTTAATGTATAATTTTGGCTATCTATTGTATCATCTTATCAATTAACAAAAATGCCTGTAACAAATTAAATTCATTCTCGCAGCCATGTTACAAGATAGGAATAAAATTCATATATAAATGTAACATTCTTAAATAAAAAAAAAGGAAACAAATTAATGTTCCCTTTTTCAAACCAAACATAAAAAAACCAAAGCGGTGAGCAAACCGCTCCGAAGATCTTCTGTAATTACTTTAATGGATCGAATGCTCCACCCCAGGTGTTGTTTTGCTGGAGATTGATATTGTTTTGAATCGATGCGGTTGGTATGCCAAAGAAGTATACGCCAGCTTGATAAGCAATATCATAAGTATCGAGAGTTTTTGTTGTAACTGTAAAATTGGTGGTATAAAAAGCATCCAAATTGATTGCAGCAGCTGCATCTCTTGTGCCTAATATATAATCAGTACCTGTCCCCGTATTTTTTAGTGCAATGTTAATTGCCAGCCTTCTTTTACCGTTTAAGGTTGTTTCCAGTAATTTTCTTCTTCTTAAATCCCAGAAGCGTTTTCCCTCAAAAGCAAGTTCAATTCTTCTTTCTCGCATAATTGCAGTTACCAGTTGAGCGCCGCTCATTCCGGCGGTTAAACCATAAAGCCCATCAGTTCCAGCCTCAATACCTGCACGTTTTCTAATCGCGATGAGGTTGGCATAAGCCTCCTGGCTCTGTCCGGTATTACCAATCTCAGCTGCACATTCGGCTAAATTCAACAATACTTCAGCGTAACGGATTTCGATCCAATCGGTACCTGCATACATAAAATTGCTTGTTGTTAAAGCCGGATCAATGGCTTTTCTTAAGTAAAAACCGCTGGATGTTGCCTGCGATTCTGTACTAAGCGTGGTCGATCCTTTTGTATAATTATAAGTCCATAAACGATAGTTGGGATTGGCATTTAATGGCCAATTAGCTCCATTATAAGCTATTGTCTGATCAAACCTCGGATCGCGGTCTTTGTAAAAAGTAGCCAAGCTGTATGGATATTTGGTAGAAGTGCCTGCATCTTTACCATCTTTCATCGGGAAAGCCAAGGCCATATCGTATGTTGGTAAATTAGAACCACCCGAAGTCCCAATGTACCTTGGTACAGTTGCATTAGGATAGGTGTTATTGTTTTGAGCCAAATCGGTTGTAGCCATATTATATTGGGTAGTTAAAACTGCCTCAGGGTTACGAGGGGTACTTCCTCCATTGCTTCCCTCCGTTGTCCACATGGTAACATCAAATTTTGAATATAAACCAAAACCATTGGCTGAAAGATTTTCAACCGCTAAAACATTGGCATCATAAGCTGCTTTCCATCTTGTTTGATCGTTTGTAGGATTAAACTCCGGACTTGCCCAATACATCAATACCTTGCCTTTGTAAGCTAATGCTGCGCCTTTAGTAATGCGGCCATAATCTGCATTACTCGGCCATTTGGTTGGCAGATATTTTATGCAGGTATCTAAATCTTTAGCAATTTGCGCAAAAGTTTCGGAAGTACTACTTCTTGGTAATAACGCAGCTTTTTTCGCCTCTTCGCCTACCGCATCCAATGGGGTAAGTACAATAGGCACACCCCCATAAAGCTTAACCAGTTCGAAATACCTAAATGCCCGCCAGAATGTGGCTTGTGCATTAAAACGCTTTTTTGTTCCTGGTGCAAGGGTACCATTATTAATGTCTCTAATGAACATATTAATAGACCTGATTTTTACATAATTACCAGCAGTATTCAAATTCCCCAGATCGGTAACAGATTCGATGGTCGCTGTGCCTTTTACAAATACGTTATCTCCGTATTGCTCATCAGACAATGAATTTACCGAACTGCTTAAACCGCCTACATTACCAAACCATGATGGCTGATTTTGGCCATAAATATAATTCATGCTTAAGGTTGCAGTAACGGAATCATTATAAATTTGTTCAGCAACAAAGTTGCCCAAATCTTGCTTTTCCAATACTTTTTTACAATTGCTGAATAGCATTGTAAGTGAGGCAGAAATTGTGATTAATATGATTAATTTTTTCATCAGAATATAGTTTTTTAATGGTTATGAAGCTATAATGAGCATATTTATCAGGCTTTGTGAGCGGTATGCTCATGATGGTTTCATGATATTTCTTGTAATTATAAGCCAACATTTATACCAAAAGAAATTGTTCTTAATGTTGGATAAGTACCAACCGGAGAAAGAAAATCTCTATAGTTATCTGGAAATGGATTAATGAACTGAACTGGGTTAGTAGCCTGTGCAAATAACCTAATGCTATTTATACCTACCCTCTGTGTTAATTTAGCTGGGATTGAATAACTTAAATTCGCATTTGTAATTCCCAATTGAGTGGCTGATACCAACCAGAAATCACTTTCTTCGAATGCACTGGTAAAATAAGGGTTAGGGTAAGCAGCACTGGTGTTTGTTTTGGTCCAATGATCGGCCCAATACGCTGCCCTATTTCCATAAACTGATGCACTTGTTCCGCTCGGTTTTAAGCCACCAATGCTGGTGTAACCTCCCCACGCCAAACCTCCAACTACGTTAAGACTAAGGCCTTTATAACCCACATTAAAGTTTAAACCCAAATAATTATGGTTAGTTTGACGGTTAGTAACATATTGTTTATCAGCAACAGTAATTACACCATCGCCATTTACATCTTCGTAATTAATCATGCCTGGCTGCAAAATGTTATCTAATATTTTAACTTTTTTAGGGTCATTTCCTACAGATGATCCATTTATACGTTGCGCAATAATGGCATTAGCCTCATCTTGTGTCCTGATAATACCTAAAGATTTGTATCCAAAATAACCAGGATCGTTTGATTGGCCGGTTAAGTCTTCAAGCGTACCGATTTTTCCCGATGCCAAATCATACCTGATATATTTATTATCATTCCAGGTGTAGAATGGAGAGAAACTATAGCTTAAATTTTCACCAATTTTATCTTTCCATGTTAAACTAAGCTCGTAGCCAAAAGTGTTTACAATACCAAAGTTTTCTGTCGGAACCGCTGCGCCGATAACAGCTGGTACAGAAGAAGATAGCGTGGTTAACATATCGTAATTATGGCTCCAGAAATATTCTGCTGTTGCGGTAAGTCTATTTTTCAAGAAAGCCATGTCTACCCCATAATTGGTTTTTAACGAGTGATCCCAAACAACATTCTCATTCGGAATAGCAATATTTGTTTTAACACCGATGGTTCTATCGCCATTATTAAAAACCGCTCCACCGTTATTACCTGTACCCACGTTGTAAGATACCAGGTATTGATAAGGTTTGGTATTATCTGTACCTGTTAAACCTACTGAAACCCTAAACTTTAGAAAATCCATGAATTTAACATGATCTTTAAAGAATTTCTCTTGTGATGCTACCCATCCGGCAGAAGCCGCCGGGAAATTACCCCAGTTGCGACCTGGAGCAAACCTGGAACTGCCATCTCTACGATAAACCAATTGTAAAAGATATTTATTATCGTAATCGTAATTTATACGCGAAATAAGCGATTGGAAACCAAACTGATTAACCAAACCTACCTGATTTGAACTTTGTGTACCAACTGCAAATGTTTGGTAAGGTAATGCACCGGTAACCAAACCTTCAACCATAGCCGATACCCCTTCCTGATCTGATTCTCTTTGCTCTAACAAAGCTGTTGCAGATATACTGTGTTTACCAAAAGTACGGTCGTAAGTAAAACCACCATTTAACTGATAAGATTCGCTGAATATCGGGTTCAAACGTATTCTATCACCATTTCTAATAGAGGAAACCGATAATAAAGCACCACCTGGGATATGGCTGTTTAAACCTAAACCGGCATATTTGTAATAGTTAAATGTAGTACCAAATTGCTTTCCATTGCTGGCATTTATATTTTTATTTGCTGTAAACGTAGCTGTTAAGCCTTTTACGCCTGGTATTTGATAGGTTATTTTACCTAACATATTCATTACGTAAGCTTTAGTACTGGTAAAATTATCTGTATTCTGTATTAAGAAAAAGTTTACATTCTCTAAACCACCACCAGCATTTGTGCCCAGTAATACCGGGTTACCATTAATAAAATACTCAGACCAAGGGTTAACATTCTGCAGGGTTGCCACATCATTATCTAAACTCTCACTGGTACCGTTCAGTTTGTAAAAGTAACTTTTCGACTGACTAACATCGGTACTAATTGATGCAGAAACGGTTAATCCCTTGCCTAATTTAGCATCGATACTTGCTCTTAAGCCATATTTGCTAGAGTTAACACCTTTAAAGTTCGAATTCTGGGTAATATAATCGCCACCTACAAAATAAGTAACCTTATCAGTACCACCACTTATATTTAATGTCTGGCGATACATATTCGAAGTTTGAAATGCAGATTTTAACCAGTTGTTGTTATGGCTTTCAAAATATTCCAATTCATCTGGTGTATACCATAAAGGTTCTTTGGTGGTTGTAACACCATCCACAACTTTAAATCCATCGGCAGGGTTTATATAGGAATTTTTTCTTTCCACACCAGCTGTAACCTGCTGATAAACGTTTGCATCTAGATAATCATTTACAAAATTACCAAGCTGTAAACCACTCATCATGTTGGGCAGTTTAGTGGCATCAGAAAAACCAACCGACGAGCTGAAATTAATTTTTGGCGCACCGGTTTTACCTCTTTTAGTACGTACTATAATTACTCCGTTTGCACCAGAAACCCCAAAAATTGCTGCTTCAGCATCTTTTAGTACAGAAACGCTTTCTACCACATTCTGATCTAAGAGATCGAAATCGGCCTGTGTTCTGATAATATCATCAATTACAAATATCGGGTTTGTACCCTGCCCACCGTCTTTGGCAAATGCAACGGGATTTCGGATGGTAATCGTTGTTCCCTGCCCTGGTCTTTGTGTGCCACCAGAAATGTTAAGGTTGGGTGCCGTTCCTCTTAAGGCTGCACTTAAAGTTAACGCTGGTACATCTTCTACCTTTTTAATATCGGCTGTTGATACTGAACCTGTTAAAGTAACTTTTTTTTGTGTACCATAACCTACAACCACAACATCATCTAAATTTTGGTTATCAGAAACCAGTTTTACATTGATTGTTGTTTGTGTGCCTACTGGGATGGTTTGTCGGGCATAGCCGATGTATGAAAACACAAGCACATCGCTGTTTGATTTTACCTGTATGGTGTAAATCCCATCTGAGTTTGTACTCACATTGCTTGGAACACCTTTTAGACTTACGTTTACTCCAGGAATTCCTCGTCCATCTGCCTGATCTACAACTTTACCCGTAATCTTTCGGTCCTGAGCAAAAAGAATTGTGCTTGCCAATAGCATAAAAAGCAAGGACAAAGAAATTTTGCGTAACAATTTTAAGTTCATCTTATTATTTGGTTAGTTTTTAATTCTATTGTTGAGGACTTGCACATCCTTAATCAAAGATCTTATTGCGCTAAATTTTAAACTTTATGTATGGAGAGGCTTAATGAATTAGTTTTTTTCTGTTAAATATTATTTTATCTGGCGCTATAAACTGAAGCAGGGCTGAAAAGCTTTCCAGAAAAAAAATGAAAATGTTATGCGGTGATTTGGCTCATTATTTTATTTAATTTCGATAATTATTTTGGTTAGAAAGTATATTATATTTCAAAATTGCACGTAAAAAATCTCTATTTTATGTATAATTTTCTCCAGCTATTGTACTATATTATCATTCAATAAAAATCCTTCCAGCAAATTAAATTGATTACAATAACTGATATACAAGGTAGATATTAAATTCATATATAAATATAATATTTAAATAAAAAGTATTTGAATTTTGAGTTTCAGCCTGTTTTAAACTTAAAAACGTTATTAAAACGCTTATTTTAAAGTTTTGGTAAAAGAATATTTACAAACGAAAAAGGGGCAAAATAAATGCCCCTTTGAATTTTGATCTTAAAAATTGCGAGTTAAATAAAAAAAAGGAAGCAATCGCTGCTCCCTTTTTTCAAACCAAATATATGGCGGTACTAGCCGCCGAGAAAGGCATTTATCGTTGAATTTTTACACTGACATTAATAAATGGTCTTTTCTGTAAATCGGAAGTAACTGCATTTATATATAACATACCGTATTTGCCTTCCGGAGTAAGAAAAAACACCGCATTACCTGCCGCCAAACCGTTAGCTGGAGCGGTTTGAGTAGTTTCGTTAAAAGTAATTGCCCTCGCTTTAGCCAAAGTCTCTATAGAAGAGCCCGAAATTGCGGTAGTCAGAAATGCATTGGCTTGTCCGGTAACTGGCTGACTAAATTTAGTGGTTCTTTTAGGACTAAAGCCGCTAATATCATAAACTGTTAATGGATTAGTAGCAACACTTGGGGAGAATAAATTAACGACCCAAGTTGGTGTTTGAGCTGTTGAATTGGAACCAGGTTTTCTATATATACCAAAATCTATCTTTGCAGCATTAGCTGATGCATTTGTGTAACTAAAACTTGTAGCATCATTAAGTGAGAAAAAGCTTGGTAAAGATTTTGCAACGGTATCTGGTAAATAAATATCTCTATTGGCATAAATCATAAAACTTGGATTTACGTCAACTGTTACTTTTTTGTATCCATCACCAATGAATACCCCCTTTTCATTCAATGCACAGATACGATAGCTTTGTTTACCATCACGAAGCGCAGCTGCAGGAAAAGCGGTATTTGGAAGTTTAATAATTGCTGAAAAACTTCTGCGTTTGGTAGGATCTGAAATTGCGATCGTATACCGTGTAGCCTGAGCTGTACCTGCAGAAACCTCAAATACATAAGAGTACATATCTTCTTTAGCAGAGTTTATGGTAAAATCAATCCATACTTCTTCTTT
Organism: Pedobacter kyonggii; assembly: GCF_004310665.1. Lineage (GTDB taxonomy): Bacteria > Bacteroidota > Bacteroidia > Sphingobacteriales > Sphingobacteriaceae > Pedobacter > Pedobacter kyonggii. The sequence goes on along the minus strand of NZ_SIXF01000007.1, from coordinate 122,884 downwards.
GTCGTTAATTACTTTATAATCGGTAACACAACGGGGATCGCTATTGTTGTAGGTTACGGTAACATCTTCGAACATGTTAAATATGTTCGCTGATTCTTTTTTACAAGAAGCGAAAAGAATCAAGCATAACCCGATGAGTAACTTATTAATATATCTAGTTTTCATTATTTTAATTTTTAGTCAGATCAACTGAAACATTTATGCTTTAAATACTAATCAAGTGGGTCAAACGTACCACCAGCCCATCCAATTGTTGGAAGGATTTTGTTACCGAAACTCACAAAATCATTATGGAAGGTATAGAAGTAATGAAACTCTGGTACGTTATATGGTAAATACGTTGTGTTTGTTATTACAACATTTTTAAAATACTTGGTATAAGTTGCTTTATCATTAATGTTTAAAGTTTCTCTGAACAATGTTGTACCTCCAGGAACTGTTGGATCTTCTAATACTTTTTTATCTTTCTGGTCTGATCCGGATGGAGGATTTACCAACTGGACTTCCAGTTTAGACATATTCCCAGTTAGTAAGTGCATAGTGCGAGATCTTCTCAAATCTGCATTGCGTTTATTTTCGAAAGCGAATTCAATTTGTCTTTCACCAAGGATTAAATTACGCAATTGTGGCGTGCTTCCTGCCAACGCTAGTCCGTAATCAGAATCACCTGCTACTACTCCTGCTCTTTGACGAATTTGTCTCACTAAATCTTTTGCACCTGCGATATTTCCTGTTTCGTTCATACAATCAGCATAATTCAACATTACCTCTGCAAATCTAAGTTCGATCCAATCCATGCCACTTCCGCCACCAACAGAACTACTGTAAGTAGAAGCGCTTGCGGTTAATGTAGGCGTAGAAAAACGCTTTACATATACAGCTACTCCACTGCTCTCTCCAACTGCAAGATTGTAAGTCCACTGTTTTCTATTTGCGTTTCCACTCAATGGATACACCGATCCGTTTGTAGCAAAAGTAGCTTCAAATCTTGGATCTCTATTTTGCCAGAACATGGTTGCATCATACGGAAAAGCCGTAGATGTATTAAAAGGCTTACCATCTCTCATTGGATAGGCATTCAACATTTTTGTAGTAGGTACAAAATAAGTATTTGGAAAGCCAGTACTTCCACCTTCTGAGGCTGGCCTAACACGCACTTCGGTATTATTTCCTCTATTAGGTACTGTATTTGAATAGGTTCTTACCAGGATTGCCTCAGTGTTTCCACTTTCTACACGGAAAATGTCTAAATAATTTGGCATTAACTTTTTTCCGGCCGAAACACACATGTCATAAGCTTCCTTGTTGGCAGTTAAAGCGTCAGCCCATCTCGAAGCCTGATAAGGATGTTTTGCATCATTTGTTGGATTAAATTGAGGACTTGCCCAATACAATAACACTTTTGCTTTTAAACATGTGGCAATCAATTTAGTGATTTTACCTCTTCCGTCGGCATCACCTGGATTAAAGCCTTCTAAAAGGATTATTGCGTTATTTAAATCACTTAATATTGCCGCAAAACACTCTTTAGCCGGCCTTCTACCTTCATCGTAAATACTATCACCACCTTGCGGCGTTAATGGAAGCGGAACACCACCATAAACTTTAACCAACTCGAAATAGGTTATCGCCCTAAGTGCATAATATTGCCCCAGCAATTCATTTTTTTTAGGGGTAAGCATTGTACTGTTAGGAAGATTGGCAATGGCATCATTACATCTGGCAATGTCCCAATATTTATTCTGACCTGGGTTACCGCCATAGGTATTACCGGTATACCTGACATCGTTATTTCCCAACACACCTTGTAGTCCAAGTGTAGCTTTTGCGTTTGCATCACCATCAGGAAAATAGTTCTCATCACTTGCATAGTGAACACCATAACGATCAGGAGTTAGCTGCAATGGAAATTGATACATAGCTACATCATACACCCTGTTAAGATGTAATTGTACAGAGCCCTCATTATCCCATATCGCCTGATCGATACCGCCTGTATCTGGTAATAAGAAAAACTCATCTTTATTTACACATGCTGGTAAACATGCGGCAATAGTTAAAATAACTGCTGCCCTTTTTATATTGTTTTTTATGTAATTAATCATTGCTCTAAAAATTATAAGTTAACACTCAATCCTAAAGATATCGTTCTCAACATTGGATAATCCCATGCACTTGAAGTATAAGGATCTTTATAAGGCAGAGGATTTACAATAGTCCAAAGATTATTTCCTGTTAGTAGAATACGGGCACCGCCAATTCCTAATTTATTTGCGAAAGCAGTAGGTGCTTTATAGCTTAAAGTCATGGTATTGATACGGATCATCGTTCCATCAACAGCCCAAAAATCAGAGTTTATTCCTAATGATGGATCATCAAACCTTGGATATTTACCATTCATTGGATTTTCTAATGTCCAGCGATCTGTCCAGATATCCAGCGTATTTCTGGTTTTTGAAGGAGCTGTTCTCGCCCGGCTATCGTAGAAAATTTTACCACCAAATCGTGCATTGATATTAGTGTTTAAACTGAAGTTTTTATAAGTTAAATTCAACGAGATACCAGAAGAAAAAAATGCATTGGTATTGTTATATAAAGGCGCTAAATCGCTATCAGAGATTACACCATCGGCATTGGTGTCTTCATAATACAACCACCCGGCTTGTGGAATTTTATCATAAATTCTGTAGTTTGGATATTTTGCCATCCAGGCATCAACTTCGCCCTGAGTTCTGAACATGCCCAGGTTAGTTAAACCGTAATTGCTGGTATTGTACTTGCGTGGATCAGTACCGAACAATTGTAAGTTAGGGAATGTATTATTAATTAAGTTCCCAGCTGTATAAAGAATTCTGTCTGTAACGGAGTTACCATAAGAGAAGTTCATGCTCGCACTAAGATTCCAATCTGTTGCAAGCTTCGCTTTGTACCCAATACTGAACTCAGAACCCCAGTTATAATGTTGCCTGTAATTTAACACTGGTGCCTGCGTGCCAAAATATTGTGGGTATTGATTATTTGCACCCAATTCGAAACCATCATAAGTATAGTTTTGGAACGCCTCAATACTAATATCAAGCTTGTTGTTAAACATTGAAGTTTCTAAACCAACGTTGATTGTTCTTTTCTTTTCCCAGGTAATATCAGGATTAGCCAAACGTGAACGGTTTAAACTGTTTGAATTGGCATTTCCAAAGATGTATCCATTGGTTACATCAATCTGGAATCTATCTTGCCATAAACGAACCCCAACCCTGTCATCACCAGTAATACCAACATTTGCTTTTAATTTTAAGAAATTGATAAAACTAAGTGCATTGCTGTTTTTAAAGAAATTTTCCTGACTCACTACCCATCCAATCCCAATATTTGGCGAGACACCCCAACGGTTCCCTAATGCAAAGTTAGACGATGCGTCGATACGGGCAATACCTTCAAGAAGATATTTCTTATCAAAATCATAACTAAAACGAGCAAAACCAGAACGTTTAGAAACTGCTGTTCTATCTAGGTTTGATGCCACTAATGTGTTGATGTCATAAGCCCAAAACTGGTCTACCCCTGGGATTAGCTGATTTGTATAACGAACAGTTGAATTTTGTGTATTACCTTCACTTTGCTCCGCACCAGCTAAAATACCAAAAGTGTGTTTTCCAATAGTTTTATTGTATTGAAGCGTTAGAAAAAACTGGTAGCTATTATTATCACTTAGGCCAGGCGTGAAACTTGAATTCGTTGCACTCGTTGGTTGAAAAGTAGGTGCGGTAGCCGTTGGTAATTGATTGGTAAATAATTCTTGGTTGTTCCCTCTTTTCACAAAGTTGTACAGCGTAAAAGGTGCTACATATTGCGTGTTTTTTGATGACCCACTTGATTGCGAAACTTGTCCACGAATGACAAGCCCTTTCAAAAAGGTTGGTTCGTAAGTTAATGAGGCATTGATACGGTATGATTTATTTGAACCGTTATTATAATAACCAGACTCAGAAATGGCCAACGGATTAATATTACTAGAGTTAACTCCGTTAACGTTATAGTTCACATATTTACCGTCTATACTAATTGGAACCCATCTTGGAATTGTGATAAGTCTTTCAAAAAAGGGCGCATCATTATCCTGGGTATTATGGTGTAGTTCTTTAGTGCCATAATCAACATTAAAATTCACATCAGCTTTTAAGCCGTTCGCTACTGTTGCAACCACGCCGCTTCTGAATGAATACTTATTAAACTTCATCCCTGCATAGTTTCCATTTTCACCCTGGTAACTTCCTCCTGCAAAAAAGGTAATTTTATCACTCCCACCAGAAATACCGATATTATGTCTTTGTGTGGTAGCCGCTTGCCAAACTTCATCGTACCAGCTTTTATAATCCAACGTTTTGATATATTCCAAATCTTCTGGAGCAAAGTAGTCTGATGCAGCAGCACCTTGAGAACGGAACGTATCATTTAATAATAATGCATGATCATATCCAGATAACATCTTTGGCACCTTAATCGCGTCAGAAATGCCTAGATAACCATTGTAAGTGATACTTGGTTTACCTATTCTTCCTTTTTTTGTAGTAACCAAAATAACACCTTTAGCACCAGCAGCACCATAAATTGCAGCAGAAGCATCTTTTAAAAATGTTAAATTTTCAATCATAGAGGCATCGATATTATCGAAAGCTTCTCTGGTAACGGTAATATTATCTACAACATAAAGTGGTTCATCTGTGGTACCAGCCGCGGCAGTGGTAGTAGTAGAATTTCTAATATTTAAAGTAATTGGCGAACCTGGTCTGCCTGATGATTGACTCACGCCGACACCAGCAATTCTATTTCTCAATGCGCCTGCTAAGTTAGGTGCAGGAACATCTTGAATTTCAGCACCACTAATAGTTGCTACAGCACCAAGAATTTCTGATTTTTTCTTGGTTCCGTAACCAATAACCACCACATCATCTAATGCTGTATTGTCTTCTACAAAGTTTACGGTGATGTTCGTTTTTCCAGCTAAAGGAACAATTTGACGAGCGTAGCCGATGAATGAAAATACCAGGGCGTCAGTGGCCGGATCGGCAATCAGTGCAAATTCTCCTTTATCGTTGGTGCTTACATTATTGGTTTTACCACGTATCCCAACAGTTACACCGGGAACGGGCTGCCCATCTTTTTTGTCGACCACTTTACCGGTGATCTGCTTTTGTTGGGCAAAAACAGCGGTACATGTGATTAGCATGAGCACTAAAACCCATGAGGTTTTTCGTAAAAATTTTGAGTTCATATTTGTTATTTGGTTAGTTTTTTTTACTAATTCATCTAATTGATATCGGCTAAACTTTGGGTTTAATCAATTTCTCTTAGCATAATAAACCTGCAATTGCTTTATACAGTTTATTCAATAGTGTTTCCGGTTAAGGATGGGTTTGTTTGTTATTCTCTTTTTACAGCTTGCTAGTTAGGCAAAAGAATTAGACAGCGTTATTTTAAAAATCTATCTAACATTAATTGTCTTTGTAACGGCTCATATTTCTGTTTTTGGATTAAATAATTATTGGTTAGAAAGTATATTTTAACTTTGCAATAGTGAAATAAAATCCATTTTTTAGACTAAATATAAAGGATTACTATATAATCTTATCAAGACAAAAGCAACCTTCTCGCTATAAGCTATTTAGTGATTTAATTCACACTACAATATAAGTATAAATTCATATATAAATGAAATATTCTTGAATAAAAAAGTTAAAAAAATATTGGAGTGTTTAAACACGCTCCATTAGCACCCCTAGTTTGTTTTTGCTTTTGCTTTTCTACGCTTCTCCCACGCTATTCCTTCCTTTTTTAAATCATATCCGGCAGCCGATAGGTAATTATTTATTCTGCCTTTATATTTTCCAAACCAGGCATGTTTTTTATCTGACGATTCTGCATCCATAGCATGCTCTCTTGCTTCTGTTAACCAGATCAGGATTTGTTTTTTTTGATCTTCGGTTAAAGTTAAAATTTGTTCCTGATACGCCTTGTAAGTAATCGGCAGTACATTGTAGGTCATGCCATTTTTAACCAGCTCAACCTGTTCATTGGTAAGTTGCGCAGAAAGTTTGCTGATGTATTTTTTATGCAGTTTAACTAATGATGCTTCTACCATACGGCTATCTTTAGCAAGAGCCGAATCGCGCGCCACTTTATTGTCTTTGTTTTTTTCTTTAATTGCTTTAACACGAATGTCGCGTGCGGCATAGATATCGTTTAAATTGCTATATTGATTTCTGATGATTATCGTTACCTTTTCTGTTTTCTTCGGATCGGTAATACCCAGGTTGGTTACGATTTTAGCTGAGCGTTCGGTAATCATTTTAGTATAAGCTTCCTTATCCGCATTGTTCTGGGCTAAAATTGCGGTAACACTAGAGAAAGTTAACAGCAAAGCTAAAATTGATGATTTCATGTCTTTATATTTAAATTGTATTTGTTTTTTTTAGATTCACATCTCCACAAAAATGCACTTTTAAGCCAAGTTCATCCATGGCAGCTGCTTTAATGCGGCAAGCTTCTTGTGCCCCCGCTTCATAATTAGTATAAACCACCTGAATGTGGTTGGCTTTATGTCTGGCCATCAACTGATCGCGGCTTACACCTTTTAAAATGGCATGCATAATTGGCCATTCGGGTGTTGTTCCGTTCCAACGTTTTTTGGTTTCTTCCTCAGGCAAAGCTACTACTTCCCCAACGCCCAAATCGCAATGTAATTCATTATCCATTACATAAACACGGCTCCAAACAATGAAACCTGGTTTACTGATGCCTTTTAACGATCCACCGCCTAAACGGAAATACATAGCTGGCTGCCTATCGCTGCTTGCTCCGGCATAACCATCAATAAAATGTGCAGGTGGCGCAGCACCAGAGATTAAAAATAGCCAAACAAAACCGTCTACGGCGTCATTTTTATAATATTCACCCCAACGGATATCGTGTAGGGTGTTTTCTCCGGTCATGCCTAATTCTTTCCAAAGATTGTAGGTTATCAGGGCATCTAAACCGGCACATTCGTCTACCTCGTTAAAATGTGGTAAAGCACGTTTTGGGTAAAGCTCTTTACCATCTACAGAAGATACCGGCGGACGGTCTTCATTATTTAATAAACCCTCTACTAAATCGCTCGCAACGGTTAAATCTTTTAATCCTTGTTGATATTGGATTCCAATAGTATCACAGCTAAAATTATCCGCAATCCTAAGAGCAGCAATGTACATTTTGCATTGTTCAAGTGTTTGCCTTTTGGTTAACTGTGTCTCCTCGTCAGTTCCCCAGTTAAAGGTCATTCCTTTTTGCAAAAGCCAGTCTAAAACGGCCTCTGCTTCGCCATTGGTAACCTGCAGCATACCTGCATATAATGCGGATTGACTTAGGCGCTCTTTAAAGAAACCGGTTTTGTGCAGCAGTTCGTCGGGAATGATAGCATTGTACATACCCATGCAGCCTTCATCAAACACGCCCATGATCACTTTTCGCTCTTTTAAGCTTTTGGCAAAAGTTCTTCCTTTCTTGTCGTCGCTTAGTGGGATCTTACTTAAGGCAAAACTTTTTACATGACTTTGATCGTAACTGACCTTGCCGGTTGTGAGCCATTCTTGCAGACCATCGGTAAAAAATTCATCCGTAAAATTTTCACTCCATAAAGTACTATAAAGTATAGCTGCCTTGGTTAAACAACCGTTCAGATTTAACATACCTACCAAACCAGGCCATTGTCCGCTCCAGTTGGCTACGGTTAATATTGGTCCGCGATGTGTGGTAAGCCCTGCAAGTACATGATGTGAGTATTGCCAAACACTTTCTGCTACTATTAAAGGCTGGTCAGGATCAATATTTCTAAAGATATCCATACCCATTCTTTGCGAATCGATAAAGCCGTGTTTTTTTGTTGAATTATAAGGATGCGCACGTTTAACTTTCCAGCCGAATTGTTCGATGGCTAAAGTTAATTTTCGCTCCATTTCGACTTGAGCAGCCCAACAATTTTGATTTGCTGAAAGCCGTAAATCGCCACTTGAAACCAGTAGAATTTCTCCTTGTTTACCCTGTCTCATAATTTATTAATAAACAAATAATTTATATAAAAATAATTTGTCAGCTTATATTTGGGTTATGCCTTTACGGCTATGTACAAAACTCAACAATGAAAAACACTATTTCCTGATAGTTTTTATCAAATTAATATAGGATGTTATCATTAAACTCGTTAACTTTAAACCGCTGCGGCATAATTTGTAGAATATTGTAATACAGTCCTAACCAAATATTTATTAGTTACATGAAACCTCATTTTCATAAAGTTCCAATTACCTTACAAAGTTCTTTTAGTATCCGCCACGATATTAAACCCGATTTTGGGAATATCTGGCACTACCATCCCGAGCTAGAATTGCATTATGTAATCAAAGGAGAGGGCGTTCGTTTTATTGGCGATAACATCAGCAATTTTGTGCCTGATGAGATGGTGCTTTTAGGGGAAAATCTGCCTCATACCTGGCGTTGTAAAGATGAGTACTTTCAAAATAACCCCGATCTTACCACTGAAGCAATGGTGATTCATTTCTTGCCCGATTGTTTGGGGAAATACATGCTTACTTTACCTGAAGCTTATCTTATCCCTAAATTGTTCGAAAAAGCAAAAAGCGGAATGGTAATTAAAGGGAAAGCTAAAGATAAACTGGTTGATTTAATGCGGGCTGCTGTGGATGCAACCAATTTAGACCGGATCATTATATTATTGTCTATCCTAAAAACATTGGCAGAAACGGATGAATTTTCGACAATTGTAACGAGCAAAAACACATTCTATCAAAGCAATGAGTCTGAAACACTCCGAATCAATAAAATCTGTAATTATACCCTGAGTAACTATAAAAAGGATATTACATTGGAAGAAGTGGCTTCATTAAGTAATTTAAGCGTAACTTCTTTCTGCAGGTATTTTAAACTCATGACGAAGAAGACTTTTTATGATTTTCTGATCGAAATTCGGGTGAGCCATGCCTGTCGTTTTTTAATTGAAAACAAGCTACCAACTGAAATGATCTGCTTTGATTGTGGTTTTAATAATGTGTCTAATTTCTACCGGCACTTTAAAAAAGTTACGGGGATGACGCCTTTAGACTATAAAAGGAAGTATTTGAATTAGATTTAAACCTATAAGGTCTGGCAAAATAGATCCTGAAACAAGTTCAGGATGACGATTGCGCCGCTATATAAAAACCTTAATATTCAAATTATTGCGAAGCAAAGTATAATCATCAAACAATGTTTCTACTTCTTTTACTATGCTTGGCGTAAACGAGCCAACATTTCTGCGGGTAAAAGTCGAGATATTAAGCCCTCGCTTTTGCAGGAAATATTTCGACACTACCGGATAAACATTATGCATTACATCCATGTTATCGATTAAAAACTGTTGTACCACCTGCACTTCATCTTTAAAAGCTTCATCATTGTAATGGTCGCAGAGCCATACAATTAATTCTGGGAAATAGTTCCCTTGAATGCAAGATAAGCCTGAAGCTCCGGCTTTTAAAGATTCCACCGCATGTACGATATATGCATCGTATAGCCCAAAAGTCTTACCTGCTGTCAGTTTCAGTTTTTCTTTAATCTGACTAAGGTCCAGGCAGGTATCTTTATGATAAATCACTCTTCCCGTAGATACAAAATCGGCTAGTTGTTGTGGTTTTAATACTCTTTTATAAGGCACCGGACATTCGTAAAAACCTAACGGAATTTTATCTGTCAGGTCTAAAAGATTGAATACTCTTTCGTTAAAAACCTCATCTGTTTCATTTTCTTCGGCAAGTAAACTGGTAATCGCAATTACAGCCTCCACTCCTGCATCGCTCACTTCCTTCACAAAATCGGCCTGGTCGGAAATGGCGCCACCAAAAGTTCCGGTGGCTACCACAGGCACGGCGCCGTTAACAACTTTAATCACATGTTTTATGGCCTGAATCCGTTCTTTGCCAGTTAATTCGAACATTTCGCTCGACAGACAATTGGCAAATAAACCTGATGATCCCGCCTGTAAATAAATCTCTGTAAGCTGTGTAAGTGCTGGGTAATCGATGTTCCCGTTGCTTAAAAAAGGCGTAAGCATTACCGGGATGAACCCTTTTTGTGAGTTTTCCATTATATTCTGATATGGTAAATTGTTCTATATAATTGCCTGATAAAACCAGAATGGCTTTTAATGGGCTGTTTTAGTTTTTCTATTTTTAATTTTCGTCAGGAAAAGTCCTGCTAAAAAAATGGTTAAAGTGCCGATCACGATAATCATGTTTTTATGTAAAGGATTTCTAAAAACTTCATATTCCGGAGGAAGAAGTGAAGAAAATGTCATCCATATAATTACGGCAATGCCGATTATTGTTGCTGTTATGGCTTCGTGGTTTTTAGTTTGCCTACTGATGATACCCAAAAGGAATAGTCCTAGCATTCCTGCCGCAAAAATGCCTGATAATTCCCACCATACATCTAAAATACTTTTTACGCCAATCATGGCAATACCAGCAATCATACCCAATAAACCAAAGCCAATGGTGGCCAAATGTAACAGTGATAAATTCTGTTTTTCGGTAATACCAGGTTTAAAATATCTTTTATAAATATCAACCGAAAATACTGTTGCCGAAGCATTCATCCCTGAACTTATGGTGCTCATTGCTGCAGATAAAATGGCAGAAACAATTAAACCAACCAAGCCGATCGGAATTTTGGTGACCATGAAATGTGGCATAATTTTATCGCCATAGTCTGATGGCTGTAATGCTTGCTGTACCTTCAATACCTCTGCTGCCGAAGTATGTAGGGGCAAACGCTCTAAAGCCACCTGATGTTTTATCGACTGTACCAGATCTGGATTGATTTCATAATAGGCATACAAGCAAGATCCTATAATAAAAAAGAGCAATGATGCTGGGATGTACAACCAAACACACAGCCAGATCGATTTCGAAGCCGCTTTACTTGATGATGCCGTATGATAACGCTGGATGTAGTTTTGGTCCATTCCGAAGTTATTCAGGTTGATAAAAAAACCATAGAGCAACACCACCCAAAACGACGATCCTACAAAATCGAGCTTAAAACTGCCCAAACTAAATTTATTGGCCGATTTCCCGATCTCTACAATCTTAGAAACTCCTCCTGGCATATTCGAAATGATTAAATACAGAATAAGCAAGGCGCCAAAAGTTTTCACTACAGCTTGTACCACTTCTGTCCATATTACCGCTTCAATTCCTCCTAAAACGGTATAAACAATGATACAAATGCCCATTACGATCATAATCATTTGCATGGAATAGCCTGTAAGTGCTTGTAAGCTCAGGGCAATTCCAAAAAATATCGATCCCATTCTGGCCAGTTGCGTTAACAAGAAACATACTACCGCATATACCCTTGCCCATGCTCCAAAACGTTTTTCTAAATGGGTATAGGCTGATATTTCGCCTGTATTCCGGTAAAAAGGAACAAAATATTTTGAAGCGATCCATGCTGCTAATGGCATCGAAATGCTGAATACAAAAGCATTCCAATTGCTACCAAAAGCCTTACCGGGCACACCTAAAAAAGTATTGCTACTTAAAAATGTTGCATAAATTGATAAACCTATCGCCCATCCGGGGATCAGGCCCGAAGCTTTTGTAAATTGCTCGGAGTTTTTATTTTTCCTCGAAAAATAAACCCCAACTAATATCATTCCAACAAGATAAATGAAGATTATTGCAAGATCGACTACAGGAAGTCCTTTCATTATTTGTTGGCTCGTTTATTAATTTGGTTAAAACAAATATGCATGACTAAATATCAACATTAATATAAGATTTTGGCTACATATTGTACCATCTTATCTTATTGAACATCTAAAGCATCAACTGCCAGTCCTTTGGTTTCTGTGGCAATCAATTTGAGTTTATAAGTCCCGGCATTAATCATGCTCCCAGTATTGGTACTGAGGTAGTTCCATTTTCCGGTTTTAGTTGGTGCAAATTCAACCATTTCTGTTTTCATTAATATTCCATCTGCCGATAAAAACTCGAGTTTCCCTTTCAAAAGCTGCTCTGATGGATTATGGTATTTTAGGGTTAAAGAATAGGTATCGGCCACGCCAACTGATAGCTGCCAGGTTAAGCTCCCTTGGCTAGCTTCACTAAAAATTACACGCTGTTTATCCATTAAAATTGCTTTCACAACCTCCTTTCCTTCTAAAATACCATCAGTAGCTTTATAAGTAGTGGTGGTTTTTAAATCGTAAGCGGGTTGTAAATGTGTAACCGGCAATACAAAAACAGTGGCTATTCTACTGTCAAAAATTATTCTTTCATTGGGAACCAGCCTTTTTCGATAAAGATTGAATATTTCATCCTTACTATTGGTCAATGAGGTTTTGGTGTCTTCGAATCCCTGGGGCACACTGCTATTGATATTCAGCGCCACAAACGTATCTACAGTATCAGTTGCGGTAAATTCAATACTTTCCTGCCCGCGTAACGCCTTTAGCCACTCGACACCATATAAATTTGAAGGCAGATCAGTAAAGGTTAAATTTTCACCTTTAAACTGTTCATCTCCAATATCCAACCAATCGCATAGTGCTGCATTTTTAATTTTGCTCAAAAGTGATTTGCTTGATGGTGCAGCTTGGATGTTTTGATTTAGACCTGAAATAGCAATGGCCGAAATCACGGCCTGACCAACTTTTACTTCTGGGAAATTGATGTCCAAAAAGCCACCTTTAACAGTCGTTTTAATCGTTTTCTTTAATAAGGTATTACTTCCTGCTTCCTTCCAGATATCTAGATCTTTAATTACAGTTTTACCATTAAATGCTACATCAAATAAGCGCATTTCTTTAGCATCAAAACCTCCTCCAATACCCAGCCAGGGTTCTATAAAATAAAGTTCAACCAGATATTCACCGTCCCGAAGTGGAAAATGGTATTTCAACTGGTCTCTGCCATATCTAAAAGTTTGAAAAAGCTTCCAATCTTTGGTGCCATCTATAGGTTGAAAGGTACGACGCTGACTGGCAAAAAAAGTTGGAATACCCGTAAACCCTGCTGTCCATGAGGTTGAACCAAAGTTATCAGGAGCACTTAAATTTCGATCGGCAGACCATTGATTGCCATTGGTATCAATATAATCGCCACCACCACAATTTACACGGTACACATATTTATATCCCTGCGCCGGAACAGTTAACTTTTTATCGCTTATCAACGCATTAAAATTTGGACTTTGAGATAAATTCTGCAACACGATTTTATCTTTGGCAACAGCTTTTCCATTTACATAACCTACGGCATACAATACATTATACTGTATATTCAGTTTATTCCATTGGAAATGTGTGCCTATTGCACCACGTTTTCTTTTGCCCAAAGATTTGCCGTTTACATCATTAAACAGTTCTACTTCATCGCAGTTAGAATACACCACAATACTGTCATTTATACCTGGTTTGTTCCAACGGTTAGGCCAGGTATGCGAAACAATATACACCATAGCTTCAGTTTGTTTTGGCGCATAATTTGCCCTGAACATATAAAATACATCAGTCGGTTCTTCCCAAGGTGTAAACATGCCCTTGTAATTTACCGGGCCTACCCGATCCAGATCTCGCAATCCTTCTCCCCCTTGCACCCTGCCCGGATTATCGTGCGAACTGTACAACCAGAAAAAATGACCAGCCGTTTTATCTTTTACCGATTCAGCCAGGCGCACCTTGGTTTCCATTAAATCGGTCATTTTGTTCTCCGTGTAACCTTTTCCATTGGCATCTGTATCATGAAGATCAATGGTTCGCCAGGCACCGTATTCGCCAACCAAAACCTGCCTTTGAAGATCTTCTCCATAAGTTAACGGATTACCACCATAGGTGCCGGTCCAGTTTTGGGGAACATCCCAATCCGTTCCTTTTCCACCATTACAAGTGGTAACTTTTCTTTGTGATGAAGCTGTCGGATCTAGTTTTCTAATCAGTTCGGTACATTCCTTCGCGAAATCTTCAGGCAAAGTACTTTCGTTTTCTAAACCCCATAAAACAACTGCCGGGCTGTTTCTGCGTTCTTTTACCCAATGTGTTAAAAGTGATTTGAAGTTCTTCCTAAATTCAGGCGTATCGTACCAGATATGAGCAGCCATTTGGGTCCAGCATAAAATTCCTTCTTTATCCCAATAATCAGAATACAATAAGTTATGTGGTTGGTGTGCGTCACGAAAAGCATTAAAACCTGCTGCTTTAATTTGCCTAACTCTTGAACTTATCTGTTCGTTGCTAAAAGCATGACTCTGCCCGATTAGATGCTCATATTCGGCAATCCCGTTAATAAAAACCGGTTTTCCGTTTAACAGAAACTGTTTCTGGTTCGCTTGTTCTCCAATGGGCCAACTTACCCAACGGATGCCATAGGGCGTTTTTAGTTCGTCTACAATTTTTCCATTCTCTATGATGGTAGTTTGTAAAGTATAGAGATATGGATTTTCTAAAGACCAAAGTTTAGGATTGATGATTTTATCGGTCTGCTGATCGATCTGAATTTCTTTTCCGGCAGGAACAACAAGAGATTTTTTCAGTTCTTTAATCTTTTTTCCGTTCAGATCTAACAATCTGTTTACTAGGCTTACATTTTTATGCTTTAAACTATAATTTTTAATACTTGTACTCAGGTTTAAAATGGCAGATTGTGCTGAAATTTTATTATCGTTCCAAATGTGAATACCAAATGGTTCAACTCGGATATCATTAGTCACAATTAAATGTACCGGACGGAAAATCCCCATAGGCTGCGAACCTTCTGAAAAACCGCGTTCTGTAGCGCAACCTCCATCGACCCAAGGTAAATCCTGGATATTTGCAGGATGATCTGCCCTTACCGCCAGCACATTTTCCTGATTATTTAATTTGATGGCTGGGGTAACATCCAAAGTAAAAGTTGTTCTGCCTCCGGCATGATAGCCTACTTTTTTGCCATTTAACCAAATCGTGGCATAAGAACCTACACCTTCAAAATAAAGAAAAAACCGTTTTCCGGCATTAATTTCGTTGGTTTTAAATGTTTTGCGGTACCAGGCAAAACCATGTTTATTGCCATGAAGTTTCCTTTGATAGCCTTCGTACTGATCCCAATTATGCGGAACATTTACTTTTTTCCAGTTTAAGGTTTTATAGCTGGCTAACTGAAAACCATCAAAAGCATTGCTGTTTTTTTCGTCGGCAATACTGAGCCAATTGGAATTTAATAAAACGTCTTTCCTGGTTTGGTTTTGTGCATAAAGGGAACCCCCTCCATAAAAATTGATAAAGAATAACAGTAATAAACACAACCGTTTAAATTGAATTCTTTTTGGTTCGTGGAGACACGAACCAAGGCACCTAGCCAAGGTACGTGTCCCCACGTACCTCTTCGGGAAATTTCGCGCGGATATGTTCAGGCAAATCTGGCGTGTTTTAATCCAGGCTAAAACTGACGAAATCTTCTCCCGCTCAGTCCTTTTTGATTTCGTAAGTTGATTCATCGCGCTTTCAGCTCCCCATTCAGTTTATAGCTTTCTCCAGCTGTAGTTTCGATATTGATGTTGTTCTTTTTGTAACGGATTTTACAGTTTCCTCCTCTTTTAGATTTTATGGTAAGTGAGGTTAGTAAACCTTTATCCCAGGTTAAATCCAGTTCGAAACCTCCTCGGGCCAGAAGTCCTTTAATTTCTCCGCTTGGAATAGCTGCTGGCAAAGCTGGTAAAATATCCAGATAGCCCTGATGACTCTGCACAATCATTTCAGCGATTCCAGCTGCACCACCAAAGTTTCCATCTATCTGGAAAGGCGGGTGTGCATCAAAAAGATTCACATAAGAACCTGCGCCATTATTCGCTGGTTTCATTAACATTTTAACCAGTTTCATGGCATGATCGCCATCTTTAAACCTTGCCCAGAAATTGATTTTCCACGCCAAACTCCAGCCAGTAGCATCATCTCCACGGTATAATAAAGACTGTTTTGCAGCTTTCATCATTTTTTCATTGTCATCCCATGTAATATCATTTCCAGGGTAAACGCCCCACAAATGGGAAACATGACGGTGTTTATTGGTGGTATCATCTACATCTGTTAACCATTCCTGTAACTGTCCATATTTGCCTATCTGATTTGGTGCTAGCTGTTTAACTTTTTCAGCTAGCGATTTTCTGAATTCGGCATCTACATTGAGCGTTTCGGCTGCTACTATGCAATTTCTGAAAAGCGATCTGATAATCTGGTGGTCCATTGTTGGGCCAGCCACTAAACCACCATTTTCTGGTGAGTTAGATGGAGTACTGATTAACCAACCAGTTTTTGGATCTTTCACTAAAAAATCTTCGAAAAACAATGCAGCCTGTTTCATTAAAGGATAGGCTTCGCTTTCCAGAAACTTACGATCTTTACTAAACTGGTAGTGCTCCCACAAATGCTGGCTTAACCAGCCACCTCCACTTACCCAAATGCCATGATTTGAGGCATTGATTGGCGCTGTTCCATTCCACAAATCGGTATTGTGGTGTAAAACCCAACCACGGGCATTGTAATATGCCTTTGCAGTTTCAGCACCAGTTTTAGATAAGCCTTTAATTTTACTAAAAAGTGGTTCGTTTAGTGCCGATAAATTTAGAATTTCAGTTGGCCAATAGTTCATTTCTAGGTTAATATTGGTGGTGTACTTGCTTCCCCATGGTGGTGTAAGCAAATCGTTCCAAATCCCTTGAAGATTGGCTGGCTGAGTACCTGGCCTAGAGCTCGAAATCAACAAATATCTTCCATACTGCATATATAAAGCTGCAAAAGCAGGATCGTTGGCAGTTGCAAATTTTGTTAGTCTTTCATCAGTAGAATGGTTTTCATTATCCGATCGACCAAAATCAACACTAAAGGTGTTGTAATAGCTTTGGTATTCTTTAATGTGCTTCTGTTTAATTTCGGTGTACGCTTTACCTTTTAAACTATTGAGTGCTTTAATATTGGCCGTTGCAGGGTTTCCTGAAATATCCTGCGCATTGATAAAATTCGTTCCAGCTGTTAAATAAAGTGTTACTTCATCTGCCTGATTGATCCTGATTTTGCCATTCATCACCTTCACAGACCCGTTTTTGATTAAAGCTGTTAATCGGCTTTCTCCCTTAATTGCACCATCTTTTACCTGAACCGATAAAGTAATTACGTTGTTGGCCAACGTTTTTACCGATGATTTTCGGTGCGCACTGGAAAGTGCTGCATCGAAACTGATGGATGCTTTTTTATCGGCCGTTAAATGGATTACAATAGCCTGATTGGGCTGACTTGCAAAATACTCTCGCTGATAATTTACACCATTTAAGGTATAACTGGTTTTGGCAACAGCAGTACTGATATCCAAAGATCGTTTGTAATTGGTAACAATTGATTTTGTTTGTTTGAAATATAAGTTTAAATCGCCAAAAGGTTGATAACTTGCCTGGTATTGCGGAACAGCAGGTGGATTTTCATCCTGGATTTTATATTTCCAATCTTTTACAAGCGAAATACCCTGATCCATACTACCTCCAACCGGATAGATCCCGATCTTTTTCGAAGTGTCTTTATAACCTACTAAACCACCTTTATCGAAATAATTAAGTACCTGGATAGCAATTATATTTTTGCCTTTTTTAATCAATTTTGCAGGAATAGTATATTTTCTTGGCTCCGTACTATCGGTATTACCGACCAATTGACCGTTTATGTAAGTGAAATCCTGATCACGGATGCGATTAAGGTCGAGTACAAGATCTTTTCCTGCCCAATTTTCGGGCATATCAAAAGTGGTTCTGAACCAAACGGCGCCATCTAAATTGGCTAAGCCTACCGTTTCCCAACCTTCATAGGCAGGTACTTTTATAATTTTCCAAAGCTGATCATCAAAATTTGTTAGCGCAGGGTTTCCTTGAATACCTTTTCCTGCTTTCATCTCATTTACCCAAACTTTTCTATCGCCGGAACTACTTTGCAAGCCCATAAAATGTTCTTGTGCTAAGGTTTCAGCAGCTGCCTGTTTTCCTTCAAAAAGTAGTTTTCTGATCTCAGGAAGATATTGGTAAGCGCCTCTCCGGTTATAATCCCTTGGTTTGCCCGTCCAAACGGTTTCCTCGTTAAATTGGATATGATCTACAGCCGTTCCGGCGAAAATCATGGCGCCCAATCTACCGTTTCCGATTGGCAAGGCATCCGTCCACTTTTCGGCAGCCTTATTGTACCATAAAGTATGGTTATTTTCTTGTGCAAAGCTGCTAAAATGAGCTGTCAATATTAAAAATGATGTACTTAATAAAAGTTTAAACCCCATATTATTGTCCTTTATCGCCTGAAATAATTTCGATGTTACTGTTTACTTCTTTTTCTTTCTTAACGGCATCTTTCATCCGTCTAAAATTATTATTTCCTAAGAATATATTTTTAGTCTCCGCTCCGTTTAATTTCAAATAGGTAACAGTTCCTTTAACCGGAAAGGCATTATACAGAAACAGATCAGATACATTAGTGATATCAATTACAGCCGCATTGGCATGAGGTTTATTACTTTTTAAACCATCAACAATTAAATTATTCACCTTTAATGCCTTTATCGATGCACCTAATTCGGTATTTACCGTTACGTTATGAAACTCAATATTACTGGAATTTTGAATAGAAAAACCAGTTTTAGCATCCATATTAATATCACTGAAGGTAATATTATCGATAGGCATTTCTTCTAAACCATTTAAATAACCTGCCTGGTTAACCTGACCAGTGATATTGCTGAAATGGATATTTCTAAAAATCGGTGTACGTTCGGAAACAGCTTCTATATTTGTTTTTGCATACTGCATATCGAGCACAATCGCCTGATCTTTAATGTTTTTCATGACAATATTGCTTACTCTGATCTCCTCAACAACACCGCCCCTGCCACGGGCTGTTTTAATGCGGATCCCTCTATCTGTTCCATCGAAGACACAGTTCGAGATGGCTATTTTACGTACATCTCCCGACATTTCACTGCCAATAACCACTCCACCATGACCTGATAACATGGTACAATTGGTAATCACATAATTTTCTGCAGGAACAGCCATTTTTCTGCCTGGTGCATCTTTGCCCGATTTGATCGTGATACAATCATCTCCTACACTGATGTGGCAATCTGAAATGTGCACATTTTTACAAGATTCAGGATTAATACCGTCTGTATTCGGCGAATGGGGATTGTTGATGGTAACGGCATGAACCTTAACATTTTCACAAAACTCTGGATTTACGGTCCAAAAAGGCGAATTACGGATGGTTATCCCATCGATCAGCACATTTTTACAGAACATCGGTTGTATAAACGGTGGACGAAGAAAGCCACGTTTCATCTGCTTAGGATCATCTGGAAGGATAATATCCTTATTTAAACCATCAAAAGTAGTTTGCCATTTAGAACGTGGTTGTCCCTCTTTATAACCTTCTACAAAATCCCACCATTTTTTACCATGTCCATCAATAATCCCCCTACCAATAATGGAGATATTCTCTACTTTATAGGCGTAAAATAATGGCGAAAAACTGGTTACATCAACACCTTCGTAACGACTTTTTACCATAGGTAAATAATCATCAAAATTATCGCTGAAATGTAATTCGGCACCGGCATCAATTAATATAGTGATGTTGCTTTTTAAATGGATGGCGCCAGTTAGGTATTTTCCCGCAGGAAAATAAACTGTTCCGCCACCCGCTTTTGATGCCGCTTCTATCGCATTTTTGATTGCTGTTGTAGCCAGCTTGCTGCTGTCGTTTTTCGCACCGTATTTAATTACGTTGTAATAAGACTGGGCATTTGTAGTTAAGACGATGCCAAAAGCAAGTATGAAAATTAAAACTTTAATGATGTTGATGGAATATTTCATTTGGTTATATTTTATTGTCAAGCCTTGTTTCGTGTCTTCACGAAACAAGATTTAAGTTTCGGTCTGTGAGGACACAGACCGAGGATTTTATGTTTGAAAGATTGCTTCACTCTCGCCGCATTTCAACGCTTCAGTTCGCAATGACGATCATGCTTGCGCTCGTTTCCGAACGAGTGCAAAATACTGTTGCGATTTTATCTTTAAACAATTAATTCATCTGCACTTTTAAAGGCTTCAGATCTTTCCCTTTATAAATCTCTTTTCCATTTACAAGCACGATTAATCCTTTGCCCTTATTATATTTTTTTCCGGTTTTATCCCACAAAATAGTCAGTGTTTTATGGTGATACGAAACTTGATCTAACATGAACCAATCCCACTGATTTTTAGGAATTAATGGAAAAATTTCGAGCACATTATCCTGACGTGGCTTTAAGCCAATTAGATCATTAATAATTAAATCATTAAATGTAGAGTGATTGTAAAAACTGCTCCTTGGATTATCACCTTTTAGCCATTCTCCGGTTTTTTCATCCTGATACTCGCCTATGTAAGGTTTTCCGTTTTTAACATGAGAAGCGGCATACTGGTGTAACTCCTGATAAAAGACTCTGGCATTCATTTTACCGTGTTTTTTATAATTCGCGAGCAGATTTGCCAATCCTTTTAAAGTTTGCGAACTGGCAAAAGGCCAAAGCGCACCATCCCATTCGCAGCTATGTCCTGTTCCTCTTGTTCTAAATGTTGGATTTCTTCTTTCAGCCGTGGTTAAGCCCCAGGGTGCTTTAAATCCAGCAGTATCAAGCAGCTGATCCCAGGCTTTTGCATAATTTGACTGATCATCAGGCAGGTTAAATTCCCAAGGTGTAAAACCGATGGCTTCTCTAACATCAGATGAACCTCCTTTGGCTTTTCTTGTTTCAAAAAACAGAGAAGAAGCATTCCACAAACTATCCTGAACCAGTTTTTTAAGCACAATTGCTTTGTTTTTATACTTACTCGCAAGCGCTCCATCATCTAAAAGTGTGGCAATTTTATTTAAAGCCATGGCGTTGCCATACATGTAACTGTTTATGGTTGGTCGTTGGTTCTGGTCTTTACGTGAACCACTGATCGACTCTTCCATGCCATCCTTAACATCATGTTGCCAGAAAAGACCGTTTTTAAGCTGCCTTTCAGCTTCCCATTTGGCGTAATCTTTATCCAATGCAGGCAAAATTTCCTTCAAAAATTCTTGATCGGGCTGTACCAGGTAATTCTGATAAACGGCATCATCAACCCAGCTGCTAAATTGATGGAAACGTTGTTTCGTTTGGCCAACATCGGCATGGTAAAGCCAGAATTTGATATAATCTTTTAAATAACTATTGTCCTTTAGCCACCTGCCTTCGTAAATATGATGACCTAATGCGCAGCTGATGGAATTGTATTTTCCGGCATGTTTAACCGGTTCGATAAATTCGGTAAAAATAAATCCTTCAGGAGTTTTAACCAGGTGTTTGCGGTAAGTCCACCAGCGGTAGTAGTAGTTTTGCTCCAGTACCGAATCGGGGCATTCAAATAAAGGTGCCTGCTCCGCTAACCATGTAAAGGCTTCGGCATTGGGTACATGGTTTTTAACCGCCTCGGTGTCGATAGAATTAAAATAGGTAACATATTTTTTCAGCTTTTCAGTACCCAGAATTGATTTCTGCTGCGCAAAGCCTGTGATTGTCAACACCGAAAATGCTGCTATTGCAATTAAATTTCTTGTATTCATCATTATTCAAATAACCAATCAATGTCTTTTCCTCTACCATCTAAACCTGCATTAAAAATCCGCAGTTCCTGTTTGTCATCAATAAACCCTAAAACCAGGCAGGCCCCTTTACCTAAATTTAAAGTATGTGTTCCTGCAGGGAAAGAATAAGCATGAACATTTACCGGTGGAAAACCATAAGGCACCAACGCATTCGATATCTTGATTTCAGACTGACCGTAGTTATTGGCACTTGCATCTGTTTCTAGTTGTGGGGGAGCTAGATATTGAGGATCTTTCTGATTAAAAAAGCCTATCAGCAATTTTACAGGTGCTTTGGTCCTGAATTTAATTTCGGTCCCAATTTTAATTTGCTTTTCCTTTGCCAGTTTAATCCCCTTTAAACCCACCAAATGCGCTGCAACTTCTTTAATCTTAATTGCAGTATCTGCGAAAAGCGTTGCATCTTTGGCTATCACATAGCTTTCTGTTTCATTTAAGACTTTAACATCAGCACTTTTATAAGGCACAATTGCAGCAACAGTTCCTTGTTTTATTGATTTCAGAGAATCGATACTTCTTTTAAAATGGTCAAGTTCTTTGGTGAAAACCGGTAGCATCTCTTTCCAATGGATAAAGGTTTTATCTACACCACGCATCGGGATTTTCCGCTGTTTGGTTTGCATGCTATTGGCATACAGGTAACTGTGTTCAGTCAATTTAACCAGTTTAGCATAATGATCTACACTTTTTTGGAGAAAAGGCAATGCCTGCTCTAAATCAGCTACCTGATTCGAATTTTTATACCGCAGTATCCACAGGGCTGCTTTAACTTTTTCAGCATAAAAATTAGCCATTTCATCATAACAATAGATATCATTTCTAAGTCGCTTAAATTCTGCAGTATCTTTCGTTACAATGGGTGCAGCCTCATTAATAGATTGAATGGCTTTTTTGCCATGTTCAACCACTTCGCGCGCCACCTGAACTGGGGTTTCTCCGATATGGCCTTGTTTCTTCCACTCTTTTTCGGCGTATTCAATAATCATTTCGCCTTCTGGCGCTTCCGATTCGTACATTAACGTAAACAACCCATAACGGAACGGATTAATGAGCTGAGTCATCAACATGCCTAACGTCAGTGTTTGTCTGTTACCATCGGTAATGCCATACCTGCGCAAAAGTTTAGGCGATATTTCGCCCGATTCTTCGTAGGCATTCAGAATAGCTTTACCCCCAGTTAAATTAGTACCATATTTGTTGGCCAGTTCTTTTCCCCAATAGTTAATTTCTCCACTACGGTCTCTTTGCGAATTCCACGAATATCTTGCCCATTCCTTGTACCAGATCCAATCGCGGTCTACTTCCAATAACCTTCCTTTTACCTCATCAGCCGAATAAGGCCAATCCCAATAGCTGGCCTGAGGATATAAATGCAAACCTTTTGCACCATAAATCTTGTTCATCGCCTGAACTGATTTCTGGATAAAGTCTGCCGAACCATAACGAAACGGCTCTAGATTAGCTAAAATATGTACGTTAGAGATGTTGATAGTTCCAATAGCGGCTAATTTCCTGTTTAACTCGGCCCATGCCCCGCGAGGGGTATAAGTAGTTAAAGCCTCACCATTAAATTTATTTTCGGTATATAGGTTTTTATAAAAGGGCAGCGCTGCTTTCATCACACTTGGTGCGTCTGTATCATGTGCACGCAATACAATCGGAGGTTCTTCCTTAATGCCAGCGGCTTTTAATCCATCTTTAACACCGGGGATAATCGTTTTGGTAAACCAATCGATATCATCCTGACCAACACCTTCCATTGCCTCGCCTAATGCCACCATTAAACCTACATTGGGATATTTCTCGACAAATGAGGCGATCGATTTACGGGTATAATCGGCAATTAAAGGAATAATCGGACGGTTCCGATCTTGTGTTTTTAAGCCGTGTTTATCGGCAAATGGTTTTGGAATAATAATATTGTAAAACATCTGGATCACCCAAATACCACGTTTATCGGCTTCCTTCGTTAAAAACTGGAAAATTTCTTCATTCCTTTTTAAAGTAGCATCATTTACCTCTACCGCGTAAGGATAATCCTTTAAGCGTAGCAGCGACGAAAAAGGGTGCCCATTCCATAGATAAAGCGAGTTATAGCGGTTTTCGACCATCATATCCAGGTACTTAATCCATAAAGCCTTATCGTAAAGCCATGGGAAAGTTTCTGGGGTATAAGGATATTCGTAAACATCATGGCCTGGCAGATAATCTGGTTTCTGCAGACCAATACAGGTACCTCTCAGCACCATTTCAGGCTGATCAGAAAATGCCAGCTGCGTAGGCAATTTACCACTGCCCTTGATTTGATCTGCGAGTTCTATACAGCCATATAAAGCACCAGATGCGTCGTTGCCGATTACATAAAGCGCCCCGTTTTTCCCCGTATAAATATGAAAGCCCTCTTTTTTAGTCGTTAAAATCTTATTTTTAATCTCTGCCGGAAGGTTATTGACAAAAAGTTTATCCGAAAACACACCAATTGCAATAACATTGTTATTTGCAGCAAGTTTATCCTTTAGTTCGATTTTGGTCGAATAATTCAGCTTAGTTAAGGCTTTTGATAACTTTTCGGCACCAAAACGCACACGAACATGATTTTCCGTAGAAACTACAATTGTTTTCGGTGCCCGAACACTGGCATTAGAAAATGATATCGATAGAAAATAACAGGAAATAAAAATCAGAAAATTTCTCATTCAAATTGGCTCTAATAACAAAACCTATTTTAACAGGTTTTTTATGTAATATTTGGTTAATACTATATTTAAATATAAAGATATTATTCAAATATAAGTAATAATACCGAATGGCTTTGTAAAATTTATGCAAGGTAAGGCTATTAGAATATCCAGAATGGCGTATGACAATATCTGTTAATATTTAGACAAGAAGATAAAATTTTTAATCAACAATATTTATTTTATTTGTATTCGTATTCTAATCAATTATAATTTATAATCATATACATGTTTTCACTAAAAAACAAAAAAGCCGTAGTTACAGGCGGGGGAAGCGGCATAGGAAAAGCTATTGCAACCATTTTAGCCAAACAAGGTGCTGAGGTTCACATCATCGAATTAGGAACAGAACACGCCCAGGATACTTTAGATGAAATTAAAACAAATGGCGGACAGGCTTTCAGTTACGGCTGTGATGTTTCAGATCATAATGCGGTTCACGAAGTTTTTAAACAGATCGGAAATATCAATATCCTGATTAATAACGCCGGTATTGCACATATTGGCAAAGCTGATACTACAGATGAAGCTGATTTTGACCGTATTATGCGCGTAAACGTGAAAGGCGTTTATAACTGTTTGCATGCAGCCATTCCACAGATCCGTTTATCTGGCGGAGGTGTAATTATCAATATGGCCTCAATTGCCGCGCTAATTGGTCTTCCAGATCGTTTCGTTTATAGCGCCGCGAAAGGTGCGGTAAAAGCAATCACTATGAGCGTAGCGAAAGATTATATTGGCGAAAACATCAGGTGTAACTCCATTTCACCAGCACGGGTTCATACACCCTTCGTGGATGGCTTTTTACAGAAAAACTATCCGGATAACATCCCTGAAATGTTCGAAAAACTTTCTAAATCACAACCTATCGGCAGAATGGCGAGACCAGAAGAAGTTGGTGCCCTGGCTTTATACCTATGTAGCGATGAGGCCTCATTTATTACAGGTTGCGATTACCCAATTGACGGTGGATTTACTACCTTAAACAATTAATAAATATTTTCAAATACAATAAAGAATTTTATAATGAAATTAATACGATTTGGCGAAGCCGGAGCTGAAAAACCTGGGGTAATTATAAACGATAATTATTTCGATGTTTCTGCATTGGTTAAAGATTATAATGAAGATTTTTTTGGTAGTGATGGTTTAGATAAATTAAAGGCTGCTATTGCATCGGCTGATTTACCACAGGTTGATAAAGGTGTACGCCTCGGCCCTGCTTTGGCCCGTCCTTCAAAAATAATCTGTGTGGGCTTAAACTATAAAGACCACGCGGCAGAAACCAATGCTCCTATCCCATCAGAACCCATTTTGTTTTTCAAAGCTACCTCAGCCATTGTTGGACCTAACGATGATCTGATCATTCCAAAAAACAGTAAAAAAACCGATTGGGAAGTTGAATTAGCGATTGTAATCGGCAAAAAAGCAAGTTATGTTGCAGAAGAAAACGCTTTAGACCACATTGCTGGTTATGTTTTGCATAACGATTATAGTGAGCGCGAGTTCCAGATCGAAAGAAACGGACAATGGGTAAAAGGAAAAAGCTGCGATACTTTCGCGCCTATCGGACCATTTATCGCCACTCAGGATGAAATTGCCGATGTGCACAATCTTCGCCTTTGGTTAACGGTGAACGGAAAAACCTTGCAAGATGGCAATACCTCAAACCTGATTTTTAATGTTCCGTTTATGATTGCCTACATCAGTCAGTTTATGACGCTTTTACCAGGTGATGTAATTACGACTGGAACGCCTGCTGGTGTAGGTTTAGGTCAAAAACCTGAACCTTGGTATTTAAAAGCCGGTGATGTGGTAGAATTGGGTATTGATGGCTTAGGCTCGAGCAAGCAAACTGTTAAAGCCTACAGTGGGAATTAATATGAAAAGATACTGTTTAACACTCGATCTTGTAAATGATGAAAAGCTGATAGAAGCGTATAAGCAGTACCATCAATCGGTTTGGCCCGAGATTAAAGAAAGCATTACTTCTTCTGGCATTGATGATCTGGAAATCTATTTATTAGGAAACAGGCTGTTTATGATTATGGAAGTGAATGAAAGCTTTTCTTTTGAGGAAAAATCGAAAGCCGACTTGGCTAATCCAAAAGTGCAGGAATGGGAAAATCTGATGTGGAAATTTCAGCAGGCAATACCAGGTTCGAAACCAGGAGAAAAATGGATCTTAATGGATCAGATATTTAAACTTTAATTGCTTTTTTTATGATTGATACACACGTACATTTTTGGAATTTCGATCCGGTTAGAGATAGCTGGATAAATGAAGATATGTTTGCCATCCGTAATGATTTTTCTCCGAAAGATCTTATAGCCGTATATAACGATCTTCAAATTACGGGATGTATTGCTGTGCAGGCCAGCCAATCGGAAGAGGAAAACCATTTCTTGTTATCGCTGGCAGAACAAAATGAAATTGTAAAGGGAATTGTGGGATGGGTAGATTTACTCGATCCAAATTTAGACGGGCGTTTAACTTACTGGAGTAATTTTAAGAAGATTAAGGGTTGGCGACATGTTTTACAAGCTGAAAATGCCGATTTTATCCTGAACAAAAAGTTTATTGCAGGCATTAATCTTTTAAAAAAATACAGTTACACTTACGATTTATTGTGTTACCACAATCAGTTAGCTGATATCACCAAAATGGTTGATCAGATCCCCGACCAACCATTTGTATTAGACCATTGCGGCAAACCGGATGTGAAAAGCCAGGATTTGAAATCATGGTCTGCAAATATTAAAACCTTAGCTTCAAATCCAAATGTAAGCTGCAAAGTTTCTGGCTTATTGGCCGAGGCTGATTGGAAAAACTGGACTGAAAAAGAGCTTTTTAACTGTTTTGATGTGGTGTTTGAACATTTTGGTACAGAAAGAATCATGTACGGCAGTGATTGGCCGGTAATGCTGATCAGTCGCCCATACGAGGATTGGTTTAATTTAGTTTATAAGTATGCGGAACAATTTTCATCAGCAGAACAGAAATTGATTTTTAATGATAATGCGAAGGCATTTTACAAGGTATAGTTTTATAAACGCGCTAACGCTCATTTCCAACGAGCGTTGAATATTTTATCGTTTATAACGATATAATCGTTTTGCTATTTATGCACTCGTTTGGAAACGAGCGCAAACAAATTCCAACATAAAACGATAAATAGAAAATAGCAGATAGAGCAGGATGGAAAATATAATATAAAATATTAGTTTTCGCTTTCTAAAATAGAATCTGACCATCACAATATTTAAATATGAGTAAAAAAATTACATTCCCTTACAATCCTCAATTCCCTTCTGTAGCCGACTTAAGAAAAAGGGCAAAATCAAGGATTCCTAAATTTGCTTTTGACTATCTGGAGGGTGGTTGTAATGAAGGTCTTAATTTATCGAGAAACGAGAGCGACTTCGATAATATTTACCTTAAACCGAATTACTTACGTGTTGGTGGAGATATCGACATGTCGGTCGAATTATTTGGCCGTCGTTACAGCGCTCCATTTGGGGTATCTCCTATTGGTTTGCAAGGTTTGATGTGGCCTAATGCACCCGAAATTTTAGCTAAGGCTGCCGCTAAAGCCGATATTCCTTATACCTTAAGCACCGTATCTACCAGTAGTATCGAACGAATTGCCGAAGTATCTGAAGGAAAAGCATGGTTTCAATTGTACCACCCTACGGAGAATAGCTTGAGAGATGATATCTTAAATCGCTTAAAAGCTGTTGAATGCCCGGTATTAGTTGTTCTGGTAGATGTGCCTGCATTTGGTTTACGATATAAAGAAATTAAGAGTGGTTTATCCATTCCACCAAAAATGTCAATCAATAATATTCTACAGGCTTTTGCCCGTCCGCTATGGGGCATTAAAACCCTACAACATGGAATTCCATCGTTTGCTACCTTAAAGCCTTACATGGAAAAAGGAATGGACATGTCGCAACTGGGACAGTTCATGAACAAAACATTTACCGGTAAGGTTGATATTGAAAAGGTTTCTGCCATTCGTAATCTTTGGAAAGGACCTTTAGTACTGAAGGGAATCGCGACTGATGAAGATATGCAGGCTGCTATCCAAATTGGTGCCGATGGTGTGATTGTTTCCAATCACGGCGGCAGACAAATCGATGCAGGTGAATCCTCAATCAATTCACTGATCAAATTGGCGAACAATCCACTATACAAATCAAAATTAAAGATCATGTTAGATGGTGGTATCCGTTCAGGCGTCGATTTAGCAAGAGCGCATGCCGTTGGATCTGAATTCAACTTTATGGGCCGGCCTTTTATGTATGGAGTTGGCGCCTTAGGTAATGAAGGAGGCGATCATACCATCAATATGTTCAAAACTCATTTATACCAGATCATGCAACAATTAACCATTGAGAAAATTACGCAATTTCCTGATCGGTTATTAAACCCTTAAAGCCGAATAGCAAATAAAATAAACAAAAAAAGCAAGACTTCTAGTCTTGCTTTTTTTGTTTGAAATCTAATAAATGATCTTAGTCAATTTTCTGAAGCATTGTTATTTCAAAAACTTATAAGTAGTACTCGTTTTATAAGTTTCTCCTGGCTTAAGCACTGTCGATGCAAAATTTGCATGATTTGGCGCATCAGGAAAATGTTGTGTTTCTAAGCAAAAAGCAGAACGGTGTGGATATGATTTACCACCTTTACCGTCTTTATCAGCACCTGTTAAGAAATTGCCACTATAAAACTGTAAGCCCGGTTCAACAGTATAAACTTCCATTGTTATTCCTGTAACCGGACTTTTAACGGTTGCAATAGCCGTTTTGCCATCATGGTGGGTCAATACAAAATTATGATCGTAACCTTTGCCGAACTTTAACTGCTGATCATTTTCATCGATCGATTTTCCGATGGTTTTCGCTTTGTTAAAATCAAATGCTGTTCCAGCTACAGGAGTTAATTTACCTGTGGGAATAAGCGTAGAATCTACTGGTGTGTAGGCATTTGCATCAATCGTTAATTCATGGTCCAAAATCGTGTTGTTTCCCTCACCATTTAGGTTGAAATAAGCATGATTGGTTAAATTTACAACAGTCGTTTTATCTGTCGTAGCTAAATAATCAATCTGTAAAGCATTATCATCAGTTAAGGTATAAGTTACCTTCACATCTAATTTTCCTGGATAACCTGCTTCGCCATCATTTGAGACATAGCTCAACTCCAATTTTTGTCCATCTAATTGTTTAGCATCCCAAACTTTCGAGAAAAAACCATCGGTACCACCGTGCAGGGTATTAACACCATCGTTAAGCTGTAAAGTATATTCTTTTCCTTCCAGCGTAAATTTACCTTTACCAATGCGGTTTCCATATCTACCAATTAAGGCACCAAAAAATGGCTCACCTCTTTTGCGATAAGTCCCCACACTATC
Source organism: Pedobacter kyonggii (assembly GCF_004310665.1). Lineage (GTDB taxonomy): Bacteria > Bacteroidota > Bacteroidia > Sphingobacteriales > Sphingobacteriaceae > Pedobacter > Pedobacter kyonggii. The sequence continues at coordinate 92,963 of NZ_SIXF01000007.1, read as the reverse complement.
ATAGCCTAAAACTACATCAGTTAACTTGTTGTTTTTATCTGGAACTAAAAGCGATACGACCCTACCTCCGTAATTGGTAATAGAAACCGAAGCGCCCTGCTTATTTTTTAAAGTATAAAGTTTCACACTTTTACCATCAATAGTTGTGGTGTATTTTGACGAATCAGTTTGCTCGGTTGTTTGTGTCCCTTTATCTGATTTTTGGTTACAGGAAGTAAAAGCTACAGCTAAACACAATGTAGCGAAGGGCAAAGCCTTAAGAATTTTTTTTTTCATGGATTAAAAATTTGAGGAAGCAGACCTGCAATTGCACACAAAATCAGAAACGGCTTCATATTGATTTATTTTTGGTTAAGGCTAATGTAGGAAAAAATTATTAACGTTAAAGTAACGATTATACTTATTTTTTCATAATATCGGTGAGGATTCTCAACAGTAAAAAAAATCACATAATTTAGCAGCCATATGCATAATTTAAATTTCAAGCCAAAGGCTTTTCTTTTTGATTTGAACGGCACTATGATTAACGATATGGAATACCATACCTTAGCCTGGTACAGCATCATGACAGAAGATTTAGGTGCCCAACTTGATTACGAAAAGGTGAAAAAGGAAATGTATGGTAAAAACCACGAAGTTTTAGAACGCGTTTTCGGAAAAGATAAATTTAACGCCGAGGAAATTGAACGTCTTTCTATTGATAAAGAAAAGCGTTATCAGGAAGGCTACATGCCGCATTTAGCGCTGATTGAAGGACTGGATCCTTTTTTGGAACGCACAAAAGAGGCCAACATTCCAATGGCGATCGGATCTGCTGCGATACCTTTTAATATAGATTTTGTAGTAGATGGATTGCATATCCGTCGTTATCTGGATGCAATAGTGAGTGCAGATGATGTAAAAACAAGCAAACCAGACCCCGAAACTTTTTTAAAGGCAGCGGCAGCATTAAATATTGCACCGGCAGATTGCCTGGTTTTCGAAGATGCACCAAAGGGTGTAGAATCGGCTTTAAATGCAGGTATGCCTTGTATTGTATTAACCACAACACATACTATCGAAGAATTTGAAGGTTATCCGAATATCTTGGGTTATATTACAGATTATAACGATGCTAAATTAAATACGCTATTTTAACATGGGAAAATATTTAAATCAAAAACCTGTTCTTGTTGCAGTAGACTGCATTATTTTTGGTTATGACGGCGATCAGCTAAAACTTTTGGTAATAAAAAGGGCAATAGAACCCGTAAAAGATAAGTGGAGTTTGATGGGTGGTTTTATCGGTGAACATGAAGATCTTGATGGTGCAGCCAAAAGAATTTTATTGGAATTAACAGGATTGCACGATGTTTACCTGGAGCAACTTCATGCTTATGGTAGTCCGGATCGCGATCCTATCGAACGTACGGTTTCAGTAGTCTACTTTGCACTTATTGATATTAATAAATACAGTAAACAGATCAATGATCAGTACCATGCCGAGTGGTTTAAACTAAAAGAAGTTCCCGAATTAATTTTCGACCACGATATGATGGTTAAGGCCGCGATGGATAAAATCCGTTATCAGGCAGCTCTCCACCCTATTTTATTTGAACTTTTGCCAAAACGTTTTACCATACCGCAGTTGCAGGCTTTATACGAGCAGGTTTACGATTCGCCGATAGATAACCGGAACTTTATCCGCAAGATTACAGCCAGTGGATTGTTAATTAAACAAGCCGACAAGGACAAATCAAGTTCGCGCCGAGGGGCCTTTTATTTTAAACTGGATAAAAACAAACACAAGGCGCAATTTCAGTCTTTTCTCAATTTTATCCCAAAAGCGAGTGAATAGGCAATGATTTGAGAAAATGTTGCTCCATTTAAAATAAATTTTAAAATTCTTTCAGGGCTTACAAAATTTAAAATCAACCAGTTAGAAGCGCCAATTTTACATGAACTAAAAAACAATAAAAACATTTTCAAAAAATATTTGCAAGAAAAGGATAAATCCCTATATTTGCACCTCCTTAAACAAAGGGAAATGATTCCGTAGCTCAGCTGGTAGAGCATTACACTTTTAATGTAGTGGTCCTGGGTTCGAATCCCAGCGGGATCACAAGAAACAATATCAAAGAGTAATAAAACCCTGCAAATCAAATGATTGCAGGGTTTTTGCTTTTACGGGTTATACCAAAATATGCACGAAATCGCATATAAAATGTGCGTCATTCGGTGCGTCGTTCTTTATAATATCAAACTCCCCTAATTCGTATTAATGCATTGATAATCAACTAGTTTAATAGATGAACATCTTGTATGAATGAAACTGCAAAGCTATTTTTGTTTAACCTTAATGTTATCGTTATGAAAACTAATTTTAGCGTGCTTTTCTTCTTGAAAAAGCCAAAAAACTACACAAAAGGGGCTGTTTACTTTATCTTTTTAAGAATTACAGTAGACGGGGTTGGTGCGGAAATGTCAACAAGCAGGAATTGCGAACCGGAACGATGGAATGCAAAAGCCGGAAAAGTCATTGGTACAAAGGAAGATGTCAAAACCCTGAATGCATATCTGGAAAACATAAAAGCGGAAGTTTATGCAGCACATAGCCAGCTAAGTGTGGACGGAGCCGAAATAACGGCAGATAGTATAAAATGCAAATTCCTTGGCAAAGAAGAAAAGGCACACACCATACTGGAAGCCATAAAACTCCACAATACCAAGATGAAGGCATTGGTGGATAAAGAAGAATATGCACCCGGAACTCTTAGAAGATTTGAGGTGCTGGAAAGGCATGTAGCGGATTATGTTACCGCTAAATATGGCAGAGCGGACTTTAACTTAAAACGCATAGACCACGAGTTTATTGACGGCTTTGACTTCTACCTGCATACGGTGAAGGAAAACGACACCAATACCGCAAACAAACACATTAAAAATCTCAAAAAGATCGTTAGCATCTGCCGCAGATATAAATGGATCAGCACTGATCCCTTCTTTGGCCATACGCTAAAATCTAAACCTGTGCATCGGGAATTTCTGACTGCTGATGAATTGCAGAAGATTACTGAAAAGCAGTTCACTACCGCAAGGTTATCGCAGGTACGTGACTTTTTTCTGTTCAGTTGTTATACCGGACTTTCCTATGCGGATGTTCAAAAACTTAAACTTGCAGACATTGGTATTGGGGTAGATGGAGAACGTTGGATATTTACCTACCGGAAAAAAACAGATACAAGGGCAGCAATACCCCTGCTGCCAATAGTGGCAAGCATACTTGATAAGTACAAAGATCACCCATATTGCCTCCATAACAACAGGGCTTTACCAATTTCGAGCAATCAAAAGATGAACGAATATTTGGTTGAAATTGCGGCGCTTTCAGGCGTTAATAAAACGTTGGGTAACAGGATAGCCAAACGGACTTTTGGGACTACGGTAACTTTATTGAATGGCGTACCCATCGAAAGCGTGTCTAAAATGCTTGGACATACCAATGTACGCACCACACAACTATATGCTAAGGTACTGGACACCAAAGTAAGTGAAGATATGGCCCCGCTTATGGAAAAATTTGTTTCCCGTTACCAGCTGGTTAATAAAGTCCCAGAATCTAAAATAAGCGCAGACACATCCATTTTAAGGAAGAAGTGCACTCCGGTTTCAAAAATGACCGAAGCCGTAATATTTTAAATTGGTATGATCAATTGGTTATTTCGGTACGGTTTATCTAGGTTGAACAATGACTTTCTATTATTTTCAAATGGATTCTTAGGGGTCTACTTTTTTGTTGCATAAGGTGTTGCTTTCCAGAGTTTACAAATTCAAAAGGATAACTTGCTTTGGGGAGGTAAAAATCATTAAAATAAACCCCTATTCATAAAAACAGGGGTTTATTTATCGAGACACAATCAACAGCTACACTTTTTATTAGAATCGAACAACGAATGCGCTTAAAAACAGCACTAATGAAATTTTAAGTATAACCCCTAGTTATTCTTATCCTGACTATATAAAAAAGTTACTCCGAAACAGTATGTTTATATCCGATTATTGGTTCTCTTTCACTACCACGCTATCGTCAATGGGAGTCCTATAAGGAACGAATTGTACTTTATTCGTTCTATATTTATTACCTGGTAATACTTCTGTAATATACAGGTCATACTTATTATCAAGATAACGATTGTGTTCTGCTGAAATATCCATTAATTCTTTGAAGCTTATATAAGGATGATCTGGCTTTTTCGATACGATTTCTTCTTTCTTGTCTCCCTTTTTATTGATGTATGAAAATACTGTGTAGCTTTTATAGGGGGGAGTACACTTGCAAAAGAATGTAAAGTGGTGTTCGAAAAAACTTATCGTTTCAATTTTTAACAATCGATTAGGCGGAGATATATTTATTGTGTCTGCTAAAAAATAAATTTTCTTATTCATGCTTTGGGAAAATGCCTCAAAGATTATAGTTGATAAGATGGCGATAAAAAACAATTTCTTTTTCATGGTATTAAGGGCAAGTGGTAGGCAACTTTTTATTAGCAGGAACATTTTTTAGATTTGCTAAATTAAAAGTATTTAATTCAGCATCGGTAATTCCATACTTTGTTTTAATATTGTTAAAAGATGTGATTAGCATACCCTTGTAAATTTCGTATACATTTACTCCATTTACAATCGGAGACTGTGGGGCTGGGCCAGGATTGTTCAAACCAAATAATGCGGCCATTTGGTATTCTTTATTCGTATATGCGGTACCGTTGACGGCCTTCAATATCCCCCAGAAATTCTCGAAATATTCTTCTAAAAATATGGAATGGTCGTTGAAATTCCCACCTCCTTGGGCCGAACTCTTGGCAACCCTTTCAAAATTAACAATATTAATCGCCCATGTCGAATATCTAGTTGTATCCACAGGGAAGCCATACTGACCAGCCTTGATATAATAATTAGCATATGCATGACCAGTTTCATGGATTGCTGTTGCCTGCAATAAGAGCTGTGAAGCATTGGTCATAGCCGCGGTATTAAACCTAATAGTCGAGCTCGTTCCTGCATATTCTCCCGTTGTTCCTAAACTATAATTAGTTGTGCCAACTCCGTAATCCTGTACCGAAAAATCATATTTCAAATTTGGTAAACCCTGCATGCCAAGTGTTGTGCCGTTTGGCAATTGGATTTTCTGAAAAGGTTGAACTAGCTTTCCGTATGTCTGATTGCCTTCCAATTTGTTTAGAACTTCCTTTACCATGCATGGATAATGTTTCAAAAGGGAGTCTTGTTTCACCTCTATGGTTGGTATACTTTCCCCTCCACTGCCCCCAGTTCCGCCACCGCCCGGTGCAGCTGGTCCGCTACCCCCTCCGCAAATGGTATGTCCAACATAAAGGCTATAGACATTTTCACAATACGTATAATACCCGCCGATGTCGTAGCAATCCACCCCAATTACTTCGTATATGGGTGTTTCTATACAAGCATCAGGTAAGGCTTGCATTATTTTGCCACTACCGGACTGATGATTTATGGAAGCTAGCTTATTAGGCAATTTTACGCCACCGATCGATATGGCATTGGTCATTTTGCCATCAAGATTATGATACACTATCGTGCCTGTAAAATTGGGTTCCTTTTTTAAGAAGGTATTCTGTTCTGGGTTCGAAGAGCTGGCAAGATATTCATCACTACTAATAATGGTCATGAAATAGCCCTCAGTAGCCGTTGACGTTTTTATGAACAAGAGTCTTGTAAAGCTTTTTTTTATGTTGACCTTTTTTCCTTCAACAGGTGCTTCCGTGTTGAATTTAAATATACCCTCGGTTGTTACCGGCACTTCTATAATGGTACTGTCTGAAGATTGGTAAGATTTAGCATTTGTCCAGTCAATACTAAGTGAATGATCAACAATACCTGGGACTGCCTTGGTAGATACAAGCCCTAATGAGGAGATTTTATTGGAATTTGGTTGCCGGAAAAGTGATGTAGTCAAAGTCCTGTTGGATGTTTGACTGGAAAACCAGGCTTTTATACCAGAAATAGTTTCTGCATTCTGGAGTTTTTGCTGATTATCTTTTTTACAAGCTGCTATAATAAGCAGGATCATTAGGCAACATAATCCAATTACCTTTAATGGCATTGATAGAGCGTTGATTTTTATCATCATTGATTTAGATTGTTTTAAGTTAATTAATATTAGAGAGGATGATTGAACGAATGTAATTCCATAATTTGATAAAACAAAATATAATCAGACGAAATTGTAAATAATTAATGTATTAAATTGTCATGATATTACATATTGCTTTAATGATAAGCAATGAGCTGAGACGGTGTAATTTAAAGTGTGGTATATAGAATAAATCATATTTTTCCACTCAACACGCTATGTCACAATTGGTCAAAGCTCGGGCACTATATTCCTTGATTTCTCATTTGTAGCTTCTCCTAAGCCTCTTAAGTAATTAAGCGTTACAATCTAATGTTTTAAGTGTTCTAATATTGCTGTATTATGTTTAAATATTTTGTTATGTTATAAATCATACAAAATAAGTATCTAAAAGGATACAAAGTTTGATTGGCGGTAATCAGATTAAACTTAGTCGTTAGGGTTTTGCTCTTAACCATTATGTATTAAGTAATCATCATTAAAATGGTTCTGATGTTAAAGTGAAGATATTTAAATCAGCTTCAGTAGAGCGGGTCATTCTTTTAACCAATTTCTGTTTCAATACTCTGGGTTAAACCAAAGAAATGAGGAAATCGGTCATAGTTGTTTAATTTCGCAAATACTTGACTATTAGTGGGGGTTCCGCTAAAAGTGGTTCTTCGTCACTTTTGGTGAAAGTATATTAAAAAACTACACATTATTTGTTAGCCCCTGCTTCTTTTTAAAGGTTACACCAACTTTTTCTAGCAAGTTGTACACTTGTGCTTTCTGATACGCTAACCCGTATTCCTGTTTAATCCATTTTGCTAAGGTTGGTCCAGTCCACCTGTTTGATTCAAGCCCATAGTCTGAGGGGATCTGTTTTAGGACAACTGTTTTTATTGTTTCGAGCTGTTCATTCGACAATGCGCTATGTCGTCCTCTTCCTTTCTTGTCCTTTAGTCCTTCTATGCCTTCATTCTCAAAACGATGCACCCAGTTGGTTATCTGTTTAAAACTTATATTATGAAGTTCAGACAGCTTTCTGCTGGAATGTCCCAATGCAACCAGGTAAACAATATTAAGCCTTGCTCCAACTGTGTAAGCTTCATTCTTGTTTAAGATTTTCTTTATTTCATCAGCTTCTGCACGCTGAATCTTCAATACTGATTTCCCCACGGTAGCTTTTTTTTAAGACCAACAAATATACGTGTAAATATGTGTAATTTTATAATATACTTTTTACTATGATATCGCAATTTATACTTCCTACAAATGTGCAGCTTCGAGCTGACTCAATCCATTCGGAACCAGGAATACTATATATTGATACCTCTGTATGTCAAACCTGTTCAATTTGCCCTGTTTGTAATAAAAAGAGCAGTAAAATTCATAGTCGGTATTCCAGGACTCTTTTGGATTTACCTATTTCCGGCCATTTGTCAAAAGTTCAACTTAAAGCTAGAAAATATTTCTGTGATAACCCTGAATGCCCCAGGAAAGTCTTTACCGAACGGTTTGATTGTGAAATAAAACCATACTACAGAAGGATGATCCGATCGAATGATCTTCTCGCCAGAATGGCCCTTGAGCTTGGCGGGAATACAGGAGCAGCTATTAGCCGCTACGCCGGTGTACCTGTAAGCCCGTCCACAATATTAAGAGTGGTAAAGCGTTTGGATATCCAACCTAAAAAACTAACGTCAGGCGTTATTGGCGTAGATGACTGGGCATTTAAAAAAGGAAAAACTTACGGAACGGTCATCGTTGATTTAGCGAAAAAGGAAGTTGTAGATCTGTTGCCGGACCGGGAATCGGCTACTTTATCCGAATGGCTGAAACAACACCCCGAGATAAAAACGGTTTCAAGAGATAGATACGGTCCATATGCATTAGGTATAAAGACAGGAGCGCCTGATGCCAGTCAGGTTGCAGACCGCTTTCACCTGCTTATGAATCTCGGGAATGCGACTAAAAGGATATTTCAATCGAAGGGAAAAGAACTCAGGGAGGCATTTACACTTTATAATCAGCCGAAAAATAAGCCTGCTAAGACCGAATCAGCAGTTCAAAATATGCTACAGATTACAGAAGATATTTTAACAACTGCCAATATCAGTATTGACAAGCTGCACAAGTTCGAAAAAGTCAAAGATCTTTATAGTAAGGGTAGCAGTATAAGACAGATTGCCAAGACTGTAAAATTAACCCGTACAACCGTGAGAAAATACACGATGATGGAAAAGCTGGTTAAAAGACAGGCACATACCACAACTAATCTGGACGCCTTTATTGGTTTTTTGATGCAGGAAGAAAATAGAGTAAAAACTTACCGGGAATTGCATAAAACAACTGTTGAGATGGGTTTTAACGGGAAGTACACCCAGTTTTGCAATAAAATGAATGAGCTTAAGAATACGCAACCAGCTCTTAGACCGAAATCCACAGGTCCAATACTGGTAAAAACCTGGTCTCCCACCAGATTATCACTTATGCTATAAATGGAGCCCTGTGAACTAAAAAGAGCTGATGACAAAGATTTTCTAAAGCTTCTATTTGAAAAATACCCACAAATGAAGAAAATGGAAAAGTTAGTTAAAGGCTTTAAAAACCTATTTAAGACTAAAAAAGATGGCACGCTGAAAACCTGGATTGAAGAGGTGTTTGAATCTGATTGCGGTTTGAACAATTTTGCAAAAAACCTTTTAAAAGATTATGATGCAGTAAATAATGCAGTGATAACCAATATAAGTAATGGGCAGGTTGAAGGGCAGGTCAATCGTATTAAAACAATTAAAAGAAAGATGTACGGCAAGGCAGGGTTTCAGCTGCTAAGAAAAATGGTACTTGCAAAATCAGCATAATTCACCAAAAGTGACGGAGAGCCACTTTTTAGCGAAATCCCCAATAACTTGCACCAGTTGTTATTTAAATATTGTCCAAATGTAGAAATCATTGCCCAAGCTGGCTCAGCTATTGAAGCTCTTAATTTAATTAGGGAATTAAACCCAGATTTACTTTTTCTGGACATAGAAATGGGAGAACTTTCTGGGTTCGACTTGTTAAAATTATTAAATGGACAGCAAAATTTTGAAGTTATTTTTGTTACTGCTTTTGACAAATATGGAATACAGGCCGTTAAAGCATGCGCTATAGATTATCTGCTTAAACCCATTAATATTTTGGAACTGAGCAATGCAGTTGAAAAAGCGGCAATGCAAATTAATCCTAAAAAAGAGAATGAAAGGTTAAAGGAGTTAGTTGCCAATATAGATAGAGGAGATGATGAGCAGAGAATTGCTATCCCCCTATCAGATAAAATAGAGTTTTTAGCTATCAATAAAATCATCAGGCTCGAGGCTGAGGGTAATTACACGCATATTTACTTGGACAATAAAAAACAATACCTGGTATGTAAAACATTAAAGGAATATCAGGAATTGCTTGAAACTCATAATTTCATTAGAACACACCAGTCTCACCTGATCAACTTCCGCAAAATCTCTGCTTATGTAAAAACTGACGGTGGATACATTGCCATGGAGGATGGTAGTCAGGCTCCAATATCCAGACAAAAAAAAGATGAGGTTTTACTCAGGATCATGAAATGAAAATTTTAAACTTAGCCTAATGTTTATACCTTTAAACTAATCTTACTAAGATTGTCTATTACGATTAGCACGTTATTCTTCTAAACTATTCATGCTTCTGTCAATTCTTTTGCGTTGAGGTTTTATTTAGTACCAATTTCTACCTTACCACCATTTTTAAAAAGATCGTGGGAGATAAAATATCCGTTATTTGCTTTCCCGTTAACTTTAATGTTGGTGATTCCCCTTCCCTTCCCAGGTTTGGTTATCGTTAACAATTTTCCTGTACTGGTTTTCCACTTTACTTCATCAAAAAGTGGAGCAGTAACCAAATATTCGGCATCAGTTGCCGAGAATGGATACAATCCTAAAGAACTGAATACATACCAGGCCGACATTTCACCAGCATCATCCATTCCTGAAAGCGCCAAACCATCGCTCCCTATACCATATAGCTCATTTAAGATTTTGTCGATAATTTTTTGTGATTTTTCTGGTTTTCCAATAAGCGTATAAGCAAAAGGAGCTTCATGATCGGGCTGATTTCCCTGGCAGTACTGGCCAATCATGGTTTCAACATTCCGTGCTATATACTTCGGGTTCCAAGGCACAGTAAATAGAGAATCTAATTTGGATTCGAATCCTTTTGCACCACCATACAGTTCGATTAAACCTTTCATATCGTGTGGGGCATAAAACGAAACCTGCCAGGCATTGGCTTCCCTGTACATATATTCGTAATAAGGGTATTGTGGATTAAAGGGCTTAATCCACTCGCCATTCTCTAATCTGCCCCTCATAAAGCGCGTACCTGGATCGAACATGTTTTTATAGTTTTTCGATCTCGCCATCAAGGTACGGTAATTGCTGCTATCACCTAGTTTTTTGGCGATCTGGGCCAGCGAATAATCATCGTAAGCGTATTCCAATGTTTTAGAAACGCCCGCCTTGGCTTTAGTTTCGACATGCGGATTTTTAACATCGGGATCTGAAATATAACCCTTCTCGATATATTCTTTCACAAACGGACGGGCGCCACCATCTACATTGGCATTACGTAATAAAATCTGATAAGTACCCTTGATATCGAAATCATCTATTCCCCTCAAATAAGCGCCTGCTATAGAAGATGCGCCATGGTCGCCATGAAAAAACGTTGGGATGAAACCTGTTTTATCGCCAACCTCTTTCATCGATTTAATTACATCCAGGGTAACCTTAGGCGTAATTAAACCCAGCAGTACATCCTTATTGCGATAAGTATCCCAAAGTGAAGGTTCGGTATAATAGTCAAAATTACCCTTAACAACGTTGTGCTTAGCATCTTTAAATTCTCCGTTTACATCACTCCGCAAAGCCGGCCATAAAAAAGAGCGGTACAAACAAGAATATAACATTTGCTTCTGTTTTTCGGTACCACCCTTTACTTGTATCGTAGATAAAAGTGTTTCCCATTTTGCTGTCGCTTCATTACGGATCTCCGAAAAAGTCTTGTTGCCAATCTCTTTTTCCAGGTTTTCTTTGGCGTTAGCTGTACTTACAAATGATAAACCGATTTTAAGTTCTACAGGCGCTGTACCATCATCAGCCAGGTGCATAATTGCATAGCCTGAGCGTTTACCTACATCAATCTGATCAAGTTTTTCGATCTTGGCATTTACCGTTGCGTAGAAGTAAATATTCTCCCCTCCCTGAAAGCCTTGTATAGCAGAAGTACCAGCTTGCTCGATATTCCATGTAGAAACCCTGCTATTGGCCTTTCCCATGTCGAAAAGAATCTGTCTGTTAGTAGGATTCTTATAGTCATATTGATGAAATCCACACCTCAAAGTTGAAGTAAGCTTTACATTTATCTCATAATCATTTAGATAAGCCTGATAAAAACCTGGTGCTGAACTTTCATTTTTGTGCGAAAATTTAGATCCGAACTTACCATTAGCATTTGATAGTGGTAGAATTGGAATATTGCACAGGTTCCAGTGCCCTTTATTGGTGTGTGCAAAGCCATAAATGGTATCATCTTCATATTCGTAGCCAGCTCCAGATCCAAATTCGGTAATCGGACTTAACTGCACCATAGCATTGGGTAATGAGCTACCTGGAAAAGTTAAACCCGCCCATGATCGCCAGCCCTGTGGCAACTCATAACCTAAAATTTTAGGATCGGTTAAGGGCGCTGTGCCGATAAAAGTATTTACATACTTGGTAAAAGATGTTTTGGATTGACTTTGAGCAGTATATACGCTTGTAAGGCTCAAAAACAAAATTAAGGTTAGCAATTTGGTTAGTGATTTCATTTTACATAAAACGTTTTAGTGTGTTGTATCAAATATAGAAAATCTATTAAAATCCAATCTAAAATATCATAATAGTTACCAACCAAAATTTCGCTGGTGCAAATGATCGCATGCTTAAATAATTGAATAGTATGCCAATAATCGATATGTATTCGCCTGCTTGGCCAATAGCACAATCGTTTGATTATCTATATATTTGAATACACACTAATCAAATAATCAACATGTTTTTTAATTGCAAGCAAGCTATTCTCTGCACGCTAATCTCATTTTTAGCTTTTAGCTTTTTCACATCAGCTTTCGCTCAAAAGAAAGAAAAACCATCTTTATTGCTTTGGGACGATAAACCTGCAAAGAACTGGATGACAGAAGCCTACCCCATTGGTAATGGTCGCATTGGCGGTATGATTTTCGGCGATGTAAACCAAGAACATATTCAGTTTAATGATAACACGCTCTGGACAGGAGATGAAAATGATCGGGGCATGTACCAGGCTTTTGGCGATATATTTATTGATTTCAATAATAAAGATCAAAATTTCAGTAATTACACACGAAAAATAAATCTAACTGATGCGGTCCATTCCATCAGTTACACTCAAAATGGGACCGCCTATAAACGTGAATATTTCTGCAGCTTTCCGGATAAAGTAATGGTTTTAAGGTTAACTTCTGATCAAAAAAAATCATACTCAGGCACGGTTAGACTTAAAAACGCACATCAGGGCAATATAACCGTAAATGGAAATACCATCCAGTTTACTGGTAAGTTATCCAACGGAATGCCTTATCAGGCCACTGCTTTGGTTAAAATCGAAAATGGTAGTAGCCATGCAGTTAAAGACAACGATGGCGAAAAATTAAAAATAGAAAATGCCGATGCCATAACCATCCTCTTTACCGCTGCTACTAATTATATTAACAAACGTAGCCAAAATTGGAAGGGAGAAGAACCTGCTTCTAAGATAGACCGCATACTGAAACAAGCAGTTACAAAATCATATTCAAATCTGTTAAAAGCACATGTTCAGGATTACCAGCAATTATTTAACCGTTTGGCGATTAATTTAGGTGAGCATGATATTAAAAACAACAGTTTACCAACTTATCAAAGACTTATCAATTATAAAAAAACTCCTGATCCTGACTTAGAAGCATTAATCTTTCAATACGGAAGATACCTCCTGATCAGTTCATCACGACCTGGAGGTTTACCAGCCAACCTGCAAGGTCTATGGAACGAAAGCAATACTCCGCCTTGGGGCAGCGATTATCATTCTAACATCAACATCCAGATGAATTATTGGCTGGCTGAGCCGACTAATCTTTCTGAATGTCAGATCCCATATCTAGATTACATTAACAGCATGCGAGAAGTGAGTGCTGTAGCTACACGCAAACAATATCCAAATACTCGTGGCTGGACCGTAAAAACTGAAAATAATATTTTCGGTGGAATGAGTTTTTTATGGAACACGCCTGGTAGCGCATGGTATGCACAAGCACTGTGGGAGCATTACGCTTTTACGAAAGACAAAGATTATTTAAAGAATTTTGCTTACCCAATTATCAAAGAAATCTCCGAGTTTTGGGACGACCACTTAAAAAGAAGGCCAGATGGTACTTTGTTGTCACCGTTAGGCTGGTCGCCAGAGCATGGGCCAACTGAAGATGGCGTAACGCACGATCAGCAAATTGTGTACGATTTATTCACCAATTATATAGAAGCAGCCGAAGTTTTAGGCATTGATGGTGAATACAAAAAACACATTGCAGACCTTAAAGCACACTTATTAAAGCCTAAAATTGGCAAATGGGGCCAATTGCAGGAATGGGAAACCGACCGTGATGATCCCAAAGATCAACATAGACACATTTCTCATCTGTTTGGCCTGCATCCAGGGAGAGAAATCAGCACCATTAAAACACCAGAACTTGCCAAAGCCGCAAGGGTAACTTTAACGGCCCGTGGCGACGAATCAACAGGATGGTCTATGGCTTGGAAGATTAACTTTTGGGCCAGACTACAGGATGGAAATCATGCCTACAAAATATTACAGAACTTCATTACGCCAGTAGGTGGCTCAGGTACCGATTACAATAAAGGTGGTGGCATTTACACCAATCTTTTCTGTGCACATCCACCCTTCCAGATTGATGGAAATTTTGGTTATACTGCAGGCGTTTCAGAAATGCTCTTACAAAGCCAGGCTGGTGAATTGCAATTTTTACCTGCCCTGCCCGATCAATGGTCAACAGGAAGTATTCAAGGTATAAGAGCCAGGGGTAACTTCGAAATTACCGATCTGCAGTGGAAAGATGGTAAAATTATAAAGCTGTCGATCAAATCGTTATCAGGCGAAGATTGTATTGTTAGATCTCCTAATGCGTTGAAAACTAAGCTCAAAGGTATAAACAAAGAAAAATCAGGAAGTGACTTTAAATACAGTTTTAAAACACAAGCTGGAAAAGTATATAGTTTTGAAGGATAGTATAGTCGTCATTGCGAGAAGGCTTTTTCAGCCGACGAAGCAATCTTAAAACGATCGCCACCAGCATGCGCTTTAAGGTTGCTTCTGGTGTTATAATGATGTTTATGTAAAAAACTGATAATCAGTGTATTTTTTTTACCATCTAAGACATTTAAGGGCCCTATAAGCTTACATGTTCTTCTATTTCTTATATGGTGAAGACCGAAATTTGCTGTTTTATATAATCTCTTTAAATCTGTGTTCCTTTCTGCGCCATCAGCGGAAACAATTGATAGATGATTTATGTATTGCCCGCAGATCTAAAAAGATTAGAAACTCGTATCAAGCAGAGTTGATGGTACGAGTGGATGTAGATTTAAGATAGGTTTTGCTTCATTGAGCCTATAAACGTCATCCCAATTTTTTTCAGGTAGAGGCCCTGATGAGTACAGCAATGACGTCCCTTTTATTAAATCTTTCGTTTGTTGCTCACCAAGTCACTTCATTCCAAACATTTCAGTGCTAACATTCGTTTAATCGTAAATAGACCCTGTTATGAGCACATCCGATAAACTATTAACCGAACATAACGCTAAAGTTGTTGTACTAGATTTCATCAATGCCTTAAACACCGAAAACTTTGAAATGGCCAGAGCACAACTGCATGACGATATGTCTTTTAAAGGCGTTATGGGTGAAAGAAACGGCGCAGATATTTACATCGAAGACATGAAGAAAATGAAATTCAAATACGATGTTAAAAAAGTATTTTTAAATTTTGAGGATGTTTGTTTGTGGTACGACATAAACATGGGGAAAAGCACTATCTATGCCTGTGGCTGGTACCAATTAGCCAACGAAAAGATTAAATCGTTCCAGGTGATTTTTGATCCGAGACCAATTTTATAATCAGCAAACCTGTTTGAGTTTCTTTACGATTATGTAACTGATTTCCAACCGAAAAAGAAACATTAAAAACTCATCCGTTTCACTGATTTCAATACTTTTAACGGTGCCAGATTGGCCCTTTCCATTTGTTATAACCTCTCCTACCTTAATTTCTAAAAGTGTAGACGTAGGCAAATTATCATTTATTATAGTCATTTTTTTAAAGGTATTGCAGTGTGAATATTTTTTTTTAAACGTAGAA
Source organism: Pedobacter kyonggii (assembly GCF_004310665.1). Lineage (GTDB taxonomy): Bacteria > Bacteroidota > Bacteroidia > Sphingobacteriales > Sphingobacteriaceae > Pedobacter > Pedobacter kyonggii. The sequence continues at coordinate 77,325 of NZ_SIXF01000007.1, read as the reverse complement.
GATACCTTATTGTTCCATTAGGGGGTATTGGCAATTTCTGATGCAATGTATGGAAGGGTAAAACGAAACCGTATTGATTATGAATTGAACTGATACCAAAATCAGTCATTAACAACAATCAATACGGTCGGTTATATTAAGCTTTTAATAAAGCTGGTTTTTCGTGGTAGGTTCTCCAAAGTAACTCACCAAATAAGGTGTTAGACCAGGCAAACCAAGCTCTTGTAAAGTTTGCAGGGTTATCTTTATTGAAAGACTCGTGCATGAAACCTTTACCAGCGTGTGTTTTGCGTAACATTTCGATACAGGCTTTAATCTCGGCATCATCTTTCGAGGTTAGGGCACGCATGGTGATACTCATTGGCCAGATCATATCCTGACCAGCGTGTGGCCCACCAATTCCCTCGGCAGCTGTACCTTTAAAGAAATATGGATTGTCTTTGGAAAGGGCGAATTTTCTTGTGTTCTGATAGATCGGATCTTCAATTTTCATTGCGCCTAAATAAGGTAAACCCAACAAGCTTGGCACATTAGAATCGTCCATCAGATACGAACTTCCAAAACCATCTACCTCAAAGGCATAAATTTTACCATATTTTGGATGATTAACGATAGCGTGTTTTTGTAGCGCCGCACTCACTTCATCAGCCAGGTTTAACAAACCGCTTTCCAAAGCCTGGTCATGCTGTAAAGCTTTAATCATTTCTGCTGCCTGTTTTAAGCTCGATACCGCAAAAAAGTTAGAAGGAACCAGAAATGGGAAAATGGTAGCATCATCACTCGGACGGAAAGCAGAACAGATTAATCCGACTGGATTTACCGGAAAACCATAACCAGCCATCGGTAATGAATCGGTAGGTTGGGTAGTTTCGCGCTGAAAATGATATGGCCCTTTATCCGTTTTTCGTTGTTGTTCTTTAAATGTTTTTAATGTAGCTTCAATTCCTTTTTTCCAATTGGTATCAAAAGGTGTTTTATCACCTGTTTTTTTCCAGTAATGGTAAGCCAGGCGGATCGGATAACATAAAGAATCTATTTCCCATTTACGCTCGTGTACACCAGGCTGCATGGCAGTTTTATCGGTTTTCCACTCACCTACCTTTGTGGCATCGCCATAAAAAGCATTTGCATAAGGATCTTTTAAAACACATTTTGTTTGGTGGATAATTACACCCGCTATTAATTTTTTAAGTGCTTCATCTTCGTTTACGAACTGAAGGTATGGCCAAACCTGTGCTGAGCTATCTCGCAACCACATCGCATCAATATCACCGGTAATAACATAAGTATCTGGTCTGCCCTCTTTTTCTGAATGATAAACCGTAGTATCTAAAGTATTGGGGAAACAGTTTTCGAACAACCAGGCCAATTCGGGGTTTTTAACGTTTGCCTGGAAAGTTTTAATTGCGGCATCTACAGCTTTACTTTGAAAGTGTCGTTTTGCAGCAGCTACACGTACCACAGGGAATTCTGGCGCGAGATTAGCGGCAAAAGACAATTTCGATGCGACAACTCCTGCCCCTAACAAGCCTGTGTTTTGTATAAATGTTCTTCTTTTCATTATGATGTGTTATGATATTTTGGTTTAAATTCTACTAAACGAAATCTATACTTTATCGATTATGATAAATAGTAGTGGTAAGATTTTATTCGGTTAGCGCTTAACAAATATTATGATAATTTTTCGAACATCAAAATCATTATCGTCAATTAAACTATTCCTAAATCGATTTTCTTATGCATTATACTGAAATAGACTCAGATCACATTTTTGATGTGCCTAAAGGTAATAATTATGCCTGCAAAAATAATTTTGAATGAGTATATTTAAATAACCAAACCTATTCTTATGAATGCTGATAACATTACCCTATCTAAACGTATTTTATCTATTGATATACTCCGCGGATTAGTGATGATCATTATGGCGCTGGATCATACGAGAGATTTCTTTCATGTTGGCGCCATGACCGGCGATCCGCTAAATCCAGATACTACTACAGGAATGTTGTTTTTTACCCGTTGGATTACGCATTTCTGTGCACCAACCTTTGTTTTCTTATCAGGATTATCGGCCTATTTATCGGCACAGAACAAAACAGCAGCTCAGGCAAGTTCATTTTTATTAAAACGGGGTGTATGGTTAATCCTGATAGAAATTATTGTGATCACATTCGGGTTAACTTTTAATCCAACCTATAATTTTATTATTCTTCAGGTAATCTGGGCTATAGGCACCAGTATGATATTCCTAGGATTGGCCAGTCGTATTTCTTATAAAACTGTGCTGATAACCGGCCTGATATTGGTTTTTGGCCATAATCTTTTCAATTTATTCCCTGCTCCAGCAGATTCAAATGGTGGCTTGATTTTAAAAATATTTTTCACGGCATCAGGAACCGTTATGCCGCTCTCTGCCAATCATTTTGTCGGTGTATTTTATGCCATCCTCCCATGGACGGGTGTAATGTTTATAGGTTATGGAATTGGAGCCTGGTATAAAAAAGGTTACGCTGCCGACCGCCGACAACGCAATTTACTAATTGTAGGTCTGCTCACCATCTTTGTATTTATCTCTCTGAGGTTGATCAATCTATATGGCGATCCTGTTCCGCGGAAAGAACATCACGATTTCTTTAAGAACCTGCTTACTTTTTTTAACGTAAACAAATATCCGCCATCTTTACAGTATATCGCGATGACTTTAGGCCCGGCCATGCTATTTTTGGCTTTTACAGAAAACCTGAGCAACCGGTTTACCAGGATAGCCTCTGTATATGGTGCTGTTCCCTTCTTCTATTATGTCCTGCACTTTTATCTGTTGCACACCCTCTTAATCGTTGTATTTTTTGCCACAGGGCACAGTACCAAAGAAATTGTACAGGTTCCATTTTGGTTTAGGCCTGCAGCCTTTGGCTTTAGTTTACCAATAGTGTATTTAATATGGCTTTGTGCAGTAGCCGCTTTGTATCTTCCTTGCAGGTGGTTTAAACGATATAAGGAAACACACCGGCAATGGTGGTTAAGCTATGTTTAGCCTTTTTTCCATTTTATACCACAGCCAACAGCTTTAGTTGATGCAATTGCAGGCTTTTTACCGATGGATAGTTCGTTAACTGCATTTTTAACATACTCCACTTTTGTACTGTTTGCTTCTTCTGGATCGTTATCTATAGCACCAATGTACTCAACCACATTTCCTTTGTCGGTTTTGTTCAGCACAAAAACATGTGGCGTTCTGGTAGCGCCAAACTGTTTGGTTACCACATGATCGGGATCTAACAGATAAGGGAAACTGAATTTCTTTTCTGAGGCCAGTGCCTGCATTTTTTGGAAACTTTCGTCCGGAACGGCTCCGGCATCGTTTGGATTAATAGCCACAACAGGATAACCCTTTGCCGCGTAAGTTGCATTTAAAGCCCGAGATACGGTCTTGATAAGCTTTTGCCACGGGGCAAGTGTTACAGGTAAAAACAACAATATAACCCTTTGCATCCTTGTAATCGGCCAGGGCCACGATTTTGTTATTTACGTTTTTCAATGAGAAATCTTTTACTACATCCCCCACTTTATAACCTTCAGTCTGGGCAAATGCGAATCCTGAGATTAGCATAAAAGCCATTAAAATCAATCTTTTCATAACGATCTATTTTAAGTTTAACAAAGTATTTTTCAGTTCAGTTTCTGTAAATTCTTTCTCATAAAAACGTCGGGCTTTCTTGTTCACAAATAATGTAGCAGGAATAGCGCCCGACCATTTTTTGTCGATCCGTTCAATATACTGTTGCTGATCGGGTTCGTTTAAAAGAAATACTTCGGCATTAATTTTATTGTTCAACACAAATGGAATCACTTCCTTTTGCAATTTTGACTTGAAATCCAAACTCACCAAAAGCACCTTAACAGGCTTTTTTAAATTGGCTAAACGTAATTTCTCGAAATTCGGCAATTCAGCCACACATGGCGAACACCAGGTAGCCCAAAAATTGATTACATAAGTCGTATCTTTTCCATTGGCAATGCGTTTATCCAACTCATCCAATTTGAGTAGTTTCGCCTGAGCATCAACCGAATAAGTAATTAAAGATAAGCAGATTATAAAAAATATACGCATAAATGAATAACGAAATTTGGTGGGGATTGTTTTATCATTATTTGTCATTCTGAATGCAGTGAAGAATGACAGTAAGAAACTAATTCACCGATCCCGATTTAACCAATACACGTTGATAAGCAGGAAGCGTTAAATCATCAACAATTACGCCCCTGGTAGTGCTGGCATGAACAAAAAAACCATTATTGAGGTATACGCCCACATGATCTACATCATTTCCGCCAAAAGAGAAAAACACCAGATCTCCCTCCTTTAAATTATCTATATTTTTACGCTTCACCACATTGGCTTGCTCGCGTGAAATACGCGGAAGTGTAACCCCGTAAATTTCTTTCTCCAATAAAAAGGCAAAACCAGAACAATCAATACCGTCTTTATCTAAACCTCCGAAACGGTATTTTACACCTGTCCAATCGGTAATGAAACGATAGAGTGGTTTGCTCTGTAAATTTGCCATGGCATCAGCCGCTTTGGAAGCTTTAGTGTCACTTTTAACCGTATACTTTCGGGTACCGCATGATGCAAGGAATATCAAAAGTGCTATTAAATAAAAAACATTTCTTTTGAGGTGGAAGGTAAAAGGCATAAGGTTTAAGGTAAGCTGCATAAATATGATATTAATGTATTAGAGATTAAAGATGTTTTGTCCTTAAACCTCTAACCTTTCTTAATTCTTAATCAATCGTTGTATTTCATCCAGTTTCAATAAAGCTTCAACAGGCGTTAATGCATTTACATCCAAATTATTCAATGTATCGCGGATTTTAACCAGAACAGGATCATCAATAGCGAACATCTGTAACTGATAAGCCTGGTTCTGCACTTTTTTAATGCTGTCTTTTATACTTTGCCCCTCTGTACGGTCTATTTCCAGTTTTTTCAATATCTCGTTAGCACGACCAATTAATTTTGTTGGCATACCGGCCATTTTTGCAACGTGTATACCAAAACTATGTTCACTGCCCCCGGGAACCAGCTTCCGTAAAAAGATTACCTTATTGGTCATTTCTTTTACAGACACATTAAAGTTTTTAATTCTCGGCATGGTATTGGCCAGCTCATTTAACTCATGGTAGTGGGTGGCAAATAAGGTTTTTGGTCTGGCAGTTGGATGTTGATGCAAAAACTCTGCAATGGCCCAGGCAATTGAAATACCATCGTAGGTACTCGTTCCTCGGCCAATCTCATCGAGTAAGATTAAACTGTCATCCGAAATGTTGTTCAAAATACTGGCCGTCTCATTCATTTCGACCATAAACGTACTTTCTCCTGAAGAAATATTGTCAGATGCTCCTACCCGGGTAAAAATCTTATCTACAATACCAACCTCAGCATCTTTTGCAGGAACGAAGGAACCCATTTGTGCCATCAGTACAATCAGCGCAGTTTGCCTTAAAATGGCCGACTTACCCGCCATGTTGGGACCAGTAATCATAATAATCTGCTGACTTTCCGTGTCGAGATATACATCATTGGTAATGTATTCCTCCCCAACGGGCAGTTGTTTCTCAATTACCGGGTGGCGGCCACCTTTAATATCGAGCACTTTATTTTCGGTAACTTTTGGCTTGTTATAATGGTTTTTGGCCGCTAACTGTGCGAAACACAGTAAACAATCCAGCTGCGCAATTAAAAACGAATCAAGTTGGATGGGTTTGATGTAACTGGCTGTTTCGTACATCAGTTCGTTGTACAAACGGATTTCGATAGCCTGTATCTTCTCTTCCGCCCCTAAAATCTGATCTTCGTATTCTTTAAGCTCTGGCGTAATGTAACGTTCGGCATTTACAAGTGTTTGTTTACGGATCCAGCCCGCTGGAACTTTATCTTTATGGGTATGGGTAACTTCTAAATAATAACCAAAAACGTTATTGAAGGCAATTTTTAACGATGGTATTCCCGTTGCCTCTGCTTCACGTTTTTGGATCTGCACCAGATAATCTTTACCACCAAAAGCTATTTTACGCAAACGGTCTAAATCTTCATCAATTCCATCTGCAATTACATTCCCTTTAATCAGCAAAGCTGGTGGTTCGGGCTGTAATTCCCTTTCAATTCTCTCCCTAATGGCCAAACATGGATTTAACTGATCTGCTATTTTAATCAGAAAAGGGTTTTTAGAATCGGCAGCCAGTTTTTTAACCGCCTCAATATGGTAAAGTGCACGTTTTAAAGCAACCAATTCTCTCGGACCAACGCGTTGAAGGCCTACTTTAGAAATGAGTCGTTCTAAATCGCCAATCTGTTTTATGTTATTTAGAAATTCGCCTTGTAATTCTTCATGTTTTACAAAATATTCCACCATTCCAAGTCGCTCCTGGATTGGTTTCAATTCTTTTAATGGCATAATGATCCACTTCTGCAACAAACGTGCACCCATTGGCGTACAGGTATGATCCAAAATATCGAACAGGGTTACGGCGTTGTCGTTAGGCGAATTCACCAATTCCAGGTTTCGGATCGTGAAACGGTCTAACCACATGTAACGGTCTTCCTCAATACGGCCGATAGAGCTGATGTGTTGTAGATTACGGTGCTCAGTTTCGCCCAAATAGTGTAGAATAACACCTGCTGCAACAATTCCGCTCTGCAAACGCTCTACTCCAAAACCTTTTAACGAAGAAACCTCAAAGTGTTTCATCAGGGTTTCGTTCCCGAAATCAGTGGTAAAAGGCCATTCGTCTAAACCAAAAGTATAAAAACGGTCGCCGAAGTGCTCGGTAAATGCCTGTCGTTTCGATTTCTGGAAAATAACTTCTGTTGGCTTAAAGCCTTGCAAAAGTTTATCGATATAATCGCTGTTGCCCTGTGCAATTAAAAATTCACCTGTCGATATATCTAAAAATGAAACGCCTAGTTGTGTTTTATCAAAAAAAACACAGGCCAGGAAATTGTTCGATTTTTGGTTTACAATATTATCACCGTAAGCTACTCCGGGCGTAACCAATTCTGTTACACCACGTTTAACAATGGTTTTTGTGGTTTTAGGGTCTTCCAGCTGATCGCAAATGGCTACGCGTTGCCCCGCCCGAACGAGTTTGGATAAATAATTATCTAATGAGTGATGCGGAAAACCAGCCAGTTCTAAAGCACCGCCATTAGGCCCAGTACCTCTTCTGGTTAATACGATGCCTAATATCTGTGCCGTTTTAATGGCATCTTCGCCAAAGGTTTCATAAAAATCGCCAACCCTAAATAGTAAAAGTGCGCCCGGATACTTCGCTTTAATCGCGTTGTATTGCTGCATTAACGGGGTTTCTTTATTCGTGTCTTTAGCCAAAACTGAAATTAATTTACAAAAGCCATAAAGATAACACGAATAAGCATTTTACAGCTGTTTTGTTGAAAAGTTAAAAGATTGTTAGTTTGTTTAGCCGCTTAAATCTTTAAATCTGCTATTTGAGAGGCATCCCAGTTAACCAGTTTATACAATTTAAACAGTTCACCACTATTTGGAAATGAAGGGTTCTGTGCATTTCGGGGCATACAGTCCTGCTATCCACTTTACTTCGTTACACTCGTGCTCGTTCCTATCAGGTTTATGAGCAAGGGTCTGTTTTAACCTTGTTGCATAAGAGTGTTCTTCCTTCGGCTAATCAGTTTATGCAATTTATGTAGTTAACCATTATTCTTAAAACGTTTCTCGGAGTTGTGTGTTACATTAATATAAATTTATACCTAATATTTTAATTATGACGATCCAACTGAATACCGACAAAAACTTAACCATACACCAAGAATACGACGAAAAAATCCAGACACAGTTAAATGAAGGCTTGAGCAGATACAGCGATCTAATTACGCGCTTAGAGGTTCATCTCTCTGATGAAAACGGCAGCAAAGATGGCTTAGATGATAAAAGATGTTTGTTGGAGGCCAGAATAACTGGAAAAGAACCTATAGCCGTTACCAATATGGGTAACACCTACGACTTGGCCATTTCAGGCGCTTTAACGAAATTAAAAAGTACACTCGAAAAAGTGGCCGGAAAAATGAAAGCGCACTAGATTTCTTTAGCGTGGACGTCATTCCCGCCTGCGCGGGAATCTTAAAGCAATCATAGCAATGCATTAAGATTCCCAATCAAGTTGGGAATGACGATTTTATTTATATACTTACTTTTTCCAGTTCTTCAATATATCCCAAAAACAGATTTAATGCTTTTTTTCTATCATCGGTAACCTCAAATTGAAGTTTGTGGTAAAGGTAATCTTCCAGGTCGAAATTCGGCACTTCCTGTAGCTCCTGCAAAACTTCTTTTCTATGCGCTAAGCCAAATTTTAAAGCGGCATTAAATTCAGCCTTAAATTCTTGTGAGATTTCTTTGTTGGCCACCCAGGCAGCATACATAAAGGGTAATCCGGTAAAGTTTTTCCACTCTTCGCCCATGTCGTAAGCATATGCGAAGTCTTCTTTTTTACCAAAGGTTCTATCACCGATTAAAACAAAAGCATCGGTTTTTGCAGCAGGGTCGGTAGTAAACTCCACTTCTTTTTTCCAATGGAACTTAAGCAATACTTTGGCTAAATTGTTCGAAGTACGCGAGTGGGTATCCAGTCTTACCGTTTTAATTTCCTGGGCAGGAACTTCACTAAAAATGAATACAGAATTTACACCTCCATCACTTCCAATACAATAATCGGCTACAATATTGGCATTTGGAACCAAGGGAATAGCTGCTACAGGCATTAAACCGATATCAACCTGACCGTTAATTACTTTAGCTGCGCAATCTGAAGGGATATCTAAACTTAAATCAATTTTATTTATAATGTCCGAATGTTCTAATCCGTATATAAAAGCTTTGGTATTGGTATAGGCAACAGCCGATATTTTAATCTTATTCAAGGTGTTATGTTAAATCTTTTATTATCACTCGCCATGGTGCGTGTCCTCACGAACCATTATATAAATCGCAATTTATTACTATCAGATCCTGAAACAAATCCGATAGCTATCGAATCAGGATGACGAATTATATTGGGATTATCCAATTACTAAACCGTCTAAATGAACGGCACTATTAAATTCAAGAACAGTAAATTTTCCATCTTCGAATCCCATTTTATAAAGCACCGTATTTTGATGAGGAAACTCGGTCATTTCGCTCAGCGGTTTGCCCAACAATAAACACAAGAAAACGCGCATTGCTCTACCATGCATGCAAAGTAAAACTGTTTTTTCTTCAGGTTTGCTCATCAAAACTTCCATCGGTTGTTTTAAGCGTTCGTAAACATCCTGAACGCTCTCGCCACCCTCGAAATGTGCTGTGTAATCACCATCCTGCCAGCTTTGCAGCATATCACGGAAAGCATCACGTGCATCTTCTGTATTCGGTTTCCCTTCCCAAACGCCCCAGGCCAATTCATCTAAACCCGAAAGCTTTTCCCAGGGTAATCCCGAATCAATAAACTTCTGAACAGTTTGCCAGGTACGTTTTAAATCCGAAGTGTAAATCTTATCAAAAGGGACATTTTTATAGGTTTGGTAAAACGCTTCTGCCTGCACCCTGCCTAAATCATTTAAGTCAGAATTTATACCTCTGCCCTGTACTATGCCTTGTCTGTTAAGTTCCGTTTCGCCGTGGCGTATGATGTATATTTCCTTCATCAATAATGATTGAATTTTGAATGATTGAGTTATTGGTTGTTTAATTATTGAATGATTGCGTTTTGAATGATCGAATACTGAGTTGCCTATCACATTCACTCAATCTCTCATTCTTTCATTCAATTATTAATTCACTACCGGTAGCTTATAATATTGAGGTTTCTTTTCTTCTTCGAAAACTACATGTTCGAAATCGGTAACCACATTATATAAAGTATCGCGCTCTATTGCTTTTCTCCCCACTTGTTTAATCAGATTCACCAGCTCTTTGGTGCTCATTGCAGGCGTTTGCTCTTCTGCACCGGCCATTGAGTATATTTTAGTAGTATCATCTAAAGTACCGTCAATATCATCAACACCATAATTTAAGGATAACTGAGCTGTTTCGCGGCTGATCATTGCCCAATAAGCTTTTATATGATCGAAGTTGTCCATGTAAATACGGGCGATGGCGTAATTCCTTAAGTCTTCAATCACTGAAGTTTCAGGCACATTACTCATCTGATTATGTTGATTTCTGAATTTTAGCGGAATAAAAGTCTGGAAACCACCTGTGCGATCCTGCAATTCACGTAATTTCTCCATATGATCTACCCGGTGCCAATATTTTTCGATATGACCATAAAGCATGGTGGCATTACTGCGCATACCGAGTTTGTGCCATTCCTCGTGTATATCTAACCATTGCTGACCAGTACATTTATCTTTAGCAATCTGTTCTCTGATTTCAGGGTGAAAAATCTCTGCCCCTCCACCCGGTATTGATTCTAGTCCGGCCTCTTTCATCAAACGCATACCTGTTGCATAATCGATTTTGGCTTTCTTAAAGATATAGTGGTACTCCACAGGGGTTAATGCTTTCACATGTAAATCGGGGCGGTGCTGTTTAATAGCCGAAAATAAAGCAGAATAAAAGGCAACATCATATTGAGGCAGTACCCCACCTACAATATGTACCTCCGTTACAGGTTCACCATCATATTTTTTAACGATATCGAGCATTTGCTCCATCGTTAAGGCCCAGCCTTCTTCTTTTTGTTTGATTAAACGGGAGTACGAGCAAAATTTGCAGTCATAAACGCAAAGATTGGTAGGTTCTAAATGGAAGTTCCGGTTAAAATAAGTTTTATCACCGTGTTTTTGTTCGCGGATAAAATTTGCCAGAACACCTAGGTAACCCAGTTCTGCATATTCGTACAAGTGAACGCCTTCCTCAAAGGTAATCCGTTCTCCGTGAAGGACTTTGTGCGCTATGTTTTGTAATTCAGTTGATAAATTGGTATCAGCTAATATTTTTTCAACTTGCTCAGTTGTATTCATTCCTGATTTATTTTGTACAAAAATACAATAATGAGGCGATTTGAAAATCATTTTCTTGTAACAAACATCGATTTTTAGCTATAGGCTCCTTTAATCAAACCACAGATCAGGACAGATAAACACAGATTTTGATTGGGTATCCAGTTAAAAACTCACTTAAGCATAATAATATCAGCCACGGAAACACGGAAGGCACGGAAAAACACCTTATAAATAGGTATTTCTGTTGCTAAACAAGGTAATTTACATCTGAATGATCTGTGTTAAAACCAAATAACAGTTTTAGGTGCTGTCCATAGAAATAAACGCTAAACCTCCGTGTAAATCTGTGCTTCCCTGGCAAATATCTCCAATAACAAAAAAGCACCTCTTTTCAGAAGTGCTTTATATGTTTTTCACAGGTTGATACTTTTATCTAACTATCTTGCTGCAGGTACAAATGTTAAAACGATGTTAGCAGTTTTGCCACCAAATTCGATAGGTGATTTCAAGATCATTTGTGTACTAGAAAGCTCAGTTAATACTAAACGGTAACCTTCTGTTACATTTTTAGCTTTATCGCCTTCAAATATTTTCTTAAACTGGAAAGTTTGATCTTTAGGTGCTGCCGACCAGAAGATAGTCTGCATTACCGAACCACAAGTACTTGATGCTGGTAAAGTGTAAGAACCATTACCGCTATTGGTTAAGTTCCATGTACTTCCCTGGAAACATTTGTAAGATTTCTCTCCAAATAAGCCTTGAACAGCGCCATCAGGTAATCCTTCTAAAGCTACATTACTCACTACCCATTCGCGAACAACTGTACCTCTGCTACCTGTTACACCTGCAGTTACTCTTTTTGCAGTATTACAACTTTGTAACATTACTAAAGTAGAACATGCTATTGCGATAGCTATAAATAATCTTTTCATTTTTGTTTAATTTAATTTCGTCAAACTTGTTACATAAATCTTGCCAAAACCATTACGAACCTTAAATTAGCGCCAAATTATTAAATTGCATCCCGATATTATTTCGATCAAAATCAATTATCATGAAACCCGAAACCCTTGCTATTCACGCTTCTAATCTTGTAAAAAGCATTACTGGCGATGTTACTCTACCTATTAATCTATCAACAACTTTTTTTCGCGACGAAGATGGAGGTTATCCCGGTGGGCACATGTATAGCAGGGTAAGCAATCCAAACCGGTCTGCTTTAGAAAACACTGTAGCCAAATTAGAATATGGCGAAGATGCTGCTGCTTTTTCTTCGGGCAATACCTGTGGTATGGTTTTGTTCCAGGCCTTGAAACCTGGTAGCCACATTATTGCGCCTGATGATATGTATTGGGGTATAAAAAAACAATTACTGACTATCTTTAATGATAGTTTGGAATTTGATTTTGTTGATCAGACCGATTTAAAGCTGATCCAATCGAGCATCAAACCAAACACCAAATTGATCTGGATCGAAACCCCATCTAACCCATTATTAAAGATTACCGATATCGAAGAAATTGCCAAAATAGCTAAAGCTAAAAACATTACAATGGCCTGCGACAGTACCTTTGCTTCGCCTATTTTACAAAACCCGATTTTACTGGGTGCTGATATTGTAATGCATAGCAGTACCAAATACCTGGGTGGTCATAGTGATGTACTTGGCGGGATTCTGGTAACAGCAAAAAAAGATGTGTTATGGGAGAAAATTAAAAACATTCAGCAAACGGGTGGTGCGGTTCCTTCTCCCTTTGATTGTTTTTTGTTAACCAGAAGCATTAAAACACTGGCTTACCGCATGAAAGGCCACTGTGAAAATGGAAAAATTATCGCTGACTATTTAAACCAACATCCAAATGTTGAAGCTGTTTTTTATCCTGGCTTGGAAAGTCACCCACAGCACGAAATTGCAAAGAAACAAATGAAAGATTTTGGTGGGATGATGTCGTTTTTGGTTAAAGGAGGTGTTGAAGCGGCCCACAAAGTGGTAAATAAAGTTCAGTTATTTGCGCAGGCGACCAGTTTAGGTGGTGTAGAAAGTTTAATTGAGCACCGTTATTCGATTGAGGGCCCTGATAGTAAAACGCCAAAAAATTTACTTCGTATTTCTGTAGGCTTAGAGCATGTAGACGATATTATCGCCGATTTAGCGCAGGCGCTGGGTTAAAAAGAATTGTCATTGCGAGAAGGCTTTTTCAGCCGACGAAACCTGAATGCAGGAGCTACCATAAGACACATCTATCCGGTCTTGGTTTTTAGGCATTTTTGCTAGCTCTCGTTAACAAACCAATGGCCTTACCGAAGAACGCCGTCAATCCCAAGGGCCGGACGAATCAAAAAAACAGTTGTAGATTAGCCCAAATAGCACTTCCAAACCTAAAACGCAGTGGTTTTGTGGTCATAATCATTCATCCAAATTTTCTTAGAATTTTGACCACAAAACGAAGTGCCGCTGTTTTTTTGATTGCGGGGGATTGTGCCAAAGCCCCCTTGCTGGATTGGCATAGCGCTTTGGGTACTTTGGCGCTCCAAAGTACCATGCCCACGCGGCATAGAGCGGAAAAAGCAATCTTTATGTGTAAATATTAGTTTTTCAGAATAAGATCATTAATAGCAGGAAAGATGCTGAAATAAATTCAGCATGACGATCGCTACTAGCCTGCGCTTTAAGATTGCTTCGTCGTTCCTCCTCGCAATGACGAATATTTGTTTTGAAATCTATTTAGGATTACAAATCGTAGTCAACTTCAACGAATAATTTGCCTCCAGAGGCTCATTAGTCTGCGCTAAACGTTGCGAACCTGTATTGGCTGGGCAGGCAATGTCACCAGCAGCATCGTATATTAATTTTGTACCACCGGCCAATAATTCTTTTGGCACGTAAACCTGTACCTTGGTGATCGAATAACCAGAAGGAAAATAACGCACATAATAACCATCAGGGTGTTTGGTCCAGATACCACTTGGCACATCGCTTCTTGGTGGCGCCATACCCGCTATAATAGCATATTTCTCCATGTCGGCATAAGTATAATTTCCAGACGAAACTAGTTGACGGATATTATTTTCTGCTTCAAAAACAGCCCTCACTCCTGATGGTAACTGGTCTTTAGCCTTTTCCATTACATCGAAAGGCAAAACACCTAAAGCACCACCTTCTAATTGTGTAAGTTGTTTTGGTGTTAACAATTTAATGGCAGTTACTTTAACCTGTCCATTAAAATCAGCAAATTTTGTTCTGGCAATGATTGTCCAGAGTAATGCCTGAATATCGTGTTGGTCTACATCAGGATGCTTTTCTGCACTTTTGAGTATAGAAACCACAATTTCTTCTTTAGGGCCTAAAACCGGCGCGAACATATAACCATCACCCTTTGATGGGGCAAAAGTTCCGGCTTTTAGACAATAACTTTTATTGGTCATTTCGTAAAGCCCCTCGCAAAGCACAAAACCACCATCTGGATTTTTAGGCAGTAAGTACAAGGGCTGGGCTTTTAAATTTAATGAATTAATAAAATCAGGCAGCTTTTCGCCTTCTCTATTTACGTCTTCAAAATTAGTGGTAATGGCAGCAGGTTGTTTTAAAAACTTGTCTACACCTAAAGCTTTAGCGCCCTGGGCAGTGCCCACTTTTAATAATTTATCTTTTAAGCCTCCGAACTGAGCGCTTACATTATTTAAACAAGCGATAGTAAACAACAGGCCTAAACATAGGGATTTTGTATTTTTCATCATAATTAATTTAGATAGGTACCACAAACTTAGAATTTTAAGCGTTAATTCAGTATTAAAATTTCAGATTGTCATCGCATCATAAAAATACGCAATTCATTTTCAATGAGTTAATGTAAATTCAAAATTTTATTTTGTGGATTAAAATTAAATTCAGACATTTGGAATATTATTTGGCAGATAGCTAAATAAAAGTCAATCTTCACGGATTGATTTATAAAGAAGTGGCGAGAGACTGGCTCGATGACCCACTGGCAACCCTCAGAAAGAGAAGGTGCCAATTCCTGACCGGATAACATGGTGTTATTTGGAGATATAAATTAGAACTGATGAAAACATTAAATCTTCAATCGCTAAGCGAGCCCAGTGCAAACCTTAAAAAGGTAGAACAAGCTTCTATTTCTTTTATTTGTTGCGATATGCGTGCGTTTACTTGTATGTGCTGTTGCATACAGTAATTTAAAAATCTTCCTTTTTTGTTTCTTTCAAATTGGAAGGTCCCGGGAAACCGGGATACGCCCTGCTAGGTTTTAGGATTATCCTAATTTCTGCTATCTAATCACATCAACTAAAAAATAGAAATTATGTCAACATCATATAAATTTGAAACTTTACAACTGCACGCTGGCCAGGAAATAGATCCAACAACAGGTTCAAGGGCTGTTCCCATTTACCAAACCACTTCTTATGGATTTAAAAATGCCGAACATGGGGCTAATTTATTTGCATTAAAAGAGTTTGGCAACATTTACACCAGGATTATGAATCCCACTAACGATGTTTTCGAAAAACGTATTGCAGCTTTAGAAGGTGGTGTAGCTGCTTTGGCTGTCGCATCGGGGCAAGCCGCTCAATTTATAGCGCTAAATAACATATTGGAGGCTGGTGATAGCATCGTTTCTTCATCTCACATTTACGGCGGAACCTATAATCAATTCAAAGTAGCTTTTAAGCGCTTGGGTATTCATGTCGATTTTGCAAATCCAGATGTACCTGAAGAATTTGAAAGCAAAATAACCGATAAAACAAAAGCAATATTTTTGGAAACCATTGGCAACCCGGCATTTAGTGTGCCTGATTTCGAAAAAATTGCCGCAATTGCAAAAAAATATGATCTACCATTAGTGGTCGACAATACTTTTGGTGCAGGAGGTTATTTGTTTAAACCATTGGAACATGGCGCCAACATTGTTGTAGAATCTGCAACGAAATGGATCGGCGGGCATGGAACAAGTATTGGCGGGGTTATCGTTGACGGTGGAAATTACAACTGGGGCAATGGTAAGTTTCCTCAATTCTCTGAGCCTTCAGAAGGTTATCATGGTTTGGTTTTCAGCGACGTTTTTGGTATTGGCGGACCATTTGGTAACATCCAGTTTATCATCCGTGCCCGTGTAGAAGGGCTAAGAGATCTGGGACCTGCCCTATCGCCTTTCAATTCTTTTCTTTTATTACAAGGATTAGAAACTTTATCACTCCGCGTTCAACGCCATGTAGATAATGCATTAGAATTAGCAACCTGGTTAGAAAACCACCCATTAGTTAAAGAAGTTCAGTACCCTGGTTTAGCTAGCAGCAAGTATAACAACCTGGCTAAAAAATATTTAAGCAATGGTTTTGGCGCAGTTTTATCTTTCGAATTAGCTGGAAGCAAAGAAAATGCAAAACAGGTAATTGATAACTTAAAACTGGTATCGCACCTGGCAAATGTGGGTGATGCAAAAACACTGATCATTCAGCCTTCTGCCACAACACACCAGCAATTAAGCGAAACAGAACAATTAGCAGCTGGTGTAAAACCGAACGCGCTAAGGGTTTCTGTAGGCATTGAGCATATTGATGATATTAAAGCCGATTTCGAACAAGCATTTGCAACCATTAATGCTGCAGTTCCAGCAGAGAATTTACAGGCCTAAACCAACCCCTTAGGGGCTTTTAACAACAACATTACAAAATGTATAACAGTAAAAACGACAATGTAAAATCCACTTCGGGGAATTTTGCGTCAACATATAGTTATAATAAACAGTTCAAATTAGAGAACGGAAAAAAAATCCGTAACCTGCAAGTTGCTTATCAAACTTATGGCAAATTAAATGCAAATAAAGATAATGTGATTTGGGTTTGCCATGCACTTACCGCCAATGCTGATGTTTTTGAATGGTGGGAAGGTTTGTTCGGTGAAAATGCCTTGTTCAATCCGGAAGAGCATTATATCGTTTGCGCTAATGTTTTAGGCTCACATTACGGCAGCACAAATCCATTAAGTACTAACCCCATAACAGGCTTACCTTATTACCTTTCTTTTCCGCAGTTTACTATCCGCGATTTAGTATCGGCACACCAGTTATTGGCTTCGCATTTAGGTATTGATTATATTAAATTATTAATCGGAGGTTCTTTAGGCGGGCAACAAGCTGTTGAGTGGAGCATTTCGGAGCCGAATAAAATTGAAAACCTGATCTTGATTGCCACTAATGCAGCGCATTCTCCATGGGGAATTGCTTTTAACGAAAGTCAGCGTTTGGCCATTACTACCGATAGAACTTTTTATGCCAACCAGCCCAACGGTGGCAGCAAAGGTTTAAAAACAGCCCGTAGCATTGCACTTTTAAGTTATAGAACCTACAGTGCTTACGGCAGTACACAGGTAGAAAGCGTAAACGATAAAACCGACAATTTCAGATCCTCTTCCTATCAGAATTATCAAGGAGAAAAACTGATTAACCGTTTTAATGCCTACAGTTATTATTATTTAACCAAAGCAATGGACAGTCACAATGTGGGCCGTAACCGCAAAAGCATTGCCGATGCACTAAAATTAATTACGGCAAATACTTTGGTAATCGGGATAGAAAATGACGTTTTGTTTCCTTTATCGGAGCAAAAATACCTGGCCGATCATATCCTAGGAGCAGAATTTAGTGCCTTGCACTCAGATTATGGTCACGATGGATTTTTAATCGAAACTGATGCTTTAACTAATGTAATTGGAAACTTCATCAAAGAAAGCCGGAATAAAAAAATTATCAAATTACAGCACACTGCTTAAGGTGAAAGACCAAAGCTAAAAGACTAAAGAATTAAAGTAAAAAAACAGACATAGACGAGTATATCAGAATCTGTGGCTAGAAACAACAAAAACAGGTAATATCGGTGTAATCCATCTATCTGTGTAATCACAAAAATAACAATGAGTAAGAATTTAAAAATCGGTTTATTTGGTTTCGGTGTTGTAGGACAAGGCTTATTGGATATTATCCAAAGCCAGAACCTGAACCTGGAGATCATTAAAATTGCAATAAAAGACCCAAGAAAGAAGCGTACCCTTAATAAAGATCTGTTTACTACTGATCGCAACGAAATACTGAACAATACAGAGATCAATACAATTGTAGAATTAATTAATGATGCCGATGCTGCTTACGAAATTGTAACTACTGCATTAAAAAACGGTAAAAATGTAGTTTCTGCCAATAAAAAAATGATCGCAACGCATTTAAAAGAGCTGGTAGATTTACAACAAGAACATGGTACTTCTTTATTGTACGAAGGAGCCGTTTGTGGCAGTATTCCAATTATCCGTAACCTGGAAGAATATTACGACAATGAATTATTCCATGCTTTGAGTGGAATTTTTAATGGCTCATCTAATTACATCTTATCTAAAATATTTAACGAGAACCAAAGTTACGATGCTGCACTAAAAGAAGCACAGGAATTAGGTTTCGCAGAAACTGACCCGATTTTGGATGTGGGAGGTTACGATCCGAAATATAAACTGGCTATTGCCACAGCACACGCATATGGTTTATTTGTAAATCCAGATGCCATTTTAAACATTGGCATACAGAACCTTTCTAACCACGACATTAAATATGCACGTGAGAAAAATTTTAAAATCAAATTGGTTCCTACGGCACGTAAAGTGAATACAAAAGATATCGTAACTTATGTACTACCGAAGCTGGTAGCTAAGGATGATTTCCTTTACAACGTAGAAAACGAGTACAATGCAGTTGCAGTTCAGGCGGCTTTTGCTGATAAACAGTTTTTCTATGGTAAAGGTGCTGGAGGCCACCCTACGGGTGCTGCTGTACTTTCTGACATTGCTGCCCTGCGTTACGATTACCGTTACGAGTACAAAAAATACCACTCAGAAAATGGCGTAAAACATACCGAAGAAATTTTATTGGAGATTTACCTACGTTATGCGGATGAAGATCTGATTACACTGTTGGAATTTGACAATATCAGCGAACGTTATGCTGCAAGCAGTTATAAATATGTGGTTGGAACAGTTAAACTAGAAAGTTTAATTAAGAACCGCGACTTGCTTTTGGATGAATCTGTTTTTGTGGCTTACACAGGCAGACAGATATACAAACAAGAGCAATTGAGTGAAAATGTATTTGCCCAGGAATTGGCAAGCCTATAATTTATTTTTAAGGTTAATTTTTTTATTTGTTTTGTTGTTAAGCACAAAGGCCGGAGCGAGTCCGGCCTTTTGCGTTAATTACTTTACCTTAATGTATTTTTCGATAATCACCCGGTCTACCCCTGCTTTTTCTACCTTCTCAATGCCTTTCTGAATCAAAGTATCTTTATGGATAGCGAGTTTAAACTTAAAAGTTTTACCTTCCCAATCTTTGTTTTTATAGTATTCTAAATGCTCGGTATAATCATCTTTATCCAGTACAAAACTTCCTCCACCAGCATCAAAACTGCTGGTATCTTTAGGATTAAGGCTATGTTTTAAAAATGCAAAATGTGTATTATTAAACATCTTGATCATTTTCAGCTCGCCAGAATAATCTGTTGTTTGGCTAGTTCCATTTTCGATGGTTGTAGCCGATAATAATTGCCAGGTACCTTGAATATCAAGGTCTGAACCTTTTTTGCTTGCATCTTTGTTAACACAAGAAAATAATGAAAGCACTGCCAGTAGCATTAAAATGTTTCTCATAAACTGGATGTATTAATTTGGTTATTACTTGTTTTAAATTTTATCCTCTTCCTGCCATTTTGATCAGCTTATGTGCGAGGTCTTTCCCTAAGTAACCATCAATTATAGCGTGTACGATATATAAAATCGGGGTCATTAAAATGGCCACAACAAATTTATAGGTATACCCTACTAAACCAATGGCAAAAACCTGTTGCCAGCTGTAATGGTATTGGGGATTTATATAAAATGCGATAAAAATGACCACAAAACTATCAATAAATTGAGAGACCAAAGTAGAACCTGTAGCGCGTAACCAAAGTGCCCGCTCCCCTGTTAATTTTTTGATCTTATGGAATATCAATACATCAACCATTTGCCCGATAATAAAGGCCGTAATCGATCCTACAATGATCCACATCCCTTGCCCGAATATCCCCGCAAATGCATTATTCATATTGAGGTCTTCCCCATTTATATTTTGATGCACCCAAAAATCGGCGGCATTTAAATGCATCGATCCCCAAACAACAAAAAAGGCAAATGCAATTAATATGGCGGTAAGGATAGACAAGAATCTAACTTGTTTAACACCAAAATATTCATTTATAATATCCGTCATGATGAAAATAATCGGCCAGGTTAATACTCCTGCCGACATTACAAACGACAGATTTGGAACTCCGAATAAGTTTATATCGAACTTTTTAAAGCCTAGCGTTTCTTCAACACTGAACAATTTAACTCCAATAAACTCTGATAATATAGCGTTTGCTACAAAAAAGCTACCCAGAATGAGTAGTAAACGGCTTTCTTTTGTCTTAAAAGTCATAGACTATAAATCTATAAATAAATAGCAGATTTAGCATAGCAATCATCACATTTTTAACACAGATAACACAAAGATTACGCAGCCACTCGCTTTAATCGTTCAATAATAAAATATGATTTTTACAATCGTTCGACGGTAAAAATAGGTTAACAAATTAAATCTCCCAATCTTTGCGCCATCAAAATGTGGTAATCTTCATGGCTAAAAAACGACACTTCTATCTCATACTCATTTTAGGTTCATTGGCAGCGCTTGGCCCTTTCTCTATCGACATGTACCTGCCTGGTTTTGTTGATATTGCAAAGGATTTAAGAAGTAATGAATCAACGGTAGCCCTATCACTATCAAGCTTTTTTATCGGGATTTCTGCCGGTCAGTTACTATATGGTCCACTGTTAGATAAATTTGGGAGAAAGAAACCGTTATATTTTGGTTTAGCGCTTTATATCCTAGCCTCTTTTCTTTGTTTGGCTGTAACTGATGTTAACCAACTAATTGTTTTACGTTTTGTGCAGGCCATTGGAAGTTGTGCCACTGCTGTAGCCTCTGTTGCCATGGTACGGGATCTGTTTTCGGTAGAAGAAAGCCCGAAAGTATTTGCTTCCTTAATGCTGGTGATCGCGGTTTCGCCTATGCTTGCCCCAACCGCGGGTGGCTACTTAATTTCGGCCCTGGGTTGGAAATATGTGTTTGTATTTTTAGGATTGATGGCCGTTTTAATGCTCCTGGCTACAATTTTCAAGCTACCGGAGAGTTATAAACCCGATCCGAATTACTCTTTAAAACCAAAGCCAATTTTAACCAATTTCTTTACCGTTTTAAAAGAGCCTCAATTTTATACCTACGCACTGATTAGTTCAATTACCTTTTCAGGTTTATTTGCCTATGTATCTTCGTCGCCACAGGTATTCATGAAGATTTATGAGGTAAGTAAAACAGGCTACGGCTGGATTTTCGCACTGCTTTCTGTATCATTTATTGGATCGAGTCAAATAAATAGCTTGATACTAAAATGGTTTACCAGCAAAAACATTGTAACCTATGCACTTATTGCACAATGTATTTTCAGTTTAATCTTTTTGGTTTTCGCCTTAAATAACTGGTTAAATTTATATTCTACCATAGGCTTTATCGCCTTATTTTTGGCCTGTTTAGGTTTAATTAACCCAAATGCAGCTGCCTTGTCACTTGCCCCATTTACCAAAAATGCGGGTAGTGCATCGGCCTTAATGGGTGCCTTACAAATGGGATTAGGCGCGCTGGCCTCGGTAATGGTAAGTTTATTTAGCGAACACTCGGTTGTACCTATGCCTTTGGTAATGACAGCAGCTGCGTTTATTGCATTATGCTGTTTGTTAATCGGCAGGAGGTTTATTACTACTGAAGTGGAAGCATCGACTGATGCTGCTGTTGTAGCGCACTAATATTTTACCACAAAGACACTAAGAACACAAAGACATAATCTCAATGCCCTCAGTGTGTTTGTGGCTAACTTATGGTACAAATAACTTGTAAATCAAATAGCAAACAATTGTACCCACTGCTGCGATGATGAAGCCGCTTAATCGTTTCTTTTTGATAAAACAGATTAAGATAATTCCTGAGATAGACACCAACGTCATCAGCACTGCTGAAATATCGATAATCCACGACCAAGTCTTACCAGAATCTCTTCCTTTGTGCAAGTCATTAATCACAGCCACAGCGCCAAACCTGGTTGTGGTTAATTCATATTTACCCGTTTCGCGGTCTATAAAAGAATCGGCAAGGTAGCCAGGACCATTAAAGGTTAAACTCAATTCTCTGTCATCTATCCGAAAATCGCTCAATGCACCTTTAACCTCATGTTTACCCCTAAAAAACTCAACAATTTGTAACTTATTGATCTTATTCGTATCAGGTTGGTTTACCCATTTTAAGTTTACTGACCCAGAATCTTTAGTAACCACTTCTTTACCGGAAGTAAACCAATCTGCATGATTTAAGGTTAAACCCGATACTGCAAAGAATAGCAGAATCGTAAAACTCACCATCGATAAATAAATGTGCAGCCAGCGTGATAAACCAGCTAGACGCTTTTTACCCTTACCTTTTCCATTATCTTTTTTAACCTGCCTTTTTCCCAGGCCGCTAGGCGCAGCTGTTATCTTATTTTTTTGCGGTTCCGATTTTTCTGTAGTCAAGAGATGCTGATGTTAGTTCTGTATTTGGTGTTAATTCTACTTTTTGTGCTGAGCCCGTAAATTTCATTTCCTTAGCAATTACCTGGTAAGTTCCATGCTCGCGGGCAACTTCAATAAAAACAGTGTAAGTACCTGCTTTTACCAATTTCCCACTGTCGTCTTTTCCGTCCCATGATAAGCTATATTTACCAGGACCACGTGTTGCAGAACTCGTTGAGCTCAATTTTCCTTCTGCTCCTTTTTTAAATTCATCGCCATTGGTACGGTTCCAGGATTTTAAATCTGGTAGCCAACGTGGTTTATTATACCAAATGGCCAGATTACGTACAGGCGTTTTAGCTGCATCTACAATCCATACTGCCACAAAAGGGCGACGGACACGTTTACCATCTGTAGATTCTATATTGGCAATTTCTAAGTTTACCACCAACTCATACTTAGTATTCCAAAGTTTATCAGCTTTGCTTGCTTTTTCTAAAACAGTAGCTGGCTTATTTAAAGCAAGCTCATAATTAGCCCATTCTTTACTTCTAATTTCTTTACCATCTTTAGTGACCAACAAATATGCGATATCATTTCTTTTTGCAGTTAATACTTCAATCTCAACCAGGGAAAGTACATTAAAAGAAGTAGCCAAAGCACCTGCTTCACTCGCATCAGGGCCAATAACCGTTGCACTGATTATTTCTGAAGCTGGCTTTCCAGTGCGTGGATCAATAATATGTGAATACCATTTGCCGTTTACATTAAAACCTCTGCGGTAATTACCGCTGGTTGCCACGGCCATATTCGACACTTTGATTGTTGTTAGCGCGGCATCGTTTTCAGCATCAGCTTTAGGGTTTGCTATTTCGATAGCTTCTGGCTGGTTTCCTTTAATTACCATATCGCCACCAATATTCACAACCACTTTTTCAATTCCCGGGCTCTGAAGCGCTTTCTCAGCAGCTTTATTAATGATATAACTTTTTGCAAAAGAATTTAATGCCAATGGTGCATCATTTAAACGTGTAACCGTTTTATCCTGTTCATTTAAGATGTAATGTTTTTGCTGAACCAAAACAACTGCGTGCTGTAATGCTTCAGCGGATGGTAGACGATCTTCGGCAGCTGCCTTTTTCCAAACATCACCTATTACTTTAGCTGATGCATCAAGAGCACCATTCGTTAACACTTTATAATTTTCAAACTGCTTTAAAACCTCAAATAATTCTGACGAAACTTTGGTAGTTTGTTTACCATTGTTCATCCATTTACTAAACTCACTGTTAGCTTTATAAGCGCTTAAAATATTATCCAGCCTATCTATTTCGTTTAATGCACGCGCTTCGGCTAAATCTGCGTCGGCCTGACTACTAGTTTTAAATTTTAATTCCAGCGATGTGCCCAAGACATTTTCGTAATTGGAAACAAATGTTCTTAAAGTTTTTTTAGGGCCAACAAATGCAGATGCACTTATTACCAGTAAAATGGCAGCGGTTAAGTGTTTAAACTTCATATTTAATGGATAATTGAGATTTTAGTTGCAAAGAAAGGGGTTTATCTGGAATAATTTTAAATAAGCAAAAATATATTTAAAATAATACAAAATTCCCTGGTCTAAAATTCGTTCATAACTGTCCTTACTGTGTTGCTTATTGACATTAATTAATGCGGGAGTTTAATGATGCTGAAAATCATGCACAACTGCAATCGCCCGGCCAAGTAGCAGGGGCTTTTGATATGGGTTTTTACGGTTTAAGCTTTTTTTTCCTATTTTCGCTTATAAGATGCTTAATATACAATCTAAACTACCTGGCGTAAGTACCACCATTTTTTCGGTGATGAGTAAACTTGCAGCAGAACACAATGCCATTAATCTTTCTCAGGGATTTCCAGACTATGCCTGCGACCCAAAATTAGTTGAATTGGTGAATAAAGCCATGCAAGATGGTTTTAATCAATATGCACCAATGCCTGGTTCTACTTTTTTAAAAGAAACCATTGCAGAGAAAGTAGAAAAACTATATAACATAAAATATAATCCTGAAACAGAAATTACGGTTACAGCAGGTGGAACGCAAGCTATTTTTACAGCATTGGCCACCATTATCAATGCAGGTGATGAAGTTATCATTTTCGAGCCAGCTTACGATAGCTATGCACCTACCATTAAACTTTTAGGAGGCCTGGTTAAAACCTACGAGCTTGCCCCGCCGAGTTATGCAATTGACTGGGATATGGTTAAGAAATTATTTACAGCCAAAACCAGAATGATCATCTTAAATACACCACAAAACCCAACGGGTAGTATTTTATCTTCAGATGATATGAAATCGCTTATTAAACTGATTACAGGCACCGATGTTTTAATCTTGAGCGACGAAGTTTATGAACATTTAATTTATGATGAACAAAAACATCAAAGTGTAATGCTTTATCCTGAATTAAAGCAAAGAAGTTTCATTGTAGCCTCGTTTGGTAAGCTCTTACATGCTACTGGCTGGAAACTGGGTTATTGTTTAGCGCCAGAGAAATTAACCAAAGAATTTAGAAAGGTACACCAATTTAATGTTTTCAGCGTTAATAGTCCCATGCAGCAAGCTATTGCCGATTATATTAAAGAACCAAAAAATTATACTGAAATAGGCACATTCTTTCAACAGAAAAGAGATTATTTTAGAGGCCTTTTGGCCGAAAGCCGTTTTAAGCTTTTACCTTGCAACGGTTCGTATTTTCAATGCGCAAGCTACAGCAGTATCAGCGATGAAAAAGACACCGATTTTAGCATGAGGCTGATAAAGGAATTTGGTGTAGCCACCATTCCGGTTTCTGCATTTTACCAAAAAGCTACCGATCATAAAATTATCAGGTTCTGCTTTGCTAAAGAAAACGCTACACTTGCCTTAGCGGCAGAGAAATTAAAAAACGTTTAACCAGACTAAACCTACATAAAATGGAAGCACCTGTTTACACTCAAATAGAAAATCTGAAAGTAACTGTCTTTCAGGCCTATCTTTTTTGGGAAAACATTGAGAAAAACCTTTTGAATCTGGCACTTAGATTATCGATGGGTGTAAGGGAGAAAACTGATATTATCATTTTACCCGAAATGTTTAACACAGGTTTTAGTATGAATTCTGAAGCCTTAGCCGAAGAAATGGGTGGAAAAACAATGCAGTGGATGGAAAAAATGGCACATCAGTACAATTGCGTAGTTACAGGAAGCATCATTATAAAAGAAAACAATCAATATTTTAACCGTTTGATCTGGATGGAACCAGATGGCAAAAACCAGCATTACGATAAACGCCATCTGTTTGGCATGGGGGATGAAGATCACCATTTTAGTCCAGGTAAAGAAAAACTCATTGTCGAACTCAAAGGATGGAAAATCAGATTGGCCATTTGTTACGATTTGCGCTTTCCGGTTTGGTTACGTAATGTAGATCAGGAATATGATATCTTACTCTTAGTTGCCAACTGGCCTGATAAACGATCTGCACATTGGAAGGCATTAATTCCGGCCAGGGCAATAGAAAATCAAAGTTATGTGATTGCTGTAAACCGTGTTGGGCATGATGGAAACCAGATTTATCACAGCGGATTATCAATGTGCCTTGATCCATATGGCAATACCGTTTATTATAAACCTGAAGACGAAGATTTATATACATTCAGTATCAACTACGAAGAACTGGTTAAAGTAAGAAGGCAATTTCCGTTTTTAAAGGATGCAGATAGATTCACTATCAATTAAACAATGACTAATATTTAGAATATTCAAATCACAAAGACCAAACGGGATTAATCTATTTAAAAACTCAAAAAAAACAATCAACCAGTTAACCAATTTCAACACTTAACCATCAAAATGTTTAACCGCCGCAAATTTATAAAAGCATCTGCCCTATCGGCCGGATTGCTGGCCATTGATAAAAGTAGTATCGCAAATGTAATTCCGCATGAAGAAACAAAAGCAAAAAAATTCCCGATTGTAATTTCTACCTGGGATTTTGGGATTGCAGCAAATGCTGATGCATGGAAGGTTTTATCAACGGGTGGACGTGCCTTAGATGCTGTAGAACAAGGCGTTTGGGTGCCGGAAGCTGATGAGAACAACCAATCTGTTGGATATGGTGGTTTACCTGACCGCGATGGCCACGTTACCCTCGATGCCTGCATTATGGACGAACTCGGTAACTGTGGCGCTGTTTTAGCACTCGAACATATTAAGCATCCTATCTCAGTAGCACGTAAAGTGATGGAAAAAACGCCACACGTAATGTTGGCTGGCGATGGTGCTTTGCAATTTGCATTAGAGCAGGGTTTTAAAAAGGAAAACTTGCTTACCCCTGCCAGTGAAAAGGCATGGAAAGAGTGGTTAAAAACAGCTCAATATGCGCCTGTAATGAATGTCGAAAATAAACTCTACCAGAAAGCTGCCCCGCAAAAACTCCCTGGAAACCAATACAACCACGATACTATCGGTATGCTCGCCATTGATGCTAAGGGAAACATTTCTGGCGCATGTACAACGAGTGGTATGGCCTATAAATTACATGGAAGGATTGGCGATAGTCCGATTATTGGGGCCGGTCTTTATGTTGACAATGAAGTTGGTGGTGCAACCTCAACTGGCGTAGGTGAAGAGGTAGTGAGAAACGTTGGATCTTTTTTGGTGGTAGAATTAATGCGCCAGGGTTATGCCCCCGAAGCCGCCTGCAAAGAAGCGGTAATGCGCATCATTAAAAAGAAGCCCGAAACAGCCAAAAACATACAGGTAGGATTTTTAGCCATCAACAAAAAAGGCGAGTATGGTGCCTATGCCATTCAGAAGGGTTTTAGTTATGCCGTTTGCAATGCAGAAAAACAAGACCTTTTAATCAATGGCAAAAGCTATTATTAATATGTTGAATTTTCCCAAACGATTAACAAAAATGAAACGGTAAATGGGATTATTATCTAAAATTTTCGGAAAGAAAAATGTTGCCGAGCGCGAGGGTGAGCCAGATATGGTTTATGTGCCGAGCGAAGATGAACGCATGAACTGGGCGATCGAAAAAGCCAATTTAACTCTTTGGTATTTTGAAGAAAGTTTAAAAAACAAACAACCTTACCAAAACTATTTTTCTATTAAAGTACTCATTACTGATGGTGATGAAGGCGAACATATTTGGTTAACAGATCCACATTTTGACGATGAAGGGAACTTATTTGGTACCGTTGGAAACGAACCAGTAAATATTCATTCCGTAAAATTTAATCAAAAAATCGGCATAAAGCGCGATTTAATCTCTGATTGGATGATTATTGAAAACGGCAGGTTAATTGGCGGTTATACCATACGGGCCATTAGGGATGGCGTTGCAGAAAAAGAGAAAGCAGCATTTGACAACAGCATAGGTTTATATATTGATGAGGGCGTTGATCATTTTAAAGCCAATCTCGAAACACCGGAAGGTGCGATTCTGGCGATTGAAAAAGCCTACAACAATAAAGATATTGACGCTGCCATTGCCTGTAAAGATTTTTTTGAAGAAGCTAAATCCTTACTTTCTGTGATGAAAATGGAGATTGATCAGGATATCATCAACGAAACTGCCGAAGTGCTTAAACTATCTTTCATCAACAATATAGAAGAACATGGTTTTCCTGATTTTTCTACTATCCAAAATGCTTTTCCAGAACGTAAAAAAGTTGACGAAACCCATTGGGTAATTACAGAGGTATGCTGGTATCCAGATGGAGGAAAATCAGTGCAGTTGCTTAACACCTACAGATCGCCAAAGGGATGGGTGGTTTTAGGACCAGCAGGACCACAGGAATAATATAAATTAACTAAATTAAGTATAATGAGTGAAGTGGCAATTGGTTGCTTAGAAGTTTGCGCTAATTCTTATCAATCGGCATTGGCTGCGCAAAATGGCGGAGCAAAGAGAGTGGAGCTTTGTGATAACCTGGCAGAAGGTGGTACTACACCAAGTTATGCACAAATTGCCCTGGCTAAGAAAAACCTATCCATCGAAGTTTGGCCAATTATCCGTCCGCGCGGAGGCGATTTTCTATATTCCGAAATCGAGTTAGAGTTAATGAAAGAAGATATAAAAATCTGCAGATCATTAAATTGTGAAGGTATAGTTACCGGAATACTTAAATCTGATGGCACTATCGACAAAGAAAGGTGCGCTGAACTAATTGAACTGGCCAAACCTATGGAGGTGGCTTTCCACAGGGCATTTGATATGAGTAACGATATGGATCAGGCATTGCAAGATTTAATCGCGCTCAACATAAAAAGGGTGCTTACCTCTGGAGGTGCTTCTTCTGCGATTCTGGGAGCAGAAAAACTAGCACAGCTTGTAAAAAAAGCCAATGGCCGGATTACCATCATGCCTGGTGCAGGTATAAATGAAAACAATATCAAAAACCTTATTAATCAAACCGGTGCCACGCAATTTCATGCTTCAGCAAAGGAATTTGTGCCAAGTAAAATGGAATTCAGAAATACGGAAACCAAAATGGGCAGTATTGAGGACGAATATCGATACGAACTCACCGCCGAAATAAAAGTTAAGGCTTTAGTTGATTGTATAAACAATGCTATAAATAATTAATTCTAATTGTCATTTCGACCACAGTGTTCCAAAGGAACTCCTTCGGAGGAGAAATCTTTGAACTACACAGAAACGTAAAATAGTCCTCTTTTGCAACGAGGATTAGTGAAATGCGCATTTGTAATGCGAAAAGACAGTTTAAATGCGATAAAATCGCCCTTCCCCTCATAGCAAAGAAGGATGATAGGCAAAAAAAAAATTCATAGTTAGCTTCGTAGGAAAGGATTGGGCACATTTTAGGCAAGCCTCTGTTCCATAAACCCGGTAAAAGCGGCAGCCTCCGATCCTTTATCGGAGCTATAGCAAATAACGGGACTGCTGTTCCCGAAGCATTACTGAGCGCTCATTTTCTAAAAAAACCTAATCGTAAAATACGTATGTTATATTTTTATTCTTATTCGCATTATACTATAAATTGTTAAAATCATTTTTAGCATCCAATACTTTGAACTGCGCTTACTTTTTATTATCCATTTTATCTAGTTGCTCCTATTTCAGTATGTAAACCCAGGGACAAAAACTGTATACATTCAATTAATATTCAAGTAATTAGTTATATTTAATCAAACCAATAAACTAATTATCATGAAAAAATTATCATCCCTGATTATGGCTACCTTACTTTTTGCAGCATGTGAAAATAAGGAAGCTAAAACTACTGATATGGCAGTAGCTGCAGACAGTACAAAGTATCCGTATACCATTAAACAGGTACAAAACTGGGAAATGAACCCCGATACCAAAAATGCAGTAACTGCAATGACACTTATTAAAACATTCGAAAATCTAGATACAGCCCGTATGAGCAAGGTGCTTGCAGACAGTGTGGCCTTAGATCTGGATGGTTACAAATTTAAAGGGACAAAATCTCAGCTCATGAAAGAATTACAGGGCGAATTCGACAAAATGAAAGGTTTTAAAATCGACATGCAAGACATGGAATCTGTAGTGAACAAAGATAAAAGCGAAGAATGGGTAAGCCTATGGTACAGCCAGGTTTCAACAACAAAAGAAGGTAAAACCGATACAGTGGCTTTATTTAACGATATTCAATTGAAAAATGGAAAGGTGGTGAGATTATCTGAATATGTTCAGCACCCAATGAAGAGATAGCTAAAAAAAGAAGCTGTATTATAAATATAGATTGTCATCCTGAGCCTGTCGAAGGACTACATTAAATAACCTTGGCAGCGTTTTTCGGCAAGCTCTCCGTAGGAGTCGTTTGGACAACATGACAAAACCTAAAGAGAAATTAGTTTTATGATACAGCCTATTTTTATCTATAGTTTCTTAATCTCCACTTCCTGGAACATAGTGCAAGCCTGGTGTAAGGTAATGAAGCAAAATAACCCTCGAATAGCGGTAATTAATTGGAGATAACAGTAAAACACCCGTTAAGATTAAACTTACATAATACCACAGGTTTTCATAAACTAAAGGCAAGCCTAAAACATAAGATGCTACTCCAATGGTAATAATTTCTGCAACATTCATGGCGTAACTTACAAACATCGCTACGTAGAAAAATCCTGGTTCACGCTCAAATTTTAAGTTGCAATGCGGACAGGTAATATTTGTTTTTTGTAATCTGAAAGAATAAGCACTTCCAGTAAAGATATCTCCTTTGCGGCAGCGTGGGCATTTACATTGTAAAAACGCTTGAAATTTAGATAACTCAGCCATAATCTTCTAATTTGATAGTACAAAGGTAAGGCTAAAATTAAAAACTAATTTATGATCTACGTCATGTTTGAGGGATAATTTATAGCACAAAAATCAATATAAATGACGTAAATAATTGATTATGTTTTTGGCCTACAGCTCATGCTTTCCTCGGCTCATCGGCTGAAAATTTATTCATTTGTATTATAGTTTTCAACTGCATTCATGAGGGCTTCGCCGTTTTCTTTAGCAGTTAGTGGGTTGGATGTCTCGGTGGAGCCCGAAAAATTTGTTAGGCCGGATTTAAGTAGAACGGTGATACGGTGCTATGGCCTAGTCGGACCGATATAAGAAATTTACATAAAACAATCATACATAAGTGATTACAAAATAACATAAATGACAGGCATTAGTATATTGGTTCACTGGTCATTTGTTTATTAGTTCCCAATAAAATGCTAAACCTTTACTATTTTCCCTTTAATGATTTTAATCAGGCCTTTTTCGGCTAGTATTTTAGTCCCACGAATAACTGTTTCTACCCTTAAACCGGTCATATCGGCTAATTCTTGCCGCGTTACCTTTAAATTTTCACCTAAAGCAATATCGTTAAGAAGGTAATTGATAATTGTTAACAATCGATGCTCAGCCTTTTCGCTCGCCAATTCTTCCAGCATCATCGATTTATAGAAAAGGCGGTTACTTAAAGTACGGATAAGGTCCGTGCTAAAATCGGGTTCGTTTTTGATCAAAGCAAAGAAATCTTCTTTATTTACAGCAATAATCTGCGAATCTTTATTAGTGATGGTAAAAGCTAAATAAGGTCTGTCGGTTAATAATGCAGGTTCGCCAAAATACTGGCCCGTTTTAAAAACCCCTTGAATAAATTCCTTTCCTTCATCGCTAACGGTAACCATTCTTACCTCGCCCAATTTGATAAAATACACATAGCGCGGCTGCATGCCGGGCTCGTAAATAACCGAATCTTTCGGGTAGCTTTTGAGTTTTAAACCTTTATCAATCAATTTTTGGAAGTTCATCATTGCTTATAGTAGTTTAATCTGCTCAAACAGTCGTCATTCCCGCGCAGACGGGGATCTTAAAGCCTGTTGCATTGCGATTATTCATAAGTTTCCCTTGTAATGACAAGAATTATGAAAACTACCCTAAGGTTTCTTTCATTAAACGGGTGTAAAACTCTTTCAGTGTAATACCCATTGCTGCTACCTGTTGTGGGATAAAACTGGTTGCTGTTTGCCCAGGAATGGTATTGATTTCGATAAAATAAAATTTACCCGTCCCTTCTTCCAAGAAATAATCAACGCGTACCACTCCTCTGCAATTTAGTTTCTTATATACATCCTTTACCACCTGTTGTACACGACTCACCTCTTCTTCATTCATTCTGCCTGGTGTAATTTCTTCAGTTGCGCCTGGAGTATATTTTGCTTCGAAATCAAAAAATTCATTTACTGGAATCACTTCTGTGGTTGGCAAAACAATAATTTTTCCTTCAGCTCCAAAAATGCCAATCGAAAACTCTCTACCACTAACAAACTCCTCTATTAAAATCTGATCATCTTCTTTAAAAGCCTTTTCTAAAGCGCTTTCCAGATCATCGGCATGTTTTACCTTACTCATGCCAATGCTGCTGCCCCCACTATTTGGTTTAACAAAATAAGGCAATCTTAAATCTTGCTTAATTTGATTTAGATTATAGTTGCCACCTTTAAATATCTGAACTGATTTTGCGGTGTATAGGTTATCAATGCCCTCTACAACTGCTTTGGTATAACCTTTATTCATCGTAATTGACGAAGTTAGTGCATCGCAGGCGGTGTAACGGATACCCAACATATCGAAATAGCCCTGTAATTTTCCATCCTCGCCAGGAGAACCATGTATGGCAATAAAAACACCGTCGAACTTAATTTTTCTTCCTTCAAGCGTTAAGGAAAAATCATTTTTATCAATTTCGATTTTAACAGAATCTGCAGGCTCATAAAACCAGCCCTTTTCGTTCACCATAATCTTATACACATCATATAAATCAGGGTCGATATTTTGAGCAATAGTGGCTGCGCTTTTCACCGAAACAACCCATTCGCCTGTGGTACCGCCTGTTAACAATGCTATCGTTTTCTTCATGTTAAAAATCCTTTTATAAATAGAAATTGAATATAAATATATCCTCAAAAATATAAATATCTTTGTGCTTTAGTAATATTGAAGGAGAGAATTTATTGAATGGTTGAATGAGGAAATGGATTCTATAATTCAATCAATCATTAAAATAGTTACATTTGAGCTTGTACGCATAACCCAAATTAAGATTCATGTCTAAATTTATAGATTATTTAAAAACCAAATCGTTTAGAAACAATATTTTAGCTGCAATAGTAACCGTTATTGTGCTTCTATTGGTCGCTTTTTTTAGTTTAAGATATTACACCAAACACGGACAAGGCCTAAATGTACCTATGGTAAAAGGCTTATCTTTTGAGCAGGCAGTTAAGAAACTCGAAGATGCCGGATTAAAATATGAAGTAGATTCTGTTTTTATTATGGATCAACCTGCAGGAATTGTAATTGATCAGGATCCTGATCCCAATACTTTTGTTAAAGATAACCGGACCATTTACTTAACCATTAATGCAGGTAAAATACCGAATACAAAATTCCCTGATATAGCGTTTAAGACCTTAAGAGAAGCACAGGCTATAATAGAGAGTTCGAGATTAAAACTCGGAGATACCACCTATAAGCCAGATGTAAGCCGCGATGTGGTTTTAGAAGCTTCTTTCGGCGGTCAGCCAATAGCTGCCGGGCAGATTGTACCTGTTGGCTCGAGGATTAACCTGGTATTGGGCGATGGTCGCGGAAACGAAGAAGTAGATATTCCACAACTAACGGGATTAACCATGGATGAAGCTAAATTTAGTTTGAGGGGCTCGAACTTAACTTTAGGTACCATTATTTACGATGGCCCTATTACCGATAGTGCTGCTGCTATTATTATTAAACAAGACCCTATGCTGGTTGATTCGTTAACCAAAGTGGCTATAGGTACAAAGATTAACATTACCCTATCTAACAAACAACAATAAACACGTATCATATTTACAGATGACTGAAGTAGAAAAAAAGAACATGAGTACAGGCAAAAAAGTGGCAATAGTGATTGCGCTTGTTGTTATTTTAATTGCCGGTTACTTTGCATTAAATATTTACAGGCTTTACTTTGCCCCTAACGTTACCGAAAATCAAAAATATTTATATATCAAAACCGGAAGCAGCTACGATGATTTGATCGCAGAGATTAAAAAGAAAGATCTGGTAAAAAGTATCTCTTCTTTTACTGCAGCTGCCGGAAAAATGAATTTACCTGCGAGTGTTAAACCCGGACGTTACCGTTTAACCAAGGGCATGACTAACCGCACTTTAATTAACTTAATTAAAGCTGGAAATCAAGATCCGGTTAAATTGAAATTCCATAACATCCGCAAGAAAGAAAACTTTGCTGCATATTTGGCCAGCAACCTGGAAGCCGATTCGTTAAGCTTTATCAATGTATTGGATTCTACTGCATTAATTAGCAAATATGGTTTTAATCAGGATAATGTGTATGCCATGTTTATCCCGAATACTTACGAAATGTACTGGAATATTTCGCCGGTTGATTTCTTTGAGCGCATGCACAAGGAATATGATAAATTCTGGACAGCCGACCGCAAGCAAAAAGCAGCAAGTTTAAACCTTACTCCTACACAGATATATACCCTGGCTTCTATTGTTGATGCAGAGGCGCTTTACGACAAAGAAATGCCCATTATAGCAGGTTTGTATTTAAACCGTTTAAATAAAGGCATATTGTTACAGGCCGATCCAACGGTGATTTTTGCAAACAACGATTTTACGGTTAAAAGAGTAACCGGAAAATTATTACAGGTACAATCGCTTTACAACACTTATAAATACGCTGGTTTGCCTCCAGGGCCGATTATGATGCCAAGCATTAATGCGATTGATGCTGTACTAAACCACGACAATAACAGTTACATTTACATGTGTGCCAAAGAAGATTTTTCTGGCTATCATAATTTTGCTGAAAATAAAGCGCAGCACGAAATCAATGCCAAGAAATACCGTGAGGCTTTAAACAAAAGAAACATATTTAAATAATGTATAGCCACAGTACAAAAATCAGGGTCCGGTATGGCGAAACTGATCAGATGGGCTATATGTATTATGGTAATTATGCACAGTATTACGAAGTAGGCCGGGTAGAAATGTTACGCAGTTTAGGTATGAGCTATAGCTCGATGGAAGCTGATGGAATTATGATGCCTGTTTTAGAATTAAAGTGCAAATATATTAAACCCGCCCTTTACGATCAGGAAATTACGGTAAAAACAATCATCAAAACTTTACCGGGCATCAGGATCTTTTTCGAGTACGAGTTGTACAACGAAAAAGAAGAGCTGATCAACATTGGCGCAACTACGCTGGTTTTTGTCGATATGAAGAAAAATAAACCGACAAACCCACCCGAAAATTTTATGGAAAAACTATCGGTATTTTTTAATTAACAAATACAATGGAATGGTTACATAGGCAATTATTACATCTTAAACTATATTCTAGATTTATCGAATGGACGAAGGGCTGTGTTTTGCCTGGTTTTAGCCCACTTCCATTGTACACTGTAGCTACATTTTTCTTTCGTGAAATTGGCAAAGATGCTTTGGTAAACAAGTCATCATCTTTAGCTTATAGTTTCATGCTGGCTATCTTTCCTGGCATTATCTTCTTATTTACGTTAATTCCTTTTATTCCAATAAAAGGCTTCCAGGATCAACTGTTAAATTTAATACAGCTTGTACTGCCACACAACGCTTTTGATGCCTTTGAAACCACATTGAAAGACATTATTAAAAACCAGAACAGGGGCTTATTATCTTTCGGTTTTTTATCGGCCATATTTTTTGCCACCAATGGGGTTAAAAACTTAATGAAGGCTTTTAATAAATCATCATTGATTATCGAAACCAGGGGCTGGTTAAAACAACGCTTAATTGCACTGGTATTAACTACGATTATTTGTTTTTCCATTATCATCTGCATCAGCGCCATGACTCTGGGAGAAGTTTTACTGAATAAGATCACAAACGAACTCCACATTAAAGGTAGTTTCCTAGCCTTTGCGGTACAGTTTACCCAGTGGGCACTACTGGCTATTTTATATTTTTTAACGGTATCTATCTTATATCGATACGGGCCAGCACATTCTAAAAAATGGCGTTTTTTTAGTGCAGGTTCCTGGTTGGCTACCATTTTAGCTTTCCTTACCATTTGGGGCTTTTCTTTTTACATTAACCATTTTGCGTCATATAACAAAGTGTACGGCTCTATCGGAACATTAATTGTAGTGATGATCTGGCTTTACCTCAATTCTTTGATTTTATTGATCGGTTTTGAACTAAATGCCAGCGTTGACGTAAGCAAAAGAAGCGTGAAGATTATCCGTCCTACCTTTAATTTGTTCAAAAAATCAGAGCCAATTGAAGAAAATATACAGAAGAAATAATTTTTTCTCCCTCTGTGTTAAGTAATTATCAAGTTTATATAAAAAAAAAGCATTCATAGTTTGCAGATTTAACCGGAGTTCGTACTTTTGCCTCCGGAAAGCTGGCAGAGTGGTCGAATGCGGCAGTCTTGAAAACTGTTGACTGTAACAGGTCCGGGGGTTCGAATCCCTCGCTTTCCGCCGAAAAATCAAAGCCTGAAATCGTAAGATTTCAGGCTTTTTTCGTTTATCAAAACATCCACCCCATTTTAACAATATCAGCTACCGCAATTAACCCCTAATTAAGTCGCATTAACCCCCACTTGCTTTAACTTTTTACTACCATCTTTGTTAAGACAGTGGAGCAGCAACCAATAAAAACGGGCGAACCGAAAAGCCAGATGAGTAGGATCAGAAAAAATCTATTTTATGTCTAACAACCAAGTTTCATTACACAGAGTAATTAAGGCATCTCCTGAAAAGTTATATCGTGCATTCATCGAGCCTGTAGCGCTTGCTTCCTGGATGCCACCTTACGGTTATCTGGGTACGGTACACCAAATGGATGTTAAAGTGGGTGGTACTTTTAAAATGTCATTCCAGAATTTCACTACGGGCAATAGCAATTCCTTCGGTGGTGAGTACCTGGAGGTTAAGCCGAATGAGCTGCTGAAGTTCACAGATAAATTTGATGATCCTAACATGCCAGGAACCATCGTAAATACGATCAGATTAAAAAAGACTTCAGTAGGTACAGAACTGGAAATTTTACAGGAAAACATACCAGCAGCCATACCTGCCGAAATGTGTTACCTGGGTTGGCAGGAATCGTTAGAAAAACTGATTAAATTGGTAGAGCCAGAAATACCTGAGGGTTAACTGGTTTTTATTTGGCAGCTTAGAAAATGGGGCGCCATTGCGGGGAGGAACAAAAGCCTATCCCGACTTTCGGGGAGCAACCTTTCCTGGTGCGATAAGATTGCTTCATCCGATAAAAAATCGGCCTCGCAATGACGATCCATCTATACCGATCATCTCATCTCCTTTTTTAAGAGGCATAGATATGCTTATATTACACCAAGTTAACCTTCGATAAATCAGCACCTAAACCTTTGAGTGAAGCATAAGTGAGTTTATCCATTGTTGCCCCATCAAAGCAAATGGTTTTAATGGCCCGGTAATATTTATTCGTAAGGGCAAAGGTAGAGCGGAAGGACACGTTTTTAAGTGTTGCGCCTTTAAATGTAGTTTCGTTAAGTGCAGCGTTGTGAAACAGCACCCCGGTAAAAGTCTGCCCATCCAAACTGAGTCCACGCAGATCGGAATAGTCAAAGTCTACCCCCTCAAACACGCAGTTTTCAAAAACTGTTTTCCTCAAATCGGTCTTGCTCAGTTTTACCTCAGTTAGCTTGGTATTACTGATCTTTGCCCCAGCCAGCTCTAAAGCATAGAATTTTGTACGCACCAAAACGGCCTGATCAAAATTAGTGGCTGTAAGATCAGTGGCCGACAGGCTGCAATCGGTGAGGTTTGCCCTTTGGAAAATGGCTTCACGTGCATCGCTACCCAGAAACGAACTGCCCGTCAGGTCGGCACCAGTAAAATCTGATCCATGTAAATTACTCCCGTTAAATTTCAGCTTATGCGCAATAACACCAGCGAAATCAGTCTTAGCCAGATCGTTCCCGCTAAAATTGGTCAGCAGCTGTGGCTGATGTGAATCTGTTAAACCGTTTACCACTGGTATTGTCTCTTCAACGGCACTGATTGCGTTTGGAGAAGAGAGGTTTTCTGAAAAATAATTGAGGTCTACATCCAGAATCTTGGCGAGTTGGTTTAAGGTAATAATGTCTGGCATTGATTCTCCCCGCTCCCATTTTCCAACGGCCTGTGGGCTTACAAATACATGTCCGGCGAGCGCAGCCTGAGACATGTTTATTTTTTTTCGTGCTCCGGCAATTTTGTTGCCGATCATTTTTGCATCCATATGTACTGTCTTTTTTTAATCTTTCGACATTGCAAATGTAGCCGACCAGTTAGCTAAATTCAGCAAATCAGCCGATCGTTATAGTTGTAAATACGCTACTTATTGTTGCTTTTTAGCAACTGTTAGTTGTATTTAAGCCACAAGCGCATTTCGAAAAGCTAATAAAGCAATATCAGTTTATATTTGCCTTACAGAAATCATAAAAATTGTATACTAATATAAAGAAAAAATGAAAGCTATAGGATTTAAAACCTCACTCCCCATTTCGGTAGAAGACAGTTTTATCGAATTTGAAACAGCTATCCTGCAACCAAGCGGACGTGATATATTGGTTAAGACAAGCGCGATCAGTGTAAATCCGGTTGATTATAAGATACGCCAGAATAGTGCGAAAGATATGATATTGGAAACGCCAAAGGTGATTGGCTGGGATGCTACCGGAACGGTAGAAGCTGTTGGAGAAGCAGTTACTTTTTTTAAACCTGGCGATGCGGTTTATTATGCTGGTGATCTTACACGAAGTGGCAGTAATGCCGAATATCAATTGATAGATGAACGTATTGTAGGTTTAAAGCCAAGTACACTCAGCAATGCCGAAGCTGCTGCTATGCCCTTAACCGCACTTACCGCATGGGAATCGTTATACGATCGTATCCGCATCAGCGAACAAAAAGATAAAGGGAAAAGTATACTCATTATTGGAGGTGCCGGTGGTGTAGGTTCAATTGCCATACAGCTTGCAAAAAAAATAAGCGGGCTAAAGGTAATTACCACGGCTTCGCGTACTGAAACTAAAGAATGGTGCCTGGCCATGGGAGCCGATTTAGTAGTAAACCATAAGAACCTGGTTGAAGAAATACGTGCAGCAGGTTATCAGGAAGTAGACTTTATACTGGATTTTGTTGATCTGAATGCGTATTGGGATGCAATAGCAGAACTCATAAAACCACAAGGGCATATTGTTTCCATTACCGGCTCTGCAACGCCTATTGCGCTGAATAAGTTAAAAAATAAAAGTGTTACTTTTTCGTGGGAACTGATGTATACGCGTTCGATGTACCAAACCGATGATATGGAAGAGCAACATCATATTTTAAATAAACTTGCCGAACTTTTTGATAATGGCACACTTAAAACCACGTTAAACACCACATTGAAAGGATTTACAGCAGAAAACCTAAAAGAAGCTCACCGCCTATTGGAAAGCGGAAAAACGATTGGTAAGGTTGTAATCGAATATTAATCAGTTAATGGTAATATGGAATAGTATGTTGCCATATTACCATAATGCAACAACCCCAAAACAAGAAAAGGCCACTCCTTTCGGAGCAACCTTCCCGTATTTTTGATCGATAAAATAAATTGGGCGGGTTTATTTTTTCCCGCTCATATCCAGAAAAATGGATCTAATGCCTTCTAGCAGCTCTTTTCTTTCGCTTGCCAGCACCAATGGGAACCATTCGTCGGTGTGTAATTCTACAACATGCTCATGAATCAGGTAATGCCTGCCAGATCTAACCCTTCGGCGGTTACCGGGAATGATTGTTCCAGATAACATTTTGATTATAATTTTCGTAATCATCCTAATGTATTTCGGAGAATCCTCATATTTACAGTCAATAAAAAGGATCCACAATCCGTTCATCGTATTGTATTGTATACTTGCTTTCATTTATGAAGCTTATTAAAGATGATTACTAAGGAATACCCGTTTTTATAAACTAAAGCCCCAGGCGATTCTGAAGCCTACAAAGTTGTTCGTATGGTCACAGTGATAGAATTTGCCATTGCTTTCGTAGCGTAATCCGGCATCGATGTAATTATTGTTATGCAGATAAAATATCATTCCCGCCTGCGGTGCATATACAAATACCGCTTTTTTGCCTTCAACACAGTTTGTTTTATTTAAAAGAACGGAAAAACCTATTTCCGATTGGAGATAAAGGTTACTTCTGTAAAAATATTTTAAGCCTGCTTTAACCGGAACAAGCTGTAAATCATCAACCAACCGTGAATAATTGGCTGATACAAAAATGTTGTTGAACCCTGTATTTACCGTGGCATATAAAATGCTTTCGGTAATGGGAAATTCTGCCTGAACGGAAACCCCAAGGGGTGCTTCGTATTTTTTGGCTAAATAACCAGTCGCCAAACCTGTTTCGATACCAACTGAGTACCGAATACCTGTACCACCATAAACCTGCGATTGTGCTTTGGCGCCTTGAAAAATAAACAATGGTAACAGTAGAGTTAATGCGTTAATTGTTTTCATGATTTCGAAATTTTAGTGAATAGAAATCCATCACCATAAGTGTGTTTATGGCGAATTATTTAGAGAGATACTATAAAAAAGGAGAGTTCACCCAGATGGTAAACCCTAAGAAGATATGAGTTTAAAACAAATAAAATACCAGTAATGGCTTAAGAAATAGACCGATTGTTATTTCTTGGCATAGTATGATGTGCAACCGTTTCTGAAACACCCTTTTCTATGTTGTTATTGCTTAATATTTCGTTGTATTTTTCAAGTAATTTGATGTATTTATTCATCCAGAAATATACAGAATTCGCATCACCCTTGGGTTGATCCCCTGTGTGTGCATCAAAAGCTTCATGGATATAGTTACTGTTTTTAGCAAAAGTTTCGGGTAACTCAACAGAAAAATCGTGACCAATTACGGTACCCACTTTCCAAATAATTTCGGGATTTAGACTTTTCTGGTCAAACCAATTGTAAATAGTTCTTCTACTTACATTTAATTTCCGGGATAATTCACTTATCCCCATTCTGTCTCTGCGCACAACACGCTCAAGAACCTGGCCTACATTTAAACTCATAGCAGTTAATTTAATTTAAAATAAAACATTTAAATTCGATCAACAATCTGGGACGACTATTACTATTTATGCAATTTAATAATTATTTCGCGAACAAAAGTAAAATAATTTTAATAGGGTAATTTTACGGTAATCAATTGGCAACCAACAGGTCTAATTCTTCAAATCTTGAATTATTACTGATATAATCGGGTATAATTTCTTTCATTTTCTTCACCATATTCAAATCGTTGCCATCGTTATTCAGTACAATCAGGTCTTTAATAATTTGGTTAACGTACAAATAATTATAAGCTACTTTTTGCGATATTTTAATTTTTGGATGATGGGTAGGTATAATTTCTTCATCAATAAGCAAAAGCTCTTCATACAGCTTCTCTCCGGGCCTTAAACCTGTAAACACAATATCGACATCAACATAGGGCGTTAAGCCTGCTAATTTGATCATATTTACAGCTAAATCGACAATCTTAACAGGTTTACCCATATCAAAAAGATATATCTCACCTCCTTTACCCATTGCTCCGGCTTCCATTACCAATTGAACGGCTTCCGGAATAGTCATAAAATAGCGGGTAATTTCCGGATCGGTTACTGTAATTGGCCCTCTCTTTTCTATCTGGCTTTTAAATCGTGGAATAACAGAGCCATTTGAACCCAAAACATTTCCGAAACGGGTTGTTACAAAGCGGGTGCGTGAAGCTTGTGTAGTAATTTCGCCAGTTGAAATAATTTCAGGACTGTTTAGCGCCTGAATATAAATTTCGGCCAAACGTTTAGATGCCCCCATTACATTGGTTGGCTTAACAGCTTTATCCGTAGAGATCATTACAAATTTCTCTACACCAAATTCCATTGATATATCGGCCATGTTTTTAGTGCCCAGCACATTGGTTAAAATTGCTTCTGCTGGGTTATTCTCCATCATGGGCACATGTTTGTAAGCCGCAGCATGGAAAACAATTTCAGGTTTGTAGAGTTCGAATAATGTTCTTATCCGGTTTAAATTCTGCACATTGGCCATAAATATCTTCACGTTCGCATCCTGGAAGTTATCTTCCAGTTCGAGTTTTAAATCGTGGAGCGGCGTTTCTGCCTGGTCGCATAGAATTACAGATTTAGGGTTGTACTGTAAGGCCTGCCGAACAATTTCCGATCCGATGGAACCCGCAGCACCTGTAACCAAAATACATTTACCGCTTAAATCTTTCAGGATATTCTTTTTATTGAGCTTAATCGGTTCACGTTCCAGCAAGTCCTCAATTTTCAGATCACGTAATTGGTGCGAATCTAACTTGCCGTACAACCATTTATCTGATGGTGGCACCATAATTACTTTAATACCCTCATTAACACAGATATCGATAATTTTCTTTTTGTTTAAAGTGTTTAATGCATCTTCTGCAAAAAGTATCTTTTTTAT
This sequence comes from Pedobacter kyonggii, assembly GCF_004310665.1. GTDB lineage: Bacteria > Bacteroidota > Bacteroidia > Sphingobacteriales > Sphingobacteriaceae > Pedobacter > Pedobacter kyonggii. The sequence goes on along the minus strand of NZ_SIXF01000007.1, from coordinate 34,532 downwards.
ATTGTGTTTTTCTTTTAATAATTCTACTGAGCAAGAATGGTATACCTTTTTCTGCTCAAGATATTTATCTACGCGATCTCTGTTATCATCAATAAAACCAATGATGTTCAGGTTTGAATCTTCATTCTGTTCTATTGCTTTTTTGATCAGGATCGCCTTTTTTTCCGATCCATAGATGAGAATACTCTCTTTGGTCTCTGATTTGAGTTCTTTAAAAAAGAAAAACACGCCCTTTACCAAAATACGCATGAGAATAAGCAGCGATGAGGAGATGAAAAAGTTTAATATCAATGCTTTATCCATCTGATGCCAAAGTAGTTGAAACCGCTGCGAAAGTATTTTGTTTACGCAGACAAAGAGCAAACTGGTTACAAATACCGCTAGAAAAACCCTTAGGATATCTTCGGTATTGGAATACCGAATAATTCCAGTGTGTATTCTTAAAGAAATGAAAACACCTGCAGCAATGAAGCAATAAAGCGCTACATAAATGGCATTGCCCGAGTTAAAAACGTCGGTGTAGTTTAATGTATTGGTTAATACAATTGATATAAACAATGTCCATACAACAATCATTTGATCGATCAATAAAATTAACCATCTTGAGTGTGCTTTATCTGGAAAGAAGAACTTTTTCATAATTGAGAATCATTAAATATGTTATATAATGTTTATTGTGGTATCATTCTGTAAAGCGGAAAAAAATCCGCATCGGCGTGTACTTGGTTGCCCGATTTTTCTACTAACTGATTGTAAACAGCTTTATTGGCGATAAAACGCCAACTGTAATAATCTAAAACCATATTCGAAAAACCCATTTTCCATTCAAAGAGCGAATCTTCTCTATAACCAAGTCCGCCACCTAAATGGTAGTATTTCATCTTCCATTTTCGACCTAACTCACTAATTTCATCGACCAAAAACTTAGCAGGAGAATTTTTAAGATAAATGGCGTTTGTGGCAATTAAGTGACCCTGAATAATACCTTTGGTGCACATAATAATACTGCCACAAACTATATCTTCATTTGAATAAACCAAGATTAGCTTACAATCAAATTCTGTTGAGTTAACAAGCTTAGTAAAGTATTCTTCAGTAAAAAGATAGAAATCTGTAGCACTGATGCGGTTCATATTAGATTGATAAAGTTTTGTGAACGCGGCAATATCCTTTTGTGAAGTAGCTTCTACAGCAATATAACCTAACCTTCTACACTTCTTTATGCTATCTCTTGTTGTTTGCCTATAGTGCTTCCGCTGCTCTTCTATACTTTGTTGTAAGTTAATGGCAACTGTTTTTCCATTTTCATATATGCTATCAGTTTTTTGTAATAGTATTTTTTGATCAAAAAAAGGATGGAGCCTGGAGAAAACAGAAACGTAGCTGCCTTTATATAAGAATGCTGAAAAAGCACTTAGAAAATTTCCTTTCAAACTGTCGCTCATATCGGTAAATTTCAGGTTAGAAACAGGACCTGAATAGCCATAAACGCAATGCAGATCGTAATATGGCGTATCCTGGATTGCACGTTCCAATAAAGGCATAGCGATAAAACTATTGCCTTCGCAATACACAAATAAAATAGGCCTTCCGTTAGTTGCCATAGCATGGTATTGCCAGGTATGATAAAAATCATAGTCGGCAGCCAGGCTGATATACTTTATCCAATCATCCTTTTGTGCTAAAGTTAATTGCAAAGTAGTGCCTGCAGCATTATTTTCAATCGGCATATCCATTTATTAAAAAGAAATAATAATTAATTATGAAGCAATTACAGGACTACGATAGAGCGGAAAAAAATCAACAGTTGAAAAAGGATCAAGTGATCGTTCGTTTAAAAGTGTATTGTATAATTCGTTATTGGCAATATATCGCCAACTATTAAATTCGAAACATAAGCTAGAGAAACCCATCTTCCAGCCAAAAAGGTTGTCTTCCTTAAAATTAACACCTCCACCCAGGTTAAAATATTTATACCCCAATTGTCTACCGATTACAGTAATTTCATCGGTTAACAACTTAGCTGGAGATTCGAACAGATGGGTGGTTTTGGTGGCCAAAAGGTGTACCTGCATAATTTCCTTTGTACAAACTACAATGGCACCTGATATGGCTATTCCATCTTTATACACCAAAAAAAGTTTGCTATCAAATTCGTCAGAAGAAAGTAGCGCAACGAAATAGGCAATATTAAAAAGATAATGGTCTTTTGCGCCAATCCGAATCATATTTTCGGTATATATTTCAGAAAATATGTTCGCATCATTTATATCGGTAGAAATTCTGACTTCATAATCCCGCTTCCGCAAGCGTCTGATTTTTTCCTTTACACTTTTCCGGTAACCTGCCCGTTGACTCTCAATGGTTGTGGTCAAATCGATTGCTACTGTTTTCCCATTGGCATATACCCCAGAAAATTTCTCCATTAACCTCTCCTGATTAAAAAATGGATGCAATCTGGAAAAAACGGTTACATTTTGACCGGTTTCAAGAAACGCTATGAATGTATTTTTAAAGCGTTCCATAAAATCATCGTCCAAAGAATTGAAGTCTATGTTTGAAATGGGGCCTGTATATCCATAAACCGATGTAAAGTCAAAAAAATCGGAACCAGGGATATTTCTCTTCAAAAGCGGAAAGGCAATGTAATTTTCGCCTTCCTCATACACGAATAATATTGGCAAACCACTTTTATCTAAAGAGTGATAATACCACGTGTGATAAAAATCATAATGCAAAGCACGCTTTACATAAGCAGACCATTCTTGTTTATCATCAATTGTAATAATTTTTCTCATTTTTGAGCTATTAAATTAGGGGTAGATTTAATGTAAACAGGTCAGTTTGCGGTAAGTAAAACAGAAGAGTTGATAACCATTTTTATATAATTAGCCTGTTGCGAAACACGTTGAAAACCTATTTTTTTATAAATAGAATAAGCAGCCAGATTATCTGAATGTACTTCTAAAAAAATGTGTTTAAGATTAAGGTTATAAAAGGCATATTTCAACAAGATTAAAGAGGCGTTATAACCTATACCCTTTCCCCAGTATTTCTTTTCTCCAATAAAGAGGTGAAATTCTGCACGCTCGTTTTCAATATCGAGCAGCTGAATATTACCAATATATTCGTTCGTATTTTTTACACAGATGGCAAAGCGTTTTTCGTTGGCCAGATTTAGTTTATTTAAAAGCCATTGTTTTTCAATTTCGGCCGTAATGGGATTTTTTAACACAAATTTTGTGTACGACCATACTTCAGGATCGTTTCTCCACTTGTACGACACATCAGCATCTTTTAATGCTAGTGGTCTTAAGTAAATCTGGGTATTCATATGAGCGGTTTTAAAGCTTTAACAATTATTTTCATATCGGCTATGCCGTAGCGGTGATCGATAGGCAATGAAACAAGGTGCTTAGCTAAAAAGTATTCATAACTATCTACATGCGCCCATTCGTAAACATTAGGCCAATAAGTGGCTACAAATATTTTTTGATTGATGAGTTGCTGTTTTACAGATGGATCTTCAACCAAAAGCGGGTAAACCATCGGCACATCTTCTCCTGAAAAATTTAGTCTCAAGATATTTTCCTGCCCCAGGTGCTCATCCAGGTAAGCAAAGTTTTTTCTTCTGATATCGGCGCACTTATCGTAATTGATGCTGGAAAGAATGGTTTTTGTTAATACAGACATCTTTTTGATTTCGTTATTGCACAACTGCATGTTGTTTTCTATGTAATCGGCATACCCTTCTTCAATATTGATATCGATACTTTTAATGAGGTGAGCGAACCGATCTGTTGATTGATCCTGTTTTAAATTTAACCCTAATGTTGTAGAGATATTTAGATAAGCACCATCGGGTACACCGAAAAACTTGCGACATGAATAGAAGGTATCGCAATTGTTTACCGGCTTAGAAAAAAATGCTTGGGCATTATCTATGATCAGGTTCTTGATCTCTTTGGCTAATTTTTTAACGGTTTCCGTTTTAAGTCCGAAGTAATTGGTATAAAGCAGGCAGCAACGTTCGCCTATTTCAAAATCTATAACCGGGTCTAAATCTTCGTCTATATGGTAAAAGTGATAAGGTATGTTTAGTTTTCTGAGCGGTTCTAACAAAACCTCGCAGGTATAATATGGTAGATATATGGTGGTGTACTTTTTTATCCTTAAAACATACTCCAGTGCATTTCTGCCCGTATTAAGTGCAATTAAATCAGGATAATAAAGCTCCCCTTTTGATAATTCTAGCGGAATATAGCCGCCAATAGTTTTGGGTGAGTGTGTTTCTGTTTCCATCGTTGTATTCTCTACCCTTGATCTGTTTTATACATCCTGCTTTCTACAGGTCGGTAATATTCCTGTAAACTGGCTGGTACCCTTGCATTGTAACCAATAATCTGCCTTAAATCGCTATCTATTTTTTCGCCAAATTCATATCCCAAAAATCTGGGATAATCGAATTGTTGTTTAATATAGGGTTTGGTGAAACCTAAGGTAAGGGCTCTACGCTGTTTGCGGGTGAAATTAATCCCCCCTGCATGCCATATATTGGAATCGAATAATATAATGCTACCCTTTTTGGCAATAGCTTGTTTTGCAAAAGCTTTAAAGTATTTCTCTTCGGGTTTAATATCCAATTTATGAGAACCCGACAAAAAGTGTGTGGCGCCATTAAATATGGTAAAATCATCAAGCACAATAATCATCTGAATCATAAACTTAGATTCAGACGAAAATGTACGTACATCGCGATGGATATCCTGAATATAAGACTTGTTCTTTTTGGTGTTAATCACTCCATTTATCCCATTAAGAATATAGTTTCCGCCTAAAAAATCACGGATTTCTCTGTGGCAGTACAGCTTGCTCAAAAGCTCAAGTGCGAAATTATCTTTCTCAAGCAAATGATGTAATGTTCCCTCCATATTTTCTTCAATTCCATTTAAAACCTGTATTTCTCTTCTTAAGAGATAAGAAGTTTCGAAACCTGTGGTTATTTCTGAAATTAATTTCTGATTGATTGCCTTTTCATATACAACCCATCCATACTCATCAATAGCTTCTCTAAAGTCGGCTAAAGTGGCTCGTTTATAAATAAATGTATTGTTCACAATTTTAGGTTTAGTTTATTTATTTGGTTAGTTATTGATGTATAAAGGGTGGTTAAGCCTGTAAACGCATAATCTTAAAGAGTTCTGCATTTACGATGTTCACATCAAATTTTGTTTTTGCAAATTCATGTCCTTTGTTGCCAAAAGCAATAATATCATCACTGTTATTAATAAAATATTCCATTTTATTGGCTAGTGCACCGGCATCTTTAACCGGAACAAGAAATCCATTGGCCTCCTTTGGGTCGCTATTAACGGTTTCACGGCATCCAACAGAGTCGCAGGTGATAACAGCCCTGCCTATGGCCATTCCTTCCAGTACACAGCGCGGAACGCCTTCTCCATAATAAGAAGGGAGCACCATTACCGAAGAGCGCTCAATATCGGGCCGCACATCATCAACCTGCCCCATGTATTGAATGGTATCTCCAGTGGCAATTTTTTGATATAGATCGGGTGCAATGGCGTCAATATTCGGATCATATGATCCAATGAGTTTAAAAACGGCTTGTGGAAACTGCTGTTTGATTAATTTAGCGGCATCGTAATATTCTTTGATACCTTTTGCATTGATGAGCCTTGATACCATTAAAAAAGTTATGGGCGAGGTACTTGGTTTGGAATAGTGATAGTGACTCAAATCTACACCCGATCCGTTTACCACATAAACCTGATGCTTTTTATTTAGGATCTTCAGATCGATTAAACGTTGAGAATCGTCTTTGTTCTGAAAAATAATATTTAAATGTGGATTGGGCTTCAGACTAAGCTTTAATAAAAGCCTGGTTATTTTAACAATTAGTTTATTACTGGAAGAATTATCGGTAAAGTTATAACCCAAACCGGTAAGCATGGGTGCAATTAACTTAACCTTACATATTTTAGCTAAAAAAGAGCCATAAATAACAGGCTTAAATGTATAAGGAAAAAAAATATCAGGTTTTATTTGCCTGATGAGTTTATACAGCGAAAAGATAAACCTTAAATCGGATAAAATGGAAACGTTACTACCATCTAATTTACTTTCGTAGGTAATTACATTTAATTCTTTTAACCGATTTCGAACCGATTCTTGTTCAATCTTCGGTGTAAACACATAAACCTGGTTATGTTGCTGCATCTTTTCGATTAGCTTCCCTCTAAAATCGAGCAGAGATCTGGAAGAGTCGCAAACGATAAAAATCTTTTTCCTAGTTATATTCATCATGTCAAAATTTTAATTTAAACTGCAAAGCCACCTATCCAGGTGGCTTACTGCAGAAAAAATATGAAGGTTTTGGTTTACCTACTTGGCACCAGCATTTGCCGTTACAATAGCAGGTACACTCGCTGCATCGTTAAGAAATGATTTGTATTCATACTCTGGAACCCAGGTAGAAACTGCCGTCGTTATATTGTTTGCACCACATTTATCGTAAATGTTGGTGGTAATGCCGCTAAAATATCCTTCCGGATCACTTGCCACCTTTGTAGTTAGTGGTTTAACACAATTCGAGAAATACTCATTATCTGTTCTCACTATACCACCTGCTCTTGTACCTATCGAGTAACCAGAGTTGTTAAGGTGATAGTTATTAAACATGTGTACACTGCCATAGTTCATTGATGGTTCTCTCTCCGTAATGTTGTACCACATGTTATGGTGCATGGTTACGTGCAGTTTACCCTTATCAGCTTCGTGACCTGCGATACCACCGCTAATTAATACTGATAGGTTGGTATCGTGAAATTTACTCCAGGAAACAGTTACATAATCAGATTCTCTGGTTATGGTAATATCTTTACCCCAATAATCCCAACCGCGTGAACGGTCTGTAGAAAAGTCGCAATGATCTACCCAGACATGATGAGCAGCATCTTTAATCTGCACGGCAGCTTGTTCTACGTAATTTTTAAAAGTAATGTTCTGGATGATAATGTTGCTTACGGTATAAATAAATAAATTAACCCCCTCAATAACAGCACCAGATCTGCCAATAATAGATTTATTTGATTTTACGTATACAATATCCTTACCAGCGCCTTTAATGGTGCCACTCACATAAACAGTACGGGTAACGTTATCACCAACAGCTGCTTTTAATTGGGCAAGTGTGGTTACCGTAGTTTCAACACCACCCTGGCCACCAGTTGTTTTACCATTTACCAAAGCATAACCTACCAAGGCTGCATTGATAGTTGTATTTGTAGGAGGAGGAGTTACTGTTTCTGCTGGAGGTAACGCAGCACTTGTACCGCCCATTACATAAGTATAAGAGCGGCCATTAGTTCTTGGGTCGGTATTGTCAGATGCTGAAAATATTACCGTAGTACCCCAATGGCTAAATCTCCCTTTGCCTAAAGTCCTGATATCATCGTGAATACTATGGGCAGGGCCAATTTCTACTCCGTTTTCAAATAATCTTAAAATTGATTGTTCTTTTGACGTAGAATTATCGCCACCAGAAATGGATTGCGAAATTTTATATGCATAACCTCCTTCAGATTTTACTCCTGAAAGGCTTAATTTACCAGTACTGCCACTGGTAGCAGCTAATACAGATGATGAATCGCCTGAAAACAATTCGGTACTGTCAGCCAAGGCATCATCCGCCTTTACACTTTTTTTACAATTACTAAAAAAAATAATTGTACTTAATATTAAACCAATTAAACTCACTTTTTTAAACAATTTTGTCATTCTCTGCATTTTTATCTTTTTTAAATTTACAACTTAACGCTATATGCGATAAATGAGTACATTTAATAAAATGCAGTTAAAAGACTGATAATTAAATAATAGGCATAATATTCGATATTATTTATACTGTAAACCAATTGCTTACAGATAGTAAAATGACAGTTTAATAATTCAGCTTAATAAAAGTTATTATACGTCTAGTTTACACAACCATGACAAACTAAATTGTAACAGTAGCTGTTTTAGGAACCAACTGTAACTTTGGGTGATAAAATGTTGTAAACCAGTTCACAAAATTCTTCACACCTTTGTGCACAGAAACAGATGGTTCATAATTTAATAAGTTTTTTAAATCATCAATATCTGCTGATGTTTCTGCCACATCGCCATCTTGCATGGGCATAAATATTTTTTGCGCGGTTAATCCGGTTTCTTTTTCAATTTCTTCAACAAAATCTAACAGGTTAACCGGTGCTCCTCTTCCAATATTAAACACGGCGAAAGGTGCTGTTGATGTAGCTGGATCGGGGTTTTGGTTATTCCAGTTTGGATTTGCCTGTGCTGGTTGATCAAAGACCCTTACAATGCCTTCGATAATATCATCTACATAGGTAAAATCTCTTTTCATTTCCCCGTTATTAAAAACTTCAATGGGCTTGCCTTCTAAAATTGCTTTTGTAAATAAGAACAAGGCCATGTCTGGGCGGCCCCATGGACCGTAAACTGTAAAGAAACGTAAGCCAGTAGTTGGTAAATTAAATAAATGGCTATAAGCATGTGCCATTAATTCATTGCTCTTTTTAGAAGCCGCATATAATGAAACCGGATGATCTACATTATCGTGAGCAGAAAACGGCATTTTTTTATTTAATCCATAAACACTCGAAGAGCTGGCATATAATAAATGGCCAACTTTAAAATGGCGGCTACACTCCAGGATATTTAAAAAACCTTTAATGTTTGCTTCTATGTAGGCATCTGGATTGGTTAAACTGTATCTTACACCTGCCTGCGCGGCTAGATTGCAAACCGCATCGAAGTGATAGGTTTTAAAACAATTTTCTAAACTTTCTTTATCGCAGATATCCAACTTGATAAAAGTGTAATTTTCATATCTATCACTTACCTGAGGAACACCATAAACCAAATCAGTATGGTTAATGCCAGTTTGAGCCAAGCGGGCGTGTTTTAGGTTTACATCATAATAATCATTGATGTTATCTATACCAACAACAACATCCCCTCTTTCCAATAAGCGTTTTGCCAAATGGAAACCAATAAATCCGGCTGTACCGGTAATTAAAATTTTCATAAAATTTAAGTTTGAGAAACAGTTAAGAATGGCCTCGAAAAAGGCTTGATTGTTTGTTTTTAGGATACAGCAAAGCATCCCATTATAAATGCGGTAATGGTTGGTTTAAATTTTGGACTAACTTTGGTGCTTCAAAGCGTTTAAAATAGATTGAGCGAATATTTCTGGCCTTCGGCTATACAAATACTGCATCGCAATTTCAGAACTTTGGTGTTGGTTTTGCTTTAATTTTCTGCCCATCGCTTCGGCAAGGGCTTCTACATTGTTTACTTCAACTTTGGCAATAGCAGGAATTTCGCTGATACCCCCTGCGCAAAGTGTAGATACTACTGCGTTATTTACCGACATCATTTCTAACAGCACATTCGGGAAACCTTCTTTTATAGATGATACCACGCAAAGTTTAGCTTGTTTAAAATAAGGAGCCGGATTATCTATCTGTCCTTTTAGAAAAACGGAATCGCTTAAATTATTCTCCTGAATAATATTGATTAATGATGCTCTTTCTTTTCCCTCCCCCAGTACGAGCAATTTTAATTTGGGGTGCTCATGCTGAATTAGTTTAAAAGCTTTGATCAAAACCGAAAATCCCTTTTCAGGGATCAACCTCCCTGCTGAGCAGATAAAATCTAGTTTGGCATCGCCATTAATTAAAGGCTGACCAGATTTAGCAATGATCTTATTGAAATCGATGGGATTGGGTTGAACCAATACATTCTGTTTCGATAAAAATCTATTGTGATCGAGCAGCTGTATTTTCATTAACGCGGTTTGGCAAACCACTAAATCTACAGCAGGATAACCCATGCGGTAAATGACCTTATAAATGCGTTTTTTAATTCCGGTAAAACGGGTAAAAACAGATGTGCATTCGCGTACAATTAATTTCGATCTGAGGTAACCAATCCGTTTTAAAAAGCCTAAAAAAGCATTTAGGTACGGATGCGTGCTCATTAACACATCATCCTCTCTATATTTTCGGAGTAGTGGTATCAGTTTTACAAAACCCCAAAAAATTGCTTTTTTAGACAAGTATCTTTTGGAAATGCCTTCAGAAATTTTAAGTCCTGTAAAAGCATGTTTCTTTAAAAAGTACATTTCGCCGTTAACGGCAGTTGCCATCATCAGCAGCACATTTTCAGCACCGTTGGGGGCATCGGTTAACGAAATGAAAATCATTCTTTGTGCTGGTGTGTTCATTTCGAAAGGTGAATTATCTTTTTTTAAAATTTCGAACAATTTTTTTTAGTGGCATCATCAAGCTCAATACTTTCCGCTTGCCATCTATTACAATAATGTTATTGGCGAAACTGATGTTGTGGAGTCCTTTGCTGTAAGGTTTATCTGGTAATAATTCGAATTTGTTGGCAGTTTTATATTCTTTTTCGTTAAGTGTTTCAATTTCGTTAATGATAATTGAGCCTCCGTAACGGTTAATGGGGTTTTGTGTTGGTCGATACAGCAATTTGTCAACTTTAAATAAACTCCCTGCAGCCCTGCAAAATTCTTTTTCTGCAGGAATTGGGTTCTGATAATGCCCAGTGTATTGGCCATCTAAAGTTTTTGAATGATAAATGTACAGGTGATCGTGATCTCCGGATACACTGGTAAAAAGCCAGTATTTATTTTCATGATAAATAATAGAACTATCTACAAAAGCTTTTCCGCTAACCAGCACTTTTATTTTGGTTAACTGGTTTGGATGCTCCTGATCTACCTGATAAAGTGTTATTTCTTTTGCTTCTGATGTTTCCGGAATGCAGTATAAACAACCATTCTCTTCAATAAGATAGGGATAAGATAAATGGATTGCATCTGGCTTAATGCCCTGCACTTTCTTCTTGTTTTTGAAGTCGAATCCATCAATCATCATAATCTCACCCTTCCCTTTCCAAAAATCCAGTTCTTCGTAATAAATCCTTGGTGCATTATTTACACTCACCACGAAAGGATCAGCTGCATAATCGACGGTATCTTCTTGTAACCAGTTTATAGCTGCGCCAAGCTTTTTGGAACTAATCAGCTCTTCAGGCGTTTGATAAACAAAACCAATGTTCCATTTATCGGCTGTGAATATTTTATTAAAGAGGTTAACTGTTGCATTCATCTTATTATGCTACTAATGAAACTTTATTTTCCGTCGATTTATTTTTAATTAACCATTGAGAGAGCACCAGCAATTTCCATATCTGTGGATACCTGTTCCACTTTCCGGTCATATGCTCATTAATAATCTCTTGTGTTCTTTTCAAATGAATGCCAGGGATGTTTTTCAGGTTTTCGACTGATAGGTTATCCATCACATAATCTTTTAATTCATTCCTGAACCAGTGTTGAAATGGCATGGTAAAGCCAGCTTTTGGCCGATCGAACATGTGCGCAGGAACACGATCGAACAATAAATCCTTTAATATCCTTTTTTGGTTTCCGTTGGTATATTTAAATGCTGTGGGCAAGCTTCTCGAAAACTCCATTACCCGATAATCCATTAAAGGAGCGCGCGATTCAAGCGAAAAGGCCATCGATGCGCGGTCTACCTTCGTATTGATATCTCCATTTAGATAGGTTTTAATATCAAAATCAGAAATACGTTCTAACAAAGGTTTAGCTGGATTAGTTAAAATATGCATCAATGGGTTGTACTTGGCCAGATCGGGCTGTTTTACCCACGAGTTTTCCATGTTGCCAAACATCTTTACATATAATTTTTCTATATCTTCCATAGAAATGCCCATGGCAATCAGTTTATGGCGATAACTTGGCGATTGGTTAATTAAGCCTGCCAATGCTTTTCTAACACCGTGAGGCGCATAAAACAGACTGTTTACCTGTTTAATCCACTTGTAACGGTGATAACCTAAAAAAGCTTCGTCGCCGGCATCACCACTTAGCGCAACAGTTACATGTTTCCTGGTATTTTTACTAAGTAACATGGTGGGTATAGCGCTCGAATCGGCAAAAGGTTCATCATAAAAATGATTAAAGTTTTCAATTAACTCAATGCCATCATTGTAATTACATTCAATCGTATAATGGTCGGTTCCTAAGTGTTTAGCAACCTGATTGGCGTAAGCACTTTCATCGAAACCTTTCTCGTTAAATTTTATAGAGAATGTTTTAACATGGTCGATTTCTTTTGTGGCCAAAGCTGCAATTAACGATGAATCTATACCACCAGATAAAAATACACCCAATGGTACATCAGCATTCATCCTGATTTTAACCGCATCTGCCAAAATGAGTGCTAAAGCTTCTTTAGCTTCTTCATAACTACCTTCAAATTTGTTCTTCCAACCATAATCCAAAGTCCAGTATTCGGTAATTTTAAGCTTATGAGATTTAAGATCGTATTTAAAATAGCTGGCTGCAGGCAATTGTTTAACCTCTGCATAAATAGACTGAGGCTCTGGCACATAACCCCAAATTAAATATTGACTAATGGCTTCTTCGTTAACACTTAGATTCCTCTCTATATTGATTTGTGAGGGTTGACTTGCAAATTCGAACGACAGATGATCATGTGCATAATAAAAAGGTTTTTTACCAAAGCGGTCTCTGGCTCCAAACAGTTCGTTCTTATGGGTATCATAAATTACAAAAGCAAACATCCCGTTAAAACGGGTTAAGCAATTGGCTCCATATTCCAAATATGCTGCGCATATTACTTCAGTATCAGAGCTTGTGTTAAACTGGTAGTTTTTCCGTTCCAGATCTTTTCTAATGTCTTTGTAATTGTATATTTCTCCATTAAAAACAATATGGAGGTGCATATACGAAAACGGTTGGTTGGAGCGGGCATCCAGATCGATAATGGCCAATCTGTTGTGTGCAAAAATAACCTGATCGTAACGTTGAACGCCTGTATAATCTGGCCCCCGAAAACTGATTCTTGCCATTTTCTCACGGATAGTTCCGTTGGAGTAAGGTATGGTTGTGCCGTATATTCCACACATAGCGATAATATTTAGATTGTTAACTGATTAATTCTTCATATTCAGCGCTGATTTTATCCAGCGCACATTTCTGATATACATTTCTTCTAATCTCAGCCGGGTTCCATTGGCCTTGCGTGCAGGCCTGGATAATTCGCCGCCTAAAGCCTGCCAAATCATCCTGTTCTAAAACAAAACCGTTAAAGCCATCGATAATTAATCCTGGGATTCCGCTCACCTTAAAGGTTACAACTGGCAAGCCTATGGTAAGCGCTTCTAAAACCACATTTGGGAAACCTTCGGTATAAGAACTCAGCACCATTAAATCGTACTGAACCATTACTTCGTGGATGTTTTTAATTTCCCCTAAAATTTTAAGTCTGTGATCGAGCCGAAGGTTCTTAATTTTGGCGTTAATCTGCTCCTTTAGAACGCCTGTTCCCACAAAATCGAGGTGATAATTTTCGGGCAAATGCGCCATAATATCGACCAGCCTTTCTAAGCCTTTTTCTAGTGCAAAACGTGCAACAACCAATAATTTATAAATTTTATCAGGCGTTTTAATCACTTTTAACTTATTGGTTTTCAATACCGGATTGGCAATCACCTTTATAATTTCTTGATTAACATTATAAGTATCAATCAATGATTTTTTCATTTCTTCTGATTGGCAAACGATCTGTTTGTAACCCCTGTAACTTGCACTGGCAAAAAGTTCGTAAAACCTCGACTTAAATCCTTCAAACAACCTTTGTTCGTGCGGAATATTGGAAGCCCTTGCAATAAGCATCGGGATTTTTAAAAACCGTCCTACCAGTGAGACTAAAATATTGATGTGATCTGTAGTGGAAAAAACCGCATAAGGTTCTTCTTTTTTTAGCAAGTTATAAAGCGCAAAAAAAGATTTAGATGCTTTTTTGGTTTTTAAATCGATAAAACGGACACCTTCCAGATCCATCGAGAAACAATTCACAGTCGAATCTAAAATCACAATGGTCACATCAAACTTATCTTTGTTAAATCCCTGAGCCAAATTCCAGAACACCCGTTCTGAGCCGCCTGAAGTTAACGAACTGAGTACAAAGAAAACTTTCTTTTTAAGCTTAACTTCTTCTTTAATAGTTTTTTGAGGCGTGTACATATTGTTTTAGTTGATGACAATTCTGTTAATCGTTAACCAAATGATTTTGAAATCGGTAAGGATATCGTTCTGTTTGATATACCTCATATTTTGTTTTATTTTCGCAGGAATAATGCGTTCGATGTAATACGTTTCAGGATTTTCGGCATGTTTGAGGAGCTCATTTTCGTTACAAAATTCAACTGAAGCCCAATCAGTAATACCAGGCTTAACTGATAAAACATAACGTTGTTCTTCGCTATAGAGATTTACGTATTTTCTGACTTCTGGTCTTGGTCCAACAAAGCTCATCTGCCCTTTTAAAACATTCAATAGTTGGGGCAGTTCATCTAACTTGTATTTCCTTAACCAATACCCTATCCTGGTAATGCGGTTATCTCTGTTCCCGATGGTGAGTAAACTGTTGTTACTCTGTGTTACATACATGGTTCGAAACTTTGCCAAATGAAAATCCTTCATATTCCGTCCAACCCTGATCTGTTTAAAGATGATAGGCCCCTTAGAATCGAGTTTAACCAAAATCGCAATTAGGATTAAAAGTGGGCTAAAAAGGATTAGGCATAAGCTTGCGAGCACCACATCGAACACTCTTTTTTTATTCTTTTTCATGATGCTACTGCCATTTGTTTATGTACAATAAAAGTTTCTTCTATAGTTTTAATGCGGTTATTCAATTGTATATTAACACAGCTGATCACCGAATTGATAATGAACTCTACCTCTGTTTCCGTTAATTGTGGGTAGATTGGAAGTGAAATTTCGTTTGCATAGTTCTGATAGGCCATTGGGTAATCTTCAATTTTATAGCCCAGGTTTTTGAATAGGGTAAGCATTGGCATTGGAATGAAGTGAACATTGCTTGCAATACCCAACGATGCCAGGTCATCAATAACCTGATCTCTTTGCTCTTCAGTTAAGCCCTTAACCCGCATGGGAAAGAGATGATAGCACGATTCTCTCTGTATACTCACCAAAGGTGGGGCAATAAACCAATCCTCGTGCTGAAAGCCGTCGCAATATTGAAGGGCAATTTTTTTCCTTTGCGGCAAAAGTTCGTGATTATACTTTCTGATCTGCGCAAGACCAATAGCAGCACATATATCTGGCATATTGATTTTTAATCCCTGGAATAAAATATCGTAACGCCAGCCTCCGCCTCTCGATTTGGAAAGTGCATCTTTATTTTGTCCATTAAGCGTATACATTTTCAAGTAACTGTATTCTGCTTCTGAATCAAACGGATATGGAAGATTTAAGCATATTGCACCACCTTCTGCAGTGGTAATATTTTTAACTGCATGAAAAGAAAATATAGTCACATCACATTCTTGAGCAGCTGGTTTATCATTAAATAAACTTCCAATCGAATGGGCTGCATCAGAAATTAACAAGATTCTTTTTAGTAGTGATTGTTTTTCGGATTCGTACCTAAACTTTCTCTGCACTTTTGGATCGGTAATAAGCTCTTTTAAAGCTGTATAATCACATGGCCAACCTGCAATATCTACTGCAATTATGGCTTTTGTTTTAGTCGTAATTGCAGCCTTTACCTTATCCGGATCGATGTTAAAATCATCCAGTATATCAACCATAACGGGCATGGCGCCACAATGAAGAACCGCTAAAGCTGTAGCACTGTAAGTATAAGCTGGGATAATAACTTCATCTCCTGCTTTAACGCCAAACCACTTTAACATTAAAATAGCGCCAGATGTCCACGAGTTTACACAGACCACTTCTTTTGTTCCTGTGATACTTTTAATTTCTTGCTCAAGGGCTTTCACTTTAGGCCCAGTGGTGATCCACTTATTATTAAGGGTATCTAATACCTGATCAACCACAGATTGATCGATAAACGGTGGTGAAAATGGAATGTTCATATTCGTCAATTTAATTGTGAGAATTTAATAACCTGCAGCTGCTAGTTGTATTCAACCAGAATGGGATCTTCCGTTTTGATTTTGGAAAGTTGTAAAATGGCAAAGTAGAGGAACAAGGTAGGACCACTTGTAGCCAGAAGCCATTCGTTATGAAAAAATGAGTTGATGGATATAGCCAGAAAAGAACAGCTTAAACAGACGAGGAGCGCATTTTTCTTATCTTTGATATGTAAAAAGGCATAAAAGATAATCTTCCCTATTTTTCGATATAACAAAACAAGTAAAATAAAGCCCAGCAGAGGACCCAAATAAGTAATAAACATTAAATAGGCATTATGAGAGGTAATTACGATAGGTCCCTTTTTATAAACAAAATTATGCTGTACTACATCATTCCAAGTTTTTCCGTAAAACAATAATCCAAAAGGATACTCGGTTATAATCTGGATGTTTTCTCCCATTAAATCGCCGCGTTCTTCTTTACCTTTCGCATTTTCAGTGCTTTTATTTAAAATATTCTGTTGCTTTTTACCTTCAGAAAATTGTTCAATTGAACTTTGTGCGATAAAAAATATGGCGCAAAACGCACCGAATATTAAAATTGATTTGGCTTTATAATAGCTTAAGAAAAATAATCCGGTTACAACTGCAAAAGCTACCAAAACTGATCTTTGCATACCGAAGAAAATAAGAGAGAGCGATAATCCAAATAAGAGAAGGTTAATTAGCCAGCTTCTTTTGAATAGTACGGCGTTAATAACTAGAAATGGTGTTAAAGCAGCCATTTGGTAGCCGAAAGTAAAAATAGTGGTCGATATACCTGCTGGTGCCTGCAATACGTCTTCCTGCACCAAAAGCGAACGAATGGCCGCCATATTGTACTGGTGATCAATAAACATGATGATTCCAGAAAGCAACAATAAACCAAAGAAAAATCCGACTGCGATGTTCATCCGTTTTAAATTCGTACCGATAACGTAGTTGAACAATAAAGCAAAACAGGCCGCAACAATTAATAGGGCAAAAAAACTGGTAACATCTGCCTGACCTATGAGGTAAAAAAATAGTGCAGCGATAAAGAAAACAAATAATTCTCTGCCATACAGAAAGCCTGTTTCTTCTGTGCGGTAGAAATAGATTAACGGCGCCAGGAAAACTATTGGTGCCGGAATCCTGAAAACTCCAGTCATGAAGATGTTGAATGTTGTTGCATAAACATAGGCAAACAACAAAAAGAGAAACATTATTTTTTTAATCATGACATGATGAGTTGCTCCCAATTGGCAGAAATGCGCTCAATAGAATTTGTTTCGTTGATCGATTTTGCTTTTGCTGAAAATTTATTTTTTAAATTACTGTTATTAAGTATTTTATCAATAGATAATGAAAGTCCTACTACATCTTCTTTAGCAACCAGAAGTCCGTTAATTCCATGTTTGATAATTTCTGAAGGACCAAACTCACAGTCCATTGCCACACAGGCACAGCCCATTCCCATTGCTTCAACTAGTGCATTAGGATAACCTTCGCTCCTGGAAGAAAGCACAAAAACCTCAGCCTGTGCATAATAATCCTGCAGGTTAGATTTAAAACCAATTAGCTTTACTTTATCTTTTAGATTTAAATTGGCTATCCGTTTTTCGAGACTTGCTCTATCCGGCCCTTCTCCTGAGATTAAAAGATCAACATCAGGTAATTCCAGTTTACTATAGGCATCGATAAGGTTGTCGAAACCTTTTTCGTAACATAATCTTCCAACAGAGAGTATAAATCGTTTGTTGTGAACAGCGTCTGTATTTAAATGTGAAAACTGATGGATAGGATTGTGGATGGTTTTAAAATTGTGCAGGGTTTCGAACTGTTTAATTCTTTTAAACCCTTTAAACATCTCAAATGCAGGCAGTACAATGGCTTTTGATTTTCTATAAATATGAAATACAATCCACTGCAACAATTTATTGTATTGATGTAAGGTATAAACCGGTGCTGTTCTTTCAGAAACCAGGTAGGGCAAACCTAAAATCACACAACATAAACCAGCCCAAATGTTTGCAGATGTCATAAAACAAATGGTACAAACTGGCTTTTCTTTTTTTAATACAGAGAGTAACCGGTAAAAAGTTAAATAAGCATAACTGAGTCTATTGAAAAAATTTTGATGATCTTTCCGCTCAACCAGATTTATGATTTTAACTTTTTTATTTATTTCATACCTAACTTCTGCTGTGTTAAGACAAATCATTGTAACACTGCAATCTTTACCGCTAAAATGGTTAGCCAGATTGCTAATTACACGCTCAGCACCACCGCCTTCTAAACTGTTGATTACGAAGCATAATTTAGTAGCCATTTCGAATTAGTTTATAATCGTTTTAATGGTCTGGAAAGCATTTCTGAATGTTTTATATTTCACTTCGAAGAAGAAATATTTCTTAAAGTAGAAGTACAAAAGCTTAGCTTTCTGCAAACCGGTATAAGTAAAAATCTTAATAATGATATAGAAATCGCTTAGTTGCATTTTCTTTAAAGGAACATAAGATACCGGACTCCATACACCACCAGCATGACGCCTGTAACAGCTCATTACTTCTGGCAAAACGTATACTTTTTTACCTGTTACCCAGGTGCAATAAAGTTTCAATAACTTATCGCAGGCATTACATTTTAAAAGCCAGTCGTTTTTATAAAGATTTCTAATGGCATCAATATTTCGATAAACAATAGTTGCAGTACATGTTTCGGCCTGTTTATTTACAATCAAGTCGTTAAAGCTATACTCTAAAGGAACAGGGCTAAAATTCATGTAAATCAATTCAGTATCATCAAAATTAATTTCACGGGTATAGTGGCAGCACATTACATAATCAGGATTATTTTCCAAAAAATTCACCTGTTTCTGCAGTTTATATGGGTCTAACCAATAGTCATCACCATCGCATGTGGCTACGTATTTACCTTTAGTTTCTAGCGCAACCCGAATTACGTTTTGGGTAGCACCGATATTCTTTGGCGCTTTTAAACGTTTAATTTTATCAGGATGTTTGGCAACATATTCATCAATAATCTCTGTGGTTCCATCAGTAGAACAATCATCGCCAATGATAATTTCTGTATTAAAATTGCATTTCTGCATCAGAAATCCATCCAGCGCTTTCGCAATAAATTTACTGTGGTTATAAGTGATGCAAAAAATGCTAACCATTATACCTGTATCGTCTTGTTTCATAATAGAAGCTGCTATTAATTGCCATTAACTGCCATGCCTATACTGCCATTAACCATGGTACCATAATCGGCGAGTTTAAGCACTTGTTTTTTGCGGTAGTTATGAGTTCTCAAAATAATCCTGACCACTAAATCCTGATCGGCACTGGTTAAGGTGTGGTAAAGTGGCAAACACATAATGCGTTTAGAAATAGAATCGCAGATCGGCATATGTACCTTATCGATATAGGGCAAAGCCGATAATGATGGATAAAAGTATCGTCTGCAATACACCTGAACCAGTTCTAACTGTTTCATGCAATCGAGCATAATTTCTTCAGATCTGAATATTACGGGATAATATGCATAATTAAATTCCGTATTGGCCTGGATAACCTGAAACTGGGCCTCAATTTTATTCAGGCGCATTTCGTAATGCTGTGATAGCTCTTTGCGTTTACTTAAAATCTGATCGATATGTTTTAGGTTACAAAGCCCCATTGCAGCATGAAATTCGGAATTTTTAGCATTGGTTCCGATCTCTGAAAAGGTATCTACCCCGCTATAACCGAAATTACGCATCAGCGCCATTCTCTTTAAAGTTTCAGGATTTTGAGTGAAAACAGCCCCACCTTCAATGGTATGAAATAGTTTAGT
This sequence comes from Pedobacter kyonggii, assembly GCF_004310665.1. Taxonomy (GTDB): domain Bacteria; phylum Bacteroidota; class Bacteroidia; order Sphingobacteriales; family Sphingobacteriaceae; genus Pedobacter; species Pedobacter kyonggii. Next base: position 14,609 of record NZ_SIXF01000007.1, on the reverse strand, counting down.
GGCATGGAAGCTGGTTGTACTTACATCGCCATAAGCGAATATCGATTTACCTTTATATTTCGTACCAAAACAATGGGCGGCATCATAAATTACCTTTAATCCATGTTTTTTTGCAATACGGTCTATCGCTTCAATATCACAAGGATTTCCAAAAACATGAGTAGCTAAAATTGCCGAGGTATTAGGTGTAATGGCTGCTTCAATTTTATTGGGATCTATGTTAAGGGTATCTTCATCTATATCAACAAAAACAGGTTTGCAACCTTGCCAAACAATACTGCTGGTGGTAGCCACGAAAGAAAACGGTGTGGTAATAATTTCACCTTTCACTTCTAGGGCCTGTATAGCCAGCTGTAATGCAATAGTACCATTGGTTACATATAACAAATGTGGTAGAGCTAAGTATTGCTGTAACTTTAACTCTAACTCATTTACTAAGGGACCATTATTGGTGAGCCACTGTCTGGCCCAAATGCTACTTACATAGCTTTTAAATTCTGCCTGTTTTGGCAAAAAGGGTTTAGTTACAGGTATCATTGTTTGAGGATTAATTGTTTAAAATCAACGAGTGCAGCCAGTTTGATGCTGCTACTTATGCCGAGGTAAAAACTGCCATAGATTATGCTTATGCCAATAATTCGAAAAATATTATTGATATTGTAATGTACTAAGCACCAAGTATCAAGGCAATAACATGCTACACCTAATAGGCTAGATAACATTAAAATAGGTGTAATATCTTTAAGCTGTTCTTTAAGTGGATAATTGATTAATTTGCCACTATATGTTGAATTGATATAATAGGCAAAAACGGTAAAGAAGAGCTGAAAATACAGCAGCCCCATGATACCAAATGGAATTACACAGATAATTCCGATTACACTAAGCACCTTTTTTATAATTTCTAATCTTAAAAACTGCCCGCTCTGGCCCTTAACTTTTAAAATGTTCAGGTTGTATGCATGTAACGGATATAGAATACCCGCAATACATAAAATCTGAAAATAAGGTACAGAAGGAAGCCATTTATCGGTTAAAAGCAAGGAGATTAAAGGTTGAGCAATAAGTGCTAAAAAAATCAGTATGGGTGCGTTCCAGAATAACACCTGCTGCATTAACCTTCGGTAAACCATTTTAAGCTTTACATCATCATTGCTGATGTTCGAAAACATCGGATAGGTTACTTTACTAATTGCTGTAGAAATAATCCCAATGGGCAACTGGCTTAAACTATCTGCCCTGGCATAAAACCCCAATTGCGATGCAGCGTAAAAGCGACCTATAATTACGGTGTATAAATTTTGATAAATGGTATCCAGCAAGCCAGAAAGCGTCATCTTATAGCCAAAATGAAAGTGCTTCTTAAAGCTTTTTTTATTAAAAATCAGTCGTGGCCGCCAATCTGAGTAAAACCAATGTAATGCGGTAGAAATACTTGCACTAAGCAAACTCATCCAAACCAAACTCCAGGTTCCATAACCGTTTTTTGCCAGGTAAATACCTAAACAACCGCCCAATATTACTGCAGGTATCTGAAGCACTGTTTGCAGTTTAAATTTCATTTCCTTAGTTAATAAAGTACTCTGAATACTGAAAAAGGCATTAATTAAAAAAGTTACCCCGTAAACCCTAACAATATTGGTAAGCAAGGGCTGTCTGTAAAAACCAGCAATCAGCGGTGCTGAAAAGAACAAAACACCATATACAATGATGCTTCCGAACAGGTTAAAAAAAAATATAGTAGAAAAATCCTTTTGCCCTGCAGTTCTTGTCCGGATGAGTGACGATGTTAAGCCGCTATCCATCAGCGAATTACCAACAGCAATAAAAATAGAGAGCATTGCAATTAAGCCGAATTCTGCAGGACTTAATAAGCGGGCCAATATGACGGTAACGAACAGGTTTATGAATTTAACACTAAACTGCTGTCCAATCGACCATATAATGCCCGATCGCGCTTTATATGTTAAACCCATGATCTTACAATCGAACCGTTTCTATTGATTGTGGCAATACGGCTTTTATATCGTACACCACACATTCCGGTTTACGCAACGCTGTGATATTTAAATTATTAAAAGCCTCGTGCGCTACTGCCAGTATAATTCCATCGTACTTTCTGGTTTTTGATGAACCATTTTCGCAGATAATACCATAGTTATGCTTAGCCTGGTCGGCATTTGCCCAGGGATCGTGAATGGTTACTTTAACTTTGTATTCTTCTAACCGCCTTACAATATCAATTACTTTAGTATTGCGTACATCAGGACAGTTTTCTTTAAAGGTAAAGCCAAGCACCAGCACTTCTGCACCAACAATGTGGATGTTTTTAGCGATCATTTTTTTGATGACCTGATCAGCCACATATTTACCCATTCCGTCGTTTACACGTCGTCCGGCTAAAATAATTTCAGGGTGATAACCAGCTTCCTGTGCTTTTTGAGCCAAATAATAAGGATCTACACCAATACAATGTCCGCCAACCAAACCTGGTTTAAAATTCAGGAAATTCCATTTGGTTCCGGCTGCTGCTAAAACCTCAGCAGTATCGATACCGATCTGGTTAAAAATCATGGCTAGTTCGTTTACAAAAGCAATATTGATATCGCGCTGGGCATTTTCAATTACTTTAGCAGCTTCGGCCACTTTAATAGACGAAGCTTTATAAGTTCCTGCAGTAATTACCGAACGGTACAGTGCATCTATTTTTTCGGCAGCTTCGGGAGTAGAACCTGAGGTGATTTTTAAGATATTGGCAACGGTATGTTGTTTATCCCCAGGATTAATACGCTCTGGCGAATAACCAGCAAAAAAATCTTTATTGAAAACCAAACCAGATCCTTTTTCTAAAATGGGTACACATTCGTCTTCAGTTACACCAGGATATACAGTTGATTCATAAACCACTATATCTCCTTTCTTTAAAACTTTAGCCACAACTGCACTCGCTTTAATTAAAGGTGTTAAATCTGGTCTGTTGTTTTTATCAACAGGCGTTGGTACTGTAACAATGTAAACCGACGAGCTGCGTAATTTTTCGATTTCATTGGTACAGTACAGGCCTTTTAAAGTTGTGCATTCGAAAGTTAAAACCTCATTCAATTCAGATTCATTAACTTCCAATGTATTGTCGTATCCAGCTTTTAACTCTGCTATCCTGCTCTGGTTAATATCAAAGCCAAATACCTTATATTTTTTTGCAAACTCTACTGCCAACGGTAAGCCAACGTAGCCAAGGCCAATTACCGTCATTTTCAGGTTATCTTCAGCGTTATACATAATGTTGATGCGTATTTACAGTTAATATTAAGTTGCTTATTGGCACTCTGGTAACTAAAGCACAGTCTAAATGATCGAACGACATTAAAACATGCTTACCTTGAATCTGGATCACCTCTCCTTCATGATTATGGAAGAGACCATTACTGATCCGAACACGGTCTCCTTTGGAAACACCGGTTAAACTCACCACATCTACATCATTGTAGGTATCCATAATGTGTTTCAACTTTTCAATCTCACTATTCCGAACTACTGCAGGCTTGCCCATGTAATTAATAAAGTTTAAAACGCCGAGTGTATACCTGATTTTGTAACCTTCACGCTCATCTATTTTCACAAACACATATCCGGTAAAAAGCGGAAGACTAACTATTTTCTTTCTATCGGCCCATTGATTTTCTACATTACGCACAGGGCAAAAAGATTCGAAACCTTGCTCTTGCAGCAAACGGTCAACTTTTTTCTCCCAACGCGGGCGGGTATAAATCACAAACCATTTTTTTGCGAACGAGGGCTTGATGTTAATTGTAGATTCCATTTTTTGATAAGGTTATAATTTTATTTTTTAGGTAATTTGATACAGCTTCGCTATATCACTTACATGACTATTATTGGTTAATTGTTTAAATTGTAGGAACAGGTTAATTGTAATTAGTATTTCCGATTAACCAATTAACCGCTTTACACAGTTAACCTATTTAAACTCTATTCTAAATTTATTTGCTCACCGGATACAGCTTCGCTATATCACTTACATGACAATTTTATTTTCAAATCTTATTTTGCTTTTTGGGCAAATGGGCAATCTAATTAAGAGTTGTTTACAAGCTGTTAATGCCTTAATCGATGCTCAGTTTAAGCATCTCGGCCTTATTGTTTGTAAACAATTAAATCGTTTGGGGACGTTTATTTGGTAAAGGGTACTAGTATTCTCTTTTAAAACGAGGTAGATTTAGTTTGCCATGGCATACCCATAACCACCATAGCTGTATTTTTGACTTTTCTCTCTTTTGGCATCGTTAAAAACAACCATCGGATTTTTAAGCTTATTGTTATCACAAATGTCTTTCAATATGGCGAGCTGGTATTTATTGGTGTAATTATACCGTACCAGGTAAATGCTTACATCGGCATATTCGGCCAAACTAAAAGCATCGGCCACCTGGCCAACCGGCGAAGTATCGATAATGATGTAATCGAACCTCTCTTTCAGTTCATCAAACAATAGATCCATCTTAGGGCTCATCATTACTTCTGCAGGGTTTTCAGACGATTGACCGCATCCAATAACCCAAATATTATCAGAAACGTTCGTTGGCTTAATAATATCTTCTAAAAACACAGATTCACCAATTAAATAGTCGGTTAAACCAGTAGTTTGTTTTAAACCAACTTTATTCAAGAGGTCCGGTTTCCTTAGATCGAACTCCAGTACTACAACTTTTTTATCAAGCATGCCTAATGTAGTAGCCAAATTTACGCTAAAGAAGGTTTTACCCTCTCCTTTCATACTAGAGGTAACCAACATTACCTTATTTTCAATATTGTTAGACATCAGTCCTAAATTCATTCTGATGTACCTAAACAACTCTGATATGGTAGAACGGTTGTCTTTTTGAAAAACGATAGTACTTTTATCCAGATTATGAGAAAGTTCGCCAAGCATTTTGGCGCCAGTTAACTCAATAGCGCTGGCATCTTGTACCTTATTGTTAAAAAATCCTTTGGCATAAATTACTCCCGCCGGTATAAAAAAGCCAAAAATGAATCCACACAGGTATAAAAGTGGTTGTTTTGGACTATTAGGAATAGTGTTGTAAGCTGGTTTATCTACCACCTGTGAGGTTGGAACGGTTGCAGAAAGCGATAAAGCAGTTTCCTCTCTTTTTTGCAGTAAATATTTATATAAACCCGATTTTACGCTTTGTTCACGGCTTCTTTCTAATAAGCCACGCTCAATAGTAGGTACAGATTTAATTTTATTATCGAATTGAGAGTAGTTGGCGCTCAGGTTGTTTCTTTCAATAACGAAACCCTGTTTAATACTAGATAAGTTTTCTAAGATATTAGTTTTTAAGGTTGCTATCTGTTCGTTAAGGTTTAGTACCAAAGGATTTTCTGCATTAGCGGTACGTAACATCCTATTTCTTTCCAATTGAAGATCGTTAAATTTTGAAATTAATGAATTCAGAATCGGGTCTTTTAAGCCCATTGCACTTGGGGCAAGGTTATACTGACTTTGTTTGCCTCTGAAATAATTTTCGATTGAACGTAATAACCTCAGTTGCACTGATGATGTTTCCAATAGCTGATTATACTCTCCTGAGCGTGCAGCATTCATCTGCGCATCCATATTAACATCGGTAACACGGTTTTGTTGTTTGTAGTTTTCCACATCCTCTTCAGTACCTGTAAGATCTGCAACCAGGTATTTTAGGCGGTTATCGATAAATTTAATGGTATTACGGGCAATGGTATTTTTATTATTAACGTTATTGATGTTGTAAGTTTCGATCAGATCGTTAAGAATATCAATTCCCCGCTGAGGAACCACATCGTTCAAACTAATGGTAATGGTATTGGCATCTTTAACAACCGGAACTATTTTTAATGAAACCAGGTTATAAGCCTCGGTCATTTTATATAAGTTTTTAAACTGAAGTCTAATTTTACCAAATTCGGTTTTATATGCTGGTCCCTTATCTATTTTAATTGCGTAGTTTTTAGTATTAATGGTATCGCCATACTTTACAATATTTGTTTTTAGGCTATCCTGAATGATGTAAGAGATTTCATCCAGATAAGAAACGTTAATTTTTCTTCCGTAAGCACCATTTTTTAAACTGATAGCGGTAACTACAAGTGGGGATGTTTTGCCATAAAGCTCTTTTTCTCTAATCCCCTCTTTTTTAAAGTAAGTCGTTTCTAGATTTAGTTTTTTCAATACTTTAAAAATCAAATCTCTCGACCGTAAGATCTCAATTTCATTATCAACCGTTTTAACCGTTTGAAACATATTAAGATCACTAAAAGCGGTACTATTAGACATTGCTGCACCATTTTTATCATCAGAGATTAAAAGCGTGCTGCTCACTTTATATTTTGGTGGAGTAATGTATAAAAAAGCATATACAGAAGCCATAGAAATAATGATACTGATTAAGAAATAGTGCCAGTTTCTGGCAAATCTTGTCATAGTTTCCGCAAAATCTTTTGCGCCACCATTTGTACTTTGTTTAAGCATGATATAATGTTTTAAGAGACGTTTATCGACGAAGAACAGCTGTGATTAATACTGCAACTGCTGATATAGAAGCAATTACCACTGGCATAATGCGTGTATTGGGACTGTATTCAATCGCTTTTGATTTATCAGGCTCTACATATACCACGTCATTTTGTTTCAGATAAAAGAATGGAGAGTCCATCACATCCTGATTGTTCAGGTTAAGTCTTTTCATCACCCTTTGACCATCTTGTTGCCTGATTACTAAAATATTCTCTCTTTTGCCATAAACGGTCATATCGCCCGCCATTCCCAGTGCTTCTAAGAGGTTAATATTATCTCCCTGTACGGTAAAGGTGGATGGTCGGTTTACCTCACCAATTACCGTTACTTTAAAATTGACCAACTGAACATCAACTACCGGTTTTTTAACATATTTATCCAATTCTTTCGATATGGTAGCCTGTGCCTGCTCTATACTTAAGCCTTCCAGCCGAACGCTACCTACAACTGGTAGGTTAATCATTCCATCTTTACTTACCCGGTAACCTTCTACTTTATAATTGTTTTCAGAATTCGAATTTCGGGTGTTTACAGCAAATAAAACATTCGATTCTTGATTTAAGCTGTTTATGCTTACGCTCAAAAGGTCGTTTTGCTGAATTTTAACTTCCTGACCTTGAAGCTTGACTTCGCTGGTTTGTTTAGCCAGGTTACTAAAGTATACAAGATCTCTTCTGGGAGCGCATCCGGTGATAATACTTATATATATTGCGATAAATAATATTACTTTCTTCATAGCTTAAGTAATGTTTAGTTTTTTGTTTCGATTTATTAAGAACTAAGCTATGCAATTAAGTGTCAATGTTTTATAGACAGATTAGGGTTGTATTTAAATTGTATAAAATATGACCAGCATGCACAGTATTTTAAATACTGTGCTCATAAATTGCACATCATTTGTAAATTTTACAACGCGTAACTTGTATAATATTTTACTAGTATTTTTACTCAAAAAAGCCTGTCTTTTGGCAAGATCTTAATCGGTAGAACTCAAAAAACATCAGAAAATGTTTTAACATTTAAAAAAGCTATTTAATACTACAATTTATAAGGGGCATAAAATGAATTTTATAAAATTTTAAAGAAAACTGCCAATTTCCAAACCTAGATTTACTGCTTAACCAAATATTTTTCCCTAACCGGGCCGTGATCAAGTTATGCTTCGCACATTTCTGTGCAAGCTATTTTACAACACATTGTTAATTGCTTAAAAATTACATTCTGCGTAACGCGATTAAGCTTTCCTTAATAGCGGTATGTATGGCGATTGATCGAGATAAAGCGATTAAGGTAAAGCCATCTCCCTTTAAAACTGGGCAAAAAGAAAAAAATAAAGTAACTGTGCATGCTGTGAACAGAAATTAGCATAATGTGTACAGTATGCTTTCAAAGGATTTAAAAGCCTGTTTTATGCATAAATTCGTTAGAAACCTAAAACAAGATTGAATTATGAAAGTTATTATTTATGGAACTGGAAAAATGGCTGAATTTATCTGCTATTCATTTATGAATGACAGCGATTATAATGTTGATGCATTTTGTGTTGATGATGCCTATGTATCCCCTACAGCAAATACACTATTGGGATTGCCCATATTAAGTTTCGCACAGGTACTTAAAAATTTCCCTCCAGAAACCCATAAAATGCACATTGCCATTGGTAGAAACAGTGCTAGGGAAAGTGTATATAAAAAGGTGAGTGAAACTGGTTATGCTTTTGCCAATTATATTTCTTCGAAAGCTAATGTATGGCCCGATTTGGTATTTGGCCACAACACTTTTATCGATCAATGTTGTGATATACAGCCTTTTGTTACCATAAGTAATAACTGCATGTTAATAGGCGCTAGGATTGGCCACCATTCTACTATAGGAAACAATGTTTTATTATCTGGTAATATATTAGCGGGGAATGTAACTATTGGAAATAATTCTTTTTTGGGTATAAACTCAGCAGTTAAGGAAGATATTATCATTGGAAGCCATAACATTATTGGTGCAGGTGTTTTTATAAACAAGAATACTGAAGATTATGCTATTGTTTCTAACGCTACCGTACCACAACGTGTAGGAGATTCTAAACGTTTTGTTATGTTCAACAAAGCGCAGGATGTTAAACAGCCTTAAGAAATGCGTTAAGCATAAAAAAGGGAAGCCATTTTTATGACTTCCCTTTTTTATTTAGCTTAAATGTAATTAAACTTTTGTTCTATTTTCTGTACTTCTTTTCAACTGTACATTAATGCGGTTTAAAACATCATAAATATCAAATGGTTTACTGATATAATCATCAGCAAATGCATCAATAGCTTTCTGTTCGCTATTATTCTGTGCAGACATTACAATAATTGGGATGTGTTTAGTAAAAATATCAGTTTTTAAATCTTCACAAATTTCTGCCCCGTTTCCATCCGGTAACATTACATCAAGTAAAAAAAGATCAGGCATTGCATCCTGGATATTTTTCTTTAACTCAGCAAATGATGATGAAAGCTGTAATTCGAAACCCTCATCTTTTAATAGAATTTCAATAACGTTTCTGATCTCCTGATCATCCTCTAAAATGTGTATTCGTTTTCTTTCCATGTTCAAATTATAATGTTTGGATTATACCGTTTGCGTGGAATGCGCTATACGATAGTAACAGTAACACCTAAACTCTCTAAATGTTTAACAATTTGTTCAGAAATTCCTTTATCGGTAATAATATGATCAATTTCTTCTAATCCACATATCTTTCCAAAGCCTCTTTTCCCAAATTTAGTAGAATCGGCAAGTACAATCGTTTTTTGTGATGCACCAATCATTTTGCGGTTTAAATGTGCTTCCATGGCGTTTGTAGTGGTTATTCCAAAATCAAGATCAATCCCATCAACACCTAGGAATAGTTTATTGAAATAAAAATCCTGCAAAACCTGTTCTGCATAAGCACCCATTACCGATGAAGAACTTTTCCTAAGCAATCCGCCCAATTGTATTACTTCAATACTAGGTTCGCGCATTAATTCGAGGGCTACATTTAATGCAGAAGTTACAACGGTTAAATTTGTTGCTGGCGCAATATTCTTGGCAAAATAAAGCACTGTAGTACCTGATGCAATAACGATAGAATCATTGTCATTTAACAATGCAGCAGCCGCAATACCTATTTTGTTCTTTTCTGTAGATTGTATTTTCTCTTTCTCGTTAACCGGACGGTCTACCGTATATGGATTGTTTACAGTAGCCCCACCGTGGGTCCTAAACAATAGGCTCTTATCTTCAAGTAGTTTTAAGTCCTTTCTTATTGTTACAGACGAAACTTTCAACTCCTTACATAAATCGACTACATTTATGTATTGATCACGTTGCAGGCGACTTAATATAAACTGGTGCCTCTCAGCCAAATTCATCATAGTATATTTAATTAGCGTGCTGCAAATTAGCAATAAAAACATTCTTTAAAATATTTTGCGCAAATATTTAATAAATTTTTAACACACATATTATATTATTTCGATTATGATTTCTTATAATTGCGTATTGTTTCGTTTTATTATTTTTATAAATCTAAATGGAAAGATTACACCCGCAACATCTAACAGAAAACATAAATTGGGACTTCATTATTATTGGCGGAGGTGCGACAGGTTTGGGCACCGCATTGGATGCTGCAAGCCGGGGCTTTAAAACTTTATTGGTAGAACAATCTGATTTTGCCAAAGGAACTTCTAGCCGGAGTACTAAACTGGTACATGGTGGCGTTCGCTACCTTGCACAGGGCGATATTGGTTTAGTTAAACATGCCTTAAAAGAACGTGGCTTATTACAACAAAACGCAAAGCATCTGGTAAACAAAGAAGAATTTCTGATTCCCTGTTACGATTGGTTCTCTGTTATAAAATATTTAACCGGACTTACCCTTTACGATTGGTTAGCAGGCAAATATAGCTTCGGCAAATCTAAGTTTTTCTCTAAAAAAGAAACCTTAACCATGATGTCTGGCATTAAAGAAAAGGGATTAAAAGGAAGTATCAGGTATTACGATGGAAAGTTTGATGACGCCCGTTTAGCGGTAAACATTGCACAAACCGCTATTGAAAACGGCGCCTCATTATTGAACTATACAAAGGTAACCGGCTTGTTAAAAAGTGGCGACGCAGTTACAGGCATTGAAACAGAAGACACCATAACCGGGATAACAGCTAAGTATATTGGCAAAATAGTAATTAATGCAACAGGTGTGTTTGTGGATGACATTCTGCAAATGAATAACCCGAATTCAAAAAAAATGGTACGCCCCAGCCAAGGTGTGCATGTGGTGCTAGACAAAAGCTTTTTAAATAGTGAATCGGCATTAATGATACCGAAAACCTCTGATGGACGTGTTTTGTTTGCCGTTCCATGGCACGAACATTTACTTGTGGGCACAACAGACACTCCGTTAAATGAACATAGTTTAGAACCCAGGGCATTAAAAGAAGAGGTAGATTTTATTATGAGTACAGCGGCGAGTTATTTTAACCGCAAACCCATGGAAAAAGACATTTTAAGCGTGTTCTCAGGTTTACGCCCCTTGGCCGCTCCAACCAACGGAGATGGAAATAGTACAAAAGAAATTAGCAGAGACCATAAACTTATTGTTTCTGCAAAGGGATTGATTACCATTACGGGTGGTAAATGGACCACATATCGCCGAATGGCAGAAGAAACGGTTGATTTAGCCATTACTCATGCTGGTTTAGAATCGAAAGCATGCGTAACCCAAAATTTAAGCATACATGGTAGTTTAACCACTGCTACAGATAGTCATTTGACTATCTATGGATCGGATCGCAGTAAAATTGAAGCTTTAATGGCACAAGATCCAAGTCTTGGCAATAAATTACATCCTGCATTCCCTTACACAGAAGCCGAAGTAATTTGGTCTGCGCGAAACGAAATGGCCGAAACAGTAGAAGATATTTTAAGCAGGAGATTAAGGATACTGTTTATTGATGCGCAAGCAGCCAAAGATATGGCACCCAGGGTAGCTTCACTCCTGGCCAAAGAATTATCTGCTGATAAAAACTGGGAAATTAAGCAAATCGAAACTTTTAATAAATTAGCCGATGGTTATATTTATCATTCAACACCTAAAATAACCGAATCGGCTTTAGCTAATAACCAAATTCCTAATTATGAGTAAATACATCTTGTCTATCGATCAGGGAACCACAAGTTCGAGAGCAATTATTTTTAATCACAATGGCGAAATTGTTGCCATTGCACAACGAGAATTCACACAGATTTATCCCAAAGCCGGCTGGGTAGAGCACGATCCAATGGAAATCTGGTCGACACAATTGGCGGTTGTAACAGAAGTGATTGTTAAAGCAGGCTTAACCGTAGGCGATATCGATTCTATTGGCATTACCAATCAGCGCGAAACTACCGTGGTTTGGGATAAAGAAACAGGACAACCGATTTACAATGCCATTGTTTGGCAAGACAGGCGCACGTCTACTTATTGCGATGAAATTAAAGCACAAGGGCTGGCCAATAAAATACAGGAAAAAACCGGGCTGATTATAGACTCTTATTTCTCGGCGACTAAGGCCAGGTGGATCTTAGAAAATGTTGCTGGGGCAAGGGAAAAAGCTGAAGCTGGAAAACTTGCTTTCGGAACCATCGACACCTGGTTAATCTGGAAATTAACAGCAGGCGAAAAACATGTAACCGATGTAACTAATGCATCACGAACGATGCTTTATAACATCCACACCTTAAGCTGGGATGACGAATTGCTTGAGCTTTTTTCGATACCAAAAGCCATGCTCCCTGAAGTAAAATCATCAAGCGAAGTTTATGGCGAAACCGCAGGACGTATATTGGCCGCAAAAATTCCTATTGCAGGGATAGCCGGCGATCAGCAATCTGCTTTATTCGGGCAAATGTGCACCGAAATCGGGATGGTAAAAAACACTTATGGCACTGGCTGTTTTATGCTGATGAATATCGGGTCGAAGCCAAAAATATCAGCCAATAATCTATTAACTACTATTGCCTGGCAGATTAATGGTGAGGTAAATTACGCTTTAGAAGGGAGTATTTTTATTGGTGGCGCTGTGGTACAGTGGCTTCGCGATGAAATGGGGCTCATCTCTAAATCAGCAGATGTAGAAACCTTAGCTAAAAAAGTAAAAGATACCGATGGGGTTTATGTTGTTCCTGCTTTTGCAGGCTTAGGTGCTCCACACTGGGACCAACATGCCCGTGGTACCATAACAGGATTAACCCGAGGTACAAACAAATCGCATATTGCAAGGGCAGCCTTAGAAAGTATTGCCTACCAAACCATGGATGTTTTGAAAGCTATGGAAGCAGATGCAGGCGTAAATATTGCCGAATTAAGGGTAGATGGTGGTGCTACAGCTAACGATTTATTGATGCAGTTTCAGGCCGATCTGTTAAACTGTAAAGTAATCAGGCCAGATGTAACCGAAGTTACCGCTATTGGTGCTGCATACCTGGCCGGATTAGCCACTGGTTTCTGGAAAAGTATAGATCAGATCCGCTCACAATGGAAAATCAACAAAACTTTTGTTGCTGAGGAGGGAATTGATAATACAGAAAGAATAAAGGGCTGGAATAGAGCAATAAAAGCAGCCAGGGTAAATTCAGAAGACTAACAAAGGGCCGTCGTCACCCTGAATTTAGTTCAGGGTCTTCTATTCCGGAATAAGTATTAATCTATTTCTGAATAGTGAATTAATTATGAATCGCTTAAAATTTTTACGATGAATGTATATCTCGCAGAATTTATTGGTACTGCACTACTGATCCTTTTAGGAAATGGTGTAGTGGCTAATGTAGTACTTAAAGGTACTAAAGGCAACAATAGTGGTTGGATTGTAATTACAACCGCTTGGGCACTTGCCGTATTTATAGGGGTTGTTGTTGCCGGGCCGTACAGTGGGGCGCACTTAAATCCAGCTGTAACCCTCGGACTTGCCATCGGGAAGGGCTTCAGCTGGGCATTGGTGCCATTTTATATTATTGCACAATTGGCTGGCGCAATGACAGGGTCTTTCCTGGTTTGGCTTATTTACAAAGATCATTTCGATGCCACGGATGATCAAGGTTTAAAGGCTGCTCCTTTTGCAACCGCTCCAGCCATCAGAAATATGTCGTCAAATCTGATATCAGAAATTATTGGCACTTTCGTTTTAATATTTGTGATCTTTTATTTTACTGATGCCAGTATGGGTACTAAAGAGACGGTTACTCCTATTGGATTAGGCTCCATGGGCGCCATCCCGGTAGCATTTTTAGTATGGGTAATTGGTTTGGCTTTAGGTGGAACAACCGGATATGCTATTAATCCGGCAAGAGATTTGGGACCCCGGATTATTCACTTTTTAATCCCAATGAAAGGAAAAGGAAGTAGCGACTGGACTTATGCCTGGGTACCTATTGTTGGCCCGATAATCGGCTCGGTATTAGCTGCTTTGTCCTTTTTGTTGATTAGTAAATAACGACATTTGAGTTGTCAACTTTTAATAGCTTCTGCGCTAGAAAGTTGACAACTCTCTTTCCTGATTGTAGTTGTGTAGTCAGATGTTACCATCTGACTATAAGCAAATCTAAATTCATTGACCAAAAACGGGAATTGAAGAATTTCAATTCTAAACCTTATTTAGTGTCAGATGTTACCATCTGACATCTTGAATTTGGCTATTTACTAGTCAAGAAAAAAAAGTAGCCGTAAATTTGGTTTTACGGTTATTTTTTTTGATTTTTATATCTAGTTATACAACTAGATATGGGATATCCAACCAAAGTACAGGTTATAAAAAGAAAGACAAGCGAGCAGTGGTATGTTAATTTCCCCTCAGCTGTCGCCCAGGCAATCGAGTTCAAGCAGGGCGAGGTTGTGGAGTGGATTATCGATGACAACCAGCGACTGATCCTTCAGAGAAGCGATGAGTCCGTTGAGGACCTTAAAAAAAAACTCCCCAAGAAACCCTGATCGGATGCTTCAGATCGATTTTCGAAGGCTGCCTGCCAGCCTTCAAGC
>NZ_SIXF01000069.1 GCF_004310665.1 Pedobacter kyonggii | reverse complement strand
ATCAGTATCTATGTAATAAAAGTGATCTTAGTTCAAGTGGTCTTTAGCAAGCCACAATTGTTAAATTTAAATAAACAATAGAACTAAGATCATGACAAATTTAGCAGAAAAATTAGATTTTAGCGGTCATACGATAAGCTGTGGCATCGATGTTCACCTTAAAAGCTGGACTGTTTCACTCTATCTAGGGAAACAGTATCTCAAAAGCTTCGTCCAGTCTCCCCCGTCAGTGGATGGACTTTGGAATTTTCTTTCAACCAATTATCCAGAAGCCCGTTATGAATGTGCTTATGAAAGCGGCTTCTGTGGGTTCTGGATACAGCGGGCTTTTGCTGCACGTTCGATAAGTTGCATCGCGGTAAACGCTGCAGATGTCCCACGGACTGATAAGGATACAAAGAACAAAAATGACAGGAACGATTCCAGACGGATAGCCGAGGCGCTTCAGGCTGGACAGCTCGAAGGGGTTTATGTTCCTGATACCGAACTTGAAGCCGACAGGCAGCTGGTGCGGCTCAACGAGCGGTACAGTAATGATCTTACCCGGTCAAAAAACAGGATAAAGGGTCTTCTGCGTCTGATGGGGATTGAGATACCGCAGAGATTCGCAAAGGCCAACTGGAGTAGGGCATTTGTTGCATGGTTAAAAGAGGCCAGCTGTGGAGAGCCTAGCATCCGCATCGTGCTGGACAGGCAGCTCTCGATAATGGAAACCATCAGGTCCCAGAAACTGGACACACTGAGGGAGATGAGAAAGCTTATGGGCAAAGCACGCTACCGTACCATCTCAGAGCTGCTCTGCTCTATTCCAGGAATCGGCCCGGTAACAGCAGCTGTGCTGATTGTTGAAATCGGTGATATCTCCCGTTTTGAGAAATTTGACAAGCTCAACTCATTTGTCGGACTATGTCCAATGCAGCATTCCACAGGTGAGAACGACAGAAAGGGAAGCATAACAACAAGACAGCACCGCCGGCTCAGGTATATCTTGGTGGAGGCTGCCTGGGTAGCAGTAAGAACAGATCCGGCCCTTACAATATGCTATAGCAGATGGACAGCAAGGGTTGGTTCCAGACGGGCCATAATCAAGATAGCGAGAAAACTGCTTTCCAGGGTAAGGCATGTATGGAATGACCGCGCACCTTATGTGAGTGGACTTGTGAAATAAAAAAACAAAACTAGCTATAAAGATATGATAGACTGCTTTCTAAACCTTGCTTGGGAAAACCTGCTTTAATCAGTGTGCGGCTATCTTTTAAACTGTTTATTAATAAATACTTGCGGCAAATTTAACGACCGCTAATAGGAGGATATAGCTAAGTTTTTATACTTTTATAAAAAAAAGCTTCTGAGAGGCGTTAATTTAACTAAATAGAAACCGCAAATTCTCAGGACAGGCAACTTCTTTTGCCCATAAAAAAAGAAAAAGCTTCCAAAGCCACTTGAAAAAGGGTTTTATTCATAGGAGGTTTA
>NZ_SIXF01000068.1 GCF_004310665.1 Pedobacter kyonggii | reverse complement strand
ATACAACTAGATATGGGATATCCAACCAAAGTACAGGTTATAAAAAGAAAGACAAGCGAGCAGTGGTATGTTAATTTCCCCTCAGCTGTCGCCCAGGCAATCGAGTTCAAGCAGGGCGAGGTTGTGGAGTGGATTATCGATGACAACCAGCGACTGATCCTTCAGAGAAGCGATGAGTCCGTTGAGGACCTTAAAAAAAAACTCCCCAAGAAACCCTGATCGGATGCTTCAGATCGATTTTCGAAGGCTGCCTGCCAGCCTTCAAGCAGTCCAGAACCTTTGATCGCGCAAGGTCATTGSCCTTGGGTGTGTTGGGATGCCTTGGCCGGTGTACCATTACCGGCATGCTCTCGGCCAATGGTAGCCAGTTCAAGGACTGGTCTGCGGCATACAGACTGTTCAAGGACGACAGGATGAAGCTTGATGGGATCTTCGGGGCTGTAAGAAGACGTGTACAGAAACTCAATCTTTCCAGTGAGGATACGAACATCTATGGCCATATGGACGATACCCTGTTTCGTAAAAAGGGAAGAAATGTATTTGGGACCTCTTGGCTAAGGGATCCATTGGGGCCACCTTTTGCAAACAACTTCGTCTGGGGCCAAAGATTTATACAGGTTTCGCTCTCCTTGCTGGAGAATGGATCCTCTGGTCCTTCAAAAGCTATACCTGTCGACCTTGTCCATTGCCCCGCCACCAGGAAGCCCGGTAAGACTGCCTCACAGGCAGAAATTGATATCTTCAAAGAAACCCAGAAAAAAGCCAAGCTYAGTGAGATCGGTGCCCAACGCATTGTTAAGTTAAGGACCGATCTGGACAGCGACGGACACGCGGAAAGAAAACTTGTCATAAGTGTGGACGGAAGCTATACCAATGAAACAGTGATAAGAAAGCTCCCGGATAATGTTGATATGATAGGCAGGATCAGAAAAGATTGTAAGCTTTATGCACTTCCCTGTGAACAGCCCCAGGGATCTGGCAGAAAAAAGTATTATGGAGAGGAACTTCCCACCCCGGAAATGATTCGCCAGGACCAGCAGTACCCATATATGGCGGTGAGGGCTTGGGCAGCAGGAAAAATCAGGTCATTTGATGTCAAAGTGATTAGAAACGTAAGATGGAGGAAATCTGGACCGAAAAACCTGATGCTTGTCATAGTAAGACCAGTCGGCTACAGGCTCACAAAAAAATCAAAGCTACTTTACAGGAGCCCGGCCTATCTGATATGCACCAATCCAGAAATGGAAATAAGCATGCTGTTGCAGGCCTATATAAGAAGGTGGGAAATAGAGGTTGGTTTTCGGGACCAGAAAACTTTGATCGGCTGTGGCCAGGCCCAGGTTAGGTTAAAAGGTGTTGTGGAAAAAGTACCCGCGTTTATTTCAGCCTGCTATGGGATGATGCTATTGGCAGCGCACGAAACCAACCTGGCCGAAAAGGTTTCTCTGCCTGGAACAAAATGGTATAAGAATGCGTTGAGGACAAGAACAACAACAGGCGATATACTAA
>NZ_SIXF01000067.1 GCF_004310665.1 Pedobacter kyonggii | reverse complement strand
CCGATAGCTCCTAAAATCCGCATGTCTGTCGTAATCTGAATATTACTAAGTTCTAAAAATGAATATCACCTGATTTTATTCCGCGATAATTATATTTATAGGCGGAAGTTCATTTTTGATTGGCATTTCTGAACAGATTTGGGGTCGAAATTTTATTTTAGGCATAAAAATGAAATAGACATCCCCTCCTGGCTATATTTCAGGTAACATATTAGCGCTAAGTATTTCTTTTAGTGATCCTGATGCTATGGGTAGCTATGATCTATTGAGTAAATTCTTAATTTCAGCTGTCTGCCCTGCCTAACCCACCTGGCTGGCCGGATGATGAATCTAAAAAGAAACTTTTTTAGTCTGAAAMACGGCTTCAGCGTTTTTACCTTTTGTGAAAAATAATCAATGATTTTATTATATATGTTTCTGCAGACCGCTGTAAAATATAGGAAAACCAGGTTTTTGTTCAGTGTAGAGAAAGGCATGTTATTCCATCCAAAATCATTTTTAAGGATATCAAATTGCCGCTCCATCGTCCCTCTCTGGTTATAAAAATGGACAAGGGCAACAACATCCGTTTCGAAGTTGTTAGTTAGGATCCCCCTGTATTCATAGGCATCCTGGGTAATCAAATCTACCTGGCCATCTTTTTTCAATCTCCGTTTGGCAATTAGCCTATATGTCTGTGGCTGTTGATTTTGTTCCCTGGCCTGGTTTATAAAGGGAAGAATGTCCGTGTACCCTACTTCCACTAGGCCATTTTTGTCCTCCATCACTTTCCAGTTGCAAATTTGCGGAAAATATTTCTCGACATAGCTGTTTCTGCATCCTATGTAAAAGTGTTCTACCTTCTGTTGTAGGAAATTAACCACCTCATACTGGTAGGATGCTGCATCTGCCCGAAAGTTTTTAATCTTTTTTACTTTCTTTGTTTCAAGCAGATTAAAAATTCTTTCGAGCGTATCCCTTTGAAATGACTTTGCATCAGAATTTCCATTTCTGTTTTCGATATAAAGTACAAATTGCTCATTGACGGTACAAACACCTGGCTGATAGCCATAATCTCTTTTGTAGGTCATTTTACTGTCCTGTTTTTCATTGAAAATGATCGTGTTATCATAATCAAGGGTAAGTTCCTGGGAATCAAGAATCCCGATCTTTTTGAGGACTTCCAGATTAAAGTTCTCAAGGGTCCGGTTGGTACAATATTGATGTGTAGCCACACCCCGCTTGGTTACACAGGTTTTTGTTTCTTCGGCAAGCCCGGAGAGTCTTCTCAAAACAGTATCGGGGCTTGCCAGTCTAAGATAAGGATTGTCGACAAAATGACTTTTTAAGTGGGTATGAAGATCTTCAACACTATCGCCGCCACAGAGAAAAACAGATTTAAGGGAGTAGAAAACATCCTTCCAGGAATACTTGCTTTGGGCAGCAACGCAGGGCAGATGTGCATGGCAAAGTTTATCGATTTCTAATTTGTTTAAGTAGTCAAAAACAAAATTTATGCCTCCGAAAGAGGATATTGGATTTGAATTTATTATTTTCACAGCAGTAATATTGGTCAACACTAATTTAAGTGAATATTACCTTGCTGCAAAACATTATTTATCAAGGTTTTGCAGCATTTTTTTTT
>NZ_SIXF01000066.1 GCF_004310665.1 Pedobacter kyonggii | reverse complement strand
AGTACCGATCAAAGTACATGATTACGTAGCTTTATTTTAAAGGTGGTGTCTAACAGACAACATAACAAAAAAGAAGACTATTTTTAACAATAGTTAAAACTGGTCAGCATCTTACAACACATTTTACAATGGAGAGTTTGATCCTGGCTCAGGATGAACGCTAGCGGCAGGCCTAATACATGCAAGTCGAACGATATCATCCAGCTTGCTGGATGAGAAAGTGGCGCACGGGTGCGTAACGCGTATGCAACCTACCTTAATCTGGGGGATAGCCCGGAGAAATCCGGATTAATACCGCATAAAATCACAGGATGGCATTATCCAATGATCAAACATTTATGGGATTGAGATGGGCATGCGTGTCATTAGCTAGTTGGCGGGGTAACGGCCCACCAAGGCGACGATGACTAGGGGATCTGAGAGGATGGCCCCCCACACTGGTACTGAGACACGGACCAGACTCCTACGGGAGGCAGCAGTAAGGAATATTGGTCAATGGAGGCAACTCTGAACCAGCCATGCCGCGTGCAGGAAGACTGCCCTATGGGTTGTAAACTGCTTTTATCCGGGAATAAACCACATTACGTGTAATGTGCTGAATGTACCGGAAGAATAAGGATCGGCTAACTCCGTGCCAGCAGCCGCGGTAATACGGAGGATCCAAGCGTTATCCGGATTTATTGGGTTTAAAGGGTGCGTAGGCGGCCTGTTAAGTCAGGGGTGAAAGACGGTAGCTCAACTATCGCAGTGCCCTTGATACTGATGGGCTTGAATGGACTAGAGGTAGGCGGAATGAGACAAGTAGCGGTGAAATGCATAGATATGTCTCAGAACACCGATTGCGAAGGCAGCTTACTATGGTCTTATTGACGCTGAGGCACGAAAGCGTGGGGATCAAACAGGATTAGATACCCTGGTAGTCCACGCCCTAAACGATGAACACTCGCTGTTGGCGATACACAGTCAGCGGCTAAGCGAAAGCGTTAAGTGTTCCACCTGGGGAGTACGCTCGCAAGAGTGAAACTCAAAGGAATTGACGGGGGCCCGCACAAGCGGAGGAGCATGTGGTTTAATTCGATGATACGCGAGGAACCTTACCCGGGCTTGAAAGTTAGTGAATCATTTAGAGATAAATGAGTGAGCAATCACACGAAACTAGGTGCTGCATGGCTGTCGTCAGCTCGTGCCGTGAGGTGTTGGGTTAAGTCCCGCAACGAGCGCAACCCCTATGTTTAGTTGCCAGCACGTTATGGTGGGGACTCTAAACAGACTGCCTGTGCAAACAGAGAGGAAGGAGGGGACGACGTCAAGTCATCATGGCCCTTACGTCCGGGGCTACACACGTGCTACAATGGATGGTACAGAGGGCAGCTACATAGCAATATGATGCGAATCTCACAAAGCCATTCACAGTTCGGATTGGGGTCTGCAACTCGACCCCATGAAGTTGGATTCGCTAGTAATCGCGTATCAGCAATGACGCGGTGAATACGTTCCCGGGCCTTGTACACACCGCCCGTCAAGCCATGGAAGTTGGGGGTACCTAAAGTATGTAACCGCAAGGAGCGTCCTAGGGTAAAACCGATAACTGGGGCTAAGTCGTAACAAGGTAGCCGTACCGGAAGGTGCGGCTGGAATACCTCCTTTCTGGAGTAGCACCGCCTACTCGCCACGCAACATGATATTTCAAAAAAGAGAAAAAAAGAAACACCCAGAAGACAACGGAGTGCAGCCTATAA
>NZ_SIXF01000065.1 GCF_004310665.1 Pedobacter kyonggii | reverse complement strand
CTCAACGAGTAAATCCAGGTGTTTCAACGCTGAAGTTCTCACAGATACGGACGTGAGACTCTCACCTCATCCGGCTCCTATCCTCAACCGTTGGAAGTACGCCGAATGTCCAGTGGGTGAATAAATTGGGTTGTTTGTCACTAATGGCTCGCAGCCATCTCAATCCTTTTAACACTGTCGGTCGGACTTTCAGGTACTTGCTCCGTGCCCATTTGACAATTCTTAGATTAATTTCTCTCATAAAGCTTTTTAATTTCGTTTTGTAAAATTTACTGTAGTAGTTGATCCACCCCCTTACCACAGGATTTATCTCTTTCGCTATATCTTCAATCTGGCATCCTGCAGTTCGGAGCGTGCTCCATTCTTTCATTTTCTTGCGCATCGAGGACATTGATTTGTTACTTACAGCGGGTAACCAGCAGGTAAATGACACCATACGCACTGTGTTCTCTGCTTGTCTCGGTTTAAATGTATAGCCGAGAAAGTCAAACCCAATAGTGTGGTAATTCCCTCGTCGGTTACTGTCCTTGCAGTACACAATCTTTGTCTTCTCTTTGTGCATTTCCAGTCCGCATTCCGCAAACCGGAGTTCTAGTGCTTCTTTTACTTTCATGGCATGCATTTCTGTCTGGCAGTGTACAATGCTGTCATCTGCAAAACGCTCGAACGGGCATAGCGGAAAGTTCCGCTGAAGCCAGACATCCATAGTGTAATGCAGGTACAGATTTGACAGTACGGGGCCGATAACCGAACCCTGAGGAACGCCTTGCGTCCTCGGTACGATTGTGCCATCTGTCTTTTGAACSGGAGCTACTAACCATCTTTCGATGTACAGCAACGCCCATTTGCAGTCTATGTGCTTTCTTATTGCCTTCATTAGCAAATCATGTGGAAGATTATCAAAGAACGATCGGATATCGAGGTCAAGCGCCCAGTTGTATTTCCAGCACCTTTCTCGTGCTTTGGCCAGTGCCTGGGCTGCTGACTTGTTTGGCCGATACCCGTAGGAATCTTCATGAAACACTTTGTCGAGTTGCTGTCCCAGCAAGTCAGCTACTACCGTTTGGGCAATACGGTCGGCTATGGTTGGTATGCCAAGTGGTCTAACCCCACCTCCTTTCTTTTCGATCTCTACCAGTTTTACAGGCGGAGGCATGTAGCTGCCCGAACTCATTCGGTTCCAGATGCGGTATAATTCCTGCTTTGTGTTCTTATCGAACTCCTGCATATTTACTGCATCTACGCCTGCTCCACCTCTATTGGCTTTGACTCTCAAATAAGCATCCATTACCTGTTGCCTTTGTATCTTGAACGGTTTTGCTTCCCTCATCTTCGTACCTCCTGTAATTGCTTACAGTTTCCTTCAACGGGAAGCTGAGTAATCTGGCTCCTTCGCTCCATTGCCATTACAGCAACTTCATCACTACTACGCACCAGTCTGCCACCGTGCCGCACATCGATACTTTCCTTCTTGCCGGTGCACCGGCTTGAACTTTTCTCTTTACATCGCGACGACAGCTTCACACGTTCCTTGCAAAAGCCTGTTGTAAGCTCATGCCACCTGTATGCCGGATGCCGACAGAGCATAAACAGGTTATTCTCTGGCTTATCCCAAGTCGATACTGTACTTAGTTTTGACATCATCTCATCCTTTCGACACCTCATCGGTGGTTCATTTACATTCATCTTCTTACAACTTACCTGACACCTCTTCGGATGCCTTTTCCGCTAACGCTCCTCACCATGGTTCGTTCACCACAGCAACTTAGCGGTAGTTTGATACCAACGCC
Source organism: Pedobacter kyonggii (assembly GCF_004310665.1). Classification (GTDB taxonomy): domain Bacteria; phylum Bacteroidota; class Bacteroidia; order Sphingobacteriales; family Sphingobacteriaceae; genus Pedobacter; species Pedobacter kyonggii. The sequence goes on along the minus strand of NZ_SIXF01000065.1, from coordinate 90 downwards.
TGTACGTCGATACCGATGGACCTACCATCATCTTCTGCAAAGCATCAAGCTTCGAGTTCTCACGAACTCTCTGCTTGTTCGTGTCGCCTA
>NZ_SIXF01000064.1 GCF_004310665.1 Pedobacter kyonggii | reverse complement strand
TCCCAACGGAAAATAGAGAAAGAGGTCCGGGTCAACAGGCGTACGATCGCGAGTTACCTGGAAAAGTTCAGATCGACAGGTTTGACCTTTGATGGCTTGCTAAAGCTATCAGATAGGGATATCGATGAGATCCTTGGCCTTGTAAAGGAAGAGGTAATGGAGGATGCTGACCCCAGGCGGGTTCATTTCCTTGAACATTTGGAATATCACAATCAACAGCTCGCCTCCAAAGAAGGCGTAACCAGGTTATTGTTGTGGGAAGAGTATATTACCAATTATCCGGAAGGGTTTCAATATTCCAGATTCTGTGATCTGCTGCAGGAACATAACCGGGCCTCGAAGGCCGTTATGCATTTTGAGCATAAGCCAGCTGAGATGATGCAGGTAGATTTTGCCGGCGCGCCATTGCATTATCTGGATACTTCTACAGGAGAACTGGTTAGCTGTCCGGTATTTCTTGCCATTCTTCCCTTTAGCGGTTACGGTTATGTGGAAGCGCTTGTAGATGCAAAGTTGCCGCAGGTTGTATCAGCATTGAACAAAGCACTTATCTATATAGGTGGTGTGCCCAAAGGGGTAAAATCTGATAATATGAGGCAGTGGGTATCCAAAAGCTCAAAGTATGAACCTGTCTTTACCGAAATGCTGGAGCAGTGGGCCAACCATAACAAGATTGCACTCTTTGCTGCACGCCCTTATAAGCCAAAGGACAAGCCAAGCGTAGAGAACTTTGTGAGGATAGCCTACATGCGCATCTATGCGAAACTTAGGAACCAGACCTTCTACAGCCTTAAGGAATTGAATGCAGCGATCATGATTAAACTGAATGAACATCACCAGCTTAGCTTCCAGCGCAAAAGTTTCAGCCGCTATGAGCTCTTCCATAATAATGAGTCCGCACTTTTGCAGCCACTTCCCGAATCATCTTTCTCTATCCAGCACTACACCAGGGCAAAAGTTCAGAAGAACTATCATGTCCTCGTAGGTGAAGATTGGCACTATTACAGTGTTCCCTTCAGGTATATCGGCAAGGAGGTCAGGATATCATATTGTATGGACAGCGTTGAGATCTTTCATAATTGCACGCGGATTGCCATACACGTCCGGAGTTTCAGAAAACACCATTTTACAACCGTAAGGGAACATATGCCTGAAGCGCACCAATCCTTTTCGGATGAAAAGGGATGGGATCCTGAATATTATCTGAAACAGGCTGAAAGAGCAGGTCAGAACACTTATGACTTTATTCAGAAGTTGATGCAGAGCAATCCCGTGATACATCAATCATATGCTGGCTGCGCTGGACTGATGCGGCTCTTGAAAGCCTATGGAGCGGCAAGAATGGAAGCTGCCTGCAAAAGGGCACTCACCGGGCACAGGTTTAAATACACTGTAATAAAAAACATCCTTGACAATAATATGGACATGGTTGAGGAAACAGAACAGAAGGAATACAGGACGCCACTGCACCAGAACGTGCGAGGAGCCGAAGCATACAAAACCAATTAATAAAGATCAATATGAATACACAGAACACAGCAGACCAGATGAAAAGCCTAAGGCTCAGCGGAATGGCCAGGCGCTATGAGGCAACACTACAATTGCCAGTACACGAGATCCAGGACCCACATTCAATGCTCGCCATGCTTGTCCAGGCAGAAATCGAGTACCGTGAGCATGCAAGAACAGAAAAATATCTCAGGTTCAGTAAGCTCAGGTATCATGCACTTCCCGAGGATATACTCTGTACCTCCGAGCGTGGCATTACCCGTGAACAGGTACTAAGACTATCGGACGGCACTTTTATTGAACGTGGTGAAAATGTGCTCATTACCGGCGCTACCGGGTGCGGCAAAAGTTTCCTTGCCTGTGCACTGGGGCGCAGTTCCTGCCTACTTGGATTCCGTACGCTATATTTCAGTATGAATAAGTTTCTGGATGCTCTTGCCCAGGCAAGGCTCGATGGAACTTACCTCCGATGGATTAAGGGGATATCCTCAAACAGGCTACTGATATTAGACGACTTCGGGCTTAAGCCACTGAGCAATGATGCCAGGATAGCAATACTTGATATTCTGGAGGATAGATATGGCAACGGCGCGACAATAATAACCTCGCAGCTGCCAGTGGATAACTGGTACAACTTTATAGATGAACC
>NZ_SIXF01000063.1 GCF_004310665.1 Pedobacter kyonggii | reverse complement strand
TCCCAACGGAAAATAGAGAAAGAGGTCCGGGTCAACAGGCGTACGATCGCGAGTTACCTGGAAAAGTTCAGATCGACAGGTTTGACCTTTGATGGCTTGCTAAAGCTATCAGATAGGGATATCGATGAGATCCTTGGCCTTGTAAAGGAAGAGGTAATGGAGGATGCTGACCCCAGGCGGGTTCATTTCCTTGAACATTTGGAATATCACAATCAACAGCTCGCCTCCAAAGAAGGCGTAACCAGGTTATTGTTGTGGGAAGAGTATATTACCAATTATCCGGAAGGGTTTCAATATTCAAGGTTCTGTGATCTGCTGCAGGAACATAACCGGGCCTCGAAGGCCGTTATGCATTTTGAGCATAAGCCAGCTGAGATGATGCAGGTAGATTTTGCCGGCGCGCCATTGCATTACCTGGATACTTCTACAGGAGAACTGGTTAGCTGTCCGGTATTTCTTGCCATTCTTCCCTTTAGCGGTTACGGTTATGTAGAAGCGCTTGTAGATGCAAAGTTGCCGCAGGTTGTATCAGCATTGAACAAAGCACTTATCTATATAGGTGGTATGCCCAAAGGGGTAAAATCTGATAATATGAGGCAGTGGGTATCCAAAAGCTCAAAGTATGAGCCTGTCTTTACCGAGATGCTGGAGCAGTGGGCCAACCATAACAAAATTGCACTCTTTGCTGCACGCCCTTATAAGCCAAAGGACAAGCCAAGCGTAGAGAACTTTGTGAGGATAGCCTACATGCGCATCTATGCGAAACTTAGGAACCAGACCTTCTACAGCCTTAAGGAATTGAATGCAGCTATCATGATAAAGCTGAATGAACATCACCAGCTTAGCTTCCAGCGCAAAAGTTTCAGCCGCTATGAGCTCTTCCATAATAATGAGTCCGCACTTTTGCAGCCACTTCCCGAATCACCTTTCGTTATCCAGCACTACACCAGGGCAAAAGTTCAGAAGAATTACCATGTGGTTATTGGTGAGGACTGGCACTATTACAGCGTTCCCTTTAGATATATTGGCAAAGAGGTCAGGATATCATATTGTATGGACAGCGTTGAGATCTTTCATAATTGCACGCGGATTGCCATACACGTCCGGAGTTTCAGAAAACACCATTTCACCACGGTTAGGGAACATATGCCTGAAGCGCACCAATCCTTTTCGGATGAAAAGGGATGGGATCCTGAATATTATCTGAAACAGGCTGAAAGAGCAGGTCAGAACACTTATGACTTTATTCAGAAGTTGATGCAGAGCAATCCCGTGATACATCAATCATATGCTGGCTGCGCTGGACTGATGCGGCTCTTGAAAGCCTATGGAGCGGCAAGAATGGAAGCTGCCTGCAAAAGGGGACTCACCGGGCACAGGTTTAAATACACTGTAATAAAAAACATCCTTGACAATAATATGGACATGGTCGAGGAAACAGAACAGAAAGAATACAGGACGCCACTACACCAGAACGTGCGGGGAGCCGAAGCATACAAAACCAACTAATAAAGATCAATATGAATACACAGAACACAGCAGACCAGATGAAAAGCCTAAGGCTTAGCGGGATGGCCAGGCGCTATGAGGCAACACTACAGTTACCGGTACACGAGATCCAGGATCCACATTCAATGCTCGCCATGCTTGTCCAGGCAGAAATCGAGTACCGTGAGCATGCAAGAACAGAAAAATATCTCAGGTATAGTAAGCTCAGGTATCATGCCCTTCCTGAAGATATACTCTGTACCTCCGAGCGTGGCATTACCCGTGAACAGGTCCTAAGACTCTCGGACGGCACTTTTATTGAACGTGGTGAAAATGTGCTCATTACCGGCGCTACCGGGTGCGGCAAAAGCTTCCTTGCCTGTGCACTGGGGCGCAGTTCCTGCCTACTTGGATTCCGTACGCTATATTTCAGTATGAATAAGTTTCTGGATGCTCTTGCCCAGGCAAGGCTCGATGGAACTTACCTCCGATGGATTAAGGGGATATCCTCAAACAGGCTACTGATATTAGACGACTTCGGGCTTAAGCCACTGAGCAATGATGCCAGGATAGCAATACTTGATATTCTGGAGGATAGATATGGCAACGGCGCGACAATAATAACCTCGCAGCTGCCAGTGGATAACTGGTACAACTTTATAGATGAACC
>NZ_SIXF01000062.1 GCF_004310665.1 Pedobacter kyonggii | reverse complement strand
CTCATCCAGCAAGCTGGATGATATCGTTCGACTTGCATGTATTAGGCCTGCCGCTAGCGTTCATCCTGAGCCAGGATCAAACTCTCCATTGTAAAATGTGTTGTAAGATGCTGACCAGTTTTAACTATTGTTAAAAATAGTCTTCTTTTTTGTTATGTTGTCTGTTAGACACCACCTTTAAAATAAAGCTACGTAATCATGTACTTTGATCGGTACTCCATTACCTCGCTACGCTACATTGACATCTCTTTTAAGAACTTGTTGACCTGGTAAGCCTCGCGGCCGGTCACTTATATATCGTTAAACTTCAGTTACGGAAAGTCTTGTTCGTCTCTCCTGTGTTTCTGTTTATCTCAATCTTGTTTTGTTATCTTTCCGACATCCGCCGTTCCGATTTTCCGCTTCCTTTCGGTTGGGAGTGCAAAGGTAAGGATCTTTTCCAAACTTCCAAATAAAATAAATTTTATTTTCTCAGCCTTCTTTTCTCCCTTTTCCCCTTATTTCAATATGCTAATGTTATTTAGCTTCCCGTTCTTCCGAACCGGGCTGCAAAGGTAGCAATCTTTTCCTCTTCCGCAATATTTATTTTAAAATAAATCCCGCTCTCATCATCCCTGCGCCATCCTTTCATTCAAAACCCTTCCTCCGAAGCGGGATGCAAAAGTAGAAAAAATTAACGCTTCTGCAAAGATTTTACTCCGATTATCTGAAGGCTTAAGCTAACTCCATGGTTTTCAACAGGAAAAAGTTTCGAGGATAGCAAAACTTTTTAGGGGAACAGCTGTTTTGGGCGGGCTGCGCTTCCCACACTTACGGAGTTTTCCCTGCGCCCGGCCGTTTAAAACTTCGCAAGACCCTGCAGAATAAACCCGATAGCAGCGGCAGCTCCCTATTCTTCATCGGGACTACAGCGTATGGCGGGAGCAAACTTAGATAGTAGCACGGAACCTGCTTTGCTAAAAAACGACAAACAAAATTAACACTTGCAAATAGAATACTGGCAATTCTTTATTTTCTGACAATGGCTAACAGCTTTTTACCACCTATTACAACAAGCACAGAGGCAAGTCCAGCGGCCAATCCAAAAACAAATTCCCTAAGAATTGAAGGGAAAGTATGAAGAACATGATGCAAAAAGCCAACATTATGTGCAAAAATCCCACCTGAAACCAAGATTAGCGCTACCGTTCCTACAACACTCAATGTCTTTATTATAACTGGTAAAGAACGAACCAGTAGATTTCCGATGGAAGAAAGGATACCTTTTTCACCTGAGGCCTTCATTAAGCGATATCCAGCATCATCCATTCTTACAATAATTGCTACGATACCATAAACACCAACGGTAGCCAACAAAGCTACAGCTGACACCGTCATAATTTGTATAAGCAGCTTTTCTTCGAGCACACTTCCCAAAGCAATAATTACGATTTCTATTGATAAAATAAAATCGGTAATAATAGCTGATTTGATCTTCGCTTTTTCTTCCAACTCACCCTCTTGGATGACCTCTTTTGCTTCGATATGTGTGGGCTTTGATCGATGAATAAAATATTCAACAATTTTCTCCACCCCTTCATACGCCAGGTACAACCCGCCTAGTACCAAGATCACTTTAATCGCTACCGGAAAAAAGAAATTGAGTAATAGCGCAATTGGAACAATAATAAGTTTATTCACAAATGATCCCTTAGTGATTGCCCATAGTACCGGCAATTCTCTGGAAGAAAGAAAACCAGTTGATTTTTCTGCATTTACGGCTAAATCATCTCCCAAAATCCCCGCAGTCTTTTTGGCCGCTACCTTAGCTGTTACCGCTACATCGTCCATTAAAGCACCAATATCATCCAAAATCGCAAAAAAACCTGAAGCCATATCTAAAATCAATTATGCCGCAAAATATCAAATCCTTTCCAGATTCGAACAATCATATTTAAATCTTTAAGCTATATGGACTAAACAGTATTCTATAGACAGGGCTGGTTAAATCTATTAATGTGCCCGATCATCAGAAATATAATCGTAAAAAACATCCTCTTAAATAATTAAATACAGCGTTTAACTTATTTATTAAGCATATCTAGATGGCTAATATTTTGATGCTTTGGAGCGCAATAGCAGTAGCATATAGGTTGGGTTCGGTCCTGCTGTACACTGCAATCCTTTTTGGAAAGCCTTGGAATAAACAATCTACCAATGCCAAAAAGGGATTTCCGCTGCCATCAGGGCTATTTAACCTGGGATGGATGATGTAAAACGGATGATGGATCAGGTTCAGCGGGGATCAGCGTAATCTGTGGGAACAGAACCTTAACCCTTTTTAAACTCATTAATGGTAGAAATAACCGCTGTTCCAATTCCTTTCACCATTAAGGGATTAAGGACATTAAGGAACATCCGACATAAGGCCCCTTAACTTTCCTTCACTTCTTAATGTTGGAAAAGAGAAAGGCATAGACTATAAAATGCTTTTAAACGAAGAAAACCCTTCAACATTTCTGTTAAAGGGTTTCTTTTAAGATTTGGCACCGACCTACTCTCCCACGTGTTACCGCAGTACCATCGGCTCTGGTGGGCTTAACTTCTCTGTTCGGAATGGGAAGAGGTGGACACCACCGATATAGGCACCTAAATTTCTTTAGATAAGCTATCTCGAGCTTAAATGACATATTATTGAAAGAAGTTATGTTAGAAGAACAAACAACAGTCTGTTTGCTTTGAAAGCTTCGGATGATTAGTACTACTCGACTGTGCTGTCGCCAGCTTTACATCTGTAGCCTATCAACGTAGTAGTCTGCTACGGTC
>NZ_SIXF01000061.1 GCF_004310665.1 Pedobacter kyonggii | reverse complement strand
TTTTTACTAACGAGATTTAAGCTGAAGGCTTAAGGACGGGCACATGACACCCTGACTTTTATACCCTTTACCTTGTCTTAGTAAAGTTCTTTGACATATTGGAAGAAGTTAAAAAAGAAGAGCAAACAACAATAGGCGACTGTTGTGTTTGTGCTCACTTAAAGGGATCGCAAGAGACCAATAAGTATGAGACATCATAACAAGAGCAAAAAAAGCATACCATACGGCGCAAAAGGCGTATGAGTAGAAGAAAGTAATAAAGAGTACACGGGGGATGCCTTGGCTCTCAGAGGCGATGAAGGACGTGATAAGCTGCGATAAGCTTCGGGTATTTGCAAATAGGAATTGATCCGAAGATTTCCGAATGGGGCAACCCGGCTAGTTGAAGACTAGTCACATATAATGAGCAAACCTGCCGAACTGAAACATCTAAGTAAGCAGAGGAAGAGAAAATAACAATGATTTCCTAAGTAGTGGCGAGCGAAAGGGAAAGAGCCCAAACCTACTTTGTTACGGCAAAGTGGGGGTTGTAGGACTGCAACATGGCATCAGCAAACAGAAGTGGAATGGGATGGGAAGCCCAGCGATACACGGTGATAGCCCGGTACACGTATAGAATGCTGGCCTAGCAGTATCCTGAGTACCGCGAGGTCGGAGACGCCTTGTGGGAATCTGCCGGCACCATCCGGTAAGGCTAAATACTCCTGAGAGACCGATAGTGAACCAGTACCGTGAGGGAAAGGTGAAAAGAACCCCGAACAGGGGAGTGAAATAGAACCTGAAACCGTGTACTTACAAGCGGTCGGAGCGTCCAGGTGGCGTGACGGCGTGCCTTTTGCATAATGAGCCTACGAGTTACTCCTCTCTGGCAAGGTTAAGTGYYTMAGGCACGGATCCGAAGCGAAAGCGAGTCTGAATAGGGCGTATAGTCAGAGGGGGTAGACGCGAAACCTTGTGATCTACCCATGGACAGGTTGAAGGTGCGGTAACACGTACTGGAGGACCGAACCGATAAACGTTGAAAAGTTTCCGGATGATCTGTGGGTAGGGGTGAAAGGCTAATCAAACTGGGAAATAGCTCGTACTCCCCGAAATGTTTTTAGGAACAGCGTGGACATTAAGTTTCATAGAGGTAGAGCTACTGATTGGGTGCGGGGGAGTCAAATCCTACCAAATCCAGACAAACTCCGAATGCTATGAAATATGGTCTGCAGTGAGGCGCGGGGTGCTAAGGTCACGCGCCGAGAGGGAAAGAACCCAGACCATCAGCTAAGGTCCCCAAGTGACAGTTAAGTTGAACTAACGAGGTCCGATTGCACAGACAGCTAGGATGTTGGCTTGGAAGCAGCCATTCATTTAAAGAGTGCGTAACAGCTCACTAGTCGAGCGATCGGGCATGGATAATAAACGGGCATTAAACTGTTCACCGAAGCTATGGGATTGAAATATATCGGTAGGGGAGCATTCTAGCGGCAGCGAAGGTATCTGGTAATGGGTGCTGGAGCTTCTAGAAAAGCAAATGTAGGCATAAGTAACGATAAGGCGGGAGAGAAACCCGCCCACCGAAAGGATAAGGTTTCCTGATCAACGCTAATCGGATCAGGGTCAGTCGGGACCTAAGGAGAACCCGAAGGGGAAATTCGATGGACAACTGGTTAATATTCCAGTACTTTTTATAACTGCGATGTGGGGACGGAGTAGTGACACTGCCGCGATCTGACGGAATAGATCGTTAAAGACAGTAGGTATTAGAACGGTAGGCAAATCCGCCGATCTAGCTGAAAGTCGATAGTACCGCGAGCCTTCGGGTAAGCGGATAGCGCAGGTAATCAGACTTCCAAGAAAAACCGCTAAGCTTCAGGTTATAAAAACCCGTACCGCAAACCGACACAGGTATCCGGGAAGAGGATTCTAAGGTGCTCGAGTGAATCATGGCTAAGGAACTCGGCAAAATGGCCCTGTAACTTCGGGAGAAGGGGCGCTGGCAGCAATGTCAGCCGCAGTGAAAAGGCCCAGGCGACTGTTTAACAAAAACACATGGCTTTGCAAAATCGAAAGATGAGGTATAAGGCCTGACACCTGCCCGGTGCTGGAAGGTTAAGAGGGGATGTCATCCGCAAGGAGAAGCATTGAATCGAAGCCCCAGTAAACGGCGGCCGTAACTATAACGGTCCTAAGGTAGCGAAATTCCTTGTCGGGTAAGTTCCGACCTGCACGAATGGTGTAACGATCTGGGCGCTGTCTCAGCCATGAGCTCGGTGAAATTGTGGTCCCGGTGAAGACGCCGGGTACCCGCAACGGGACGGAAAGACCCCATGCACCTTCACTACAATTTAACATTGACATTGGATACAGGATGTGTAGGATAGGTGGGAGGCTTTGAAGCGGCGTCGCTAGGCGTCGTGGAGCCAACGTTGAAATACCACCCTTTCTGTATTCGGTGTCTAATCCCTTTATGAGGGAGACATTGTTTGATGGGTAGTTTGACTGGGGTGGTCGCCTCCAAAAAGGTAACGGAGGCTTTCAAAGGTAAGCTCAGTACGCTTGGTAACCGTACGCGGAGTGCAATAGCATAAGCTTGCTTGACTGTGAGACAGACAAGTCGATCAGGGTCGAAAGACGGATATAGTGATCCGGTGGTTCTGCATGGAAGGGCCATCGCTCAAAGGATAAAAGGTACGCTGGGGATAACAGGCTGATCTCCCCCAAGAGCTCATATCGACGGGGAGGTTTGGCACCTCGATGTCGGCTCGTCACATCCTGGGGCTGGAGAAGGTCCCAAGGGTTCGGCTGTTCGCCGATTAAAGTGGCACGCGAGCTGGGTTCAGAACGTCGCGAGACAGTTCGGTCCCTATCTGTTGTGGGCGTAGGAATTTTGAGTGGGGCTGACCTTAGTACGAGAGGACCGGGTTGGACTAGCCTCTAGTGAATCTGTTGTTCCGCCAGGGGCATTGCAGAGTAGCTACGCTGGGAATAGATAAGCGCTGAAAGCATCTAAGTGCGAAACTAGCCACGAGATGAGAATTCCATATAGGACCGTAGCAGACTACTACGTTGATAGGCTACAGATGTAAAGCTGGCGACAGCACAGTCGAGTAGTACTAATCATCCGAAGCTTTCAAAGCAAACAGACTGTTGTTTGTTCTTCTAACATAACTTCTTTCAATAATATGTCATTTAAGC
>NZ_SIXF01000060.1 GCF_004310665.1 Pedobacter kyonggii | reverse complement strand
GCGATTTTAGAAACAGATTTTAAGCCCGAAAAAGCATTGGCGAAAGTAATGAACGACCGTTTGATCTGTACAGCGAAGGAACTTCGGGAGGTGCATTTTAAGCCTTTGTCAGGCAGGGGATTTTCAGACGATGATCTGGTTGTCTACATCAGTTACAACCCGAAATACAAGATCCGCTTCCGGATCGTGAATGATGTTCCTGCTGATATAGAATATTTCGTAGCCGAATGCTGCGGCAGATTGGGCTTTATCCTTTGGAGGGCAAATGCGATAGGGGTAAGCACTATAATATCAGAATCTGGGAAGGACATCACCGTCGGTACCGGATTAACCACCTTTGGAAAACCAAATCTCCTGCAAATGAAAGGCACACTTGCATGCTGGGGAGAAGGTTGATCCTTCTAAAGGGGCTTTGGGTACAGCAATCTCAGTTAATCCGGAACAGCTGCTCAGCTTTGCAGAGGCTGGTAACGATCGTTATGTATTGATAGAGGTAAAATCCGGCAAATCCTTTACTTACTATGCAGGCGCAGCCTGGCAAGGTCACAACTTTTTCAATAAAGATGATACGTGGAAAGATTATTTTTAGTCATATTTAAACTGTTGGAACAATGAATCTGCGGTCCCACTATAGATGAAGGAGGAAGCGGTTCTCCGAAAAAAAAATAGGAAGAACCGTTGGTATATATGAACACTGTTCTCCAACTGTAGGCAAAACCTTGTTCAGGTTCTGCCGGTAACACAGGCTATCACTTACGAGATTGCCTGTATTAGACTTTCTGTTATCTGGTAATCCTTGTTGAAGGGAATGCAATAAGATAGTCCGAGCCGGGGATATGATCAATTGATGGTCGCATTAGCTTCAGCCTGGGTTGCGTGCCCACGTTTTCCAGCACACTGATCGAAAATGCCTGCATGATCTCAGGATCCACCCTGGTCATTACGGTGGGGTTGTAGTCTCTTTCTATTTCTTTTTTGGTATTTTCGCTGACCTGCATCAATGTCCAGCATTCATCCTTTCTGATGCTGTTCTCGGTATTTGAATTGTTTAAGTGGTATAGAAATACCTTTGCCTGTAAGGCGATGTTTTCATTTTGCATATACTTGTTTTTTTATAAAATCTTTTATTGTAGATCGGGTTTGTTAGCCGCTCTGGCCAAGTTTTTTTAGGTGGGCGAGATGAGAGGTAAAGGCCGTAAGAATGTTCTTGTGCTCCAGATAAGAAATCTCAAACTCCATGCAGGTCTGTCTGACAAGCTCACTTATCTTGGGATAATGCACGTGGCTCATTGTGGGGAACAGATGGTGTTCGACCTGAAAGTTGAGGCCGCCAAGAAAAAAACAGGCCAGTTTGTTTTTCGTAGAGAAATTGGCGGTAGAGGAGATCTGGTGTACTGCCCACTCGATTTTGATCTTTCCCGATTGAGCATTTGGAAAAGATGTTCCCTCCACGACATGGGCGAGCTGAAAGACCATGCTCAATGTGAAACCGCAGACCAATCCTGCAATCAAGAAGCCAATCAATGCCTTTATCGTGCCAACCATAATGATGGGCAACACCAGATAGATGAACAGATAGCCGAGCTTAGTGCCCCAGAATATGCCATGCTCCCTAAGGGAAAGGTTGAGGCTTTTGCCGCCCTTGCCCATTTTTCCGGAGAAATACTTCTCAAAATCCTGATAGAGCACCCATGCGATATAAGAGATTCCGTATAACAATACCCAATAATACTGCTGAAAACGATGATAGCCTTTCCTTCCCTGTTCATCGTGCATTCTCATAAATTTTATATCGATATCATGGTCCCTGCCGTCAATATTGGTGTAGGTATGATGATCTATATTGTGCTTTTGTTTCCAGAAGTGTATTGTGCCGCCCATGATGTTTAGCGTGTATGCTGAAAGGGAATTGATCCATTTATGTTTTGAAAAACTGCCGTGCCCACCCTCGTGCATTACATTAAAGCCTATTGCCGCAAGGTTGGCGCCAAACGCGGCACAGAGCAGGACTGCCGGGATCCATTGCGGCGGAAAGAATACCAGCAAAACATAGATGGCAATTGCCGAAACAATAAAGCCCAGGCCTTTAAAAAAAAGCATTGCTCCACCATTTCGTGACTTTCCGGTACTGGTAAAATATTCGTTCACCTTTGATTTTAGTGAGCGGAAGAAGGGAGTAGCTGTAGACTCGAAGGATATTTTTGACATAAATTTTGATTGAGCACCTGAAGGGAATTCAACAGGACGACTTCCCGTTGCGTGCTAAACAAAAAGAACACCTGCTCAGCAGGTTACTGTAATATAAACGCGACATCAAGGTACTTATTGCCTTTGCCAGGGATTAATGATTTGTTGCATTCATTTAACGCTATAGAATGTCAGAATGTACAAAATGCTTGTACTCCTGGTATCGGTTTATTAGTTAATGTAATGTCCCTTGGAGGCTGTACCTGTTGGACCGGCCATTGCCCGTATATTTTGTTCGGGAACAATGCCGCGTCGGCCCTGAGTATGTTTTTCAATAGCTGTTGCCGATTCTGGGCTGGTGGCAGCCCTTTTCATGCTCCTGCTCATTCTGGCAAGTTGCGTTAGGTAGATCCCGCACACGCAGTGTTTTTACCTACTGTTATAATAAACGGTGGTGGCAAATGGACGAACGGAGAGTATTAAACGCAACAATTGGGCATTTAGGGCTTCCCTTGGGAAGCTTGGATGTTGTTTGTATTTTGGAGATTACAACTGAGAAGTGTTTTTACTGCTTTGCAGGTTTTTTAGAAAACAAATTTCATTTTCGCCGAACCACTGTCTATTCCTTATTTGCAGGGAATTAAATGGCTAAATTGTTTACCCTAAATATAATTAGTAGATTTTCTAAGCACAAGCAAATTGCGGCAGTTTCAACTTTTAGCTTATGCTGGGAATCTGCTGATCCCCAGCAATAAAAACTGATCATATTAGCCCGGCAGTGAAAAATGGAAGGTACTTCCTTGGCCAATCGTGCTGTCAGCCCAGATTTTTCCCCCATGGCGGGTGATGATCTCATGGGAAAGATAGAGCCCGATCCCAAGCCCGGAAACGTTGGGGGAGGCCTCATCAATCCGATAGAAACGGGCGAAGATGTTTTTAAGTTTGTCCTGCGGTATTCCAGGTCCAAAGTCCTTTATGCTTACGATTATTTCGCCGTCAGTCCGGATCAGGGATACCTCAACCTGATCGGCTTTTGGCGCATATTTGATTGCGTTGCCCAGCAGATTGACCACCACCTGCTCAATGCGCTGCGGGTCGCCGTTCACCTCGCAATCTTCGATAGCTGAAATAAAACTGATGTGATGCCTGGAGGAAGTATGCTGGATGAGTTCTATTGCATCCTCGATAGTGGATTTCAAATCAAAACCGGTACTGGTCAGCCTGAGTTTGCCTGCCTCGATCTTCGATACGTCGAGCAGATCGTTGACGAGCGAGGTGAGTTTTTGAACCTGGTTCGAAGCTTTACCCAGAAAAACCCGCTGATTATCCGTGAAGGGAAACCGGTTTAAAATCTGTAGATAACCAGATATACTGGCTAATGGTGTTTTGAGTTCATGGCTGGCCAGGCCGATAAATTCATCCTTTTTATCATTGAGTGCCTTTACCTCTTCGAAAAGCTTGGCATTGTCCAGGCCGATGGCTGCCTGTGCAGCAATTGAACTCACTAGGGTTTCATGCTCTTTGGTGAACACAGCTGGTTTTGGGTGGCCAAAAAATAGTCCTCCAATGACCTGGCCGTTTCGGGAAACCACAGGTACCGCAAGGTAACTAACCACAGGGAGGTGCCCCTTTGGCATTCCAAAGTGGGGGGCATTCTTGCCGTATCTGGCGTCTTTGGTGATGTCGTCCACGCGCACTACTCCCTGGCCGGAAAAGGTAGGATGAAAGACTGCGGTGTTGCGTGGCATGCCAAATTTTTCGAATGCCTCACGCGGGGCACCCGACAGGGTGAAGAGCATATAGGATTCTCCATCCTGATCAGTTTTGTTATAGAAAAATGCACCGAAAGCTGCTCCAGTGAGCCCAGTCGTCGCATCGGTAACCTTTTGCAGGATCTTGTTCAGGTCAAGTTCTTCTGAAACTGAACCCATGACCATGTTCATAATCTCCAGTCGTTCAGTATATTGCTGGGCGGTTTTCTGTGCAGCAAGCTGCTGGGAAATATCCCTGGCAATTTTGGAAGCGCCGATTACCTTGCCTTCCGGGTCTATGATAGGCGATACCGTTATGGATAGGTTTATACTTTGACCATGTTTCCCCTGCCTGATGGTTTCAAAATGATCTACCTTTTTGCCAGATCTGATCTGTGAGATAATATAATCCTCTTCGCTCAAGCGTTCGTTAGGTATGATAATAGAAATATGACGGCCTATAGCTTCATTTTCGGTAAACCCAAAAGCCTTTACAGCTGCTGAATTCCAGCTGGTAATGATGCCCCCGAGCGTCTTGGAAATAATGATATCGTCAGATGAGTTGACTACTGCCGCAAGTCTCGCCTGTTTTTCTGCAAGTTCAGCCCGGCGCTGCTCATTCTCCTTTTGATCCGAAATGTCCATAACTGAGCCGATGAACCGCTTGGCCCTGCCACTTTCGTGGAAGACCTTGCCCTTCGCACGGACCCACCTTATTTTCTGATCTCTCTGGCCTACTGTGCGGTATTCGACATCATAACCGCCATCTATATCCTTGCCTGATAGCAGCTCATCTATTATTGTCACTATCCTTTCTCTATCCTCGGCGTGAAGTCCATTTACAAAGTCATTTTCATAGGTAACTATATTATTATGCTGCACACCGAAAAGTTCCCGGCAGCGGGCGTCCCATTCCATTGTCCCGTTTACTAAGTCCATATCAAAGGTGCCTAGTTGCGCTGCCGTTTTCGAAAGCTGTATCTGCTCATATGCTTTCTGCAGTTCCATTCTTGATGTTACCTGTTCGGTCACATTTGCAGATATCGCAAGTACGCCCAATATCGCACCAAAATGGTCACGATAGGCCTGGTAAACGAAGTTCTGATACACAATGTCGGGCTTTCCATGGCGGATGAGCTGTACAGGGACTTCGCTTGCATAAAAGGATTCACCAGAAAGGTATACCTGCTCCATCACCTGTTCAAGCCCCTGCTCCCTGGCATCCGGGAGCGCCTCAAAGACCGGTTTGCCCATTACGGAATCCTTGGGCTTGCCCCAGATATCAAGCATGGCCTCATTTGCAATATCAATAATGAACTTAGGGCCCCGCAAAAGGCACATGGCAACCGGCGCCTGGAGAATGATGTTTCGGAAATTTTGCTCACTGGATTCGGCTTGCTGTTTGGCAAGATTTAAATCGGTCACATCGGCTGCAGTGTTCATCACTCCATATACTTTTCCTTTCCTGTTGAATAGCGGAGTGAATGAATAGTTAAAGTAAAATTCTTTTGGATCACCGTTGATGTCCAGTGTCACCGGGCTGTTGCGTACACTGTAAGGTATGCCTGTAGTGAATACATCATCTAATTTCTCATAGATGCCTGTGCCTTCAAGCTCTGGAAGAAGTTCTTTATATGTTTTTCCGATAACCTCTGTTCCCTTACCCCATACCTTGACAATAGCCTTATTCGCTCTGCTAATCCTCATTTCCCGGCCGGTATAAACCGCAATGGGAAAAGGTGCGCTTTCAATCAGTGCATCAATCTCCTGCTCGTTTTCCGTAGTGCTTTTAGTGGCGTTTGGCGTATCTTCGCTCATGTTTTGTGCTTTTGAAGGATTCTTATCGTGGTATTCGTCTTTTATCTCCATTGGCTACTGCAATATCTGGTTATGTTGCTGATCTGTGTCTATGTGAAAGATTTCTGGGCTTACTTGTCAGTGAGTTTCCCTGCAATGGCCAGGAGTTTGTCAAATTCAAATGGTTTTGCTAAAAATCCATCTGCGCCTGCTTTTTGCGAGAGCACTTCCACATCGTTATTGGCGGATACGTATATTATGGGAATAGTTGTCAATTCTAGATCCGCTTTAATAGATTGGGTGGCTGCGATTCCGCCAGTTGAAGGGATCCAGTTGTCCATTAAAATTAAATCAGGCATTATCCTGCGGGTATTCTCCACAACATCATCACAGGTAGTGAACGTGTTAACCTGCCAGCCCTCATCCTCAAAAAGAAAGCGGAAAATTTCCAATAACTCTTCGTCATCATCAAATATGATTACCCGTTTGTCACTTGCCATGAATCTAAGTTAGGGATTTATGGTAAGGGTTACAAATAGTGTTTTTTATCTTCAAAATGGAATATGGATGCCTTTGAATAAGGCTATTTCAGTAAAATTTTTCACGTTGTTGTTTTAGCGCTATCAGGATTGATGCACTTTTTTATAGCTGTTGACAAAAAACTGTGGTTTTCCAAGGCTGATTATTCTGGATTGACCCTGTTATAGATTTTGATTGCTAAATTGAAAAATATTTTCATTGATTTTCAGGCGCTTATTCTCAGGGTGTTGATAATGTGCGTTATCTGTCTATTTTTGCGATATGACCGTAACCGTACTGGCGATTTTAGAAACAGATTTTAAGCCCGAAAAAGCATTGGCGAAAGTAATGAACGACCGTTTGATCTGTACAGCGAAGGAACTTCGGGAGGTGCATTTTAAGCCTTTGTCAGGCAGGGGATTTTCAGACGATGATCTGGTTGTCTACATCAGTTACAACCCGAAATACAAGATCCGCTTCCGGATCGTGAATGATG
>NZ_SIXF01000006.1 GCF_004310665.1 Pedobacter kyonggii | reverse complement strand
TTTACAATATGCAGCAAATGTTCCAATGGATATTTTAGCCTCAACTCCTCAATAACTAACGCTTTCTCTTTTGCGCTTGTTTCTTCAGGGTTAAGGCCTCGAGCTTTTTTAGCACTTCATTTTCAGCACGTAGATATAAGTTTTCCCTTTCAAGCTCTTCGAGTCTGGTTAACGGTTTCTCTTTCTTCGATAATGGCTTCTTGTCTTCTTGCATGGGTTTGCGTCCTTTTGGTTTTGCATCTAATCCGCCTATGCCGAACTGCTCATACTTCCGTAGCCAGCCTAATAGCGTGCCATCATTTGCAATATTAAAACGGATACAACATTCTTTCAAAGATAGAGTTTTGTATCGATAACATTCAATGGCTAAAACCTTTAGCTCAATTGGATAATTGTTGGTTTTCTTTGAAACCAATCCGAGGTTACCAAATGATTCATAATAGCTTATCCACCTTCTCAGTAATGTTCGTGGAACTCCATGAAGTTCTGCTAATCCTTTCTTGGATTGTCCTGCTAGATATTCTTTGACTAGCTTCAGCCTAAATTCTGCTGTGTACTTTCTTCGCATAAAAATGCCCCCAAATAGTGTCTAACTTTTTGGGGGCAGTGCAAATGCATGTGGCTTTTAAATCGATATTTTAGTTGAAGAAAATTAAGAATACATTTCTTCTCTTAGTTTTGCAACATCGCTGCTGTTGATATATTCATCGTAAGTCATCAACTTATCAATGGTACCTTTGGGTGTAATTTCGATAATACGGTTGGCAACGGTTTCGGTTAACTGGTGATCTCGTGAGGTAAACAATATCGCACCTTTAAAATCTTTCATGCCATTGTTCAGTGCTTCGATAGATTCGAGATCCAGGTGATTGGTTGGCTCATCGAACATTAACAGGTTGGCTTGTTGTAACATCATTCTAGAAAACATACAACGCATTTTTTCGCCCCCTGAAAGCACTTTTACATTTTTAAGTACCTCTTCGCCTGAGAATAACATACGGCCTAAAAAGCTACGTACAAATTGCTCATCCGCATCGGTGCCAGAGTACTCACGCAACCAATCTACCAGGTTTTCATCTTTACCTGCAAAATATTCAGAGTTATCGTTAGGGATATCTGCAGTGCTAATGGTAACACCCCATTTAAATTCTCCTCTATGGTCTGAGTCTCTGCCCGTTAAAACATCGTAAAATGCTGCGGTAGCTAAACTGTTCTGAGATAACACAGCAATTTTATCACCTTTATTTACCATGAAGGTAATTTTGTCGAACAAAACACCATCGTTTCCGTTTTTGCCCAGGTTTTCTACCTGTAAAATCTGGTCACCAGCCTCACGACCAGTATTATTGAAGATAATGGCCGGATATTTTCTGCTCGATGCTTTAATTTCGGTAATATCAATCTTATCTAAAGCTTTCTTACGAGAAGTTGCCTGTTTTGATTTAGATGCATTTGCACTAAACCTGCGGATAAATTCCTGTAGCTCCTTCACCTTATCTTCCATTTTTTTATTCTGGTCGCTACGCTGTTTTAATGCCAGCTGACTAGATTCGTACCAGAAGGTATAGTTACCGGTATAAATGCTCATTTTAGCGAAATCGATATCCACAATATGCGTACAAACTGCATCTAGAAAGTGCCTGTCGTGCGATACAACCAATACAATGTTCTGATAATCGGCCAGGAAGTTCTCTAACCAGGCAATGGTTTCGATATCCAAATCGTTGGTAGGCTCATCCAGTAATAAAATATCCGGATTACCAAATAAGGCCTGCGCCAATAACACGCGTACTTTCTGCGTATTGTCTAGCTCTTTTAGTAATTTATAGTGGTTATCTTCGGTAATGCCCAAATTGCTCAACATGGTTGCAGCATTGCTTTCCATGTTCCAGCCATCCATTTCGGCAAAAAGATTTTCAAGCTCTCCGGCACGTTCGCCATCTTTCTCCGAGAAATCTTCTTTCATATAAATGGCATCTTTCTCTTTCATGATGGCATAAAGTTCTTTATGGCCAATCATTACGGTTTCTAATACCGAAAACTCATCAAATTCGTAGTGGTTTTGCTTTAAAACCGCCATTCTTTCGCCTGGAGTAAAAGCCACGCTACCAGAAGTTTGGTTAACTTCTCCCGATAAAATTTTTAGAAAAGTAGATTTACCTGCGCCGTTAGCCCCAATTACACCGTAGCAGTTGCCCTGGGTAAATTTTAGGTTAACATCTTCAAATAATGTGCGTTTGCCGTATCGTAACGATAAATTAGAAACTGAAATCATGCTATAATTGAAATAAGCCGCAAAGATACGCAAAAAGGTTGAGGGTAAAAAGACAGAAGAAGGAAAGGTTTGGGATTAATATCTGAAAAGAAAGTTGAAGGCGGGAAGGTGAGGGTAGAAAGGTTGGGATCGAGAATTTGAAAATGAAGGGCTCGGTACTTTGTGGCTCAGGCAGTCCCGTTATCCGCTTTACTACATTGCACTCCGTGTTCGCTAATACCGGGTTTATTTTACAAAGAGGAGAAGCTTTTGGCAAGTTTGTTAAAACCCACATCAAACCTCGCAGTTTTTAAAACCTGCGAGGTTTAATCTGCTAAAATATTTATTTTAGTCCCATGCCAAATCATACCTTGCTAGATACCATAAAAACAACACTTCAAAAAAGTAAAGTAGAAAAGTTAGCCGCAATTGCCTCAGAAGACACCTTTTCCGTGAAAGACCTGATCGATTTAAGTTTCTATCATGATGAACAGATTGGTTTTAGGGCCGCATGGATTTTAGAAAATGTATATACTGCCCATCAGCAGAGATTTCTGCCTTACGTATTTTATTTTTTGGAGAAATTTCCGCAACAAAGCAATTTATCGGCATTGAGGCATTATGTTAAAATCCTGGCCTTTATGACGAAGAAAAATGCCACTATGGAAATTAAAAAGACTCTTGCCGGTTATGATACCGATCATTTGGTAGGGGTTGTTTTTACCTGGTTAATTGATGAGAAGATTCCAGTGGCCATAAAATCACATTGTTTAAACATCTTGGCTAATTTGAACACTAAACACAATTGGATAAGAGAAGAACTTTTGCAGACCATGGATTTTCTGATTGATAAAGAAAGTATTGCCTTTTTTGCGAAAGTTAAACAGATTAGGAAACAGTTGGCAGTTTGCAGTTGACAGTTATCAATTTGCAGTTTTCAATTCTCAGTTCGAGGTTTTCAGTTTGCATAGCGTCAAATCTTTTAATAGAGGTCGAATTTGTCTTTCTCTTTAAGCTTTAGTCTTTCAGCTTTTAGCTATTTTTACCGAATGAGTACAACATACGATATCATATCAAGAGTTATAAAAGAACGTCGCAGTATTTTTCCTGCAAGCTATATAAAAAAAGAAATTCCGGTTGAGGTAATCAACCAGATTTTAGAAACAGCCAATTATGCACCAACACACAAATTAACCCAGCCCTGGCGTTTTGTCGTGATCAGAAAAGCGGGATTAACAAAACTTGGTGAAGAACTGGGTAAATTATATAAGGAATTGGTTAGTCCGCAACAGTTTTTACAGAAAAAATACGACAGCTTTGCCGAAAAAACGAGTCAGGCCGATTGCATCATTGCCATCAATATGCAGGTGAGTGGTAAAATACCCGAATGGGAAGAGCTGGCAGCTGTTTCCTGTGCTGTTCAGAATATGGCTTTAACTGCCGAAAGCCTGCAGGTAGGTGCCTATTGGAGCTCTCCACCTTTAATTGATGATTTAGGTGATTTCTTAAGCCTGGGTGAAAATGAAAAGTGTATTGGCTTATTTTATATGGGCTATCATAACGAAAAGCCCTGGGCGCCAAACCGAACTTCGATGGAAGAAAAGGTGAGGTGGATTGAAAAGTAGTTCATTTGTTCATTAGTCAATGGTTCATTGGTAGATGCGGTTAATAGGTTAATCGACTTAAGACTACGGACTAAAGACTATCTCCATCTAACATCATCTAATATTATGCTAAGTCCGTTGGATAATTATTTCGAAAAAAAAGATGAGCCGATTAAAAGTTGCCTACAATATTTAAGGTCGCTTTTAATGGGCTATGCTGATATTACTGAACATTGGAAATACGGAATGCCTTTTTATTACCATAAAGGAAAAATGTTCTGCTATCTTTGGATACACAAAAAACTCCATCAGCCTTACATCGGTTTAGTTGATGGAAATAAAATTGAACACGAAGATTTGTTGCAGGAGAAAAGAGCCAGAATGAAAATTTTATTGATCAATCACCTCGAAGATATCCCCAAAAAGAAAATCGAATCTATTTTAAAACAAGCCTTTGCCTTGAGGAAATAGTCTATCTTCCATTTAATTCATCCGTTTACATTTTCCATTATTATATGTCTGCATTAAAATCTAAACTTTATCAGCTTTGCTTAACTTTTATTCAAAATAGGATAGAAAATATTGAATACTCTCTGCAGCAGGCCAGGCAAGCTTCGAACGATGATACAAAAAGTAGTGCAGGTGATAAATATGAAACCACACGTGAAATGATGCAGCAGGAGATGGACCGCAACAGTAAATTACTGTACGAAGCGGGCCAGCAGAAAATTGCATTGCAGCAGATCGAAAATGTAGAATCAGATCGTCTGGTTAAAAACGGAAGCTTGGTTTTAACCTCAGAAGGTAATTTTTATATCAGCATCAGTGCAGGAGAACTTAATACCGATGGACAAAAATTCTTTGCAGTATCGCAGGCTTCGCCAATCGGGCGGTTTTTAATTGGAAAAGCAATAAATGAAAGCTTTAAGTTTAATGGCAAGGATTATTTTGTAAAAGAGATATTATAAGTTTTCAGTTGGCAATTTGCAATTTTCAGTTTATGTGTGCAGGTAACGGTTCTATAGTCACAGTTAGTTCTGAAGCTTCTTTTACATTTATTCCCGCTGATATAAGATGATAAATGCAGATGGTAAGTTTTCAGTCTGTAGATTTCAATTAAGCAGTTCTAACAGTTAACCAATTAACCAATAACCACCAACTCTAACTTATTTAATTCCCATCCGCTGTGCAAAAGCTGGAACCAGATAAGTCTTTAAATCCGAATAAGGAATAAATACTACAATCTGCCCCTGGGCATAACTCGCTACTTCATATGGGTTGTACATAAAAGCAATCCCATTCGCATTGAAATAAAAGTTGTTGTTCGGTTTTATAAAGTCATCAAAAAGAACAGTGCTCAGTGCATCTTTAGTTTTAATGTTATATTCTTTACGAAGATTACGTTCTAAAATACTTTGTAAGGTATTCGAATCTATTTTGATGATATCACTAAGAACCATTTGTTTTTTGTTCTTCACATCTAAACAGAACATTGTGCTGCTGTAATTGCCATGTGCACCACCGGTATAAGCATCAGCAAGGAAATCGATCACTACATAACCACTATCATTGTAATTGACAGATTGCTGGCTGTTATTGGTATAGTTCATCCAGGCCTGGAAATCATCTCCACGGCTATTCTTTGATTGCTCGGTAACTTGCGTTTTATAGTCTTTGAAATAGGCCGTAGCAATGTTTTTAAATCCAATCGATCGGTCAACTTGTGATTTTACGCCTGAAATTTTTTTAAGTTCCGCATTGAGCCAGTTGCCATATTCATCGTTGTTTTTACTTTCCAGGTATTCAAAACTGATTTCAGCTGCAGGCGATTTTGGCTGATTGGCAAATGCCTTAATCGAATCTTTATAAATGCCCGCATTGAATGGATAACTGCCCTCAGCATATTTTTCTGTTAAAACAACCGGAAATTTTTTGGTTTTATCGCCACTTTCCCAATTGCCATTAAAACCAGCGCCATTCCATTTTAAAGCTAAATTGGGCGATTTAAAATCCTGGGTAAAATATGATTCATAAAAACTATACTCAGTAAGTACAATACTGTCTTTCCCAATTAACGTATCGGTTGATAGATTAAGCCACGAGCCGTCATAATAATAAGTACCACTAACATCATCATCAACCTTTTGCAAATGCATCACTACTTTTTTGCCTGCAATGGTACCTTCCAATCTCTTGTAAAAACTTTCTGTAAGTTCGGCCTTTGCATTCGCTGTACTATCATTTGTCGTTTCAGCGGTGTTGGCTCCATTTTTAGGGTTGTTACAGGCAGATATAATCAGTAATCCGAAAAGGAAACAATGCAAATAATATTTCATAGGGAGGGTATAAAGTTTTAATGTTGTAAAGTTCGAATGTTGAAACGTGAGTTTGACCTTTCAACATTCAAACACGCTATGTTTTAAACCTCTTTGCTATGATTTTGTTTTATTAAAACTCTTGTTTATGCTGTAATATAAATTTTTCGCAGTGTATCTTCCCGGATCAATTATTCTCCTAATGGTGTAAAGTGGATAGTTTTCATCCCGTGCTGTCGAAAGTATAAATGCCGCTTTAAACCCATGTTCTTTTAGCTTGTGTAAAGTTGAAGCTTTAAAAACACCGTAGGGATAAGCAAAATATGCTACTTTTTTGCCTGTAATTTCTTCCAGTTTTTTAGTTGGTGCATCAATTTGGGTTGTCCAGTCGGCATCGGTAAACTGCGCAAAGTTTTTATGATCGTAGGTATGACTGGCAATCGTATTTCCCTCGTCAGATAATTGTTTAATCTGTTCTTTAGTCATGTAATTGATCCGACCTTTTCTGCCGATCGATACCGTCATAATAAAATAAACGCCTTTAAAGCCATATTTTTTCAACGTTG
The DNA here is from genome assembly GCF_004310665.1 of Pedobacter kyonggii. Classification (GTDB taxonomy): domain Bacteria; phylum Bacteroidota; class Bacteroidia; order Sphingobacteriales; family Sphingobacteriaceae; genus Pedobacter; species Pedobacter kyonggii. The sequence continues at coordinate 262,194 of NZ_SIXF01000006.1, read as the reverse complement.
TATTCCCAATGGTAAATTGATCTTCATCCGTATCATCGAAAGTAATCATGATTGGTTTTTCGGGCAACTTGGCGCCATATACCAGATAATTGTACAACTGATCAGGTAAAATTGAATGGTAACCGCTATCGGCCAGCATTTTCATGTGGTCTTTAAATTTATCAGGGGCAATAATGTCGTCGTGCGCTCTTTTGCTATCGCTGGCAATGTTTTTTCTAATCTGGTGGTAACACAAAACAGGCACCTCTCTGCGGCCCAGAATAGTTTTGTTATCAGTAGGTTTGGTATTGGTCGAATCTATTTTAACCTCTTTAATAGTGCTGGTTACAGCAATTTTTTCTTTTTGTTTATTGCTCGAACAAGCCAGTGAAAATGATCCTAAAAAGAGAATTGATAAAAGGATACGGGTAGCGGGTTTTAAATGTTTATTCAAGGTTTTTAATTTATTTAATCAAAGAAGCAGCGTTTTCGGAAAGGATAAACTCTTTTTCATATGCATCCCATTCTTTTTGAGTAATGCCCGATTTTAAAGCATTTCTTTTAAAAAAATCATAGTTTGTTAATTCGTTTTCAGTACTTAAACAGGTATTCAGGAACTTAAACATGCGCTGCTCGCCAATCATTTGCTCCAGGCCACGAAGCAGAAATGGACCGTAGGTGTAGCGGTAAGTACCTGAGATCTCATTCATTTCTTTAATGGCATTTAAAGGTTTGGCTATAAAATCTTTCAGCTGTTTTCCCCTGTCCTGAAAATATTTAGTGCCGAAAGCTTTTCCGAATTTTTCTTCTGCTGCTTTAACCGATAAATATTCGGCAGTAGATTCTAAAAAGAACCAGAACAAAGTTGAATTCGGCTGTATTACATTTCCAAAATAATAATGCCCAATTTCGTGTGCAATAAAAGGATAGTTCGTAGAGTCTTTAAGTTTGCTGTGTTCCTCATCAATCATATCGCCCAGTTTAATGCCTGCAAAAGCTATTGTTGGAAAAGCCACAAACCCCCAGCTTCTACCTTTGTTAAATTTTTCTACCGGCGCATGCTCAATAAATACATTTTTTGTATTGTATGGGATTTTTAAAACCTTATAATAATAGGCTTTCATTTCAGCAATATTCTGTTCAAAAACATTCAATTGCTTATCATTCATTTGCGTGTTTAAAAATAGTGCACCATTGGTTTTTTGTGCATTATAATCTCCTGCAAAAAGCATCGGTGCAATTGGGATATTCGATTTAAATTTGGCAATTGGGCCCGGTTTAGGCAGATCGCCGTTTACAAAAATCATCTTAGCATCCTTAACTGTTACCTGGATATCGAAGGTCATTTGTTCAATCAGCTTGTCGTTTTTGATGTCGTAAATGATAGGATACCATTTAGATTGATCGGCAGCCCGCACGGTTTTGCCATTAAAAGCAATCAATCCCTTAAAATCTATAAAGTTTAGTGTATCAGTATAAATTGGGAATGCTCCTGTATAGGTAATATGTAGTTTACCAGGATTTACCAGTGTACTATCTTTATATAACGGAACGTAAGTTAAACCCTCACCACGCATGGCACCACCATAAAAGCCAGAATATTTTAGGGTTTGGTTTGCAGAATCTTTAATAGCCTTAATGTTAAAGCCCTTATTTAACACAATCTGATAGTCTTTTGCCAGGTTGGGGATATTGCTGAGTACAAAATCGCAGGTAATCTGGCCTGTAGCCATTACAACTTCTACTTTTCCGCTCAAGTGTGGTGTTTGTGCATAGAGCTTAACGAGCTGAAAGAACAATAAAATAAATACTGCAATTTTTTTCATAAAAGAGGGTGGTTCGTTACAAAGAAGAGGCTGCATCCTATTGTAAATTCACTTAGAATTTGTCACGTTGAGCCTGTCGAAACGCCTTGCATGACATTTAAAGCAGGCCCTTCGACAAGTTCAGGGTGACAATTGTATATTTATGATAGAGAGACTCATTGCTTAAAAGCTATTTTTGATGCTATTGTTTAATGTTTTTGGCGACCAGTAACCGCTGGCAATAATCCTGCGGATGGTAAATAACGGGTCTTTTTCATCGCGTTTGGTCGATAATTGATAAGCCATTCTAAAACCACGTTTTTTTAGCTCAGGAATACCTTCTGCATTCCATAAACCAAAAGGATAGGCAAATTCTGTCATCTTTTTACCTGTAATTTCTTCTAGTTTTTTGGTTGGTTTATCTAATTGTTCTTCCCAATCCTTACCTGCATATTTTTTAAAGTTTTTATGATCATAAGTGTGGCTGCCGATCACATTTCCTTCGTCTGCAAGTTGTTTAATCTGCTCTTTGCTCATGTAATCAACAAATTTACCTTTTTTGCCGATCGAAACAGTCATGATGAAATAAACGGCTTTATACCCCAGTTTATCTAAAGTAGGACGCACAATGGTAAACTGATCCAGGTCTGTATCATCAAAAGTTAACATGATGGGTTTGCTCGGTAGGGCAGCACCAGTATTCAGGTAGGCATAAAGCTGATCGGGTAAAATGGTATGGTAGCCACTATCGGCCAGCATTTTCATCTGATCTTTAAAGTTCTGGATTTCTACAATATAATCTTTACCTACTTTACCATCAGTTGGTTTCCAGTTTCTTACCTGGTGGTAGCATAAAATTGGAACCTGTTTTCTGGCTAAAATGGTTTTGGCATCAGCAACCTTTATTTTCGAAACGTCAACCGGTGTTCCCGCGCTTGTAGCAGTTTTGGAAGTTTGCGCGCTAGAATCTTTAGCCGTGGCATTTTCTGTTTGAGATTTAGATTGGCAGCTGGCAAATAAGATTACTCCGGCTGTTATTAAGGTTAAAAAGCTGTATTTCATTATGAGGATATATAACTACAAAACTATAAAATCCGTCAATTATTTAACCATCAAAATAAATTGTGTTAATAATTAATTTTCAGTGCATAAAATTGGGCTAACTATCGCTTTTATTACACATTAAAGCCTGCTTAATATGCTTTAATTAAATAATTTAGCGGCTCAAACAAATTTTGATGAATAAACTTTATAAACTCCTGCTGTGTGCGCAGTTTTTATCCTTAACTGTAGCCGCACAAAACAAAACATTTACCCTAACCGAAAATATTCAGTCACAGCCTAAAGCAAATTATCAGCTTGCATCGCGTTTTTCGCCAAATAAGTTGAAAAAAATGGTTTATTCCACGGCTGTAGACCCACATTGGCTAAAGTTGAGCAACCGTTTTTGGTACACTTTCGAAAGCCCGAAAGGAAAATTCTGGTACCTTGTAGATCCCGCATCAAAAAGCAAAAAACTGTTGTTTGATAATGCTAAACTGGCAGCTGATATTACTCTGATTGTACGCGATCCATTCGATGCCGAACATTTGCCGCTTGAAAATCTGAAATTTGCTGCCGACGAAAAAAGTATTTCTTTCGAAATCAAAAGTAGTATTGATGAGCTAAAAAAAGACAGAAAAGATAAAAAAGCTGCAGATTCTATGCAGAAGAAAATATTTTCTTTCAAATATGAACTGGCCAGCGCGAAATTAACTGAGGTACCAAACTTCAGTAAGCCAAAGCCAAAACCATCATGGGGATCGGTAGCGCCCGATTCGTCGGCCATTATCTTCTCCCGTAATTACAACCTGTATTGGATGGATAAAGACAACTACAAAAAAGCAGTTAAAAATGAAGATGACAGCACAATTGTAGAACATCAGCTCACTAAAGACGGTGTTAAATTCTATCCGTACGGAAGTGATGGCGATGGCGAGAACAACGTAGAGAACGAAAAAAACAATAAAAAACGCCGTGGCGCTTATGTGCTTTGGTCGCCGAATTCGAAATATTTCGTATTGGATAGAACCGATTCGCGTAAGGTTAAAGATCTTTGGGTAATTAATAGTGTTACACCTGGCCGTCCGACGTTAGAAACCTATAAATATCAAATGCCCGGAGAGGCTGAAGCCCCTCAGGATGAAGTTTTGTTGTTCGATTTTGCTGCAAAATCTTATAAAAAACTGAGTGTTGCCGCATTTAAAGATCAAAGTGTTTCCGTTTGGAGCAAACCATCATTAAACAAAGACCGTGATAACGAATTCCGTCCATCTATCTGGTTGGGAAACGATAGCAGATTCTATTTTTCACGCACCAGTCGCGATTTAAAACGGATCGACATCGGTACGGTTGATATAGCCACAGGGAAAGTTACACCTTTAATCGACGAACGTTTTAATACCTATGTTGAAGTTAACCGCCCGGGTTTGGTAAATGATGGTAACGAACTGATTCATTGGAGTGAACGAGATGGTTGGGCGCATTTTTATCTTTTTGACGGAAATGGGAAGTTGAAAAATCAGATTACCAAAGGTGCTTTCCATTGCGAGAGTATCGTAAATATCGACGAGAAAAAACGTATCCTTTATTTTACAGCAAATGGCAGGGAAGGTAAAGAAGATCCTTACTACTTACATTTGTACAGCATCAATTTTGATGGTTCGAACATGAAATTGTTAAATGCAGGTGATTTTGACCATGTGGCGAATATGAATGATAACAATAGTTTTTTTGTAGATAATTATTCGAGGGTAAACACTGCACCAAAAGCAACGCTTTATGATGGGACTGGAAAAAAAGTGATGGATCTTGAAACTACAGATCTTTCATTATTAATAACAGCTGGTTACAAATTCCCTGAACCTTTCAAAGTAAAAGCAGATGACGGAATTACCGATCTGTACGGCGTAATGTATAAACCTTTCGATTTCGACCCGAATAAAAAGTATCCGATTATCGAATATGTTTACCCAGGCCCACAAACAGAAGCGGTAAACAAAGCTTTTAGTAAAAGTATGGACCGTACCGAGCGTTTAGCTCAATTTGGTTATATCGTAATTACGGTAGGTAACCGCGGTGGCAACCCTTCGCGGTCTAAATGGTACCATACGTATGGCTATGGCAATCTGCGCGATTACGGTTTAGCAGATAAGAAAACAGCTATTGAGCAATTGGCAGCCAAATACGCTTACATCGACGAATCGAAAGTGGGCATTACAGGCCATTCTGGCGGTGGCTTTATGTCAACCGCTGCTATGTTGGTTTATCCTGATTTCTTTAAAGCTGCGGTTTCAAACGCGGGAAACCATGATAATAGCATTTACAACCGCTGGTGGAGCGAAAAACACCATGGGGTAAAAGAAACCATTTCGTTAAAAGGCGATACCTCATTTAAATACAGCATTGATAAAAACCCCGATCTTGCGAAAAACTTAAAAGGGCATTTGTTATTGATGCATGGCGATGTAGATAATAATGTGCATCCGGCAAACTCAATCCGCGTGGCCAATGCACTAATGAAAGCTGGTAAACGTTTCGATTTCTTGATTATTCCTGGTCAGCGCCATGGTTTTGGAGATATGACAGAGTATGCTTTCTGGAAACTGGCCGATCATTTTAACAAATATTTAATCGGCGATTTTTCTGAGCCGAGCGATGTTGATTTAGTAGAAATGGACAGGGATATCGAAAAGAACGGAAAATAGTTTTCATTTAACCACAGATAAAAGGATGCACACAGATTTAATCCGTGTTTATCAGTGTCTGTCTGTGGTTAAATATTTTTACTTCAAGCCATCTATTTTTTGGAAACAAAGTTTTCCTTGCCATGGTTTGTGTCCTCACAAACCATTTTATATAACGATAAGTCGTCATTGCTGAGGCTATTTTTCATTACCCGTGGCAATCTACTCAATAAGTATTTGTTTGACTGTTAGATAGCTTTTTGGAAAGCAGGCTTAGGTAGTTCTTCGGTTATTTCAGTCCTGCTATTGCCTATAGTCCCGATTTGAATTTTCTCAAATACAATAGTGGTTTAAATCGGGAGCTATTTGGCGCTATCAGGTTTAATTATTTTAGGGTTGTGTTCCAAATTTAAACCGGTCAATTGCAAAGTTTCCCCTTTTGCCATGGTTTGTGTATTCACAACCATTTTGTTATTTATTTAACCACAGATAAAAAGGATGCACACAGATTCATCCGCGTTTATTAGTGTCAATCTGTGGTCAATAAACAAAAAAGCCCCGAATTTAATTCGAGGCTTCTGATCTGTTAAGGTAATCCGCAAAAGTTTTTATTTGTAAAGGTAATTTACTGCAATCACATCATTTGCATTGAATGTGCGGTTACCACCATTAGAACAGGCTAACATAAATGAGCCTGCATCAGGAGTTGAAGGCGTTCCTGGTATTCTAACAGCACCTACGTTAGATGCACCTTCGTTACCTGCACCACTTGCGCCACAGCTAAAGGCACGGTTCATGTAATCGGTATGGCGGAAACCGATACAATGGCCAACTTCGTGTTGGATAACAGAAGCTAGATACAATAAATTAGGATTGGCGCCATATGCAGCAGCATTGGTATTCATTCTGATCTGGTTAAAAGGCTGACCTGAAGAAGTTGGGAAACCTGCAGAGCCTAAGGTAATAAAGCCACCACTTGGACCTTCGTTAAAGCCAACAACGTTAATGTTGCCGGTTGTTCCGGCGCTAGCCCTTTGGAAAGTGATACGTAAACCCAACGAGTTATATCTCGAAATCATGGTGTTTACTGCATCGCTATATACTTGAGGTAAATTGGTTACCGATACTGTAATTACACGTGGTAAAGATTTAACTAGGTTTGTGGTCCGGTACTGTTCTGTTTCGGCAATGTTTAAATTTGCACCAGTAGATGGCTCAGCTAAATTTTCATCAGTTAAGAGGATATCTCCTTCTACTAAATAACCTTCATCTATCTTACGGATATTGTCGGTGCTAAAGCCTAGAGATTTGATCTGTGATAATTTGTCTGCTGAAATATCAGTTTTGTTTTCCACTGCATTTTCTGTATTATTACTTTTACAAGAGTATAGGGTAGTGAGTAGAAGACACACTACTGCAATCGATAAAAATTTTGTTGTTTTCATCTTAGTAGAATTAAATTAGTTTAGGTTGAAATAAGTTAGTTAATAAAATTTGTGGATTACCTTATAAATGCTAATTTAGAGAAGATAAACGATGTAAACAAAATTTTATAATAAAATAATTTTTGAAAGTCAACTCTGTATTTTTAGTTATATGTTTTTGTCTGTCTGCGCTTGGTTTAAATGCACAAGTACAGCCTACTGGAATAGAAAAATATTTTGAAAAATATATTTCCAAAACGAGCAATTCTCAAAAAATAAGTGACGAAAGGATCATTTTGGTTCGTTTCAATCGCACACTAACAGCCACCGAAATTCAGTTATTGAATCCTAAAAAGAAACTTGCCGGCGATTATTTTATTGTCGAAAAACCGCCTGTCTCCAGCCTCTCTAATCACGTAATTTATCAAGAAAAAGCTAACGGACTTTGGAAGGCCAGCGATCGGTTAATCAAAGTGCTTACCAAATCCACAAAAAAGAACGATTCCATTCTGGTTAGGTTATCCTTTAAAAATATAAATGCTTTACCTGCTTCAGCTAAAAACTTAAGCATGAAATCAATAGATCATATTAACAACCTGATTATGGTTAATATTTTGCCAGCTGATTTAATGCTAATATTGGAGCTGGATGATATTTTATACGCTGATGTTTTGCCTGTTGCTAAAGAGGAAGTGGTAATTAATGGTATTGACCTGGGTTTAAACCAAATTTCTAATGCCCACAGCCTTTTTCCTGGTATTGATGGTGCTGGGGTAAATGTTTCCTTTAAAGAAGGCATGTACGATGCAAGCGATCTTGATCTGTTAGGTAAAACGCTATCTGGAGCGATTATCAGCAAAACACCAACTTCCCACGCTACCATTATGGCCACCTTGGCATTAGGAAACGGCAATTCCTTTATCCGTGGTTTAGGTGCCGCGCCTAAATCCAAATTGGCATATTCTGATTTTTCTAACCTAATGCCAGATTTGATTACTGATTTAAACCGGCTTCAGATTAAAGTTCAAAACCATTCGTATGGTACCGATATAGACAATGACTACGGAATGGAAGCAGCTGCATACGATAAGCAGATTTACGAAACCGATACTTTGATCCATGTTTTTTCTGCCGGAAATAAAGGAACAACAACGCCGTCAGTTGGTTTTTATCAAGGGATAACCGCTAGGGCCAATTTAACAGGTAATTTTAAGCAGGCTAAAAATTTATTGGTGATAGGAGGGATTAACAGAGAAAATATTTCTGAAAATCAGAGCAGCAAAGGTCCTGCCTACGATGGACGCGTAAAACCGGAACTTGTTGCCTTGGGCGAAGACGGAACATCTGGCTCTGCTGCAATTACCAGTGGATCAATCGCTTTGTTAGAACAGTTTTATCAGCAGAAATATAAAAAAGCGGCTTCTGCTTCATTAATTAGGGCAACAGTAATTAATTCGGCAGATGATTTGGGAGCACCACAGGTTGATTTTTTATATGGCTATGGAAAACTGAATGTAGCCCAATCGTTAAAAACTATAGATGAAAATAGGGCGTCTTTGTACGAAGTGGCCAAAAATCAGGATCTGGTGATCCCTTTAGCTATTCCGTCTAATGTGGCCGAAGTTAAAGTCACCATCACCTGGAACGATCCCCCTGCAGTTGTAAATGCAGCACAAAGTTTGGTTAATGGATTGGATTTAAGTCTCGAAAATACTGCTGGAAATTTAACTTTGCCCTGGGTGTTAAGCAGCTTTCCGCATTTAGATTCCCTCTCAAAGCCAGCTGTGCGTAAGGCCGATGTTATCAATACAGTTCAGCAGGTTAGCCTCGATAACCCTTCAGCTGGTGCTTATAATATTCATGTTAAGGGTAACAGGATCACACAGGGCAATAACCAGCGCTTTGCAATAGCTTATCGTTATATATTCAAAAACACTTTTTCTTTCATCAATCCCGAAAAAAACGAATACTTTTTTGCCAATGAACAAAATTACATCAGGTGGGAAAATACTTACACCAGTAAAACCGGAAACCTATCGGTGAGCTATGATGAAGGGGCTACATGGAAATCAATTGCTTCGGGGATCGATTTAAGCAAAGGTTTTTACAATTGGAATACGCCAGATTTGTTTGCTAAAGCAATGATAAAAATGGAAGTGGAAGGAAATGTAATATTGAGCCAATCATTTACGATTTCTAGTCCGAGAACGTTGAAAGTTGGCTATGTATGTAAAGACGGTGCTGTGCTCAACTGGGACCCACAGCCTGGTGCAAAAGATTATACTTTGTACAATATCGTAGATAATATTCTTTCTCCGGTGCTAACCCTTGCTGATACCGTAGTTAAGCTTGATGCAAGTAAGATTAATAGTAAATATTTTGCGGTAGCAGCTAACGGGACAGATTTTACAGGTTTAAAAAGTTATACAATCGATTATACGCAGCAGGGAATTGCCTGTTATGTAAAAAGTTTATTTGCTTTAGTGGCCGATGATAACCGGATAAGAGTTGATCTGAAGATAGGCAGTACTTTGGATTTAAAGAATATCATTTGGGAAAAACAGACCGGGCCAAATACTTTTAGTGTTTTACAGCAGACCCAGCCAATTTCAAATCAACTCGATTATACAATTTTTGATGAAAAACCAAAAGCTGGAATCCAGTTTTACCGCGTTACTTTCGAAACTGCCAACGGCCAGGTGCAGAGCGATCTGGTTTCGGTAGTATTTCTTAAGGATAATGAATTTTCTTTCTTTCCTAATCCGGTAGCCGATTATTTAACTATTCTGAGCGGATCATTCGAAGATTATAGTCTATCTATTTTTAACATATTAGGACAGAAGGTTTTTGAGGAAAAGGCCACAAGTTCGAGCCGTTTTTTGCTCAACGCTTTATCAACAGGTGTTTATGTTGGTGTGATCAATAAAAACGGGCAGCAGTTAAAGAAATTTAAGCTGATTAAGCAATAACTATAATGTTTTGCGTAAATCCTTGTGATTAGCGGGAGGCGTATGTTAGTTCCCGCAGATTAAGATGATAAACGCAGAAATATCGTAACTAAAGATTTTAAGCTCTATCAGCGTGATTTGTGAGATCCGCGGGAGACTACTTTGCACGTTTTATACCCACATATTTAAAATGATAAAGACGAAACTCCTAATTTCTTCGTATTTTTCAGCAAATGTGACCTATTAATTGAAAACAATCCTTTATAAATGAAAAAACTCCTTCTACTTTCCAGTTGTGCGCTCCTTTTCTTTGGTTCCTGTAAACAAGGTGCAAAAAGTACTGGCGCTGGTGCCGATTCTTTAGCCATTAAAGTCATTAACGATTCGAGTTTAACCCAATATTTATCGGTAATTGCGGCTGATAGTTTAGAAGGACGAAAACCTTTTACCAATGGAGAAACCAAAACCATTAATTATCTAAAAAATCAGTTCGAAAAACTGGGCCTGCAGCCGGGCAATGGAGATAGTTTCTTTCAGGAGGTACCCATGGTAGAAATTAAATCTGTGCCAGAAGATAAAATGGTTTTTAAAGGAAAAACAGCATCCTTAACACTGAATTATTTAACCGATTTTGTGGCTGGCACGCGCCGTGTGCAAGATGAGGTAAGTATGAGTAACTCACAGCTGGTTTTTGCGGGATATGGTATTGTAGCCCCAGAGTATGGTTGGAACGATTATGCGAACCTGGATGTAAAGGGAAAAACGGTGGTGGTGTTGATTAATGATCCGGGCTTTGCTGATTCTACCTTGTTTAAAGGTAAAAATATGACTTACTATGGCCGATGGACCTATAAGTTTGAAGAAGCGGCAAGACAGGGCGCTACAGGGATTATTATTGTTCATGATACCGAGCCTGCAGCTTATCCCTGGACAGTTGTTCGAAGCGGCTGGTCGAAATCTAAACTTACCCTGCAAAGCGAAGACAATGGAATGAGCAGGGCCGTAGTAGAGGGCTGGATTACTTTAGATAAGGCGAAACAGCTATTTGCACTGGATGGTAAATCATTCGATCAATTGGCTTTAAGTGCCCGCAAAAAAGGTTTTAAAGCTGTCGATTTAAATATTACCACCTCAGTAAAGGTTAAAAATACCATCAAAAAATCGGTTACTTATAATGTTCTGGCTAAAATACCAGGCGATAAGCGTAAAGATGAAGCTATTATTTATTCGGCACATTGGGATCATTTAGGCGTGGGAGAAAAAATACAGGGCGATTCTATTTACAACGGAGCAGTTGATAATGCAACTGGCGTAGCTTCTTTATTCGAAATTGCTTCGGCCTTTAAAAAGTTACCTAAAGCACCCGGACGCACCATTTTATTTATTTCTTACACCGCCGAAGAGCAGGGGCTTTTAGGTTCTGAGTATTATGCCAAACACCCAGCTTTTCCTTTGGCTAAAACGGTTGCCAATATCAATATGGATATGATGGGTATAGCCGGTAAAACCAAAGATATTGTGGTGTACGGCTTTGGCCAGTCAGAACTGGAAGATTATGCTGCAGAGGCCGCTAAAAAACAGGGAAGGGTAATCGTGCCAGATCCTGTTCCATCATCGGGGTTATACTACCGTTCAGATCATTTTAATTTGGCCAAGGTTGGTGTGCCCTCACTGTTTACAGGTTCAGGGGTAGATAACATTAAAAACGGCAGGGCATGGGGATTGAAGCAGGTAGCCGATTTTACTAAATTTCGTTATCATTCGCCACAGGATAATTTCGATGCCAAAACATGGGATTTATCGGGTATAGTAGAAGATGTTCGGATGCTTTTTGATATGGGGTACCGCATCAGTAATGAAGATTCGTATCCGAAATGGAAAGACGGCTCTGAATTTAAAGCCATCAGAGAAAAGAAGTAAAACAAAAAGCGTCCCGATGGTAAACCAGGACGCTCTTCGAAAAAAAGTCATTTATTAAATTTCCCTTAAGGGAGAATTAATTAAAAGTAGAACTGAACACCTAATCTTGGTGCGAAAGTATCTGCGTTTAAGCCGAAAGTGTTTGTTTTTAATTTAGCACCTGTACCTTCTGCTTTCAAAGTATAGTTTTCATAACTTAAACCTTTAACCGAAAGTTCGATACCGATTCTTTTTGTTGGGAAAAACGCAAATCCTGGAGCAAGTTCTACACTGATTTTGGTAGTAGTTCCCAATTTAACTGCATTGTCGCCGTTAGCATCAGTTGCTTTTAACTCGCCAAATGCCAATGGCACTGATAATTGTCCGAAGAATTTAAATTGGTCAGACAAACCAACATAGTAACGTCCGAATGGGGCAACTTTAAAAGCACCATCTTGGGTTTTCTCGCTAACTGTTTTATTGTATTCGTAACCAACACCTGTACCGATCGCAAAATTGTTGCTGATAAAATAACCAACACTTGGTAATACGCTAAAGCTGAAATCTGCTTTTGGAGCACCGTCTACTTTTGTAGAATTTACACCTACGTTACCACCTAACATAAAATTTCCTTTTTCAGTTTGTGCTTGTGCACCATAAACTAAACCTGCTACTGCTACTAAAGATAATAATAGTTTTTTCATCTTTTTTATTATTTATTTGTTATTAAAATATAGTCAATTTTACTTTTTTAATTTCTGACTATATTTGAATAAAAGTCAACACTTGTGCCAAACAACTTTGCCTGCGTCATCAAAAAATCAGTTTTTTGGCAACTGTCTAATTGATAAACAGATATAAAATTAGTGTTAAGTCAATATTATTTTCGTGTGACTAAAAATTAATCGACTGATTAATTTTTTAGGCATGACAGATTGACAATCTGACTTTTTTTGTATAAATGTCAGATTGTAAAATACCGAAAATGTCAGGTTTTTTGGGATGGACCTGTTGCGCTTTTGGATTAAACCTTGCAGGCAGAAATTAAATTTTCTATTTTCTTTTTAATAATGCTGATGGTTTTCTCGTCGGTTAGATTTCCTTCGGCATCGAATTTATTTTGAGCCTGGGCAACTAAAACTTCTGGTTGTAAAACAGGGTTCATATTCAGGAAGGTAAAAACAGGTAAAAATGCTGTTTGCATTCTAACCGTTCCCCACATGCCCTGAGTGGCGCCCATTACGGCAACTGGTTTATGCATCAAGGGCGAATCTTTTCCACGGCTCGCCCAGTCGATGGCATTTTTTAATCCGCCCGGAATAGAATAGTTGTATTCAGGAGAAACAATAATAAAAGCATCGGCACTGGCCAGGGCATCTCTGAATTTTGATACACTTGCAGGTCTTTGTTCTGTTTCTGGTAAATCGAGGTCTGCGTTATAAATAGGAATGTCATCAAAAGTCACCATTTCGAACTGGATACCTTCAGGGACTAAACCGCCTGCGACTTTAAGCAGCATGGCATTGTACGATCCTTTTCTTAAACTTCCACATAAGCCAACAATTTTTCTGTTCTTTTCCATAGCTATAAAACCAAAACTTTATCAAAATGTTTGGTTTTTGCAAGGACATATCGTTTAGTTTAAAAATTTATAATCACTATTTTTGGCGGTATAATTTACCGTTATGACTGAGAATAGCACAACCACTTCCATTATTGAAAAAACCGTTTTCCCGATACTTTTCGCTTTAAGTTTTTCGCATTTACTTAATGATACCATACAATCGTTAATCCCTGCAATTTACCCTATCATCAAAACCAGTTATCATTTAAGTTTTTCGCAAATTGGTTTAATTACCTTAACCTTTCAATTGGCCGCATCATTATTACAGCCATTTGTAGGTTTGTATACCGATAAAAAGCCTCAACCATACTCGTTGGCTATAGGAATGGGCTTTACCCTGATCGGTTTAATTTCGCTTTCACAATCGACCCATTTTTACACCATATTATTGTCCGTTTGTTTTATTGGGATAGGTTCTTCTATATTTCATCCCGAGGCATCACGTATGGCACACGCCGCATCAGGCGGGAAGAGGGGATTGGCACAATCTGTTTTTCAGTTAGGAGGTAATGCGGGAAGTTCTTTAGGTCCGTTGCTGGCCGCCTGGATCATTGTTCCCTACGGGCAATTCAGCGTAATCTGGTTTTCTGTAATTGCACTTTTGGCCATTATTATTTTAACCTATGTAGGCAATTGGTACAGGGGATTTATGCTTTCGCGAAGTAAAAAGATCAATATTCAAACTGTTGTGAACCAATTTTCGAGAACAAAGGTGATCTTCTCTGTTTGTATTTTACTCTTGTTGATTTTCTCGAAATATTTCTACATGGCGAGCTTGACAAATTATTTCACCTTTTATCTGATCGATAAATTTCATGTTTCGGTACAAACTTCGCAGATCTATTTATTTGTGTTCTTATTTTCGGTAGCTGCCGGAACCTTGTTGGGTGGACCAATAGGCGATAAAATTGGGCGGAAATATGTAATCTGGGCTTCAATATTAGGAACTGCTCCATTTGCATTATTACTGCCACATGCCAACCTGTTTTGGGTAGGTGTACTTATCGTTCCCATTGGGATGATTTTGGCATCAGCATTCTCAGCAATTCTGGTTTATGCACAGGAACTGATCCCCGGTAAAGTTGGCTTGGTTGCAGGTTTGTTTTTTGGCTTTGCCTTTGGCATGGGCGGGATTGGATCGGCGCTATTAGGGAAACTTGCCGATTCTACGAGTATTGAATATGTATTTAATGTTTGTGCATTTCTGCCTTTAATCGGTTTATTAACCGGATTCTTGCCGAATATTGAAACGAAAAAGAAATAAAAAAGCCCATCCTCTTTTATAAAGGATGGGCCAAAATTTTAAGTTGAGGGGTTAAAAAAGGATATAGATCTTAAAGCCGAGGTTATTGATAACTCCCTGGCTGCTGAAATTGAATGATGTATATTCATTTTTTGTAAAATAGTTATTCGCATTAATCTCATTTTGCTCTGTTTTATTGTAAACAATATCTGCTGATAATAAACTTGTTTCTAGGGCGAATCTTTTTGATACAAACCAGGTGATACCACCATAGGCCCCTATAGCATATTGGTTTGATTTATAACCTGAGACTTGGGGATAACTACTGTCAGATAAATTGTCGCTCTTACTATAAGTATAGGCTGCTTTTCCACCGGCATAAGCGAATAAAGTTTTTACAAGGGGGAAGTAGTGCTGATAGCTTAAGTTTCCACCATAGCTTTTCTGCTCCTGAGAACTGGCATTTCCAGAACTATTTTTATTTAATCCATAAGTTAAGTCTAAGCCAATCTTATCATTATCTTTAAAGAAAAAGCCATAACCCAGTGTAAAAGAGTTGTTTTTTGATTTGGTTTCGTAGTTGTTTCCGCTACTCTTGTTTGTGCTAGAATTAACGCCAAAGCTTAAAGCGTTTGTTCCTTTTGTTTGCGCGAAACCGCATAGGGAGATACCCACGGCCATAGCCGTAACTAATAATTGTTTTTTCATTTCATTTGTGTTTTTGTGTATTCAATAATAAAATAAAAAAAGCATAAAAACTAATTATTTAGTTGATTTGTTCTTAAATCATTGGAGATCAGTAAATAAAAAAATCCAGTCTAAATATTAGCCCGGATTCCATGGTTTATCAGATTGTAAATTATTGACAATTGAGTCTTTCAATAAAGTAATAGGTGTCTAATGCGTCTTCCGATTCGGAATCATCATTTTCATTACGGATTGATTTTACTTTACCATCACTTTTTTGAGAACCAGTGTTATTGTACTCAAATTTGATACTACCAATTGATTTAATTTTTCCATCTTCCGATTTAAAAAACGAATTATAATATTCGATTTTAATACCATCAATAGATTTGATTTTTCCATCCTCAGAAGGGAATACACTATTATAGTATTCCACTCTTTTATCGCCTATTGTTTTTACTTTTCCATCTTCCGATTTAAAAACCGAATTATAATATTCAATTTTTGTACCATTAATAGATTTGATTTTTCCATCCTCAGAAGGGAATACACTGCTGTAATATTCTATTTTGCCACGAAAGCGTTGAGCATTTGCTTGATTGGAAAAGCTTAAAAGAACTAACAAGCTTATGCCTGTTATGCTTAAAATTTTGCTGAATATATTTTTCATGAGATGTTAAGTTAGAAGTGAATATTGATTGTGAAAGTAGGGGTAAAGTTATCGAGTGCCAACCTCAAGTTATTTTTTTTATCAAAGTTGTACAGCGATTCTTCCGCATAATAATTTTGATGAAAAAAACTTAAAATGGGAAACGAAAAGTCGATACTCGAATCGCTAGAAAGCATATAGGCAAAACCGGGACTTAAACTTGCTCCAAAGCCTTTTGCACGCGCATCGGTACGGATAAGATAACCCTCATCGTCAATTCTATTGAATGTGTTAATCTGGAGCAGCAAATTGGCCTGGGCAAAAAACTTAAACCGATTTTTAACATCCACATATTTCCGTATGAAAGGAGATATGCCGAAGCTAAATTCTTTTGGACCATAGCGGTCTTCATATCTTCCATCTTCTTCATCCCAAGAAATATAACTTTCACCACGTAGTTTGGAAAGATTTAAGGGAAGCTCTAAACCTATAGCTAAATTATTGGCCAAAAAGTAGCCTCCCCGAGGTGTAGCGGTAAAAGTGTTTAGGCTTTGTGATGTGTTGTTTTGTTTTGAAGTTCCAAAACTTAGACTGATTCCGGCAAAGCCGGTTCCTTTTTCAGTTTGGGCATAGCAATGCCAACTGACGGCGCATAACAGCGCCATGATGATTAATTTAGGTTTCATTTTATTTATGTTTTTGTGTGTAATCAATAATAATCATTATTGAAACAAAAAACAAGAAAACGAACTGTCATGTTAGTTACTTTTAATAGGGGGCATTTTAAACAAAAAATCCCACAGAAATTAATCTGTGGGATTTGATCTGGAATGAATTAATCAGCATTTTGGTTCAGGAACACAAAATTATGATCGAACATATCCAGTTTAATTTTGCTGTCTTTATCTATCTTACCCGCCAATATCTCTTTCGACAACTCATTTAAGATTCTTTTTTGGATAACCCTTTTTAATGGTCTGGCACCAAACTGTGGATCGTAACCCAATTGTGCCAACCAATCTAAAGCTTCATCACTGGCTTCCATTTCGATACCCATTTCGGCCAGTGTTTGCTGTACATGTTTAAACTGCAAGCTTACAATATTTCTGATTTCGCTGCGGTTTAACGGTGTAAACATAATCAGCTCGTCAATCCTGTTCAAAAACTCCGGGCGAATAGTCTGTTTTAATACCTCGAACAATTCGTTTTTGGTTTTTGCAATTATCTCCTCGCGGTTTTCATCGCTTAAATTTTTAAAATTATCCTGAATTAAATGCGCACCAATGTTTGAGGTCATGATGATGATGGTATTTTTAAAATTCACCGTTCTGCCTTTGTTATCGGTTAAACGTCCATCATCTAATACCTGTAACAGGATATTAAATACATCAGGATGTGCTTTTTCAATCTCATCAAGCAATACTACCGAATAAGGTTTACGCCTAACGGCTTCGGTTAACTGTCCGCCTTCATCATAACCAACATATCCCGGAGGCGCTCCAATTAAACGTGAAACGGCATGACGTTCCTGATATTCACTCATATCGATGCGTGTTAACGCATTTTCATCATTGAATAAAAATTCTGCCAATGCTTTCGCAAGCTCGGTTTTACCTACCCCGGTTGTACCTAAAAAGATGAAAGAGCCAATTGGTTTGCGTTTATCCTGCAAGCCTGCACGCGAGCGACGGATCGCATCAGAAATGGCTTCGATTGCTTCATCCTGCCCAGCCACACGCTGGTGTAATTCTTCTTCTAAATGAAGTAATTTTTCGCGCTCGCTGGCAATTAGTTTGGTTACCGGAATGCCTGTCCAGCGGCCAACTACGCCTGCAATATCATCGGCTGTAACTTCTTCCTTAAGCATACGGCTATCGCTTTGCTGGCTTTCCAAATCGGCTTTAAGCTTTTCAACTTTATCCTGGGCTTCTTTAATTTTTCCGTAACGGATTTCGGCCACTTTACCGTAATCGCCTGCACGTTCAGCTTGTTCGGCTTCTAACTTATAGTGCTCAATCTGCTCTAACTCGTTGTTTACCGCATCTACCAGATCTTTTTCACCTTGCCATTTGGCTTTAAATTCATCACGCTCGGCTGAAAGGTTTGCAATTTCTTCTGATAGTTCTTTAACCTTTCTGTCGTCTTTTTCACGTTTAATGGCTTCGCGTTCGATTTCTAAACGCATGATTTCACGGTCTAAAGCATCCACATTTTCAGGCACGCTGTCCATCTCCATACGCAACTTCGATGCAGCCTCGTCCATTAAATCGATCGCTTTATCTGGCAAGAAACGGTCTGAAATATACCGCTGACTCATTTCTACAGCTGCAATAATCGCTTCATCTTTAATCCTTACCTTATGGTGGGTTTCGTAACGCTCTTTCAATCCACGGAGGATCGAAATGGCATCCTGGGTATCAGGTTCTTCAACCATCACCTTTTGGAAACGACGTTCTAGTGCTTTATCCTTTTCTAAATATTTTTGATATTCATCTAAAGTTGTTGCACCAATGGCACGCAATTCTCCACGGGCGAGGGCAGGTTTTAAAATGTTCGCCGCATCCATTGCGCCTTCGCCACCACCAGCGCCTACCAAAGTATGGATCTCATCAATAAACAATACGATTTCGCCATCGCTCTGGGTAACTTCTTTAACCACAGCTTTTAAACGTTCTTCGAACTCACCTTTATATTTTGCACCTGCAATAAGCGAACCCATATCAAGGGAATAAACCACTTTGCTTTTCAGGTTCTCAGGTACATCGCCTTTAATAATCCTAAAAGCAATTCCCTCTGCAATGGCTGTTTTACCTACACCTGGCTCACCAATTAAAATCGGGTTGTTCTTGGTTCTACGTGATAAAATCTGGATCACACGACGGATTTCTTCATCGCGGCCAATCACAGGATCGAGCTTTCCGCTCTCAGCATATTCGTTTAAATTTCTTGCATATTTGCTTAAGGCCTGATAAGTTGCTTCGGCGTTTTGATCGGTTACGCGGTTATCCCCACGCAATTCTACAATGGCTTTTTTAAGGTCTTTTTCGTTAACGCCCTGTTCTTTTAATAATTTCGAAGTGCTATCGTTAACGGCTAAGATGCCTAATAATAAATGTTCTACAGACACAAATTCATCTTTAAACTCTTTTAAAAATGTTTGCGCTTTCTGCAGGGCGCTATTGGCATTAGATGACAGATAGACATTGCTTCCGCTCACTTTCGGGAACTTTGCAATCTCTGCATCTAAGTTTTGATTCAGTGAATTTAAGTTAACGTTCAGTTTCTTTAAAACATAAGAAACCACGTTTTCATCAACAGTAAGCAAACCTTTAAGCAGGTGTGCCGTTTCAATAGCCTGTTGCTGATTGCCTTGGGCTATTTCAGAAGCCTGTTGAACTGCTTCCTGGGCTTTTATAGTAAAATTGTTGAAGTTCATATTCCCGTTTAAGTCAAAACAAATGCCACAGCAATTTTGATTTTACAATCGGAAATTTTGTCGGTAAGATTTTGTTTTTAATGACTAAATTGCTGATAATTAGTTATTTGTGCTGAAAATTTGTCGTGATATTGGTTGTTGTCATTCTGAACGCGGTGAAGAATCTTTAAACTATCGAAGTCTTATATGGGATTATAAGCTTTAACTGATTTGGGCGTTACCCAATCCCGCGAAATACGGGAAAGGGTCAGGCTTTTCAGGGCTCCGCTTCGCTGCGGTACCGATGAAGGATCGGTACTGAACCCTTACAATCCTTAACGCGGTATTTACCGAAGTAAGACCTGGCGAGGTTTGGAACAGTGCTTCGAAATGCAGAACCATTATTTATAAACCTGATAGAACGGAAAGCCCGGAGCGAAGAATGAGTGAGGACTTGGAGGGATAGCAGGGCTTTCATAGCCTAAAAGCGCCGAACCCTGCTTTTCTAAATAATATTGACCACCTAAGTCGCCTGAGTGCAGCTAAGTAGTATGAAATAGGTTTATTAGAACTCGCAGGTTTTAAACTAAATTCGTCATCTCGACTGAAGCACAGTGGAATGGAGAGATCTATCTTTTAGATTTCTCGACTTCGTTGCACTTCGCTCGAAATGACGGCATTCAGGATTTTGATTAATTTTTCGTTTTTTGCTCAATTACATATTTACCGGCTGCTAAATCTATTTTGCCAATGTTGTTTATTTTACCATTTACATAATTATCCATGCCGCGCGTAAGCGGTAGGCTAATTGTAGCTGTAGAATTTGCCGGAATGGTAATGTCATACCTGATTCCATTATTAATTCTTTTCCAGGCACTGGTAATTTTCCCATAAGGACCGATGTGGCTGGCTTCGAAGCTATCAAGCCCTGCCATAATATGCGGATCTAAAATTATATGCTTGAAGCCTGGTTGTTTTTCATCTGGCTTAATACCACCTGGCGATTTGTATAACCAGGCACCAATTTCTCCGAACATAATGTGGTTCATCGATATATCCGATTTTGCATCAATGGGCCAGTTCTCGTATAAAGTGGTGGCTCCGTTTTCCATCCACCAGCCCCAGCTTGGATAGGTTTTTTGAGCGGCAACTTTATAAGCTATATCGCTGTAGCCATTTTCGCTCAGCGCATTTAAGATGGCTTTGGTGCCCAATAATCCCACGTCCAAGTGGAAACCATCGGCTTCTACACGTTTAGCCAAATTTTCGGCAACTAAAGCAATCGATTCTTCCGGAACAATTTTCCAATAAAGCGGAACGCTCATTTCGGTTTGTACGCCAGAAGCATAAATCCCTTTTTCTTTATTTAAGTACTTGGCATTAAAAGCATCTTTAATTTTTTTAGCCAGCGCCATGTACTTTTCATAATCATCGTTTTTACCTAAAATTTTTGCCGCCTTGGCCAAAATAACCACATCAGCATAATAATAACAGGTGGAAGTAAGCTCTACGGGAGATTTTGATTTCACCGGAATCCAGTCGCCCAAACCCCAGGTGGTTAAACCTGTCGGGTAAGTTTCGTCAATATGGTTAACATATTTTCTGATATTTCCGTAACAATCGGCAAGTAGTTTTTTGTCTCCGTAAAACAGGTAAACATTCCATGGAATAATGGCAATTGTACTGGTCCAATCGGGTCCATTGCCCCATTCATAACCCCAGCCATCGGTAGGGATAATTGAAGGTAAAACACCATTTGGCTGTTGTTCATCGCGATGATCGGCGAGCCATTTTTCGTAAATAGTAATGCCGTCAAAACCATAAAGACCTGTTTCTATGGCAATCTGTGCATCGCCTGTCCATCCGTTTTTCTCTCTCTGCGGGCAATCTGTAGGGTAACCAAAAAGATTGGATAAGTAAGAATTATTGGTGGCGTAATAGATTTTATTGATGATCGGCTCTGAAGATTTAACATCACCAACAACTGGAACATCACTATGCATAAAATAGCCTACCAGATCTTCTTTTTTCAATTGTATGGGAGCGGAGCTACTCACTTCTACATATTGAAAACCCTTATAATTGAAATGCGGCATAAAACTTTGTTCACCTTTTCCGTTTAAAATCAGGATATCGGTCTGAAATGGATCAGTATTATCAGTTGGCCGGTAATGGGCATCAATATTGGAGATGTCTACGTGTCCGTTGGTATATAAACGCTCGCCGTGTTTCAGTTTTATAACAGTTCCGGCAGGTCCGCTTACTGTGATTTTGCTTACGCCCGAAATATTTCTGCCCAGATCGAAAAGATAAGTGGTATCATTAAACTTTCTTAAACTTTTGCTTGCTATTTCTTCAACATTACGGATAGGGTGCATGGCCTGTGCAACAATATTTTTAGATGGTGCAGAACGGTACATTACACTTTTCCAATCTGTATCGTCAAAATCTGGCGTGTTCCAGCCTGCTTTTTCCAGGCGGGCATCGTAATGCTCGGCTGTATAAATACTATTAAAAATAATCGGGCTTAAAGCTGTTTTCCATTCTTTACTCGATTTAATGGTTTCGGTTGTGCCATCTTCGTAAGTAATGCGTACATCAAGACAAAAAGTTGGCCTGTTGCGCCAGGGAGCACGGTCGAAATACCAAACTGCTGTCGATTGGTGGTTGTACCAACCATTGCCCAGTAGTACGCCAATAGCATTTTTGCCTTTGTTGATGGCCTTGGTTACATCGTAGGTAACGTATAACGTTCGTCTATCAAAACGGGTATACATCGGGTCCATGCGGTGGTTGCCAATTTTTTTGCCGTTGATGGAGAGTTCGTACAAGCCAGCTGCAGCGATGTAAGCCCTGGCCGATCTGATTTTTTTAATCGTCGCAAAGGTATTCCGGAAATAGGGTGCAGGCTTAAGCTTGGTATTTTCACTATCCGAAATCCATGCACCCTGCCAGTTTTCCATTTTCATTATGCCGGTTTCAAAGCTGGCGATATACACTTTGTTTGATTTCTTTTGGTTTCCATCAGCAATATCAACCCTCCAAAAATATTTAGTAAAAGGTTTTAGTGGCTGGCCCGAATAAATAACTAGATTATCATCTGATTTAACCCAGCCTGTATTCCAAAGTTTTGTATTGGTTTTAACAAGTGAAGCCGAATCGGTATCTACCAGAACGCGGTAGGCTGTTTGTTTGGCTCCCTGACCGGCATCGTTCATTTGCCATGTAAAACGTGGATTTGGATTATCTAAGCCGATCGGGTTAACTAAATATTCGGTTTTTAAGGCGGTAAGCGATTGAGCAAGTGTTTTGGAAATAGGAGCAAGGGCAAAAAATAAAGCAGTTACCTGAAGAAATCTGAGGTTCATAGTTTAAAGGTTATTCGAAAACTAAGGTATTAAAATAATGTGCTGATAAGAGAACACAATAGAATTTTTACGCATAAAAAAAGACGAGGTCTAACTCGTCTTTTTTATCTGTGCAATCACTTTTATCCCAATATTTCTTTCAGTTTTTCCGTTTGGTGATCGGCCAGTTTTTGTAGGGGACCAGATGCCAACATTTTCATCATCATGTTCAGATCAGCTGAGATAATGTGTTTAGCTATAGTTGTTCCGTTTCCGTTATCTGCTACAGTCCACTTTAACTCTACATCGAAAGGTGCTTTTTCACTCGGAATTGCTGTTATTTCCTGATTTTCGATACGGTTCGAAATCTTAATGGCCAATTTTGCCATATTTTGGATGGTAAACCGTGCATCATCTTCGGTAGATTCCCAGTTGTAAATATTTTCTGGCATCAGTTGCTGATGATTGTTCATATCGGATAGAAATGCATAAACCTCTGCAACTGGTTTATTCACCTCCACTGCGCTTTCAATAACAGTCATTATATATTTTTTATAGATTTTTGTTTTTTACTCAAAACTTAAGACTCCGAACTCAAAACTTGTCCTTGTCCCCATTCTGAAGGGTTTAAACGCCATTTACCTAATAATTCCATATCACTTTTGGCAATAATGCTGTGCTCGGCAGCATAATCGATTAAAGCACCATAGTTTGATAAGGTTAAGTAACGACATTTTGCAGCTGCGAAATTTTCATCTGCTTTTTCGAAACCGTAAGTGAAAATTGCCGCTAAGCCAGCTACCGATAAACCTGCAGCCCTTAACGCATCAACAGCTTGTAAACTGCTTTTTCCGGTTGAAATTAAATCTTCGATAACCACCACACGTTGACCTTCTACCACTTCGCCTTCAATTAAACTTCCAGTGCCATGTTCTTTAGCCTTTGCTCTTACGTAGATAAAAGGTAAACCAAGTTCTTGAGCTACTAAAACACCTTGAGGGATTCCAGCGGTTGCAACACCAGCAATAACATCTACCGAACCAAACTCTTCCTGAATGGCCTGTGCAAGTTTCTGACGGATGTAAGTTCTAACCTGAGGGTGAGAAAGGGTAATTCTGTTATCGCAATAAATTGGCGATTTCCAACCTGATGCCCAGGTAAAAGGGTTGTTTGGTTGTAATTTGATTGCTTTTATCTGTAATAAAAATTCCGCTACCTTTAATTCAATATCACTTTTATTATACATGGCTCAAAATTACAGATTTATTTGTGTTTGTCATAACGTTTATTAAGCCCCACTTGTTTTAGCGAGGAAGGAAATGTCGGGATTTGAATTTAATAACGACTTCCAAATGATACAAATATCGGAAATTTTGATGGATGGTAAAAGTTATTTCTTGCCACTACTTGTAAATCAGTGTGATAAAGAATAGTAAGGGGCGAAATATAGAAGAATGTAAATGTTATATTGGTGTGGCCAAGTTTTTATACTTACGAAGTTTGTAGCTATAAATAAATATTTTTGTTTAAAGTGAGAGCCTGTTTAATTTAATACAATTATTTTACTTATCTAATATTTCTGTCACGCTGAGCGGAGTAGAAATGCTTTTAATAAGTCAAAAAATGGGGCTTCGACTACGCTCTCCATAGGAGTCCTTTGGACAGACTGACATACGAATAAATTCTGCTAAAATTTAAACAGGCTCTGAATGTTTAGAATTTTAATGTGAATGGGCGAGATTGTTTGAATTTCGCAATGATTTATTTGATTTGTGTAATTGTTCATAGCAAACCGCTGTGTACCTTTGTTAAGGTAAAATTAATTTGAATTTTTATGATAGCAACAAAAGGATATGCGGCGCAAAATGCCGAGACAGATCTTGCACCCTGGAATTTTGAGCGCCGGGAAGTAGGACCTCATGATGTTCAGTTCGAGATACTTTTCTGCGGGGTTTGCCACTCAGATCTTCACCAGATAAAAAATGATTGGTTTCCTGGGATATTCCCGATGGTTCCTGGCCATGAAATTGTGGGCAGGGTAACAAAAGTTGGAGATCATGTTAAAAAATTTAAAGTTGGTGATCTTGCCGGTACTGGTTGTATGGTAGATTCTTGCCAGGTTTGCGAAAACTGTAAGCAAGATTTAGAACAATATTGTTTAGAAGGAAATACGCAAACATACAATGGTTTAGAAAGAGATGGTAAAACACCAACTTATGGTGGATATTCAGATACGATTGTAGTAAGAGAAGAATTTGTACTTCATGTGTCGGATAAATTGAATCTTGCTGCTGTAGCACCGCTTTTATGTGCAGGTATTACCACTTATTCTCCGCTAAAACACTGGAAAGTAGGAAAAGGCCATAAACTGGCTGTACTGGGTTTAGGTGGTTTAGGCCATATGGCTGTGAAATTTGGTGTAGCTTTTGGTGCCGAAGTAACGGTATTGAGTACTTCGCCAAAAAAAGAAGAAGATGCAAAAAAACTTGGTGCCCATCATTTTGTGGTAACTACCGATCCTGCGCAGGTTAAAGCTGCCAGGGGTACATTCGATTTTATTTTAGATACCGTATCTGCTGAGCACGATTTTAACATGTACCTGTCTCTGTTGAGAACAAATGGTATACACATTTGTGTAGGTGTTCCACCTAAACCGGCAGAAATTGCTGCTTTTAGTTTGCTTGGCGGTAGAAAGAGTCTTGCTGGCTCGGGTATTGGAGGTATTGCCGAAACTCAGGAAATGTTAGATTTTTGTGCAGAGAACAATATCGTTTCGGATATCGAAATGATTGATATGAAAGATATCCACCACGCCTATGAACGTATGGAAAAAGGCGATGTACGTTACCGCTTTGTGATTGATATGGCTACGCTGTAGATCTAAATATCAGATCACATTAACAATATAGGGATTTTGTGCTGAAAAAGGTTCTAAATCCCTATTTGTTTATCAGACAGATCATTCTCCTAAGTTGCATAATTTTGCTTTACAAATTCTGATATAGAGATGTTATGATCAGATTCTACTTTGGAAATCTGCTTTTTGTTGTCCAACAGCAGATTTTGTAGCGTAGCTAGCGAATCTTTAAGGTAAGAGATGGATAACATCCGCGAAATCCTGCTTCTGATCTTTTCGGCTAGGAACAATTCAACCAGGATCAGTATGATTAAAAAGATATAATGCGTAAAGATCAGGTTATTGGTATTCTTGCTTAAGGCAGGCAATCCTAATGATACCAAGCCCATATCTATTATTAAAGGAATGCCGATAATGGCAATAATCGAGATTGCACTTGCTTTTAGCGTAATACGTTTTTCTGCTTGTTTTATCTGCTCATTAAAAGCAGAAAATTTACTGTTAAGCGGTGTATTTCTATTGCTTTGTTGTTGTTCTAGTTTCTGAAGGTCTTTTCCATGGGCTATATCTATTATTCTAACCTGCTCTACGATGGATGATTCGGCATTGTTAAGCTTTTCCTGATCTTCTACGATAGATTCTTGCTCCGCTATAATTTTATCCATTACCATCAAATCGTCGGGGATACCATGACGAAGCTTTTGTTCTGCGGCAATAATACGGTTATCTAATTGTTTAAACTGCCTTTTAAGCTCTGCAATTTCTTTATTGTAATGTTCTTTTTTTGAGGCGTAGCTGCTCTCCAGACTATGAAGTTCAGATGCGTACTCGAAATTGGCCAATAACTGTTCATTGCCGGCAAAACGCTGATAAAGCCCTGTTAATGTGATAAAGAGCGTCCCTGTCGATTTTCCTGGGTTAGAAAGATCTTTTCGGTATGCTTCCAGATCTGTTTCGGATAGTGAAGGTATGGGCATGGCAGATTAAAAAGTTAAAATTATAAAAAATATTCATCGTTGCAGGAATTATTCGCCATTGTTTTGCAGGTGAATGCTTCAATATAGGTAACTAACCATTTTTTTTACATTCCAGTGTGTATGGCTTTTGGTTATAAAGGTTCATCATTGATTAAATAATTATTTTTTTTTACTCTTTAATAAATTATTCTATATTTGTACCAAGCAAGGGGTGAGAGCCTTGCATCAATCTTTGATTGAGAGCGTTAATTTAGATAAGGTTACAACATTAATTGTTGTAACCTTTTTTTATATCCTATAAATAACTCAACAATTTTTCTACTTTTAGGGCATTGCAAAATGTATAGGTTTCGCAGAAAGAACTCTTTAAATATAATCGGGAAAGGAGCGGGTTGCTATAAAAAAGCATCATTCTCTATTTAATGTGTGTTAAAAATATATGCCAAGAAATTATAGAATTTATATCAACGATAACACTTTGTATATCTCAGATTTTTTGCCAGAGCAAAAAGAAAAAATTCAACAACTGGAATTTCAGGATTTTAATCTGCAAACATTCTACAAAAAACTAAAAAATGGTTCTAAAAAGAGCTATATTTTCTTGACAAAAAACCCTCAGGAGACCTTTAAAAAGTTAAAGAAAGATTGTACCATTATTAAAGCCGCTGGTGGTTTGGTAGAGAGTGCAAATGGCAATTTTCTGTTTATTTTTAGGAATAAAAAGTGGGATCTGCCCAAAGGGAAGCTAGAGGAAGGTGAAAAAATGAAAGAAACCGCTGTTCGTGAGGTAGAAGAGGAGTGCGGAATCAGGGTTTTTAAACGCGAAGAAAAACTTTGTAAAACCTATCACGTTTACCCAATTGGTACAAAAATGGTGATTAAGAAAACCAATTGGTACAAAATGAAGGTTAAAGGCGAACCAAAATTGATACCTCAAAAGGAAGAAGGCATTGATGAAGCAGTTTGGCTAGATAAAAACCACATTTCGCCTGTGATTAAAAATACTTTTCCATCAATTATGGATGTGCTGAGGGCCGGAGGAATACTATAAGCGTTCTATCCCAGAGATCGTCCTGCTGAACTTGTTTTATTAGAGGTTTATTATGTTTTTAATGGCCTAATAGCTACTACGTGGTCAGCATCTTTTTTGGTAAATAATCCGTATGAGCAAGTTTTAACAGTCAGATGGTAACATCTGACTGCACATCGTGTGGTGTCAGATATTTCTATCTGACACGGATCGGAACAATTGGAGTTCTACCTTTAAAAGTCAGATGGTAACATCTGACTGCACTGATTATTCATAATCCAACTCATCAACTACTTTTTTTACCTGCTTTAAATACTTGCCATAGTAATACCAAGCCCATAATTCGGTAATTACGCCTATAATCAGAATGGTAATAAAACAGTTTAATAAGATGTAAACCGATGAAAGATTAGCTAAAATTTTGTTGAAAATTGAAGCTTTTTCTATAAACAGATAAATTGCAATGAATGCGACGCCGATAAAGGCAACGATGTAGGTGAGGGCTTTATATAGTTCGATATTAAGTTTCATTTCGTAGAAAAACCAAAGGATGTTTTTGCGCGTATCTAAACTCATATCGTAAGAGTTTTTATAGAACAGATAAAACTTAAAAAAATAATAAGCGGTAAATCCGCAGGTGATGGCATAAAACATTAAAAACACTTGATTCATTATTGATGAGAAACCAAAAAAGAAAGGGATAAAGGCAATGAGTACCAAAAAGAAGATCTGGTAAAAAAACTCGTGTTTCATTTTCGCCCTTATTTTATCGATTGGGGTATGTGCCTGTTTTATTTTAAGCATATCGGTAGAAATGTTGCTTCCTTCTGGAGTTTCAGCATTCCATTCATTTTTTATATCGTCAAAATTCATAACCGTTTTTCTTTATGATGAATTGTAATTTTTCTTTAGTTCTATTGAGTTTAACCCGTGCATTTACCTCGCTGATGCCCAGGTTTTCGGCAATTTCGCGATGGGATTGGTTTTCGAGAAAAAGAAATATCAATGCTTTTTCTATCACATTGAGCTCTTGCACGGCAGTATACAAATAGACCAATTTCTCTTCTTTTCCTTCATTCTCGTTTACATCTATTACATCAATATTTTCATCCAATGGTGTTTTATCTACTTTTCTATTGTCCTTTTTAAAGTAAATTAATGCCGTATTTAAGGATACGCGGTACATCCATGTGGTAAATTTGGAATTACCCTTAAAAGTGGGGTAAGCTTTCCATAGTTGTAATACGATTTCCTGAAACAGATCGCGCTGTTCTTCAACACCGTTCATATACATTTTAGAAATCTTATGTATAATCGCTTTGTGCTGGTTGATCAGGGTGAGGAATATGTTTTCTGTTTCTTTCATTTAATATTATAACCCATTGGTAACCGATTCTTTAAAACGTTACATTTTAAATTTAAATAATATTAAACTACTGTAAGGGAGGATGAACAACGATAGGGTAAAAGTCTTCGACTCCGTCCAGACTGACATTTTTTTAGTGGCTGAAGTTTATGATGGTGATCGTGGTGTCAGATATTTCTATCTGACACCAATAAATTAAATTTACTGGTCTTAGCATCTCGCTCAGACTATACTTTATCTCCAGTAATTGGTGTTTGGTATAACAATAATTACCTCTTAGCGATACGCTAAGACTAGTTGCGTTAGAAATATGTATGTAAATGATCTATCAGTCAGGTGGTAACACCTGACAGCACATTAAACATAAGACAGCACATCATTAAAAACTATAAAAAGCTAAGTGCTTCTTTGGGTACAAATGGGCTTACGTCACCATGGTTTCTTAAAATATCGCGCACAATGGTAGAGCTGATGGCAGAATATTCGGGTTTGCTTAAAAGTAAAATGGTTTCTACTTCGGGCATCATGGTCTGGTTGATCTGTGCGATGGCTCTTTCATATTCAAAATCAGCAGCCGAACGGATACCACGCACCATATAGGTGGCATCAATTTTTCTGCAGAAATCTACTGTTAAACCTTCGTAAGTTTGGATTTCGATATTCTGATAGCCTTTAAAAACAGTTTGTAAAATTTGAAGACGCTGCTCTGCACTTAAGAAATTCTGTTTAGAACTATTTAGTCCGATACCCACTACAATTTTATCGAAAAGTGGAGTGGCACGTTGTAAAATGTTTACGTGAGCAATAGTGATCGGATCAAATGAGCCTGGAAATAGCGCTATTTTCATGATTCAAATATAGATTTTTATGGTGAAATTATTTACCACTAAGACACGAAGAACACAAAGAGATTGTTTTTTACCACGTAAACACAGATTTACACGGAATGCACCTGGCTTAATCTTTTACCGTTAAGAAATTAAGAGCATTAAGAAGTTAAACGGCACTATAACTGGAGCAGACTGTCTATTTTAAGCCTGATTGCAATGGAAAGCCCGGAACCCGATCCTTTATCGGGTGAGGACTTGCAATGAAAAGCAGGACTGAAGACCGCCATAACGCGCTGTGTGCTCACTTTCTAAAAATAAATTAACTATGCGCCATTAACCAATGAACGATTGAACTACTATAACTCAAAAAAGCTGAACGATGAATTGCCGTATTTCCTGGTTTCGGTGTAGCCGGGCTGGCTGTTCAGTTTCATGTTACTTTGGTGTTCTACAATTAACAGGCCATCAGGTTTGAGCAATTGTTGCTCCTTTACTATCACCGGAATCTGTGGAATGTTAGGCATGTTGTAGGGCGGATCGGCAAAGATCAGGTCGTAAGCGCCAGTCATTTGTTTTAATAACTTGAAAACATCGCCTTTACGCACATCAACCTGATCAAACTGGTGTTGTTTTGCTGTGTTTTTAACCCAGTTTACGCAACCATAATCCATATCGACCGCTAAAATACTTTCTGCACCACGTGAGGCAAATTCGAAAGTTAAATTTCCGGTACCGCAGAATAAATCCAAAACAGAACAGGTTTCGAAATCATATTTGTTGTTGAGGATATTGAAGAGTGCTTCTTTGGCCATATCCGTAGTTGGGCGCACCGGTAAATTTGCAGGGGGCTGCAAACGGATGCCCTTTAATTTGCCACCAATTATTCGCATAAATCTAAAGCAAGGAGACCGCTGAAATAGTGTTTGGGCATATCGGCCAATAATTCGCTATTTTGTTTTCCAGCAGGAAGAAAGAAATAAAGTTGGTTAAAGTATTTTAACAAGCAGTTATAATGTT
This sequence comes from Pedobacter kyonggii, assembly GCF_004310665.1. GTDB lineage: Bacteria > Bacteroidota > Bacteroidia > Sphingobacteriales > Sphingobacteriaceae > Pedobacter > Pedobacter kyonggii. The sequence goes on along the minus strand of NZ_SIXF01000006.1, from coordinate 231,372 downwards.
CATCGTCTTCGTTTATAATGCCTTGTAAATAAACGGGAATGGTATCAGTTAAACCCAGTTGTTCGATCATCAGCAACAGGAAATAATTAAACTCTTCAGCGTTTTCTGATTGATAATGGTTTTGAAAAACTATCTTTTTATCTTTTACGTAGAGTACATTGAAAGATACTGCAGTAAAATCTATTAATAAAGATTCGTCTGCCAAATGATTAAATAAAACCATTAATGGTTCAGACTGTGGAAATAAATCTGTTTTTTCAGGCAGGTTTGATTTTAAATCCTCATCTAAACAAAAAACAGTATTAAAACCTAACTTATCATTGTGTTTAGTGTAAACTTTAGCATCGGAACCTAAATACTTAGCGTAAACGGACAGATGTTCGCCATCAAACCATTCATCAGGAATAAAAATAAAATTTGAGGTATGGATTGCGGCTTTTACCGTTACATAGTTCAGTGACAAATAACTATCGGTTTCAAAGGCAGATTTCAGTTCTTTCTGTACATCTTCACAACCTTGTTTATCAAAAATGATATTAATCTCTTCTGTATCCTTGCCTACCACAGCATAAGAAAAGCTGTCATTCGTTATTTTTAACAATAAATGGCAGTTTGCAGATGCATCAGCTTTAAAATTTGGGTCGACTAATAAGAGACTATTGTTACTCATTGAAACAAAAATAGACTTTTTTGAGGATTAACGGTAAGATGAGGTTAATTTTTTGGTTTTGCCACAGAATTATTGGTTGATAGCTTAACGGTAAGCTTCCTGCTTTGTTTTTTTACCACAGATAAAAAAGGATAAACACAGATTATTTGTTTAAATTCTTAACCTGATAAGTGAATTAATTTATCTTTTGCCACGGAAACACGGAGTTCACGGAAACAATTCCTTGTCATTTTGCTTACCAATTGCCCAATGAACCAATGCTTTTTTCTACTACCAGAGACACTTGAGTGAATTAATATTCGCTCAAATATACAATTAACTTCGTGTTCTTTGCGTCTTTGTGCTTAATCTTGACTCTGCGCGCTTTGCGGTTAAAAGTACATAGAAAATATCTGCGTTTATCTGTGAAGATCTGTGGTAAAAATGTCTGTATTTTTTTACCAAAATCAAACCTTTCTGCTATTCAAAAATCGAAATATTCGACTTAAATTCGGAACATGAGTTACAAGCCTACCTACAAAGCGGCAAACACGATTGCAGCAACTATTGAGCAACATTTTGTTAAACTGCATAAAAATGCAATTGCACAGGGTGAGATAGATTTGGCTACTCAACCGGATCGAAAAATAATTGAAGCGATAATAGATGTTGCTTTTTGGAGCAGCTTACGTAAGGAAGAGGGGCATTCGCCGAGGATTTCGATTGCTTTTTTACCACCAGAGCAAACGTCGAAACCGTTACGTTTTGCGAAAAAACTAGCGTTAAATGCCAATACCTTAACCAAAATAGCGCCTGGGATTGAACGTTCAGGAATTCACTTAGGGGTTTGGGAAGAAGATGGCGAACTTTATATCTGGGGTACAACCCTTAATATTCCGAACTTCTGTTTTGTTGTTGATGTTTCTGAACCTGGATTAATCGTAATTAAACACCGAAGGATTTACGGCATTGGAAAATTTACCAATGTTGCTGTGCTTAAAGGGGAGCAGATCCGTATTGTTGATGATACCAGTTGTGCAAATAAAGATTGTCCACCTATTTTGCAGGCCTTGTTAGATCTGACTGTTTTGGCCAGCTGGAACGATCCCATTAATATTTTGATCCAGTTTTCGGTTTCTATGCGTGCCCATGGCCGTGGTGGAGCCTTACTAATTGTGCCGAAAGGCGATACAAAATGGGAAGAATCTATCATCCACCCGATACAGTATTTGGTAGAACCTCCATTTTGTGGCCTATCCAATCTGGCGAAACAGAGCGGCAACCAGAGCGAAATTTTCTCGCAGGGTGCTGTTCGCCGTGAAGTAGAGCATTTGGCGGGTTTAACAGCTGTTGATGGCGCTACGATCATTAACGAAGAGTTTGATCTGATTGCATTTGGCGCAAAAATCGGTCGTGCTAAAGGCAAACCTACAGTAGAACAGATTGCATTTTCGGAACCCATTGTTGGTGGCGAAGATAAAATTCTTTATCCCGGACAGCTCGGAGGGACCAGGCACTTTTCTGTAGCCCAGTTTGTTAACGATCAGCCCCAATCTATTGGTTTGGTAGCCTCTCAAGATGGCCATTTTACTATTTTCAGTTACAGCAAAAAACAAAATATGGTAATGGCACATCGCATCGAAACCTTACTTTTATAATAGCAAGGAGCAGAAAGCATAGCGATTGCATTTGTTTGGAAAGGTGCTGTACTGCTAATCGGGTACTGTAGTCCGTCTTTCCGCTAAATTCCCGATCAAACCTTTGCGAAAAAACAAATGTTCATTTAGATCGGGAGATACCGCTTCAATACGGTTTAGCTAAATAGGGCTGTGCTAAAAACTCAGGTACTATTTTTACCTACACCAAACTGTTAACCGATTAACCGTTTAAAACAATTAACCATTAGAGATGATACCCGATAAAAGCCAGCTTATAGCTTCAGCATACGAACATACACCAACTAAGGAGCAATTGCTTTTTTGCGAACGGATGTCGGTGTTTTTGCAACAGGACGACGAGTACCGCTGTTTTGTGCTTAAGGGTTACGCTGGTACAGGCAAAACCACCTCTGTAGCGGCTTTGGTGAAGGTTTTGAAACAATTTAACTTGCGTAGTGAACTGCTTGCGCCAACGGGAAGGGCAGCGAAAGTAATGAGCCAGTATTCATACCGTAAAGCATTAACCATACATAAACGGATTTACCGCAAGCGCTCGGCGGCATCGCCCGAAATGCAGTTTCAATTGGCACCTAACCTTTCGGAAAATACATTGTTTATTATCGACGAGGCCTCGATGATTGCCGATGAATTTAACGAAACAGGCTCTTCAATATTAAGAGATCTGCTGGAGTTTGTGTACAATACCAAAAACTGCTTTTTGCTTTTTGTGGGCGATACCGCTCAGTTACCTCCTGTGGGGAGTTTAGATAGCCCCGCACTGAACGAACAGTACCTCAAAGATAAATTTGCGTTAACCGTGTCATCTGTTGAGTTAAAGGAAGTGGTTAGGCAAGGAAAGAAATCGGGTATTTTGGCCAATGCTACAATGTTGAGAAATCAGATTGCTAAAAATCCTGAAAATCCAATGCCTAAATTCCTGACTAAAAGTTATACCGATATTTACAATATGCCCGGGGCGCGTTTGGTTGAAGGACTGGAATACGCTTACCGTAAATTCGGTATGGAAAATACCCTGGTGGTTTGCCGTTCCAATAAATCGGCCAATGTGTATAACCAGCAGATTAGAGCCAGGTTGTTGTACCGCGAAGAAGAGTTAACTGGCGGCGATCAGATTATGGTTGTACGGAACAATTATTTCTGGCTGCCTGATAATGAAGATACCGCTTTTATCGCCAACGGCGATATGGCAAAGGTGATCCGTGTAAGGGGAGAGGAAGAGCGTTATGGATTCCGTTTTGCCGATGCCACTTTAGAGTTTATGGATTTTCCGGCAGCGGGGCAGATCAGCTGCAAAGTAATGCTGGATACTTTGAATTTAGAAAGTGCAAATCTTCCTTACGAACAAAATAAGAAACTTTTTGACGGACTTAATGAAGATTATGAGCATATTGCCAATAAGCGACAGCGGATGTTGGCCATTAAGGCCGATCCTTTTTATAATGCCCTGCAGATTAAGTTTGCTTATGCGGTTACCTGCCATAAAGCACAGGGCGGACAGTGGGATGCTGTTTTTGCTGATCAGGGCTACCTCACAGAAGAAATGATCGATCTTGATTTTCTCCGCTGGTTATACACTGCTGTAACGAGAGCAAAAAAAGAACTATATTTAGTCAATTTTGCGCCTCAGCTTTTCGCGAAGACGGCACAGGAGGACTACTTTTAGAAAGTGATTACACAGATTTAAGGATTGCACAGATTGATTTTCTTTGTGCCCTTGTGGTGAACATACTAACCAAATTATATATGAAATTTGCCTTTAGTCTTAAAAACAAGCTAAAAATAGCTTTTCTGCTTTTCTGCATCATGTGCTGCACTTTGTTGATCCGTTTTTTGGAAGACAAAAGTGTAGAGAAGATTAATGAATCTTTTATTTCGATGTACAATGATAGGCTTGTTCCGGCGACAGATTTATACTTTATTGCCGAAAACCTGTTTTATAAAAATAAGATTCTTCAGGAAATATTATTCGGGGATGGTAACGTTCAGCCTTCAACCAGTATAGTAAAAATGAATAAATACAACCGTAAAATAGATTCGATAATCAACAAATATGAACTTACTTTATTGGTAAAGCAGGAGAAAAGTTTTTTAAACGATCTTAAAAAAGCATTAACTGTTCAACAGGGATTGGAGGCGAAAATAATGAACATAGCTGGTACTGAAGGAAGAATAATTTATGAGTCGATGGGAAAAAATGCTGTTGATGAAACACTGACTAAGCTTTCGGCCTTGATTAAAATACAATCTAAAGTGGGTAATGATCTGATTAAAGGTTCAAAGATCTTCGTTTCGGGAACGAAGGTATACTCTACTTTGCAGGTTATTTTAGCTATTGTGATCGGAATTATGATCGTGGCCATTGTTTCTGCCTCGAATGCAGTGAAAATTCAGAGCGAGAAGTTTAATTTGAATTAGACTTATAGTAAGTTTTACTGGTTAATTCATGATTGGTCGTCTTTCCCGTGCAGGCGGGAATCGTAATGCAAGCGCTTTAAGATTCCCAATCAAGTTGGGAATGACGACCAATCTTAATGATTTTTATGAAATAAATTATTCTGCTTCGTCGTCTGTAATCAATCTAATCGAATCGTCAGAAAGTACAATTAAGCGCTCTTTGTACAATGAACCAATGGTTTTTTTGAAGGCACTTTTACTGATCTGGAAACGGTGATAAATATCTTCAGGAGAACTTTTATCGCCCAGCTCAATTACACCACCACTCTTTTTAAGCTCTCTTAGCATCATCTCTTTCGAATCGAGAATATGGCCGTAACCACTTGGCTGTAGGGTTAAATCGATCTTACCTTCCACTCGGATTTTCTTGATCCAGCCTTTGCGCATTTCGCCCGGTTGGATATTGTCAAAAACTTCGTTATTATAAAGCAAACCAATATAAGTATTGTTAATAATGGCGTTAAAACCAAGATCGGTTTCTTCGGTAATCAATAAGCTTACTTCGTCGCCCTCTTCAAAATCGAAACCATCTTCTTCAACAAAATCATACAGTTTAGAAGAAGCCAACAAGCGATCGTTACTTTCGTCTAAATACAGGTAAACCACATATTTATAGCCTTTTTGCATCGGCCTTTTTTGCTCGCGGTCTGGTACGTACACATCTTTATCGATACCAAGATCCATAAACACGCCATCATCACCATCAGAAACCACTTTCAAAAAAGCAAAATCCCCCACTTCCGCATAAGCTTTCTGTGTAGTCCCGGTTAAGCGGCCATCTTTTTGTACAAAAACAAAAACGGTAATGTTATCGCCAATTTCTACGCCATTCGGAACGTATTGGTAGGGCAGGATGACCAGTTTATCGCCATCGGTTAAGTTTAATCCAGCTTCTGTTTTGCTTAAAATCCGTAACTCGTTGTATTTTCCTATTTCAATCATGTGTTTTGGGTTTAACCATTTTCTTCAATGGCTTTTGCTGCAAAGGTAGCAATGTTTCGTTGCAAATTGGTTTTAAATCTGTTGGAGTAATCTTAACCACAGATAAAAAAGGATGCACACAGATATTAAGATCTGTGTGCATCTGTGGTAAAAAGACTAGCCTAATATTTGTTCTTCACCAGGTTACCATCGATAGATTCCAAAAGAAAGTTCGTCATTGCGAGGAGGAACGACGAAGCAATCTTTCATGCTAGTGATCCTTGTGATAAAAATTGCTTCGTCGGCTGAAAAAGCCTCCTCGCAATGACGATCTCTCACCGCTACTTGAACCTGCAATGAAAAAAAATATATATTTTAGCAACTTATCTAATATTAAATCTACAATATGAACAAGCAGATTCCTCCATTTTTTTTAAGCGACGAGTATTTTATTGATGAGAAAGTAAACTTTTTAAAGTTTGCGAACGAGTACAAAGTGTACAACGATCAGGGCGCTCAGATCGGGATTATTAAACAGCGTATTTCTGGCTGGCAAAAGGCTTTAACCTTATTGGTTGATAAGCGAATGATGCCTTTTAAATTAGAAATTACAGATACCAACGACCAGTTGCAGGCCACCATTACAAGAGGGTGGACATTCTGGATGTCGAAAATTATTGTTACCGATCCGCTTGGTGTTGAAGTGGGCATTATTAAACAAAAATTTAAATTCTTCAAGCCTACTTTTACCATTTCGAGTCCAACGTCTGGAGAAGAGATCGCAAAAATATCTGGCGATTGGAAAGCATGGAACTTTAGCATCACCAATAATGCAGGTGCTGAAATGGGCAAAATAAACAAAAAGTGGGCTGGTGCTTTGAAAGAAGTTTTCACCACGGCCGATAAATACAATGTTTCTATCGATCCAAGTTATGCCGAAAGCAATCAGAAAGTTGCAATTGTAGCCACTGCCATTACCATTGATATGGTTTTGAAGGAAAGTAAGTAAGGGGTTAATTGTTTAAACTGTTAAATCGGTTAACTGTTGAATGAGAGAATGATTGAATTTAATAAATAGGAAATGCCTACGAATAAATTACACGCTCTCATTCAATAATTTAGTCATTTAATCATTTCTTTGGGCTAAATTTGGAGCCTACAATTTAAGGTATCTTCATTGATATGGAAAAAACCAAAGAAGCCAAAAAGCCGAGTATTTTCAGTTTACTTGGAAATTACAGAGGCTTAATTTTTATGCTGATCCTGTTTGCGTTGCTCAGTAACGGTATCAACTTACTCTTACCGAAGATTATTGCAAACGGTATCGACTCTTATACCAACAAAACTTTCAATCTTCAATCCATTCTTCTTCAGTTTTCACTGGCTATTGTACTGGTTTTTATCTTTACTTATCTGCAGAGTATTGTACAAACCTATGCCTCTGAACGTGTAGCAAGAGATTTAAGAACAAGATTATCTGATCAGATTTCGCGACAGAGCCATGCTTATGTTATTCAGGCTAATCCTTCAAAACTGCTGACCAATCTTACAGCTGATGCCGATTCGATTAAAATGTTTGTTTCGCAGGCAATCGTTTCTATCTGCTCGTCTATATTTTTAATTGTTGGGGCAAGTATTCTGCTCCTGATGATTAACTGGAAACTGGCACTTTGCGTAATTGCTATTGTGCCAATAATCGGTGGAGCATTTTTCTATGTACTAAGCAAGGTAAAAGTGCTTTTCAAAAAGAGTAGGGAAGTGATCGATTGGCTGAACAAAGTAATCAGCGAAAGTATTTTAGGTTCGGCTTTAATCCGGGTAATTAATTCGCAAGCTTTAGAATACAATAAATTTATAGATGCGAATGCCAAAGCGAGAGATTTAGGAATTTCCATTCTCCGCATGTTTGCGGCGCTGATTCCGGTTATCGTTTTTACAGCCAATTTATCTGGTTTGTGCATTCTGGTATTGGGTGGCCACTTTGTAATTACCAATTCGATGACTCTGGGAGAATTTACCGCTTTTAGCAGTTACCTTACGCTCATTATATTTCCCATTTTGGTAATCGGTTTTATGAGCAATGTAATTGCACAGGCTACAGCATCTTACCAAAGGATAGAAAGTGTGTTGAATGCTGCTGAGATCAAACATCCAGGTACATTAAGCACACAATTGCGAGGGGAAGTGGAAGCGAAAGACCTTAATTTAAATTTCGGACAAAAACCAGTTTTAAAATCGGTTTCATTTTCTGCCAAAGCAGGCTCTAGAACTGCTATTATCGGTCCTACGGCTGCAGGTAAAACACAATTACTTTATATTTTAACAGGCCTTATTGAAGCAGATTCTGGTGCGGTGCTGTTCGATAACCAAGAAATTAAAAAGTACAACCAGGAGGATTTTCACCAGCAGGTTGGCTTTGTGTTCCAGGACAGCATTATGTTCAACATGAGCATCAGGGAAAATATTGCCTTTAGCGATACCGTTACGGATGAATCTTTAGCGAAAGCCATAGCTACTGCTGAACTGAAAGATTTTGTAGATGCCTTACCTGATCAATTAAATACTATTGTTTCGGAACGTGGAAACAGCCTTTCGGGTGGACAAAAACAACGAATTATGCTGGCCAGGGCATTAGCGGTGAATCCGAAGATCTTATTGCTTGATGATTTTACAGCGCGTGTTGATACCAATACGGAGAAAAGGATTTTAGAGAACATCCAACAAAATTATCCTGGTTTAACTTTACTTTCCATTACACAAAAAATAGCTTCTGTTGAGCATTACGATAAAGTGATCTTGCTGATGCAGGGCGAAATCATTGCTGAAGGAACCCATCAGGAATTGCTGAAAAGCAGTCCCGAATATGTTCAGATTTACAATTCACAACAGAGCACCAGTAATTATGAACTACAATCTTAACCAGCTTAACACCAGGCAGGAAAAGCAATCTACTTTTAAGGCGCTGAAAAGCCTGCTAAAACTGATCTCGGCTGAACGTAAGAACCTTTGGCTGGCGCTGATTACCATTTTGGTTAACTCAGGTCTGTTACTTTTGGGGCCATTATTGGTAGGCCACACGGTTGATGCTTATATCCGCACCAAACAATTTCATGGTGTGCTTCTTTTTGGTGGTATACTGTTGGTGATGTACATGATTGCCATGGTTACCGGTTACACCCAAACCAGGTTGATGGGCGGAGTAGGCCAGCGAATGTTATACACTTTGCGTAATGCCATTTTTAATAAACTGCAGGAGTTACCGGTTTCATTTTTTAATCAGAACAAAGCTGGCGATCTGATTTCGAGGGTAAATAACGATACCGATAAGCTGAACCAGTTTTTCTCGCAGTCGTTAATGCAGTTTATAGGCAGTATTGTCACCATGATCGGTGCCGGTGTTTTCTTGCTTTCGATTAATTTAGAGCTAGGCGCCGCAACCCTTTCGCCTGCGGTGGTGATCGTTCTTTTTACAATAGCTTTATCACCCTGGGTAAAAGGAAAAAATGCCAAAAACTTAAAAAGTGTTGGCGGAATGAGTGCCGAAATACAGGAAAGCCTGAACAACTTTAAAGTGATTATTGCATTTAACCGCAGGGATTATTTTAGGAAACGTTTTAATGAAGCCAATACCGAAAATTATAAAACAGCTATAGGTGCGGGTTTGGCCAATAATATTTTTGTGCCAGTTTATGGTTTGTTATCGAGTATAGCACAGCTGATCACCTTATTATTTGGTATTTACCTGATTTCTACCGGCAACTTTACATTGGGTTTATTGGTGAGTTATATTGCTTATACCACCAATTTTTATAATCCGCTAAGGCAATTGGCTGCCCTTTGGACAAGTTTTCAGGTGGCGATGGCCAGTTGGGACAGGATCTCACAGATCTTATCGTTGGAGAGTGACCTAAAACAGATTAAAGTTGGCGGAAATATCACTTCTGATGCTTTACTGGAGTTTAAAAATGTGCATTTCTCTTATGATGACAGTAAAGAAATCCTCCATAACATTAACCTGAGGTTCGAAAAAGGAAAAACTTATGCCTTAATTGGACCAACCGGAGGGGGGAAAACCACTACTGCTTCTTTAATTTCGCGTTTGTACGATGCCACTAAAGGAACAGTTTTATTAAATGGTAAAGATATCCGTTCATTTTCTGCCGAGGAAAGAACACAAAAAATCGGGTTTATTTTACAGGAACCATTTTTATTTACAGGAACTGTAAAAGAGAATATTTTGTATGGTAATAGTCAATATAAGGATGTAAGTGATGCGCAGTTGGAGAAAATAATTGAAGAAGCCAATCTAAACGCACTTTTAGCCATATTTGACGAAGGGTTGAATACACCGATTACTTCGGGATCAGACAGTATCAGTTTGGGTCAGAAACAGTTGATTGCCTTTATGCGTGCAGTGCTAAGAAATCCTGAACTGTTAATCCTTGATGAAGCTACAGCCAACATTGATACCATAACCGAACAGCTTTTGGGCAGCATTTTAAATAAACTTTCGAAAGAAACCACGCTTGTTATTATTGCGCACCGTTTAAACACCATAGAAAACGCTGATGAAATTTATTTTGTAAACGAAGGCGAAGTACAAAAAGCAGGAACGCTGAACGATGCATTAAATATGTTACTGAAAGGGAAACGGGTAAGTTAATATCTTTATAAACCTATCAGGTTTCAAAAACCTGATAGGTTATTAAAAAAAATACAAATGAAAAAATACTTCTTCTTTTTGGCTGTTTCAGCTTTAAGTACCGTTTCTTTTGCGCAAAGTGAAGGGCAAAACCTTTTTGTTCAGGACAGTTTAAAGGTGATTTCTGCACAGTTTAAGTTTACGGAAGGTGCATCAGTTGATAAGAAAGGCAACGTGTTTTTTACTGATCAGCCTAATGATAAAATCTGGAAATATGGCATTGATGGCAAACTGAGCCTGTATATGGATAAATCAGGTAGGGCAAACGGTACTTATTTCGACAAAAAAGGAAACTTAATTGTTTGTGCCGACGAGAATAACCAGATCTGGTCTATCGATAAAAACAAAAAGATAAAAGTGCTCTTCAGCGATTATGAAGGTAAAAAGGTAAACGGACCAAACGATATCTGGTTAGATGCTAAAGGAGGCATTTATTTTACTGACCCTTACTATCAGCGCGATTACTGGACTAGAAAAACGCCTGAAATTCAAGGGCAAAAGGTATATTATCTCCCGAAAGGAAAAAAAGAAGCGATTATCGTTGCTGATGATGTGATTAAGCCTAACGGTATTGTGGGTACTCCGGATGGTAAATTTTTGTATGTGGCCGATATGAGCGCAAATAAAACTTATCGTTATAGTATTGGTGCCGATGCGAGGTTAACGGATAGGCAACTTTTCCTTAATCAGCATTCTGATGGAATGACTTTAGACAGCGACGGAAATTTATATGTGACTGGAAAAGGAGTGAATATTTACAAACCTACAGGTGAAAAAATTGGCCATATTGATATACCCGAAGAATGGTGCGGTAACATTTGTTTTGGTGGAAAAGACAAAAACATGCTTTTTATTACAGCTTCAAAATCGCTGTACGTTATTCCTACGAATGCAAAAGGAGTGGAGTAATAGTTTGTTATAGCCATTTAAGGACATATAAAGCCGAAAAAACTAAGAATGAATTAACGTAAAAAAAAATTCTGTTCAGTTTATTCAACCCTTAAAAATATTAAAGGCATTAATTAGTTTTGAGCTTCCTACTTATAGGGATAGACGACTATAAAAAAGCCCTCTCAGGATTGAAGGGCTTTTTTACTTTAATTGTAGCGTTCTGAAAATGACAATACAAAATTCTACTTCGGCATCCTTACTTCGGTTCCACCACGCTGTTATCAATCTGTAATCAATTTAAAACACCGAAAAGCTGGGATTAATTTGATATGGTGTTAACTTAAAAAGAAGTTATATTGCTGTCGAATTTATTCTAAACAATTTCTGATGAAAAAAATATTATTACCACTTTTTTTAGTGGGTATTTTTTATTTAAATGCTGCTGCCCAAAGAACCGAAATCCTGTTAGATGAAGGCTGGAAATTCTCAAAAGGAAATTTCCCGAATGCTGCCGAAGTTACTTTTAATGATACCCGCTGGGAAACTGTTTCTGTTCCACATGATTGGGCCATTAGCGGACCTTTTGATAAGGAGATAGACAAACAGATAACCGCAATCACTCAGAACGGCGAAAGCATGGCCACTGAAAAAACAGGTAGAACCGGGGCTTTACCTTATATTGGAGAAGGCTGGTACCGAAAAAAACTGAATCTCCCAGCGCTTAAACCAAACCAGAAAGTGCTGCTTCAGATAGACGGAGCCATGAGCGAACCTCGTGTGTACCTAAACGGGAAACAGGTTGGACAATGGAATTACGGTTACAATTACTTTTATATCGACATTACTAACGACTTAAAAACGAGCGATAATTTATTGGCTATTCATCTTAAGAATATGCCTAAATCTTCTCGTTGGTACCCTGGAGCAGGTTTATACCGGAATGTGCATTTAATCATCAAAGATGAAAAAAGCATCGAACAATGGGGAATTACAGTAACCACCCCAATAGTAAAGAAAGAATTTGCCAAAGTGAATATCAAAACTAAATTAACAGATAAAGGTGTTCGTTTGGTTACGCAGGTTTTAGATAGTTTGGGTAAGCAGGTGGCTATTGATACAGCAAAATCAATCTTTGGAAACGAAACCGATCAAAATATAGAAATCAGCAATCCCAAACTTTGGAGCCCTGAAAGGCCTTATTTGTACACTTCGGTATCAAGTGTATATGAAGGAGGGATATTGAAGGATGTAGTAAAAACAAGATTTGGAATCAGAACGATCAATTTTAGTGCAGGAATAGGATTTAGCCTGAACGGCCAGGTAAGAAAATTTAAAGGCGTTTGCCTGCACCACGATCTTGGTCCGCTTGGCGCTGCTATTAATACCGCTGCATTAAGAAGACAATTAACGATTTTGAAAGAAATGGGCTGCGACGCGATCAGAAGTTCGCATAATATGCCATCGCCTGAGCAACTGGAGCTATGCGATGAAATGGGGTTCATGTTTCTTGCCGAAAGTTTCGATGAATGGGCAAAAGCCAAGGTAGAAAATGGTTACCATTTATATTTTAATACCGATGCTGAAAAAGATATTATAAATCTGGTACAGGCCAATAAAAATCATCCTTGTATCGTGATGTGGAGCTCAGGAAACGAAGTGCCCGATCAGTTTGGTTCCGAAGGTGTTAAAAGGGCTAAATGGCTTCAGGAAATTTTCCATCGGGAAGATCCTACACGTCCTGTTACCGTAGGGATGGATCAGGTGAAGGCAACCATGCAATCTGGTTTTGGTGCACTAATGGATATTCCAGGCTTAAATTATCGGGTACATCTTTACGAAGAAGCCAATAAGGTTTTTCCACAGGGCTTTATTTTAGGATCTGAAACGGCTTCAACGGTAAGCTCCCGGGGAATATATAAATTTCCGGTTGTAAAAGGATTCGATAAACAGTATCCTGATTTTCAATCTTCTTCTTATGATCTTGAATATTGTAGCTGGTCTAATGTACCTGACGATGACTTTGTAATGCAGGACGATAAACCATGGGTAATCGGAGAATTTGTTTGGACAGGTTTCGATTACCTCGGCGAACCAACCCCTTATGACAGCAGTTGGCCATCAAGAAGTTCTTATTTTGGGATTTCTGATCTGGCAGGTTTACCCAAAGACCGTTACTACCTGTATAGAAGCCGTTGGAATAAAACTGCACCAACTTTACATTTACTGCCACATTGGAACTGGGAAGGAAGAGAAGGTAAAACTACACCAGTTTTCGTGTACACCAGCTACGATAGTGCCGAACTTTTCTTGAATGGTAAAAGTTTGGGTATACGTAAAAAAGATAAATCAACACCACAAAACCGCTACAGACTGATGTGGATGGATGTAAAATACGAACCAGGAACCTTAAAGGTAGTAGCCTTTGATAGCAATGGAAAACCCGTAGCCGAAGAAAAGGTAACTACTGCAGGTAAACCTTATAAAATTGTTTTGACCCCGGATAGAAAAGAGATTACGGCTGACGGGAAAGATCTGTCTTTTGTAACCGTATCGATAGTTGATCAAAACGGTATACCTTGTCCAACAGCTACCAATGCTTTAAATTTTGAAGTAAAAGGAGCGGGAACATTCAAAGCGGTTTGTAATGGCGATGCTACTTCTTTGGAATCGTTTGTAAAACCAACCATGAAATTATTCAGTGGAAAACTTGTAGTGGTGGTTCAGTCTGATAAAAAGGGTGGTATACTAGAGTTGAAGGTTAAAGGTAAAGGACTAGAAAATGGAAATGTAGAAATTGTTTCGGCTAAGTAATCAGGAATTAATTGGTGGCATGATTCCCAGATCGACTGGGAATCATAATGCTTTAACAAAGTAGTATGGTTGATAAGTGGCTATTACATTTTATCATAACAATCATTCCCACGCAGTGGAGAAATCTGTGTCCATAGCTTTATAACACTTTTAAAAGAGTTCCCGACTTCGTTGCACTGCGCTCTAAATGACGAATCGACTGAGGAACCCTGATCACGATCTTGTGATAGGAATTACTACCGCGTTAACACTGCCAGTTTCTGTTTAAACAGATCAATTGTTCTGCTCCAGGCCAGTTTTGCGGCGGCTTCGTTATATCTGGTAGGTGAGGTATTGTTGTTAAAGGCATGGTTTACGCCATCGTAGATGTAAATTTTGTAATCAATTTTATTGTCTTTTAAAGCCTGCTCATAAGCTGGGATCCCGGCATTAATGCGTTCATCCAGGCCGCCATAATGCAGCATTAAACTCGCTTTAATTTTAGGTACATCTGCCACATTTGCCTGTGCACCATAATAAGCAACAGCTGCCTGCAATTTAGGATCATTAACCGCTAATTTATTGGCCATTGCACCGCCCCAGCAAAAGCCAACACAGCCTACTTTACCGTTTCCATCTTTTCTTTTGCGTAAATAGTCCAATCCTTTTAAATAGTTCTTTAAGTTCTTTTCAGGATCAAGCTTTCCGATCAACTCGCGCCCCTTATCTTCATCTGCTGGGGTTCCACCAAGTGGCGAAAGGGCATCAACGCCAAGGGCCAGGAAACCTTCGGCGGCAACACGTTTGGTTACATCAATAATATGTGGATTTAAGCCTCTGTTTTCATGAATAACCAGAACGCAGCCTAAGTTCTTTTTGTCTTTTGGCTTGGCCAGTACAGCTTTCATTTCACCGTCAACACCTGCGTAGGTAATATTTTCAACTTCGATATCATCACTGTTAAAACCCGCTGCAGCGGCATAATTATTCTCTAGCATAGGCAGAATAGTCATGGCTAATGCTGTACTACCAGCCAGGATAGCCAGTTTTCTCATAAAATCTTTTCTGCTTACCTGACTATGGGTATACTCATCATACAGGTTGATTATTTTCTGATCCATCTTATTGATTTTGAATTACTTTACAAGATAAAAAAGGATGTCGAGATTTGAGGTAGCATTGCCTAAAAGTTACAATACATTTCTTCCCATTTTTTAATCTGCGTTACACGGTGTTTCGTATATCGAGGGGTTAAGAAGACATTCGACCAATCATCGTAATTATCATAAAAGAATTTCAGGAAGAAAATATGAAAAGTGATACCCAGATAGGGAATGGCTTTTAATTCATCATCAGTTAAAGGTCTAACTTGTTGATAAGCATTTAAGAAGGTATTGAAGTCCTTTTCTGCCTGTTCTTTGGAGATTAGGTTATTTAATTGATGGAAGAAATAATGGTTAAGGAACGACATTAAGTCGTTAATCAGGTAACCCTCACCTGCAAAATCGAAATCAAAAAAGGTAATTTTTCCCGCTTCATCAAAATGGAAATTCTTTGGAAAAAAATCATAATGGCAATAGCCGTAGCTGAACTTTGAAGTATCAAATCCTTCAAACTTTTTAACCACTTTATTGGCAATGTTGGTCAGGTATTCAAATTCCTCGGGCATTTCTGTAAAATGAGGTTTTAAATCGCGTAAAGGTTCAAATAAAGTCGTTTCAAAGTTGAATATCGGTCTTGCATTATTCAGCTTTATTGTAGAAGTACTTTGGTGCAAGGTGGCAATGTCTTGGCCCAATTGAACAAGATGTGCATTTTCCAGATCCAAAATAACTTTTCCTTCAGCAAAGGAAAACATCACGCCATTTCTTAAACCCTCTATGGCATTAAACTGCTGAATTTGTTTCCCATTTACATTGGTTATGGGGTAAGACACTGAGTTTCCATTTGCTTTTAAAATATTGAGCAATTCTACTTCAGCTTCAATTTCATTGCGTTTGCGGTGTGCATCGCGGTAGATTTTGAAGATATATTTCTGGCTTAGATTTTCGAGAATATATGTGTCGCTTACGTTTCTGATAAGTAACCGACAGGTTGTAAATGGATCCAACTGATAAACTTCAATTAAATGATCTTTTAAAGCAGCGGCTGATAAGGTGGAGTATTGGGCGGGGAAAATGTTTTGCATAGGTAGCACTTTGGGGTTTCAAATATAAATTTTAGAAATGACATCTTAGCCATTAAATAAGACTACCTTACATTCCTTAGGCATATCGTTTTAAGATTAATACAATCTGTTGGAAAAAATATTTGATTGCCTTATCGATAGTTTTATCGAAGATAAAGTGGGCATTGCCGAAAACTTTTTAAGTGTTTCTTTAGCGGCTCATCTTAAAGATAACCTGATCGGGTTATTTGAAAATAAAAAACTTTTAAATGCTGGCGTGGGTAACGATACGGTTGTGAATCAAAACAAGTTGATTAGAAGTGATGTGATTTACTGGTTAGACAGAAAGCATAATAACCAACATGAAAATGATTTCTTCGATCTGATAGACGAATTTGTGGTTTATTTAAACCGTACCTGTTATACGGGGATCACCGGATACGAATTTCATTATACACTTTACGAATCGGGCACGTTCTATAAAAAACATATCGATCAGTTTCAGAACAGCGGAAGCAGACAATATTCGATGATTATGTATCTGAACAGCGATTGGAAAAAAGAAGATGGTGGAGAGCTACGTATTTATCATGTTAATGAGGAACAGCATATCTCACCCAATAACGGTAAAAGTGTTTTCTTTAAAAGTTCAGACCTGGCTCACGAGGTTTTGCTTACCAATAAACAAAGGATGAGTATTACAGGCTGGTTAAAGACCGGATAAATTTAATCCTTAATGTCAAAAAAGTCGCTAATGCAGGAGATCTCATTCAAAGGTGCGTCCTGCTGTCCCAATTCTATTACATCGGGATCAGCATCTTTTTTTGAAAATCATTATTGATAAGACCCTGAAACAAGTTCAGGGTGACGACCGTCTCCGTAGATTCCAGGTTTATTACACTACGCTCGAAATGACGGATGACTACATAAAAAAAAGCGCCGTTTCCTCATTTCAGGATTGGCGCTTCACTTGTTAAACGACTAGGTTTAATACGATTATGATCAATTTACTCTAAAACCCTTTGGGGTGCATTGCATCTGACGTTTGAAAAATATGTTAAAATTCGCTGGGTACTCGAAACCTAAACAATAGGCAATCTGCGCGATACTCCATTCTGTATGTTTCAGTAAGGCCATCGCTTCGGTTGCTACCCTTCTCGAAATGTGCTCAGAAGTGGTTTTGCCAGTTACTTCTTTTACCGCATGGTTTAAGTGATTTACATGCACCAACAAGCGGAAGGCGAAATCGTGGGCTGTTTTCAGCTCCAAAATATGCTCTGTAGAACCAATTGGGAACTGCCTTTCCAATAATTCGATAAACAAGGAAGTTAAACGTGCCGATGCATTATTTTGTTTAAAAACAGTTTCCTGAGGTTTAACCTTTAGTGCTTCGTGAACAATAAGCTGTACATAGTTTCTTAACAGATCGTATTTATGGATGTAATCGCCATCCATTTCTTTCATCATTTTAGTAAAGATATCTGTTAAGATAACTTCCTGTTCTTCGTTAATATGAATTACCGGACTATCATTAATACGCCACAATAAAGAATCGCGAAGGGTTTCGTTACGGTTATGGATAAAATTCTCGGTAAACAAACAGAAGAAACCAGCAGGTTTTGGCGAAGTACTTTCCCATGAATATGGAATATTCGGATTGGTAAATAGTAACGCCCGTCCTTTAATTTCAATCTGCGCATCAGGGTAGTGCAAAATCCCATTACCTATGATCAGCGAAATTTTATAAAAATCTCTGCGGCTAAAAACGGATGGTACGTTACTGCAAACAGTAGTTCTGTTAAAAACATTAAAGTGCCCGATATCATTGATCATCCCTAAGCTTGGCGTAGGTATTTCAGGCCTTGTGATTTTTAATTTATTGTAAAAATCCTCTAATGTTTCCTTTTTTTGAAGGGTAGAAAGCTCTTGATTTTTTGATAACATATTTTAAGTGCTTAATACAGGTAAAGTTATGGTTTAATCGTCATTCCTACGCGCATTTCCTCGGTTGGTTCTGCCACTAATTTGTCACCTTCTGCTAAATCGCCGAAAACTTCTACTTTGTCGTCGGTTTCACGGCCTTTTTTTATGCCTACTTTAACCGCTTTATTACCAGCTACTTTTAACACGAATAATCCTTCGCTGGTATCCAATAATGCTTTTTTAGAAACAATAAAGGTGCTGGTATTGGCCGGAAGCGGAATGTTCACTTCAGCAACCATGCCTGGTAATAAAATCTTCGAAACATTTGGTACATCCATTTCAATACGCTCAGAACGTAAGCGTAAATCTAAAGCGCCTGATAAACGTTTCACTTTAGCCTTAAAGGTCTGGCTAGGCAAAGATTTAACCGTAAAACTAATCTCATCACCAGCTTTTAAATATCCGGTATAAATTTCTGGAATGGAAACGGCCAAGCGCAGGTTTTTCTGATCCTGTAAAGTAAATAAAGGTAAATCAGAGCCTTTACCCGTTGGGCCAACGTAGGCTCCTAAATTTACATTTCTGGCTGAGATAATTCCGCTGAAAGGTGCCCTGATCGTTAAATAATCCTGAACTGAACTCACTTCTTTATAAGCCGCCTTTGCTGCTTCAAGCTGTGCAAGGTCTGCATTTTTTTTTGCCATAGCCTGGTCCAGGTCGTTTGTAGAGATCGTTCCAGGAGTTTTACTGGTTTCGTATAAACGGTTATAGTTGGCTTTGCTCGCAGTATAAATGGCTTCCTGTGCTTTTATCCGCGACTGTGTTGCAGCCAGTTGGGAAGTCATTTCAGGTGCTTCCAAAGTCATCAACAGTTGACCTTTATTTACTTCTGAGCCGATATCAACTTTTAGGGTTTTTACAAAGCTGCTTACTTTAGCGTATAGATCAACTTGTTGCAAAGCAATTAATTCGCCTGGCAAACTCAGTTTGGTGGATAACTTCTCTTTTTTAAGATCGAAGGTGGCTATAGCTGCTTCTTTTTCTTTCTTGGGTGTTACTTTCGATTCGGAGCGTCCACAACCATACATGGCCGTTAGCACTAAAAATCCTGTACTCAATAATCCTGTTGAAAATATCTTCGTATTCATTTATGATAATGATTTTATTCGTTTTCTTCTAAACCTTTAATGTAATGGATGCTTTCTTCGTCTTCCGGATCAAGCGACATCGAATCGGTAGTCTGTTCTCCCTGTACCCATGCAAATACCAGTGGCAATATAATGAGTACAGCGAATGTTGAGGCCAATAAACCACCAATAACTGCTCTGCCTAGTGGCGAAACCGCTCCACCACCTTCGCCATGACCGATGGCCATTGGCAACATACCCGCAATCATCGCAATACTCGTCATGATAATTGGGCGTAAACGTAATGCTGCGGCTTCGCGTGCCGATTCGAGTGCATTGCCATTGTGCTTTCTTAGTTGCTCTGCATTGGTGATAAGCAATACCGCATTGGCGATAGATACTCCAACTGACATGATAATCCCCATATACGATTGCAGGTTTAAGGTTGATCCGGTAATGGTTAATAACAATAGTGAACCTAAAATAACTGCTGGTACAGTAGCTAAGATAACCAATGGAACTTTAAAGGATTGGAAATTAGCTGCCAGCATCAGGAAAATGACCACAATGGCCACAAATAAACCCGATTGTAAACTGTCTAAAGTATCTGTTAACACTTTACTTAAACCGATGGCGGTAACATTTAATCCCCTTGGCAGTTCGCCAACGGCTGCAATGGCTTTTTCTACATCTTTTGATGCTGCACCAAGATCCATATGGTAAAGGTTTGCCGTTACCGATAGGAAAGGCATAGCACCAATGTTATCGTTTTCGCCTGCCGTGGTATCAGGAGTAATTTTTGCCACATCACTCAAAACTGGTCGTGCCGAATTTTTTAATAGCGGAATTTCTCCAATATCATCTTTACTGGTCATTTGGTTAAGCGGTACCTGAACTTGAACACTATAAGGCAAAGCCGCTTTTTCATCTAACCAGATATTTTTGTCCGTGTAACGTGATGATGAAGTTGAGGCAATTAACGATCTCGAAATATCGGCCATATCTACCCCGATCTGTGCTGCACGTGTTCTGTCGATATCAATATTTAATGATGGATATTTAATGGGCTGTGCTAGCTGAACATCACGCATGTAAGGTATTTCCTTCAGTTCTGCGAGGATTTTATTGGCATACTTTTCATTCAGCTTTTTGTTTTTTCCTGCAATACGCACTTCAACAGGGGTAGGAGAGCCTTGGCTCAATACCTTATCCGTTAGCTCAATCGGCTCGAAAGAAAGTTTAACATCAGGCAGGACTTTTTTTATTTTCTCCCTGAACTGATCTTTAAAATCGTCCATATCTTCCTCAAAGTCTTTTAAACTTACCTGAAAAACAGCTTCGTGCGGCCCTGCCATAAACTGGTAGATGGGGTTTACCGAAAACTGGGCAGGGTGTTGACCAACATAAACGGATGACATACCCATATGTTCTTCGCCGACCATTTTTTTGAGCTCAGCCAAAACCACATTTGCTTTTTCTTCGGTACGTTCTAAACGTGTTCCATCAGGTGCACGTAAACGCAACTGAAACTGACTTGAGTTAACTCTTGGCAAAACATCGCGACCAATATTAGCCAACAAGAGGGCTGCTAAACCGATAATTACCACCAAATAAACTAAAACAACAGATTTTCGATAAGGCAGTATCCGGTCAAGGAAACGCATAAAACGGTTCCGGAACCTATCAAAGAAACCAATTTTGCCATTGCCACTAAAATCTTCTCGCTCAACCAGTACTCTTTTTTGGTTCAAGGTATCTTTTTCTGATTCGAGTGTAATGCCTGTTGCTGCAAAATCAGCTTCATCCTGTGTAACGCCCGGGTGATGTTCACTGCCTTTTTTAGGGTGTGCAATCATTAGCCAGTTGGCCATAATGGGTACGAAAGTTTGAGATAACAGGAATGAAACCACCATCGAAAAGCCGATTGCCAATGCCAAGGGTAAGAATAATGCTCCTGGAATCCCTGTCATGGTAAAGGCGGGTGCAAATACAGCAAGGATACAAAACAGGATTAACAGTTTCGGGAATGCAATTTCCTTACAGGCATCCCAAATGGCCAGGGCCTTGGGTTTGCCCATATCAAAATGCTGGTGGATGTTTTCTATCGTTACCGTCGATTCATCTACCAGAATACCAATTGCTAAGGCCAATCCGCTCAGGGTCATGATGTTGATCGTTTGTCCGAATAACTTTAGAAATAAAACACCAGCAATAATAGATGTTGGAATGGTGAGGATTACAATCAATGCCGCACGTTTATCGCCCAAGAAAAGTAAAACCATTAAACCTGTTAATATCGCACCGATTGCCCCCTCACTGATCAGACTTTTTACAGCGTTGATTACATAAACAGACTGGTCGAACTCATAAGAAAGCTTAACATCTTCGGGTAAGGTATTTTGGATGTTCGGTAGGTTTTTCTTTAAGTTTTTAACCACATCCCAGGTGGAGGCATCTCCAGATTTAGCGATACTTAAATACACCGAGCGTTTGCCGTTGATTAAGGCATAACCTGCTACTAAATCGGCTCCATCTTTAACGGTTGCTACATCGCGGAGCTGCAAATTTTGTACACTGCCTTTAAATAAGGGAATGTTTTCAAAATCTTTAACCTTTTTAATGGTATAATTGGTTGGTGTAATATAGTTTTTATCACCAATCCTAACATTTCCTGAAGGCGCGGTCTGGTTATTTAGCCTAATGGCTTCAACCACTTGGTCTACCGTCAGGTTATGTGAACGCAAAAGTGACGGATTCACATTTATTTCTATTGTTCTTGGACTACCACCAAAAGGGGCAGGAGAGAGTAAACCTGGTATAGCTGAAAAACTAGGGCGCACATATGTATTGGCCAGATCTTGCAATTCGTTGTTGGTGCGGGTAGGGCTGCTTAATACCAATTGTCCAACGGGAAGCGATGAAGCATCAAAACGGATCACGAATGGTGGTTGCGAACCTGGCGGGAAAATAGCTTGTGCCCTCGTAGATAGCGCACTTAGCTCTGCAGCTGCCTGGGCCATGTTGGTACCCTCGTAATAGGTTAGCTTCATTAACATTAAACCCTGCGTATTTTTGGTTTCGATACTTTTAATACCGTTTGCAAAAAGCAGGATGTTAACATATTGTTTGCCAAAATAAGCCTCCATTTGATCAGGGGTATATCCGCCAAAAGGGTGGGCAATATAAATTACCGGAAGATTCATCTGCGGAAGGATATCAACCTTGATCTGATTGATGGCCCCAATACCGAAAAAGAACAATCCAGCCACCAAAACTAAGATGGATATGGGTTTGCGGAGTGCGAAACGTATTAAATTCATTAATATAGCCAGATTAAAATTCGTTGATAAATATGTCGTAATTGCCGAGTGCTGCCGATTTTAGCAATAAGGCCTGCCAAACATTGGTAAAGGCAATATCCCGATCGGTTTCGGCCCGGTTTAAGGTAAACAGGGCCTGTGTAAGATCTACCAACGTGGTGAGCCCGTTTTTGTAAAGCGTATTTTTCTGCAGATAAGCATCAGATGCTGCTTTCACCTGGATAGGCGCTTCTCTGTAATTGGCCAAAGCGTTGGTCAGTTTAGTTTCTGCAAGTGCCAATTGTGCTTTAAGTTGCTGATCAACCAGATTATATTCTTCTTTTAAACCCTGACTTATGTATTCTTGTGCACGTACCTGCGGGCGGTTTTTAAGTAAGGTTGATAGGTTCCAGGTCATTCCTATGCCAATCAAATAGTTTCCGCGGGTAGGGTTTATACCATCGGTATAACTGGTAGAATAAGCAGCCTGATCTAAGGCATAACCTGGACCAAAACCCGAACCACGGCCCTGCATTACACCGAATAAACTAAGCGTAGGGTAGTATAATTTTTTAAAATAATTAACCTGTTGCTGGCTAACATCAACACGGTTTTGGTAAAACTTTAATAGTGGATGTGAGCTTTTGATTAATGTATCTTCCAGCAGGTTGCCAGGGATACGCGTAATTGAAGCGGTATCTAACTCGTATGAGGTTGCGGTTAATCCCATTAACACACCCAAACGGTTGGCCTGTTCCTGCTCTAAATCTTTAGCTTTTGTTAAAGCGATTTTGGCATTGGAAACTTCGGCTTTTGCAAAAGAAGAATCGACTCCTGCAATTAAACCATTTTTAGCCCTGATGATGGCAGTATTTTTAAAGGTAACAGCGCGATCGAGATTTTTCTGTTGCGATTTGCTTAACCTTTGTGCAGCCAGCAGATTTAAATAGGCCGCAGAAACACGGATTTCTTGCTGGAATTTTTCCTGTTCCAGGTCATTTTTGTCTCTTTGGTATGCAGCATCGGCAATTTTAATGCGTTCTCTGATTTTTCCAAAAGTGAAGAAATCCCAGTTTACATTGGCCAGATAGAGTCCGCCAAATGCAGCATTCCAGTTTTGTTGGTCTAGAGCAGGACCAGATGAGGCCGTTCCCAAACCACCAAGTCCATATTGCGGTCCGTTTTGGCCATTAATGGTGCCATAATCCTGTTGGGCACTTAAACTGAAGTTTGGTAGATATTCTCTTTTGGCCTGTTGAATTGATGATTTTGATGCATTGGCATAATTATCTTTAGCCTTAATGGTGCCATAATTGCTTAATGCAGTATTAACAGCTTGCTTAAGGCTAAGTGTTTGTGCATTTATGCCGATGGATAAACTGATAAAGAATAATAACGAAAAATAAAATAAAGATATACGAGACATAGTGTATAATTTACACGGCAAATGTAAATGATGATCGTTATATCAAAGTATTCGGTTCAAATCAAAAATTATGCGAATCAAATAATAATCGAATTGTTACTTAAGGAGTAAAAAGGGACAGTTTCTGCTGCTAAAAATAAGAAGAGGCTGTATCATAACAGTTAAATTGTCATCCTGTCCAAAGGACTCCTACGGAGAGTCTGTCGAAGGACGGATGGAATTTCAAATATGATACAGCCTGTTTATAATAAGGTATTATGATTCCTCAGTATAACTTTTAAAATTATCCAGAATGGCCTGCCAGCCACCACGTTGCATTTCAATCGGATTGGTAGATTCGGCATCGAAAGTTTCGGTTATCCTGGTTTGTTCGCTCAGTGTATCAAAAACAATGCTTACCGTTCTGCCATCTTCCATGGTATATTCGATTTTTTTATGCTGATCAACCGTGGTATAGGTTCCGCCGAAATCAAAACTCATGCTGCCATCTTTTGCCGCCATAGTGCTTTTAAATTTACCGCCAACTTTTAAATCGTTTTCTGAATAAGGGGTATGCCAATCTGGTGAAGCAAAAGCCCATTTAGTAATGTGATCCGGATTATTCCAAAATTCCCAAACTTTTTCTACGGGTGCATTTACTGTCGTTTCTACGGTGATTGATGTTTTATTTTCCATGTTCTAAGGTGTTTAATTTTTTAATAAAGTTATAGGAACTTTAACAACTCGGAAAGAGTAAATGCGACAAATTAAGGGGTAATATGCCACTATTGTATTGCTTAGCTAAGCTTTACAATTAGAGAAATGGTTAACCATAGATAAAAAGAATGCACACAGGTAATTAATTTAAATACCTGTGTGCATCTCCATACAATCAACTAAGCCTAAATCACTAAAAATTATCGAATATTTTTGTTCTTTAATCCGGAATTGAATGCTAGTGCAGTTCCGTATAAATAAAGGTAACGGTGTCTTTGGATACTAAGCCGCTCATATTTCCGCCTGTGTAAACTGCTTTATAGCTCGATCCTTTTTTCAGGTCGTAGGCTTTAAGTAAATCGGCATTTGCAACCAGGCTATCACCTGGGTTTACCTTCGAATAACTCGACGCAGGCGGTGGCATTACTCTTTTGGCCATTGCGCCTTTGTACTGTGCTTCTTCTCCTTTTTCGTTGGTAATGCTTAAATAACTGCTCATTAAAGGCTCGAAAGGTGTATGCCAGATACAGAAAGTTTTTATACTATCGGTATTGTTGTACACTACAAACCTTAGCAATAGTGGGTCGCCGGTAGCTACATTGCCATTTATTTTCATTTTAACCTCAAGCGAATCGGTTTTATTGGCAGTAGTTTGAGGCATGCTTTCGCTTTTACTATTTGTGGTGTTTCTGGTGGCCTCACTGCAGGCAGAAAACAATACTAAAAGTGCAGGGATAATTATTTTAATGTTTTTCATGGAAGGGGGTTTATATAAGCAAATGAATATTGATGTTGTTTGATTATGATCAAACTAAAACGATTAAGTATCAAATATATATTAATTTATACAGCTTGCAAAAGCCTGCTGTTAATTAGATCTGTATGGCAAATCCAGACCAATAAGAGACGATTAATTTGAATTAACTAAAAAGTAAGCAATGCGGCAGGCATAACCTGTAGATTTTGAGTTGTGCTGATCGCTGATCCGTACACTTAATTTATGCGGTCCATTAGCGAGTTGATCGCCGAGTAGCAGATACCATGGCAAATGCAAGCTTGAACTCCATTGTGTATACAGATCGATCATTTTTTCTTCTCCGTCATCTATCCGGTAATGAAGTGCACCCGCATCCGGACCTGATAAAATAGCAATCCCCACAGTGTTGCCTTTAAAAAGCAGATCGAAGGTACTGTTCCTGGTATTGCTTTCGAGCACCGGGATGTTGACAAAATCTGGTCTTCCTTCCAGTCCGTCAGTTGGCTTCCAGTTTTTATTAATGCTAAAAGTATTTAAGTTTTCGGCGCTATTAATGCTAAGATATTGTCCTTTGGTATAAGCAAATTTATCAATGATTTTAGGAAGACCTGCCGAAGCTTTCTTGTTGGCATTTTTCTGATTTTCTTCCAGATAAGTTTTAATAGTATTGAAATAAAGTTGTTGGCCAAACGCTGATGGATGCAGGTTTTTAAAATCAGCTGGCCAGGTAAATTCACCATTGGCAATACGTTTGTCAACTTCTAAAGCGAGGTTAATAAATGGCAAGTGATAATACTCAGCTAAATCGCTGTGTACTTTTACTTCAGTTGGGATTTTACCTTTATTAAAATCATCATTTTTATCTTCATCGGCAAAAGCCATCATTACGATATCCGTTTTCGGGTTCTTGTTTAAAGTATGTCTGATGATGCCTTCTAAAGCACGACGCTGTGTTTGTTCAGCAGTTTTGTTGGCATGGTCGTTAACAGCCGATTCTACAAACAGGAGGTCAATTTTTCCACTGTCGAGTACATCGCGCTGAAGACGGAACGCGTGTGGCAAACTGCCCAATGATGGAATACCTGCGTTAATGAACCTGAATTTTGTTTGTAGGTAAGTTTTGGCTAAATAGTTACTGACCAATCCACGCCAGCCTTCCATATTGGTAATCGACCCGCCTAAAAAAGCAACGGTTACCGCTTCGTTTTTTCCAAATTTTTCTGCTACGGTATGGCTGTAACCATTAAAAGTGATGAACGATGATGATTGTAACTTGTTTTGAGCAAAGCTTTTGGAAAATAGTGACGTAAACAGTAATGTCAGGCAAAGAAAAGAGGTTAGTTTCATGTTGATTAGAAGAAATCAAAAGTAATAAAATTTACAATTGATCGGACGGCTTAAAGAAGATTGCGTAAACAGAATTGATTTTATTCCTGAGTATGGTTTTAAGGGATTGTTACCCTGAGTGGTAATTAATGGCATGAAAATCCATATGAATTACAAGAGAATTTAAAAGAGGCGAGTCGATTAGAATGATCGTCATCTCCGTAGTGGAGAGATCTTTTAATATAGTCTAAAGATCTCTCCTCCGAAGGAGTTCCTTTGGAACACTCCGCGGTGCTTCGGTCGGAGATGACGATCGTTCTATTGAAGTCTGTTAATGGTAACGAAGTAGAAGGGCCAATAGGCAAATTGCTATTTATTGCACCAGCCCTTGTTTCTAAACCCGGTAGCAGCGGTAGCCTCCGATCCTTCATCGGAGCTATAGCGAATAACGGGGCTGCTGTTCCCGAAGAGCTGCTGAACGATCGTTTTCAAAAAAAGAATATCGATGTTTAGTTTGTCGCAAGTTTTTTCTTCCTTCTAAACCTTTTCACCTGCCCCATGTGTTCAGTCGGGATATTATCGCCCAGCAATTTTCCCCAGGGTTTAAGGCCATCAATCCGATCAAAGATGATTTTCAGTACCGCAATAAATGGAATGGAAAGGAACATTCCGGGTATACCCCAAAGTGCAGCACCCATTAATACAATTACGATAGAAATAAGTGCGTTGATCTGTACCTTGCTCGAAACAATGCGCGGTACAAGGATGTTGTTATCAATAAACTGGATCAGTGCATAAGCACCTATAATTAATAATTGAGTGGTAAAACCATCCATGGTTAAAGTCGCCATTAATACAGGTAGGGCTATGGCAATAATGCCGCCGATGTAGGGAAGCAGGTTCAATATTGCCCCGATAACACCAATTAAAATGGCATTTTGTACACCGAGGATCAGCAAGGCCGCAGAGTTCATTACCGCAACAATTGAAGTTTCGATCAATAAACCGATGATATAACTTTGTATTGCTGCTTTCGTTTCGCCTAAAATCTCGGCAACTTTTTGCTTGTTCTCCTCCGAAAACACTTCATAAATAAAATTAAGGATCAATGTTTTGTACAGCAAGATCAGAAAAGTATAAACAGGGATCAGAAAAACGACACTGAGCACGCCCATTAAGCCACTTAAGGTTTGGCCAATTAAGGCTTTACTTCCATTTGCAGCATCGTTAACCATTTGCATCTGTTTTTGCGAGGAGATACCAAAGGTAGTTTGTAGCCAGGTTCTAATTTCTTCTAAAAGCTGCGATAATTTGTGTTTAATGCTTTCTAGATCGTCGAAAAAGTGGGCAACCTGCGAGGATAGAAAATAGAGTATGGCAATTACAACCACAATACCGATAATCATAGCAAGCATAATGCTTACAATTTTAGGCATTTTTCTTTCGAAACGATTGGTAAGTGGGTTAAGTAGTATCGCAATTAGCGCAGCGAAAGCAAGTGGCACAAGAATATCTCTCAGCACACTCATTATAAATACTGTAATTACTAATCCTAAAAGAATTACAGGAGCTTTGATGTAAAATGGGTAGGTTTTAAGCATTTTTAGATGGGTTCACCGTTCAACAACCAAAAGGTAATAAAATTGTTTTAAAGTTTTTTAGCTGTTTAAGGAATAGATGAGCAGGACATTATTATTTTTTGGTGTCAGTTCGAAGAAATAGCAAACAATATCCAGTTATTTTATAAATTTAGCACCATATTATAATAATAATTAAAAACTCCCCATGAAAAATAGCTTTTTAATAGCCATCTGTTTGTTTTTGTTTAGCCATGTTTTAAGTGCTGCGGAAGTAGATACCGCTTTAACCTTTAGCAAATCGATGAACAAAAATATTAAAGCAGTGGTAATTAAACCCGATAGCTATAAAACTGGAAAAACGTTCCCCGTGGTTTACCTGCTTCATGGTGCTGGTGGTAACTATGCCGAATGGGCCAAAAAAGTGCCAGGAATTAAAAATCTGGCCGATCAATACCAGTTTATTATTGTGTGCCCTGATGGTAATGTAACCAGTTGGTATTTCGATAGTCCGGTAGATCCTGCATGGAAATATGAAACCTATGTGGCTAAAGAGCTGGTAAGCTATATTGATGAACATTATAAAACCATAGCCGAAAAAAAGGGCAGGGCCATTACCGGTTTGAGTATGGGCGGCCATGGCGCACTATACCTGGCCATTAAACACCAGGATGTTTATGGTGCCGTAGGCAGTATGAGTGGTGGTGTAGATATTAAACCTTTTCCAAATGGGTGGAATATCTCGAAAAGATTGGGAACACAGGATGAATTTCCAGAACGTTGGAAACAGAACAGTGTGATTGATATGATTTACCGCATTAAGCCAGGATCACTTGCTATTGCAATTGAATGTGGTACTGAAGATTTTTTCTATAAAATGAATGTACGTTTGCACGATGAGCTCCTGTATAACAATATTCCTCACGATTTTACCGCCAGGCCCGGTGTACACAACTGGGATTATTGGGCCAATGCGATTAAGTTTCAGAGCGTTTTCTTAAGTAATTATTTTAACGCAAAACCTTAATATAGTTTAAGCAGCATGCTGTGCACAGCGGTCAGTTTTGAGCTGGCCTGTAATCCAACCAAAAAAATAATAAGCAGATTAGTAATCATGCCAATCGAAATGAAATTAAAATGATGTAGCGATAGTAATGTAGCTTGCATTAAAATTTGTACATCATTTTAAGTAAAAAATTAACTTTTAGATTACATACAAAATAAAGACTTACCATATTTTTGACCGTTCTCGAAATCTTATTTATAAAACAGGAAACGAAGATTTAAAACCAAAAATGAAATACTTAGTCAAAGAAATCAGTGACGGAAACTGCGATATTACATTATTGCCAGAAAACCTGAATGATAGAAATCTTTTAGTCGAAACAACGAAAAACCTTCAGCACGATTATCAGGAAGTTATCCAATCGCATTATGAACATGCGTTGAAAAATGAAGTTCATGGCAATGCGGCATTTGTTTCCTTAAACAACGAGAAAAGCAATTATCCGAAAAGAGTAAACGTAAATTACCAGATTATCTTAAGTTAAGCGGATATTCTTCTGGCAAAGGCTTTCTTTATGGCAAAGAAAGCCTTTTTTGTTTTAGGATTCTTATGCCTAAAGCCCCTAAAAATAACTCAGAACAATTGCCGTATAAAAGTTGTTTTTTAAGCTATTAGCAGATTTAATCTGTAAGGTTTTATGCAAACTTAAATATATTGTCAAGGCAAATTTACAATAGAACCATCAAAGTTGATGGAATTGATCTATTTTACCGAGAGGCCGGAGAGGAGAAGAATCCATCTCTATTGCTTTTACATGGGTTCCCAACCTCATCAATAGCTTTCAAGAATCTGATGATTGCTATGTCTGATCAGTATCACCTTGTTGCACCAGATTACCCCGGTTTTGGCTTCAGTGAATTTCCTGTGCCCGATAATTTCGAATATACATTTGGGAATATATCAGCTTTGATAAACAAATTCACACTTGCCATAAATCTAGATAGGTTCTTTATTTATCTCCATGATTATGGTGCGCCAATCGGACTTCAATTATGTATAAACCATCCGGAAAAAATTGCTGGTATAATTGTTCAGAGCGGAAATGCATATCGTGAAGGTATGGGGCCTGAATGGGACGAGTACATCGACTATTGGTACAATCCAACACCCGTAAAAAAGAACAAGCTTATTAAATTCTTAAGTAAGGAAGGTATAAAAAATCAATACTTCGGTGGGCTTCCAGAAGAAGCATTATCTAAAGTCAGCCCCGAATTGTGGATGCTCGACTGGGAGTTTCTGAAAAGGCCAGGTAATATCGAAAGGCAGTTTGAATTAAACTGTGATTTCAAAACCCACTTTGAAATGTTCCCTGTTTACCAGGAGTATTTTCGCAATCACCAACCACCAGCACTCGTTATATGGGGAAAGTATGAAATATTTTTTTCAGTAAAGGAAGTTTCATGTTACAAACGAGATTTACCGGATGCGCAAATCCATATTTTAGATGGCGGACACGATGTGCTAGATACTCATTTTGGTGAGGTACTGATGCTAATAAGGGATTTTATTAATGATCTGCCTAAGACAAATACATTTGATCCAAATGCAGTAAAATAAAAATGCTGTCGGTTCATCGTGCTTTTCTCAGCATGGGCCGTAAAATAGGTGAGCTACCGGATTGAATTTCGCCGATAACCTCAAAACCATGACGCTGGTATAACGAGATGTTTTTAGGGTTTGAAGATTCGAGATATGCAATAAGTCCATCACGGTCAACGGCTTTAAGTGCTTCCGTCATCAGCGCAGAGCCTATTCCGGAACCTTGATGCACGGGATCTACACCTATCATTGGTAAGTACCAGTGTGGCTCGGTAGGATGAAATTTTTCCATTTGTTCAAAAATTCCATGCATATCTTTTTTTATGTTGTCGCTAGTGTTTTCATTGAACAACCTCATTAGTGATTCTTCATCAGGGCTTGCACCAGGGGGCAACCATACGGCTGCGCCAGTCAAATCACTGCTAATGTATGCTGTCTTCATCTCGAATGCATTTCCTCCGAATGCCTTTGCTATAGAAGAAAAGGTTGCCAGATATTTTGCTGGGTCTGGCAGTGACCATCTGGCCATTGGGTCAACACTGAATGCCAGCGTTAATATCCCAATTGCGCAATCTTGATCGGATAATAAAGCTGTTTTTATTTTCATATCAATCCTGTTTTATTAATATTTTAAATCAATTCCTTAATATTTCACAGGCATTTTTTCTATGCAGGCTTAATAAGCTCTTCGACGCTTGTCAAATTAACAAATAATGGTATATATCTGTTTTGGTAAGTTGTTGTCTTGAAATACTTAGGATCGTGGTTAGGTTCGCAGTTAAACAACTAAAATTTGACAGGAGTATTCCTTAATTAGGATAGTTGAGGATGTAATTATGCATCTTTTTCAAAAAAAAGACGAATAAAATAGGAGGGAAGCTTTAAGTTGTTAAACAAAGAAACCTTTCATTTCTGAAAGGTTTCTTTCGTTTTTTTTGTGTACCCGCAAGTATAAGCTATATTTTTTAACAAATATTTTTCCAAAACTTTTAAAATGAACCTGCTAATCACTTGGCTGAAAAACAAATGGCAATTTTGGGGATATCCAAGCTTAAATTCCGCTATATTCCCATACGCCGGAAATGGTAAGCAAAGTCAGTCCAGGTTGTTTTTCACCATAGCTGAAAACACAAATATATTTTGAATGACAAGACGGACAATCTGTCCCAAAGTACAATGTTGGTAAATCATTTACTGTCAATTCTCCAAAGTGAAGTAAATTTATGGAGGTTTCGGAGACAATTTTATTTTTTAATAATTCATTTTTAGCTAAAACCTTTTCGTTATTGTATAATTGAAAAATCGGAAAGCCTGATTCATAGGGTGTTATTGTAACGATATTTTCATAGCCACAGTTACAACATTTGAATTTTACTTCTGCTGAGTTACCGATCTCTGCATTACTGAACGTGTTTTTGGCAACAGAAACCTGTTTTTCAATGAATATTTTTTTTGAAATGGAATACATCTAAATGATTTTATTGTGCAATAATTACGCCCACAGCTCCTGGATATTTTCCACTTGGGTTTTTCTTAATTGTTACTCTAATATACCCTTCTTGGGCCAATTTATTCCAGGTTTTTTGGTAGCCAGTCGCTGGATCGATCGGGATTTTCCACATGGTCTGCTTACCATAGCCCACCTGATTAAACCAGGGAATAATATCTGCTGTTTGGCCTTTGAAATTTAATGAATTATTTAAAACTTCGATTTCATAATAAAAATCATAAGTATTTTCCGGTTGATTCAAAGCTCTTTGTCCGAAGGTATACACGGATCCATTGATGATTGGACTTGTAAAACTTCCTCCCAAGGTCGGAGCTCCTGTTCCGCTGTAGGTTCCAATCGCACCACTGTATCTATCGTATTTTTGTCCCATCGTGATTGGTGTATCATCTACTGTATTGAAACCTCCGTTTGCAGGTGGCCATTTTCCGTTTAAATTGTTGTTTATAAATAGCGTTTCCAGTTCGCCCCACTTTTGTTTCTTATATAAATCGTAAACCTGATCCCTCATCGTTTGGCTTACACTGTTTGAAGGATCATAGGTCGCAGCCAGTTGGTTTGCGTTTTTGTAGAATTCAGTGGGTGCCGTAATTGGTGGTTCATCTAAAAGACCATCCTTGTCTGAGCGACAAGCCACAGAGAATAATGCAATGTTTAAAAGTAGTAAGTACTTTAATAAATTTTTCATAGCTGTTAATTTAGTTTAGTAATGTGATGATTTTAAAAATAGATCGATAATGACAGTAAAATAAGACAGTAAAATGCATGGCTAATCTAATATTTTTTAATGATAAAAACTACAATTGAATAAGAATATTTGCCACATATTGCCCTCACTGGAGCATGCGTGCCGCGTGTGAAAAATATGCAGAAGGCATACTTAAAAAGGTACAGCCAATAGTGGACGTAAATAGATTAATGTGGAACTTGGCCCGATATTTCGTGAATTGCTTCGTTTTGACTTACCGAACCGCTAAATTGAATGATGCACAGAACTTATTTATTTACTTGATTACTAAAGAATTGAGCGGGAATAAAAAAAGGGAAGTCTGATCAAAATGATCAGACTTCCCTTTGTGTACTCGGGGCGGGAATCGAACCCGCACGCCTTTGAAAGCACAGGATTTTAAGTCCTGCGTGTCTACCAGTTCCACCACCCGAGCATTAGCCTGTTCCGAAATCCTTCGGTAGGTTAACTTTAAAATAAATGCCTTCTGGTAGGAAGGCATTTAGAGCGAAAGACGAGATTCGAACTCGCGACCCCGACCTTGGCAAGGTCGTGCTCTACCAACTGAGCTACTTTCGCAAATTAATACATTATGTTGTATTCCTTTGGGGTTGCAAATATAGAAATTAAACTTTCCAATTCAAAAAAATAAAATATTTTTTTTGAATGAAACTGCTAGGGCTTCAAAATCAATGAAATAAAAATAAAGTCTTATTGAAAAGGATCGCAGCCTCGTCGCATATGATCAGTTAGCATTGTAAAGCTGGCGCAACATATAAGAAAGCGTTTTAATAACTGATTATTGTCCAAACGGAATTGAGATACCGAATAGATGGGATTTGTCTTGGTAACAGGATTAGAATTCCCCTGTTCTGCTTGTACAGGGGATGCTGCATTATCCCTTCTTTTTTGTAATACCTGCGGTTTTATTTTAGGCGTAGGGTAAGCGTTGATTTATTGTTGCTCACGGTAATACTGTCTTTCGCCAATAATTTAACATTCTTAAGAGAAACATCCCCAAGTACATAATACTTTCCTGGGATCATATTTGGAATAGAGACCTTGCCAGAAACATTGGTCAGTACACTATAATTACTGTTTTCGCAGGTATCCCTGGCAAAAAGTACTTTACTGGTAAACAGGCAGACTTTGCCATTTGGAACAGCACTTCCAAATTGGTCCACAAAAATAATTTCAAGCAGATTACTTGGAGAAGTATCGGGCAGTTTTAGTTTTAACGATTGTTTTTCAACTTTGTTCGATACCTGAAAATTGCCTTTTTGTATGTATTCGGCCCCTTTTATTGTGATTTTGGAAAGAAAGTAATAAGGGCCGCTCTTGATTCCAAACTGGCTGGCATTTCCGTTAACATCAGATTTTAAAGAATAACTGCTTCCATCACAGGTTATATTATTGTAAGGGATGGGACTTGAGAATATACAGACATCGGCACCTTTCAGCCTATTTCCCAAAGAGTCTGAAACAGTAAAAATGATACCGTTCTGTCCGGTCATTGAGATACCGGCACTTAGGGCTAGCTTTTCATTGGGCAATTCGATAGCAGAAGAATCAGCTGTATACAGCGTCCCATCAATAGTTTCAGAATAGCTGACCCTATATTTTTTTCCTGGAGCAAGTGGACTGAACTTAAAATAGCCTTCCTTATCCGTTATGGTACTTAACAGGTAATTTAACCTGTCCGCTGAGTCGTCGTAAGATATTGTAACCGTTTTTCCAGCGAGCCCCTGGGATCTAACCGATTGTTTTATGGTGTCGGTGAGAAAAAGTCTACCGTATAAGTATGAAGGATCTTTTGAGAGATCTTCGT
This sequence comes from Pedobacter kyonggii, assembly GCF_004310665.1. Lineage (GTDB taxonomy): Bacteria > Bacteroidota > Bacteroidia > Sphingobacteriales > Sphingobacteriaceae > Pedobacter > Pedobacter kyonggii. The sequence continues at coordinate 196,321 of NZ_SIXF01000006.1, read as the reverse complement.
CTTTAAGCTTGTTGTATTTTTTGCATGCTGAGAGGCAAAAAAGCAGAGCGATAAGAATAATGAGATTTTTCATTTTAGTTTTATTTAAAGAGTCCTATAGCTTTGCCTATGGTAACGGGTTCGAGATTGAATGAAGTAAAGAGCCCTGCGTAGGAAATGCCTGAGGCCTTCTCTGCTACTGCATTATTGATGATCTTAAATCGGTTGTTTTTATAAAAATGTGCGCCTGCTATTAGTTTAACGCCAGGGACTATATCATAAGAAATTCCGGTATAATAATTTTCAAGTGCCTTTTTCAGACTAAGGCCAACATACAATGAAAAGCGCTCATCTGTATTTTTCAATAGCTTGTCGTTAAGTTTATTTAGCCTGTTTATGAAGTACAAGTGAAGTCCGGCCTGGAACTGAAACTTATCTCCAAGTTCAGTTGTCGGTAGATCACTACTAGTATTTGAGGTGATATTATAATCGGAAAAAGTATATCCGATGCCGACACTCAGATCGAACCGCTGGGTCTTTACCAGTTTAAAATCAGATCTGGCAACTTCCTTTAGCTTTGTACTGCCAATCGTTGCCTCTGTTAACGTATATGACAGTTTTTGCGGTGCTGCAGGCATTTCCGGAACAAAGATTTTACTATAGTACATTGCGGTTGTGTCCGTTTTCTCGGCTAGATGTCCTGGAGGCAAAGATCTGTGGCTAATCCGCAGGTAAGCTATAAGTGTTCTGTTTTTATTGATATTCAGTTCTTTTAGCTCATTAAGTTCCGCTGCTCTTTTTCTGATCTTTTCTTTGAATGCATTAAATCTTCCCATCATTTTGTCAATTCCAGGTTCAATGGCAGAAAGTGAACTGTAATCCAGAAAGAAATATTGATCGCTATTGACGAATCCTTCAAGGAGTTTTTCAAACAGGGGTGAAATGTCTTTCAATTCATCGATATTTTCCTTGCCGAACTGACTGGTCCATAATATCCTTTTTTTATCTTCTTTCAGATCTTTATTGGTTAAGGGAATCAAAATTCCTTCTATTTCGATCGCAGTGACTGGCTGTTTCGGTATACCTGATAGTGTTGATATACTTGAACTCATTGTCAACCTATCATAATTTTTTAGTTTAGCGGCAAAGTTGACCGAGTCGTCTTTCGTTTTGCTCGGTATATTGTATTTTATGTCTGGTAAGCGATCTGGATTGAGCAGCTCGGTGATCTTGCCAATGGTGGCAGAGTTGGAAAGGCCTAGCGAAGTTATCACCCCTATCTTTTCTGCGATGGTATTAATTTCGCTGATCGCCCTGCTTTCGTATTTTAGGTCTTTTTTTTCCGGGGTCAATAAAATTGTTTTGTTGGCTGGGATATTATGGATGGGAACAACTAGCTGTAAACCATTCTGCACGTACCCGTTCTTAAACTCGTTTTTTCTTTCCTTTACCCTTACCAGTTCGTTCTCAAGCATGTTATACTGGATCATCATGGTGTCCGGTCTCCTTTCTGGTATTTTCACAGGAAGGATGATCTTGTTGAAAGCTTTTTTAGTTGTTCTGAAAACATCATAAGCCTTTAGTTTTTCAAGTGAGTCCTGAAGTTTTTTCTGAGCCAGTCCAAAAAATAGATTTGGCTCATCATTTGGATAACGTTTTTCTTTTAGTGTCGAAGGAAGCGGATTGATCCTTATGTTCCCTTCATTAAACCAAAGCCATTTTTTAACAAAAAGTGCGGTGTCAATCCATTTTGTGAGTGGCAGTTTTTTGGGAGTTATTCCATCAACTTCTTTCTTTATCGCAGAAATCTCCCCCTGATCGTAACCGAATATGTTCTGCTCTGCCACATCGATTTTTTTATCCAAGATACCAGTAAGGCTATACCATTTTTCAAGCTTTCGCCAGTTATCGAGGTATTCAGCATTGATCTCAGCTGTCTTAATCCATTCATCGGTATCGTAGTCTTTTTTGTAATTCTCCAAAAGATATTGTGCCAGTCTATCATATTTGTACAGTATGAACTCCTTTCTGCCAGTCTTGTCATTGCCTAATTGGATTGTAAACGGATTTGGTTTTATGAGCGTGTTGATTTTGGATATTTCTGGAAGATAACTTAAGCTTTTTTGCGTAAGCGTCCCTGATTTTAAATACTTCCTTAAAAGGTCTAGATCTGTAAGATAACCGTCGATGAATTTCTGCTCCCATATTTCTACGTAACTGGACTTTAGATTTGTCGAGTCGTTCTTAATTCTAAAGATTGTCCGGTCTATTTTTTCAAGCAATGCTTTTTTTACCTCAGCTTCTGCATCTTTATCATACTGCAGTATTGGAGCCTTTAGGTTAATTTTTGGGTTGTAAAGGGTGTTTGAGTCTAATGGAATAAATTTTCCTGTACTATCGATCCCCTGGCCTTTAGAAAGCTTGGGTAGAAAAAATGAAAGGATAAAAAAAAGGAAAATGGCAGCCTTTAGGGACTTTGTCCCTATTTTTTTTAGCGTTAGTCTGTTGTACATAGTTGAGCGTTTGGTTTGTACCTCCAAAAAAAAAATCTGATTAAAATTCAGTTTGTATATGTCTTTGGATCTTTACCAAGATATAAAGAATTATTCTATATAGGAATACCTAGTAATGGGTATTTTTATGTATGATGTGTTAGGGTGATATAGGGATTCTTTCCAATCGAAATGGAAAAAAGGCCGTAAATTTCGGACGCTATGTTCTCTCCACACTTCTGAGAAGAAATCCTGTCTTTGAGCGAGATTAAAAAATTAAATGCAGGGGATCCTCAGGGGCACGTTTCGATCCTAAAATTATTGCCTACACTAGTTAACATATCAGCCGTTTTTGAAAAGACCGATATGCTGGATCAGCATTCTTTGATTCGGGAGGTATTCAAACAGGATATCATTTATTCAGAGGGCGCTTGTCGAACACCTTCTGTAAAAATTCTTCTTATTCAGATTATCGAAAATATATGCCTAGAGTTTAACTCCCCCAACTTTTCCGCTTGATCCCCTTTTTATTCATTCAAACAAAATTTTTTGTATAAACAAAAAAACCTTTCATTTCTGAAAGGTTTTCGTTCGATTTTTTTTGTGTGTACTCGGGGCGGGAATCGAACCCGCACGCCTTTGAAAGCACAGGATTTTAAGTCCTGCGTGTCTACCAGTTCCACCACCCGAGCATTAGCCGCTACCGATCTCCATCGGCTTGGTTAACTTTAAAATAAATGCCTTCTGGTAGGAAGGCATTTTGGAGCGAAAGACGAGATTCGAACTCGCGACCCCGACCTTGGCAAGGTCGTGCTCTACCAACTGAGCTACTTTCGCATGAACAAAACTGATGTTGTTGTTTCGTTTTGGTGATGCAAATATAGGCAGATTTATATTTCTGTCAAGAGATTTCTTGTTAAAAATTTAATATTTAATTTAAATTGCTGGCTTTCAGTACAAGTAAAATTAAATCAGTTTCAAAACCTTTTGCCTGAAGGTAGCTCATTAGCTTATTTTTTCTTTTAAACGGATCATTTTCGCTTAAACTCTGCGCTTTTTTAATGGCCAATTTTTCTATTGTTTGTAAATAATCATCATCATCAATGCTGTAAATTGCCTTTTGCAGAATTTTATCGGGCACACCTTTCAATTTCAAGCCCTGTTTAATTTTAACACGCCCCCAATGTTTGATGTTGAATTTGCCCGATGCATAACTTTTAGCAAACCTTTCTTCATTTAAAAAATTATTCAAAATCAACTCGCTTATAATTTCTTCCAGTTCATCGCCACGCATTCCCCATTCTACCAGTTTATACCGTACTTCCTTTTGCGAGCGCTCCTGGTAAGCACAAAAATGCTCGGCTTTTACCAGCGCTTGTTTTTTATCTAATAATACTGCTTCTTGTTTACCGCTTTTCATAATTATTTACTGAAATTCGTAAAAATAATAGCGATTACCGTATTTTTCTGAATATAATAGCATGCAAAATCCAATATACACCATTGCCAAAATAGCCGAAATTTTAAGTGCCGATGCCAAATTAGTTGATGAACAGGTAATTATTCAATATCTGGTGATCGATAGCCGTTCGGTTTTGGTTCCGGAAAATTCTGTGTTTTTTGCCCTGTCTTCTCACCGCGATGGACATGAATTTATTAAAGATGCTTATACAAAGGAAATCAGGAATTTTGTAATTACCGAAGCGAAATACATTAACGAGTACCCCGACTGCAATTTTTTACTCGTGGAAGATGCTTTGGTATCACTTCAAAAGCTTGCTATCGAACACCGGAATCAATTTGATTTAAAAACCATCGGTATTACGGGGAGTAATGGAAAAACAATTGTTAAAGAATGGCTGTATCAGCTCTTGGCTGCCGATTTTAATATTGTTAAAAGCCCAAAAAGTTATAATTCGCAGATCGGGGTGCCACTTTCGGTATGGCAGATTGAGGCCGATCATACACTGGGTATTTTTGAAGCTGGTATTTCCGCAGTTAATGAGATGCAATACTTGGCAGAAATTATCCGTCCCGAAATCGGAATTTTAACCAATATAGGTGAAGCACATGCTGAAGGATTCAGTTCTAAAAAGGAAAAACTAACGGAGAAACTGAAACTTTTTGCAGCATCAGAACTGTTTATTTATTCGCCCGAATACGTAACCGAAGTAAATACCAAAGACTTGCCAGGTAAAAAGCAGTTTAGCTGGAGCAGCAAACAAGCAGCAGATCTTCAGGTTATTGCGGTTGAACCCATCGAAGGCAACTGCTACCTGAGGGCCATTTATCAAAATAGGGAAATTGAATGCATTTTGCCTTTTAAAGATAAAGCTTCGATAGAAAATGGAATGATCTGCTGGGCAACCTTACTGGCTTTAGGTTATACGCCAGAGCAGGCCGATTTACGTTTGGAAAAACTGAGTCATGTGAGCATGCGTTTAGAGCTGAAAAATGGGATTAACCAATGTTCCATTATCGACGATTCTTACAGTGCCGATATTTCTTCGTTGGCCATTGCCCTGGATTTTTTAAATCAACAGAATCAGCACGCAAAGAAAACCGTTATTCTTTCCGAATTATTTGAAACGGGGAGGGCGGATTTGGATTTATATACAGAGATTTCCGAATTGCTTTTACAGAAGAAGGTAAACCGCCTGATTGGAATTGGGACTCATATTTCTAAGTATGCTGATCTTTTTAAGTTTGAGGCGCAGTTTTTCGACGATACCAATGGCTTTATCGATGCTTTTCCTGGTTTACAGTTTAACCACGAAACGATATTGGTAAAAGGGGCCAGACGGTTCGAATTTGGCCGGATCAGTAAACTCCTTACCCAGAAAATACACGATACGGTTTTAGAAATCGATCTGAATGCCATGGTTGGTAATCTGCAATTTTACCGATCTAAAATCAAACCAGGTGTTAAAATAATGGCCATGGTTAAGGCCTTTTCGTACGGAAGCGGAAGTTTTGAAATTGCCAATTTACTGCAGTTCCATAAGGTAGATTATTTGGCGGTAGCTTATGCCGATGAAGGTATTGCTTTGCGGAAAGCGGGAATCACTTTGCCGATTATGGTAATGAGTCCCGAGGAGTCTGCTTTCGAAGCCATCATTAAACACAAGCTCGAACCCGAAATTTACAGTTTAGAAATTCTGAACAGTTTTTTAAATGCATTGTCTGATTATGATTTCGATTACCCCATCCACATTAAAATAGATAGCGGCATGCATCGTTTGGGCTTTGATCAGTCAGAAATCGATACCTTGTCCAATCTGCTTAAAGATTCGGCCAGGATAAAGGTTCAAAGTATTTTTTCTCACCTGGTGGCAAGCGATGCAGCAGAGCATGACGGATTTACGCAAGAGCAGATCGAAAGGTTTAAAATTATCGCCAATCAGCTGGTCGAAGTTTTAGGCTACAAGCCATTGCTTCATATATCCAATACTTCGGGCATTTCGCGTTGGCCAGAAGGGCAAATGGACATGGTTCGTTTGGGCATAGGCCTGTATGGTTTCGACTCCGCATTGCCGAATAACCGAGCTTTGCAAACTGTAATGGTGCTTAAAACTACGGTTACCCAAGTAAAGACATTAGCTCCGGGCGAAACCGTAGGCTATAGCAGAAGAGGGGTAATGCCAAATGGTGGAAAAATAGCGACTGTAAAAATTGGCTATGCTGACGGCTATACCAGGTATTTTGGCAATGGAGTCGGTAAAATGCTCATTAATGGCCACTTGGTGCCAACAATTGGTTCAATCTGTATGGATATGACCATGTTGGATATCACTGGCATTGATTTGAAGCCAGGCGATGAAGCCATTGTTTTTAATAAGGAACACACCATTATGCAGTTGGCCAAAGATATCGGCACCATTCCGTATGAAATTCTGACCAATATCTCGCAAAGGGTTAAACGTGTTTATTTCTATGAATAGTTCAATGGTTCATTCGTTCAGTTGTTCATTGGTATATCGTATTGCCTATTAGTTCATTCGTTCAGTGATATAGCAGATTACTTAGTAGGTTCTTGGTACAAAATGAATCAATTACAAATGAACGATTGCAAGGCTATGCACCTACACGTATGAACCAATGGCTAATGAACCATTGAATTGACCACACAAATGAACTAAAAAAAATGTTATTTTTGCACCATGAATAAAGTCGGGAAAGCTATTTTAAACTATTTGATTAAAGGTTTATTAATTGTTGTACCCATTGCCGTAAGTATTTTTATTGTGGTTTGGGCGGTTACAACTGTAGATAGCTGGTTGAATGTAAACAATATTTTAGGCGTAAATCCAAGTACAGGCGAAAGCCGCAATATCCCTGGCTTAGGTTTGCTTACGGTTTTAGCCCTCATTTTGTTGGCCGGTATCTTTGTAACCAATTTGGTGACTGAACCCATGTACAATTGGTTTCAGCGGATTATGCAGCGGCTACCCTTACTTAATTTTATCTATTCTTCTATAAAAGATTTAACAGAAGCTTTTGTAGGTGATGAGAAGAAATTTAACCACCCAGTGCTGGTAGAAGTGGAGGGAGGTTTAAAAAAGATTGGATTTTTAACGCAGAACGATCTACATAAACTCAATCTGCCAGAAGAAGTAGCAGTATATTTTCCTCTTTCTTATTCTTTTGCAGGTCAGCTTTGCATTGTAAGAAGAGATAAGGTGACTGATTTGCATATGACAGCAGCTGATGCCATGAAACTGGTGGTTAGCGGTGGCGTAAGCGGACTTTAAACATTTCTAAATGATTACGATTTATCACAATAACCGCTGTACCAAAAGCCGTTGTGCTTTAGCGGAATTAGAAAATAGTGGAAAGGCTTTCGAGGTGGTTTATTATTTAGAAACGCCACCCAATAAAAGTGAACTCGAAGAAATTATTCGAAAACTGGGTATTAAACCATTGGAATTGATCCGTAAAGGCGAAAAGGTTTTTACCGAAAATTATAAAGGAAAAAGCCTAAGCGATGAAGAATGGATTGGTGCCATGGTTGCACATCCGATTTTAATTGAAAGACCGATTATCATCTCAGGAGATAAAGCTGTAATTGCGAGACCAACCGAAAAGATAAAAGAGATTTTGGGTTAAATTAAAGCCTGACTCTAGATACGTCACCCTGAGGGATAAGTTGCTTCATAAAAATCCATATGAATAACAGAACATTTTTTATGAACTGTAGGCTGCGTGGAGTCGTCGTTGCGAGAAGGCTTTTTCAGCCGACGAAGCAATCTTACAACGATCGCTACTAGCGAGCGCATTAAGATTGCTTCGTTCCTCGCAATGACGGATTTTCTGACTCTAGTCGTCGCCTCGCTACGAGATGAAATGGTTCTATAAAGACGAGATTAATATTTTCTAGCGTTTTAGCGAGACGCTAAGACCAGATCGTTTTGTAGTATATCTAATGACTGCCTGCACACAATAGCCCTGATGGAAATGGAAATCCCTTTTTGGGTGTTGGTAGTTGTTTATATGGAATAATTCCCAAAAGGATTGGAATGTACAGCAGGACCGGAACCTTCCTATTGATTACGGGTGTTAGCGCTTCAAAAGAAATGCTTTGCTATGAAAGTTTGAAAATGGCGGGATTAGCCTAAAAAATATTCTTGAAGCTAAACAGAATGAATATTACAATGATAAAACCAACAAGAAGCCTCGAATAGTATTCCCGGATAAAAAGCCCGCATAAAATCAGTTTATCATCGTCTACATTGCTATGTAACATTCCATTTCCGCTTGAAGCATTGAACAAGATCTGTTTATCCTGATGGTCGTTTAACGACCATCGACTTAACCAGCTGTTTTGAAAGCTCCAATCAAAAGTATCGCCAGAGGCAAATACAATTTTTGCTTTAAAACGAAGCCAGTCGTAAGTAATTATGGCTAAAACCTCATTCTGATTGTTCAGTAATTTAGTTTCAGGTTTAGAAAATCCTTCACTTTTTAACAGGTAAATGCCTGCCTGGGTAGTGGCTATTGCCGAATTTTTCCACGAACTAAAATTCAGCGAAAATTTTAATAATCCGTTGTTAAATACTTGATAATTGCTATCAAATAAACCTTTTCTCCAATTTAATACCTGTTCCATCTCACAAAAGGATTTAATTCACTACTAATGGCGCATTGTTGATATCACTATAATCGGCATGAAGCATGCAATAAGTGTAACTACCCGTTTGTTGTAAATATGCTTAATAAACAAACCTGATACAATCAATAATTCATTGTCTGTATCCGATGATATTGCACCGCTATAGCTGCTTGCGTTATACGTGATGTGCTCGTTGTTATAATTGCTTACCGTAAACTGCGATTTCCATATTCCAGTTGATGTCCATTCGTACCGTTCGCCAGATTTTAAGCTGATTACGGCTTTTGATTTCCAGCTGTCGTAAGTAATCACCGCAACCAGTTCATTTGTTTTTCGGTCGATTACATTAGTTCTCGATTGCCAAAAGCCCACATTGGAGAAGAAATAATTTTTGTCATCAAACACGCCCTCTGCATCGCTTTTCCATGTTCCAAAAGTGATTGCTCCTTTCTGTACACCGTCTGTAAAGAGTTGAAAGTTTCCACTTAACCAATTGTTTTTCCAGCTGATAAATTTCGACATTTTAGATACGTTTTATTTTAGATAGCAGTTTTCTCCAGTTGTTACAATAAATGAAGACATAAAAAAAGTGCTTATTGTTTGTAAGCACTTTTTTCAGTTGACAGTTTCCGATTTGCAATTTTCAGTTAACCAATAACCAGTTTACAATTTTCAGTTAACCGATTTAAACAATTGACCAGTTAACCTATCATATCAACCTAGAAATTCGGTTTAAGTACATATTTATCATAGAAACGGAAAATGTGTTCTGCAGCTTCTTCAGCTGTATCAACCAATCTGAAAAGGTTTAAATCTTCTTCGTGGATATTGTGTTCCTTCTGCAACATCGTTCCTTTAATCCAGTCGATTAATCCACCCCAATAATCAACACCCACCAATACAATTGGGAAACGTGCAATTTTTCCGGTCTGGATCAAGGTTAAAGCTTCAAAAAGTTCATCCATAGTGCCAAAACCACCTGGTAAAACCACAAAACCCTGGCTATATTTCATGAACATGACTTTGCGCACAAAGAAATAATCAAACTCCAGCAATTTATTATGATCGATATATTTATTGTGGAACTGCTCAAAAGGCAACTCGATGTTTAAACCTACCGATTTACCCCCATTGGTGTGGGCACCTTTATTACCGGCTTCCATAATACCAGGGCCACCGCCAGTGATTACACCATAACCACGATCGGTTAATAATTTACCGCACTGCTCTGCCAATTGGTAATATCGGTGTGTTTGAGCTGTACGTGCCGAACCATAAATGGTAACACATGGGCCAATTTTAGCCAGTTTTTCAAAACCGTCTACAAATTCGGCCATTATTTTAAAAATTTGCCAAGAGTCTGTTACTTTAATTTCTTGCCAGTCTTTGTTTTCAAAAGCGCTTCTAATTTTTTCTTCACTCGTCATATACTGTTATTCTAATATTAAAATCTGGTTTGCGCATCGGTTTTTTTACTGATGAACAACAAGCCTATAAATGTGATTAAACCGTTAATCAAAATCAGTTCAACACTAAAAACGTAACCGCCCAATAAAGTGGTAGAATACGTGGAAAGCAAGTAACATAAAAAAGGTGATAATAAGCAAACTATTGGTACTAATTTATCGTGAAGACCACGTTTTTTTACAAATAATCCAAAACTATATAATCCTAAAAGCGGTCCGTAGGTGTAAGAGGCAATGGTGAAAATCAAACTGACTACCGATGAACTGTTAAATGCATTGATGACGATAATCACCAAAAACATTAAAATAGAAAAGGCCACGTGTACGGTATGGCGCTTTTTTACTGCGTCTTTTGCATTTACATTTTCTGCCTTAGCCATGCCTAAAAAGTCGACACAGAACGATGTGGTTAAGGCGGTAAGTGCCGAATCGGTTGTGGCAAAGGTTGCTGCGGTTAGGCCCAACATGAATATAATGGCAGGTACAGCACCCAGGTTATTTAAAGCAATTTCAGGGAACAATAAATCTGTTCTTGGTTTTCCGGTGATGTGATCTAATGGGATATCGATGCCGTTTTTTGCTGCAAAAATGTATAACAATGCGCCTACACTCAAAAAGAAAACATTCAGGATTACGAATACCCCTGTAAAAGTAAACATGTTTTTTTGTGCCTCTTTGATGGTGCCCATGCTTAGGTTCTTCTGCATCAGATCCTGATCTAAACCCGTCATGGCGATGGTAACGAAAATACCGCCGATAAACTGTTTGCTGAAATAGAATTTATTGGTTAGGAAATCGTTCAGAAAGAATATTTTCGAATAACTGCTGGTTTTTATGGTCTCGAATGCCTGTGGAATATTGAAATCAAGACTGTTGCAAATAAAATAAATAGTAAGAAAAACCGAAAGCACCAGGAAAAAAGTTTGCAGTGTATCGGTAATGATAATGGTTTTTAAGCCACCTTTAAAGGTGTACGACCAGATCAGTGCCAACGAAATTAAAACCGTTAACCAGAACGGAACGCCATAATTATCGAATATAAAACGCTGCAAAACAATCACTACGAGGTATAACCTTGTTGCTGATCCCAAAGTGCGGCTCAATAAAAATATCGATGCTGCCGTTTTGTAACTATAATGCCCCAACCTCTTTTCGATGTAGCTATAAATGGATGTTAAATTCATCCGGTAATAAAGTGGAAGCAGAACTGTGGCGATGATGATAAAACCAACTGCATTGCCCAGAACGAACTGGAAATATTGAAACTGGTTTCCACTGGGTGCGCCAACTTCTCCGGGTACCGATATAAAAGTAACACCAGAAAGTGCGGTCCCTATCATTCCAAATGCTACTAAATACCATTTAGAATTCCGGTTGGCGATAAAGAAAGTAGAATTATCAGATGATTTTTTTGAGGTTACGAATGAAATAATAATCAGTAGTAAAAAATAACCGATCAGAAAACATAAGAGAATGGTTGGAGACATAGTTTTGTGTTAAGCTGATAAATGTAAAGAAAAGTATCAAATCAAGCAATATTCTTGAGTCGGAAGTCGGGTAGAGAGTCCGTAGTCCGAAGTCGGAAGTCAAGTAGGTCATAAAGTATGAAGCATTCTAATAACCGATTGCAAAGATGTGCACCTTGTACAAATGAACCAATGACTAGTGAACCAATGAACTACTGCCTATTGAACTAACAAACCATTTTACCTATTTTTGCAATATGAATTTTTCATCCAAACTGCTCGAAGATGCGGTAAACGAATTCTCGAAACTTCCTGGTGTAGGGCAAAAAACAGCTTTACGTTTGGTATTACATCTTTTAAACAAAGAGCAAGAGGAGGTAAACCAGTTTGGCAATACTTTTATAAAACTTAAGCAGCATATTAAACATTGCAGCACCTGCCATAACATTTCCGATTATGTGGTATGTGAGATATGTACTTCGCCAAAACGCGATAAAGAAACCATTTGTGTGGTTGAAGATACCCGCGATGTAATGGCGATCGAAAATACCGGTCAATATTTTGGGGTTTACCATGTTTTGGGAGGCTTAATTTCTCCAATGGATGGCGTTGGCCCTTCCGATCTGTTTATTGATGGGTTAATAGTTAGAATGGCAGCAGGAGGGATTAAAGAGGTGATTTTAGCGTTGAGTCCGAATATGGAGGGCGATACTACATTGTTTTACCTGTATAAAAGATTAAAGGAGTTTAATGTTCCGGTAACGACCATTGCAAGGGGAATTGCTTTTGGCGGCGAATTGGAATATACTGATGAAATTACACTCGGCAGATCGATTGTAACCCGTGTACCTTATGAAACTGCAATGATGAAATGATGATAAAGCATTTTTGATCGGATTACACAATATAAAAAATAAAAGCAGTATTCAGTCTTGATACTTGCTACTCAATACTTGTCAATATAAATGAACCTAAAAAATAAAGTCATCATCATTACTGGTGCATCGAGCGGAATCGGAAAAGCTTGTGCCGAAGAATTTGCTCAGCGTGGTGCCAATTTGGTTTTGGCTGCCCGTCAATATGTAACCCTTTGTGAAATTACTGCAGATCTGGAGAAAAAATATAACATCAGGGCCGTAGCAGTTCAGGCCGATGTAAGTAAAGAGGCAGATTGCGAACTGATTATCAAACAAGCGTTGGTGTCTTTTCAAAAGATTGATATTCTGGTAAATAATGCCGGATTATCCATGCGCGCTCTGTTTAACGATCTTGATTTATCGGTGCTTAGAAATCTGATGGATGTGAACTTTTGGGGAACCGTTTATTGTACCAAATATGCTTTGCCAGAGATTTTAAAAACCAAAGGAACCGTTGTTGGCGTTTCATCGATTGCTGGTTTCCGCGGTTTGCCAGGTAGAACGGGTTATTCGGCTTCTAAATTTGCGATGAACGGTTTTATGGAATCTTTACGCACCGAATTATTAAAAACAGGTGTAAACGTTTTATTGGCCTGTCCTGGTTTTACCGCTTCCAACATCAGGGTCACCGCTTTATCGAAAGATGGTGCTGCACATGGCGAAACCAGTATGGATGAAGGCAAAATGATGACATCTGAAGAAGTTGCAAACATTATTGCCGACGGTATCGAAAAACGTAAACGTACCTTAATCATGACCGGACAAGGAAAATTAGCCGTTTGGATGAATAAACTCTTCCCAGCCTTTGTAGACAAAAAGGTTTTTGATCTGTTTGCTAAAGAAAAGAATCCTTTGATTAAGGGGTAGGGTTTGATGTTTAGCGTTTAGGAGGGTAGTGGTTAGGGTTTAGGGTGCAAGATTAAGTTAGCGGTTTAAGCTAATTAATTGTCAGTCTGAGCGGAGTCGAAGACCTTTAACTCTGAGTTTACCTGGATTTATATAAGGATATTGTAGATTTTACAGGTTGCTTAAACACCCCGTCATGCGGACACCCTTCTGAAAGAGGGGAATGCAAATCGCATAGAGACAATGAGGGGTAATTCCCCTCCTCTGGAGGGGGGGCTAAAAGGCGGGGTGGTCTTATTTAGCACAGACCAGACTGTCCTAAACCCGATAGCAGCAAAAATCCTTTTTGTTAGCAGCAAACTTAAATATCCTGCTATCTGCAGCCTATGAAACAGATCCTTGGTGCCCTCAAGATGACAGAACCACAAAAAGATTGAAGCGAATAACGGGACTATCGCAACCGATTAGCACTATCATTGCTTTCCAAAAAATAGAAAGGTGAAATCAGGCCTTATGCCGTGGGTGTAACCTTATCCAATTTACTATAATCCATTACCATTTTGCCTTCTTCGTTATGGTAATACATTTTCTCAAACCTGGCATCCATTTCTATTTCTTCATCCTGATAGCTGGTTCTGGTGTGGATAGTCTGCGAGAAAGTATCATCAAAAGCTTTTAAGATTACAAAAACTTCTACTTCGGCATGTTGCAGCTCGGTTAATGATTTTTCGAAAAACGGACTTTCTTCTGTAATGGGGTGTACCAAAGTCCAGTTTAAAGATAAGATCCCAATTTTACTGCGCTCTAATGGCAAAGGATAAAACCTACGAACATGTTTACCATCAATGGTTTCGTTGTACGACATTACCATCTGCACCTCAACCTCTATCAATTGATTGCGGCGGAGGTTAACCAAACGGCACATTAAACCATGGCCTTTCTCGTAAGGGGCAATCACCATTTTCTTGCTGAAGCTCACTTTAGAGGTGGGCCTGCTAAAACGGCCATACAATAAGCCTGTAGCCAATGCAAAAGCCAATAAACCCAACATACTCTCGAAAGCGGCAAGCACGCTCGTAACAAAACCCTGTGGCGAAATATGGCCGTAACCAACTGTAGAAATGGTTTGGGCAGAAAAGAAAAAGGCATCAAAAAACTGATCACGAAGCGTTACACCTTTGGCACCATTTAAATTTTCAATACCCACAACATTGTATAAAACAGCGAAAATTGTATTTACAACGAGGTAGGCTAGGAGGATGACGAAGAAAAACCGTGGCCAGCTCATGGTAACCAGGCGGGTATACGTATCATCGAACTTAAACCAGGGCAGACCCGTACGTTCGATATTTGCCGAACCATCGGGGTTGAGCATGCGCTGGTTTTTGGTTACGGGATTGGATCCGAAACCGAAATCATCATTAAACTGTACTTTTCTTTTAAAGAAAGCCATATATTTTTAGAAAGATTTTGGAATATTAAAAAACTATGTCAATATTTGCTTTATACAAACATGATAATTAAAAACTTAAATAACAATTGGTGGTGGCATAACGAAATTCGTTAGGCAAATTCTATTGTTATATATTTTAAAATATTTTAAACACAACGAAGAGGATTGCCCAAAAAGCAATCCTTTTTTTATGCAATTTTTTGAAGGATCGTCATGCTGAATTTAGTTCAGCATCTAGGTAAAAGATTCTGAATCAAGTTCAGAATGACGATAAGCGTTATACAAACATGAAAAAAATATTAAACCATTTATTCGAGAACAAGAGTTTTAGCAGGGAAGAGGCAAAGAACATTTTAATTTCCATTTCGGAAGGCGCATTTAATTCTTCGCAGATTGCCGCTTTTATTACAGCTTATGCCATGCGTAATATTACCGTGCAGGAGTTACAGGGCTTTCGCGATGCGATGCTTGATATGTGCGTTAAAGTAAACTTATCGGGTTACGAACTGATTGATCTTTGCGGTACCGGAGGTGATGGTAAAGATACATTCAATATTTCTACTTTATCCTCATTTGTGGTGGCAGGTGCTGGTCATCATGTGGCTAAGCATGGTAACTACGGCGTTTCTTCGGGCTGCGGTTCTTCTAATGTAATGGAATATTTAGGCTATAGCTTCACCAACGACGAGGATACTTTAAGGCGTAATTTAGATACCGCAGGGATCTGTTTTTTACACGCACCCTTGTTTAATCCTGCGATGAAGATTGTAGCACCGATCCGTAAAGAACTGGGTGTAAAAACATTTTTCAACATGCTTGGTCCAATGGTTAACCCCGGACAGCCGAAATACCAAATGGTAGGGGTGTTCAGTTTGGAACTGGCCCGTTTATATGCTTATTTATACCAGGACACCGATAAAAGTTATACCATTGTACATGCATTAGAAGGTTATGATGAAGTTTCTTTAACCTGCGATGTGAAAACCTTTTCGAATAAAGGCGAACAGATTTTAACCCTTCAGGATATGGGTTTTGATAAAGTTGATACCTATGCAATTAAAGGTGGTGATACCGTAGAATCATCAGCAAAAATATTTATTGACGTATTAAATGGCGAAGCCACTGATGTACAGAACAATGTGGTATTGTGCAACTCGGCATTGGCCATTAAAACCATAAAACCTGAACAATCTTTTGCCGATTGCTTTTATGAAGCGGAAGAATCTTTAACCAGCAAAAAAGCGTTAAACAGTTTCAAAAATTTATTGGCATGTTAAAGTTAAAAGTTTGCGGCATGCGTTTGGCAGCGAATATTGCTGCGGTAGCCGAGCTTCAGCCAGATTATCTGGGGTTTATCTTTTATGAAAAATCGCCCAGACTGATCAGTGAGGTTTCTGCAGAATTGATCAAATACATTCCCTCAGAGATTAAAACCGTAGGGGTGTTTGTAAATGAAGACCTTGAAAAAGTAAAAGATAAAGTAAACACATTGAAGCTAAAGGCTGTTCAGTTACATGGTAGCGAATCGACTGAATACTGTACAGCATTAAAATCAAGCTTTCCTGTTTTAGAAGTGATTAAAGCTTTCGGAATAGATGCAGATTTTGATTTTTCACCTCTCGAAGCTTATTTAAATGTGGTGGATTATTTCCTGTTCGATACCAAAACCAAAACACATGGTGGATCGGGAAAAACATTCGATTGGTCTGTTTTAGACCGATATACTTACACCAAACCCTACTTTTTAAGTGGCGGCATTGATTTAGAACATGCACCGGCCATAAAAGAAATAAATGATGAGCGTTTATATGCCCTGGATATCAATAGCAGATTTGAAATGGAGCCGGGCTTAAAAGATGCGGAGAAGATTAAAGAATTTATTAAAGAAATGAACACGAAATAATGTCATCCTGAGGAATAATTTATTGTATAAAAATCAATATGATTGACGTATATAATTGATTATTTTTAATCCTAGGGCTCATTCTTGCCTCGGCTCGCCGCCGCCGATTGGCTCTTTCTTTTTGGTGTCAAAAAGAAACAAAAAACACCGGCTGAAAATTTTTCTTTCGAAGCTAGGGGGGCGGTTGGGGCAGTAGAGCCCGAAAAATTTGTTAGGCCGGATTTAAGTGGAACGGAGATATAGTACTAGGGCCTAGCTGGGTAGAAATGTATATTGCAAATAAAGTTTATTATTATATGATTACGAATAACGTCAATGGTAGGTTGATTAAAATATAAGTTGATTCGTCATTCCCAGCCCGTCGCGGGAATGACGACTTATCTTTAGAATCTATCAATGTGACGGATTAGTTGAAAAAAATATTATGAAATACAAAGTAAACGAAAAAGGATATTATGGAGATTTTGGTGGCGCGTACATCCCCGAAATGCTTTATCCAAACGTAGAAGAATTGCGTCAAAACTATTTAAAGATTATTGATGATGCCGATTTTCAAAAGGAATTTCATCAGTTGTTAAAAGATTATGTTGGCCGTCCTTCGCCTTTATATCTTGCCAAAAGATATTCAGAAAGATATGGTGCCAATATTTTCTTAAAAAGAGAAGATTTAAACCATACTGGTGCACACAAGATCAACAATACCATCGGACAGATTTTACTGGCTGAGAAGCTGGGCAAAAAAAGAATTATTGCCGAAACTGGTGCTGGTCAGCATGGTGTAGCTACCGCAACCGTATGTGCACTGCGTAACCTGGAGTGTGTAATTTACATGGGCGAGGTTGATATCGAGCGCCAGGCACCGAACGTGGCCCGTATGAAAATGTTGGGCGCGAAGGTTGTTCCGGCAAGTTCAGGTAGTAAAACCTTAAAGGATGCGACCAATGAGGCCATGCGCGATTGGATCAATAATCCGGTTGATACACATTACATCATCGGTTCGGTGGTTGGTCCGCATCCTTACCCTGATATGGTAGCCATTTTCCAATCGATTATCTCGGAGGAAACTAAAAAACAACTGTTAGAACAAACAGGTAGCGATCAGCCTGATTATGTTTTGGCCTGTGTAGGTGGCGGAAGTAATGCGATGGGCATGTTCTACCATTTTATGGACGATGAAAATGTTAAACTCATCGCTGTTGAAGCCGCTGGTAAAGGTGTATCGAGTGGATTTTCTGCGGCAACCACTTACCTGGGTAAAGAAGGTGTGCTCCATGGTAGCAGAAGCATTTTAATGCAAACACCAGATGGACAAGTTGTTGAACCGCATTCGGTTTCTGCCGGATTGGATTACCCTGGTATTGGCCCACAACATGCACATTTGTTTAAAACCGGCCGTGGCCAATATGTTTCCATTACCGATGAAGAAAGTTTAGATGCAGGTTTGCTTTGCACGCAATTGGAAGGGATTATTCCTGCTATCGAAAGTGCGCACGCCTTGGCTTACTTAGAAAAAATGGAATTTAAAGGTGGCGAAAACGTAGTGGTTTGCCTTTCAGGCCGTGGCGACAAGGATCTGGATACTTATATTAAATATTTTAATCTGTAGAAGAATCGTCATTGCGAGGCACGAAGCAATTCTACTACACTCGCTGGGAGGCTAACCCAAAGCATTAAGATTGCTTCGTGCCTCGCAATGACGGAAAAAGAAAAAACATGAACCGAATTAAACAACTCTTCCAGGAGAAGAAAAATATATTATCAATTTATTATACGGCTGGTTACCCAAACACTGGCGATACCATTCAAATTGCTGAAGCACTGGAAAAATCAGGTGCAGACATGTTGGAGATAGGTTTCCCTTACTCAGATCCCGTTGCCGATGGACCGGTAATTCAGGCGAGTAGTAAACAGTCGCTCGATCAGGGGATGACGCTTAACTTACTTTTCGAACAGTTGAAAGACTTGCGTAAGAAGGTTACTATTCCTGTTTTGTTAATGGGTTATGTAAATCCTGTTTTGCAGTTTGGTGTTGAAAAATTCTGCGAAGCCTGTGCCGAAGTAGGGGTAGATGGCTGTATTGTTCCCGATCTGCCAATGGTAGAGTATGAAGAATTTTATAAAGATTGCTTCGAAAAACATAACCTGAGCAATGTGTTTTTAATCACCCCTCAAACGGCTGAAGAGCGTATCCATAAAATTGACGGCTTAACGAATGGATTCATCTATTTGTTATCATCGTCGGCCACAACGGGTAAAAATCTTGAGGTTGGCAATACCACTGAAGCTTATTTCAGCAGGATTAAAAACCTGAATCTGAAGAATCCAACCATGATCGGTTTCGGGATCAGCGATAAACAGACTTTTGATAAAGCTTGTTCGTATGCCAATGGTGCAATTATCGGTACGGCTTTCGTTAAAGCCATTGCTGATGGGAATTTAGAAGAAAGCGTGAGCAACTTCATGAAGAAGTTTAAGGGTTAGTGTTTTACCACAAAGGCACAAAGACACCAGGATATCACTCACTTTGTGTCTTAGTGGTTAAAACTTTACTAAGTTTCTTTTTACCATATAAGAAATGTAAGAACATATAAGACATTGAGCTTATATGTAACTTATGTGTCTTATATGGTTTATTTTTTTGCGCTATATCACAAGGCACTAAACTTTGTGTTCTTTGTGACTTGGTGGTAGTATCTTCTATGCTTTGTCGTCATTCCCAACTTGATTGGGAATCCTAATGCCATGTTAGGGGGTATAGGTTTCATTAAGATTCCCGCCTGCGCGGGAAAGACGACCGTTTTTAGCAATCTTACTATAAGGTTATGCGAGCGCTTTAATTGCTTTCCCGAGGTCGGGACAGGCTATCGGCTGAAAAAGCCTTCTTGCATCCGGTAGCTGTCGGATGACGATACCTCGAGTGAGCCTACCTATTCACCCAATCCTCATAACTCATCTCAAATTTCACTTCGCCTTTATTTACCATACCCACGTTTTTCCAGCCCTGGCGGGTATAAAATTCTTCTGCACGGGTGTTGGGCGATGTACCCAGCCAAACTGGCTCATGCGTTTGATCAAAATACCAATCCATCATTAAGTGGTGCAATTCTTTGCCTATGCCTTTACCTTCAAATTCTGGCCGGAGAAACAAAGCCCAAATGTTATGTTCTTTCAGATCAACAATAGAGAAACCAACTAGTTCTCCATGTACTTCGCACACCCAACCTTTGCCACGCTGCGTAATAAATTCTTCGCAATCTTTGTCAGTAACCAATGCCGGATCTGACAAAGTGTTCTCTTTTACGGTATGTCTGACAATTTGTATGGCAGGTATGTCAGTCGTTTTTGCCTCGCGGAAAATCATTTTTAAAAGTTCTTGAGAAAATTAATTTATTTGAAAAAGCCTCTTAAATGCTTTAATCGTTGATTATCAGCTACGAAACTAAACAATAAAATGTTTATGACAAATGAATGATTGTCAATTCTTGAATTGGTTCTACATTTGCTTAACGGTGTTAGATTATTTACACCTTATATTCCAAGTCATGGGAAGTAAAGAAAGAATTCTACGTTTAAAAGATGAAACCAGAACAAAAATTCTGGATGCTGCCTTGAACATTGTTCAAACAGAGGGCTGGCAGGCATTGAGTATGCGTAAAATTGCCGACCAGATCGAATATACTGCACCAATTATTTACGAATACTTTTCTAACAAAGATGGCATCTTACTGGAACTCACCAGGAGAGGATATTTAATGTTGGCCAAAGATATCCGCGAAGCCAGGGATAAACACGAATCTCCGGAAGATAAAATGGAAGCCATGTGGATTGCCTACTGGAATTTCGCCTTTGCCCACAAAGAATTTTACCAGTTGATGTACGGTGTAGATATGGTTTGTTGTACCGTTAAAAATTCAATGCCCGAAGCCGAAAACGTAGGCGGTATGTTGGGCGACGTAATTGAATCCTTGTTTGTGAAAAAACCAGTATCTGATGATGATATCTGCATGAAGTATTACACTTATTGGTCTATCATCCATGGTTTAATTTCCATCAATCTGGTTCGCCCGAATGGAAGAACAACAGACGAGTTAAACCAACAAATTTTAAAAGATGCCATCAAGGGCATTACATTATCTATTAATAGTTAATTTTTTTTACAAAATAATTTAACACTGTTAAATTATTTATACACACTAATTCCAATTAAATTTAATCATATGAAATCTCTACATCGCTTGTACCCATTGCTTAACACTGTTAAACAATTTAATAGCATTAAGTTATTGTTAACAATTTCTCTTCTATCTATAATTTTGGTGAGTTGTAAGTCGTCTCCTGATCAGGCTGCAGCTGCACCACCGCCACCACCACTGCCCGTAAGTGCCATTAATGCGAGTACAGAAACTACGTATATTGAATATCCGGCCTCCATTCAGGGTGCTGTTGATATTGATGTACGTCCGCAGGTGAGCGGTTACCTACAAAGCGTTTTGGTTAACGAGGGCGCTTATGTAACTGCAGGGCAAACACTGTTCAAAATCAATGAAAACCCTTACCGCGAGGCTTTAAACAATGCCAAAGCGAGTTTACATGCTGCAGAAGCGGCTATTTTAAACGCTCAACTGGAAGTTGATAAGTTAACACCACTTGTTCAGAATAAAGTGGTTTCTGATTTTCAGTTAAAAACTGCTAAAACAGCCTATAAAATTGCGCAGGCAAATGCCGAACAAGCCAGAGCCAGTGTGGCTTCGGCACAGATTAACTTAGGTTATACCAATGTTAAGGCTACAGTGAGTGGTTACATTGGCCGTATCCCTAAAAAACAGGGAAGTTTAGTTTCTCCGACAGATCAGATTGCTTTAACACAGTTATCTGATATCCACGAAGTACATGTTTATTTTGCTTTGGCAGAAAACGACTTCAATAATTTTAATGCAAACTACCCAGGTAAAAGCCCTGCCGACCGGATTAAACATTTGCCGGCTGTAGAACTTTTACTGGCCGACAATTCTGCTTATCCAATTAAAGGCAAGATCGACATGATCGACGGTCAGTTTGATAAAAACACAGGTGCCATTACTTTAAGGGCAAGTTTCCCTAATGCAAGTGGCGTTCTTCGCTCGGGTAATACGGGTAAGATCCGTTTGGGTTTACAGCACGATAATGCCATTCTGGTACCGCAGTCATCAACGGTAGAAATGCAGGATAAAGTATTTGTATTTACCGTAGGCGACAGCAGCAAAGTGAAAAAACAATCTATTACCATTGTTGGTAAAGCTGGCGAAAATTACCTGGTTAAAGACGGGGTAAAAGTTGGCGATCAGATTGTGTTAAGCGGGGTTGATAAATTACAGGAGGGCATGGTGATCCAGCCTCAAAAAGCAGCAGATAAAGTAGCTGTTGCAAAAACAAAAAATTAATAAGACCATAAAATCTAAAAAGTCATGTTTCAGAAATTTATAGACAGGCCTGTACTTTCGACTGTTATTTCCATCTTATTGGTAATAGTTGGTATACTAGGCTTAACAAAGTTGCCCTTAGAGCGCTTTCCAAATATCGCACCTCCGTCGGTATTGGTAACCGCGGTGTACCCTGGGGCCAATGCCGAAACGATTTTACGTTCGGTAACTCCATCATTGGAGGAAGCAATTAATGGTGTAGAGAACATGACGTACATGACCTCCAGCGCCAGTAACGACGGTACTTTGGCGATTACAGTTTACTTTCAACAGGGTACCAACCCCGATCAGGCAGCTGTTAACGTGCAAAACCGTGTTTCGCAGGCCACAAGCCAGTTACCTGCAGAGGTTGTACAATATGGTATAACCACTACAAAACAGCAAAATAGCTTTATTGGCGCTATCGGTGTTTATTCGGAAGATCCAAAAAAATACGATGCCGTTTTTGTAAATAACTATGCACAGATCAATATCATTCCCGAACTTAAACGTATCCCGGGTGTAGGTTCGGCCAGTGTATTTGGTGGTATTAAAGATTATTCAATGCGTATTTGGTTAAACCCAAGTCAATTGGCCACTTACAAAATTACACCCAATGAAGTGATCACAGCCATTCAGGACAAAAACCTGGAAGCAGCACCTGGTCGGTTTGGAGAAAGAAGTAGTGAAGCGTTTGAATATATCATTAAATATAAAGGCAAGCTTACCAAACCAGAGGAATATCAAAATATCGCGATCCGTTCTAATTCTGATGGTTCTATATTACATTTAAAAGATGTAGCCCGTGTAGAATTGGGTGCGTACAGTTATGGTAGTGTAAACCGTTTAAACGGACATGATGGTATTACCATTGGTGTAATCCAGTTATCGGGCTCTAATGCCAACGAAATCCAGATTGCTATTGATAAACTGTTGGCCAAACTATCAAAAGATTTCCCCGTGGGCATTAAATACAATCAGTTTTACCGTACCAAAACCGATCTTGATGAATCCATCAACCAGGTACAGCACACTTTGATAGAAGCCTTTTTACTCGTATTTATCGTTGTATTTATCTTCCTTCAGGATTTCAGGTCTACTTTAATCCCGGCTATAGCGGTTCCGGTGGCGATTATCGGTACTTTCTTTTTCATGCAGCTGTTCGGCTTCTCTGTTAACCTTTTAACACTTTTTGCACTTGTACTGGCCATAGGTATTGTGGTAGATGATGCGATTGTTGTGGTGGAAGCGGTGCATGCCAAAATGGAAGAAAACCCTTCGCTTAGTCCGAGGGCGGCAACTACAGAGGCAATGAATGAAATTACCGGGGCTATTATATCGATTACACTGGTAATGGCGGCAGTATTTTTACCGGTTGGTTTTATGACGGGCTCAACAGGTATTTTCTACAAACAGTTCGCCTTAACCATGGCTATCGCCATCATTATATCGGCTGTTAACGCCTTAACTTTAAGTCCTGCGCTGGCAGCCTTATTTTTAAAGAATAAACATGCCGAAGGCGGTCATAACGCGCCTAAAAAAGGTTTTGTAGAAAAGTTTTATGCAGGCTTTAACGGTGGTTTCAATTATATGACTAACCGTTATGTTGGCGGCTTAAAAGTGCTTATCCGTAACAAATGGATCAGTATGGGCGGACTTGCCTTAATCGTTCTGGTAACCATTTTCCTTGTAGGTAGAACAAAAACAGGCTTTATCCCAACAGAAGATCAGGGTTTTGTGGCTATCGCTGTTGCCAGTCCATCAGGAACATCATTAGCCAATACCAATAAAATATTAAAACAAGCAGAAGAAGAGTTAAGGGCTATGCCATCAGCAAGATTTGTGATGTCGTTGGCTGGTTATAACTTTTTAACCGCATCCAACAGTCCGTCAGCTGGTCAGATTTTCTTATTGTTAAAACCAAACGACGAAAGAGGGGCAGTCAAAAATATCGATGAGATACAAAATATAGTAAGGGCCAAAATGGCGGCCATATCTGCCGGTACCTTCTTTGTATTCAGTTTTCCAACCGTTCCGGGCTTTAGTAATGTGGAGGCCATGAACGTGATGTTACAGGATAAAACGAATGGCAGGCTCGATAAATTTAGTGGTGTAGCGAATAACTTTATTGGAAAGTTAATGGCGAAACCGGCTATTGCTTATGCTTTTACTTCTTATAAAGCAGATTATCCGCAGTTACAATTAGATGTTAACGAAGAAAAGGCCGATCAGTTGGGTGTAAGCAAAAAAGATATCTTACAAACCATGCAGACTTATTTTGGTACTGCGCAGGCATCAGATTTTAACCGCTTTGGTAAATATTACCGTGTAGTGGTTCAGGCTGATGTTGCCGACAGAACCGATCCTGCAAGTATCGATCGCGTATTTGTTAAAAACAAGGCAGGAGAAAGTGTGCCAATCAGTACCCTGGTTAAATTAACCCGTGTGTACGGTTCTGAAACGGCTTCGCGTTATAACCTGTTTAATTCTATCGAAGTAAATGCCATCCCTAAACCAGGCTTCAGCTCTGGTGATGCGATTAAAGCGATAGAAGAAACCGCCAGAGAACAATTGCCAACCGGCTATGCTTACGAATTCTCAGGACAAACACGTGAGGAAATTTCTTCAGGCGGACAGTCGACAGTGATATTCCTGCTTTGTTTGGTGTTTGTTTACTTCTTATTATCAGCACAATATGAGAGTTACATCCTGCCATTGGCGGTAATCTTATCTATCCCTACAGGTGTATTCGGTGTGTTTGTGGTATTGGGTTTAACCGGTATCGAAAATAACATTTATGTACAGGTAGCGCTGATCATGCTTATCGGCTTGCTGGCTAAGAACGCCATCCTGATTGTGGAGTTTGCCGTGCAGCGACGAAAGGCGGGACTCAGTTTGGTTGACTCGGCTATAGAAGCAGCGCGATTAAGGATAAGACCGATCATTATGACATCACTTGCCTTTGTGTTTGGTTTATTCCCGATGAGCATTGCAACAGGTCCATCGGCACAGGGTAACCACTCCATCAGTATCGGTGCCGCAGGAGGTATGGTATCGGGTGTAGTTTTAGGTTTATTTATCATTCCGGTACTTTTCGTCATCTTCCAGGCCTTACAGGAAAAAATATCAAAAAAATCAAGAAATGAAGTTGTTCACCACAATGGAGAACCTGTAAATAATAATCATACAGTTTATGAAACGGTTTAATCTAATTACCATCCTGCTCCTTGCTTTAATCTGGAGCGGATGTTCGGTTTCGAAAGATACAGCTTTGCCAAATGTAGCGCCAGGCTTGTTCAGAAACGCATTGCCTAAAGATTCTTCGAGTGTTGGCGGTATGCCATTGAAGAGTTTTATCAACGACCTTACTGTTCAGAATTTAATTGATACGGCTTTGGTTAAAAATTACGATATGCAGATTGCATTGAAAAATATCGATGCTGCTGAAGTATTGTTCAAACAATCGAAACTGGGTTATTTACCTGAACTGAAATTGCAGGTAGCGGCAAGCTCTAGCCGTCCGTCTGATAACAGTTTAAATGGTTTAAGCCTTAACCAGTTTACAGGCTCAACACACATCGAAGATTATAATGCTAATCTGGGCGTGGTTTGGGAAGCCGATATCTGGGGCAAAATCCGCAATCAAAAAGCTGGCGCTCTAGCCAGTTTTTTGCAGACAGAAGAGGCACGTAAAGCAGTTCAAACACGCTTGGTGGCTAACGTTGCGCAAGGTTATTACAATTTGTTAATGCTTGATGCGCAATTGGAAATCGCGAAAAAGAACTTAAAACTGAATGATAGCACATTAAGGATTATCAATTTACAGTTCGATGCCGGTCAGGTAACTTCATTAGCGATACAGCAGGCGCAGGCGCAACAGTTAAATGCGGCACAGTTGATCCCCCGTTTGGAGCAGAATGTAACCTTACAGGAAAATGCTTTAAGTGTATTGATCGGTACTTTGCCTAAAACCATTAACCGCGAGAGCCGTTTAGATAAAATGAATATTCCGCAAGACTTAAATGCAGGTTTTCCTTCATCGATGTTAAGCCGCAGGCCTGATATTAAAAGTGCCGAACTGGCGCTTACCATTGCCAATGCAAAGGTTGGTGTAGCGAAGGCAAGTTTATATCCATCGTTGGTAATTACCGCAAGCGGAGGCATCAACTCTTTTAAAGCGAGCAACTGGTTTAATGTTCCGGCATCGTTGTTCGGTTTGGTTGGGGCAGGGATCACGCAACCCATTTTTCAAAGAGGTCAGTTAAAAACTTCTTTAGAACTGGCTAAAATCGACCGTGAGAAATCGGTGATCCAGTTCCGTCAGTCGGTATTGAATGCTGTTGGCGAAGTTTCTGATGAGTTAACGAAAGTAGAGAAGTTAAAAACACAATACAGCATTGCTGAAAAAAGAGCACAGACTTTACAACAAGCATCGAAAAATGCCAGTTTGTTGTTTAAAAGTGGTATGGCTAATTATCTGGAGGTAATTACGGCGCAAGGTAATTTATTGCAGAGCGAACTGGAGTTAACCACAATTAAAACAGAGCAGTTAAATGCAGTTGTTGGTTTGTACCGTTCGTTAGGCGGCGGCTGGCAGTAAAATAAAGGGAAACCTAAAGGTATTTAAGACCTTATAGGTTTGTAAAAACACGAGGGACGTTTTGCAATAGCAGGATGTTCCTCGTGTTTTTTATTATACAATGGTTTGTCATCCTGAGGTACGAAGGATCTCTGCGTAATTAACCACTTATCTTCGTTTATGCAATATTCCTAATACATTCATCATTCCCGTGCAGGCGGGAACCTTAAAGTACTAGCTATTTTTTTTGCGGCTTGAATCTCTAGAAGTGGTGCTGTTTGAAACTATGGGGGACACTCCCCTCCTAATTTAGGAGGGGTTAGAATATTACTCTTGCCCTTACTCGAGCTTGCCTCGGCTACCGATGAAAAATCGGCACAGGTCCACCGTCGCCGAGTGGGCTCTTTCTTTTGGCTTGGCCCAAAAGAAACAAACCTGAGCACAGCGAAAGCATGCCTGCTATTAAAAACAACAAACAAGAAGGCATAACTGAAAGGCTTGCATCCGTTTTTATGTGATCATATTGGTTTTTATAAGTATAAAAGATTGCTGCGAAATTTTTGTAAAAACCTACGGAAATCTTAATTGCAGCAGCATCCAGGCTGACCCTTGCTTATTCCCAACGCTCCCGCTTGATCCTGCCTTGGGCTGTGGGGTTGTGATGGGGAGGTACAAAGATTTCCGTTCTTTTTCCTGCGAAAATCTGCTATGCCGGATAGCATGGGGAATATTGCAGGGTGCCGTAATTTGTTTTTTTAGCCCTTTCCCTTTCATGGTAAAGGTGCCGATAGGCGCCTGTGTGCCCTCGGTGTTTTACTTTGTGTCCTCTGTGGTTAAATTGCCTTCTGTGGTTAATTCTTGAGCTTTAACCGATTTCAAAAACACGAAACCCACCACACCTGATAGGATCGAGGCGGTTAGAATCGCAAACTTCGCTTCCGAAACATGCAGCACCTCGCTAAAAGAAAGTAGCGCAATAAAGATCGACATGGTAAAACCGATTCCGGCGAGCATACCTAAACCTAAGATGTGTTTCCAGCCTGCTCCAGTGGGTAAATCGGCCCATTTTAATTTCACGGCTAACCAGCTGAAAAAGGTTACGCCAATGGTTTTACCCACGAATAAACCTACGATAATGCCGAGACCTAGAGGAGAAACCAGTCCAGCGAGCATTTCTTTTTGGAAAGTAATATTGGTATTGGCCAATGCAAAAATTGGCATAATGATGTAGTTTACGGGCGTGGTTAAGAAATGTTCAAGTTTTTCTAAGGGTGATTGGATATTGGTTTCATTGGTGGGGATGGTGAATGCCAGTAATACCCCTGCAATGGTGGCATGGATGCCCGAGTGGTGGATGAAATACCACAGGAATATACCAGGAATGAGGTAGAACAGGAGTTTCTTTACACCGAAATAATTCATTAAGCCTAAAAGAACTAGGATACCTCCAGCCATGGCCAGGTATTCGAAGTGAATCTGGTGGGTATAAAAGATCGCAATTACGAGAATGGCACCAAGATCATCTACAATGGCTAAAGCGGCCAGAAATATTTTTAAACTGGTAGGCACGCTTTTACCCAACATGGCGATAATAGCGAGGGCAAACGCGATATCTGTTGCCATGGGGATACCCCAGCCTGCGGCAGTTTCAGTACCTTTATTAAACAAAAAATAAATTAAAGCAGGTACAAGCATGCCGCCGAGTGCTGCAATTACAGGCAGTGCTGCACTTTTCATCGAGGAGAGTTCGCCTTCTACGAGTTCTCGTTTGATTTCGAGTCCGACGAGGAGGAAAAATATAGCCATTAAGGCGTCGTTTATCCACGTTAAAATGCTATAGTTAATAGCGCCGAAGCCTAATTTAGTTGCCAAAAAGGCTTCGAAACTTTCTTTTGAGGAGGTATTGGCTATAATTAAGGAGATGGCCACGCAGATTAATAACAAAAAACCACCTACTTGTCCGGAGCGGAAGAAACGCTGAAATACTTCTAGATTGATTAATTTAGGCATAATGGTAAAAATAGTAAAAGGGAAGGGAAAAGGGGAGGTTTTTTGTGAGAAAATCTATTATTTTAATGGTAAGGATTTAGGTTTCAATTGGAAGTCATCTAAAGGACGTATTAGGAGAATATATCGTCATCTCAACTTGATTGGAAATCTTAACGCTTTAATAAAATTGTTTTGGTTAGTAAGTAACATTAAGGTTCCCGCCTGTGCGATATTGATGATAATGGAGGAGAATTTAGCAATTAATTAAAAATTCTTCATTGCATTTAGCATCAACAGTAATTACGCGCAGAATTGTATAGGTCCTGTTACAATTAATCTTATTTGGAATAATTTTTTAAATTAGCATATATTAAAAAACCTGATAAGCTTATGGAAAATCTAAAAGAAGAAACCAAAATCAAAGCTTTCCTCACCAGGATAAAAGCAGAGTGGCCAGGAGTGGTAGAACGCTTTGAGTTTAAAACAGGCAGTGTAATTTACGTTCATTTAAAGGAAGGCATATCGAGTATGGATTTTCTCGGTAAACTTTCCAGACAGGTAGAACGTTTTGTCGATTTCAGTATGCCCATTATCTTGTATCATATTGAGAGTGATGGCATGAACTTAAGGTCGCACCCAATTAATTGGTATTCTTCCATTACGCAAGGAAAATCTTTTTAATGCCCGTAAACACTCGTGGTTAATACCTTAGACTGTAAAATAGCAGCCATAATCTTTACAGTTGTAATCTTTTTGTGCACAATTAACAATTTTATTTGCCAGTAATTTTGGTTTTTGGGTTTTAATCCTATTTTTGGTTTTTAATTTAAAAACATCCAGTATAATGAAAAACGGAACAGTAAAATTTTTTAACTCAGAAAAAGGCTTTGGCTTTATTAAAGAAGAAAGCGGATCTGAGATTTTTGTGCATGCATCAGGCCTGATTGACGAAATCAGAGAGAATGATACAGTTGAATACGAAGTTCAAGAAGGCAAAAAAGGCCTTAATGCAGTGAAAGTAAGAGTTGTTTAATTCTTTCCCCAAAAGATTTTGAGCAGGATTTAGTCCTGCTTTTTTTTGCCCTGATATTTTATTACGCTATCGAAACCGGGTACACCATTTACTGAACAAAAAGGTTGAAAAAATTTCCTTCTCATTTCTAGCTGATTACCGATCTGAGCTGCTTTACACGCTATCTCTATAGTTGTTTTTTGAATTGGATTTTTATTTTTGCTAATGTCGATCTAGTCGGCCGGAACCAAACAAATTAAATATTTTTGCAACTTTCTATTTTTTCAATTCAGGAACCTGTTATAAACAACAAACCTCTTGATCGGGGTACTTTTATGGCTGCAGCACAGTTTGTAACAGCACTTAACTTTGCGGGCGAATTTGAGCTCTTAAGTTTATCGGCCATGAATACACAGGTTGGAGCAGCTAAAAAGGGCGGATTGGTATTTGTACGGAATGGAAAGTTGAAAATGCATCCCGAAATCTACGATCATTTATCCCTGATATCGATATCTTCCATCTGTGCAGGAAGTGTTTATTTCCATGGCCGTGATAAAATTGCTACAGAAATTGTAAATCTCCCTTATAAGGATGGCCTTTTAAACTTAGCAGGTGCTGAAGAGGATTATATGGCCTTTAAACGTTTATGCAGCCCTGTTTCACGGTTTTTTTTGTTACAGGCTAAAAAAGTACAATGGTCTGCAATCTTATCTACATTTAGGTTTTTTATGATGGAAGGCATTTGGAATGTGGTTAATTTTGTTGCCCATGCACTGCATCAGGCTGATGCCGATGTACTCGCCTGTGCACAGCTTTTAGAAAGCATGCAAAAACAGGAATGGTACCCAAGTTTTTGCCAGTCGCTACAAGATTTCCACACCTCTCGTTATCCTTTAACGAAAGTAGGTTTAGAATCAGAACTACCAGAGATGGCTTAAATTATTTCAGATAATTTTCTAATAAAGTACTTATTTCATCTCCAATAGCTCTATTACCCATGTTATTGAGTTTTTGCTGAGAAGAATTGTGTTTTTCGATATATGTAGCCTCTGTTTTATTGAATTTAAGATAACCCTGCTCAAAATAACGTTCTTCAATTTCGGTAGAAGAATCCATCGATCTGAACCATAATTTAATCAATGAGCCTGTAATTTTATCGAAGTAAAGCCAGTGGTAGGTCGCTTCTGCATCTGCATTATCGGGCAGACCAAGACGCTGAATTTCTAGAATAGCGGTATCAGAATTTTGGAAAAAGTATAAAATCTTATATTTAGACGACATGCCGCAAAAATAGGAC
Organism: Pedobacter kyonggii; assembly: GCF_004310665.1. Lineage (GTDB taxonomy): Bacteria > Bacteroidota > Bacteroidia > Sphingobacteriales > Sphingobacteriaceae > Pedobacter > Pedobacter kyonggii. The sequence goes on along the minus strand of NZ_SIXF01000006.1, from coordinate 165,375 downwards.
TTAATTTTTGATCACAAAAAACATTTTTGCTGTTTAGATTTAATATTTGTTGACAACCGTGTTGATCAGGATCTGTGATCTTGACCATTGATTTCCGGATTTATAATCCGGCGTATAGTTCCAAAGCATTGCTGCAAGAATTTGAAATCCTGTTTAGCTTAAAGATTCTTCACTGCGTTCAGAATGACAGATCAGTAGAGGATTACAAATCCAGATTAACTCATCCGCCAATTTATTTAATGTTTCTCGCCTTTAATTACCTTAAATAAATGCAAAACCTGAGGAAATAAGGCTTCCATACTTTCTTCTACAGCACTTTTCGACCCTGGGAAGGTAAGTACCAATGTTTCTCCGATAAAACCCGCTACACCACGCGAAAGCATGGCATAAGGCATGCGTTCCTGTCCGTAACGTCTCGCTGTTTCCATAATCCCATCGATATTGCGGTCAATTAAAGGAGCAATGGCCTCTGGAGTTACATCGCGGGGTGAAAGGCCAGTTCCTCCGGTAAAAATGATCAGATGATAACCACTTGCACTTAATTCACTGGCTTTATCCCGAATGATGTTGATCTCGTCAGGCACGATTTCATACTTCCCGGCATTGATGTCCCATTGGGCTAATCTCGAAATAATCGCTTTGCCAGAGCTATCCTGGACTTTGTTTTCGAAAATAGAATCCGAACAAACTACAACAGCCGCTTTTAGTTCAGGGAATTTGGCATTTTTAAGGTCAGATTTTCCTCCCGATTTTTTTAATAACCTAATGTTTTCTATTTCAACGCCTTTATCAATCGGTTTTAACATATCGTACATGGTTAAAGCCGTAACCGAGGCACCATGCATGGCTTCAACTTCTACACCTGTTTTGTAAATGGTATGTACTTCAACCGTAATAATGATGGTTAAACCCACAATTTCATAGGTAATAGCGGTATATTCAATTGGAAGCGGGTGACAATCGGGAATTACATCACTGGTTTTTTTTACGCCAAATAATCCCGCTGCACGGGCAAATTCAAATACATCGCCTTTGGGAATTTTACGCTGTTCAACAGCATCAATGGTTTCTTGCTTCGATACCTTTACAGTAGCGGTTGCAATGGCAATCCTTAAGGTGTTGGATTTTTTTGTGATGTTTACCATATTAAATATTTTCTTTCCACTGATGCGTTTCGTCTTCGAATATTTCTTTTCCCCAGATCGGTAATTCTGCTTTTAACCGGTCTACAACTTCACTACAGGCCGCCATTGCGGGTTTACGGTGTGCCGACGAAGTGAAAACAAAAAGGCAGATTTCGCCTGTTTTAACTGTGCCCAAGCTGTGGTAAATATGCATGCAATTGAGTGGATATTTTTCGAAGATTTCTTCCCTGATCTGATGCATTTTTTCGAGTGCAAGGTCTTCATATGCGGTATATGCTATCGCTGCAACAAATTTGCCTTTAATATCATCTTTTCTTACCTGACCCATAAAAATACTATGGCCGCCAATAGCTGTTTTGCTGTTGTGTTTGGCAATACTGTTGGCTATAAAAGCAGGTTCGATTGGGCCATTTACAAATATGTTCTTTATTTTTTTTTCGCTCATGTTAGGGTTTGAGAAAATGATCTCTCCATTTTACAATACCACCTTTTAAACTGTATATTTTTTTTGCATCGCCATATTTTTCCTGCATGGCCTCTGCTGCGGCTACACTTCTGATGCCGTGTTGGCAAACCAGAACCACATGCTTTTGGTAAAATTCTTTACTCATAAAGGCGCCAAACTCCGACATTGGTACCTGCGTAAAGATCTGTTTATCCAATATGGGTACTTCGTGCCTTTCGCGTACGTCGATTAAAATTGTAGATTCTAACTGCTGAAGTTTAATCAGTTCGCTTGCATCAATTTCTTTATATCCCTGTGGCCCTTCGCTCGTATCCTGATAATCCATATTTAAAAATTCATCAACAGTTTTGGGTAGGGTATAACCGCCTCCGTGACTGATTTCGATGGTATATTGTTCTTGTGTAAGTAAGTTGTAACTTAAAATTTTATTGGTGAGCGGCTGCCCGATTTTGGCAATCAGTTTAATGGTTTCTGCGGCTGCCATGGTACCCAATATGCCTGGTAATACACCTAAAACGCCATTTTCGGCACAATTGGCTATTTCTCCTTTGTCGGGTGGAATGGGGAAAAGATCACGGTAATTGGTGCTTGGCGTTAAATGATCAGGGGCGTTAAATATGGCCAGCTGACCTTCAAAACCTGAAACTGCAGCAAATATAAGCGGTTTGTTTAATAGTGCACAGGCATCGTTAATCAGGTACCTGGATTCGAAATTGTCCGTACCATCCAATATGTAATCGTATCTGGATAAAATATCGAGAATATTATTTTTTTGCAAGCGGATGGGGTGGCGGATAATCCCGATCTGGGTATTCATCTCCTGCAAGCGCTTTGCTGCAATCTCTACCTTCAGCTTTCCAATATCTGCTGTACTGAAAAGAATCTGTCTATGTAAGTTGGATAATGAAATAGTATCGTCATCAACAATACCGATATGGCCAATGCCGGCAGCAGCGAGATATTGCAACGCAGGACAGCCCAAGCCACCAGCACCAATTACCAATATTTTTGCCCTTAAAAGCTGCTGTTGTGCTTCCTCTCCAAATCCCTTAAGGATAATCTGCCTGTTGTATCGTTCTGCACTCATATGGTTTATCCCCCAGAAAAAGGTGGCATTATGGCTATTGTAGCATGGTTGGTAATTTCGGTATTTTCCTGAATGATATTTTTGTTCAAGGCAAGTTTATATTTCATGTTTTTTAAAGCAGGAAACTGGTTTTCGAGGTACTGTTTAAAAGCATCGGTATCAGCAATGCCATCAACCTCAATATTTTGATTGTTGATAAACTCGGCAATCTTGCCAAAAATGATCAATTCGATTTTCATGCTGCTAATTTACCTTTAAGATGCTGATTTTACTTAACCCTTTTACAAATCTTCTTGTTTTAGCTAAATTGCCCAAAGTAAACCTTTAATATTTTTAATATTGTTTTTCGCTGCATCAAGTGGTTAAAAATCGTCATACTATTCAAATTAACGGATTTATAAGTGCTTAAATTGTCTAAAGTGATCGTTAACGGAACTTTAACCTTTCCTTCGATTACAAATTGCTTGCACTCTTGTGCTTTTACAGCAAAACTTAAAAATAATAAGGCGGTGATAAGGCATTTGGTATTATGCATGCGTAAATAATAGTTTATAAGCGGCCAGCGCCAGTACACAGGCCAGCACGTTTTTTAAAACGGTTTGCGGGAATTTTAAGGCACCAAAATAAGCCCCACAAATGCCACCAACGAAAGCTACCCCAACATAAGCGAGCATGTGGCTGTTAAATTCGAAACCTTTAATGAGTTGGCCACCCAAACCAGCAACAGAATTAACGAAAATAAATGCTGCGCTGATGGCTGCGGTCTGTTTTTGATCCGCCCACTTTAAAAGCAATAAGATCGGAGAAAGGATAATGCCACCACCGATGCCAATCATTCCCGAAAGTAAGCCGATAATGCCGCCAATGGCAAGCGATAGCGGAATATTTGATGGTTTGAAATCTTTTGGATCGGTATTTTTAAAGAAAAAAAAACGGATTACCGGGATAAGCAAAAGCAGCCCCAAAATCTTTTTATAAATGGAACTTTCAATGGCCATCATACCACCAACAAAAGAGAACGGGATAGAGGCGAGCGCAAAAGGCCAAAAAGTTTTCCATTTAAAATGGCCACCACGATAAAACTGGATAAAAGATGTGGAAGAAACAAATAAGTTAAGTAAAAGCGCTGTAGGTTTCATAACAGCTGGTGAAATGGCAAAAATAGCCATTAAAGCCAGGTATCCGCTTGCCCCACCATGCCCTACTGAAGCATATAAAAAGGCAACAATAAAAAGTAAACAGTAAAAGAGGATGAAACTTTCTTGCATGGTTTAGTCTGGTAAAATCATTACGGTTAGGATATCGCTTTTTTTTAAATGCTCTTGGGTTTCACCAAGACAGATCAGGCAATTGGCCTGTGCAAAAGAGCTTAATCTGTACGATTCCTGTGCACTGAGCGGGGTAACCAGCCCGTTTTCATATTTGCCCTTCAGGAAATGGGTTAGCCCTGCAGCTTTGGAATAGGGATGTGTAAGCGCTGCCTGAACCTCAATTACACTATTGCTTTTATGCGATAAGGATTTGATGGATGGCAATACGTAATTATAGTAGCAGCTGAGTACAGATGATGGGTTACCCGGAAGTCCGAATATTAATTTTTGATCTTTTGTACCAAAAAATAAAGGTTTACCGGGTTTCTGCTTCACCTTATGAAAAATCTGTTTGATGCCACATTGTGAAGCGGCTTCGATTACAAAATCATAATCACCTACACTTACGCCTCCGGTTAGCAACACAACATCGCTGCTTTCTATTGCTGTTTGTAATACTTTTTTTAGGATCTCGAGATCATCATCGGCTTCGTAAATGGCGATTTGATCAATGCCTTCGTGTTTTAAAGCCGCAGAAAGCGAATAGGAATTCGATTCGTACACCTGCCCAAATTCGAGTGTTTTTCCTGGTTGCTGTAATTCTTTTCCCGTTACAATAATCGAAATTTTTGGCATGGGATAGACGTTAACTTCGTTAATGCCAATGCCTGCGAGAAAGCCGATAGCGGCAGGATTAAGCAGATTCCCTTTTTCCATCGCCAATGCTCCCGCCATAATTTCTGAACCTTTATCCCGTACGTTTAAGCCAAGCTTTAAATTAGGGTTCTGCAAGGTGATTTTTCCATCTCTGCGCGTGATTTTTTCCTGCATCACCACAGTATCGGCACCTTCTGGTAAGGGCGCACCTGTAAATATCCGGCTGGTTTCGCCATTTTGAATAGTAATAGTAGTAGCCGTTCCTGCGGCCATTTCGCCGATTAAGGTGAGCTCTTGTTTGTGATCTGCAAACTTGATGGCATAACCATCCATGGATGATTGACTGAATGCAGGAATATCGTATTTAGCATAAATGTCGGCTGCAAGAATGTGTCCTGATGCCTTTGCCAAATCGATTGAAACGGGATTTAATGCTGTTATGTGTTGAGAAATGAGGTCTTTTGCTTCTTTAACGCTAATCATGAAAATTTTATCCTCCAATGGTAATCATACTTCTGTTTTGAATGGTAGTGGCATCAATTTTTTCGAAATCGCTTACCAACTGTCCGCCTAATGCTTTCTTTTTGCTCCAAATAGCGGATTGAATTAGTGGAAGCACATCTTCATTTTTCCGCAATGCCGTAAGCAGATCGGTTTCACTATCCGAAAACAAGCAGTTTTTGAGTTTGCCATCTGCAGTTAAGCGCATGCGGTTACAGGTATCGCAAAAAGGATTGGTCATGGTGCTGATAATGGCAAACGAGCCTTCGTGACCAGGGATCATGAAACTTTTGGCTGTATCGTGTGGTTCTCCTTTAACAGGTAATACGGTGAAATCTTTTTCAACCACGGATAGGATTTCATCTAAAGAAAACATCTTATTGCTCGTCCATTTGTTACCGCTAAAAGGCATGAACTCAATAAATCGGATCTGGATGGGATTGTGTTTGGTCCAACTGATGAAATCATTGATTTCGTTATCATTAAGCCCTTTCATCACCACCATATTTACTTTTACCTTGATTTTATGCTGCAAAAGCAGTTCGATATTACTCCGTACCTGATGGAAAACATCCCTTCGGGTAATCATAAAGAACTTCTCTGGTTGTAATGTATCGAGACTAATATTAATGGTTTTAATACCTGCTTCTTTTAATACAGGTAACATTTCGGCAATGCGGGTTCCGTTTGTGGTAATGACGAGCTCAACCGGAAGTTTACCCAATGCCGCAATAATTTGGGCTGCATCTTTTCTCACCAATGGTTCACCACCTGTTAGCCTGATTTTTTTTACGCCATTGGCTACAAAAACTTCTGCCAGCTTAATAATTTCGTCGGTTTGCATTAACCGGGAGGCAGGGGTGAAGTCGTATTCTTCTTCGGGCATGCAATAAAAGCAGCGAAAATTGCAGTTGTCGGTAAGCGATATCCGAAGGTAATCGTGTATTCTTCCAAAAGAATCTGCTATCATTGCTGGCTAATTAAATTGTTATAATCTGTTTCTGTATCAATATCAATTTCTCCATGTTCAAAAACAACTGCTTCTACATCTAGAGGATATTGTTTGAGTATCTTTTTTGCTCCTTCTGCTCCTGTGAGCGATAAAAGTGCTTCAAAATAATCTTTTTTGAAGAGGACAGGAGTTCCTATCGTTTCGGCATATGTACTGGCAATTATATTTTTACCTGTTTCTTTCTGCTTTTCGATTAAGTTATTAAAGTTACTCATTTTTATAAAAGCCTGGTCGGCTACAGCAATAATGATACTTTCAATTTCACTATTATTTTTGATCATAGTTGAAAGTCCGGCTACAATGCTCGATGCCATTCCATTTCCCCAACTTTCATTAATAACGAAATTAACCTGATCATGCTGATGCTGGCGGGCTATTTCTTTAGCATTTGCACCTAAAACAACGATAATAGGTTTGCAATGTGTTTCTAAAGCTTCATTGATTACGGTTTGCAAGAGCGTTTTTCCTTTGTAATCCAAAAGCTGTTTTGGTCTTCCCAAACGTGAAGAACTACCTGCTGCCAATATGATAATGCCCGTTTTCAATGTTTAATTGTTTTTTAATTCGTAAACATGGATCGGTTTTTTCTTCTCTTTTAAAAACATAGCCGAAGCACCTGTAAAAACAGATTTAATTTCGGCGAGGATAGAAATGGCGATTTCTTCTGCAGTTTCTGCACCAATATCCAGTCCGACCGGACCATGTACACGTATTTGGTTTGCTGGTGTTGCCAAATCCAGTTCATCTAACATCCTGATTAGCTTTTTCTTTGGCCCCAGTGTACCGATATATGGAGCGTTTGTGCCCAATAGATACTTGAGTAGTTCGAGGTCGTAGTTGTAATTATGCGTCATCAAAACAAAAGCCGTTTGTTCATCTATCTGAATTTGAGCTAACACATTTTCTGGCTTGCTCACCAAAACCTTGATCGCATTTGCAAAACGTTGTGGCGTAGCATGTGTAGGCCTTCCATCTATCATAGTTACTTCCCAGCCTAAAAGGTAAGCCATTTCGGCTAAAGGCTGTGCATCATTGCCTGCGCCTGCTATAATTAATGAGATTGGGGGTTGGATAAACTCAATAAAAGCATCAATCTGTTGGTTATTGTGCTCATACACTTTAAATGTTGTAGTCTTATGTTCAGAAACTTCAAGAATATCTTTAATTGTTTTATCGAAGATTGCCTTGGGAATTTTAGACAAGATAGGTTCGTTTCTAAAAAGCATGGCTGTACCCAACTGCAGTTTATCTGTTAGAGAAAAAAGTGTTGCCAAAACTGCATTTTCCCTTTTGCTTTGCAACGCAGTTAAAATGGCAATGGGATTTAACTCATCTTCTTTTATAATTGGCTCGAACAAAATATGCACAATACCATTGCAGCCCAGCTGAACACCAAATTTGGCATCATCTTCATCTGTGGTATCGTAAGTAATGAGCTTGTTTTCTTGCTGTACAATTGCCGAAAGTGCTTTTCGCAACGCATCACCTTCTAAGCAACCGCCACTAATGGCACCTGTTAACTGGCCATCTTCAGTAATCAGCATCCTGGCACCAGGTCTACGATAAGAAGAACCCTCTACCTTAACTACCGTTGCAAGTGCTGTTTTTTTCTTTTCCTTCGTTGCTTTTTGATATGCCTTTATGATATCGGTAATTTCTTTCATTAGAGATTGATGCAATAGATGATGCAATTTAATGATAATCTATTACAAATAGCCAAAGCAAAAGGAAGATGTAACCTTTAAAGAGATATTACGAATAAAAAACTTGGATTTTTTTGACTCTATTTGTGCAGTCAGATGTTGCCATCTGACTGATAAGGTAAATTCCAATGTGGAATTGCAATAGCAACTCCAATGCTTATTATCTTTGAGAACGAGATAAAGTGTCAGATAGTAATATCTGACACCACCAAAAAGATATTTTTCGATCAATGTTTATGCAGTCAGATAGTATATCTGGCACCACTAGAATACAATCCGTAATAATTACCGGAAATTTCAATGTTAGGCTTAAAAAGGCTCAGAATGAAAAATTTCGAGGTTAATACAGCGCAAACCAATACTGTTAAAGAGTTCGGTGATTTCTTTTGTCCAATCTCTTGCCGAATCAACCCTGAGGATTTTATCCGAATCCCATAAATCGATATTCCATTTAATTTCTTTGAACTGGCTGTTCAGCAATGGGCTGATTACGTTTAACTCGTTATCCGTGGATACATTTGTTTTGAAAACGGCTATCATATAGAAAAGTTTTTAGGTTTGTTGGAGCTGTAGACGTACAACTTTAGAAATTACTTTAAATACGATTGATTTTTTTATCTTTTTCTTTGAGCCAATCTGTTTAGTTGTTTTAACGACATGAGCCCCTATAAAAACATAAAATAATTTGTAAGGATGTTTCATTTCGTACGACAAAGCAATTAAGCAGTATATTTATATAAGATAATACCAAAAGATGCAAAACGAAACGGATAAGGAATATACAGTCAAGAGCCTTCATTCAGATCCATTGAGCTGGGTAGAAAAATATGCCGATTACCTGTACGGCTTTGCCATGTCGAGAATAAGAGATGAAGATGTAGCCAAAGATTTGGTTCAGGATACTTTTTTGGCAGGTTTGCAAAGATTAGACGGTTTCGAGGGGAATAGTAAAGAGAAAACCTGGCTAACAGCAATCCTTAAAAATAAAATAGCCGATTTTTACCGAAAACGTTCTTCCAATAATTTAAAGGTAATAAGTGCAGAAGAAACAGTGCAGGATTTTTTTGATGCAGAATCAGGGCATTGGACGGAAAAAGATTATCCGCGAGCATTTGGATTGGAAGTAGATAACCCTTTAATGGTGAAAGAGTTGGGGGCTATATTGAACGATTGTTTGGCCAAACTCCCTGGCTTATGGTTTTCTGTATTTTCGATGAAACACATGGATGATCTTGCATCGGAGCTAATTTGTACCGAATTAAAACTCAGCACGGCTAATTTCTGGGTGATTATGCACCGCACAAAACTTAACCTGAGGGCCTGCCTTCAGAAAAACTGGAACTGATATGACGAACGCGCTAAAAAATATAATCTATAATTGTAGACAAGCTACTTTTTTGATCGAAAAAAGAATTGCCGGAAAAATTACGGCTGCCGAAACACTACAATTGCACGTACATCTGGCAGGTTGCTCGGTATGCAAAATTTATCAGCAGCAGAGTATATTGATTAATAAGGTGTTTGTAGGTTTTGAAAACAACGATTTTAAACTGGATGAAGCCTTTAAAAAAACATTAAACGAGAAGATTGAAAAAGAAATAAATAAAAATTAATTTTAACTGTAAGGTTAATGCTGCTGTTTCGACTAAGCGGAAAAAACATAAAGACAAAATGAAAAGGATTATCTTATTTACGGCATTAGTTGTTGTATTATCGCTGCAAACAAAAGCACAAAAGGGTTTAAAAGAAGGTGATAAAGCGCCTATGTTTAGCGGAACGGATCAAAATGGTAAAACCGTGAGTTTGAAAAGCGCACTTAAAGTACATCGTTCTGTGGTATTATTCTTTTATCGCGGTCAATGGTGCCCTTATTGTAATAAACACATTAAAGAACTTCAAGATTCTTTAAGTTTATTAAGCGGGAGAGATGCTTACGTGATCGGTGTTACGCCCGAAACGAAAGAAAATATCGATAAAACCATCAAAAAAACGAGCGCTGATTTTTCTATCCTTCAGGATAAAGACGATGAGATTATGAAAGCCTACAATGTCAACTTTATGATGGACGAAGCAACCTTTACCAAATACAAGGGCTATGGTATAAATTTAGAAGACAACAATGGGAATACCCGACATACTTTACCCGTTCCTGCAACCTATATCATTGATCGTTCAGGTAAAATTAAATATGTTCATTTCGATCCCAACTATCAAAAAAGAGCCTCGGTAAAACTTTTGCTTTCAAAACTTTAGGTAGCGTATAGCAATTTTTTTTATAGTTACGGGGTGACATTTTAAACAAAATTTAGATGATCAATAGGCTACGTCCATTTTTGTTTGGAAACGGAAGGGCAGTAATTCTTGGCGGTTTGCAGCCCTGCTTTTGGTACAAGTCCCGATGAAGAATCGGGCGCTTTTCCCGTCAATCAGGTTTATGAACAGCGTTTTGCACCTTGCAAACCCCAAAAATGAAATGCAGTTTTAGCCATTTAGTCGCGGGTGAAGCATTACCCTGCAGGTTGAGGTACGAAACCGAAGCGTAAAAGCGCAACACGGGAACCAAGCTGGTTTGATGCAGCGGTCCTGCACTCCAATTTTTTTGTTGTTGTTGGTTTGCTTAATTAGCTGAAGTATATGGTTTTAGTGAATACATAGTAATCTCATCAAAGATCAACAATCTTGGTTTTCTCAATAAGGCCCTTGCGATGGAGATCCGCTGTTTTTCGCCTCCAGATAGCTTCATCCCATTTTCACCCAATACGGTATCAATTCCCTGGGTAGCTTTGGAAATGAGTGCTGTAGCTGAGGCTTTTCGTAATGCTTCAATAACCCTCTTCTTCGTTGATTTAAGGCGGTAAGTAGCCAATACAATGTTTTAGTTTACTTCCGCGTAAAATCATCCATTAACTTCATGGTAATCAACGCATCTTCTCCACTACACGGATTTTGCCCTTTGCCTAAAAAATAATTAACTACTTTTTCAATCATGGGTTGTTGCACATGCTGCAAAGGCTCAAATATAAATTCTTCTTTTCGATCGGTAGTAACGGTGATTTTATTGCCAAACATCGGAAAACTGATGTTACCTTTTGAACCATAAACTACACAAATATCGGCTTCATCTTGTGCGGCAACAGAGAAACACCAGGTACCGCTGAAAACAACACCATTTTCGAAAAGGATATTTCCTGCAACCAGATCATCAACCCCAGTGTTTTCCTGTTGCCTGGTGGCAACGCCGATGGCATTTTTTACAGCACCGAAATAATAAGTCATAAGATCTAATTGATGAGGAGCCAGATCATGAAATAAACCACCACCAGAAATAGCTGGATTGATTCGCCAATTATCAGCTGTTTTGGCAATTAGCGCAGGGTTAGGCGGCTGGAGCATTTTTAACCTAACTAAACGAATGTCGCCAATGGTATGTGCAGCCAATAGTTCTTTAACCTTTAAGAACATTGGTTGTGCGCGGCGATAATGGGCCACGCAAAGCTTCACATTTAGCTGATTGGCAGCATCAGTCATACGTTGAGCAGCACTAGCATCTAAAGTCATGGGTTTTTCTACATATACCGGTTTGTCGGCTTTTAAGGCTTCAATGGTATAAGCTTCGTGCTGTAGGGGTGGAGTAGCAATGTAAATAGCATTAACTTCAGGATCGTTAATCAGTTGAGCGGCATTGTCATACCATTTAGGTACTAGATGCCGTTTGGCATAATCGGCAGCTTTTGTACCATCGCGGCGCATTACGGCCACCAATTTAGAATCGTTTACCTTATTAAATGCTGGTCCACTTTTTACTTCGGTCACATCCCCACAACCAATAATGCCCCATCTGATTTCTTCCATTGTATAATCGGTTTGAAAGGCTCAATTTAGAAAATATTGCCTGGAAACTATGCTCAATCAATAAAAAGCTTTGTAAAAAAGAAAAGGGATTCACTTTGGGGGTGATCCCTAATCAACTAACCAAACAAACTATTCCGGAAACCACGCCGGAATCAATTTATAAACGAAAGAATTAGGAGATTGTTTTAACGGATTTGTCTATTTAGTGTATTTTTTTAGAAAGAAAAATAAAACCTTTATCCAGAATTATAGCATCCCTTTTTTTAGCTTTGTACTATGCAAAATCTTTCCAAGAAACTTCAGATTGATCTTATAGAACTTAAGGCAAAATATGCTTTTATTATGGACGAACTTGAAGTAACATTTGCAGATGCTTACCTGTCGAAATTGCAAGCTAAACAACGCCTGGCCGAACAGATGATGATAGAAATGGAAAGGATATTGACCGGCGAGGCTGGAGAGCATGAAAACTGATTCATTAAACTAAATCAGCGGGTACAACAATAGCGACTCAACGAGGAAATGAATATTTTTGTCTGTTGGAGGATTTTGTGCCGCATGAAAATAAACCAATCCGCTAATAAAGAGATAGTTTTTGATATTAACCCGCAGGTGATGAAGTGCTGCGGTTATCTGATTCTCGACGCTTCGTTTAGAAATATTAAGTTTCTCGGCAATTTCGCTATTTGTTAAATTTTCTTCCCTGCTCATTAAGAAAATTTCCCTGCAACGTTTAGGTAACATTCGTAAATATCTGCTAATCTGTGTTTTTAGCGCCGATACATTGAGCCATTCCTCACCATTATTAACGGCATAGGCAGATTCGTTTTCTAGATTTTCATCCGTAAAAATTACATTTCTTGCTAATTTTTTACTTCTGATCACTTTATACACATGATACCTTGCTGCAGCTTTAAGGTAACTTTTAAAATCCCTGATCTCGAGCACTTCTCTTTTGAACCATACATTAAGAAAAATATCCTGTACAAGGTTTTCGCACTCATTTTCATCCTGCAAATAGTGCGAAGCTGTAGCTATCAAGGTAGGAAAGTACCGATCAAATAATATTTTAAATGCTTTTTGATTTCCGAATTTAATGGCCTCCCATAATTCGCGCTCGTCTGCCTCTAGATGGATAGGTTTCATTTATGCAAAGTTCATTGATCAAGATAAAGAATTTGTTAAGCTAATATAAATATTTTGACCGATACCTTAATTCTCAATCATTTTAGGCTGGTTAAATATTTTTTTTTAAAAAGTATGTGTGTGTGGGTGGAGTTATGGCTCTATGATGAAAAGCGCTTTACATGACAAAACAGGAATATATTATTCTCTATCAAAAATCACTTCAAGGAAAGTGTACACCAGAAGAAATAGAAAGTTTAAATGCTTATGAAGATGATTTCGAACTGATTGAAAGCACAAAGCCTGGTGGCAAGCAAGCCGAACGCATATTCTTGCAGATTATGGAAACGGCTGGTGAACGCAAGCCTATAAAATCATTTAAACTATGGACGAGGATAGCTGCAGCAGCAGCGATATTGATTTTTATTATCTCAGCGGTTTTTTACTTCAATACTAACCATAAAAGAGAGAAGAATGTGGTGGTATTAAACCATGCAAAAACGATCAAACCTGGTTCCGATAAAGCCATACTTACACTTGGCAACGGACAACAGATTGTACTAAATACTGCTGCTCAAGGACAAATAGCTTCCGAAAGTGGTACCACCATCAATAAAACCGCTGATGGAATGTTGGCTTACGATGTTATTTCCGAAGCATCACAAGAAGTGGCGCTTAATACGGTATCGATTCCAAGAGGAGGGCAATATTCCCTTATACTTCCTGATGGTTCTAAAGTTTGGCTAAATGCTGCCAGCTCCATCCGCTTTCCAACGCGGTTTACGGGCAATAGTCGTGAGGTAGAGCTCGATGGTGAGGCCTATTTTGAGGTAGCAAAGAATAAACAAATGCCTTTTTATGTAAAAGCGCAGGATATGAAGCTAAAGGTACTCGGTACACATTTTAATATAATGGCCTATAAAGACGAAGCTTTTATTAAAACAACGCTATTGGAAGGAAAAGTGATGCTCATATCAGCTTCAGCCGCTACCTATCTTAAACCTGGTGAAGAAGGAGTTTTATATGAAAACAAGTTTACCGTGAACAAAGCAGATATAGAACAGACCATGGCTTGGAAGAATGGATATTTCCAGTTTAATGAAGAAAATTTATCATCAGTAATGCGCAAAATTTCGAGATGGTACGACATAGATATTGTATACAATACCCATAATAACAAATTATCATACACAGGTTCGATATCTAAGTTTAAAGATATTTCTGAGGTACTAAAAGTGCTCAGTCTTACTGGAACGGTAAAATTCAACATCGCAGAAAGGAGGGTAACAGTTATCAACTAAATTTTTGCCCTAAACAACAAAACGGATTAACCACCCACTAAACAAACGATACAAAATGAATTTTTTTTATTTAAAAAGAACCAGGCTGAGTTCCTTGCTAAAACCACTTAAAGTGATGCGACTAACGATTGCCGTATTATTAATCTTCTGCATCCAGGTAAGGGCATCCCTTTATGCGCAGAAGATAAACTTCTCGCTAAAAGGAGCTTCATTAAAAGAGATTTTTCAGGAAATTAAAAAGCAGAGCGGATATGATTTTTTGTACAACAACGAAATGATCGGTGAGGCCGGAACTTTCAATGTAACGGTAAAAGATATGACCATACAGCAGGTAATGGATAAAAGTCTTGAAAACCTGCCGCTAAGCTATGCCATTGAACAGCACACCATTGTAATTACCAAAAAAGCATTACCGCAAAAACTGGATATTAAAGGAACTATCACTGATGAAACCGGAGCAGCAATACCTGGAGCAAGTATTGTGAACGAAAGTTCTAAAAAAGCAGTGTCATCTGATGATATGGGCCGATTTAGCATTGTAGCTTTTGCTGGCGATAAAATAAAAGTACGGATGGTAGGTTATGAAGATTACAATTTCACCATTGGAGATCAAACAACGTATACCATCAGTTTAAAACCATCAACCGTTGGCCTGAATGATGTGGTTATTGTTGGTTATGGAACGCAGCGCAAAGCAAATGTTACGGGAGCCATATCTCAGGTTGATGCCAAAGTTTTGGCAGACAGGCCTATTACGGCAGTTTCTACAGGCTTACAGGGTACCATTACCGGGCTTACCACAATCGGCGGTAGTGGGCAACCAGGCGCCACACATTCAGCATTAAGGATAAGAGGAACAGGAACCACCAATAATCCAAATCCTTTTGTGCTGATTGATGGTATACCAGGAGATATGAACTGGATCAATCCTGATGATATAGAAAGTGTAACCGTACTTAAAGATGCAGCATCTTCGTCAATATATGGCTCCAGGGCTGCGAACGGGGTGATTTTGGTTACCACTAAAAAAGGTAAGTTTAATCAGAAAGCAGTTATTTCGTATAACGGTTATTATGGTTTCCAAACACCAACACGTTTGCCCAAAATGTTAGGTTCAGTTGACTATATGACACTGCTTGGCGAGGCACAGATAAATGCAGGTCTTCCAAAATCGTATACCGATGCCCAGGTTGAGGTTGCACGTAACGGTTCTGATCCTAATTATTTTGCCAATACCAACTGGACAGATGCATTGATTAAAGATTATGCCCCTCAACAGAACCACAGCATTAACGTGCAGGGAGGAAGCAGCGATTTTAATTATTATTTTTCTTACGGAAGAGAAAACCAGGATGGCCTAATTGCCGGCGATCAATATAAGTTTGCAAAAAACAATGCCAGGATAAAGCTATCGGCTTTAAAGCTACTTTCCTTATTGGATGTTGATGTGAATTTGGGTTATTTAGATCGTAACCAAAACCAACCTGCTGCCGATACTGAAGGTGGTGGAGGTGCTATTTATACGGCATTTACCAGTTCGCCATTAACACCTGTACGGTTTACCACTGGTACCTGGGGTTATGGGGGTGGATCTAGTAATCCTTTAGCTATTGCTACCGATGGCGGGTTTAATAATTTTTTCTCTAAAGAATTTACCTCTAATATTACCGGAACTTTGCATTTACTAAAAGGTTTGGATCTTAAATCACAGTATGGTTTAATTGCCAGTTCTCAAAAAAGAAGAACATTTAATCGGAGGATCGATTACTATAATCCGGTAACAGATAAGATTATTTATACTACAAACCCAAACAACTCTTTAAGAGAAGTTGCTACTACCACCACACTGCAAAATTTCTCAATGCAGGCAGATTATTCGCTTAATTTAGGCGAACATCATATTAAATTGCTCGGTGGTTATCAGCAAGAAACCTATCGTTTTGATGCTTTTTCTGCTGCTAAAACCAATTTGGTTAGTGATGAGGTACCCGTACTGAATGTTGGCTCATTGAATCCTACAGCAACTGGAGATGCCTATCAATACGCACTTCAATCGCTCTTTTCGAGAGTTAATTATGATTATGCCGGAAAATATCTGCTAGAGTTTAATATGCGCTATGATGGATCTTCGCGGTATGCTCCTGGGAAAAAATGGGGTGTGTTCCCTTCAGTTTCTGCAGGATGGAGATTTAGTGAAGAAAGCTTTATAAAAGAGAATAGCCGAGCCTGGTTTAGCGATGGTAAAATCCGCGCTTCTTACGGATCATTGGGTAATCAGTACGGAGCAGATGGACCAGCCTATTCGGAATGGTATCCATATATTAAAGTATTAACCAGTGTGGGTACCATGCCAATTGGCAATATCCTCACTACTGGTTTTGCACAGACTATACTCTCCAATCCATTGTTAAGATGGGAAAAAGCAACGATGCTCAATGTGGGTATGGATCTTGCCTTTTTTAACAACCGACTTACTTTTACCGGAGATATCTTTAATAAAAAAACGGTAGATATTCAACTTAAAGTGCCACAGCCTGATGTAATAGGCCTTACCGTTCCTGATCAAAATGCAGGAGCCATATCAAACAAAGGATATGAATTGAGCCTGGGTTGGAACGATAAGATCGGAAATTTTAAATATGGCATTACCGGACAGTTTTTTGACATCAAAAATACCGTTACCGATTTAGGCGGTGTTCCCCCAACCATTGGCGACAGGATCCGTCAGGTAGGGCAGCCACTTGATGCTTTTTATGGTTACCGCACAGATGGATTAGCCCAGGAGGCTGATTTTACCAAAGATGGCGCAGGGAAATACGTGCCAAAGTTTCCAATCTTTGCTGCAGATGCAGGTAAAGTGGCACCTGGCGATCTCAAATACCGTGATTTGAATGGTGATGGTTTGATTAGTGCCGATTTAGACCGTGAGGTAATCGGGGATGCTTACCCTCGGTATAATTATTCTTTCAGGTTAGATGCTGCTTATCATAATTTTGATCTGAGTGTGTTTTTACAAGGGGTAGGTATGGCAAATGGCTACATTACCGGAGTGGGTTTACATGCTTATAATGCCGATGCTGCATTTCCTCAAGAAGTACACATGGATAGATGGACCCCACAAAATACAGGAGGTTCATACCCACGTTTCGTATATAAGGATACCCGTAACACCGGAAGATTGGCCGATTATTGGTTGCAGGATGCTGCTTATTTAAGGGTGAAAAACCTGCAGTTGGGTTATACTATCCCTGGAAATTTCTTGCAGAAAATTCATATCGATAGGCTAAGGGTTTACGCCTCGGCCGATAACTTGTTTACCGATACCAATTTCTTTTATGCTTATGATCCCGAATCGCAGGCAACCAGCGGCGGATTATATCCTCAGGTTAAAACGTTCATTTTCGGTCTTTCGATTAAGTTAAAATAAACCACCCATGAAAAATCAAAATCAATATATAAACAGCCGCAGATCATTTTTAAAAGCAACGGGGCTGTTAGGCGGTGCTGCACTGATACCTTCTTTTTTCTTAGCCAGTTGTAAAAAAGGATTCCTTGATCGTGAACCGCTAGATTCGGTAACCGATATCAGCTTCTGGAAAACGGAAGAACAATTAAAACTGGCCGTAAATGCCTGTTATAGCAATTTAAGAAACAATAATACCATCTCCATGGAAAACATGGGCGACAATACCATTTATCCACCTAATTCAGAATATCAGGCCATTTCTGCAGGTAATTACGATTTTACCTCTGGTACATTAAACTCCGAATGGGTAAATTTATATGCTGCCATCAGGCGTTGTAACCATTTTCTCGAAAATTACACCAAAGCCTCTAATATCGGTGCAACCGCCTTGGCGCAGTATGCAGGCGAAGTAAGGTTTTTAAGGGCTTTTATGTACACTTATCTGATCTTCCTTTTCGGCGATGTACCGTTAATCTCTAAAACGCTCGAAATTAGCAATGAAGAAGTATTTGGTCCCCGTAATAAAAGGGCAGAGGTGCTCGAATTCGTTTTTGCCGATTTAGATGCAGCGGCAGCAGGCCTTCCAACTGCTTATACTGCCGCAGATCTTGGTCGAATTACCAAAGGTGCTGCATTTG
Source organism: Pedobacter kyonggii (assembly GCF_004310665.1). Taxonomy (GTDB): domain Bacteria; phylum Bacteroidota; class Bacteroidia; order Sphingobacteriales; family Sphingobacteriaceae; genus Pedobacter; species Pedobacter kyonggii. The sequence goes on along the minus strand of NZ_SIXF01000006.1, from coordinate 147,112 downwards.
CCTGGAAAGCCAGGGTAGCGCTCTTTTTCGAAAAATGGAGCATTGCAGAGGCTTCCGCTAAATCAGTAATGGATTTGAATGTTTATCAGCTATATACAGCTGGTGGCCCAGCCAAATGTTATAACGACCTTTTTACCTACAGAGGAAAATTAGCTGCGGGAGCCAACAAAGAAACCATTTTAGCAAGACCGAATGTTGCCGGAGTAAGTGTGCACAACATCAGTCGCGAAATCCAAGTGCCCGATCAAACGAGTCGCTACTCGCCAACTAAATCGTTGGTAGATAGTTATTTATGTACAGATGGGCTTCCAATAGATAAATCGCCGTTGTATAGCGAAAGCACTTATGCTGATATCTTCAAAAACAGAGATCCACGCATGAATCAGACCATATTAACACCTGGTTGGGCTTGGGGTGGGCAAGATGATGGTGATGCCGATGCCACTACAAATCCGATATTTAGCACGCCTAAATGGAATGCTGATAAAAAGGGGTGTATAACAGGAACTGGGTTTTACTTTAGCAAATATGTAGAAGTCGCGGCTGTGGGTACGGTTAGCCAGGACTCGAACGATATCCATCATATCCGTTATGCAGAAGTACTGCTTACTTTTGCAGAGGCCAGGTTAGAACAAGGTACACTTACGCAGAGCGATATTGATAATACCATTAATAAGTTGCGCGACCGTGTAGGGATGAAAAGAATGGTAATTACCGAACTTGCAGCGGCTGGGTTAGATTTAAGGACCGAAATCAGACGGGAAAGAAGGGTTGAACTGGCACTTGAAGGACAGCGTTATTACGACATACTCCGCTGGAAACAAGGCGATTTATTGGCTCAGGATGTAAAGGGCATGAAGAAAAGTTTGGTTGAAAGTTTTAACCAGCAATATGTAGCAACCATCGCAACAGATGCCAACGGATATTTTGTGGTAAACACAGGTAGGAAATTTGTTGCTCCTAAAAATTATCTTTGGCCAATTCCAATTACACAATTACAACGCAATCCGGTACTGGGGCAAAATCCGGGCTGGTAGATAATTTTAAGAGGCTGTATCATTAATGTAGAACTGTCATCCTGTAGCTGCCCAATTTATCGGGAAGTACATTCGAACAGAAATTTAAATTTTATAATACAGCCTCTTTTTATTTTTTTAATTTAACCGATATGAAATTATACTCATTTTTAATAATAATTGTATGCCTTTTAGGCGCTTGTTCGCCTAAGATTAGTAGACAAGCTGAATCAAAGCGCAATAATGTACTGCGCGTAATGTCTTATAACCTTCACCATTGTAATCCGCCATCAAAAGAGAAAGAGGGCCTTATCGATGTTGATGCCATTGCCAAAGCGATAGCAGAACAAAAACCAGATTTTGTAGCTTTACAAGAAGTAGATGTGAATACCAAAAGATCAGGCAGTATTAATCAGGCTGTTGTGCTCGCCACCAAATTGAAGATGAATTTTTATTTTGGTAAAGCGATAGACCATGATGGGGGCGACTATGGCGTAGCCATTTTATCACGTTTTCCTTTATCTGCACAACAGACTTTTATGTTACCAAAAAATAACGATGCCAAAGCAGAACAAAGGGTTTTGGCCATTGCAACTGCCGAAATTGCCAAAGGAGTTTTTATCCGTTTTGCTTCTACCCATCTTGATGCACAACGCCCGGAAGATAACCGTATCCTTCAGGCTAAAGAGATCAATCGCTTAGCAGAAAAAGAAACCTTACCGTTAATTGTTGCAGGTGACTTGAACGCCGATCCGAGTTCAGAAAGCATTAAAATATTCGATTCAAATTTTACCAGAACATGTAGCGATTGTGGTTTTACCATTCCTGTGATTAACCCACGGAAAACAATCGATCATATTGGTTTTAAAACAGGAAATCCTTTTAAAGTTGTTTCTCACGAGGTTGTTCCTGAGCGTTATGCCTCAGATCATTTACCAATTGTTGCTGTGCTTGAGCTGGAAAAATAACTGAAACCATTCGATTTACGCTACCTCTTTTTTAAGGCAGGAGGTATGCTAAAGGTGGGTTTTTTGTCGGCATCTTTAAAATCTACTTCCATAAAGTAGCGCTTTTGTTTAATGATGTAATTTTCTATAAACCACAAAATATCAGGCAGGTTTTCAACCATTGGTGAGCCTGCTATTTCGTGTCCCATATCTTGTACATACTGAAAGTAATACGGATATCCATTTTTCCTGAAGGTGCGTGCCAGATACTTGGAACCAAAAAAGCCCCTGTTAAGTAATCTCACTTTGTTATAGGGTACAAGTTTATCGGCTGTGCCATGAAAAAGCATTGTAGGTGCTGGTGGCATCATATATTTCGGTGCCCCCTTATAACTTAATATTGCCCCGGCAAAAGAAATTACACCTTTGTATTGAAAATGCTGTGGGAGTTTAGCCGATAACGCTGTCGCATTCCGCTTGTTATAGTCGGCGTGTAGCGCAGTAATAGCGCCCGCACTTGATCCCGATAGGATGATCATAGCCGTATCGATACCAAGTTCTTTTGCATTTTTGATCAGATAAGCTGTTGCGTCGAAAACATCAGTCGTCGCGGTATCAATAGCAGCTTTTAAGTTTGAAGTATTAAATGGACTGGGAAATTTCTTTCCTTTAAGGCCTAACCTATAGTCTACAGACACCACTTTAAAACCATGCCCTATCAAAGTATTAAAGTATTGATCAAATAACTTACTGTCTCTGCGGCCCATTACAAAGCCGCCACCAAATACAAAAAGTACTGTTGGCTTAGTTTCTGTTATTTTACCACTGTAATAAATATCTAACTTTAGTGTGCCTGAATCTGTTTGCGAAAATATTTTAGTATTTACGTGGTATTTTTTATCCTTGAGTACAATCTGCCCAATTGAGGATAGAGAACTGAATAAAAGCGTGAGAAACAGCAAGCTTAGCGGATATACTTTGTTATTGGGCATCATCTATTTTTTAGGAAGAGGTTCGCTATTGGCCAAATGGGATTGGCTTTGATTTCTAAGCTAATTTATTGCATTTTCAGCTCAAGTGCAATTAAATATATGATAAACAGTTTGATTATAGACATAGCTACTATAAAAAGCCAAAGTTTAACTGGAATTTCTTTCACTTAAATGGGGTTGGTCTGATTGGCGATTTTAAGCTGTTTATACCTTTTGTTTACTTTGTCCGATCTGAAAAGTTTAAGATCGTATACTTGATGATAACTAATCAAAGCACAGATTATACCGGTTATTGCCCCAAAAATTACATCAATAAGGAAATGCTGAGCCAGGTATATACGCGAATAACCGATTAAAAAAGCAAAAAATAAGCAGTAAAATGAGATTTTATTTTTCTTGAAAACTAAAACCAACACTGTAGCTAAGGCAAAAGCAGATGCGGTATGGCCTGAAGGAAAAGAATTTTGATCATGCATGTTTACCCCTTCAACAAAATGAGTATAATGAAATAAAGTCTGCTCGAAAAAATATTTAGGCCGTGGCATGTGGAATATCCTTTTTGCGATTTGAATAAGCAGCCCTGAATAAATATAAGCAAGAACCACAGTCATTGCTTTTTTCTTTTTACGGAGTGCAAGTAGAATAATTGCAGCTAGAATAGTGATTAAACCATCTCCGAAATTAGTGATATACTTAAAAAAAACATCTAGCCAGGCTTGATGAAAACGGTTAAAAATGAGAAATCCATCTGTTTTAGAAAAACTAAAATTAAAAAGGAGCGCCAATAGGAGTATTGATATGGCAGTAAGGAAATAATAATTGAGTTTGGTCAATCTTTTTATCGTACGCATGTCCTGTTCTTTATAACAAAACTATTAGCTGAATATCATCTGAAAGTTAAGTGAATGTCATATTTATGTCATGCTGTATGCTTTGAGAATTCTTACAGATCTGTAGTTTATTGGAATAAACTCAATTATCGTTGCGAGGTGGTTATTTTGAAGAAAGCCTTTGTTAACATTTCTTAATAAGTTAATATGAAAGCGCTGATAAGTTAAAATGCTTTGTCTTTTTTTGTACAAAAGAATTAATAATTGATTATGCAAAACAATCAGGTAATAGTTAGCCCAGATCTTCAGCAGTTTATTGATAAGTTTGAGCCCAGTAAATTTAAACTAATGTCTGGAGGAATCGAAATCAGGGGAATAAACGATATGCAAAGAAATATTGCTCAGGCCAGAGCAATTATCGAAAGATTAAAACTTCGCCTAATTGTTTCACATAATGCCGAAATGCTTAGCTATCGCGGTTTTGAAGTAAATAACCTATAGGCCTAAAAACCAATTTTCTGGTTTATATTCAGTCTGCCTATCAGGCTCATCATTAAATGCTGTTTCCGTTGTACTTGTAATATCTTTTCGACTGTGAATATTAATCAAAAAGACAATGTGTTGTACCAGCGATAAATAAAAAGAGGACCACCTATCAGTCCTCTTTTTATCAAATTGTTAATTGTATAAACCAAGCTCTGCTAGCGATGCATACTGCAAACCGTCTTGTGCAGAATTCATAATTACCTTAAGGTATCTTAAAGTTTTGGTGCTGCCAAATGCAAAATATTGTACTCCAGCAGCATTTTGAGCTACATAATTGTTTACCGATGTGAAATTTATATTATCGGTACTTGTTAAAACCTGAAAGTTTTTAATCGCACGGCTCAATCCGCTTCTTTGCACTAAACTTAAGCCGTTTGCCGATTTCGAAGATCCTAAATCAATCACAACCTGGTGCGGATAGCTTGCTGCAGAAGTGGTCCAGCGTGAGTGCCAGAACGTACTGTGGCTTCCATCGATTAAAGTAGCAGCCCTGCCATTGATGGCTCCTTCGCCGCTGGTTTCTTCAGAGCTGAAAGAATTGATGCTCCAGCCAGTTTTACTTAATTCGGTTAAAGGTGCAACATTATCTTGTAGGGTAGATGGGTCAGTGCTTGGCGCTGGTAAACCCAAAGCTGCCATGTCTGCATATATTTGAGTTGTGGCTGCTGGAGTAGATAAATTCAAACCCCATTTTTGGAAGAAAGTACTTAAGTTTTTGCCCGATATATTGCAAGCCTTCAGCATGAAATAGCGCATCCTGGCATCATCATTAGCTAAGGTTGGATTTTCAACACGCATATTTTTGGCCAGGGTTCTGTAAAAATTATCACCATAGGCTAAGGTTAATTGTTGAAACATGCAGAGCCTGATAAACAGATCGGTTAAAGGATTGGTATAACTTGTTGATCCGTTATAATCTTTGGTTCCCTCAGCTTTTCCCAGATAGGTAAGAGCTTTTGGCCAAACGCCATCGTTTACCAACCTGTTGATAGATGGTGTAAGCGTACGCTGCACGTATAAACTATAAAGATTTACCGAAACCTCACCCAGCGCACCCCAACGCCACATCATTTGGTGCTGGTGGCCTAATTCGTGCCATAAGCCCCAGCCATTGGTACCCACTGCACTTAATGTTAAAATGGCATTAACATCCGAGGTGATATAAGCCGTGCGGTAATCATAAGCGAAAAAGTAATAGGCTGGATCTTCATGCTGTGTTAAAAGATAGGTATGCACATTTTTCGCATGTGCAGGCAAAGAGTTGTCTAAGCCGTTCAAATCATCCTCTAGCGCAATAACCTGCGTAATTTTATTCAATATAGCACTCTGGTCTTCTGCTTGGTACTGTATTGCCTTAGTTCGTGATACTACGATAAAGCAATTTGAGCCTTCCAAAACAACATCAGGAGTAGTGTAGGTTTGTAATTGATTAATCCAGTCTGAATTGGTTGTTACGCCAAGTTTGTAATATGGAGCGTATTGGTAACCGCTATTAAAAGTTAATTTAGCGGTAGAGCCAGTTGTAGAATTGGTGTACCTGATCCATAATAAGCCGCCAACAGCGTTGGTAATGGTATTGGTACCTGCCGTTAACTGTACGGATGTGGGCTGGGTATTCCAGGTACCATATCTAGAATAGGTACCAATTAATAATTTTGGCAGGCGGGTTCCAGCGGTTTGTTCTACGGTGATATCTAAAGTAGCACCCGGAGCCATGTATAAACCGGTTGCAGTAAAATCGGTTAAATAGTATCCATTTTTTAGGCGGTCCCTTTCGATTGATGCACTAATTTTTTCGGTGACATTAAAAACATTGGTTTGAGTGAGGGATTGCACGCTGACACTAGCCATAGTTTTTTTGCTGTTTACAACTTCTTCTTGTAATACAGCCGTTTTTTTACAGGCCGAAAGACCTACAATCGCCGAAACGGTTAAGATTAATAATTGTTTTTTCATTTTTTAGGTTTTAGTAAATATTTGGTTATAGGTAGCCATATTCCAGTAATGGATTACGGTGATAATTTTTACTGTAATGTTAGTTCGCCAGTTTAAACCCTGAAATAAATTAATCTAAGTCTGTTTAAAATGTCAATACAATGTATCCATAATTACATTTAAATAAAATGAAAAAGACTGCGCAAACGTTTGATTCGCCTGATTATTACAGTAAACCGCTATATATGCTTTAACGTTGAACCATTGTAACCTTAATCTTGATTACGAAACAGCAATTAGTGCATTACTAAAATAGATTGCCACCATGGCAAACTTTTAATTGTTCAGAAAGCGATTAAGGTTCACTAACCAAACCAGCAAATTAGGAAGAAACCAAAGGAATTGATTTAGCCAGCTACTAATTAACTTGAAGGCAAGCCTTAAGACATGGGAGACATATACTTTGTGTAAGCAACCTTAATAAGCAGCTGGTTGAATCCAAGTATAGCCCATAATCAGAATCAAACTACGGTAGCCGCCAAGAATGGTAGGCATTAACTGAGCGGTTGAAAATACATTCTTTTGCTATTTGGATAGAGGCTGCCTTTTTTGTGACAACTTCTATTGTTTTTTATTGGATATAGTTTGGAGTAAAGAATTTTAGATGTTTTTTTACCTAATCTACCATCAGATTAAACTTTTTTTTGTTTTATAAGGAATCGGCAGGAAATCATAGGAAAATTAATGAGCTTCTGCCAGGTTGATGGTAATTAGCACTTCAAAATAATTACCTCTCAGTCCGGAAGAGATCTCTGCCCTATTTGCATAGGTATGAAGCAGTCTTTGCCGGATATTTTCAAGGCCTGTATGGAAACCTGTATCGTTGAGGCCTGTATTAATGAGGTTACTTGTTTGAATGCTAAACAGCCCTTCCTGCAACTTTACCATAATCTTTCCGGGATCTTCCGGTTGGCTGAGGTTACCATGTTTAACCATATTTTCGGTTAGGCTAAGTAAGAGTAATGGAATTATCTCTGTAGATTCGGTTTTCTGATCATAATTAAAATCTATAAATAAGTCAGGCTGCTTTATTCTGCTAAGGAGAAGAAGGTTTTCAACTTGATGGATCTCTGTTTCCAGTGGCATAATTTCCGGACCATGTTCGCATTCTAATGCGTAACGCATCAGTTTTGAAAGGTAACGTACAGCTTCTGCAGCCCTGGGTTCACTCTTATGCGTACTGTTATATATATAGGTTAAGGTATTGAACAAGAAATGGGGATTGATCTGTGCTTTGAGGTAGGCATTTTTAGCATTAGCCAGTTCAAGCGTTATTTGCTTTTGCTTCAACATTTCTTCAATTGCTTCTTTTTCCAGTTTGGTTGCCCGATGTTTCTGGTGGATATAACTTTTAATAAAATAGTAAGCTGTTGAAAATAACATGAAGTAAATTCCCCGCCATAGTGTTGAAGACATAAACTTCCAGTCTGTAACCGCCAGTTTACCAATAGAAAGTGTGATAGTTTTTGAAAGCAAACTATCTGCAAGGTATGACACAATAGTATACATACACACTTCAAGTATTGTGAATATAATGATACTTAAATAAGCGGGTTTTTGTGGTTTCAGACCTCTTCCTAGTACCAATTCTGCATGGATATAGAAAAGTGTTATATTGATAATGTAATGAATGCAATAGATTAATATAGGAGCATTTATTTTAAGGATCAACGAGACCAGTATATATTCATAAAGAATGAAAATAGTCCATGCAATAATATGCCAGCGATAATTTTTTAGCCAGTATTTCATTTTGTTTTTAAGTTAAAATTCGGTTTCACAACAGTCAATAATTGCTTTGCGTAATGTAGTCTTTTTTGGGTTTTGGTAGGGCTAATTTTCGTTTATGAAAAGAATTACAGACCTAAAATCGACCCGGAAAACTGCATTTGTTTTCCGTTCACAAAAAGCAGCAAGCAAACGCTATTTTACTGTTTTAGAAAACCGCAAAACTTCAAAAGACACAGGAAAAAATAGATGGTTGCCTACGCTACGCGTGGGTGCCTGTTTATCTTGTGTCTGGGCATTTTGCGGTGCCTCTAAAGCGGATATCGGGTTAACCCACGCTTTTTTATGGATAGTTTTTCCCAATCAAATCACTTTCTCCTCAACCTGCCAATTGCAGAACTCTCACTATCCGAGAATTTTAAGCTCAGAAGTAAGCTAATGGGTTTTTTTACGCTTCAAGATATTATCGGGACCCCTCAAAAAGAACTACATGAGCTGGATGATTATTCAGAGCACTGGTATTTTGAATTTGTTGATTTTTTACACCGGAAGGATCTGTTACATCTTCTTAGTTAGTATTTTTCATGGGCAATGGCCAACATGGCGACAATTTTGTCGATCACTTTTTCAACATCCTTTCCCGCATTTCCATAGTAAACATTTTTAAAGCTTTTTTCTGATATGTTATCTTTTTCTATAGTACTATAATGTTTCGTAACATATTGATGTAATGTCTTGGGGCTTTGGCTTGTGATGATACCGGCCTCAACTTGTAGATTTATGAATACAGCGAGCTGCCTTACGGTAAAGTTTACTTTAAAATTGCTGTCCAAAATACAACCAGAATTCAAGTCTTCGGCTATAGTGTCAATTGATTTGAGGTAGCTGATCTCACCTTCCAGATACCTTAGCAGCGATTCATCAATATCGGGCAAATTTATATTATATGGTTTACTTATCATTTTAAAGACCTGCCCAATTAACTTTTTAAAGAAATGGATTAATCTATATTGCTCGCTAATGTTTTCGCACTGTTGAAGTTCATGGTTAAAATGACTGCAGCAAGAATGATAAAAAGATGGATGATTGAAATTTAAGGAGGTAAGCAGTAGGATAATCTCCGGCATTTGTAAAGGGGCTGCAAATTTCTTTAGCTCTATTTTAAGTGATTCGAAAAAATCATGCAGATATCCGGCCTGTTCAAAAGTGAAACGGCTTATACCGCTATTTAGGTATTCAAAGATGTGCGTAAAAACCGCGTTGGTTTCATTATCGGTCTGCAGTTCTTCAAGGTTTTTTAGAATCTGGCTGGAATTTTCTGCAATATTTAATAGGAGTTGTTTCTGGGTAATTATAGAGACAGGGCTATGATGGTCGAAATAATATGGCAAATACTGCTGAAGGTCCAAAACCATCTGGTTGAGTAAATTTACTACGCTATTAATTTCTTCAGTTTTGTTTTTCTGATCTGCATTGGGGATCTCCCGGTCCACCATAGCTTCTAATTCATCTATTAATTGAATCAATCCCCTTTGATGTTGTGTTAAATAAGTCCTTGATCTATCATCTGGCTCTATTTGTGTGATATTATGCTGAATGGAGCTGAATATCCGTTTACTTTCCTTTAAGATTTCATCTTGCAGTTCCTTATGTGGCCATTTATATGCTGTTCCTGTAGTAAGGGCATCTAAAATTATTTCCCTGAAACTTATAAGTTCATACATCATTTGCTTAGTAGCCAATTGCTTAATTCTAAGCTTTTACTTTCATGTTTTTGTATTAGCGTGGTAAAACGAACCGTTAGCGTGGTGATACTTAATTTTAACGCTTTTTTTGTTAGTAGTGCTTCAGTTTTAAGAATTGATATGAAATAATCTCAAAACAATGACCTAATCCGATTTTTTTTGTTAAAAACCGACTTTTTGTGTTTTCTTACATCTGTAGTCAGGGTTATTGATTTCTATTCTATCGGATCTTTTGGTAGCCTTTTTTCGTTTTAAAAAAGTATCGTTATAGAAAAAAGGACTTAAGTTCTTTTTGAGGGTGCTTGATTGCAATTATTTTAAGTGCTTTCCTTAAACTGGTTCCCTCAGTTTTATCCTCTTTCATATTTAATTGAAAAGGGGTATTTGTAAAAAACCGATTTTTATTATATTTGAAATCTTACGCATACGTGTAAAGATATTAAGGTAGTTTGCATATTTGTAGTTGAGATGATCAAAAGAAACTTACGGCATAGTTTTTCACTTCTTAATGTTGACTATGTGCGACTTAACGCCAAATGGAATTATAGAAATGTGATCAGCCCGTACTACCGTATTTACTATATAGATGAGGGAGAGGGTGAAATATCAGATGCTGAAAGCTTGCTAAAGCTAGAGCCTGGCTATTTATATATTGTTCCCAGTTTCACGCTATGTAATTTAAATTGTAAGAATTCTCTGGGCCAGTATTTTGTCCAGTTTTTTGAGGATTCTACAGATGGAAGTTCACTTTTTGCCAATAACAGAAATGTATTGAAAACAAAGGCCACTGAAATAGACCTTAATCTTTTTGGCAGGTTGCTCCAGATTAATCCTGGAAGAGGAATAAACCGGTCAGATAATCCTAAAATCTACGAGAAAGATATTTATTATAAAGAATATCAGGAGCTTAACAACCAGCAGAACACTTCGGCGTATCTGGAAACCCAGGGAATCCTGATGCTGTTAACCGCCAGGTTCCTAAATCCCCAGCTTTTTAAAAGTCCGGAACACAAGGTTATACCGATAAAAATTGCAGAAACTTTAAATTATATCCTTATCAATTTACACGCAGACCTTTCTGTATATCAGCTTGCTTCTCGTGTAAATCAAAATCCCGATTATTTTTCAAGACAGTTTAAACAGTATACGGGAACCAGACCTTTGAATTATATAAACGAAAAACGCGTTGAACGGGCACAGTACCTAATGGCGACAAGCAGAATGTCATATTCAGAGATTTGCGCCCAAACCGGATTTGATAATCTTTCCTACTTTTCTAAAACCTTCAAAAAGTTAACCGGCATGGCACCCAGCATATATAAGAAACAGATATATCAGGTCGGTTTTAACCATTAAACTAAATATTTTTACGGATGTTAATATTGCCAATTGTTTTAAAAACCATTTGGCCATCAAGTAACTGAATGATATAACCGATCTGGTTATGGCTTAACCCTTAGCACAGGAGCGGCGAGAAAACAAATTACTGAGCCTTCGTGACTGATTAGCAAAAGAAAGATTGTGATTGCCTTAATTATCTTCACCTGTTATTATTGCGAGCAAACGAACGGGCAGTTTAAATTAATTTATGAAGACTGTAAACTCAACGCCTTTATGGGTTTTTATAAAGGCTTTTGTAGGTTTCATTACCATCGCCGGATTAATCGTTTACAGCCAAAAAAATGATGGCTATAATGATAATCCTACCTTATCTTATAGGGAAAGATCTGATTATCACTTGTGCCATTCTGGATGAGATAATACCTGCTTTCGATTTGTTCATTTGCAGTGGTATCAGCATCTTCTTTTTCTTTAACAAATATGTTTTTCTTTCTATATGTCTGTTTATATGCGTCTAGACTTTGTTTGTCCATGTTGACTTAATACAAAATACGCCATATTTATACCCAATTTGCCACTTTCCGGCAAGACAAAGGCAACAATAGGTTAACATTTATACACCTATTTTTTATCAAATGTGCCCTTTAGTAAACCAGCTTATGACGTATTTTAGAAACGCTGACCATATAGACCGTCTTCCACTTTTATAATCATTCCAGCAGCTGTGTGTTCGGACTTATAGTTTGCTGTCCGGGTTCAGTCCGACATTGATAATACTTAGAAATAACCAATTATAATACAAAAAAAAACAATTATGAGCATGAAAATTACGCATTTAACAAGGCTGCTAGGACCAGCCAGATTATGGCTCTTGCTGCTGTTGCTTGTACCGATGAGTACATTGCCCGTTATGGCACAAACGGTCACCATTAAAGGAGTTGTAACATCAGCCGATGATAACAGTCCGCTTCCCGGAGTTACTGTAATGGAAAAAGGAAAGCAGAATGGTATGGTTACCGGCACCGATGGTTCTTATTCAGTTAATGTACCACAGGATGCTACACTCGTATTTTCTTCTATAGGATTCACAAAGCAGGAAGTTAAATTAAACGGAAAAACAGTATTGAACATAAAGCTGCAGAGTGATGTAAGTGCCCTTAATGATGTAGTGGTAATAGGTTATGGAACCGCCCGAAAAAAGGATCTGGTAGGTTCGGTAAATGTTGTGGCCGCGAAGGATGCAGGCGCTAACACCAATACCAGCGCCGCACAGCTCCTTATAGGTAAAGCCCCGGGTGTACAGGTATTAAATTCTAATGGTACCCCGGGTTCAAATGCCCAGATCATTGTACGCGGTACCGGTTCATTTACCAATGTGGAGCCATTATATGTGGTTGACGGTATACAGAGCGATGCCAATCTTTTTAACACCATCAACCCACAGGACATTGATAATATTACCATTTTAAAAGACGCAGCCTCAACCGCCATTTATGGTGTTGCTGCTGCTAATGGTGTGGTTATCGTTACCACTAAAAAGGCTAAAAGCGGTATCCCGCAGATATTATTTGATTCGCAGGTTGGTACTTCATCAGTGCGCAAACAACTCGACCTGCTTAATGCAAACGACTATGTCAATCTTATAAAAGATATAGCCGCTACCAATAACCTAACGCCTCCGGCCAAACTAAATACTCCTTTTGTGGGTGTTGACCGTACCGATTGGCAAAAAGAAATATTTAAAACAGCTTTATCTACCCAAAACAATGCAAGCATAAGCGGTGGCAGCGAAAAGGTTACCTATAATCTTTCACTAGGTTATTTAACCCAGCAGGCTACTGTTAAAGACTATCGTTTAAGAAGATTAAACAGCCGTTTTTCGCTAGATGAGAAACTAGGGCGTTTCCATTTCGGCCAAAGCCTTAATATCCGTTACACCAATACTAACGGGCAGACAGCAAGCATATTAAATGCTATCAGCTATGCACCTTATCAGCCAATATACGATCCCGCTATTTTGGGTGGCTACTCTATCCTTACCAATGTTGATGACAACAGTAACGCCGTAAATCCACTACAGAGCTTAGGCGTTCAAACCTTATCAAGCAACGATCTGGTATTGTATCCGCAGGTTTTTGGCGAAGTAAGTATTATTAAAGGTTTAACTTTTAGGTCGCAGCTGGCGGGTGTATATGGCACTTCGACAAACGACTCATACCAGATACCTTATATTACATCCAACAACCTGGGTTTCAGTCGGCAGGCAGGACGTGCATTTAACAGTTATTCCAATTATACTTTTGAAAACTACCTGTCGTACAACCGTATTTTTGGCAAACACAGTATATCGGCAACTGCAGGTACCAGTTATATTGATGCCGGATCGAGCAAATACCTGAGCGTATTGGGTACTGGAATGTTAAATGATAATGTAACCGACATAGGTGTAGCGCCAACCATTACCAGTCAGGCCAACACATCAGGCTATTATACACAGTTTGGCCGGGCTATCTCTTATTATGGCCGCTTGGTATATACCTTTAACGATCGATATATCTTATCCGGAAGTATCCGTCGTGATGGATCCTCAAACTTTGGACCTCAAAGCCGTTATGGTAACTTTCCAGGAGTTGGCTTTGCATGGCGCATCAGCGAAGAAGAATTTGTAAAATCGGCACTTCCGTTTATCAGCGATGCTAAATTACGCGTAGGCTGGGGCCGTACAGGTAATAACAAGTTTGGTTTAACCACAACGCAGGTATTTACTTTTGGCGGTTCACCGACTGGCAACCTGGTTTATTCACTGGGGGAGAACAAAAGTTTTGTAAATGGAACAACGGTAACTTCTATTGCAAACCCACTGTTGAGATGGGAACAGACAGACCAGACTGATATAGGGCTTGATCTTGGCTTTCTGAAAAACAAACTTACGCTTACCCTTGATTACTATAACCGAAAAAGCAGTGGGTTGCTAGTGGGAATTCCGGTACCTACCAGCGTAGGCATTGGCGGATTAAGCGGATTTAGCAGTACCTTAATTACTAATGCTGCAGATGCTCAAAATAAAGGTTTCGAATTTCAGTTGGCCTATGCTGATAAAACCAGTGACCTTAACTACAATGTAAGTGTAAATGGAGGTTATAACCAAAATAAAACATTATCACTGGGTGCACAATCGTCAACCCCTATAATTGGAGGATACTTTAATAATTTAAATGGCCTTACATTAACACAACCAGGGTCGCCTATTGGTGCTTTTTATGGTTATTCTGTTGATCATGTAGCAAGTACACAAGCAGAAATTGATGCATTAAATGCCGCTGCCAGACAAAGAACCGGAAATCCAGCCAGTTTATACCAGGATGGATTATTGCCAGGAGATTTTATATTTAAAGATCTTAATAACGATGGTGTTGTGGATAGTAAGGACCAGAAGGTTCTGGGCAGTCCAATTCCGAAGTTTACGTACGGTTTTAATGCCGGGGCATCTTATAAAAACTTCGACCTCAATATCGTTATCTCAGGTGTTCAGGGCGTTCAATTGGCCAATTCACTTAAATTTTACACCGAAAATGCCTCAACCGGACATAATGCTTCTACCGCCATTTTAAACCGTTGGAGAAATCCGGGGGATATTGCCGCTTTGCCAAGGGCAGGCCAAAATGTTACGGCAACAGGGAATTTGAGGCCTTCTGATTTTTTTGTTGAGAATGGATCATACCTGCGGGTACGTAACGTAACCTTAGGTTACACTTTTACAAAAACGGCATTAAATTCTTTCTCGGGTAATGTATTAAGCAGGTTACGGGTTTATGTAGCCGCTCAAAACTTATTTACCATAACAAAATATACTGGATATGATCCCGAAATAAGCACCCAAACCAATGGCGGTGTTAATGGCGGGGCCAGCGATTATATATTTAACCGGGGCATTGATGATGGGCAGATACCACAGCCACGTACATTTTTGGCGGGTATACAAGTTGGATTTTAATGATGAAAAATATTAAAGATATAATGATGAAAAAATATATAAAATATCTGATTGTTGTAGTTTTAATGATTGCAACCGGGGGATGTAAGAAGGATTTGGATTTACAGAATAAAAGTGCATATACCTATGACACTTATTTTACAAGCGATGCAGCAATAAACCAAGCCGTGATAGCCAGCTACGCTACTTTATTGCATTCTGGTTTGTGGGCGCGGGAATGGTATTATATTTTTGACCTGTTGGGTTACGATGCCAAAAATGCCCAGCCACTTCAGGGGGATCTTTTGGCGCTGGCACAATATAATTTTGCTCCGAACCAACCGCAGTTAGAAGCCATGTGGTCTTCGTTATACCGAATGGTAATGCGTTCGAACGTTGTGATTAACCGTGCCCAGGCATGGGCTCCTGCCAATGCAACCGAACAGACCAATCAAAAGCAATATATTGCCGAGGCTAAATTTTTGAGGGCTTATGCTTATTTCAATCTAGTTAACCTGTACGGACGTGTACCCTTGCGTAAAGAATATATCCCGCTGCCAACAGCAGAAGAAATTAACCTGCCCCGTGCTGCTGTAGCAGATGTATGGGCCTTTATTGAACAGGATTTAAAAGAAGCACAAGTTGACCTTCCTATTTCACATGCTACAGCCAGTTTAGGGCGTGCTACCCGCGGTGCTGCGGTTGCATTGCTTGGTAAGTCATACCTGTACGAAAAAAAATGGGGCGATGCTGTTACTGAATTAAGCAAACTGACCCAGGCACCATACACCTATGCGCTGGCACCTGAATATAATAACCTATTTGATGATCCAAATCAGAATAATACGACCCTTAACACGGAAACCATTTTTCAGGTAATGAACCAGGCCTGGACCGATTGGGGTATCGGTAACCAGTATGCCCCGTTTGGCGGTCAGGAAACATGGGGTGGGAAAGCAAGCCACTCTGCCCGCGCGCAGGAATATGGCTTTAACGATTGGAATAATGTGTTTATTACCACTACGGCGGTTAAAGCTTTTACTTACACCAACCCACAAACCAATGCCACTTATGTTGATCCACGTGCGGCTTATACTTTTTATGGAGATGCTGCAAGTGGGGGGCAAACTCAATATTGCCAGCAATGCGCAAGCGGGCCGGTAGCCTTTCCCTATGCTTCAGCCGGATACAAATATTTAAAATATGAGTATTATAATAAAGTAGCAAGCTTCGGTGGTCCGCAAAGCGGTATCAACGGGCAGGTGATCCGTTATGCAGATGTATTGCTGATGCTTGCCGAGGCTTACATACAGCAGGGTAATACCGGGGCACAGCCATTGGCACTGATTAACCAGGTGCGCAGCAGGCCAAGCGTTAATGCACCGCTTTATATCAGTTTGGGCAGCCAGCCTCAAGCCATGGCCATTCTGATGCGCGAAAGACAATTGGAACTGACCGGCGAACAGTCCCGTTATTTTGATCTGATACGCTGGGGCATAGCTAAGCAGACCATTAATTCGCAAAGGCAGATAGAAGATGGTACCCAACCTTTTCAGGATAAAAATGTTTTATTGCCTATCCCGCTATCAGAAAAGAATGCAAATCCCAATGTTGGTAAGGATATCGGTAGTGATTGGAATTAATAGCACAACGTAATGGCAAAAAAATCAAAATATAGTCATTGGGCTTTGTAAAGTTAAAAACAATAGCCAGCCCGCTTGAGAAACCAAATGTTGCATGCATAAAATGCTGTTATTCAGCTCTTGTAGAGCTTTAAACGGGTAACTGAATTAACAAAAAAGGAGCCATCTCGTAATTTGATTATGAGATGGCTTTTATCTGCCTATTCTGGCATTCATCTTATGCACCAGGCAGTATCAGATCAACACGAATCGGTTATTGCTTTTCGTTGGCTAAGTTCTGGCACTTTCTTTTCTCCTAAAAGTCTGGAACAGGTTTCATTTGGGATTGATCAGCATTGTTTTTTTATCTTTGTACCATGCACGGTCAACTTATAAGTCTTATTACAAAAAGCCTACAACTTTCTAACCGGGATAGCGATTTGTGCATAGAGTACTTTGAACCGGTGAGATATCCGAAAAACCGGATAATCGAAGAAGAAGGAAAGGTACCTGGGCATCTATATTTCGTGGTTTCAGGTTTTGCAAGACTATTCCATTACAATGATAAGGGCGATGAGGTTACAACGCATATAAACTGTCCGCCTGGTTTCATTACCTCCTATGCTGATTTTACGAACCAGAAAAAGTCAGATGAAAATCTGGAATGTATTACCGAATGTGAACTTTTGCGCATCAGTAAAGCAGATCTTGATCAGCTTATACAGCAGAGCCCTACTTTTAAGGACTTTAGCTTTTTGGTATTTCAACAAGCTTTATCCTATAATGAAACACGTGCCAGGGAGCTGGCTACCCTTGATGCGGAACAGCGTTATTTAAAAATGATGAACCAGTACCCCGAAGTTCTCCAGAATGTTCCTATGCAATACATTGCGTCTTTTCTTGGGATGAACCCTAAAAGTCTGAGCCGAATTAGAAAGAAGATCATTAGGTAACATTTGTGAAGTGGTTTTAAATCTGCAAAGTTCAACTTTGCCACAGCATTTAAAATCAATAATTATGACAGATAAAAAAATGGTACTGGTATCTGGTGCCAATGGGCATTTAGGCAACAACCTTGTAAGGCTGTTAATCGAAAAAGGGATTCCGGTAAGGGCTTCAGTCCGTAATATCAAAAGCAAAGAATGTTTCAAAGATCTGAACTGCGAGGTCGTTCAGGCAGATATAACGGATAAAGCTTCCTTTAAGCGCGCACTGCAGCATGTTGATACTTTTTTTGCAGTAGGCGCTGCCTTCAAGCTGTGGGCTAAAAATCCCAAGGAAGAAATCTATGATGTGAATATGCTGGGCACCCGGAATACGATAGAAGCAGCTGCAGAGGCGGGCGTAAAAAGAATCGTCTATGTGAGTTCCATTGCTGCGCTGGACTATACCAATCTTCCGACAAAAGAAAGCAACGGATACAATTCCGACCGAAGGGATATGTACTACAATTCCAAGAATGATGGTGAAAAGCTGGCTTTTGACCTGGCAAGAGAATTCGGTATAGAACTGGTATCGGTTATGCCCGGAGCAATGATAGGAGGTGAAGCGTTTCTTCCACTGAATGTTTCCTATAATGTGCTAAAACTGATTCTTAACAAGCAAATCCCTATGGATACCAAGATTACGCTGAACTGGGTAGATGTTAAAGATGTAGCAGAAGGCTGTTATCTTGCTGCACAGAAAGGCCGGTCTGGTGAGCGTTATATCCTTGCCAACGAAAAATGTCTGACCATTACCGATACAACTAAATTGGCACAAAAACTTTATCCTGAATTGAAAATAAAAGTACCTGGAACTGTGCCAAAGTTTATTTTGTATGCTATTGCAGGTTTTATGGAGCTTTCAAGTAAAATAAGTGGAAAACCTCCACTGCTTACCACTAAAGAAATTGCTATGTTTTCAGGATTACAACAGGATTTTGATATTTCGAAGTCAAGAAACGAATTAGAATTTAATCCGAAAGATAGCCAACAGGCAGTAAGGGAAGCATTGGCTTACCTGATGGAACATAGAGAATTGATTTAATTTTAGAAAAAATTATGGTAGCAGCACTCTATATGGGGATGATAAGGGAATTGCCAGCTATGTATCTGTTTCCTGAACCTGATTGGCATTTTTAATGGGCTTTGTAAGTAAAAAGTGCAAGATAAGGATAGAATATTCGTGGCATGGGGGCAACATCGTTAAGCTAAGGGATAAATCGCAAGAAGATGTCACTCTGCTGGATAATTTATTGTATAAAAATCAATATAAATGACAGGAGAATTTAAAAGATTAAATCCCCTCAGATTATCGTCATTGCGAGAAGGCTTTTTCAGCCGACGAAGCAATCTTTATGGCAAGGATCACTAGCATAAAAGATTGCTTCGTCGTTCCTCCTCGCAATGACGACCTTTCTTTTGAATCTGTCAATGGTAGCGTAGTCGAAGGGCATTTATTTGCGGTTCATCAATCTCAAGAAGTCTTCGACTACGATCTCCACAGGAGTCCTTTGGACAGGGTGACGACCGCAGTGTTCAACTTAATGACATTGGGCATGGGTGGGAGCGGCTATAATATGGTAGTGATGACTTTACGAAATAAAAGCTGAAAGAGTATTGAACAGCGATTTTTATGTCTCTGTTCATATGGTAAATACTGTTAATACGGTATAGATAGCGTCAGGAAAAAATACTTCAACTAAATGAATAAAAAAATAAAGCCACTTGTGATAGGTGTTGATATCGGTGGCTCACACATTACAGCTGCAATCATTGATTTTAGGTCACATTCAGTGGTAGATCACTCACGTGTGCGTAGCCACGTTAATACACACGGCACAAAGGAAGATATATTAGCCTCGTGGATCACCGTACTTAAAAATATTATCGGGAACTATTCCTCAGGCGAGATACTTTTGGGAATTGCCATGCCTGGTCCGTTCGATTATGTAAATGGGATATCGTTGATCAAGAATATGAACAAATATGAATCCCTGTACCTTACAGATATTAAGGCTGTTTTGATCGAGCAGCTGGGACTGTTGCCGGAGAATATTATTTTTAGAAATGATGCAGAAGCCTTTCTCCATGGAGAAGTTAATGGCGGCAATGCTTTGGGATTCAATAGGGCGATAGGGATCACATTGGGTACTGGCCTGGGATCGGCCGTGAGTATTGCGGGGAAAACCACCGATGCAAATCTTGGGGTGAGTTCGTTTAAGCACGGGATAGCAGAAGATTATATTTCCACCAGATGGTTTGTGAAACGTTATGAAGAACTCTCCGGAAAGAAAGTAAAAGATACAAAAGCGCTTGTCGATCTATATGAAAGTGATCCTATGGTGCCTGTACTTTTTAATGATTTTTCCAGAAGCCTTGCAGACTTTCTTTTTCCTTTTATCAAAGCGCACGATGCAGAAGTGGTCATCATTGGAGGAAATATTGCCAAAGCACACCCTTTGTTTCTGAACAAGACCCAGAATGCACTCCGTCAGCAGGGAATTCGGGCCGAATTGAGGATAACCGCATTATGGGAAGATGCTGCAATGCTTGGTGCTGCTTACTCACAGGCAACTGAAATTTTGGCTTCATAAAAGAATGCTCACATTATCTTATCCTTGTGATTTGAGATAGGTACTTTCTGCTGCCAACAGAAATATGTAGTTATTTCGAATAGTATAGGCATAAACCTATACTATGATTTCGAATTTAATGAGTATATCTTGATGTATTTGTTGTCTAGGTAGTATGCACAACATGAGATATACAGCTTTTGCCATAATTACCTTACTATTTTTCTCCGGCAGAACTGCTTCTGCGCAGATTAATGCGGCCAGGCAGTTGGCTTATTGTACAGAACAGGTAAAAAAAACATTGAGAATTATTCCTTATCATGGAAATAATATTCCAAGGAGTATTGTTCCCGGTTCATCTGAATGGAAGTTTGTGGGTTATAAGGACTGGTGCAGTGGTTTTTGGCCTGGAATACTATGGTATAGCTATGAAGCAACAAAATCAAAAACGTTTCTTACTGAAGCAGTGGCTTTTTCCTCAGCGCTTATACCTCTTTCGCAGCACTCAGCTTTCGACCATGACCTGGGCTTCCAGATATTTAACAGTTATGGCAACGGATATAGGCTTACCAAAAATTCTGAATATAAAGAGATTATACTCAAAACAGCCGATACCCTGGCCACCCTGTTTAACCCAAAGGTTGGAACAATCCTGTCATGGCCGAGGGAGGTTCCCGGAATGCAATGGCCACAGCATAATACCATTATTGATAACATGATTAATCTGGAAATGCTTTTTTGGGCATCCCGGAACGGGGGAGAGAAAAGATTATATGATATCGCTTTTTCACATGCCGAGGTAACCATGAAGAATCATTTCAGACCTGACTATTCTGCATACCATGCGGTAATCTACGACCGGGAGACAGGGAAAAAAATCAAAGGACTAACCCACCAGGGATATGCCGATAATTCAATGTGGGCACGTGGCCAGTCGTGGGCCATTTACGGATATACCATGTGTTTCCGCGAAACAGGTAATGCTGCATTTCTTGAATTTGCCCAAAAGGTAAGCGACGTTTATCTGGCAAAACTGCCTGCAGATGAAATTCCTTATTGGGATTTTAATGATCCTTCTATCCCCAATGCCCCCAAAGATGCATCATCAGCAGCAGTGGTCGCATCAGGGCTTTTAGAGCTTTCCACTTTTGTTAAGGACAAAGCGAAATCACAAAAATACAGGAGAGCTGCGACACTCATGCTGGCTTCCCTTTCTTCATCAGCGTACCAGAGTAGAAATAAGAATTCGGCCTTTCTTTTACATTCAACAGGGCATAAGCCCAATGGATCTGAAATTGATACATCGATTATATATGCAGATTATTATTACATAGAAGCGCTGTTGAGACTGGAAAAACTTCAAAAAGGGATGAAGCTAAATTAAACCTTTAGTATAATAATAACCATGTAGCTCTCTTTGCGGAATATTGCTGGGCGGGACGTCTGATTTAATTTCTGGTAGCCATTTTTCATATTTAGTTTTAGTAGACCCATATGCCTGTTGCAACCGGAAAACCGAGACTTAATTCAACGGTCTCGCTCACAATATTTTAATAAAATTGGTGCTCATAATGAATTTAGGAACTCTACTCAGGTTTCAGCATTACAAAATAACCGTAAATGGGATGAATCACTCCCTAAAGAAAATAATGATGTAAAAATGAAAATACTACAATATTCTTTAATCATACTTTTAATTTTAGGTGCGTATCTGGCTTATGGTCAGGATAATCTATCAAAGGTATGGACTGCCGACCTGGGGAACGGAACATATAAAAATCCGGTTATACATGCGGATTATTCCGATCCCGACGCGATTAGGGTCGGAGAGGATTATTATATGACGGCATCAAGCTTCAATTGTATTCCAGGACTTCCTATTTTGCATTCAAAGGACCTGGTAAACTGGACATTGGTTAACCATGTACTCAAAATCCAGGAACCAGCTGAAGTCTATGATATTCCTCAACACGGAAAGGGCGTTTGGGCACCCAGTATAAATTACCATAAGGGAGAGTTCAGGATCTATTATCCGGATCCCGATTATGGGATTTTTATGGTCAGGACCAAAAATCCCCTTGGAAGCTGGGGAAAACCTGTACTTATCCTTAAAGGCAAGGGGATTATCGATCCAAGTGTATTCTTTGATGATGATGGACAGACTTATCTGGCTGTAGCATGGGCAGCAAGCAGGGCTGGTGTAAATAGCCTGTTAACCGTTTTCAAGATGAACAGTGATGGTACCCAGGTAGAAGATGAGGGAAAACACGTTTTTGATGGACATGGCAAAAACCATACAGTAGAAGGACCTAAATTTTATAAACGTAACGGGTATTATTACCTTTTTGCGCCTGCCGGAGGAGTGGCAACTGGCTGGCAGCTTGTAATGCGCTCAAAAAATATATATGGTCCATATGAGGAACGTAAGGTTATGGAGCAGGGTAAAACAGCGATCAACGGTCCCCATCAGGGGGCTTTAATCCGTACGCCAAAGGACGAATATTGGTTCCTTCATTTTCAGGACAAGGGACTTTATGGTCGTGTAGTTCACCTTCAGCCTGTAACCTGGAAGAAAGACTGGCCTATTATCGGCTCAGATGCGGATGGCAATGGAATAGGAGAACCGGTTTCTGTCTACACTAAACCATCGGTTTCAGGACCTCATCCAATTTCCACACCATCAGAAAGCGATGAATTTAACGGCCTTGAGCCAGGCCTGCAATGGCAGTGGCATGCCAATAAAAAAATACAATGGTCGGCAATGATCGCTAATAACGGGTACCTAAGGCTTTTTGCCTTTCCCAGCCCGCAAATTAATAAAGGCTTGTGGGATGTGCCGAACCTGCTTCTTCAGAAGTTTCCTGCACCTATTTTTACTGCTACTACTAAGGTCAGCTATTATGTAGAATGGGATGCCTGGCACGAAAAAAAGACTGGTTTGCTCATTATGGGAAATGACTATTCCTATCTCTCTGTCTCTAAAAATGAAAAAGGATTTCAGATCGCACAGGTAATCTGTAAAGACGCTCCAAATAAGGGAACTGAGCAGGTATTGGCTCAAAGACCGTTGAAGTCTGGAGCAGTTTATCTTCGGGCCGAGGTTGCTCAGGAAGGACAGGTAACTTTTTCATACAGTGAAGATGGCGAGCTGTACCACAAAATAGGGGAAACATTTAAAGCGCAGCCTGATAAGTGGATAGGCGCAAAAATCGGGATTTTCTGTACAAGCGGGAGCGGCGTACGTACCGGTGGATATGCTGATTTCGATTATTTTAGGATAACCAGATAAAATCTGCGCGCAGAAATATCCCTCTGGCATAATCAGGGAGCAACTTAAATTGGTTAAGAAACTGATTGTATTTGAAGGGAATATATTCTGTAGTGGGAGATGGTATCACTGAGCCTGTCGAAGGACCCGTTTAAATACCTTTAAGGTGTTTCGACAGGCTCTCCGTAGGAGTCCTTTGGACAACATGACAGCATCTGAGGTGAAACGCCTTTATAATACAACCTCTTTGTATTGGGTATTTTTTCAAATTATTCTTTTTATCGATTAATAGAGTATAAAAAATGCTCCCCTGTGTCATACCAGTATGAAAAACGAAAATCTGCCAGAAAAAATAGATAATGAGAATCTGCCTTTCAACTTTAAGCGGCAGTTAGTTTCAGATAAAGATATCAGAAAGCATTGGGGCCGCATAGCGACAAGAATTTTTGGAGGTGGAGAAACTGAACATTCCCTGGAGCCAAAGGATAAAGAGGGAGAACAAGGCTTAATATGACTTAGCCGGGAACGAAACTTTCCCGGAACTATATTTTTTACCCGTTCAAGCAAGATAATCTGCTGATGGCCGCACATACTTTTTTAGAACAACCACCAATACGCCTAACATTTTTATGAAATTTTACCAACACACTTTTCTGACACTACTTTCCCTTCTTGCATTTTTTTTGGCATCCGCCCAAACAACTACTGTAATTTCTGAACAAATACTTTATTCCCCGGATAAGTCGCTTATGGTCCATTTTTTCCAAAAGGAAGCCGCAGATCATAAAAAGGCGTTTTTTTATCAATTATCCTATAAAGGAAAAAATGTTATTCAGGAGTCAAAACTTGAACTGGAGCTTGATAATCATCTTTCAGAAAGTGCAATGGCACTAAAGGTAGATACCCATCAAAATTGGTTTGACAACCTCGAAATAAAGAATTTAGTGCATACGCAAAAAGATACAATCTGGACTCCTGTTTATGGAGAAAGGAAATTTATCCGTGATCATTATAATAGTCTGGTGATTAAAACGGTGAAGGACGATAATCCGATATATGAGATGAATATCGAATTCCGGGCCTATAATCAGGGTATTGCATTCCGCTTTTTCTTTCCGGAAAATGTTAAGGGGACCTATTACCGGATCATGTCAGAAAATACAGAATTTAAGTTTGAAGAAGGCACCTTAGCCTGGAAAGCAAACTGGGCACAGGCACCATATCATAAGGTTGCATTAGAGAACTGGGATGGTGAGGCTGAGCGGCCACTGACTCTTGAACTGAAAAATGGCCTGTTTGTATCTCTCTTAGAAGCACAGATGGTAGATTATTCAAGAACGAAATTCAAGCTTAGCGGAAAAAATACAATAAGTACAGCCATGTTTACCCCCGTTGATCTTATTTCTCCGGTAGCTACGCCGTGGAGAGCGGTAATGGTAACCGAAACTGCAACCGGGATTGCCGAGGGAACAGACCTGATTCTAAACCTGAATGAGCCATCAAAGATAAAAGATCAAAGTTGGGTAAAACCGGGAAAGATTATGCGCGTGATGTCGCAAACTACAAAAGATGCACTGGAGAATATCGATTTTGCCGTAAAAAGAAATCTGCAGTATATTCTCTTCGATTGGAAATGGTACGGTCCTGCTTTTAGTTTCAGTTCTGATGCCTCAAAAGTTGCCATCTCAGATTTCGATCTGCCTCAGATCATCAGGTATGGAAAAGAAAAGGGAATAGGGGTATGGTTATATGTAAACCAACAGGCGCTGTTGATGCAGAGCGATAGCCTTTTTTCAATCTATAAAAAATGGGGTATTGCCGGCGTTAAATTTGGTTTTGTACATTCAGGATCACACCGTTGGACAACATGGGTAGAAAAAGCCATACAACAGGCTGCACAAAACCAGATAATGGTAAATATCCACGATGACTGGCGCCCAACAGGCGAGCAGCGCACCTGGCCTAATCTGATGACCTCCGAAGGAATAAGAGGGAATGAAGAAATGCCCGATGCCACCAGTAACACGGTAATGCCCTTTACCAGGTATATTGCAGGAGCTGCGGATTATACCATCTGTTATTTCGATCCAAGGATAAAAACTACCCATGCACATCAGCTCGCGCTTGCAGCAATTTATTTTAGCCCCATCCAAACCCTATATTGGTACGATAAACCGAGCTTTTATAAAGGGGAGCCCGAACTCGAATTTTGGGACAAGATTCCAGTTACCTGGGATGAAACAAAGGTTTTGTCGGGAAACCCCGGTGAATACGTTACAACAGTCAGGCGAAGTGGCGAGGAATGGTTTTTAGGTAGCATTACCAATAATGAGGCCCGTAAGCTAGAATTGAAGCTTGATTTTCTTCCCAAAGGACAAAAATTTGTCGCCAGGATTTATAATGACGACAATACGGTTGGCACTGCCACCAAGGTAGGGATAAAAGATATAGCGGTTGATTCAAAAACTATCCTGAAACTGGATCTCCAGCCTTCAGGAGGTGCTGCAATATGGCTTCACAAAAAATAATTTTGTAAAGGATTACAACAACATAAAAATGAACAATAAACCTGCTTTTACCGAAAAAAGATTCCTTATTACCTTTATCCTGGTTACTTCCCTGTTTATGTTATGGGGAGTAGCACACTCCATGAGTGATGTGCTTAATAAACATTTTCAGAATGTGCTTAACGTATCAAAAGCACAGTCTGGCCTGATCCAGTTTTCCGTTTTTGGTGCCTATTTTATCATGAGCATTCCTGCCGGAATTTTTCTGAAAAGATTTGGCTACAAGGCAGGCGTAATACTGGGGCTTGGACTGTTTGCTACCGGGACTTTTTTCTTTGTTCCTGCTGCAAATGCAGAAAGTTTTGGGTTTTTCAGGGTAGCACTTTTTATTCTCGGCTGCGGAATGGCAACGCTCGAAACTGTTGCACACCCTTTTGCTGCTTCCCTTGGCGATCAGCGTACCAGCGATAGAAGAGTAAACTTTTCGCAGTCTTTTAATGCGATAGGGGCGATAATCGGTCCGGCAATAGGAACATTCTTTTTACTCAGGGCAACTTCCGGTGGCCATGAAAACTCGCTAGATTCAGTAAAATTGCTTTATGCAGGGCTTGGTGGATTTATCCTGATCGTGGCGGTGGCTTTTTTCTTTATCCGCATTCCAGACCTAATTGATCCTCATAGTAATTCCGATGCGCCAATAGCTGCGCAGAACATTGACATCGTGCCGGGAAAAAGGCTTTTTCAGCACAGGCACTTTGTCTGGGCAGTAGCTGCTCAATTTTTTAATGTAGCGGCACAAGCGGGCACCTGGAGTTATTTTATAAACTACGGGCATGAGAAGATGGGCTTTTCTGATGAGAAGGCAGGAAACTTTATGGTTTTGTTTATGGTAATGATGGCGCTTGGAAGATTCGTTGGCACTTACCTGATGAAATTTATAGCTCCAAATAAGATCCTCGCAGCATTCGCCATTTGCAGCATCGTTGCCTGTGTTATTGTAGCCCAAAGCTGGGGCTGGACATCATATTGCGCCCTGCTGAGCATCAATTTTTTCTTTAGTATTATGTTTCCTACCATCTTTAGCCTGGGTCTGAAAAATCTCGGTTCACATACCCAGCAGGCTTCCTCATTTATTTCAATGGGTGTAGTTGGCGGAGCTGTAATGCCTTATTTTATGGGTAAGATAGCCAATGTGGATGTCGCCCATGCATATTATCTGCCCATCATCTGTTATATAGTGATCTTTCTTTTTGCAGCCAGATTTTTTAAGGTAATCAGATAGATGATTTTCAGCATGCTTTTGCTTTCTACAGGCTGGGGATGACAAATCAATATTTATCATACAACCTCATCAGCATATTTATCTGGTCTATTTGAAGTTTAATGCAATTTTTGATTTTTATGACTTTTTAATCATATGGCTTTAAGAAAAAAAATATTCTTGACAAGGCGAGATCTTTGTTAATTTTCCGATTAGGAAAAAAACTAAAAAACAGAGTATACAGATCATTTCCCTGTGTCTTTAAGATAATCCTGCCATCCAAATTTTTATATGCTTTTGGCAGAGGGTAAATACCAAATATTAAATACAAGAATTATGGATGTTTTTTACAAAAAATTATGGCAGGTAAGTGCAGTGCGCTTATTTCTACTGCTGTTTTTTTGTTGCACCACTGCTTTTGCACAAACGCAGGTAGTGACGGGGAAAGTTGTGGATGCGGCAACAGGCGACCCGATTCCGGGCGCTACAGTTAAAGTGGTCAGTTCTAATATAGGCGTTTCGGCTGACGTGAATGGAAGTTTCACCCTTAATGTCCCTATGGGCGCCTCGATACAGATTACTAGCATTGGTTATAAAAATGTAGTATTGAAAGCGGAAACAGGCAGGCTGATGTTAGTCAAATTATCTTCTAGTACTGAACTTGATGATGTTGTAGTAGTAGCATACGGTACCCAGAAAAAAGCAACGGTTACCGGTGCGATTTCTACCATCAATTCAAAAACATTTCAGGATCGTGGGCCTACCAATAACCCGATTGCCAACATCCAAGGACAGGTTCCAGGGGTTGTGGTAACCAGAACCTCTGCACAGCCAGGAAGGGAAAACTGGAATTTTCAGATCAGGGGAGCAACCTCTATTAATAACCAGGATCCATTGATCATTCTTGATGGGGTAGCATTGAACAATAACAATGCATTAAATTCAATTAATCCAGATGATATTGATAATGTATCAATTTTAAAGGATGCGGCAGCAGCTATTTATGGAGCAAGGGCGGCTTATGGTGTAGTACTGATTACGACCAAAAAAGGCAAGAGCGGACAGTTCGTGGTACAATATAGCCCGACAATTTCGCGTAAACTGATTGGTCTTCAGCCTGAAATGGCAAATATGGAGCAGTGGGCAAAAGGTTTAATTGAGGCCAAAATCAACGATAATTATGGCGTAATACCAGCAACAGATCTATGGTACCAAATGGCTAATTTTGCAATTGCGAACAACGGCAATGTGATTTTAGCTTCACAGATTCCCGGTTATAATGGATCGGCTATCACTCCCGGACTTTTTTATAACGGACTGCCCGTACCTACTTTTGGTGATGTAAAAGAGCTTAATTTTACCGATACCAGAATGTCGGAAATCCTTTGGGGCGCAGCCACTTCTACACAGCATAACCTGAGCCTGGCAGGAGGGAATGAAAAAAATACCTTTCGGGCATCGCTGGGCTATCTTAACGACGGCAGTCAGCTCCAGTTTGGAAATAATGGAAACCAACGTTATAACCTTAGGTTAAACAATGGCTTCAGATTCAGTGAAAAAGTTCAGTTGGAAACCAATGTCTCGCTTGAACAAAATAATATTCAACAGCCAACATTATATACTACAGGTCCATACAGCGCACTAGGAAATGGTTTTCAGCCGGGAATCCCTGCATTTACGCAATCTGGCAGACCTTACCAGTGGGGTGGTGTAATCAGTCCACCAGGATCATTAAGGGATGGCGGCGATAACCTGGAAAATAATACCAGGATTTTATTAAACTCGACAATAAATTATAAACCTGTAAAACACCTTACCTTTTCGGGTACTGCAGGATATAACATGTGGTATCAGGATAACAAGGTGCAGGCAAAAGCAGTACAGTTCTATTCCTATGATGACCGTTACCTGATCTCAACAACACCCAGTAGAGGTACAGCTGGTAATGTTACCGGAAATGCCAATTATTTCAGGCAGACGGTTAACGATAAATATTATAACCTCATTGGTAGGGTAACCTATGAAAATACATTTGCGAAACACCATAATGTAACTGTCCTTGCGGGCGGATCATATGAAAGGGACGAATACAACATGTTCAATACCCGCACCTATAACCTGGGTAGTGACGATATCCCTTCGTTGAACCTTGGTCTCAGTAACGGAACTGCGGGTTTTGTCACCAACGATGAAGCTAGAAACCATTATGCCATTGGTTCGTACTTTGCCAAAGGTACTTATGATTATGATGGTAAATATCTTTTCGAAGGCAGTGTAAGGTACGATGGTTCGTCTAAATTTATCGATGATAAACGCTGGAAAACTTTTTACAGTGCCCAAGTGGGTTATAGGCTCTCAGAGGAGGCTTTTATTAAGAAATTGGATGTGTTTTCTGATCTTAAAATCAGGGCATCATATGGCACTGCGGGTAACCAGGGAGGTATCGGGTTATATGACTACCTTCAATCATTGAATGTAGGAAGCAGTGGTGTTCTATTGGGGCCGAACATCGCAACAGCAACTACCACCACAGGAAACCTGGTTTCCCTGAACAGGACATGGGAGACTGTTGTTAACAAAAATCTTGGTCTTGATTTTGGACTTTTAAAAGGAAAATTGACAGGGACTTTCGAACTTTTCGAAAAACGCAACAAGAATATGCTTATTAGCATAACCTATCCCGGAACGCTTGGAATCGGTGCACCGCAGTCAAACAACGGCGAGCTAAAAACATGGGGATGGGAGGGGATCGTGACCTGGAGGGATAAGATCGGAAGCGTAAATTATTCTGTTTCTGCCAACATTACCGATAGCCAGAACAAGATTATTTATCTGAACGGAGCACCGCTAATAAATGCTGGATACAATAGTGCAGTGGAAGGCTATTCACTTGGATCTTATTTTGGCCTCCAATATGCAGGGCGCCTTCAAACACAGGCCGAGGTTGATGCCTATAATAAATTTTATGCTCCTGGAGGGATTGTAAACGGGATAGGTATTCCGATTGCGAGCCCATTGACCAACCTTCCTGGACAGTTATCAGGCCTTCGGCCTGGAGACAATTCGTTTGCAGATGTAAACGGTGATGGAAAACTGACAAATGGTACATCTACATCTAATATGGGTGACTTTGTTTACTTGGGAAGTGATATCCCACGGTATACATTCGGTTTAAACCTGAGTATGCAATGGAAAGGTTTTGATCTGACAACCATCTTTCAGGGAGTCGGAAAACGCACTATTTTCAGGTCAAATGGAAGCGCGAATAACTGGCGGATACCCTATCAGTCACTTAGCCAGGCTCAGGTTACTGCCTGGATAGGAAATACCTGGTCGACTGAAAATACTGGTGCTTATTACCCGAATCTTCATGCCAATACGACACTTAATGCCTACAATTATCAGGCATCTACCTGGTCGGTTGAGAATGGAGCTTACCTACGCCTGAAAAATGTTGTAGTGGGTTATACCCTTCCAAAAGTGCTAATGGCCAAATCACATCTTTTTAGCGGCCTTAGACTTTATGCTTCTGGAAGTGATTTGTGGGAAGTTAGCGGAATCAAGGACGGTTGGGATCCGGAAGTTACGAGGACTACCGCAGGCAATGAGCGTTACCCTTTTTACCGTTATCTAACTTTTGGTGCCAACCTTACTTTTTAATAAAAAGGTCATGAAAAATATAACATATAAAACAGTATTCTCCCTGGCGATGATTTTCCTGATGGCTGCATCGGGATGTAAAAAATCATTGGATCTCCTTCCTCTGGATCAACTTTCAGAGGTTGCATATTTTAAGAATGCAAATGATTTTAAAACTTTTGCCAACCAATATTATGGCTATCTGAGAAACTTTAATAATTCCTTTGCCGATAACCCGCATTATGATGGCAGGGCCGATGTATTTGGTGGCGGTGGTGCCTTTGGCTCAGGTACTAACACCGTTCCTGTTACGGATGGAAATTGGAATAGCAATTATACCCGGATCAGGGCCTGCAATTTTTTGCTTGAAAAAGCGGCAGCTTTTGCAGATAAAGCGAGTATAGCGCAATATGTTGCGGAGGCAAAATTTTTTAGGGCATACGCCTATTTCGACTTGCTACAGCTGTATGGCGGCGTTCCGCTTATTACAAAAACTTTGGATCTGGAATCGCCAGAACTTTATGGTGCAAGGGCGGCTAGAGAAGCAATAGCAGATCAAATTATTGCTGATCTGGAGGCAGCCATCCCTGATCTTCCGGTATCAATTACTTCAACCTCGACCGATTTCGGACGGGTAAGCAAGACTGCTGCACAGGCTTTTTTAGGCCGTGTTGCACTTTATGAAGGAACCTGGCTTAAATTTAGGAATGGTGATGCCACCAGGTTTAACAACCTCCTTGATAAATCGGCAGCTGCCTCCAATGCGGTAATTTTAAGTAACCAGTTTGCATTGTTCGGCACAGCAGCATCTAATGCATTAGGCGGAAATAGTACCGTTCTGGGAGATTCAGCACAGAAATACCTGTTTATCCTCGAAAATCCAAAATCCAATCCGGCTGGAGTAAATAAGTCGGCAAACCATGAATATATCCTTTCTTATCGATACGATGATGTGATAAAAACGATTAATACGAACATCAGCAGGCAGGGAACGCAGATTGGCCCCCAACAGAAATTTGTAAATGCTTTTCTTTGCCAGGATGGATTACCTATCGAAAAATCTCCTCTTTTCCAAGGGTTTCAAACTTATGGTTCGCAGTTTGTCAACAGAGATAATAGGTTAAAGTATACCATAAGGGTATTAAACGGTTATTATTGGTATGGTAACGCCAACTTTAGGATTACCTGGTTGAACGATGCTGCCGATAATGCCAATTCTACAGGTAAGGTTGTTCAGATAGGCGGCTATGTAAACCAAAAATGGGTTTCTGAACGCAATGTGCCAGATACGAAAGAATCTGAAGATTATCCTGTAATCAGGTATGCTGAGGTTTTATTGAACTATGCCGAAGCAGTATACGAAAGAAACGGGACCATTGGGGATGCCGATCTGGATAAATCTCTAAATCTTGTACGCCTGCGCGCCAACAAGACAATGCCTAAACTTTCGAACGCGTTTGTGGCTACGAATGGGCTTGATTTTCGCACCGAAATCAGAAGAGAACGTTTTACCGAGCTTTATTACGAGAACTTCAGGTTTGATGATATCAAGAGATGGCATAGTGCAGGAACCGATCTGGTAACCAATGTTGGTGGATCAGCTTATGGAAATGCTGCTGGATTTGTTAGTCCATGGCCAGTTTCCATTAGATTTACCGGAACGCAGGCTCAGTTAGGGCCAAACCAGTTAGCAACTGTGCCAACAAACGCTAAAGACGCCAATGGAAATTTGATTTTAGACAATACAGCCCGTACTTTTTCCGAACGGAATTATTTATATCCCATTCCTACACAGCAGTTAACCTTAAATCCAGCCCTGATCCAGAATCCAGGATGGTAATTTTTTAGATTTTAGTTCTTTATCTACCCAGTTGCCGAATGGTGGCTGGGTTTTTATGCTTTAAAATTTTTGAGAAAAGGCTGGATTTTATCAATATACCAATAGCTTATTCAACCTGGCTATAGCTAGCCATTTAGTTTTTGGCGACAGCGTATGAATTAAGCTCAAATATGTCCCTATTGTAATAATGTTTCATTATTTTAGTAACCAACAATTGCAAAACTGTGCGAAGAATATTGCTGATCTTTCTTTTCCTATATGCCGGTCTGTGTGTCGCCTCACAGCGAGATTCGCTCAGTGTACGCCATCTGGAAATAGAAGATGGGCTGTCCAATAATTATATCCGCTGTGTTTATCAGGACAGAAAAGGATTTTTCTGGTTTGGTAGCAGGGATGGCCTCAACCGTTATGATGGATATGGTTTCAAGGTGTTCAGGAATGAAATCGGTAATAAAACTTCCCTTATTCATAATATTATACATGCAATTAACAGTGATACAGATAATAACATATGGATCGGGACCAGGCAAGGCTTAAGCATCTATAATGATAAAAAAGGCATCTTTACCGAAGGCTCATGGCATGACCCTATAAAAGGGACAGATTTGCCGATTACAAAAGTAATCAGAGATCTTGTACCTGGTATAAACAATACCATGCTCGTCGCGACCGAAGGAATTGGGCTGTTGAGGTTCGGCAAAGGGAAGACTGTAGGCGAGCAGATTCCCCTTTTGATAAATGGTAGGCGCACTTTTTCCTATGGTGTGCAATCCGTCAGGCTGGATGATAAGGGAAAAGAGTGGGTGTTTGTACAAAATCTCGGACTTTATTATTTTGAACCAAAAGTGCGGGCACTGGTACTGGCTAGCGCTGATGTTGTTCTTGCGCTCTCTTTGGGGGTAAGTGGCGGACAGGTGTATATTGGCACCTATAACGGTCTGTATCACTATGACCCAGTCAGAAGGAAAAATACGGCCATTACCGGCAGTGGAATCGAAGGGAAGTCAATTCTTGCTATCGCCCCTGACAGCCATAATATTCTTTATCTGGGAACAAATGGAGATGGCGTGTTCCGTTATGATCCGGCAAGTGGAGGCGTGCAGCTGTTGGGTAATGAAATCAATAACGGTCTGACTGGTGAACAGATCTACTCCATATTTATCGATAAAAACGATAGAAAATGGATCGGAACCTATTCAGGCGGAGTAACCATTCTTGATCCGGTAAAAAAAATATTCCAGACCTGGGCGCACAATCCACAGGGAAATTCTATTCCCGGAAACTCAATATCAGCGTTTTTAGCTCCAAAAGATGGAAAACTTTATATCGGCACCGATGGTACCGGGCTTAGCATCTGGGATAGGAAGTTAAACCAATTCACCAATTATAAGCATGCTGCAGACCCTAACACGATATCCAGTAATTTTATTTCATCAATGGTTTCCGACAGTCATGGGGATATCTGGATCGGAACCTTTACGGAAGGTGCCAACCGTTTCGATCCAAAGACAAGGAAATTTACCAGGTATAAAATCGTAGATCCGCAGACTGGGGTTGAAAGCAAGGTCGCTTTTACGGTATTTGAGGATCAGGACCATGATATCTGGGCGGGAACCCTTAGGCGGGGAAGCCTTCTTGGAGGGCTTTATCGCTTTAACCGCGGTTTGGATAAGTTTGAACTTTTCGATCAGAAACTGGGTGATCTGTTTACAATGATGCAGGCCGGGGATGGCCAAATTTGGGCAGGCAATCTTGATCAGTTGATCCAGGTTGATAAAAAAGGAAAAAAACACAGGTTTTATAATCTTGGCTACACCGTTCGGGTGATATTTGAAGATAAAAAAGGACTGCTCTGGATAGGGACTGAAGGTGGTGGACTCATCATTTTTGATCCTTTTAAAAGAAAGGTGGTATCGAGGTTAACCACTGCCAACGGCCTTTGTAATAATTCAGTACTGAGCCTGATCCCTGATAACCAGGGAAATCTCTGGATGAGTACCTATTTCGGAGTATCGTGCTATAACTTTGATCAACGTACCTTCAGAAGTTTTTATCAGAGTGACGGCCTGCAGAGCAACCAGTTCCAGATCAATGCGGGAATCAAACTTGGTACGGGGGAAATCGTTTTCGGGGGCATAAAAGGGTTTAGTCTTTTCGATCCACGGGAAATTATTCCACACAGCCAGATGCCGAGCCTGTTTCTTACCGGAATAACCATTAATAATACGCCGCTGGAAGAAAACCTGAAACTGATTGTGGATGAAGATAAGATTGCCATCAGGGAAATAGAGGTGCCTTATGATCAGGCTGTATTTACCTTTTCGTTTACTGCACTCGAATTTTCATCCCCAGAGAAGATTTTCTATAAATATTTTATGGATGGCTGGGACAGGGGGTGGACAAATTCGGGAAAGGACAGAAAAGCAACCTATACGCATATTTCTGAAGGAAGTTATATATTTCGGGTAAAGAGTACAAATACGGAGGGGATGTGGGGACGCAATGAAATTACCCTGAAGATCAGAATTCTTCCGCCATGGTACAGAACTTGGTGGGCCTACCTGGGATATATCGCCATTGTCTCTTCAGTTATCTATGTATATCTTAGATATCGGTCGGCACAGACCCGTTTAAAATATGAAGTTCAGATTGTAAACCTTGAATCCCAAAGGAAAAAAGCTGAATATGATACGCAGGTAGCCCTGCATAATATGGAACGTTTGGCGCATGACAAAGAGAGGCTCATCAATGAGCAGGAAAAAGCACTTGCCGAGAAGCGCATGTCGTTCTTTACCAATATATCTCATGAGTTCCGTTCTCCACTTTCCCTGATTATTAATCCAATTAATGATCTGATCAAAAACAGTAGCGTTGAAGGCAAGGAAAATGCGGAGCTCAGCATGATCCAGCGAAATGCCAAAAGGATGCTGTCGCTGGTAGATCAGCTGTTGCTCTTTAGAAAAGCAGAAGAAGGTTTTGAGCACATTAAAGCGGCTAAACTTGATCTTGAAAAGCTATCCAGAGAAGTTTTTTATTGCTTTGTTCAACAGGCCTCAGCCAAGGAGATCGATTATAGGTTTGAAAGCACTGCTGTTGATAAGGAAGCTTATGCCGATAGGATAAAGATCGAAATTGTGCTGTTTAACCTGATTTCCAATGCCCTGAAATATACGCCAAAAGGAGGAGAAATAGTGGTAAGCTTAACCGAAGAGGATCAAAGTCTTTTGATCACCGTCCAGGATTCTGGTCCCGGCATTCCTGATACCGCAGGGGAAAAGATTTTTGACCGTTTTTATCAGGCAGAAAGAAAAGACGGGAACCATAAAGCTGGCTTTGGGATCGGGCTCTATCTGGCAAGACAGTTTATGGAAGCACATTCTGGCCATATTTCTTATAAAAATAGGGCCGAAGGTGGATGTGTATTCAATATCTGTCTCCTAAAAGGAAAAGAACATCTTGTTGGGCAGATCATTGAAGAAGAACAGGAAGGCTCAGAAGCGCTTTTTAATGAAATGTATGCTGCTGCACTTCCTGAATCTGCAGCGCAAAATAATATCAGTCTGGATGTAAACCTGGTTAGCGATAGACAGTCTATTCTGGTTGTTGATGACGAAAGGGATATCCGCCAGTATATTTCCAGTCTTTTCTCTGGCATTTATACTGTTTACCAGGCAGAAAATGGCGAACAGGGACTTCAGCTCGCTGCGGAAAAACTTCCAGACCTCATCATTACAGATTTCAAAATGCAAGGGATAGATGGGATAGAATTCTGTCAGATGATCAAATCCAATCCTACGCTTTCCTATATCCCCGTCATTCTATTAACGGCAAGTTCATCTCAGGAAGTGAAGCTGAAAAGTGTACATGGTGGTGCTGATGACTATATTAACAAACCCTTCGAACGCGAATACCTCATTGCCAGGGTAGCCAATCTACTGCGTAACAGGAATAATCTCCAAAACTATTTCTATAACGAAATTACCCTTAAAAGTAATGCTGTGGTGGTATCTGAAGAGTACAAGAAATTTTTGGATACCTGTATCCTGGTTGTTGAAAATCACCTTACCGATTCCGACTTTGGCATAAAGGCGCTTGCCGATGAGATAGGAATGAGCCACTCCAATTTGTATAAACGTGTGAAAAGCATTTCAGGACAATCGGTGAATTCCTTCATCCGCTTCATCCGTTTGAGGAAGGCTGCAGAGCTGATGATCAACTCAGACCATAATGTAACCGAGGTAGCTTTCCGTTCGGGATTTAATGATGCCAAATATTTCGGCAAACAGTTCTCAAAACTTTTTGGAGCAACCCCCTCAGAATTTATCAGAAAACACAGGAAGACTTTCAATAAAAGGTATAAAATGAAATAGATATGTTTCATCATACTGCCGATTTTAAGGGTAAAATGGCTTTTTAGGTATTGCTAAAGCGGTTTGGCGAAAATACACTCCTATTTTACGAATTTATACCCATCATTTTTTTTAGCTCGTACCATCTTCGTATCAACCAAATATTGATATGTTATGATGACTGAGAAATTGATTGCACTATGGGAAGGAACACTAAGGGGAAATGAGCGCGATTATGCACAATTGCATGCAAAACTTTATCCAAAACTTTTCGTTTTTACCACCAGGATGTTAGATGATGATGACCTGGTAAATGATCTTTTACAAGACCTTTTTATTAAGTTCTGGGAGAACAGAGAAAAAATCGGAACGATCAGGAATGTGGAGGCCTACTTTTATAGATCTGCCAGGTCGATCGTACTTAACCACATCCGTCTCACCAAACACCGCGAAACTAAGCTGACCTTAATGCCCGCTCCAAGCTTAGTCTTTTCGGCAGAGGAGATCATGGTATCTAATGAATCAGATTCGTTGATGAAGCAACAGATGGTAACGGCACTCAATTCGCTTCCTGCCAAACAGCGGGAAATACTCACCATGCGTTTTTATGATGAGCTTAGCTATCCACAGATTGCCGATATTCTTAAGATCCGTTATCAGTCAGTAATAAACCATGTTTATCGTGCGGTACAAACGCTTCGGCAGGTCTCAGACCTTTCATCCGTTTATGCAGCTTAGTAAAAAAATGAAACTATATAAAATGAGAATGAACCATAAAGGCAAATGTCTGTTCAGATTTGCCATTTTCCTGTTTGCATTGTTATACACGGCAACAGGTATGGCACAACAGCGAAAATCAATCCTTCCCAGAGAACTTTGGCCAGATGATAAGGGAAACCATATCCAGGCACATGGGGGAGGGATTACAAAAGTGAAAGATACCTATTATTGGTATGGAGAAGAGCGCCGTCAGGGACTGGATTCTAATTATAGGTACGTGAGCTGCTATTCATCAAAAGATCTGATGAACTGGAAATTTAGGGGAGATGTATTTAAAATGACCGATCCTGACAGCCTTGGAAAAAAATGGGTATTGGAACGCCCAAAGGTTTACCATAACATCAAAACCAGAAAATACATCATGTATATGCATATCGATGGGCAGGTAAAGGGCCAGAAAGGTAATTATAGCTATGCGCGGGTAGGTGTGGCAATTGGTGATTCTCCAACAGGACCTTTCAACTTTATTCGTACTTTCCGCCCCTTAGGCCAGGAAAGCCGTGATATAGGCCAGTTTATAGATGACGACGGATCTGCTTATCTTATTTTTGAAGACAGGCCGGTTAAAGGCTTTCATATTGCGAAACTTTCTGAGGATTACCTGGATGTTGAAAAAGATATCTGTATCATTAAAGCACCCCTGGAAGGCGGAGCGGTGGTAAAATATAATGGACTTTATTATGCGATTGGTTCGGCACTGACCAGTTGGAACCCAAATCCCAATAAGTACGCAACTGCTAAATCCCTGGCAGGACCATGGTCCGAATTCGAAGATATTGCTCCACCTGAAACCAATACCTATGGATCACAGTCTACCTTTATGCTTAAGGTTGTAGGCACAAAATCAACTGCTGTAATCTTTGTGGCCGACAAATGGAAACCCCGCACCCAATGGGATTCCCGATACCTTTGGATGCCCCTGGAGATCGGCGATGGCAAACTCAGGCTTCCCGAACCTAAACCATGGCGTATCAATGTGAAAACAGGAGAAACAGCGTTCATAAAATAATTTAATCCCAAACAATGAAAAAAATACAGTGTCTTTATTTAATAGTTTATTTTCTGTTTTTTTTAAGTTCCATTTCATCAGCACAGCAGAAATTCATACATCCTGGTATCCTCTTTTCAAGCTCAGATCTACAAAGAATACATCAGACCGCCCAGGATAAAAGTTCGGTCGGTTACGCATCTTTTGAGCTATTAAGGGATAATCCACTGGCCAGCGCAGACTATAAGAAGAAAGGGCCGTTCAGGGTAATATCCAGGGATGGGGAGTTCGGGAATACCAAGAGCCGGATGGAAGCAGATTTCAGCGCGGCTTATCTTAACAGTCTTATGTGGATAGCTACACGCGATCAAAAACATGCCGAAAAGGCCATTGCAATATTGCTGGGTTATGCAGATTCCCTTCAGCGCATTCCACCTACCAACGATGCGCCATTATTGGTCGGATTGGAAGGAACCAAGATTATCAATTCCCTGGAAATTCTGAAACACGATTTTAAAAGGGCAGACCCCGGAAAGCTTGAGCGGATAGCCCAAATGGTAATAGGGATTTTTTTGCCAGTCTGTGAGCGGTTTTATGCAAGCCCTGCTTATACAAATGGAAATTGGGGACCCATAGTGACAAAATTCTACCTCTCGGCCGCAATCTATTTTGATGATCAGAAAATGTATAATAAAGCTGTACATTTTTATCTCCATGCTAATGATAACGGATCCATAGCCAATTATATAGATGGGGAAACCGGACAGATCCAGGAAAGCGGTAGAGACCAGGGGCATTCCCAATTAGGGATCGGGGCAATGGCCACTATCTGCGAGATTGCATGGAAACAAGGGGATGATCTTTATGGTGCGCTTGATAGCCGGCTGTTAAAAGGATTTGAATATACTGCCAGCTATAACCTCGGCAACGAGGTTCCGTTTAAAAAATGGAAGGATATTACCGGAAAATATAGTGATTGGGAACAGATATCTGTTACGGGAAGGGGTAGGTTTATCCCCATCTACCAAATGGTTTACAACCATTATGTACGGAGAAAGGGGCTTTTAATGCCTTTTACCCAGCAGGTAATATCAAAAATGGGCGCAGAAGGTTATGATCGTGATCAACCGGGTTTTGGAGGCTTACTTTACCTTGGCAGCAAATAGTTTTACACTATCAATCATCATTTTATCTGATTCTTTTTTTCGATTCCCTTAGGGCAGTCAATGTCATTAAGTTAAGCGCGGCGGTCGTCAGTCTGTCCAAAGGACTCCTGTGG
This sequence comes from Pedobacter kyonggii, assembly GCF_004310665.1. Taxonomy (GTDB): domain Bacteria; phylum Bacteroidota; class Bacteroidia; order Sphingobacteriales; family Sphingobacteriaceae; genus Pedobacter; species Pedobacter kyonggii. Next base: position 106,910 of record NZ_SIXF01000006.1, on the reverse strand, counting down.
AGAGCGTAGTCGAAGACTTCTTTAGATTGATCAAGCGCAAATAAATGCTCTTCGACTAGGCTATCATTGGCAGATCTCTATAGAAAGATCGTCATTGCGAGGCACGAAGCAATCTTACAACGATCGCTAACAACCTGCGCATTAAGATTGCTTCGTCGGCTGAAAAAGCCTTCTCGCAATGACGATTCCTCAAAGCCTATACTGGCATCTGGATTAGTATCTGATAATAAACGTGAAAAAGACGTTCATTTTGCTAAACTGGTTTTGTTTAATTAAGTTTGGGTAGCCAGATATAAGCAATTCACATAACCAGGATATTCTCCAACAAACAATTTTTGGATATTTAGAGTATCACAGCGGCAACCTGGTGTCATTATTCATGAAATCCGAAAATCTTTTATCCTGTCGGATTTTTCATTAACATAAAAGAAACCCTATAACCATTGATGAATAAAGTTATCATATTTCTGATTTTTCCCTTACTGATGCAATTTGTGGACAAAGCTTTTGGCCACGTTCCGGCTCCAGTTTCTCCAAAAAGTATTTATGTTTCCGTATCTGGGAGCGATAGGGCAGATGGCTCGGTAACAAAACCTTTAAGAACAATTAGTTATGCTGTTTCAAGGGCAATGCCTGGAGATAGGATACTTGTTTCGGCAGGAGTTTATCGTGAATCGGTAGTGTTTGAACGTGGTGGAAGTTCGGAGCACAAAAGGATTACGCTGCAGGCCTTAAACCAGGCAAAAGTTATGATCAAAGGTTCTGACCGGAAGACAGGCTGGGTAAAGGATAAGAACAAACTTTGGAAATGTATGCTGGATTCTTTCCAAACCGGGATGATGCTCTTCTTCAATGATAAAAAAATGGTCAATGTATCCACCCTTCAGGAGTGCAGTAATGCGCTGCGGTGGACTAAGACCATGGAAAATGGAAAAACGATAATATTGGCAAATTTCGGTACATCGGACCCCAATGTTGGGCTAACGGAAATTTTGGTCAGAAATGTCGGGATCAGTGCCAGGTCTGGTGTAGATTATCTTACCATTGAGGGGATTGCTATCAGTCAGATTTTTAACGATTATGCCTCTATTTATGCAGAACAGCCCGGCGCAATAGATACTAAAAATGGAAAGTATTGGAATATAATAGGCTGTTCCATCAGTGAATGCCACGCTGTAGGCATTTCTATAGGCATACCTGGGCATGTTTATGCAGATGCTAATCCAGGAAGGCCAGAATTTAACGATTATACAGATCTGGCTTCGGTTGGGCATCACAAGATCAAAGAAAACCATATTTTCAACTGTGGTCAAGCAGGTGTTTTTGGGTTGATTGGTGGTACTTCAAGCACCATCGAAGATAATCTGATAGAGAACATTAACCAGGATGGCGGTTATACGGGCAATGAATCGGCAGGTATCCGGCTGGCCATGGCGGTTGATGCCACCATTACGCATAACCTGATCCGTAGGGTTTATGGAAAAAATGGTTATGGTGTGTTTTTAGGACCAATTTTTCAGGGTGCCCGTTTGTCAAGGAATATTATTTCAGATAGTGGTGCCGGATTGTTCTACCTGTTTAAAAACCATGGACCTGTTTTATTTGACAACAATATACTTGCAATGGCAGATACTGCAGATAAAGATATGGCAGGGGTAAAGATGGAGGCATCAGAGGCAAATGTTTTTGTTCAGAACCTGTTCTATAACTGTAGCTTCTACAATGGTCGGCAACCTGGGAAATCGGTATCAACCTCAAATTTTTTGCCGCATAGCCTGGTGATCAAACAGACAATCCCCGCACTGGATATTGACCACCGTTTGTATGGCAATCTTTTTATAGGCAAAGGGGCAGGAATAGCAAAGCCAGCAGGAGGTGAGGCAGATTTTAATCTTTATGCAGATGGGGCCCTTCCGCTAAGCTGGGCCGATCTGAATAGCTCAAAAGCCGAAAATAGCTTTTCTTTTCGCCTGGAACACAACCAGAAAGGGGTAGAATTATTTTGGAAAAAAGAAGCCCTAAAGCCAATAAAAATTCCGGTGCTAACAGCTGAGTTTTTAGGTTTTTTTGCGCTGAGCAAGCAATACATAGAATATCCCGATGGAAAAAAGATAATGATTGACAGGGATTTCCTCAATGCGGTGAGCGGGACATTAGAAAGAACTCCCGGACCTTTTTATCAGGGTAAGGGCCTTAAACCAAGAATAAAATTATTTTAAAATATTAAGCATGCATAGTTTAAATGTTTATACCAGGTTAATCCGCTACAATAAATGGATGTTAACCTTAATCATATTCTTTTTCTATATGATGAGCGCTTATGGGCAGGTGCTAAAACTGGAAAAACCGGTCGCCTACCATCCCAAGCCTTTTACCCATCCTGGCCTGTTGCATTCAGCTAATGATCTCCAGCGGATGAAAGATATGGTTGCCTTGGGCAGAGAACCATGGAAGAGTGCATTTGAGAAATTCAGATCGCATCCATGGTCAAGTGCTTCCCGGGAACCTCATGCGGTTCAGCATGTAGAGCGCAGCTTGTTAATTGGTGCTGGCAAAAATATTGGAAACCTGGAGAAAGATGTTTGTGCTGCTTATCAAAATGCAGTGATGTGGTCTGTTACAGGCGATGAAGCTCATGCCAAAACTGCTATAAAAATTATCAATGCCTGGGCAGAAACCTTCAAGGTGTTTGATGGAACAGATGTGGAGTTAGGAGCTGGACTGAATGTTTTTAAGATGGTCAGTGCTGCAGAGATCATGCGTGCTACCTATCCAAAATGGAAACAGGAAGACATCGAAAAATGCAAAATGATGTTCAGGGATGTGTTTTATCCTCCGATTCAATATTTTGCGCTTTGGGCCCACGGCAACTGGGATCTTGCCTGTATGAAAGGCATGATGGCTATTGCCGTTTTTAATGATGACCATGAAATGTTCGATCGCGCGGTTGATTTTTACTACAAGGGGCCTGGAAACGGTAGCCTTTTGCATTATATCGTAAATGAAGAGGGTCAGGGGCAGGAGAGTGGACGTGATCAGCCACACAGTATGCTTGGGATCGGCCACTTGGCAGAAATGTGCGAGATTGGATGGAACCAGGGGATGGATATGTACAGTTTTGCACAGAACAGGTTGCTCAAAGGCTTTGAGTATACAGCCCGTTATAATCTTGGTGAAGATGTACCCTTTCAGCCTTATACCGATATTAGTGGCAGATTTCCTGCCGATAAAATATCGACTAATGGAAGAGGAAAGCTGCGTTCGATCTTTGAACAGGTATACAACCATTATGCTTTTCGAATAAAGGGCATACCAGCAGATCAGTACCGTTATACTAAACAGGCAGCAGATAAACTTAGACCGGAAGGTGCAGGATTCAATGCCGATAATGCAGGTTTCGGAACACTTTTCTTTTCCCTGCCGCAGCCTTAATAATCTAAGTTAATTTGTATGAACAGAATAATTTTTATCTGCTTTGCTTTTTTATTACTGTGCCAAAACATTTTTGCTTCCGAATGGCAATGGTCTGTTCCCGTGCAAAGGATATTTTCAATAACCAACTGATCGGTCAATCAACCCAATTCCAGTAATGATAAAAAAGATCTCTATTGGGGATATAGCTACTGCCCTGAATATTTCAAAGTCAACGATTTCCTTCATTATCAATGGCAAGGCCAAGGAGAAACGCATCAGCCTGGCTTTAACCGAAAAAGTACTGCAGTACATTGATGTAAATGGGTATAAACCAAGCCGCCTTGCCCAGAGCCTGAGTACCGGTAAAACAATGATCATTGGCCTGATGGTAGAAAAGATTTCGGATTATTTTTTTGCCCAGATGGCCTATCATATTGAGGAAATTGCCTATCAGAATGGATATAAAATTTTCTACTGTAGTACCGATAATGATCCGGATAAGACCAGGGAACTTATCCAGCTTTTCAGAGACCGCAATGTAGATGGTTATATCATAACCCCTCCGCCCGGGATGGAAAAAGAAATACAGTCTCTTATGGATGAGGGGTCTCCGGTTGTATTGTTCGATAGGTATTATCCGGATATCGAATCAAGCTATGTGATCCTTGATAATTTCAAAGCCAGCTATAATGCTTCGAAATACCTCGCTGAGCATGCTTTTGCCCATATTGCATTTATTACACTGGATAGCGACCAGAGCCAGATGGAAGATAGGAAGCAGGGTTATGTTAAAGCAATGGCTGAGTACGGGCTGGAAGTTATTGTAGAAAAAGTACCCTATGGAAATGATCCTGCCCAAACGGTTAAGCAATTTGTTAGGTTTCTCAGGCAGAACAAAAGAGTCGACGCTGTTTATTTCGCTACCAATTACCTGGCTTTTAGTGGCGTGAAAGCCATCAATCAGCTTGGATATAAGATACCAGGCACTATGGGCATTATCGCATTTGATGACCATCAGGTTTTTGATTTTTATGAACCTACCATAACAGCGGTTGCTCAGCCTATATCTGAACTCGCACGGCAATCGATCAGGGTACTGCTCAGTTTACTCAACAAACCTTTTGAAGAGAGGGCCGTCCAAAAAGTGATTGTTCCGGCTAATTTCATTATCAGGGATTCAACTGTCAGGCCGTTATAAAATGTGATGAAAATCATCTGGTAAACAATGGGTATAGAAAGCAGCGTGGCGTGTCTTATCATGACCAGGTACTATTTAAGCCCTGATTTCATCATACAACCATTTTATGAGGAGTTTATTTAATATTAAAGCATGTTTAATTGCTATAGGTTTAATCCTATCGGGTACACAATCTTTAACTGCACAAACCAAGCAGATTTTAAAAGCATACCCTGCACCTCCATCCGTTCAGCAGAATACCGATTTTACCGTTAAGGTACGGCAGCCAGGTCAACCATGGCAGGATCTCCCTGAATATACCGTAATGGTTGATCGTGTAAAGGGATTGGACCATTCAGTAGAAAAAGCATCTATGGCCTATTTTGACTTTTCAGGAGAAGTAGAGGTTTCTGTAAGATTCAATAAAGGCGCAATCAGTACCTCGCGGATACGTCCGCTTTCCTATAATATTCCGCATACAGTATCGGGCAGGACAATTACCTTTAAACTGGAAAAACCAGCAAATCTTTCAGTTGAGGTGAACGGTGATCTTTTTCACAATCTTCACCTCTTTGCAAATGCTGTAGAGGCTTTCATTCCAGACAGTACCGATAAAAACGTTGTTTTTTTTGGACCAGGTTTACATGAAATCCCCGGAGGGAATTTAAGGGTGTTATCTGGTAAAACAGTGTATGTTGCCGGTGGCGCTGTACTTAAGGGGCGGATTCTGATCGATAAAGTTGAAAATGTTAAGGTTCTCGGAAGGGGAATGATCGATCATTCCATTAAAGGAGCCATAAGGATTGCGAATTCCAAAAATGTTGAAATAGGAGGACTATTTGGTACACAGTGTTTTACAGGAGGGTCGGAGAATGTAACCATACGCAACTTTAAATGCATGAGTTACTACAAATGGGGCGACGGTATGAATGTCATTTCAAGCAACAATGTGCTCATCGATGGTGTTTTCAACCGTAATTCTGACGACTGCACTACCGTGTACGGTACCCGTTTGGGATTTATAGGAGGTTGTAAAAATGTTGTCATGCGTAATTCTACCCTTTGGGCCGATGTTGCCCATCCCATTCTGGTCGGAACCCATGGAAATACACCCAGACCCGAAGTGCTGGAAGACCTGAGCTATATCAATATCGACATCCTTGACCATAAAGAGCAACAGGTGGATTACCAGGGCTGTATGAGCCTCAACGCTGGTGACAGCAATCTTATCCGCAATGTCCGTTTCGAAAATATCAGGGTTGAGGATTTCAGAGAAGGCCAGTTAGTGAATATCAGGGTGTTCTTCAATGCAAAGTATTGCACTTCTCCCGGCCGGGGTATTGAGCATGTTTTATTTAAAAATTTAAGCTACAATGGTACAAGGGCAAAACCATCAATCATTTTAGGCTATGACGAACTGAGAAAGGTTAGCAACATTGTATTTGAAGACCTGAGGATAAACGGGGTATTGGTTTCTGACGATATGCCAGACAAACCGGCCTGGTTTAAGACTTCCGATATGGCCGATATGTTTGTCGGCGATCATGTTGAGGGCGTGGTTTTTCGTAGGACAGGAAAGTAGTTGGTACGGGTAATCACCTTTCGGCAATATCTTAATATGTATTTACATGAACATTTTATTATGGACATCTTTCAATAAACTTATGAATCTGACCTGTCGCCCTGGATTTACTTAGCATTTTGAGATAAAAAACGGCTCTGAACAAAATCAGCTGATTCCCTAAATCGATTTAAGTGTGGTATTACGCAAGCGGAGCATGTTTTTCATTGCAATGGATTCAGTTTTCAGCTTATGTTATGTCGGTTTTGTACAAAATAAAGTCTATTTAGTATAACGCTTAGAAAGCGGCTTTATATAACTTTGTTATGATACCGACAGATGACCTAGAGATTGGAACAATTGCATCTTCCTTGATTCAGTAATGTGGGTAACGGTATAAAATATAACCAGTATAAACCGGACATAAAAGAGCAGCATGTTATAAAACGCTGAATTTTTTGTCATAGGTAAGCTAATGAACTTTCATTTAGTTTAACATAAATGATGAGGCAATACCAAACCAGGAATGGAAAAAAATCAATATGGAATTCGGAGTCTCCTTTCTGAGCAATGGGGGAGCGAAATAGAGCTAACTGATAAACATTTCAACTTTAGCAACACTTTTATAAAAATAAAAAACAAATGAAAAGTCTTTTTTTAGCACTGAGCCTTATTTTCAGTTCAGTTGGGTATGCCCAACAAATTTTATCGCCCAATAAAAAAATTAAAGTAGTTGTGGAAATGCAACAAGCTGGTCAGGGAGGTTTTGGCCAGGTACATTTTAAAGTACTTTATAAAAAAGGAAGTGCCTATATTGAAGTGCTGCCCAGTTCACCGCTGGGCATTTCAAGGGAAGATCAGCAGTTCGTATCGAATCTCAGGCTTATTGGAGAAGGTAAGGCCGTTGCTGTTCATGACAAATATGAAATGCTGACTGGAAAGCGAAAGCGCTGCGAGAATTTTGGTACTGAAAAAACATTCAATTATAAGAATCCGTCCGATCAGCCCTTGGATATCACTTTTAAAGTTTATAACGACGGGGTTGCGTTCAGGTATAGCTTTCCCAATAGCAAGGACTCCAGTTTATCTATTATAGATGAAACTACAGCCTATGTAGTTTCTGCAGGCAGCGAAAGATGGATGCAACCATATAACCAAGCCTATGAGGATTTTTTTCCTTTTTCTACCACTGGTACCAACGAAAAAAACAATAGCGACTGGGGATATCCGGCATTATATAAAGTTAACAGTCAGCCATTATGGGTGTTAATTTCTGAGGCAGGCATCAGCAAAGAAAATTGCGCAGCCCGGCTTAACAATAAAGAAAACAAAAACGTATACAAGGTAACTTACCCATCGGCCAAAAAGAAGCTGCGGGGTGGAGCTATTTCCAGTTTTCCCTGGAAATCGCAGTGGCATGTGATGATCGTTGGGGAGTTGGCCGATCTGGTGCAGAGTACATTGATTACCGACGTGAGTGAGCCCACCGCCTTTAAAGACACCAAATGGATCGAACCTGGAAGTGCAGCCTGGGTATATTGGGCATATAATCACGGATCAAAAGACTATAAAAAAGTGATTGAATACATCGACCTTGCCGTAAAAATGCGCTGGCCATACGTACTGATCGACTGGGAATGGGACGTAATGTCAAATGGAGGAAAGCTGGAAGATGTCTTGGGCTACGCAAAGAGCAAGGGCATCAAGACGCTTTTATGGTACAACTCCGGTACGGATTGGCTTGACCCGACTCCGGTAGACAGACTGTTGACAAAAGAAAAAAGAGAAAGGGAATTTTCATGGTTGAGAAGCCTTGGGGTTTCAGGTATCAAGGTCGATTTTTTTGCAGGAGACCAGCAGGATATGATGAAATATTACATAGATATTCTTGAAGATGCCGCTAAATACCATTTACTGGTTAACTTTCATGGCGCTACCGTACCCCGAGGCTGGGCCCGTACTTACCCGAACTTAATGACTACCGAAGCAGTTTACGGGGCAGAATGGTATAATAATAACTCAATCTTAACGGACAAGGCTGCTGCGCATAATACCACGCTTCCATTTACCCGTAATATAATCGGTTCTATGGACTATACGCCGGTAACGTTTTCAGATTCGCAGCATGCGCATAAAACATCCTTTGCGCACGAATTGGCATTGGCAGTGGTGTTTGAGTCTGGTTTACAGCATTTTGCAGATAGGCCCTCTGCATATTATAATCTATCAGAAGGCTCCCAGAATTTTCTAAAAGGCTTTCCTACAACCTGGGATGAAACCAAACTGATCCAGGGCTATCCTGGTGAAATGATCGTTATTGCACGAAGAAAAGGAAAGCTCTGGTATGTAGCCGGACTTAACGGAAAAGATACACCGCAAACACTCGATCTAAATTTGAAATTTTTGGGCAATTCAGATTATGCTCTCCAGTTATTTAAAGATGGAGCAGATACGAAATCTATTACCAGCGAAACCAAAAGCATCAAAAAATCGGGTACACTGCAAATCCAATGCCTGCCTAGAGGCGGCTTTGCAGGAGTAGTCAGCAGCTTGTAATGCCCAAACTGGATCTTTGATATGGAACGCAAAGTTAGGGCTGTCATCTGTCCATTCCTGAATAAATTCAGGAACAGTAAGGCTATCCCATACCGTATGCATTGGAGCTGTAATAAACACGGTTTTTTGTAGTATATCCATAGATACAAAAGTACAATATTTGTATTTTATGCAACAGGTATGGGATTCTCATTTGTTTAACGCCGAAGTTGAAGAAGAATTCTGCCTGAAGTGCCCATGTTAATCACTATGATCATAAGAGGACAAAAAATCAATGGAACGAGATTTAGAACAGAGCGCCTAGCAATGTTTCAATAATTAAGCAATCATTCCTGAAGCAGTCTCTCAATTTCCTCCAACATCACAGCGAGATCAAAAGGCTTGGAAATATAACTATCTGCTCCACAGCTTTCAGCGATATTTTTGCCATCAGTACTTGCAGAGTACATCAATACAGGTGTGGAAGAGACCTTAGGGTTATCTCTTAACGACCTCAGGATCTGATCTCCTGAGATCATGGGCATCCAGATATCCAGAAGAACAATATCGGGAGATTCCCGCTCGATGCTTCTAAGTGCATTCACGCTGTTTGGCTCAAGCACCACCTGGTAGCCATCTTCTTCCAGCAACAGTTCAAGCATTTCCAATATGCCCTGATCATCGTCACAAACCAAAATCTTTTTATCTTTCATACTTAAATAGGGCTAGTTAATACATTGGTAAAGTAAAGCTGAACGTAGATCCGGTATTTTTTTGGCTTTCGGCCCATATTGTACCACCGTGGTTGGTAATGATCTGCTGGCATAGATAAAGCCCAATTCCCATTCCAGGATAATGTTTTTGCACTTCACCGACGCGATAGAAACGATCAAAAACCTTATTCAGCTCATCCTCGCTAATGCCCATTCCCTTGTCTTCCACAGATACCTTAATGAAATCGCTGATGGAAGAAACCCGGACTTCGATTTTGGTGTTATCAGCAGAGTATTTGATCGCATTGCTCAATAAGTTGGAAACAACCTGGATTAGATGGGATTCATCCCCATTGAAATTTCTGCCGATTTTTCCCGTAAGGGATATCTTTCTAGATGGCGTTGCGGCCCTGATGCTTTCGATAGTTTCAGCCACCATTTTATCAAAGTCAAATTCTTCCCGGTGCAGGGTGATATTGCCGGTCTGTATTCTGGATACATCTAAAAGTTCGGACAACAACTGGTTAAGGCGCTGAATGTATTTTCCGGTTTTCTCTACAACTCCTTTAAACTTGTCACTCGCATTTTCCGGCATCATCCTGTTCATAAGCTGCATATAACCCACGATCGTAGTTAATGGTGTTTTAAGCTCGTGGCTTGCAATAGAAAGAAAGTCGTCCTTACGCTGCTGTAAGGCCCGCTGATCGGTAATATCTTCTATAGCGAGCAATATCCAGTCCTTATATCTGCCTTCGAGCTCAATACGGTGGGCATTGAGCAGCATCAGTTTTTTGCCGATATGAGGGAAATCGTGTTCTACTTCATAATCCAATACCGGATTGTTCGTAGGAAGGATTTCTTCCATCATTTTTTTTAACTCCGGGATATTCCATTGGCCATTACCAAGATCGTAAAGCAATTTACCCTTTGTTTCATTTATAGAAACCTTAAAAGTATTGAGAAAATGATTGTTGGCGCTTAAAACCTTATAATCCTTGTCCATTACAACAAGGCTCTCCCGAATGGTTTCCACAATACTGCTCAAGTATTCCTGGCTCTCCTTGTACATTCTGGTTCTTTCTTCAACTTTGCGTTCGGTCTCCTCCTGCACAAGTTCGAGCTCCTGCTGTGTCCTTCGCCTTGAAGATACGTCGTTCTGTATCCCAATAAAATGCGTGATCTGACCATTTTCGCCCTTTACCGGGGAAATATACAGTTCATTATAAAACAACTTCCCCTTTTTGGTATAGTTTCTAATCTCGACCCTGCAGCTCTCTCCGGAGGCGAGTGCCGTCGAAATTGCTTTACGTTCAGGCTGGTTACGGTCCTTACCCTGCAGGAACCTGCAGTTATGTCCAATAATTTCACTCCTTGTATACCCTGAAATTTCTTCGAAGGCAGGGTTGCAGTAGATTATCGGATTATCTGGCAGCAGATTATCGGTGATAACAATTCCGGTAACAGATGCATCTAAAACCTTATAAAGTACGTCAAGATCCAATGGCGTATTTATTTTTTTCGTATTGATATGATTTTCCTTACCCAAATTGATAAAATTTATTTTTTATAAACGATACATGCCCCAATTTGGTTTTTAAAGATTTAAAGTTTTTGGTCGCTAAAAAAAGATAGATTTTATAATAATGATTTTTTTTAATCTGTGGATAAAGTGATGCTATCATATTACTCAAAAAAACCTTAAAGCAGACAAAGGCCTTGAAAGCAATCAGTTTTTCTGTGTCCGAAGGCGCTGTTTTTGAGCTCCTAACTCTCAATGTCTTGTTTTGAAATTCGGGTCAGATATAGATAAATAAGCTGTGAAAAATGCTCCCACTAATGTTAGCTTAGCGATACTGATGCGCTTTCTCAATTATACTTCTGTATTTTTTGTGCATTTCAATGGCTATACTTACTGAACTGCCAACTGTTTTTAAGGGGTAATCTTTCCTTTGGTTTACCCAGCTCCATTCCCAGGCACTTACCTCCCTGTTAAACTGTTTGATATCGATTTCTTTTTGATCGTCGATGGCCTTTGATGCATATTTGAAAAAAAGCGCCCATCGCGGTTTGTAAAAGTCATTGAACAAACCACTCCATTGTCTGCAGGCATATTCGTTTAACGGACTTTTTTCATCACCCCATAGCGTAATCAAATCTTTTGCGTTCATTTCGTAAAGTGCTTTTTCAGCTGGATTGTTTCCCCATGTTCTTGCCTGCTCAACCCACGGACCAAGCATAAAATCTTTTCGGGTAGCTAATAGCTTGTCCATATCGTCAATAAGCTGAAGAAATTTTTGGCTTTCTGCTTTAAAGGTAACCATATCCTTTTTTTTGTAGGCGGTTACAAAATTTCGCTGTAGGGGCAAGGCATAATTTGCCATGGCCTGTCGGGTTACATCCACGATGTCGTACTGAAAACCATCACTGTTACCACAGGTAGGCGCGGCTTTTATGAGTTCATCCCAAGCTGGTAACAGATCTCGCTCCTGATAATTTAATGTCGTTTTTGCCCAACGGGTCAGTGAATCAAGTGTGGGGCGTGCCTGAATAATAGATTCTGCGCCATCTCTGATGTATTTATCTTGCGGCACATTATATACTGTTTTTCTTAAAATTTCCCATGCTTTTTGCGCATTGGGATTGTTTTTTCCGTATCTGTTAAAAACAAAATTAGGTAGCCATGTTTTTAGATCTATCGGTTTCGATTGCCAAACATTGGCCATCATCAACTCGTATAATACCGGGTTTTGTTCAATACCTTCCATTGTGAGGCCAATACCTTTCATCTTACCACTTTGCAAATCGTTTAAGGCTTGTGCAGGTGCGGTGGCAATTACGTCCATCCGGCCAAAAAGATTGGTATTTCCGCCAAAATTATGCAGCATATTCCAGATCCAGGGTTTTCCATAAAAACCCGAAGTGCGTTTCCATACCGGTTCTATTTCTGTGGCCAGGTCTAACAGTATCATCTTGTCGTTGGGTACGGCTTTTAAAAGGGCTTCTGTTTGGGGCTCTTTCCAGAATTTTCTATCACTATAAAATAGCCAGCCCTGCATTACCCAGATAGCCTTAGGATCTGCCTGCGACATCCCGTCATAAATCCTTGCACTCAGTTTACCTAAAAAATCAGGTTCTGATGATGGTGGTTCATTTTCGTTAAAGGTATCGGCAGAGTAAAGGTGATCGGTTCCCAGCAACGCGGTCTGTTTCTGTAAAAATTTTTTCCCGATAGCTGCGAACATAGGATCTTCCGAATCGAGGATATAAGTGTCTGCGAAACCATTGGTCCAGTTGGTAGCCTTAAGTTTCGCATTTGGAAATTTCTTTTTAAATGCAGCTGGTACATGCCCTGTAAATGCAGGCAGAACCGGTTTCATGCCAAGGGAACGTTGTCTGGTCAAAATTTTTTTTTGCAGTTCGAAGTGACTTTTCATCCAGTCTACTGGCAGCGGACCGCCCCAACCGTCTATATTTCCCATCCAGAACCACGAAAAATAAGCTGGTCCGGTAAAGAAATCCTTTAGATCGTTATCACTAAAGCCCATTTCTTTATACAAAAGATACCAGGTATATTCTTCTCCGGTAATAGCTAAAGGCATATTAATGCCATGAAGTGCCATCCAGTCTATTTCTTTTTCCCACCTGGCCCAGTCCCACCAGCTCATGCTATAATTAAAAGTGCAGTAGTTAAGGTAATAGCGGTACTCGTAAGGTGTAGATTTCCTTACCTTATTTTTAACAATCGGTAGGTTCTTGGGCAATTTAAGGTTCACGCCGTTCCAGGTAATCTGGCAATGGGCATATTCTGTTAAATAATAATAAAAAGCCGAAGCAATAGCTACACCGCTGTTCCCCCTTAAAATGATGGTGTTTTTTTTGCTTTCAATTTCAAAGACATCCATGCCGTTTTCAGAAACGATGCTTTGGATTAAAAAAAACTGATGCTGTTTGGGTAGAACCCTTTTGATCAGTTCAGCTGATGAAGAAAGATAAGTTTGTGCCCTTGTTTTAGCAGATGCCATTACCAAAAATGCCGCAAGAAAGTATATTTTATATTTCATCTGTTTGTTTTTATTTTGAGGGATAACCATGGCTTTTGTTATCCCGGTATTAAAAAATTATTAGCGGTTCAATATACAGATAATAAATAATGGGGCAGGTATAGTCTGGCGCCATAAAATATATTTTAACCATTATCTGGTTTAGTAATTGTTGTGCCGTTTTTTTGTTTACTGGAATATTCGCTATCGTTACAAAGGCAATTAATATTGGAGAGAAGTCCATAGTTGCTTTTTCTCTTGTGATGATTTTATTTAAGATTATTTCTTTAGATAGAAGATAGCTAAAGAAACTTTTGAGCAGGTTAAATCACATTTTTGTCCACTATATAATGTAAATATAGCTTCGCTAAATGGAAAACAGCGTGACGTATAATAGCTAAAATACGATACACATTAGATTTATACCCGACCTATACGCTAATATGGATAAGACAATTGTGTTTAAAATAAAATGGATGTTATCACTTTAATGCTTTTTTGGTGCATAAAGGCACTTTCTACACCACTTAAACAAACTGGGTATAAATTTAAACAATTGTGCTATCCTTAAAATTGTAGTTGTCTTAGCTTCGAATACTCAATACAGGTAAAACTATTACCTTTCCGTTCGAACATGATGCTGAAGTAAGTACGCCAATACTTATACTACGAGCGCTTAACGCTGATCTTAAATCTCAGTGTGATGCCAAAGGCAGATTGTTCAATTATCAGGAAAGCTAGAATTGGTTTTTAAAGTAAGGGGCTAACCAAATAAATATGAACCAAACTGAACAAACGCTCATGAAAGCACCTGGTTAAATCCAAATCGATCTCACACCGATACAGATTGAATTCGTTCAATAGTATCGAATATTAATCCTAACCAAAATAAACCAAATTTTATGACTAAAAACTACTACTACTTCAAAGAGGGGTTACTCCGCTCTACGCTATCTAAAACAATTGAAAAATCTGTTTTGGTGATCCTAATTAACTAGGACTGGCATACAATTATCCAAATCTATTTCTCTTTAAATGATTTTAAATAATGGAAAAAATAACCAATATGGGTAATGATGCGCGCTCCAGATATCGGGGAGTAAAGCAGTTATTACTCGTGATGTATTTAACACTGATTATCTCCGCGCTGTTGATTGATACCGCTGCCGCACAACAAAGGCGAAAAATAACCGGGACGGTAGTTGATGAACAAAAGCAGCTATTAATAGGAGTTACTATTACTGTAAAAGGTACTAATTCTAAAGTGCAAACTGGCACAAATGGAGAATTTGCTATAGAGGTGCCTGCTGATCGGCAGACGCTTACCGTTGCATATATAGGAATGAAGACTCAGGATGTGAGTATTGCCGGCAAAAATACGGTAAACATAACCATGAAATCCAACTCAGATCAATTGGGCGATGTAGTAATTGTAGGGTATGGCGTTCAAAAGAAACAGAGTGTTGTTGGCGCAATTACACAAACCACAAGTGAAGTACTGGAACGAACAGGTGGTGTATCTAGTTTAGGTGCAGCATTAACTGGAAATTTGCCAGGGGTAATCACTACCGCCAGCACTGGAATGCCAGGGGATGAAGATCCTCAGATTCTTATTCGGGGCCGCAGTACCTGGAACAATGCCAGTCCGCTTATTTTAGTAGATGGAGTTGAACGATCGATAAATAACATCGATATCAGCTCTGTGGCCTCAGTATCTGTACTTAAAGATGCTTCAGCCACTGCGGTATTTGGGGTAAAAGGAGCAAACGGCGTAATCTTGATTACCACCAAAAGGGGGCGTGAAGGGAAGGCAGAAATCAGAGCAGCTGCGAATACAGTTGTTAAATCTGCATCTAAATTGCCTGGTAAGCTCGATTCGTATGATATGTTCCAGGTGCGTAACCGAACAATCGAATACGAATTAGCACTAGCTCCGGGCGCCTGGAGTTCATATCTTCCTGAAGCTGTGATGCAAAAATACCGCTCGCCAGCCAATCTCGAAGAAGCTGAGCGTTATCCAAACGTAGACTGGGTAAATACCTTGTTTAGAGACAATGCAATGTCTTACAATGCCAATCTTAACGTAAGTGGTGGAACATCGTTTGTGAAGTATTTTTCTTCTGTAGATTACCTTGATGAAGGAGATTTGTTCAGACGGTTTGGTAACGATCGCGGTTATAGCGGTGGCTACAGTTTCAAAAGATTGAACGTAAGAAGTAATCTTGATTTTCAATTAACACCATCAACGGTATTCAGAACAAATATCTCAGGCTCAAGAGGTACATCAGAGCGCCCATGGATTGATGTTAACCCTTACAACACCTGGACAGCTGCTTATTCGGCAGCACCAAATCTCTATCTTCCTGTTTATTCGGATGGCACATGGGGGTACTACAAGCCCAATGAACAGCAGAGTTTAAACTCTGTTAGGATTTTGTCTACCAGTGGTCTTCAAACGACCACAACTTCCCGCATCACCACAGACTTTACCTTAGATCAAAGCTTAAATTCTCTTGTTAAAGGATTAAGCTTAAAAGGAACACTTTCTATCGATAATACATTTATCGAAGCTGGTCGTGGAATTGATGACCGGAATAACGGAACACTAAGTAAATATATCGACCCTGAAACAGGAATAGTAAGTTATTCGCAAACCAAGGATGCCGCAACAGAGCTGGAATGGAGGGAAAGTGTAAGATGGGCAAGCCGGGCAGGTGACGTTAACGATGGTGCAACCTACCGCAGAATGTTTTCTCAAATGCAGATCAATTACGCCAAAACCATTGCTCAAAAGCATAATTTAACGGCTATGGGGCTTTGGAGCAGAGATAACACAGCTACTGGAAGTATCATTCCTTCTTATCGTGAAGACTGGGTTTTCCGTACTACATATAATTATGCAGGGAAGTACAGTTTCGAATATAACGGAGCTTACAATGGTTCTGAGCGATTTGCACCAGCCTATCGTTTTGATTTCTTTTCTTCAGGAGGACTTGGATGGATGATCTCTGAAGAAAAATTCATGAAACCGATCAAATTCATCAATTCATTGAAATTACGCGGATCGTATGGCGAAATCGGTGATGATGGTGGTTCTCCTAGGTTTGCCTTCTTAACGAACTGGGCATTTGGAGGCACTACGCCACTGGGTATTACTGGTGAAGCTGCAGAGAATAGTCCTTACAACTGGTATAGGGAAACTTCGGTAGGTAATCCAAACGTACGTTGGGAAAAGGTTGTAAAGAAGAATATTGCGCTTGATTTTGGATTTTTTGGAAACATGATCTCTGGAAGTGTAGATTTCTTCCAGGACAATAGGAGCGATATCCTTACCAACACTCGTGCTGTTCCAAGTTACTATGGTGCCACACCACCTACGTTTAACGTTGGGAAAGTGCAGTCCAGAGGTTATGAAATTGATATCCGGTTTAACAAAAAAATCACCAGCAATTTTACTGCGTGGGCCAATATCAATTATACTCATGCCAAGAACAAAGTTATCTATGCTGATGTTGCCGGATTGTTACCGTTATATGCTAAGCCTCTTGATAAACAGATTGGACAGGCTTATTCTTATGTGAGCGCTGGTTATTACAATACTTGGGATCAGCTTTATGGAAGTACCATGCACAATGCCAACGACCAATTGAAAATCCCAGGAAACTATCATCTGGTAGATTACAATGCTGATGGGATAATTGATGCGAATGATAATATTCCTTATGGTTATTCTGGTGCTCCTGAAAACACCTACAATGCAACTATAGGTTTTGAATGGAAAGGATTTAGTGCATTTGCTCAGTTTTACGGTGTGAACAATGTTACCCGCCAGGTAGTGCTCGGATCTTTTTCAGGAAAGAATACAGTTGCCTATGATGAAGGAAGTTATTGGTCAAAAGACAATACAAACCCTGATGGTCCGATGCCTCGTTGGGAAACAACGCCAGCGGGTTTTTACACAGGAGACAGGTACTTCTATGATGCATCTTACCTGCGCTTAAAAAATGCGGAGATTGCTTACACTTTTAGGCAAGATTGGGTTAAAAAAGCAGGAATCTCAAGTATACGTATATTCCTAAATGGAAACAATTTATACGTGTGGACTAAGATGCCGGATGACCGTGAAGCAAATTATCAAAGCGCTGGCGGACAAGGATGGGCCTCACAGGGTGCTTATCCTACTGTAAAGCGGTATAATCTAGGCGCTAATTTCATCTTCTAAACATGATCATTATGAAAAAATATATAACACGCCTATTATTAATAGGAATGATTTGGGCGGGAACCGGCATGGTATCTTGTAAAAAATATTTAGACAGAGATCCTGAAGCAACTGTGTCGGCAGAATCTGCTTTCAAAGACTTTCGTAGTTTTCAGGGCTTTACCGAGGAGCTATATAATTGTATTCCAGATTTTACCAACAGGTATTGGACCAACAGTTTCAACTGGGGTGAAGACGAAATCCAGTCTACAGTTCAAAACTTCCATTTGGTTAACAAAATAGATAATGGCGATTTTTGGGGCTGGCAGAGAGAGTTTGATGGATGGGGAGCTGGATTTTTAGACAATGCCAACGCGAATACAAATAACGATCGTTTTACTAAGGGCCTCTATCCACTGGCTTGGTATGGCATTCGTAAAGCGAATTTAGGCCTCGATAACCTAAACCTAATGGTAAACGCGACTGAAGAAGAACGTAACCTGATCAGAGGTCAACTATTATTTTTTAGAGGTTGGTTCCATTTCCAGCTCATGCAATATTTTGGGGGGCTACCATACATTGATAAGGTATTGCCAGCCGATGAAGAATTGAGATTACCAAGGCTTAAGTATCAGGAATGCGCAGCAAAGGCAGCACTAGATTTAAGAGCCGCCGCTGATCTTTTGCCAATCAATTGGGACAATACAACAGCCGGGATCCAAACCCTGGGTAAAAATCAGTTGCGCATCAATAAAATCATGGCGCTAGGTTATTTAGGTAAAAACTATCTGTGGGCCGCTAGTCCATTAATGAACCTGGAATCTACCGGAAGCAAAACCTACAATGTAGAGCTGAGTAAAAAAGCGGCTGCTGCATTTGCCGAGCTATTGAAACTGACAGAAAGTGGGGCTACTTCTTATAAGTTATTGCCTTTTGCACAATACAGCACCAATTTTTACACAACCGGTCAAAATTTCTTGATCCCGGGAGGTACTGAAGCCATATTTAGAGGGCCGTACTGGGGAGCACATGGTTCAACCTATGGTACTGCAAAACAATATACACCCGCAATTGTAGGTGCCGATGCACTGGTATTTGCGCCTACCGCAAATTACGTTAATTATTATGGGATGAAAAATGGTTTGCCCATTTCGAATTCTGCCCAGGCTGATCCTAGTGGCTCAGGATATGATCCGCAATTTCCTTGGCGCGATCGCGATCCAAGGTTTTATAATGATATTATATATGATGGAGTTAAAGTGGTACAGGGAACTTTAGCCGCGAACATGGAGCCACACCGATATGCAAATCTGTTCACCAACGGAAGTTATAGAGATGAACGTTCTGGTAGCCGTACAGGGTATATGATGTTCAAATTTGTGCCCAGAACTGCCAATAACTTTGATCAGGGCTGGAATTATGGACAGAACCTGAATATTAAGGTTTCATATATGCGTTTGGCCGACGTCTACCTGATGTACGCAGAATCGGTTGCAACAGGGTACGACTCCCCAAGTGCAACTGCAGAGGGATTTAGCAAAACTGCCGTAGATGCGATCAACGTAATCCGAGATCGTGCTGGTGTTGGACGTGTTGCCCCACAGTTTTTAGTATCTGCAACAGAGTTTATGAAAGAAGTAAGACGCGAACGCGCTGTTGAACTTGCCTTTGAAGGACATCGGTTTAATGATCTTCGCCGCTGGCATTTGCTCGCCGAAGTGCCTTATACCTTAAAAACAGCCGCAGAATTTGATCGCGCTGCCCCTTTAAGCCCTACGGTAGATACCAAATTAAACAAGGTTGTAAACTATCGCGAGCGATTAATATTGCAACGTCCGTTTAGTGAAAAGCATTATTGGTTGCCACTTAAACGAGCAGATGTAAACATGTATAAGGAGTTTGCGCAAAACCCTGGATGGTAAGGTAGTTCATGATCACAAATAATTAAAGACAAGAATGATGAAATTTTTAAGAAATGCATTGGCGCTGTGTGTCTTTTTTACACTGTTTGTCGGTGTAATCAAAGGTCAGGACGCCGTTAAGATACCTATAAAAGCTGTTGTTCGGGATATCAATGGAAATCCGATAAAAGGGGCATCCATAACGATTGAAGGAAACGAGGTGCTCACCATAGCAAACCAGGCAGGTGAATTCTCTTTATCAGTAGAGGAGAATAGCGCATTTACGGTAAATGCTAAAGGTTATAAAACCTTGCTGGTAACCGCATTAGCTAACCTAAAGCAGGTTACCTTAACTAAAGAGGATCGATTAATAAATGTGGGTTTTAAAAATGCCACCGAAAGTAATCTTCCTGCTGGCGTTTCAAGCGTTAACCTGGCACAACTCTTTGAGAAAAACTTTATAACCTATGGATTGGACGGGCTAGAGGCTTTTGCTCCGGGCTTTAATGGCAACAACCTTTGGGGCATGAACACCTCGTTAATATTGGTTGATGGAGTTCCGAGGGATGTGAACAGTGTTACACCAAATGAAATTGAGGAGATCACTTTTCTCAAGAGTGCTTCGGCCGTTGCTCTATATGGCAGCCGCGGTGCAAAAGGAGTAATCCTGATCACCACAAAAAGGGGTACGCCAACCAAGCAAAAAATAAACGTTCGTTCCAATATCGGATTAAATACGCCAAAAAGATTCGCTCAATATCTGGGCTCTTCCGAGTACATGACTTTGTATAATGAGGCTTTATCTAATGATGGTTTGGCAGCGGCTTATACTCCGGAAACTATTTATAATCACTCTGGTGTTAACCCTTATCGTTATCCAAGTGTAGATTATTACGCTTCAGAATACCTCAAAAATAGTTTTTCGCGCTATGATGGCGTGGCAGAAATTTCAGGAGGGAATGATCGTGCCCGCTATTACACCAATGTTGGGTTTGTATCTACAGGTTCGTTGCTTAATTTCGGCGAAGCAAAAGAAAATAATACATCAGAACGCTTTAACATCCGCGGAAATGTTGATATGCAGCTAACCAAAGCATTAAAAGCCAGGGTAGATGCAAGCGCTGTGTTTTCTAGCAGTGGCGGAGTAAATACAAACTACTGGGCTAACGCTGCAACCCTGCGCCCTCATTTATTTACACCCTTAATCCCAATCAATTTATTGGAACAGAGCGATGAGGTGAGCAGGGCGATGATTAAAAACGCTACAATTATTGATGGACAATACATCCTTGGTGGTACGCAATTAGATCAAACAAATCCCTTTGCGGCCATTTATGCAGGTGGTAACAATAAATTTGTACAACGCCAGTTTCAGTTTACCACTGGTATCGATGCTGATTTGAAAGGAATTTTGAATGGACTTACCTTTAGTACCACTATGGGGGTTGATTACCTGAACAGCTACAATCAGGGTTATAGAAACGGATATGCAACTTACCAGCCTAATTGGACAACCTACGCTGGTACAACGATGATTGGAAGCTTAACGCGCTGGGGAGAAGATACTAAAACCGGAGTTCAGAACATTGCAGATAGTTATTATAGACAGACTATTTCGTTATCTGGTCAATTTAACTACAATACTACAATTCGTAATAATCATCATATCTCAGCAGTATTGCTGGCTGCGGCATATCGTCAATCGCAATCTGAAATCTACCAGCCCACAACAAACTCTAATTTAGGATTGCAGTTAAATTATGATTTCAGCCGTAAGTATTTTGCCGAAATTACCGGAGCTGTGGTACGCTCGCCAAAAATGCCACCAGGAAACAGGATTGCACTTTCTCCTGCAGCTTCTATTGGATGGCACCTTAGCGAAGAGCCATTTTTGAAAAAAGTTTCGTTCATTAACGACCTAACGCTAACCGCATCAGCAGGTATTTTAAATACCGATCTTGATTTTGATGAG
This sequence comes from Pedobacter kyonggii, assembly GCF_004310665.1. GTDB lineage: Bacteria > Bacteroidota > Bacteroidia > Sphingobacteriales > Sphingobacteriaceae > Pedobacter > Pedobacter kyonggii. The sequence goes on along the minus strand of NZ_SIXF01000006.1, from coordinate 85,396 downwards.
TATTATGCCTATGAGAGCATTTATACAGGCACAGGGGGTAACTGGTATGGTTGGAATGATGGTACAGGTACACAGTCTACAGATTCGCGCCGTGGATCCAACATGGATTTAACTTTCGCTAAAAGGAAAGAAATCAGTATCGGGATAAAAGGCGGAATGTTCAAAAATCAGTTTAATTTCGGAGCAAATGTTTTTAGAAATAACATCACCGGGATTATCGGTCAGATTAATGTTCTTTATCCAAACTATTTCACTACCGGATTTCCGAGTTCTTCTTTTGTTCCCTACAGCAATTATAATAATGATCAGCGTACCGGGTTGGATTTTTACTTAAATTTTAACAAACGTATTGGCGCTATTGACTGGACTTTTGGAGCGTCAGGAACATATTATACAACCAAAGCAACTAAACGCGCCGATCTGTTAACTTACGAAAACAGCTATCAATACCGTGCTGGCAAGCCACTCGATGCTATCTGGGGATTAAAAAGCAATGGTTTTTACATGGATGCCAGTGAAGTGGCTGCGGCCGATGGAGTTAATAGCGCAAAACCAGCATTTGGATCAGCATTAGCTCCTGGCGATATTAAATATATTGATCAGAACGGTGACAAAATCATTGACGATAAGGATCAGGTATATCTTGGTCGCGGTGGATGGTTCGGTGCTCCGTTTACAGCAGGATTGAACGTAACTGCCAAATGGAAAAATCTTACCCTATTTGTGTTGGGTACGGGCCGCTTCGGTGGAAGTGCCATGAAAAGCGATAACTATTTTTGGGTTAACGGAAGCGATAAGTATTCGGCAGTGGTGCGCGACAGATGGACACCTCAAACAAAAAATACGGCAACCTTTCCGCGGCTTACCACTTTAAATGGTGATAATAATTTCAGAGCGTCTGATTTCTGGTTGTACAGCACAGACCGGTTTGATTTATCTAAAGTTCAAATCTCCTACACAGTTTCCGATAAATTGTTCAAAAGTAAAGTATTGAAAGAACTGGGGCTCTATGTGGCAGGATTTAATCTTTTAACAATAGCGAAGGAAAGAGAAATACTTGAGCTGAATTTAGGGGGTGCCCCACAAACAAGGTTATATAACCTGGGCGTAAAGGCAATGTTTTAATTGAATATTAGATTAGAAAAGATGAACAGAATATTAATACGATTTATAGTTGTCGTTGTGATGCTCTCGGGCTGTAAAAAGTTTACTGACCCCGCTCCACAAAATAATGGAGATTTTGAGAACATCTATACCGAACCCGCACTTGCCCATGGGTTATTGCTAAATGGTTACACAAGGCTTCCATCAAATGGCTGGTCTTTTAATGATGTAGCTACCGATGATGCAGTAAGTAATGATATCAATAATAATTTTAGGAAAATTGCCACCGGACAATGGTCGGCTGCATTTAATCCATTAGATCAATGGACCAATGCAAGAGCAGGTATACAGTATATCAACTTATTTTTGGCAGAGACAGATAAGGTGCTTTGGGATTCTAAAGACCCGGTGTTGAGCAGGATGTTTAATGATAGGCAAAAGGGTGAAGCATATGCTTTGAGAGCCTACCTTATGTCGTATATGCTACAGGCGCATGCCGGAAAAGTAGGGGGTAATTTATATGGTTTCCCTATTGTGCTAGAACCTGAAACACCGGCTTCTAACTTTAACCAGCCAAGGGCCACATTTGATGCCTGTATTAAACAGATTTATGGTGATTTGGATAAGGCAGAACAATTGCTTCCTTTAGATTATGCCGATATCAATAGCACCAGTCAGATCCCGACAAAATATGCCGGAGTTAATATAGAGACTTATAACCGGGTTTTTGGTAAGTTTTTTAATCAGCGCATGACGGGTCGTATTTCTAAAGCCATTCGTGCCCGCGTAGCACTAATGGGCGCAAGTCCGGCTTTCAGTACAGGTAATTCTACCACATGGGCCGATGCCGCCACCTACGCAGCACAGGTACTTACACTTAATAACTGGTTGGCCAACTTAGATCCTAATGGTGTTACCTGGTATGATAACAAAGCAGAAATTGATGCATTGGCTTCTGGCGCTAGTCCCAGAGAAGTGCTTTGGCGTACAAATGTTGGATCAAATAGCGATTTAGAAGCTGCTAACTATCCACCAACCTTGTCTGGACAGGGCCGCATAAACCCAACTCAAAATCTGGTTAATGCTTTTCCGATGCAAAACGGTTATCCAATTGCCAACACGCCACAGAGCGGATATAATCCTGCTGCTCCATTTACGGGTAGAGATCCGCGTTTAGCAAAATTTATAGTGTACAACGGAAATACGATCGGGCCAACAAACAAAGTAATCAATACCACAACGGATGTGGCAACGAATGATGACGGATTGAATAGAAAAGAAGTTTCTACAAGAACTGGTTACTACATGAAAAAATTGTTAAGGCAGGATGTTAGTCGTACACCAACCGTAAATAATCAGAAACACTATAGGCCACATATCCGCTATACGGAAATGTTTCTGATCTATGCAGAGGCAGCAAATGAGGCATGGGGGCCTACAGCAAATGGTGGCAATCCCTATTCTGCTTATGATATCATTAAAGCTATTCGTGCCAGGGCCGGTGTAGGAACTACAAACGGTGATGCTTACCTCGAGTCGGTTAAAGGAGATAAAGATGCCATGAGAACATTGATTAGGAATGAGCGTAGGTTAGAATTGGCATTTGAAGGATTCCGCTTCTGGGATCTTCGTAGATGGAATGCAGCATTAACCGAGCCGGTGAAAGGGGTGAGTATCTCGCAAGGCACCTATCAGGAAATCAATGTAGAAGCAAGAAGCTATCAGGAATATATGAGATTTGGACCAATTCCTTACAGCGAAACGCTAAAATACAATGCTTTGCAACAAAATACGGGATGGTAATATTCATTCATTATAACAAATAACATCATGAAAAATAAAGTATATATTTTACTTGCGCTGGTCTTAACACTTGGCGCTTGCAAAAACGAAGAATGGGCATTTCCAGATAATGATACCCAAACCGTTTATTTTGCCTATCAGGGACCGATTCGGACCATCACCATGGGCGAAGATATTTTTGATACTTCACTTGATAACCAACATAGATTTCAGATTATGGGTACAGTTGGTGGAGTTTACTCAAATAATGAAGATATTACCATTGGTATTAGTGTGGATAATGCGCTAACGCAGGGATTATCTTTTCCATCGCCCTACAGCGGTATTGTAAGGCCCATGCCGACTAATTATTATACACTTGCGGCTAACAAAATTGTTATCCCGAAAGGAAGTTTGATAGGTGGAATAGATGTACAGCTAACCGATGCTTTTTTCGCAGACCCATTGGCTATCAATACCACTTATGTGATCCCTTTAACGATGACCAGTGTTGATCAGAATAAAAAGATCTTGCCTGAAAAAAAATACACCTTGTATGCCGTAAAGTATATCAATACATGGCAGGGTTTTTACCTCCGAAGAGGAAAGGATGTGATTGCCGGCAAAGGTGGTAACACCGCACTCAATCAAACTGTAGTTCGCCATATGAAATATGTGGAGAATGATGAAATCAACAAGTTAAACACGCGTTCGTTAACCCAGGCCGAGTTTCCTGTCACATTTAAAGTAACAGGCGGAACCAGCATCAGCCGAACCTTATTGTTAACTTTTGACAACACGGGCAACTGTACAATTGCAGCTGCTGATGCCAGCTTTACGGCGAGTGGCACTGGAAAATTTGTTAAAAGGGGCGAGAAAAACAGCTGGGGTAGCCAGGATCGAGATGCCCTTTATCTGAACTATCAGATCGATCTGAATGATAGAACGGTGAATAGCGTAGATACCCTGGTAATGCGCGACCGTGGTGTGAAAGCCGAAACATTTACGCCGGTCAAATAACTAATATTTAATCAAAAAATTGAGAAAATGAAACGATTATACAAAATAGCATTTGGTCTGGCGGGGGCAATACTGCTTGCTTCCTGCCACAAATACGAGGCACTCGATTTTCAGGTGGCTAAACCTACAAGCTTCGCGGCCCAGGAGCAGATCGATGCTTATCAGCCATTAAAAACCTATATTGATAGAACAGCAAATCCTAAATTTAAATTTGGTGCCGGAGCCAGTCTGCAACCTTATCTCTCCAAAGGCGTAATTTACAGGCTCATTAACAGCAATTTTGATGAAATTACACTAGGTTATGAGATGAAACACGGTGCCGTTGTACAGGCTGACGGAAGTTTGGCCTTAACCAATGTGAAAAACTTGTTGGAGACAGCATCTAAAGCCGGCATCACCGTGTTTGGGCATACCTTGGCCTGGCATGCCAATCAAAATGCAACATATTTAAAAGGACTGATTGCCCCGGTGGTTACGCCTTCAAGCAGTGGCCCTACCTGGGACCTGGTCATCGGAGCCGATTTTGAAACCGATAACGCCTCAGTTTATCAATCCAATACCAATGCCATTGCTTCATTTACTGCAGCTGGCGAAGGCTTTAACGGTACAGGACGGGCTTTGAAAATTAGTAACTCGGCAGTGCGGGCCAACGATTATGATGCGCAATTATTTCTTAAGTTTCCAGCGGTAGCAGTAGGAGAGAAATATGAGCTTAAAATGAATGTGCGTTCTGATGTAGCTGCATCTTATCCTACGCAGGCCCATACTACACCTGGTGCGTACAAATTTTATGATTTTTTTGGTGCAATTTCTTCAACACCAACCTGGACAACCTATACGAAAGAAATTACAGTTACTACAGACATTGCAACAAGCGGTGCTTTGGCTTTTAATCTGGGTAAAACAGCAACTAATTTTTATTTCGATAATATCACGCTTAAAAAATACAACCCGCTTGGCGGCACTACAATTGTAGAAAAAACTGCCGAGCAGAAAAAAACCATTTTAACTACTGCATTAGATACCTGGATTAAAGGTATCGTTACCGCTTCAAAAGATTATGTTAAAGCTTGGGATGTGGTAAACGAGCCAATGGATGATGCAAAACCAGCGGAGCTTAAAACTGCTGCGGGTAGAACGTCCATTGCTGCTGATGAATTCTTTTGGCAAGATTACCTGGGGAAAGATTATGCGCTAAAGGCGTTTCAATTGGCCAGGCAGTATGGTAATGCGACTGATATCCATTTTATTAATGATTATAACCTCGAATATAGCATCGATAAATGCAAAGGATTAATTGAATACGTAAAGTATTTGGAAGGTAAAGGCGCAAAAATAGATGGTATTGGTACCCAAATGCACATTGTAGCTACTTCTGATAAAGCCAAGATTGAAGAAATGTTCAAATTATTGGCCGCAACTGGTAAGCTGATCAAAATATCAGAATTGGATATGGGTTTTACAGGAAATATAAAAACTGCACAGGCAACACCTGAGCAATATGCAGCTCAAGCTGAGATGTACAAATATGTAATTAAGAAATACTTTGAGCTTATTCCGGCAGCTCAGCGATATGGAATTACTGTATGGGCGCCTCAGGATAGTCCAGCTACCTCAAGTTGGAGGGCAGGCGAGCCAATTGGCTTGTGGACAGAAGGTTTTGTGCGAAAACCAGCCTATGTTGGCACAGCCGAAGGCTTAAAGAATAAATAAATTTACTACGCGCTTAAAGCCAGGAACAACGTTAACCGTTTTCCTGGCTTTTTTTATTGGAAATTACCAATGAAGTTGACTAAGGCCTAATTGCAGTTTATGCTACCTCTTCCATCCGCATAATTTACCATTTCGTTTTCCTGTCCGCTATTTACCAGTTAGATTATAACAAATTTAATATAGTTATGCAACCGATTGTTTTTTTCGAAAGTAAATGATATATTCGGGTAGAAATTACTCAGGTATGGGGCTTTACATGAGCATGATTTTTTTAAAAAGAAATAACCAGATATTGATGCTTTAAAAGATGTATTTCTGTGATGAGACTGGGGGAGGGTTTGTAAGAGCCTACATTTCCCCGAAAATTATCTATTGCCATATTTTCCAGACTTTATAAGCATGACCGTAAAATCTTATCTTCCGCTTTGCGCTTTGCTCGTTACATTCTTGTTCACTAACCTAAAGACAAAAGCTGAGGTAAAACTTCCACAGCTAATCAGTAATCGAATGGTGCTACAACGAAATACAGATTTAAAGATCTGGGGTTGGGCCAATGTAAATGAGAAAGTTAAACTTTCTTTCAACAATAGAAAGTTTGAGACAATTACCGGTAACGACGGGAAGTGGTTGATTATGCTTCCCAAAATGAAAGCCGGGGGCCCATATACCATGACCATTGAAGGGCGGAATTTGATCACATTAACCGATATTTTAATTGGAGACGTATATTTTTGTGCCGGACAATCTAACATGGTGTTAGCAATGGAAAGACTGAAGGAAAATTATCCAAACGAAGTTAAGAACGATAATTTTCCCCAGATCAGGAATTTCTTTGTACCCACTAAAGCTGATGTATCCAAAGAATCACTGGATCTACCAAAAGGGGAGTGGAAGTTGGCATCAGGTAAAGAATTGCTTGAGTTTGGAGGCGTTACTTATTTCTTTGCAAAGAAACTCTATCAAAAATACAAAATTCCTATTGGGATCATTAATTCCAGCGTAGGTGGAACACCAATAGAGGCATGGATGAGTATGGATGCGTTTAAAGGTTTTCCTTCAGTTGAAGCCCAGATCAAAAACTTTCGGGATACCACCTATATGAACAACCTAAAAAAACAGGGGCTACCAATACCAGGTAAAAGCTTGCAATCTTCCTATGTGCCAAAAACATGGCATAAGTTCTGGATGCCAGGCTATTGGGCAGATCAGGGTGTGAGAAACCTAAATGGCATCCTGTCCTTCAAAAAGGAAATTGATGTTCCTGCGGGGATGACAGGCGTACAGGCAAAACTTTTTATGGGGCGTATTATCGATGCTGATTCCACTTTCGTAAATGGCGTTTTTGTGGGCAATATCACTTATCAGTATCCTCCAAGAAGATACAATGTGCCAGCAAACCTGTTAAAACCTGGAAAAAACACCATTTTAGTAAAAGTTACAAATACAATGGGCAAAGGTGGCTTTGTGCCTGATAAAAATTATTCGCTACAGGCCAACGGACAGATAATTGACTTAAGAGGCGAATGGGATTACCAGGTGAACCAGGTATTTCCTAAACCAAGCTATTCCCCGTCAGGGCAACAAATTATCCAGCCAATTGTGGCCCAAAGTTCTCCTACAGGACTTTACAATACCATGGTTGCACCTGCAATCAATTATAGTATAAGTGGCTTTTTATGGTACCAGGGTGAAACAAATGCAGGCAAGCCAAGAGAATACGCCAAACTGCTACCTGCACTAATTAACGATTGGAGGAATAAATGGGGCTTAGGCAATATTCCGTTTTTATTTGCACAACTACCCAATTATATGGAGGTTGATTATGTTCCCGTTGAGAGCGACTGGGCACAACTTCGGCAGAGCCAACTCCAAACCTTAAAAGTACCAAATACAGGAATGTCTGTTGGGCTCGGTGCCGGCGAATGGAATGATATTCATCCCCTGAATAAAAAAACAATTGGTGAGCGCTTGGCTTTATGGGCCAATAAGCTCATTTATGGTGAAAAAAACATCGTTTATTCAGGTCCGATCTACAGATCAGCAACAGTGCAAGGCAATAAGGTGACTCTGCATTTTGATCATGTGGGAAGTGGACTAACTGCAAAAGACGAACCCGAACTTTATCATTTTGCCATTGCAGGTGCCGATAAAAAATATATTTGGGCCAAGGCTAAAATTGAAGGTAATACTGTAATTGTTTGGAACGATAGCATTGCCAGCCCTGTTGCTGTTCGATACGCCTGGGCGGATAATCCCGACGGTGCAAATTTGTACAATGCAGAGGGCTTGCCGGCATCTCCGTTCGAGGCTGAAATAAAATAGTTTAAATTAGGGGTGTTAACTATATTTACGCACAAAGCAAATATAAATCCACAGTGTACCAAGGCAAGCTAAGCGAGCCCTGCACTAGTACAAATCACAATCCAGATCGCTAAAGCGTGAATCTATTGTTATGATGTTAAAACGAGTATCAGGTATAAGCGCAATGTCACTTCTAGGGATATTGTTATTGATGTGCACTATTGTAAAGGGGCAAGGTAACCCCAATTTCATTACCCTTAATACTAAAAATGGCCTTTCTTCTAATACTGTAAATACAATCCTGCAAGATCATAATGGCCTTGTATGGTTTGGTACCAGCGATGGACTGAATAAGTTCGATGGTACCAATTTTACCGTTTATACCACTAAAAGTGGCGATAGTACGAGCATTCCGTCTAACAATATCTCGGCACTTTTAGAAGATCGGAAAGGAAGACTTTGGGTGGGTACAAACGGAGGAGGCCTGGCTTACTATGATGCTAAGAAAAATACATTTAAATCATTTGTAGGTGAAGGTATCCCGAATCGTAACGTCCCATTTAATGTATTAACACTCTACGAAGATAGAACCGGAAATATCTGGGTAGGCACTTTTGGTGGCTACCGGGTGATCAATACCAAAACGTTTAAGGTAAAAAATGTAGGTATCGGTGCATTGATGGGCAACGGTTCCAGCGTGCTTTCTTTTCTTCAAGGTAGTGGTAATAAGATATGGATCGGCACCAATTTAGGGCTTTTGGCGCTTAATTTAACCACTGGTGCCACCGAGAAGTTTATCCATCATCCCAATGACCCTTCAGGCCTTACTGATAATTTCATTAAAACTATTGTGAAGGATGAAAAAGGCCGGATATTTTTTGGTACCTATAATGGCCTCAATATGTTGTTGGATGATGAAAAGCATTTCAAATCCTTTTTGCAATCGGGTGATAAATTGTTTTCAAACGACATTATTTATGCTGCCAGATTGGAAAAAGGAGGTAAATTGTGGTTAGGAACCGAGGATGGGGTAACTATTTTCGATACCGCCACCGAGCTTTTCTCAAACATTCGTCCCAACAAACGCGAAACCTTTGGTCTTAGTCATAAGTCGGTTAGAAGCATTTGTATGGCTAATAATGGCATTATTTGGCTAGGTACCTACCAGGGTGGCGTTAATAAATTCGATCCAAATTTAGCACTGTTTAATCTAAAGCGTAGCAGCCCGTTTGATCCTAAAGGACTTTCATCACCCATTGTCACTTCCTTTGCCGAATTCTCAAAACGAAAAATCTTTGTGGGCACTGATGGTGGGGGATTACACTTTTTCGATCGTGATAAAGGTGTGTTCGAACATATTGACATTAAGAGCAAAATAGATTTTTCCCGAAATCCATTGTCCATCCTTACGCTAATGCTCGATTCAAGGGGCACGCTTTGGGTGGGGACTTATCAGCATGGCTTGTTTGCCTATAATCCCAAAACCAAAACTTACAAACAATTCCTGGCCGGACCATCGGCAACTGATCTTAGCCAAAACGAAATTTTCGCTATCAAAGAAGATAGCAAGGGTTTGATATGGATTGGTACAAACGGAGCTGGTGTTAATGTATTTGATTATAAGACGAATTCATTTACCCGGTACGGCACTCAATCCTCGCCACCTATGGTTCTCCCTAGCAATGGTTTTATACGTGCAATTGTTGAAGATCCTTACGGAAATATGTGGATATCATCCAGCGGAACGGGAATAGCCGTATTTCAACGCAACAACGGGAAATTTAAAGTATATCGAAAAGTAAATAGTGGGCTTTCTAATGATGTGGTATTGAGTTTGTTATGTGATAGTAGGGGGAATATATGGGCCGGAACCGATGGTGCAGGGCTCGATCTTTTCAATCGCCGTACCGGAAAATTTACCAATTTTAACGAAACAAACGGCTTGCCTAATGCTATTGTTTACAAAATATTGGAAGGCAGAGACGGACTGATTTGGTTCAGTACCGATAATGGCATCAGTTGTCTTGATCCAGAAACAAAAAAAATAAAAAATTTCGGACGTCCCAATGGAGTGCAAGACAGTCCTTTTATATTGAGTTCGGGAATCAGTACTTCAGATGGTGAGCTTTATTTTGGCGGCCAAGACGGTTTCAATTATTTTAATCCGCTCGAATTGCCTACCAATAATGTGGTTCCAAATGTGCTGCTTACCGAATTAAAGGTAGCCAATACTGTTGTACTTCCTGGTGAAAAATCACCTATTCAAGAGCAAATTGGCTTTGCAAAAAAAATTAAACTGAGTTATGGGCAAAATTTCTCAATTAGTTATGTAGCGTTAAATTACACAGCGCCCCAACAAAACCACTATTCTTATCGCCTTGTTGGCTTGGATGATGGTTGGAATGAAGTTGGTAAAGAGAAAACAGCATATTATACAAATTTGGACCCGGGAGATTACATTTTTCAGGTAAGGGCAAGTAACAATGACGGGGTTTGGAGTGATAAAATCACTTCAATTTCTGTTCATATACAACCACCCTTTTGGAGAACGATTTATGCTTATGTTTTTTATGCAGTCTTAATTGGTACAATCTTATTTGCCATTAGGCGACGGGGCATTCAGCGCATTAAACAGCAACTTGCCATTGAACAAGCCCAGATCAATGCTGAACAAAAGATCCTGCAGCAGCGAAAGGATGCCGAACGTGCCCATGCGTTAGATATACAAAAGATCAAATTCCTCACCAATTTAAGCCATGAGTTTAGAACACCGATTTCATTGATTTTGGCACCCGTTGATAAGTTGCTTGCCGTTAAACAGGAATCTGCTGTAGCCGGTCAGGTAAAGATGATCCGTAGAAATGCGCGAAGACTGTTAAATCTGGTAAATCAACTGCTCGATTTTAGAAAAATGGAAGAACAGGAACTGAAGTTGAACCTGAGCGAGGCCGATCTCATTACTTTTATCAGTGAAGCCGCAGAAGCATTCCAGGATCTTTCGGAACGTAAGAAAATTTCACTTCGCATTAACAGCGATATTAAAAAACTGAAAACGCATTTTGATCAGGATAAAATGGAAAGGATTATATTTAATCTGCTTTCTAATGCATTTAAATTTACAAAAGAAGGTGGGGAAGTATCTCTTAACATGTTCCTAAGATCCGCTGCCGATCAGACTAAGCCTGTGTTTTGTATTGAAGTTTCTGATACAGGGATAGGCATTGCACATCAAAGTAAAGATAGGGTGTTCGATCGTTTTTTTATGGATAACAATGTGAGTTCTATCTTAAATCAAGGCAGTGGAATCGGGTTGTCGATTGTAAAAGAGTTTGTAGAACTGCACGGTGGACAGATTACCGTAGAAAGTGAACTTGGAAAAGGAACAGCATTTTTGGTTTCGATGCCAGTTGAGATAGTGGATGAAGAAAATGATCAGGAGGTTGATGATACAGCCTATAGTTTTACGAACGAAGAACTGGATGAATCCGTTACTGAATCAACAACTAATGAGGTCAAGATGCCCACAATCCTTTTGGTTGAAGACAATGAGGAATTTAGGTTTTACCTAAAAGATAGTCTGCAGCCTTTTTATCATATTATAGAGGCATCAAACGGTAAAGAAGGATGGCAGAAAACGCTTTCCGGGCACCCGCAATTAGTTGTTACCGACATCAGCATGCCGGAAATGAATGGCATTGAGCTAAGCCAGAAAATAAAGGCAGACAAAAGAACAAGTCATATCCCAGTTATCCTGTTAACCGCAATCAGTGGAGAAGAGGATCAGGTTAAAGGCCTGAAATCTGGTGCCAACGACTACCTCACCAAGCCTTTTAATTTTGATATTCTCCATGCAAAAATCGACAACTTATTGTTGTTTAATCGCTCGGTAAAAAATGCGTATTCTAAACAGGTACAGGTACAGGCTAAAGAAATCGAAATTGAGTCTAGCGAAGTTAAGTTGTTGAATAAAATCGTTCAGTATATTGATGAGAAGCTTAACAATCCAGAACTCTCAGTAGAGGAACTCAGCAGGCATGTGGGCATGAGCCGGGGTTCTCTCTACCACAAACTGCTCGAAATTACCGGTTTAACACCAATCGAATACATTAGATCCGTAAAACTGGAAAGGGCGGTAGAATTATTGGAGAAAAGTGATTACAATGTTGCACAGATCGCATACATGACTGGTTTTGGTACACCAAGCTATTTTTCGAAGCTTTTTAAAGCGCAGTTTAATATGCTTCCCTCCGAATATATCAATGTAAAACGAAAAGATAAACGCGTGAAGCTTTAAAATCCATCTCAGTATATTTCTTGTTTAAGAAACTTGAATTCGATTAACAATGTGGCTTTTAGGGCCATTCTTTAGGTATTTTAGTATTGGTGCCGTCATCCTGACGGATAATTTATTGTATAAAATCAATATAAATGACATTTAATTATTGATCTTGTGCGATATGTAATTCCCCTCTTTCAGACGGGTGACCGCAGGACGGGGTATTTTATTAGTCCTAGCCGGACAGGCTTCTTTCTTTTTGGCGTCAAAAAGAAACAAAAAACACCGGCTGAAAATTTTTCTTTCGAAGCTAGTAGGTTGGCTTGGGCAGTGCAGCCCGAAAAATTTGTTAGGCCGGATTTAAGTAGAACGGGGAGACGGTGCTATGGCCTAGCTGGACGGAAATGCAAAATTGTTATAAACCATTCATATTTAAATAATTACAATATAACGTCAATGGTAGCGCAGCGGAAAGCTACGCAGTAAACCTAGCCTTAACAAGCTCACCGAAGGTAATTCATTTCAGGGTCTTAATGGCAGGAAAGATGCTGATCCCGAACATTCGGGACAGCATGACGATCGCATGACGTAAAGCGGCTGTAAAATACTTACTATGACTCTATCAATCGAACTCAGGTTGAAAACAAACATCTGGAGCTTTCTTTTAAACAAATGGCTCATGCAAGTAAGGCTGTAGATGTTAGTTTTGAGCATAACCAACGTGCATTTTATGAAAAAACTTCTTCTATTGATCGCCTTTCTTTATACTGGCTATTCGTACGGACAAATTAAATTTACAAACCCGATTATGGCAGGGTTTTATCCTGATCCCAGTGTAACCAAAGTGGGAAGCGATTATTACCTTGTTAATTCAACCTTCGCCTACTTTCCGGGGGTTCCGGTGTTCCATAGCAAGGATTTAAAAAATTGGAAGCAGATCGGCAATGTGATCGATCGCCCGTCACAAATGACTTTTTTCGGTGATCGTACCTCTAGAGGGCTTTTTGCACCTTCAATCAATTATTATAAAGGGACATTTTATATGACCTGTACCAATATCGATAAGCGCGGAAATTTTGTAATGACGTCAAAAAAACCTGAAGGACCATGGAGTGATCCCGTTTGGTTACCGCAAGTGAGAGGGATTGACCCCTCACTGTTTTTTGATCAGGACAAAGCCTACATCGTTTATAACAGCGATGCGCCAGATAATAAACCCCTATATCCAGGACACCGAACCATCCGTACTTTTCAATTTGATCCAGTGGGTTTAAAAGTAGTGGGTGAAGAAGTTCAGCTGGTAAATGGTGGGGTAGACATCAGCAAAAAACCGGTCTGGATTGAAGGCCCGCACATTTTTAAACGTGGCGATTGGTATTATCTCTGTGCTGCCGAAGGAGGTACTTCCGTTAATCACTCACAGGTAATTTTAAGAAGTAAGCAAGCCACCGGACCTTATGTTCCTTATGAGAAAAACCCGATATTGACACAACGCGATTTAGATCCAAACCGTAAAGATCCGATTACCTCTACCGGTCATGCAGAATTGGTTGATGGTCCAGACGGTAAAACTTATGCGATTTTCCTGGCTGTAAGACCTTATGAAGGCAATCATTATAATACTGGGAGGGAAACATTTATCGCGCCGGTTAAATGGGTAGATGGCTGGCCAATCATTAATCCAGACCAAAAAGAAGTTCAATATAGTTATACTGCTGATTTTAAGGAAGTAAAACAGATTGCCCCGCCACAAAGTGGAAACTTTGCCTACAGAACTACCTTTGATAAAAAACTTGATCAATCGTTATTGTTTCTAAGAACCAATGATACCAGCTGGTATAGTTTAGATAAAGAAAATGGCTTAACAATGAAGTTACTGCCAGAAACGTGTATGGGGTTGGGAAATCCGGCATTTATCGGTAAAAGACAGCAGCATTTAACCGGTAGCGCTTCAACTCAGATGACCTTTACGGCATCGCAGCCAAATGAAAAAGCAGGGATGCTTATCTTTCAAGGTGAATATAATTTTTACTATATCTGCAAATCAATAAAAGATGGCAGGCAGATCGTTCAGCTTTACAAAGGAAATCGGACCACAAAAGGTATGGACTTGATTATTGAAACTCCGGTAAAAGCTAAAACCCTGCAGTTTAAAATAGAAGCTAATCGAGGGCTTTATAATTTTCTGTACGCTGAAAGCCCGGGTAAATGGAAAATATTGAAGGATAAAGTGGATGGGAAGTTTTTGAGTACTGAAACCGCGGGAGGTTTTGTCGGCTCACTTTATGCGCTTTATGGTACTTCATCCGGAGAAAACACTAAAAGTACAGCGTCTTTTAAATGGTTAGATTATAGTGGCAATGATGCCATTTACAAGCAAAAATAAATAAGACAGGTTTCTGTTGAACACATTGCCTGAAGCATATTGAAAAATATTGATGTTACCTAAACTATCTGCGAAAAGCTCCTCCAGATTGATTAGTGAAAAAAACCTCGCAGGTGCTGTAATACCTGCGAGGTTTTTTTGTTTAAACATAGGGTGAGATTCTATTTCGCCGAAAATGTCCAAAAATCAATATTTACTTCTGGTTTTTCTGCGCCTTTAATGGTTAGAAAAAGATCTTGTTTTCCCGTTGCACCATCAACTTTGCAGCTCACTTCTTTCCAGGCCTGCGCATCACCAGTATTTGGCACGGCAAGTGTTCCAATTACTTTTCCGTCAGAGCTGCCTAATCGGAGTTCAATTTTATTGTACTTTCCAATACTTGCTACCGAAGCTGAAAAACGTTTTGCTCCTTTGCCGAAGTCTACGCCCCTAACTTTTATCCAATCTCCGTTTTTAATATGCGTAACATTTAAACCACCTTTGCTGCATGTTTCAGTTTTAACACCTTGTTGATCACTCATCGTTTCGGCCTCCACACGCATGTAGGGATTTAATCCTTCCACCTGTGGTACTCCATCTGCCGTGTAGGTTACCTGTTCGATACTGCCATCGGCTTTGTAATTTAGCACCTCAACAGCCAGATTTCTTTTAAATTCTGTGGGGATTCCCAATTTGTATGCTACAGCCCTGTTGTGGTAGGTGTGGTACCATTGTCCTTTAAATTCGAAAATTCCCTGGTGGTTGTTGTTATTGTTTTTTGGCGGTTGTGCGGCAACAATTCCTCCATAAGTAAATCCAGTTGTGGGGCTTTTACTCATCATATAATCGATGCGCATCTGTGCTTTCGGATTGGTTGAGTAGGAGAAATAATAAATCCCATTGCGCTTATGCATCCACGAAGCCTCAAAAAATGCAGGAGCAGTAATAGAAGTTGCAGGTCCATCTACGCTGATCATATCACGGTTAAGTTTAATTACCCGAACGTTGCTCTCGCCGTTGCCACCAAAATACATATAGGCCTGGCCATCGTCATCAATAAAGGTCATCGGATCGAATAACCACATGTTTGGCGCAGGAAGTACACCTGGCGTTTCGGTTTCAACAAGTTTTTTTCCAATGGGATCTTTAAATGGCCCTATCGGACTGCTTGAAGTTGCTACGCCGATGCCATTGCCGCCATTTCCGAAGTATAGAAAAATTTTGCCGTCGCGGGCAATTGCTGCTGGGGCCCAGGTTCTGCCTGCCCAGGCTACATCTCTTGGTGCTTCAAATACCACACCATGGTCTGTCCAGTTTTTCATGTCGCTGCTCGAAATGCAAACGATCGATTTCATTTTGTATCCGCTATTTTTATTGTAGGAGTTCTCATCGTCGTTAGATGCGTAGAGATAAACTCTTCCGTTGTAAACAAGGGTACCAGGATCTGCCAAATGACGGTAACCGACTATAACATCATCGGCGGAGCTGATTTGAGCGATTGTAAGAAGAAACAGAAAAGCGCAGAAGGCTAAGATGGATTTAAGGTTCATAAAAAGATAAATTTGGTTAATTTCAATCAATGCCGCTAAATTATTGAGAACCTTAGTCAGCAACTACTTTATTTCGTCAATTTTACTAGCACATTTGGTTAGTTTGCTTGTTTTTCTGTAACGGGATGGATTGAATTAAGAACATTTGTAACATAGATTTGAACAAAGCAGTTCGTTGATCTGCATATTTCTGAATAGCTTTGAATACCGAATATAAACGCAGTGCAAGTTGAAAAGCTGACTAACCTGATGAAGAATCTGAAATTATTTACATTATCGCTCTTTTTTGTGCTAAATACAGTTTGTGTTGATGCACAAAAAGCGACAAATCCGCTCATTTTTGCTGATGTGCCCGATCTTTCGATGATCAGAGTAGGGAAAGTGTATTACATGAGCAGCACTACGATGCACATGAATCCCGGTGTGCCCATCATGAAATCAACCGATCTGGTAAACTGGAAAATTGTAAGTTACGCTTATGATACCCTCGGAAATGCTGACGAATTAACTTTATCCAATGGAAAATGGGATTATGGTCGGGGATCGTGGGCAAGTAGTCTTCGTTTTCATCAAGGTATTTATTATGTAAGTACTTTTTCTGGTACCACAGGCAAAACGTATATCTACAGTACAAAAGATATCGAAAAAGGCCCGTGGAAACTTACGTCTTTTAAACCTTCGCTCCATGATCACTCCCTGTTTTTTGAGGATGGAAAAGTTTACATGGTATACGGTACAGGCAAAATTACTTTGGTGGAATTAAAGGAAGATTTAACTGGAATAAAGCCTGACGCGAAGCCCATAACAATTATCGAAAACGCAAGTCTTCCCACAGGTACTGGTGCCGGATTACCAGCTGAGGGCTCCCAACTGTTTAAAATTAATGGCAAATATTATCTTTTTAACATTACCTGGCCACGAAATGGGATGCGTACAGTTGTGGTACACTGTTCCGACAAACTTATGGGGCCATATGAAGGGCGGGTAGCACTTAGAGACAAGGGTGTTGCGCAGGGCGGTTTAATCAGTACGCCAGAAGGAAAATGGTTTTCTTATCTTTTTAGAGATTTTGGATCCGTTGGCCGCATTCCATATTTAGTTCCGGTTACCTGGGAAGATGGCTGGCCGGTGTTGGGTGTTGATGGTAAAGTTCCGGAAACATTAGAACTTCCCGTTAGTAGCGGCTTAATTCCCGGCATTGTGGCATCAGACGAATTTATCCGCAAAAAAGGCGAGCCCGCGCTTCCACTGGTATGGCAATGGAACCACAATCCAGACCATGCGTTTTGGTCGCTAACCAAACGCCCGGGATTTTTACGGATTACCACCTCAAGATTGGATACTAATATTCTTCTGGCCCGCAATACATTAACCCAGCGTACTATTGGGCCCGTATCAACCGCAATCACTTCAATTGATATTTCCAATATGAAAACCGGAGACCAGGCGGGATTGATGTTGCTGCAACGCAAATTTGGCTGGGTTGGCGTAAAACATACAGGGTCAAAGAAAACGGTGGTAACGGTAAGTGCCCAAAGCGGCACTGTAAATGGTGAAGATGTTCCAGCCAGACAGCAAACCGTTTATCTCAAAGCAAGATGTGATTTTGAGAACCGAACAGATAAATGTTATTTTTTTTACAGCTTTGATGGCAAAACCTGGAAACCAATAGGGGAGCCGCTGCAAATGTCGTATACGCTTCCCCATTTTATAGGCTACCGTTTCGGACTGTTTAATTACGCAACTGAAAATGCTGGAGGATATGTTGACTTCGATTATTTTAGGATGGAGGCAAAATAGAATAGTTTTCAGCCTAATCTTATCCAAGGGATAAATCGGAAAAAGATATCACTCTGAGGTGAATTTATTGTATAAAATCAATATGAGTGACGTTTAATTGATTTCTTTTGCCTTAAGGAGCGGTCTTGCCTCGGCTCGCCGCCGCCGAAGGGCTCTTTCTTTTTGGCATCAAAAAGAAACAAAAAATGCCGGCTGAAAATTTTTCTTTAGAGGTCAGTGGGGTGGCTTGAGTAGTGCGGTCCGAAAAATTTGTTAGGCCGGATGTCAGTAGAACGGGGATACAGTGCTAAGGCCTAGCTGAATGGAAATGCGAAAGTCGATAAATGTTGATTAATAATGATTTGTAAAATAATGTCAATGATAGGCTTAATTTATTGTATAAAATCAATATAAATGACAGGAGAATTTAAGAGATTAAATCTCCTCAGATTATCGTCATTGCGAGAAGGCTTTTTCAGCCGACGAAGCAATCTTACAACGATCGCTACTAGCGTGTGCATTAAGATTATTCATCTTTGCATGTGTTTTTTAAAGGTATTCATGAGCTCACTTTGTTCGGTTATCTTCGTTCCTCGCAATGACGACCTTTCTTTTGGATCCGTTATTGACACCCTAGTCGGAGGGCATTTATTCGCTGTATTGCGTGTTTTTTACCCCCAGATTTCTCAATTCGTGAAACCTAGGGATAATAATAACATTACTGGGATTAATTTGATCAATTGCTTCAGTTCCCTATAACAACCTTATTTTCAACTTATACTTATTCAACCCATGGTTCAATCATTTGGATTGTTCCATCGGCGTTGTGCTTCAATTCGGTCACTTTCACATTTCTAAGGTGGGTTTTTCCTGAAAGCTGGGTGTCGTGGTAAAAGATATACCATTTGCCTTTTATCTCTAAAATAGAATGATGGGTAGTCCAACCTTGAACGGGTTTCATAAAAGTGCCTTCGTAAACAAATGGTCCGTAAGGTTTGTCGCCAATCGCATACGCTAAATAATGGGTATCACCTGTTGAATAAGTGAAATAATATTTACCATTAAATTTGTGCATCCAGGCACCTTCAAAGAAACGTCTGTCGTGATCGTTAGTGAGTAGTGCTTTTCCTTGTTTATCTACTAGTTGAACATCTTTCACTTCACCATCAAATGATAACATATCACTGCTCAATTTCGCTACTTTAGCGCTCAATGCAGGTTCATTTTCTTTCTGTGAGTCGGTTTTAGATCCATTGGCATCATATTTTCCGTTATTCCAACGCTGCAACTGCCCGCCCCAAATTCCACCAAAGTACATGTAACTTGCGCCATCAGTATCTGTAAACACCGCCGGATCGATACTATAACTTCCTTTAATGGGTTCAGGTTCAGCCTTAAATGGTCCTGCTGGATTTTTTGATGTAGCAACACCTATTCTAAATACATCAGATTTATCTTTAACCGGGAAATACAGATAATAGGTTCCGTTTTTAAAGGCAGCATCCGGTGCCCAAAGTTGCCTGCCGGCCCATGGAATGTCTTTTATGCTTAAAGCCACACCGTGATCGGTAACTTTACCATTAACACTATCCATGCTCAAAATGTGGTAATCTCTCATGTCAAAATGATCACCATTGTCATTTTCCGGAGTGCCAGTCTCGATATCATGTGAAGGGTAAACATAAATTTTTCCATTAAAAACATGCGCAGACGGATCGGCCGTATAAATTTTGGAGATTATAGGCTGCGATAAGTAGCTGGTTTTTTTAGGCACCTTTGTCGTTTCCTTTTCTGCTTTTTGGTTTGCTTGCTGGCAGGAGCTGGCAATTGCCATTCCCATAATGGATGTAAAAAGGGTGATTTTTTTTAATTCGTTAATCATGTTGCTCATGGTTTTGGTTAATTTAATTTCGTTTGCTTTTAATGCTTTCTGGTGGTCCTAAATAACTTGGTTTTAATTCTCCAAGATCGAGTACTAATTTTTGCAGTACCACGCCTGGATTAATCATCCAATAGTTGATGGTGTGTTTTCCGGTTTTGTTAAAGACAAGGGGAGTTTTAAAAATTTTGATGTTGTTGGCTACCGATTGTCCCCAGGCATAATCAGAGGTATAATCCTTGCTGATATTAACTACTATGGGAGGTTGCGCGTCTAATGACACGGCAAACTTTAATCCATCTTTCCCATTAAAATCAATAGTAGGGGAGATAAAGGTATTTAAGGTAAAATTGCCCGTTTCAGTTACAAAAATATCGTAAGCTAAATGTGGTGAACTTTCGCCAGGCTGCTGAATTGGTGAAGTCACAGGTGTTGCGATTACGCCGCCCCTGGTTTTTCCGTAATTTGGAATGGTTTTCCAAAAAATAGGTCTGCTGTTTACCGCTCTGCTATAACTTGTCGCTTCCATAGAAATATAGCCGTTATCAGGGAGGAATAAATTAGCAGGTAAGTTGGTTGGTATAATGTTTTCGGTTTTAATTGGGATGGTGATGTTCGATTTATCACTACCTGAAATGAGAATTTCACTTGTTATAGTGTTTTTTGGAGCTTTATTCCAATCAATGCTGATCTGAATTTTCTGATCATCGTTAAGTGGTCCCTTTTTACTGCTAAACATTACATAATCAGGTGCTTTGATGTCGTATTTCATTTCACCTGCACCTGTTCTAAAAATTTCGAGTGTATGTGATGTATTTGCAAGCGCTGAAAAAGTGAAGCCTTGCGCTACCTTTGTTTTTCCTGTAAAGTGAAGCTCCGAGTTCTCCAGTGAAACACCCAGATTGGTAGTAGTATTGTTAATCAGCGTAATTTTAGGGATAATATTGCTATCAGGCTGCTGCCAGGAAGCGTAACCGATATGCGTTTGATCCATCATATGGTCCCATTTTCCTCCAGCTAGTGTTTTGTTGTAGTAAGTGCTGATTTCGGCATCCCGCTTAAATAGAGAATCAACTTTACCGGCGAAACTATTGGTTGAAAATCTGCCCTGTTTGGCATATAGTTTGTTTTTGGCTACCGCGAGATACATCTCATATAAATTAGCCACAGCCTCAATGGGATAAAGAATCAATTGATAATATGCATCTTTTTGATTGTCAGGTAATTGATGATGTGTTGTGATTGCTTGTTCTTTAAGTTTTTTAAAATCAGCGGTAACTTGTTCGAACTCGTTATAGTTGCTTAAACTATAAATATTTGCATGAAGTAGTTCTGGTTTAATTCTACCTGCGTATTTTAGGTAAGTATCTATATGGCTGGCAATTGCTGTTGCGTTTTCATTGCCAAACTGGTTGGCCGACCAATTAATTGTGTAGTCCATTAATTTATCGGCCGGGATGGCGTCAGGATTCCAGGCGTAATCTAAAAAGAACTGGATGGGGAACTCCATTGGTTTTAAATCGCCTACGTTTACGATCCAGATCTGATTGGCATCATGTTCGTAAGCCAATCGCATTTGTTCCCAAATTTTTTGGATAGGGTTGGTGTTTACCCATTTGTAATTTCTAGGGCCACCCACGTAGTCGAAATGATAATAAATCCCATAACCGCCTTTTCTGGGCGCTTCACCTAAACCTGGCAATTTTCTAATGTTGCCCCAATTATCATCGCATAAAAGTAACGTTACATCATCGGGAACGCGCATCCCTTTGTCGTAATAATCTTGAACTTCCTTATACAAGGCCCATAGCTGTGGCGTTTGTGCTGCAGGTTTTTTGGTTACTTTTTCAATTATTTCACGTTGATCTTTTACAATTTTTTCCAATAGGGCGGTAGCCGTGCCTGTAGACATGGGCTCGTCGCCATCGCCACGCATGCCAACAGTAATGATCTGTTCTTTATCGGCTACACGTTGCAGGCCGCTTTCCCAAAATGCACGTAACTGTTCTGGATTTTGATCATAGTTCCATTTGCCGCCTTTATATCTTTTCCACTCATCATGGGCCCGTGTTAGGGGTTCGTGATGAGAAGTTCCAATCACTACGCCGTACTCGTCGGCTAAAACAGGGTTGAGTTTATCGTCGTCGTTAAATGCACTTCCCCACATGGCTGGCCATAAATAATTTCCTTTTAAGCGAAGAATCAATTCGAATACCTTCTCATAAAACTTATGGTTAAAACCCCCAAATTCTTTTCTGCTCCATCCCGAAAGTGCAGGCGCTTCGTCATTTAAAAATATCCCCCGGTATTTTACCGCAGGTGAAGAAATTACATGACGCCCCGCAATAACATAGAGCGAACTGCTTTTTTTTACAGGAATATCAGCCCAATAATACCATGGCGAAACACCAATTTGAGAAGAGAGCTCGTATATTCCATATATCGTTCCCCGCTTATCGCTTCCTGCAATTACTAAAGCAGAATCTATGTCCTTAATTGGGTTTTTAATCACTTGAATTATTGTGGCTTCCCATTTTCCGGCAATTTCAGAGACATTTAGACTACGGTTCCTGATCATTTCGTCGATGATTTTGCTGTTGCCGATAGTGCCAATGATGATAGGCATGCCGGTTGTTTTATCCGTTAAAAATTCGGGTTCAAGTCCACTTACCTTTTTAATATCGTTTTGAAGATTTTGGGCGGCACGTATAGCGCCTGGCCATTCGTTGGCACTTACTAAAATGGAAGGTACCTTACCTTTGCTCACCACAGCAAAACTTCCGGGCAAATAAGTATTTACCGTAATTGGACCGAGCCCAGCGGCTTGTGCAATGAGGACGTTGAAAAGGAATAAGACTAGCGGAAATATTTTCTTCATTACTTAAAATTTAATAACGCTCCAATAGGCTTTTTTTGGTTTTAATTGCGTGTCGAAAAGTAAGGGGTAATTTTTGCGGCCGGGTACCGGATAACCATCCAGCCAGGTGCGGCGATCTGAAATGTTCCAGAATGTAACGTTGGTGATTACATTTTTATACTTTCTGAACACGTTGAACACCATTTTGTACTTTGCAACCTGTTGAGCTTCAAGTTCGGCGGTGTAAGCATCGCTTTCATCCACACGTTTGGCACGTTTATTTTTCTCCCATGGATAAATGGAAAGATCTAACTCGGTAAACTGTATTTTAAGGCCTAAAGATGAATAGCGTTTAATTGCGGTAACGAGTTCATTTTCACTAGGTTCGTAGATAGACCAATGCGCTTGAAGGCCAACCCCATCTATAGGTACACCCTTGTCTTTCAGGCTTTTGAGCAACTTGTATACGCGTTCTCTTTTTTCTGGTCGTTCGGTATTATAATCATTGTAATAAAGTTTTGCATCAGGATCGGCGGCATGTGCATATTCAAAAGCTTTAATGATAAAGTCTTCACCACAGATTTGGTACCATTTCGAATTTCGTAAGTATTTTGTAGAATCATCGTCAATGGCTTCATTTACAACATCCCAGGCATATATTTTCCCCTTATATCGCCCAACTACGGCATCAATATGTGCCTTTAATCGTTGTAGCAATACTATTTTACTTACTTCCTTTCCCTCTTTATCTGTGAAAAACCATGAAGGTGCCTGTTCGTGCCAACATAAATTATGTCCACGTACTTTGATGTTGTTTAGCGTTGCAAAGCTGATAATCGAATCGGCTTCCCGCCAATTAAATTTTCCCTCAACAGGCTGCATCGACTCCATTTTCATGGCGTTTTCTGCTGTAATGCTGTTAAAATGTTTTTTGATCAGTGTACTTTCCTCTCCGCTCAGATTTCTTTTGCCAACGGCAACACCAATTGAGAAGTAATCTTTGTAAAAATCTCTTAAACCCCTGCTATCTGTTTGGTAACTGGAAAGCGATTGCCCCGTTTTACATCCTCCGAAACCCAGTACGAAGAATAGAGATAGGATATAACTTGAAAATATATTTTTGGCACTCATTGTATCTTGATCAGTTTGGAAAAGTATAGGCTATTTGGTTATTTTTTGCCGAGTAAGCTTAGCATCTTTTCTCCATATCTTTTGCCTAGCATACGGTAGCCTTCGGCAGAAAAATGAAGATTGTCTGGTCCATCAGGACAGCCCGCAGAAGAAATAACATGTGCATTGGGGATGGTTTGAGGTAAAGTCGCAATAATGGCGTTCATGCTGGCACAAACTCCGCCCTGGTTGGCATTTACAACTTCTCCGGCTAATAGCGGTGTATTTTTAGCTTCCAATTTTAGGTCTTTTAATAAGTTTTCATACACGCCCTTTACTTTTTCTGGCCAGGCTTTATCGCCTGTATTTGACTCTCCCTGATGCAACAATATTCCTTTGATTATGCCACTTTGCTGTGCAATTTTAGCCATCTCTACCATACTGGCATAAGGGTTTCCATCGTATTCAGCTAACATACCCTTCATCCAATCTGGCGCTGCTGCGGTGTAGGATTGGTAGTTTTCTTTGTCGAACAGTTCAATTTTACATCCGCCTACGGCGACATTGATAACACCGATTTTAATATTTTTGGGCAGGTTGGCAACAAGTGTCCGACCGAAATAATCTACCGGGCCCAGTCCCGTTTTACATCGTGTTAGCGGTGGAACAGCAGTATACCAGTTGCCTTTTGTACGGTTTAAGTTGACGCAATTAACGGCTTCCAACAGGCGAAACCGTTGGTCAACTGCTGTAGTATCTTGTGTTTCAAATTTGGCGGCACCTTCCATGTTCGATTGTCCGAAACACAGAAATATATAAAAATTCGAATCTTGTGAAAATGAGGGAATGCTGATCAGCAATAAAGCTGCGCATGTAAAGATGGCACATAGTTTAGTCATATTTGGCTCTGGTTGATCGTAATTGATGTATACTGATGATTTAGCAGTACATATTGTCTTTAATCATCAAATTGTTGTTTGTTTAAAACTTTGTAACTTCGTAGTATGCTTTTTTTGGTTTTAAATCGGCATCAAATAGTAGTGGAAAGTTTTTTCTACCTCTGGCATCGAGCCAGCTATAACGGTCGGAGAGGTTCCAAAAGGTAACACCAGTAATGTTCTTTTTATATTTTCTGAACACCTCAAAAACCATCTTGTATTTTTCCAATTGCTGTTGTTCCATTTCTGGTGTAAAAACAGCTGCATTAGTGCCTTTTTCGCCTGTAATCATCTGGCCGCCCTGTCTTCCCGAATACACGGAAACATCTAGCTCGGTAAATTGGATCTGAAGACCAAGAGATGAAAACAATTCAATAGATTTTTCAAGTTCGGAGCGGGTAGGGTTACTGATAGACCAATGTGCTTGTAATCCAACGCCGTGGATGGGAACTCCTTTGGCTAACAGCTTTTTAAGCATCTGATATATCTTATCCCGTTTTATAGGATTTTCCGTATTGTAATCGTTATAAAACAACAATGCTTTTGGATCTGCTGCATGTGCATCCCTAAATGCTTGTTCAATGAAATCCTCTCCGGCAATATTATACAGCTGAGATTTCCGGAAAGTGCTGGTGTCATCTGCAATCACCTCATTTACTACATCCCAAGCATAAATTTTTCCACGGTACCGGGATACAACGGTGTTAATATGGTTTTTGATCCTGGAAAGTAACACTTCTTTAGTTACCTGATTTCCTATGGAGTCTTTAAATAGCCATCTTGGTGTTTGGGCATACCAGACTAAGCAGTGGCCCCTTACTTTTATCTTATTCTGTAATCCAAATTGAACAATTGAATCTGCAATTTTCCAGAAAAATCTATTTTCAAGGGGATGTATTGGACCCATTTTCATTGCATTTTCTGCCGTGATACTATTAAAATGTGTTAAGATCAGCGATTTTTCTTGATTATGGAGGTCGCTCGGCTTAACGGCAACACCTATAGGGAAATAATTTTTATAGTAATCTTTAAGCCCGCTGGCTCTTTTGTATGCACTTAAGGTTAGGATTCCTAAGAAAAGGAATAGCAGAATCACTAGTAATTTGTTCGGCTTTCGGCTCATAATCTGGTTTGATGATCAGTAGGCTAAATTATTCGGATTGTGGCTATGAGAATAGTTTATTTCGTCATTTTTACTAGTACATTTGAATAATCAGATGTTTTTTTGTAACACTTGTTTATTTATGCTCCCCTGGTAAATGCAATTACTGCGATCTGGATTAGAACCATAAATCATTGCTGGAGTATACTAGGGTGGTGTTTTTTGTTGGTGAGATCTGGCATCTAGGCCAGATAGGACGCTAATATGAAAGTTTAGGGGAGATATTTCGGTGAAATTGATGTTCAAATTGCAGGCAGTCCAAGCTTTCTTTGGCCAGGGAGCGCTAGCGCAATCCTTCGCTGCTCATTAGCACCCGCTTGATTGTCCCATCTGGATTATAATAAAGATAATCAACGCAGACCGAACGCCTGTGACTGCCTCCGCCTTTTAATGCGCCGTTATGATAAAAGAAGTAGTTCTTTCCTTTGAATTCGACAATGGCAGGACGGTTTGTTTCGCAGTTTCCAGCCAGTTCGTTTAATATTCCTTTAAATGCCCATGGCCCGTGTATGCTGGGGCTCATGGCGTAGGCTACCTTTTCAGGATTGCCATAACCGTAAGTCAGATAATACCAGTCGTTGCGTTTAAAAACATGAGCACCTTCTGAGAAACCAGGTAGCTCAATCGTATTAATTTTGCCCTGCAGGCCGAGCATATCGTCACTTAATTTAGCGAAATAGCACTTTTGGTTACCCCAAAAGATATAAGCCTGCCCGTCTGTGTCAATGATTACAGAAGGATCTAGGTTCGCCATTGGATTTTTGTCGAAAGGAATATCATTCCCTGTGATCAGTGCCGATCCAATTGCATCACGGAAAGGACCTGTAGGTGTTTCTGATACTCCAAGTGCAATTGCTTTGCCGGGTATATCGCGATGGGAGACTGCAGCAAACCAATAAAATTGCTGTTTGTTAAATACCACACAGGATGCAAATGCATCCCCGCTAGCCCAACTAAAATCTGTTGCCTGTAATGGTACCGGATGTTCTTCCCAGTTGATCAGGTCGGCAGAAGAAAAGCAGAGCCAGTTGCGCATGATGTAGCTTTGTACACCTGGTGCTGCTTCGTCGTACCCGGTGTATAAATATACTTTCTGATCGTATAACAAAACAGTTGGATCAGAAGTAAATTTGTGGCTGAATATGGGATTTCCTATGTTGATCATATCATTGCATAATAAATAACACTTACATGTCCGTTATTGTTGGATGTGATCTGATAAGATTTTTTTGCAATGATAAGCTTCGAAGGATCGTCATTGCGAGAAGGCTTTTTCAGCCGACGAAGCAATCTTACAACGATCGCTACCAGCGTGCGCATTAAGATTGCTTCGTTCCTCGCAATGACGACCATTCTATTGGAGTCTGTCAATGATAGCCTATCGAAGGCCTATTTAAATAATCTTTAAGGTGTTTCGACGACTTGTCCCGATTTTCATCGGGAGGCTCTCCTTAGGAGTCCTTTGGACAACAGGACAGCATCAGAGTTGAAACCGCCTTTATGATACACCCTCTTTTTTATTCTGTAACGGCCTCTTCATTAACCGCGTTGACAGCAATCTCGGTAAGTGCCACATCGGTTGCCTTTTCATTTTCAAGGGTTTGAGAAAGAAGTTCGGCCACGTCACTATGTCCGATATTTTCGGCAAACACCCTAAGCGTACCATAGGTTGCAATTTCATAATGTTCCACTTTTTGAGCCGCCAGGATAAGTCCTGCATCTCTTATCATCGTACCTTTATCGGTATCAGCAATAATTCCATCGGCTTCTTCGAGCAAACCTGCCATTGCATCACACTTTTTAGCTACTGGTTTTTCACCTAAAAGCCCAAAAACTTCTTCCAGTGTACTTACATGTTGTTGAGTTTCCTCGGTGTGCTTTTCAAAAGCTACTGCAAGTTCAGGGCTAGTGGCTGCCTTCTGCATTTTTGGCAGCGCTTTGGCAAGGTGTTTTTCTGCCCAATAAATATCCTTTAATTCATCAATAAAAAAATCATGGAATTCAGAATTTTCTATTTTTCCTGTTTTTGATGTAGATTTTGAGGCTTTGTTGCCTGCTGTTTTTGTAGTTGCCATAATTATAATTTTAATAGGTTTTTGATATCTATAGAACAGGCTGAAATTTCAAATGGTTTTATGTTTTTTGTTTTAAGTCTTGGTACAAGTCTATAATATTTCTGATCTTTTTATTTTCCTGTTTCCATATGCGGCGCATCTACGGGTTTAGATTCCGGAGAGCCCTTCTGCCTTAAGAAAATGGTTAATACCACAATGGCAGCCACCGAGAGGAATTCGCTCTGCCAGTTTTGAAAGGTTTCGAACCAGAAGTTTGCCTGGCCAAGATAGGTGGTCATCGTATCTGTTTCTTGACCTTTTAATATTTGCTCAGCGTTGTGATCTCGCCAGCTGCCATAAAAATGGAGGTACCAGCTTAACAGAAAAAGTATGCTGAAAGCAATAGAAAGGGAGTTGGAATACAGTTTCAAGATCAGTCCGCCCTGGCGTACGGGCCATGGGGCACTCTTCGAGGCAACAGGCTCGCGGTCTACTGCTTCTTCTTCATCAAGTTTTTTAGATTCGGCCGAACCGATCTGACGCAGTTTTACGGTTAGCAACACATAAAGAACCATCTGCAGAAACTCGCTTTCAAAATTTTCGAAAGTGGCAGAAATAAAATGCCCGGTATGAAGGTAATTATTAAAAGAGATCGGCGACGCTCCCTGATCGCTCAGTTCGCCATTGTGTTCTTTCCATCCTGTAATTGCCTGTGCCAGGAGTGTAAAAACAAATAGGCTGATAAAGGTTATGGAGAGCCCATTTCGGTACAGCCAGGTCTTTTTTGGAAATACTTTCTTTGCTTTCATATCTATTTGTCAATTATCCACGGAAGTGAGGTAATCTTCTAACATGGTTGCGCAAGCCAGTACGGTTGCTGTAACAATTTCCTCGCGACTGCCGGTAAAATTAAGCCTTTCTGAAAAAGCCAGTTCATTGTGGTGGGTAGCGTAGATAAACATGGTGCCTACCGGTTTTTCCTGAGTTTCACTTCCTCCGGGAGCAGTAAGCCCGGTGATACCGATATGGATGTCAGCATCAATCAATTTTGACAGCCCCAAGGTTATGGCTTGTGTAACCTCCATTGATTCAGGGGTATAGATCTTGATCAGCGAGGCGTCAACCTGTAAAAGATCTTCCTTTAAACAGGCATCATAACAGGTAATGCCTCCTTTAAGGAATTTACCCGCATCTTCTATCATTGAAAAATCTGCTGAAAGCCGACCTGCGGTTGCGCTTTCTGCAAAAGCAATGGTGAGGTTTCTGCCAATAAGCATTTGGCCTACACTTTTCATCTTATCATCCATTATAAAATCTTACTATTGGCCCCAACATTAACAGATCAGTTTGCAGGTCTCTGCAGGTCCTGATGGCGGTAGTGCGGAGGTCTTTTGGCCTAAATAACAACCTTTATGGATAAATGGTTTTATGTAGCGGAGGGAAAGAACGGAACCTTTGTGATAAACAAAATGAAGATCTGACTAAAGCTTCTATTATTACTGATTTACAAGGTGATTTTCAATTTCGCCCGCAATGAGGTTAATTTCATGAATACCTAATGATATTTGTGTTGCTTCAGAATTCAGTTTATGGTCGAAATGTTTAAGGGGCCCAGGATCAATCTCTTCCTGTTGGAGTAGTATCCAGTCAAGCCCCATTTTTCGGATGGCACCAAGGATACTGCCAAAATAAACGATTATATAATAATCTTCCTTTGGAACAATAGTCAGGGTAATTTTATCATTACCATGATCGATCTGGATATTAAATGGAACCATAAAATTACAACCCTAATGTTGATTGATTTGTTTGGATATTGGTCTTTTTTAGCCCCTCTTTTGGTAAAGGTTGAAATCTTGTTCCAGATTTATATCTGAGCATGTTTTATCAGGCTTGTCCAATCTTGTGGATTTCTATTCTCTCCAACGCTTTCCTTGGTGGCCCGGTAAGAACCTTACCATCAGTAGCGAATCTTCCTCCGTGACAGGGGCAGTCCCAGCTCTTTTCACTGGCGTTCCAGTTAACAATGCAACCGGCATGTGTGCACACAGGGCTTAAAGCGATAGCCTGGCCGTTTACATCTTTATACAAAGCGAGCTTTTTGCCATCTAATTCTACTATTTTGCCTTCATCGTTTTTTAGTTCTTTTGTTGACTGGATAATTTCTGTTCCAAACCGGTCAGCAACGAAATGATAGGCCACATCTGCATTTTCTTGGACAAAATCCATAAAACCTGAAATCGGTTTCAATCGCGACGGGCTAAGCAGTTTGGCAAGATCGTTTTCAATACCCAATATCAAATCGGTTAAGATAACTGCCGAAAGACTGCCGAAAATCATCCCGTTCCCGTTAAAACCTGTTGCTACAAAGCTATTCGTATCACCACCCGGAAATTGCCCGATATAGGGTAGACCATCTACAGGAACATAATACTGTGATGACCACCGATAATCGATTGAGCTGATGTCAAAGTTTTCCATTGCATATTTCTCTAGCGCTGAAAAGGCCTTTTCCGGATCATCGTGTCCCGTCTTATGGTCAGCACCACCAATTAACAGATATTGATCTCCGTCTATTTCATGACTTCGGAAGTAGTGATAAGGCTCTTGCATATCGTAGGCCAGGCAGTTGGGGTAATCTCCGTTTTTAAGTTTTACCGCCAGTACATAACTTCGGTAAGGCGCATTCCTGAGCGACAGGATATTAATTCCAGGCGGAATGTGTGTAGCCCATACCAAATGTCTGCCCTGAACGGTTATATTGCCTGCTTTTATATAGTGGATGTCGTCTTTATACTCACTGTTTTCAACAAAGGTATGCTCCAGGATATCTCCGTCCAGTTTAAGGAATTCTCTGGCGAGGCCTAGTATATATTTTATGGGATGGAATTGCGCTTGCTCTTTAAATAATAACACGTGTTGGAAATCGATTGGAATGCCGTTTTCAAATACCTCACTAACCTTAACACCAGCCTGCTGTGAAGAGGAAAGGATGGATTTAAGCTGCTCGGTCTCTTCCTGGTTCTGAGAGAAGAGGAAGGTATCTTTGTATTCAAAGTCTGCATCGATTTCGAGCGCTTTGATATTGCTGTGGATCATTTCGATTATTTCTTTTGTAGCACGGGCAAGTTGGGCAGAGGCTTCTTTTCCAAAATCGCTATCAATCTCCGGATAGGTAGCATCCAAAAAGGTATTCAGGTGTGCGCTCGTGCCACCTGTTGTACCGAAGCCCAGGTTTTGCGCTTCTATCAAAACACATTTTTTACCCTTTCGCTGTAGTTCAAGTGCTGTGGTTACGCCAGTAATTCCTCCACCAACGATTACTACATCGTAAATTGTATTTTCTTTAAGCGGTTTGATTTCCAGGCGGGGATGTGAAATCTGCCATAGACTTTCATTTTCTCCGTCCCTGGCGGACGTAAGGTCGGTATGGTTTTTCATAAGCTGTTTTTATGTTAAAACAGGAGGTAAAGCACAAAGGTTTTTGAATTATAGGCGATTTCCAAGGGCTTATTTTTTTACCTTGAACAGAAGGTTATCCTTTTTGGATAAAAAAAGCCCGGTTAATTTCTACATATCTTTGATAAGGAGGATGATCGGTAATAGTAGTGCTAAATGGCGCAAATTTATTTGAGTTTTTCACTTTCCACCATTATTTCTACAAGGCTGTGCATGAGGTTTACCTTTAAACGGCTCTTTTTTATGTCATTTATCAGTTGG
The DNA here is from genome assembly GCF_004310665.1 of Pedobacter kyonggii. GTDB lineage: Bacteria > Bacteroidota > Bacteroidia > Sphingobacteriales > Sphingobacteriaceae > Pedobacter > Pedobacter kyonggii. Next base: position 53,786 of record NZ_SIXF01000006.1, on the reverse strand, counting down.
TCATCAACGTGCGCATCTTTTCCGTTCCATTTTATCTTTAAATGTTTTGTTCTTATAGGCGGCATAGGAAATACTATATCTTTTCCTTTTGCAATTTCTGCGATATAGTTTTTTAGAATTTCCCTTTGGTTTTCTTCTACAATTACCACATCAAAAAAACCATCACTGGGATCGGCATGTTCGCTTAACCTCAAATTGGGACCAAGGCGCGAAATATTCATGATTTCGACCATGATACATTTTTTCCTTATTTTTTCATTTGGCAACTCTATACTACAGGTATGCGCAGCATAGGTTTCGGTAATCGCTAATAGCGAATCCAGTGCAATTTTGAATTCATCCTCAGCCGTTTTGATTGCTGTTGTATCCATGTCTTCGAGCTTTTGCATCAGTTTAGGAAAAATGCCAAAGCCAAAAGATTCTATGAAAAACAGTGGTTCTGTTGTTCCAGTAACCTGTCCAATGTCAAATTTTCTCAGATTGTAATTAGACCAGGAAGCTATATTACGGTCCAGATCGTCTGAAATACCAAGAGAGGTTGCTATATTATTTGCAGTACCGAAAGGAAGAAGGGCTACCGGCCGTTTGTAACGCAGTTTTTTATCAAGAAGTTTGATAATCGTTTTTTTTATAGTTCCATCGCCGCCAGCAATGGCAATAAATGAAGTTTCGGGGCGGATATCTTTTAACGAACGTTTTTCAGAAGAGGCATAATCTATCGAAAAGCCATGACGCTCAATTGCTGACGAGAGTTTTTTTTCTGAATGTTTTTGCTGTCCCGCTCCAGGATTATGGATTACGTGAACTAAAGGCGCTGGCTTTTTCATCTTTATTTGAACAATATAGGCCAGACTTAGTTTTATTAAGAGGTATAAACATTAAAAAAAATAGAAATGAATATCTTGATCACCAATGACGACGGCATTTACAGCCCTGGAATAGCAGCACTTGCCAACATTGCCAGAACTTTCGGCTCAGTAAGAATTGTTGCCCCTGATGTAGAACAGTCATCTATGGGCCATGCAATAACACATTCGCGGCCTTTGAGCTATAAAAAATCGCCAATTGCTTTTGAGGGTATAGATGCTTTTCGTGTAAACGGTACACCGGCCGATTGTGTTGCACTTGGCCTGCACCTATATCCTGATACTAATGTGGTGCTTTCGGGTATTAATATGGGACCAAATTTAGGCAATTCCATGTGGCATTCGGGAACATTGGCCGCGGCAAAACAAGCTGTTCTTTTGGGTGTAAAAGGCATTGCTTTAAGTACGCCGGTTGGCCGTACAGAACCTGATTTCGAAAAACTAAAACCCTTTGTGGTAAGTTCACTCGAGGAATTATTTATAAACAACGAACTTGCCCTGTATAATGTTAATTTTCCGCCAGAACCTAAGGGCATTAAGTGGACGCGGCAGTCTGTGCGCCTATATGATGGAAATGTTGTTCCGGGAGAAGATCCGATGGGACGGAAACATTTTTGGATTACTGTAACTCCGCTTGAGCCGGCGGAAGAAGATACCGATCGTTGGGCCGTTGAGCATGGTTATGTTTCTATTACGCCATTGCGGTTAGATTTGACCAATGAGGTTGAGCTTGTAGGCCACCTGATGTCTAAATAGCTTAAATTTTTTTTGCATGGTGTCACGTTTGAGCGTGTCACGTTTGGTGGTGTCTTTTTTAGACGGTCATTCCTTGCTTTTTTTTGCAGGTTTTGTTTTTTCTGTCTTTTTTTGGGTGGTGTCTTGCCGTGTTTGTGCAACTGATGCCAGGCAGATTGAGCAGGCTAGCTTCATAATCATAAGTTTTTTCGTAAGAATAGAATTATTGTTAAAATGCTAATAATAAAACAATTGTGCTTTTGTGAAAGTTTTACAAATTTTTATTTTCGGTTTCTTTTTAGTCTGTGCAATTATTCACTGCACAACCATTGGTATTTTTTATTCATTTCTTTTCGATCAACCAATTAATTTTATAAAACCATCTCTGTTTTTATTTTGTTTTATGGTGAAAAACCGGATAAGTAAGCGGAACAATTTTGTGCTGGTTTATTGATAGGTAAATTAATATTTTGTAAAAGCGTTAAAATCATGAAATACCCTCAGTTTTGTCTATTTCTTATCGTTTCGCTGTTTTTGCTTGGCTGCAAACATGATCAGACCGAATTTGCCATGCACGATCGCGAATTTACCGACTCCGTGTATCCTGAAATGCAATACCAGCAGCAGTTGAACCTTGAACTGCAAAAGATGGCCGATGCTCCAGAAATTAAGGGTTTAGGGATCAGGAGAGAGAATGAAAATCAAGCCTATATTCAGCAGTTAGCAGCAAATACAAATACGCAGGATCAATTTTCACAAACTTCGCTCAAAGAAGAACACTTACAAAAACTAACGCTATTGCGCCAACATTATCCGGTCCAATTTGAACAGCTACATTCACTTCTCATCGATTCGGACCAAAAAATGATTGAATTTCACGTAAAAGCGGCTGGTTCTTCAGGATTGCTCAACCCTGATTTTAGGGCTTGGGCTGAAGCAAAAATTGCCCATTGGACGGCAGCTTTGAATGAAATCCAAGGTTTAAAAAAATAAGCAAAGCTGGTATTGCTGCCCCGGTTTTTGTCGCTCTGTTGTGCGCCCTATAATTATATCAAACTGGCTGATTTTAAGTTTAATTAGCCAATTATGAATCCTTTGCAGCACTTTTTAAATTTAATAGATCGACAATCTTTTTTAATAATGCAAAAATATCAAAGGGTTTTACCACAAATTCTTCGGCATTACATCCGCTGGTCATTTGTTGTATATCGGCATGGGCACTCATCATAATTATCGGTGTTGCAGCAGTTTTAGGATCAGCCTTAAGCAGTTTACATACCGCCATGCCGTTCCCATCGGGCAACATCACATCCAATAAATAAAGGTCTGGACTGATATCCTTTCTGCTCAAAAACTCATTAACGGTAGTATAACATGCTACCTGGTAGCCTTCTTCTAAAAGCAGGAACTGTAATATATCTCTAATCCCTGCATCATCCTCAAGTATACAGATCAGTTTACCCATAAAGAAATAGTTTGTACACTAAATATTTGTTCATTAAAATAGCATTTTCGTTTTCAGGTTATTCTGTAGCAGCATTTTTTTGATCTTTATTGTTGCCTTCTTCATACCTGTCTTTCTCCTTTTCATCTTCGTGTACAATAAGCGAATGGGGGGTGGCTGAGGCAGGGTTTGCACCTGTGCCAGAAATTTTGGGCAAACTTAAAAGATCGTTGTTATCGGTTAACGGCGTGTTTTTTATTTCAGTATTACCCAAGGCAATTTGATTTAGCTGTTCCTGATTTTTTCTTTGATTGCCTTTCTCAAGGTCTTTTCTATCGTTTTTAGTATTTGCCATAATGCGATTTAATTGTTAAAATAAACAGAAACATCAGATTAAAAGTTTTAATCAAAGCGAAAATTTAACCAACATAAGCTTGGATATTTTAGCCTAATTTTTTATTTGCCAAATTATTTTTGATAAGCTGGACCGATCATCTTTTTTATTTCGAGCGCATTAAAAGCAGCATAACCAGCCTGGTCATTATCGAAATAGAGGTACACGTCTTTTTCTTCTTTTATCCACGAAATCAACATGCTGTTCCACTTTGTTAAGCTATTGTTGTTATAACTTCCCTGATATTTTCCTTCAGGTCCGTGTAGTCTGATATACACGAAATCTGCAGTACTCAATATAGGAGATTGATGCCCAGCCAGCTCATAAATACAAAAAGCACAGTTATATTTGGCGAGCAGCGTAAATACATCATCATGATACCAACTTGGATTTCTGAATTCGAAAGTATACCGGTGCTTTTTAGGAAGCATTTCTAAAAATCTTTCCAGCCTTTCGGTATTTAATTTCCATTTAGGCGGGAGCTGAAAAAGGATAGGTCCGAGTTTGTTTTCCAGCCCTTCAGTGGCTTTTAAAAAATCCAGGATTTCTCCCTTTTCCACATTCAGTTTTTTGAGGTGGGTAAAATATCTATTGGCTTTAACAGAATAAGTGAAATTTTTCGGGCTTTGCAATTGCCATTGCTTAAAATTATCAATGCTTGGCTGGCGATAAAATGAATTATTCAGCTCTACAGTATCGAAATGTTCGATAAAATATTTAAACTGATCTTTCTTTTTAAAATCATCAGGATAAAAATTGCCCTCCCAATGACGGTATTTCCATCCCGATGTACCGATGTACGCTTTTCCTAATTTCATATTTCGTTATCAGTTTGTTTGCACATTGCTGCTACCGGTTATTCAATTTCTCCATCAGCCATGCCATCTAAAAACCAGCCAGACCTGTATTCGAATTTTGCTGATGCAGTTTTCGATTTATTGGTAACCTTGCCTGTAAAATCATGGGCAATATCGCCTTCGCTTTCCAGAATTTGTTTGGCCAGGTTAGCATATTCATTCAAATCCAATCCATCATTGATGATATAGGTCAATTCTCCGTTTTCGCTCCACGATGATTCAATTAATCCATCATCAAATTTTTTCTTTAATGTATTCAACTCTTCTTTATTGTTATTTAAGGGTAGGTCTCTCATCTTTGTTTTATTAATTATTTTTAGCTAGCCTGGGCTTATCTGTTAATTTTTCTTCTGAATTTTTTTTTGCAGAATCAATTGAATGTGAGTGGTGGATATCTTCTTCTTTTTCTGCCACATCAGAAAGTTTCGCATAGTATTTATGCAATATATCCAGCTCTGCCTCCGAAAGATCTTCAATATCAACCATACGGTTACTCGCATGTCTACTGGCCGCCAATAACTCATTAAGTTTTAACTGTATGGCCTTCGAATCTTTATTCTGGGTTTTTTGGATCAGAAATACCATTAAAAAAGTAATAATTGTTGTTCCGGTATTAATTACCAATTGCCAGGTATCCGAATAGTTGAAAATAGGGCCGCTAATGCCCCAGATTATGATAATGCCAACAGCTATGGTGAAGGCGCTTGCACTTCCTGTCCAATAAGTAATCCTGTCAGATATACGCTCAAAAAAGTTTTGCTTGTTTGTCATATTCTTTAGTATTAAGTCTAAGGGGTTGTTTTTGTTTATATAAACAGGTGAAAATTTCAGATGGTTTTCAGTTTTTGTTTTCTCTTGCTGGCCTTGGGGGTATAAATACCTGGGCGTTCCTTTTTTAAGTTATTAAAAACATGTTGATACTGTGTCTGCTGGTTAACATTTAATTGAAATGTTAACCAGTGTTGTAACCAAATACTTTAACCGTTAAATAATCAAACCTGTAACAGTTTACCTTGTTTATCTAATGAAGCACAAGTTTTAAAACAAAGGTTGTGCTTCTTGCAGAAAATAATTTTGAAGGTTTAAACTTGAAACAATGGAAAACAAAAAAACAGATCAACAGGACAGTGAAAATGATCAACAGGACAGTGAAAATAAGGTTGGTATTGTACCGCATTCGCAGATTGAGGCAAGTGATGCGGATAGTGCTTATCAGGACGAGGCTTCTGCCAGGGAATTATCAAAACAAGCAGCAAAATCGGATTCGGATGCAGACCGCGCAGAAGATAACGGAACTCCTCATCAGGGTTAATTTTTTTGAAAGAGTATAATATAATAAACACTTTTATTGTCTATAGCGGAACCCACAACAACAACAACAATACAACTTTGGGTTAGTTAAAAAATGAAGCAGACAAAGCCAAAGCGTTTCGAAAATGGTTGAAATCAGAAAGCGAACTTTACGGACGCTAAATTGTAAAATACCTGGTTATCTCTTAAGCAGTTGTGATAAACTTTTGGTCATTAAAAGCACTGTGGGCAAAGTTGGTACTTAACATGGTAGGGCAAATTGTTAAAACCATTTATTGTTTTTGCAGGTTTTCTATATGCTGCCGAAAATACATCCGGCACCATAAATATCAGAGATTGTTGATGAAAATAAATTGGCAAAGATAAACTTTGTCGGCACATTGGCCGATAGTTTTTCCCTCAATTAGTAATGCATTAACTGCAGAAAAAAAATATTGTTAACAGCCCAAAAAGAGGCGTAAGCTAAAAAAACTATGGACAAGAAAACACCAAAAAGAAAAAATAAACCTGCCCAACAAGAAAATGACAAGACTACACAACTGGAATCTTTTGTAGCAGATTCGACAGGCGAATTTTTAACAACTAACCATGGGGTCGGTATTAACGACGATCAGAATTCGCTCAAAGCCGGAGAAAGAGGAGCAACACTTCTGGAGGATTTTATCCTTAGGGAGAAAATTACACATTTTGATCATGAACGCATACCCGAAAGGGTAGTGCATGCCAGGGGTTCGGCTGCACATGGAGTTTTTAAGGTATACGAAGACATGTCTAAGTTAACCAGGGCCGCATTTTTATGCGATCCGGGAGCAGAAACTCCGGTGTTTGTTAGGTTTTCAACTGTAGCAGGCTCCAGGGGATCGACAGATTTGGCACGTGACGTAAGGGGTTTTGCCGTAAAATTTTATACCCAGGAGGGGAATTTTGACCTTGTAGGCAATAACATGCCAGTATTTTTTATTCAGGATGCGGTTAAATTTCCAGATCTTGTTCATGCAGTAAAACCAGAGCCTGATAACGAAATGCCGCAGGCGGCTTCGGCTCACGACACTTTTTGGGATTTTATTTCTCAGATGCCGGAGTCGTCGCATATGATTATGTGGCTAATGAGTGATCGTGCGATACCAAGGAGCTACCGCATGATGGAGGGATTTGGTGTACATACCTTTAGATTCGTAAATGCCAATGGTGATGCCAGTTTTGTGAAATTCCACTGGAAGCCACTTTTGGGTGTACATTCGGTAGCTTGGGATGAGGCACAGAATATTTCGGGCAAAGATCCCGATTTTCATAGGAGGGATCTTTGGGATGCTATCGAGGCAGGTGCCTTTCCAGAATGGGAACTCGGTGTGCAGATCGTTCCTGAGGCTGATGAGTTTAAATTTGATTTTGATCTTTTGGATCCTACAAAACTGATCCCCGAAGAACTTGTTCCCGTACAGCGTATTGGTAAGATGACACTTAACAGAAACCCCGATAACTTTTTCGCGGAAACTGAGCAAGTTGCTTTCCACGTTGGCCATGTTGTACCAGGTATCGATTTTACTAACGACCCGCTATTGCAGGGCAGATTGTTTTCTTATACCGATACCCAGCTAATTCGATTAGGAGGGCCAAATTTTCATGAAATCCCGATTAACAGACCTGTAATTCCCGTGCATAACAACCAACGCGATGGCCATATGCGCCAAACAATCAACAGGGGTAAAACCAGTTATGGCCCGAACGGACTCGCCGCAAACGACCCAAGGCAGGTACCAGCAGCACAAGGTGGCTTTGTAAGTCATAATGAGGCAATTGATGCCAGAAAGATCCGGGCAAGGAGCAGAAGTTTTTTCGATCATTTTTCGCAGGCCCGCTTGTTTTTCAATTCACAGAGCGATCCCGAAAAAAAACACCTTATTGATGCCCTTAGTTTTGAACTCGGTAAAGTAAAGGCCATTCATGTCCGCGAGCGTATGCTGGCTGTATTAATTCAGATAGATAAGGGGTTGGCTGGGGCAGTTGCGCAGGCATTGGGCCTGCAGATTCCAAAAATCCCTTTGGTAGACCTTAACAATAGCCTCCCAGCGGATGGCAAAAGGAAGGATTATGCTTCTGTAAATCCTAAAGGAAGCCTTGCAAGGTCTGTAGCGCTAAGTATGGCCACAACGATCAAAGATACCGTCAGGTCAAGAAAAATTGCAATACTTGCTGCAGATGGGGTAAATGAGCAGACACTTAGCAAAGTTAAAGATTTCTTGGTTACACAGGGAGCGGTGGTGCATATTATAGCGCCAAGATTGGGTGAAATTATTTCGACAGGTGGTAAAAATATTGCAGTGGATGAAAGTCTTCTAACAGCAGCATCCGTCCTTTACGATGCAGTATATGTACCTGGGGGCGCTGATTCAGTTAATGCACTTAGTGGAGAAGCCAATGCCATTCATTTCTTAAATGAGGCTTTTAAACATTGTAAGGCAATTGCTGCCGACAAACAAGCGCTCCAGGTATTGGAAGCTACTTATTTCGCTAAAAAGCTACCAGAAGAATACGCAGACGATACTGCACTACGCGAAGGAATTTTGATTACTGAGGATATTGCTGCCCTTATAAAGACTTTTGCAGAAATGATTGCCTTGCACCGCTTTTGGGACCGTGAAATCCAAAGAAAAGTACCTGCATAGTTTAAGGTACAAACCAAGGTGAAGGCCAAATAGCCTTCACCAAATTTATTGGCTATGGAAAATAAAAACAACTTAGAGGCCGTACCTGCCCAATATACAGGTAGCGAAATGGATGTAATAGAGCGCATGAACTGTAGCACCCTGGCAGAAGCGGTAAAGGTTTTTGAACGGGCGTGTACCAGATTATTGTCCGTAAACGAATGGGGACGTTATGCAGGCATATCCGCATTCCAATTGATTGATCCTCAAGGCATCCGTGCAGAAAGGCAGGTGCAGTTAAATGATTATATTAGAATCGATATTCCTGGTCCCGGAACCCAGGCTGGAATGGGCTATGATTGGGTTCAAATCGAGGAGATCACAACTGAAAGCGGCGATAAAAAGCAAACATTATCCATGAGGGTAAGGCCCTGTGCACACCCTTTGTCGCGAAAAAAGGAAACTGCCCACTTTTTAAAAAGTGAGGCTACATCAAGCTTTATCATTACGCGGACTGGACGATGTGTTAGTGCGGAAGAACATGCTAGAAATGAAGTTCCAAATACGGATAACGGCAGCCTTTATGATAAGGGAAGGAATTTTATGGTGGGAATGGCAGCCAAACTGGGTTTTTCATATCCGCAGTGGAAAGGACTGGTTAAGGTGCTTTTGCAAGATTAGCGTTTTTGCTGTATAATTCAAGCAGTTCTGCTCCGGCTTCGTTCCCCTGCAAAATGGCCAGATCTAATGCGTGCTGTCCCCTGATATCCCGGAGCCCGGTTTTTGCACCATTGTCTAAAAGTAGTTTTAATACCTCATTGCGGCCAAACATTGCAGCAAACATCAGTGCAGTTCCACCGTTTCCATGCTGAAGATTAATGTCTGCCCCACTTTCGATCAATAGTTTAGCAATATCGGTATAGCCTTTAAATGCTGCACCCATTAAGGCTGTGTTGCCTCCCTGATCTCCAAGATTTAAGTCTGCTCCTGAAGCAATTAGGTATGCTACCGCTTCCAGCTGGTCATTGTAGCAGGCAATAATCAAAGCGGTATAACCTTTAGCGTCTTGAAAATTTATATTCGCTCCTCTGCGTATTAATTCTTTTAAAACCTCGGTATCGCCTTTTCTTGCAGCAGGTATAATGAGTTGTTCTATGTTTTCCATTGTTATATAACATTCACATTGTTAAAAAGTTTAAGGGAAAGCGCTGTTCATTTCCTGTTGAAAAAATCAATAATACTTCAACCTTTTTTTAAAATTTTTCTGTCAAAAGCGCAATGTGATATATCTTTGTATCAATTTTTGTGTTCCCTAAAGGGAATTCAGCAAACGGGATATAGCGTAGCCAGGTATCGCGCCAGCATGGGGTGCTGGAGGTCGGAAGTTCGAATCTTCCTATCCCGACCAGCTATTGAGCAGGCAGCCATATTTGATGCCAATTTTGCTATTTTTTTGAAACTATAGTTGTAAAGTATCTGTTTTACAATAAAACAGATACTATGAAAAATTACATCGATCCAAAAGAAGAAGACAAAGAAGATGAAAACGGCAATGAACAGTCGCGGATAAGTCCCAACGAAGAAAAAGAAGCTGATGATAACGAAGTTCAACGGGGGCTTACCGGAGAAACTGATGATGAAGACGACGTAGGGGGAGATCTTGCCGGGAATGCGGGCGGAAATGCCTAGCACCTTAAAAGCGGGCAGCGGTATGGCATGCCCGCTTTTTATATGTTCTGCCAGATAGATGCGGAATGACCTATGATTTCGGATGAAAACCAATGTAAGACGTTTCTCTGTTTTTGTTGGATTGCAATGGATGCGTTGCCATTCTTCAACGTATATACAGTAATTTCCGGTACCTAATATATGCGCTTGCAAACATTTTTTAATATTCCCTGTTTGTTTGAAAAGAACTGATCAATATTACTATAATCTAATAGATTTAAGCGTTAAAAAATAAATGGCTAAATCAAAAAATCAACTGGAAGCGCGCTCAACTGGTACAATTCCAAAAACACTTACTGGCATTTCCGGACTTGATGAGATTACATTAGGCGGGCTGCCCGCTGGAAGACCTACACTTGTATGCGGTGAGGCAGGTTCGGGAAAAACACTTTTTTCCATAGAGTTTATTGTTAAAGGAGCCTTGGATTATGGCGAACCAGGGGTATTTATGGCCTTTGAGGAAAAAGCCGAAGAACTTAAAGCGAACGTAGCATCACTTGGTTTTGATCTGGAACAGTTAGAAAAGGATAAGAAGATAAGGTTGGATTACGTGCATATAGACCGTTCAGAAATTGAGGAGACCGGAGAGTATGACCTGGAGGGGCTTTTTATCCGTCTGGGATACGCAATTGACAGTATAGGTGCAAAAAGGGTAGCACTTGATACCATCGAGAACCTTTTCGCGGGATTAAATAATACTGCAGTGCTGCGGGCAGAGATCAGGAGACTTTTTCAGTTTCTAAAATCGAAGGGCGTTACGGCAGTCATAACAGGTGAACGTGGAGGGAATGGCCTTACCCGTCAGGGCCTTGAAGAGTATGTGTCAGATTGTGTTATTTTACTTGATCACAGGATTATCAACCAGATCTCCACCAGGAGGCTCAGGGTTGTAAAATACCGGGGATCGGTCCATGGAACCAATGAATATCCCTTTCTGATAGACGATGAGGGTATATCCGTGCTTCCTGTTACCTCTCTGCAGCTGAATCATGAAGTTTCCACAAAAAGCTTGCCTTCAGGTATTGCTGCGCTGGATAAAATGTTGGGAAATTCTGGCTTTTATAAAGGGAGCAGTATTCTGGTTTCAGGGACGGCCGGCACGGGCAAGACGAGTATAGCAGCAACATTTGCTAATGCGGCCTGTCTTAGGGGAGAGAAATGCCTTTTCTTTGCTTTCGAAGAATCCCCAAAACAGATTATCAGAAATATGCGTTCCATTGGCATAGATCTTCAAAAACACCTTAAGGAAGGATCTCTTGAGTTTTACGCCTCACGCCCTACTTTGTACGGACTGGAAATGCACCTGGTGGCGATCCATAAGGCAATCAAAAAGTCTAAGCCATCTGTTGTTATACTTGACCCGATTACCAACCTGATCACGATAGGATCGGTTAGTGATGTGAAAACCATGCTTGTGCGACTGATCGATTTTCTACAGGCTGAACAGATTACAGTAATGTTTACAGCCCTCACACTGAATAATATAGTTAATGAACAGACCGATGAAGGGGTGTCTTCGCTTGTTGATGCCTGGCTTTTGATCCGTGATATCGAAAGCAATGGTGAGCGGAACCGTGGATTGTATATCATGAAGTCAAGAGGAATGAAACATTCAAACCAGATACGCGAATTTGTGATTACAGATAAGGGATTGGATCTGGTGGATGTATATCTTACCGAGGATGGTGTACTTACCGGCTCGGCAAGGGAAGCAAGGATGCTTATGGAGCAGACTGGCGAAGTTATCCACGCCCAGGCTGTTAGCCGTAAGGACCGTGAACTCGAGCGCAAACGGAAAATTTTAGAATCAAAGATCGAAAGTTTAAGATCCGAATATGAATCAGCAGAAGAGGAACTCAATAAAGTTTATGTTGAGGAGGCTTTAAAAAAGCAGATTATGGGCGAAACGATAAACAAAATTGCCGATCTGCGCAGGGGAGATGATGGCGGGGAAGAAAAAAATGTACACAAAAACAAATAATTGTGGGGAAAGCATATGAACTCCGGCTGTACGTAGCCGGTAAAACAAGTAAATCGGTAGCTGCGCTTGAAAACCTGAAAAAGCTCTGCGAGGAGCATCTGAAAGGTAAATATAGCATTGAGGTGATCGATCTTTTGGAAAAACCGCAGCTGGCTGAGGGTGATCAGATATTTGCCATTCCGACACTGGTAAAAAAAGTGCCTGAACCGGTCCGCAAAATTATAGGTGACCTTTCAAACGAGGAAAAGGTTCTTGTGGGACTGGACATACGTACAAAGATTAATAATTAATTATGTCGATAGGAAACCCGGATCATCAAGATAGTACCCAAAGCGCTGATTTTTTTTCGCTTAGGCTTTTCATTGCAGGTGCATCACCGGTTTCCGCAAGGGCAATTGTCAACATCCGCGCAATATGTGAGGAATTTATTGCTGGTAGGTACGAGCTGGATATCATTGATGCACATCAGCAGCCATTGTTAGTGCAGCAGGAAGATGTGACGGCCATCCCGATGTTGATCAAAAAATCGCCAGTTCCTACCAAAAAGCTGATCGGGGACTGTTCTGACAGGGAGAAAGTATTGAAAGGTTTGGGTATCAGTTATTAAGTTATGCAGAAGTCAAGTGAACATATCAAGCTCGAGCAGGCCTATGAAGAACTTCGTATCCAGCTCGAGGAAGCCAACGATATTATCCATGCGATCCGCTCTGGAGAAGTTGATGCCCTGATTGTAAATGGTCAGGATGGTCATCAGCTTTTTACACTTAAGAGTGCTGATCAGACCTACAGGATCTTTATCGAACAGATGACCGAAAGCGCACTTACCCTCGATGAATCTTATAGGGTACTGTATTGCAACTCACAACTCGCACGGCTTTTGGGGCTACCCTTAGAGAAAGTTATCGGTCTAAACTTTTTGGCATTTTTTTCAACAGAAGATCAGGCCTTTGTAAGAGAGACAATAGATGGAGCCTGGGAAGTAGACACCAGGGCAGAAGTCGATATCATCAACAGCTCGGGCACTTCCTTGGCTGTTCAGCTTTCTCTAAAGGCGCTTAACCTTGATGAAGGCACTTCACTGAGCGTCATTATTACCGATCTGAGCGAGCTGAAGAAAAACCAGTTGCTTTTGGAAACGAGGAACAGGGAACTTGAAGCGGCAAGAAAAAATGCAGATGAACTCAATGAAAATCTTGAAAATACAGTCAGGCTAAGGACACAGGAGCTCGAGACTATCAATGAAAAACTCGCAGCAGTCAATGATCTTCAGAAAGAAGTCAACGGGCAGCTTAAGGATGCACTCGATGCGCTGAGGGAGAGCGAAGATAACTTACAGTCTGCCTTCGACGCTGCTGAGCTGGGCAGTTGTAACCTGGATATCAAAACAGGACGGGTTGAAGTATCAGAGCGGTTCAGGAAACTCTGTGGTCTGCCCTTGGAGGGCGAAGTGAGCTGGACAATGGTACTGAGCAGTGTTGGCACCGAATACCTATCTGCGCTCCAAGGGGTCCTTCAGGATTGTATTAATCTTGGGAAACCCCTGGATTATACCTATCCGATCAAACATCTTATTTCAGGTGAGAACCGTTGGATGAGAATCGTAGGCAAGCTAAAAAAAGGTAGCTATGGCGATTTTGATAGCTTTTATGCTGTTTTAATGGACGTGACAGATCAGAAAAGGGATGAACAGCGGAAGAACGATTTTATTGCAATGGTTAGTCACGAACTCAAGACACCGCTTACTTCCATGAAAGGTTATATTCAGGTTATGCAGGTGAAAGCCAGGGGTACGCTGAACGGTTTTGCAGATAAGGCCCTCCAGGGCGCTGAGCGTCAGATCAATAAAATGACAGGCATGATCAATGGTTTTCTCAACCTCTCGCGTTTGGAATCGGGAAAAATGTTGATGGATTTTCAGCCCATAGAAATGTCTGTCCTACTTAAGGAAGTGGTAGAGGAATATATTGCCACGGTAAACAACCATAATATAAAGTACGCCTTCCAGCCAGGTTTTTTTGTGAATGCAGACAGGGACAAACTTGGACATGTGGTCAATAATCTGATCAGCAATGCGGTGAAATATTCACCGGCCGATAGTGAAATAACTATTGACAGTTATCTTGAGAATGGTACAGCTGTATTCCGCATAATGGATCATGGTATGGGAATAGATGAAAACGATATCCCAAAACTATTCGAACGGTTTTACCGGGTAGAAAACAATCGGATGAGTACTGTTGCCGGTTTCGGAATAGGGCTTTATCTATCTGCAGAGATTATCCAGAGACATGGCGGAAAGATATGGGCAGAAAGCCAGTTAACAAAAGGCTCGGTTTTTTATTTCAGTTTACCCTTAATTAATCCTGCAAAGCGCTTTTAGTGCGAAAGCTGGTGGAGGGATTATATAAAAAAAATGCCGCTATATGCGGCATTTTTTTATTGGATTTCGATCTGTCTGGCGACCGCTTTGGCCTCCTCTTTTTTAGGAAGTTCAAGTTTCAGAATTCCATCGTTATAGCTTGCACTGATCTTTTCAATGTCAGCACTTTCCGGAAGTGTGAAAGATCTTGTGAAGGCCGAATAATTATACTCTTTTCTGTTATAAGTTCTTCCTTCGCTGAGGTTTTCGTTTTTTGTTTCAGTAGAGATAGTGAGCATATCCCGTTCTACCGAAACGCGGAAATCATCTTTTTTAAGTCCGGGCGCAGCAAGCTCAATGTGATAGTGATCAGCTGACTCCGAGATGTTTACAGCAGGAACGTTGCTTAAACGACGGTCGGTAAAAAAAGTGTCGCCAAGTACTGATTCAAAGATGTCATTAAAGCCTGGCAATAATGAACTGTTCTTTTTTTCCGGATTGAATTTAACCAATGTCATAGTGTTTTCTCCTTTAAAACTTTTAATAATAAATGAACTATAAATCAATTAATTTTCTCTGGACACTGATGGTCCCATTTTGATTGATCAACCGCTATGCCAATGGTGATAATAAAGTGATTAAGGCGGTCAAACTGAAAAATTTTCATTTTTTCTGAAATTTTTTCAGTGTACGGGACTGAAATTTTTTCATTGTATTTTTTGCCTTTAAGTGGTTTAGAGATGTTTTTAATTAGGTTAGATAATAAACTATTCTGAGCCATAAGGGCAGGAGAAGGAAATTTTAAGGATATAAGATGAAAATGCGGATGTGATCAATATATCATTACAGGCTTGGCACCGCCTCTTTAAGGCTTAACGTAAAGGGAAGCCAATTACTTGGTGTCTGTAACAGTATGTTCTGTTCAGGAGTTTCAATGAAAAATATAAAAAGGGGAGGGAATAAAAAATCAAAACCTTGAGTTCCAGAATGGGGTGGCCTATGTTGAAAATCTTTGAATTGACTTAACTATGATGTTAAAAAACTATTTCTGTAAAGATGCAAAAGAAACGATCAAAAGACTGATATACGCTTTTCACCTTTTCAGTCCTGTAAAATAAAAATGAGGTTGTATCATAAATATAGATTTGTCGTCCTGTCCAAAGGACTCCTGTGGAGAGCTTGTCGAAGGGCCTGTTTAAATACTCTTTAAGATATTTCGACAGGCTCAACATGACAGCATCTGGGTTGAAATCGTCTTTATGATACAGCCTCATTACATATTTCTTAGCCAATATCCTGTTACCTGCCTTGCTTCATCATATGGCGCATGGTAAAACACTCACCAATGCAGAGCAACTGTATCAGATTATTGGCTCGTAAGGTTTATATTTTTAAAAATGCCCACTGCTGGTTACGTCCACCACCGTAAGACCATTGAATAGCTGTACCGCCATTGTTAAGTGAAGATCCATTAATATCCAAAGCCTTTCCGCTATTTACATTAATAATCCTATAAAATCCATTAGTGGTAATCTGAATTGACCATTTTTGATTTGCACCACCACTATAATCCCATAAAGCTGCCTGGCCGCCATCAGCAGTGCTCCAGCCATTAATTTCTAAACACTTTCCGGTGGCATGCATTGGTGTTAATCTGTAATATCCACCTCCCGCATCTTCCACTTTGAACTGCTGGTTTGCTCCTGCTACATACCCCCACTGCTGAGCGGGTGTTTGATTGGCAGTACCCCATCCTCCAATTTCCAATGCCTTAAAGCTGTATCTGTTTACAATCTGGTAAACCTGTCCCACCTCGATGGTTGAGGTGGTGTTATTTTGTGCTCCCTGCATCACTGCGGCAAGGCCTTGCTGATCAGCAACTCCATTTGCCTGCCTGTCGATGATTCTGAATGCATTGTTTCCACTCGATCCATCATCCCAATAAAATGGAAGTAAACCGTTTAACAGTGCCTGGTGAGTGACGTGATTCAGGTAATATGCCCTGCTGGCCAGATGGAGTGTCAATGCATCTCCAGAAAGGGTTGTCAACCGCCGGACTGCTCCGTATTCTCCCAATATAACTGGAATGCCCTTATCAATATACTTAGTCTTCATCAGCGAAAAATCTGCTCCAGCATTTGATTCCTCTCCATAAGTAGCATTCCGTGAAGCATCAGTAGTAGAATGATATCCATCACCCCAATAATAAAACATATTGCCCCAACTTACATCCTGGGTGAGACCAGCAAAATTAAATGGTGTATAATGGTGTACTTCAACCATCAGGCGATTGGCTGCAGGATCTGTGGGTAGGGTATTCATTAAATTATTTGAGTATTCAATGCTGGTTGTGGGGCCTTGGATAACCAATACCCTGTAACTATTTCGGCCACCGGTTGATCTGACCGCATTCACAAAGGTTTGGTGATAGGAAAGCAGAACACTCATTCCGGTAGCATCTGATACCGCAGGTTCATTAGCACTGGCAAACATAACATGTTCGTCAAAATCACGCATTTGTGTTGCAATCTGTTCCCAAAAGGCTTTTTGTAATGCATTAACCTGGGCCTGTTGGGCTGTGGTGCAGTTGTTCTCCAGCCAACCTCCGTCCCAATGGATATTTAATATTACATACAGACCATCGTTAACACAGTATTGCACAACCTGCTTTACCCTGTTTAGCCATGATTGCTGAAGTTCTGCCGTAGCACTGTTGGCCATGTATTGGTTCCATGAGCAAGGGATCCGAACTGCAGTAAAACCGCTTCTTTTCACCTGATCGATAAGCGCCTGGCTAGCCATAGGATTGCCCCAGTTTGTTTCACCACCAACTGCCTCAAGTGTGTTGCCTAAATTCCAGCCCAGTTTGAATTTTGCCGAGAGCTGCATCGCCGTGCTGTTTACTCCCGATTGGTCGGGTGGAAGAGGTGATAAGTTGTAACTTGGATAACTGGTTGCGGTTAAAGCCCTGGCAGTTGTTTTATTAGTTGTATCCGATTCTGGAATGGCAACTTCTGGCTTTTGGCATCTTGTTACTAAAAGGAACATAAAGATGCCCATAAAATATTTTAAGGTTCTCATATTGTTGTAGATGATTTGGTTAGTAAACTATATTGGATTGATATTTGATCCAATAACAGTTAGTAATAGGTTAATCGACTAACTTTTTACAGATAGTTTTTTTATTGATCGGATAGGGAAACCATTGGTGCAGGTAATGTGCTTTGCCTTCCTTTTTTACTGAGTTAATACAGGAAAGCGGTTTGTTGCCATCGGTTGATGTTGTGTTTTTTCGGTTTCCGATTGCTTGTACACTGACGGGCCATGCATTTCTCGACATTAGCCGCAATCTTGTTGGTTCTAACAGCCTAGTTAGATTGATAACTTTCATGCTCATATTGTTTTTGGTTAGATAAGGTTATTATTAGCAGGCTGAAGCTGATAAACCTGCAATTGACGGTAATACTGATTTGAACCAGCAACACGCTGATTATAAAAAGTAAGAATGGTCCATGGGTTTATAGGATCTGCATACCAATAACTAAAAGTAACGATAGGTAATCTGCACACGGGGTATATATGTTGCTAAATAGGTAACAAATGTTGCCTGTTGATTTAAGTATTTTACAGGCTGGGGTTGCTTACAGTTATTCGTTAAAACATAGATGGTTTTTAGAGAATTCAAGTGGCTTAAGTTAACAGAATCATTTCCGGATAAAGCTTAAAAATTGATAAAATGTTACATAAGGGAGAGATGTTTTATAAGGCAGGATTATCTTGTTTTTTAGGTATTTGTCTGTTTTTCAGTATGTAAAGGTGTTTTTGTTTAGTTTTCTGATCAAAATGCTTTCGATAGCCATGTAACAAAAATATCCTTCTTTGTATCATTTGAGGCATTCGTCAATTTGACTTGAAACTATATTTGAATATTCAAAGCCAATTATTAATGGCAGGCAATTAAGATCAGTGATCATGGAAGAATAAACTCATCTACGTCTTGCTGTTCGGAGGACTGTTACTTAATAAGGGGCGAAACAAACCAAAATAAACCAAATATGAACCAAACAATTTCTATTCGGAAATTACCGGCTTTTTTGCTGGTGGTAATTTTCTTAGTGCTTCTGCACTTAAAAAGCTATGCTCAGGAGAGGCAAATTACAGGAAAGGTTGTGGGGAACGACAATCCCGCACCGCTGCGCGGAGTGGTCGTGCTGCTCAAGCCTAAGAACACACCTAAGAACACGGTTGTATCAACAAATGAACAGGGACAGTATTCTATAAAAGGAAATACCGGGGATGTACTTGTTTTCAAAATGATCGGTTTTCAACCACAGGAAATAACGATCGGTAATGGCAGTGTCATCAATGTTACCTTAAAGATCGAAACTACAAAATTGGATGAAGTGGTTGTTATTGGCTATGGGAAAGTAGCAAGAAAAGATGTTACAGGTTCAATAAGCTCAATCAAGGGAGACGATTTACGCCAAACCCAGCCAACTACTTTTGACCAGGCCCTGCAAGGCAAAGTTGCTGGGGTAGTGGTTCAACAGGTTTCGGGCCAGCCGGGTGGCGGCGTATCTATCCAAATACGCGGCGTGTCGTCAATAAGTGGCTCTAATTCGCCGCTATTCGTTATAGATGGTATTATTATCCCACCGGTAAACAACCCAGGTAGTGGTTCTAATCCGCTAAATTCAATAAATCCTGCCGAAATTGAATCAATAGATGTATTGAAAGATGCTTCGGCAACAGCCATATACGGTTCGCAGGCAACCAATGGAGTTGTTGTGATCACTACAAAAAGGGGGAAAGCCGGAGCGCCGCAGATCACTTATGATTTCTATGCAGGTTATCAGGAAATACTTAAGCGACTCCCAACAGTAGATTTGCAACAATTTGCTACGCTCATCAATGCCCGGTCCGCTAGCTCGGGCTGGGACTTTGATAAAAGGGCCGAATTTGCCAATCCTCAATATTTAGGTAAGGGCACCGACTGGCAAAAAGAATTATTCCGGAAAGCCCCGCAGATGAATCACACACTTACTGTAAGCGGTGGGGATGACAGAACCCAATATTTATTGTCAACCTCGTATTTTAACCAGGAAGGGATAGCCATTGGATCTGATTTTAGCAGATACTCAGTAAGGCTGAATTTAGACAATAAAACCACTAAATGGCTAAAAATAGGGACGAGCCTTCAGTTGTCGCATGTTGATGAAAAAGTAAACTCAACCTCCAGTAATGTAATTGCCACTGCACTAAGTCTTAGTCCTAATGTTCCGGTAACGAACTCTGATGGCTCTTGGGGAGGGGTTACCGATCCAAACGGTTGGGTAGCACCTGTTGCCAACCCGGTGGCATTGGCAGAAATTATCAAACACTTAAGAAAGCGAAATCAGGTATTTGGCAATGTGTATGCCGAAATACAATTGGCTAAAGGGTTATCGCTGCGAAATGAAGTATCCGGTAATTTCGATTTTAATACAGAAGATAGGTATTCGCCAATTTATAGTTTTGGCAAAGGTAATGTAAGCGCTAACTTCGGTTCCTCTAGCGCCGGTCAAAATTTTTATGTAGTAATACGCAATTTTCTAACTTATAACTATAATTTCAAAAAATTTCATATTGATGCTTTAGCAGGGCATGAATCGCAAGAGAGCACTTTTCAAAGTCTTGGTGCTTCACGAAGGAATTACGCTTCAGATAATGTGCAGGCGATTAGTGGTGGGGATGCTACCACGGCCACAAACTTTGGCTACAATTCATTATCAGACCCTACGGGAGGCTCTGCACAGGAATCTTATTTCGGCCGTGTCAATTTTTCATGGAATGATAAATATCTGCTTACCGGTAATATACGTAACGATGGTTCTTCAAATTTTCCATCCTACAACCGTTGGGTAACTACCTATTCGGGTGGATTTGCCTGGAAAATTAAAAACGAGTCATTTTTAAAAGATATAAAAGCTATAAATGAATTGAAGCTGAGGCTCGGTTACGGGATTACCAACAACCAGGGCATACCGGGCAATACATTTGTAACCCAGCTTCTATCAGTAGCCAATGGTCTATCAGGTATAGCGCAGTTTCAAAACAATTTGGCAAACGCAGACGTGACCTGGGAAAAAACTGATTATTACAGTGCTGGACTTGACGGAACGCTTTTTAAGGGGCGATTAAGTTTTACGTTAGAAGCTTACAACCGCTTAACAAAAGGCCTTTTATTACAGGTGCCGCTTCCAGGATACTCTGGTACTGTAGCGGGTTATGGACCGGGATCTATGCAAGCGCCTTTTGCCAATGTTGGCTCGTTAACCAACAAAGGGTTTGACATTCAAATCAATTCTACCAATATTAATGCTAAAAATTTCGGATGGAAAACTAGTTTTACCATATCGCGGAATATTAATAAAGTGACCTACTTAGGTGCAGGTGGAGATGATGCTAACTTAAGTAAGAAATCTTATGTGATTAACGATATCATTCAAAAAACGACGGTGGGCCGGCCTATTGGCGAATTTTATGGCTATGTATTTGATGGTATTTTCTCAACTCCAGAAGATTTTAAAAACCATGCACTGCCTGCTGACCCAAGCGGTAAGCCTTATCCGATCTCTCCAGCAGGTGGTGGTATCTGGTACGGTGACCGTATGTTCAAGGATTTGAATGGCGACGGTATTATCGACACAAGAGATCAAACCTTTTTGGGTTCCCCGATCCCCAAATTCCAATATGGTATCAATAATACATTTAACTACAAAAATTTTGACCTGAATATTTTCTTCAGTGGTAGTTATGGCGCCAAGGTATTCAATCAAATGGCTGTACAGCAAACCAATCCGCAAAATCAGGCTACCTTTTTTACATCGGTGTTAAATTATGCAAACTTAGCTATGGTAGATCCTAACGGCTCTCCATCTGATGTTAACAACGTATATGTTACCAACCCTAATACAACTATTGCTGGGTTGAGAAACGATAATACCAACGGTAATAACCGTCCTAATAGTTTGATGATCGAGGATGGCTCATTCCTGAGGTGTAAAAATATCACTTTAGGCTACCGTTTGCCAGAAAGTTTTTTATCAAAAATATCTATGCGTTCTGTTAGGGTGTATGCCAATGTATCCAATGCATTTATAATTACAAAATATTCGGGTATGGATCCTGAAATTGGTTCATGGGATCCACTTCAGGCAGGATGGGACAGCGGTTATTATCCGCAGCCAAGAGTATTTACTATTGGTGCAAACATAACCTTGAAATAATAAAACGATCAGCGATTAAAAATATATGTTTATGAAATTAATTAACAAAATTTTCATCATCCTGCTATGTGCAGCAGCAATTGTCGGATGTAAAAAGAGTTTTTTGGACCGTCCGTCCAACTCGCAGATAAGTTCTAACAATTTTTATAAAACTACCGCCGATGTACGATTGGCTACGGCAAGCCTTTATGGCGGTTCGCACTGGTGGTCATGGAGCAATGAGTGCTGGATACCACTTGGCGACGTATTGAGTGGTACCGCTAGCTTTCCGTATAATGGCGATTTGGTACAGCTTTTTACACGCACCATTACGGCCCAAAATAATCTTGTGACAAAAGGTTGGGTTGGGTTGTACAATACTGTAGCGCAATGTAATACGGTTATCACAGCTATACAACAGCAAGCTGATCCGTCTATTTCGGAAGCAGACAAAAATGCTGCCATAGCTGAGGCAAAATTTATTCGTGCCATGGCTTATTATAATTTGGCGATATATTGGGGTGCAGTGCCAATTATTGAAGACAACAGCAAACTGATAAAAGATCCGCTGCTTAACCGCAACATTGTTTCGGATGTGTATAAATTCGTTACTAATGACCTGACTTACGCAGCGCAATATCTTCCCAAAACCGATGAAAAAGGCCGGGTAACTACCTGGTCAGCACAGGGAATGCTGGGCAAGGCATATTTGACGATGGCGGGTGTAGGCAAAAGCGGCGGTGTACGCGATCAGGCCTTGCTTGACAGTGCCAAAAAGTATGCGGGCAATGTGTGTAAAAATAGTGGGCTGGCATTGTTTCCTAGCTATTATGATGTTTTCAAAGTGCAAAATAACGATAATCCCGAATCATTGTTCTCGCTTCAATGGGCCGGAGGTGTCGGGTATGGAACTGGCAACGGCCTACAACAATATTATGCGCCAGATAGAATCATTACTCCTCAACAACAAGGTGGATGGATGGCCTTAGCGCCAACTTACGATTTATACCGGATGTATTCTGCTAAAGATACGGTAAGGCGTAAAGCCACTATCATGCTCAACGGAGATTTTTATCCCGAATTGAATGCTGCCGGTGGTGGTTATAAGGCAAAAAGCGCGGGCATGAAAAAACACATGGTTGGTACCGAAAAAGACAACAACTTGCCAACAATGGATTCTTGGTCATCCCCCGAACATAATGCAATGCTTAGATTGTCCGATGTATATTTGGTATATGCCGAAGCCATTTTGGGTAACAATAGTACTACAAGCGATGCTGATGCACTAAAGTATTTCAATGCTGTGCGGACAAGGGCCGGCGTGGATATTGTGACTGCGGTAACTCCGGCTTTACTGCGCACGGAAAGAAGGGTTGAACTTGCTTTTGAAGGACAATACTGGACGGACCTGGTTAGGTATTCTTATTATGATCCGACTAATGCTGTGAAGTTTCTTAATGATCAGGATGCTACCCACGGTCGGATTTCGTTTACTTATGATCCTGTAACGAAGATAGCAACAAGGGATACTATTGCTCCGCCACTTACGCTTCCGGCAACTATCTCTTCATTTACATTGCCAATTCCGTCATCTGAGCTAACCACCGCCCCTAAATTGGCAGAACCACCAGTACCATATTATTAATTAAAAAAATTAAAAGATATTGTAATGAAAATAAAATCATATTTAACCTTCTACTCTTTGCTGCTTTTCTTAATGATAGCGGCTGTATTACCTGCGTGTAAAAAAGATAGAGAAAGTAGTTCTGCTCCAGTTATTTTGAGTATTAAGAATTATGCAGCCTCACCTAATGATACCGTTTTGCATAGTGCTGCGCCAAACGGGCAATATGTGGTAATAACCGGAGATAATTTGCAGAATGCTACACAAATAAGTTTCAATGGTGTTCCTGCTTCTTTTAACAGCGCTTTATTTGCGCCCAACAGCGCCGTAGTGCGAATACCTGACATGCAGTTTTCAAAAATTGATACTGCTAAACTCTATATTGTAGAATACGCTACAAAAGCAGGTTCCACAACGTTTTCTTTTAAATTAGGTCCGGCAGCACCTACCTTTGCGGGAATTTCCAATTTATACGCCAATCCAGGCGATTCTGTTTATGTTTATGGTTCGGGACTATTTTTCATTCAACGCTTTTCGTATAGAGGCACCCCAATCCAATCCTTTAAATTAGATACTGCCGGGAATTCTATTGGTTTTTTGATGCCGGCCACAACGACCGACGATCAGATATCAATCATCACCAAAAGCGGTACGTTGAATCATAAAATAATTGCGACCCCGGTTATAGCAGGTATTACCAATGAAAATGCAAACCCAGGTGATTCGGTTTATGTTTATGGTAGCTATCTTAAAGATATTCAAGTGCTTACGTTTGCAGGTGCCCCGGTTACTTCATTTGTATCATCCAAAAATGGAAGTTCTGTTGGATTCATTTTGCCAACGCTAACGCAAAGCGGACCGGTTTCAGTTACTACACCGTTTGGCACGGCTACTACTGCGTACCAAGTAAATGATGTAGTAACAGGCTCTATATCAAATTGGGACAGCAATTTTAACTGGCAATACTGGGGTGCTGGTAAACAAACTAATGGCAATCCTAATTTCTCTGGCAATTCAAGCACCTATTTTGTGTTGGATATTGATGGATTGTCTAGTAACGACGGATGGCCCTGGAGTACTAACATACCGATGAATGCAATACAATGGGTACCACAAAGCAATATTGCAGATGCGGCTGGCAATTGGGCATTTAAATTTGAAGTAAATATTCCAAAAACTTGGAAAGGTACTACAGTTAATATTGTAAGTGGAGTAAATGGCTATATGGCCCGGTGGGAACCTTGGAGAATAAACGCAACGACCACTGTACCGTACAGTACAAAAGGGTGGGTAACAGTAACTATTCCTTTAACATCATTCCGTGCATCACATCCTGAGCTTGGCGAGGGTATGGGGGCTTCACTAACCAAAATTTCCGATTTAACAGGTGATTCCGGAAATACCTCATGCATCATGTATATACATAACTACACGCTTTCGGCAGCCAGCTTTTATGGCGCTGTTGATAATTTGAGAGTTGTAAAAATTAAATAAACTAAAGCCCTACAGCAATATGCTGCTGTAGGGCTTTTACTAATTAAAATTTGCCAGTGCGAATGAACCTGCGGCTGATAATGCTGAGCAGATGGCCATACTCAATAGTAACCACCAGACATTTATTAATGCAATGCCATAGCATAAGGTTATTCCTTCTCTAAGGTTGGTTAGTGTTCGCCACTCCCGCAGAAGGGCTCACCTTTTGTTGCTTAGCTTAAAGAATAATTAACCAATTGAAAATAACCCCTTAAAGACTATCCGTTTTTTAAGGAAAATAAAAAAACATGTTTAGAAAAAAAGCGTTGTTAAGTACGGTTTTTGTTATCTCTCTTTTGGGATGTCAAAAAGATGTAAAAGCTCAAACTAATGTAGAAAAACCAAAAGTAGTTAATGGAAGTTTGGAAGAAAAATTCGCAAATGTTTCGCCGAAACTTACCTCCAATAATGCCAATCCTTTATTAGATTTTATGTTTACGGCCGATCCAACAGCCGTAGAATACAATGGAAGAATTTATGTGTATGCCACTAATGATCATCAACAGTATGAGAAGGTAGGGAAGGATGGGAAAAATTCATATGAGCATATCCGTACACTGGTGATGATGTCTTCTGATGATATGGTTAACTGGACCTATCATGGCCTCATCAATACTGCCGAGCTGGCACCATGGAGCCAGAATTCCTGGGCGCCTTCCATTACATCCAGAAAGGAAGCAGATGGCAAGACGCACTTCTATCTGTATTACTCAAATGGCGGTGGTGGCTCAGCGGTGCTTACTTCCACCTCTCCGGTTGGCCCATGGAAAGACCCATTGGGAAAGAATATAATCGACCGTTCTGTTCCCGGTGTGGATGTTGGTGCTCCATTCGATCCCGGAGTTCTTATTGATGACCAGGGTACAGGCTGGCTTACTTTTGGAGGCGGAACGCCTAAAACGAAATATATGCCAGATAATGCCAGAATCGTCAAATTGGGAAAAGACATGATCAGTTTGGCCAGTGATGTTGCTAAGATACCTGCTCCTTATTTTAATGAGGCAAGCGACCTTAACTTTATCAACGGAACCTGGGTTTATAGCTATTGTACGGACTGGGGTGAACGCACTGAATGGCCTTATAGCAATATTGATAAACCAACCGCATGCAACATATCTTACATGACAAGTAAAACACCCTTAACTCCGGATAGCTGGAAGTATCGCGATAATTACTTTAAGAATACTGGCGATGTTAACGTAGGGCCTTTGACAAACAATCACACTCACGTGTTCAAGTTTAAAGGGAAATATTATCTTGCTTACCATGCCATGTATTTACAGGATTATTTTGGCACTAAGGGCGGTTTTCGTAATGCGGGTATCGAAGAAATGCAGGTGGATGAAAAGAATGTGAGTTTCCCCATGGTCAATGCAACTTTTAAAGGTCCGTCACAACTTAACCCATTAAATCCATATGTTCTTCAGCAGGCAGAAACCACAGGAGGAACTTCGGGGCAAGTCCAGTTCGAAGCCGCTGGTAATCTGGGTAATATGGTTGCCAAAGGAAAAGCAGATCAACAATGTGTTATGGTACGGGGAGCCGATTTTAGCAAACAGATTCCTGCCAAATTCGAAGCCAGGGTGAAGGGAAAAGGCAGAATTGATGTTTATGTAAATAATCTTAAAGGTACCCCTCTTGTTTCCCTTACATGTGATGAGAAGGAATGGACTACACTTTCAAAGAAAATAGCCATGAAAATAGATAAAGGAGTAGAGAATATCTACTTTGTGTTTAATGGAGAGGGCTTTTTGTTTGATGAATGGAAATTCATTCGTTAATCCTGGTCGCAGGTTTATGGATGCTAATGATAATTAAAGTTGGTTAAGAATGAAAACCCCAAATGAAAATATGAAAAATGCGATTTACAGGTTATCGATGGTAGCCTTAATAATCACCCTTATAGTGCCGTGTTTATATGCACAAAAAGCCACCAATCCTATTATTTATGCAGATGTACCGGATATTTCAATAATACGTGTGGGCAATAGCTATTACATGAGCAGCACAACGATGCACATGAACCCCGGTGTGCCCATTATGAAATCGACAGATCTTGTCAATTGGAAAATGATCAACTATGCCCATGATGCTTTGGCAGATGTGCCGGCGCTAAATTTGACAGAAGGAAAAAACGCCTATAGTAAAGGCACCTGGGCAAGTAGTTTACGCTATCACAAGGGGATGTATTATGTAAGTACTTTTGCACAAACCACAGGTGAAACCTATATTTTTAAAACGAAAGATATAGAAAAAGGAAACTGGGAACGAATTTCTTTTAAGCCAGCATATCATGACAATTCTTTGTTTTTTGATGATGATGGCAAGGTATATTTAATTCATGACGCGGAAAGACTAAAAATTGTTGAATTAAATGACGATCTAACAGGAGTTAAACCAGGCGTTCCGGAGCGGGTGCTCATCGAAAACGCCAGTGCACCAACAGGAAAAGAAGTAGGTCTTGGAGCTGAAGGATCTCAATTATTTAAAGTAAAAGGCAAATATTATTTATTTAATATTTGCGCACCACGCGGTGGAATGCGAACTGTACTTATACATAGGGCAGATAATATCAACGGCCCTTGGGAAGGAAAAGTTGGCTTACAGGATAGAGGAATTGCTCAAGGAGGATTGATCAACACGCCTGATGGACGTTGGTTCTCTTATCTTTTCCGCGATTATGCTGCTGTTGGCCGCGTTCCTTATCTCGTTCCTGTAAAGTGGGAAGATGGATGGCCTGTATTAGGAGAAAATGGTAAAGTCCCGGAACAGCTAGACCTGCCGGCCAGTAAAGGTTTAATTCCAGGCATTGTTTCTTCTGATGAGTTTACCCGTAAAAAAGGCGAACCTGCTTTGCCGCTGGCTTGGCAATGGAATCATAATCCGGATAATGCGCTGTGGTCTGTAACTGAAAGAAAAGGATTTTTGCGCCTCAAAACAGGAAGAATCGACACTGATTTTCTTCAGGCCAGAAACACACTTACACAACGCACTGTTGGTCCAACCAGCTCAGCTTCTGTTGCCCTTGATGTTTCCAAAATGAAAGACGGCGATTTTGCCGGATTCTCAGCTTTCCAAAAAAAGTATGGATCAGTGGGCGTTAAAATTGACGCGGGTCAAAAGTCGATAGTAATGATCACTACTGATAATGATAAACCTGTTGAAGTAAAGCGAATTCCATTGGATCAAGACCAAATTTACTTCAGAATCGATTGCGATTTTACCGGCAAGAACGATGAAGCTAATAACCTTTACGCGCTTAATGGAAAAGATGAAGCTAGTTTCTTTTATAGTCTTGATGGAAAAGTTTGGAAACCAATATGGCAACCTTTGAAGATGAAATACGACATTCCGCATTTTATGGGCTATCGTTTTGCTTTGTTTAATTATGCAACTAAAAACATTGGAGGTTATGCAGACTTTGATTACTTCCATATCAATGACAAATGATTATAGTACAGCTGATATATATAATTAATGGATCTTTTCGGAAATATAAAAATTAGAGGACAACATTACATCTTAGTACTGTTGATACTTACACTGCTTACTTCATTTTGCAAAAAAAAGGAGGATGTTCAGTCTCAGCTCAGCGTTTCTTTACCTGAAGTAAGTGCCTTATATCCATCGTATAATACATCGCCAAAAGCACCAGATCCAACGGGTATGGGCAGTACGGCTGTGCAACTGGCTTCCAAAATGAACTTGGGCATAAACATCGGTAATACAATGGAATCGCCAGGGGGTGAAAGTGGCTGGGGTAATCCCCAGATTACCGAATCGTACGTGAAATTTGTAAAACAGACAGGTTTTAATGCAATACGGATTCCCTGCGCCTGGGACTGGAAACATTTGAGTGATCGATCAAAAGCTACAATTGATCCTGCATGGCTTAACAGGGTAAAAGAAGTGGTTAAATATTGTGTAGATAATGATATATATGTGCTGCTGAATATCCACTGGGACAATGGTTGGCTGGATCACAATATCAACAGCGTTAAGAAAGACTCCGTTAATGCCAAGCAGAAAGCATTATGGGAACAGATTGCTACAACAATGAGGGATTTTGATGAACACCTGATGTTTGCGAGTGCGAACGAACCCCCAGCGGAAAATGCTGAACAGATGGCAATACTAAACGGCTATCACCAAACATTTATTAATGCTGTAAGGTCTACAGGTGGAAAGAACAGTTATAGGGTGCTGGTTGTTCAGGGGCCTGGCACTGATTTCGAAAAAACCAATAATCTGATGAACACCCTTCCAACAGATCAGGTACCTAACCGGATGATGGTTGAAGTGCATAACTATACCCCATCTCAATTTACAATATTGATGGATGGTGATGCCAGCTGGGGTAAAATGTTCTACTACTGGGGAACGGGTCATCATTCGGTTACCGATCCAGGCCGAAATGCAACCTGGGGTGAAGAAAGTGAACTATCAAGATTGTATGCTCTGATGAAAGCCAAGTTTGTCGATAAAGGCATCCCTGTAATCATGGGTGAATATGCAGCTTTTCGGAGAAAAAACCCTAAGTATCTGCCTTCAGACATGGCAAAACACAATGATGCAGTTGACTACTGGACAGCTTACTCAACCCAACAGGCCATTAAATTTGGTCTTAAGCCCTTCTTTTGGGAACAAGGTACTGTTTTAGACCGCAGAAACAATAAAGTTCTTGATCAGCGTATCGTAGATGCGCTGATTACAGGTGCTAAGTAAAGAATGGCAACTGGAGATAAATGCCTATACCTAAAACTATTTGCCCAGTTGTTTTAAACAAATAATTGCTTAATTCTAATCAATATATAAACTTAAAAAACAAATTAACATGAAAAAAATCACATTATTATTTTTTGCGCTACTAACAGGGATGTTAGCAAATGCACAGGAAACGCTGTATTCTGAAAATTTTGAATCAAATGTTACCATCCTTGGTGATGGTCAAATGCATACATTTAAACCATCTACAAAGGCAGGAACATGGAGTGGTAAAATAGATCTAAAAACTGCTGGCGATGCCAATATAAATTTGCGCCAAGGGTGGGGTGAGCAATATAATTTGAAAATAGAATCTAAAGGTGCTGCTGTTACCATACCTGATATCAATGTGGCTGGTTTTACAGATTTAAACCTGTCTTATGATTTTGTTGTTGAAGATTCAGGAGATGCTGTAAAACCAAAAATTGAAGCAAGTGTTGATGGCGGTGCTTCTTGGGTAACGCTACCTACAGTTGCTAGTGGTGGAGGGTGGTATAAAGAAACAAAATTGGTTGCTTTGCCTTCAGGAAATTATAAAACAATAAGCCTTAGAGTAAATCCGAATACGGTTAGTTCTAATGCGATAATGTTTGATAATTTTATAATTACTGGAAAGAAGCAGTAAGCCTGACGACTGAATCGAACCAATCATGTGACAATTCAATTAAGGTTTATCCAATTCCTATTTGTTAACGAATTTAAAGGTGAAGCTGTAAATTCAGATCAACCATTCCGTGTTTCCATTTTTGATATACCTGGAAGAAAAGTAGAGACAATAAAATCATTGTCTTCAAGCCAATTGACAATAGGATTTTTATTGAAATCAATGATTGTATAAATTACTCAAAATCATTTAAGATGGTTAAAAAATAAATAATTGAATTTTTTGTATGGAGCCAGCGTGAAAATGCTGCTGGCTCCATTTCTTATAAGGTTTATTATTTAAATAGTTCTGATAACGAGAATCTGAAAGCAACGAATAAATACTATTTTTTAATCCACGGTTCTTCATGGATCGTAGATTTTGGTAAATATAAATCTCCCGCCAGATGGAAGTTTAGCTATTGATGGATCGAATGCCTCTATCTCGGGGAGAATAACAATACACACAAATAATGAGAATACAGATACAAGCCTGGTTTATATTTTTTATGCTGTTCTTTTTTATCCAGAATGGGCATGCTCAGATTACGCTGCCAAGAGTGTTTGGAGATAGCATGATTTTACAGCGAGGTATTAAAATTCCCGTTTGGGGAAACTCAGCACCTGGTACACATATCACAGCTGAGCTCGGGAAATCCCGAGCTACAGCAATAGCAGATCATTCAGGGAAATGGAAGCTTCTCTTTCCGGTATTAAAAGCAGGGGGGCCATACGAACTCAAAATTTCTGAAACAGGAAAACCAAATGCCGAAATTAAACTGAAAGGAATCCTTATCGGCGATGTATGGCTGGCTTCCGGGCAATCCAATATGGAATGGTCGGTACAGCAGTCTCAGGATGCTACCAGGGAAATTGCAAATGCCGATTTTTCACAAATACGTTTCCTTCAGGTAGCGCACGACAAAAAAATAACACCACAATCTGATATTCTAGATGGAAAATGGGAGGTTTGTAATCCTTCAAATGTGCAACAGTTCTCTGCTGTAGCCTACTATTTTGCCCGAAAAATACACAAAGATCAACATGTTCCCATTGGCATTATACAAAGCACCTGGGGAGGCACGCCGATAGAATCGTGGACAAGCCGGGAGCAATTGCTGACTTCACCGATTACCCAAGCAAATATAACCGCCAACGATACACTAAGTGAACAAAGTTTTGTAAATGATAGCCTTAATCTGATCCGTTTCTGGGAAATTGTATATCAACCGCAAAATAATACAGATAAAATAATACCGGCAATCAGATATGATGATTCGGGCTGGCCGACAGTAGAAATGCCCCGGCTGATCAAAGATTTTGGTATTGGCCCATATGAAGGGATGGTATGGCTGCGTAAAAAGATAACCTTGCCAGAATCCTTTTTCGGAAAAGATTTAACCCTGCACATAGGGCACCCGGAGATGAACTATTCAATGTATTTTAATGGCGAAGAAATCTGTAAAACCATATGGAACAGTGATCCGAAACAATCCTATACTATTCCTGCTAAATTAATTAGAAAAGGCGAAAATACGATTAGCCTCAGGATAGCAATGTTGTGGGGCGGCGGTGGCTTAAATCCTCCTGCAGAGGGAATTAATATCACTGATGGTGCTGTTAAAGTTTCCTTAGCGGGGAAATGGCGGTACCAAAAAGACCTTGAACCAGGATTGCCCAAAATAAACAATTATCAAAATTATCCCTCATTGCTGTTCAATGCAATGATCAACCCGGTTATTCCTTTTGGCATCAAAGGATTTCTCTGGTACCAGGGCGAAGCCAATGAGGCCGAGGCCTATAACTACCGAAAGTTATTTCCCATGCTGATCAATGATTGGCGAAAACGCTGGCAGCAGGGCGATCTACCATTTCTGTATGTTCAGCTCACAAATTTCAAAAAAACAAAGCCGCTTCCTTCCGAAAGTGAATGGGCCGAACTAAGGGAAGCCCAAACGTTAACATTATCGCAACCCAATACTGGTATGGCCTGCATCATCGATATCGGTGAAGCAGATAATATCCATCCAAAGAACAAACAGGAGGTTGGTCGGCGCCTGGCATTAAATGCCAATAAACTGGTGTACAAACAAAACGTTACAGCATCGGGCCCTTTGTATAAAAGTTACCGGAAAGAAAAAAACCGGATCTACATCAGTTTTGCCAATGCTTCAGCTGGCCTTCGAACCAAAGATGCCAAAGAAATAACAGGATTCTCAATAGCGGGTAACGATCAACAGTTTTACTGGGCGAAAGCCACCATAAAGGGAAAATATGTGGTGGTTTATGCTGATCAGGTGCAGGATCCGCAAGCTGTACGTTATGCCTGGGCCGATAATCCGGAATGTAACCTGATAAATTTCGAAGGTCTGCCTGCCATCCCTTTCAGAACAGATAATTGGAAAGGAATTACACAAAAATAATAAATGATCAGGCCTAAAATTACAGGTTAATAATACTTTTTACACCTAATAATATGAATAAATTTATAATCACAATTTTTTTGCTGCAGTTTAGCATTTGTGCAACAGCGCAATACCAGGTAGCTCAGAACCCGAAGACCCCGGGCTTCTATACGAATCCAATTTTCGCAGGGGATTATCCCGACCCTAGTATATTACGCGATGGGGATAATTATTACATGGTCCATTCATCTTTCGAATATTATCCAGGTTTATTGATCTGGCATTCAAAAGATCTGATCAACTGGAAACCGGTAACCCACGCCCTGCACAAAAAAGTAGGTTCAGTGTATGCACCTGATCTGGTGAAGTATAAAAATAAGTTTTATATCTATTTCCCAGCAAACGGTACCAATTATGTGGTCACAGCAGATTCGATCGGTGGTAAATGGAGTGAACCGGTTGATTTGAAAATCGGCAATATTGACCCGGGACATATTACAGATGAGCAGGGCAAAAGATATTTATTCTTCAGTGACGGCGGATTTGTGCCTCTGGCTGATGATGGTCTTTCCACCACAGGAAACCAAAAGAGTTCGTACAAAGGTTGGCCCATCCCTAGACACTGGTCTATTGAGTGTTTTTGCCTGGAAGGTCCTAAATTGATAAAAAGGGGAGAATACTACTATATTACTGTGGCCGAAGGCGGAACAGCAGGTCCAATAACCGGGCACATGGTCGTATCAGCACGATCTAAATCCTTATCCGGTCCATGGGAAAATTCTCCCTATAATCCGATTGTAAGAACAACAGAAAAATCTGAAAAATGGAGATCAAAAGGGCATGCTACCATTATTGATGATGTGAAAGGAAACTGGTGGATGGTGTTTCACGCTTATGAAAAAGACTATTACAATAAAGGCCGCCAAACAATGCTTCTGCCTATAGAATGGACAAAAGACGGATGGTACAAAGTACCAACAGGTATAATCGACAGTAAACCGATCAGAAAGCCAGATTTGGGCCCTTCTAAAACCAATTTTAACCTGAGCGACAATTTTGCGGGTAATAAATTAAAATCTCAATGGCAATTCTTTGAAGAACTGGATACCAATAGGTTTAAATTGGCCAACAATAGCTTGTCTGTTAAAGCAAAAGGAAATACTATTGGTAATAGTTCTCCCTTATTATGCATCCCCGAAGACCATTCCTACACCGTTGATGTTGAGGTATTAATTGAAGGAAAGGCAACTGCCGGGTTGGCTCTTTTTTATAACAGCACTGCATCGTCCGGTATACTCGCCAACAATGAAGATGTAGTTGCCGATTTGCGTGGCTGGCGAGCCCCGGCTGAAAAAAATGTAGTTAACAACCATGTGTTCCTGCGTCTCAAAAATATAGAAAACACGGTAGATATGTATTACAGTAAAGATGGTATCAAATGGAATAAAATTGAAAACTCTTTTGAGGTATCGGGCATGCACCATAATGTACTTAGCGGATTTTTGAGTTTACGGATCGGCCTTTGTTCAATAGGAGAAGGAAAGGTAACGTTTAAGAATTTTAAATATACCCCAGTAAAATAAAGAGTGGTTTCATTAAAAATTAATAGCCTGCTTAAACTTGATACAATTATTTTACTTATCTAATAATGTTGTCACACTGAGTGGAGTCGATTGCTTTTAATATATCAAAAAACAGGTCTTCGACTACGCTCTCCATAGGAGTCCTTTGGACAGACTGGCATACTGATAATTTATAATAAAATTTAAACAGGCACTAAAAATTAGAAAAATAATATTAACCTAATTAAAATGAAATATACGCTTACCTTGGTTTTGGCACTTGTTTTTAGTGTTATAAATGCGCAAACAGCCAAAAAAAAATATCATCAATGGGCATCAACACCGCCTCTTGGTTGGAACAGTTGGGATTGTTTTGGAACAACCGTTACCGAACAGCAAGTAAAAGAACAGGCAGATGCGATGGCAAAATACCTTTTGCCAAGCGGATACAACTATCTTACAGTTGATATTCAATGGTATGAGCCTGAATCAAAAGGACATGCTTACGACCCAAACGCGCTACTTACCATGGATGGCTATGGCCGCTTAACGCCAGGTTTGAAAAAATTTCCTTCGGCTGCAGATGGAAAAGGTTTCAAACCTCTTGCAGACTATGTGCACGCCAAAGGACTGAAATTCGGCATTCATATTATGCGCGGAATTCCTCGTCAGGCTGTCGAAAAAAATACACCGGTACTCGGAACAAACGTAAAAGCGCAGGATATTGCCATTAAAAGCTCTACCTGTCCATGGAATCCTGATATGTACGGCATTAAGGCTAATAGCCCTGAAGGTCAGGCTTACTATAATTCCATTGTGCAGATGTATGCCGACTGGGGAGTGGATTTTATCAAATGCGACGATATTTCACGTCCTTATGATGATGTACAAAAGGCAGAAATTGAGGCGCTTCGCAAAGCAATAGATAAAACCGGGAGACATATTCTGTTAAGTTTATCTCCGGGAGCAACGCCGGTTAAAATGGGCGATCATGTGATGAATCATGCCAATATGTGGCGTATCACCGACGATTTTTGGGATCGCTGGGGATTGTTGCAAGCGATGTTTGAGCGAATGGACGTGTGGACACCTTTTCGTGGACCTGGCCATTTCCCTGATGCAGATATGCTCCCGATTGGAATTGTTGAATTCAATCGTCCAACCCATTTCACTAAAAACGAACAATATACGCTTATGAGCCTTTGGGCTATTGGTCGTTCGCCACTTATTTTTGGTGGAAATATGACCAAGCTTGACGATTTTACCAAGGAAATGCTCACCAATCCTGAAATGCTCAAAGTAAATCAACAGAGCATAAATAACCGTCAGGTATCACGTGAAAAGAATCTGATCGTGTGGACGGCCGATGTGCCTAATAGCAAAGATAAGTATGTGGCTCTTTTCAACGCGCAAAGCAAAGGAGAGAATCTTGATTTCAACAATGCCGATTATGTAAGTCCAATAATTGCCGGTAAAGGAAGTTCGCAAAAGATAGAAGTATCGGTAAAAGATGGTAAAAAACTTGTTCTCTTTGTGAAAGATGGGGGCAATGGGTTTGATTTAGATCATATTGTTTGGGCAGATCCTGTTCTTCACGGCCCCATGGGCGATTTAAAACTGACTAACCTCAAATGGCTGAGTGCAACTTCAGGCTGGGGAGATGCAAATGTCAATCGTACCTTAGATAATAAACCAATTATTATAAATAATGAAACACGAGAGGGAATTGGTGCTCATGCAGCGTCTGTGATCGTTTATCAATTGCCAGAAGGTTATGATTCTTTTACAGCAACTGGCTACGTAACACAGGAAAAAGGCTCAGTGACTTTTGGTGTTTTGGTTGATAAAGGAACATTAGATGTTCCCGATAAGGCCAATGTAAAAGTAAACTTTGAAGCTATTAATATAAAAGGCAAAGTAAAAGTGCGCGATTTATGGAATCACAAAGAGCTCGGAACTTTTAATGGGAGCTTTGAGCGTGAATTGCCACAACATGGGGCTGGACTGTATCGGATAACTCCTTTGCGTTAAGATATTAACCTGAACTTGATTAATAACATGCCTTTAAAGATCTT
The DNA here is from genome assembly GCF_004310665.1 of Pedobacter kyonggii. Classification (GTDB taxonomy): domain Bacteria; phylum Bacteroidota; class Bacteroidia; order Sphingobacteriales; family Sphingobacteriaceae; genus Pedobacter; species Pedobacter kyonggii. The sequence continues at coordinate 17,614 of NZ_SIXF01000006.1, read as the reverse complement.
CTTTAGATATTTTAACTAACCGCCGTCACCCTGAATTTATTTCAGGGTCTATCTAGCAGGAAAGATGCTGAAACAAGTTCAGCATGACGATCGAGTTAGGAAAAAGAAACAAAAAATTGATCACAACGGGTAAATGTTAATCGAACTAAGGTTACCAGTTCCCTGCAATGCATTAGGCCGTTTTAAAGCCTTTGTTAATTTACGCAATAACATTGATGAATGCTATAATATTTAATAATACAAATTAATATAACACAACAAAGTGAGGAGCTTCAATTTATACAAAAGACAATATTTTGCAAAACAAATAGTATTGGTATTCGTACTATTTATAAGCTTTTTTTCAGGGTATGCGCAAAATGGCATAGAAAGAAAACAGTTATTTGATTATGACTGGAAATTCTGTTTAGGTGATACGCCAGAAGCTAAAGCAAATGATTTCAATGATTCGGGTTGGCGTAAACTTGATTTACCGCACGATTGGAGTATCGAAGGAAAAACTCATCCTAAAAATGCTACAGGAGGAGGAGGTGGATTTTTTCCGTCAGGGATAGGCTGGTATCGAAAAACCTTTCAGGTGCCTGATAGCTGGAAGGTAAAAAAAACAGCTATTTATTTTGAAGGTATTTATATGAATTCCGAGCTTTTTATTAATGGAAAATCGCTGGGTGTTTATCCTTATGGTTACACATCATTCAGTTACGACCTTACACCTTATCTCGATTTTGGAAAAGAGAATGTTATTGCTGTCCGTGTCGACAATTCACAACAGATGAACAGCCGCTGGTACAGTGGCTCTGGTATTTACCGCCATGTATGGTTAAATGTTACCGACCCTGTGCACGTTGCACATTGGGGTGTTGACATTTCAACTCCTCAGGTGTCTTCAAAAAAAGCAACTGTACTGGTAAAAACCAAGGTTAAAAATGAAACAGCATCTGCCCAGCAAATTGTTGTAAAAATGCTTCTTTGGAATAAAAATTCTAAAAAAATTGCTAATGGCCAGATGCAAGTCGTACTTCCTGCCAATAGCGAAAAGGAAATCACCCAGACTATACAAGTGTCAGATCCTATGCTCTGGACACCGGAAACACCGAATTTATACCAGGCGCAGGTTCAGGTAGTAAAAGACAAAAAAGTGCTGGACAATACAAAAACCAATTTTGGTATCCGCTCTATAAAATTTACGACCGAAAATGGGTTTCAATTGAATGGAAAAACAGTGAAAATAAACGGCGGTTGTGTGCATCACGATAATGGCTGTTTGGGCGCTGCTGCTTTTGACCGTGCCGAAGAGCGTAAAGTAGAATTGCTTAAAGCCAGTGGTTTCAATGCCGTGAGAACTTCTCACAATCCACCTTCTGAAGCATTTCTCGATGCCTGCGATAGATTAGGCCTGCTCGTAATGGACGAATCTTTCGACTGCTGGAAAATTGGAAAAAATACCAATGATTATGCAAAATATTTCGACCAATGGTGGAAAAAAGATTTGCAGGCAATGATTTTAAGGGATCGAAACCATCCCTCTATCGTGATGTGGAGCATCGGTAATGAAATTGCAGAACGGGGAAAACCTGAAGCTGTTGAAACAGCTAAAATGCTTTTGCAGGAAGTGAAAAAAATAGACATTACAAGACCTGTAACTTCTGCCGTTGTGAATTTAAACAAATGGGAAAACCTGGATTCTTTGATAAACGTACATGATGTTGCCGGCTATAATTACAACCTGCATACTGCTCCAGAAGATCATAAAAGAGTGCCTTCTCGTATCATTGTTCAAACCGAATCCTATCCGAAAGATGCTTTTGCCAATTGGAAACTTGTGCAGGAAAACAATTATGTAATCGGTGATTTTGTTTGGACAGCAATGGATTATCTGGGTGAGTCAGGAATTGGCCGTTGGTATTATTCTGGGGATACCCCTGGTGAACACTGGGAAAATAATTTTTTTCCATGGCATGGTGCTTATTGTGGTGATATCGATCTGACCGGATGGAGAAAACCCATTTCCCATTACCGGAGCATGTTGTACAACGATAACGAAAAACTTTATATGGCCGTGCGTGAACCTGCTCCGGAACCTTTGGAAATAAAAGAAACCTGGTGGTCAGTTTATCCAACTTGGGAAAGCTGGACCTGGCCGGGTTTTGAAGGGAGAACCGTTCAGGTTGAAGTGTATTCCAAATACCCGAAAGTGAGGCTTTACCTGAATAACAAACTGATAGGTGAACAGGCAACTACCATTGGGCAACAGTTTAAGGCTACTTTTGAGGTTTCATATGCTGCGGGTTTGATTAAAGCCGTAGGTGTAGAAGATAATAAAGAAACGGGATCAGTCATCCTCAAAACTGCTGGCGAGGCTGCAAAAATAAAACTAAGGGCAGACCGGAAAGAAATCTTGGCCAACGGGCAGGATTTATCGTACATCACGATCGAACTAACCGATAAAGAGGGAACAATTCAACCTAATGCTAACAACCGTTTGCATTTCAAAATCGAAGGTGCAGGCGTAATTGCAGGAGTGGATAATGCTGATCTGAAAGATTTTGAACAATACGTGGGCAATACCCGTAAAGCATGGAAAGGTAAAGCTCTAGTTGTGATAAAGAGCAAACATGAAGCTGGCGATATCAAACTAACGGTTACCTCTCCTAATTTACCCGCGGAAACTTTAAGTATCAAAACAGCTGATTATAACCATCAAAAAGGATATTAATTCAAAAATCAAACGGTTACTGAGTATTTGAATTAATCAATAGATTTTTATAGAAATAAATAAAACGGCCTGGTAGTTAACTGAATCCCAATCGGTTTATAAACATCAATTCGATATACAGAGCAGTAGATGATGATACCTGGGATTGCCAAAAGAATAAAATATACTGATAAGTACGGCATATGATAAAAGTTGATAATACTATTAAAAGTTTTCTATCGCTTATTTTGTGGTTTTGGGCGAGCACCTTGTTTGCCCAAACCGGAATGATTAGCGCTCCATCGAGAAATACGACCAGTTTAAACGGTAGCTGGAATGTAATCCTGGATCCCACTGGCATTGGCGAGCGGAGGCAGCTATGGCAAGAGAAAAAAACAGAATTAAAAACAGACTTTGTAGAATATTCTTTTGAAGGAGGACCGCAATTAAAAGTGCCAGGCGATTTTAATTCTCAGATGAGTGAACTCACTTTTTTAGAAGGCGTTGTTTGGTATAAAAAGGAGTTTAATTATTCCATTAGCAAAGGAAAAAGGCTTTTCATTTATTTTGGCGCTGTAAATTACCTGGCCGATGTTTACCTGAACGGGGAAAAGATTGGAAGCCACGAAGGAGGTTTTACACCCTTTCAGTTTGAAATAACAACGAAAATAAAAGCGGGAACAAATTCACTGATCGTTAAAGTTGACAACAAACGCCTAAAAAACGGACTTCCCGGAATAGGATATGATTGGTTAAACTATGGTGGCATAACCAGGGATGTATATCTTATCGAAACTGGTAATACCTATGTTGAGGATTATAGTATTCAGCTTAAAAAGGGGAGCCGGAAGGATGTTTTGGGATGGATTAAGGTAAATGGTGTTAATAAAGTACAAAAGATCAAAATTAAAATTCCAGAGCTTGACCTGGTTTATTTAACAAGATCAGACACTAGCGGCCTGGCCAGGCTTCAATTTTCTTCTGCTTTTAAACTGTGGTCTCCTGATCATCCGAAACTTTACAAAGTGATTATTGAAAGCGAAACCGATACCATTGAAGATGAGATCGGTTTCAGAAATATTGAAGTAAAGGGGAATAAAGTTGTGCTGAATGGTAAAGAGATTTTTTTCAAAGGAATAAATATCCACGAAGAAAACCCATATAAAGGATCAAGGGCCTTCTCAAAAGAAGATGCCACATTGCTGTTGAGCCAAGCAAAAGAGCTTGGTTGCAATTTGGTCCGGCTGGCACATTATCCGCACAATGAAAACATGGTAAAGCAGGCCGAAAAAATGGGACTAATGGTTTGGAGCGAATTGCCCGTATATCAGCACATTGAATTTTCAGATACTGCGGTTTTATCAAAAATGGATTTGATGCTCAGGGAAATGGTTAGTAGAGACAGGAACCGGTGTAGTGTCGTTATCTGGAGTCTTTCTAACGAAACCTATGACGGTACACCAAACCGTACCAACGCACTCGCCGGATTAACTAAGGTATGTAGAGCACTTGACTCTACCAGATTAATAACGCATGTTACCAACAGTCAGGCTTACAGCAATAATTCTTTTAAAGTACGGGATAGCCTTTACAAGTATGCCGATATCATCGCTGTTAACGAGTATATTGGCTGGTATATTCCCTGGCAAGGTAAGCCCGAAAATACAACCTGGAACGTGGCCTTTCCGGATAAGCCGGTTTTTATTTCCGAATTCGGTGGCGAGGCATTGTTTGGCAACAGGAATGGAGCAGCCGATGAGGCTGCTTCCTGGAGAGAAGAATATCAAAAGAAAATCTATACCGACCAGCTCAAAATGTTTAACACCATTCCTAATCTTTGCGGGGTTGCCCCATGGCTTTTGTTTGATTACCGCTCATTAGGCAGAATGCACCCCGTTTATCAGAAAGGATACAACAGAAAAGGTTTGTTATCGGAAAAGGGTGAAAGAAAAATGGCCTGGTATATTATGGAACAATATTATAAAAGCAAATGAAATCTATAAATATAAGAGAAAACCTATTGCTTTTGAGCTGTTTGATGGCCACCCTCAACGTTTTTGGCCAAAGTAAACAGATCAATCTTTGGGATGGAGAAGCTCCTGGTGCAATGGCCAATACCAATTATAAACAGCAAGTAGATTCAGCAAATAGTTGGATGACTTTTATCACAAAACCCTTACTTGAGATGTACGCTGCCCCGTCGGAAACAGCAAATGGTACAGCAGTAATTATATGCCCGGGAGGTGGTTATTCTGGGCTGGCCATTGCCCACGAAGGAAAGGAAGTTGCCAAGTGGTTAAACAGTCTTGGTGTTACGGCCTTCGTACTGAAATATCGCTTGCCAAACGATGCGACTATGGTTGATAAGGCTACCTGTCCATTACAAGATGGGCAGCAAGCCGTTCGCTTAGTGAGGCGCAACGCTAAAGCGTGGGGGATCAATCCCGGAAAAATCGGGATTATGGGATTTTCGGCAGGTGGACATCTTGCAGCTACAGTATCAACTCATTTCAAAGAAAAGGCCTCGGCAATTACTGATACAATCAGCCTGCGGCCAGACTTTTCGATACTGATTTATCCGGTTATATCTATGCAGGAAAATATTACTCATAAAGGTTCAAAAGTAAATTTATTGGGCGAAAATCCAGCTGCAGAAAGAGTAACCTATTTTTCAAATGAACTACAGGTTAACGATCAAACACCACCTGCGTTTCTGGTACATTCTATGGATGATAAAGCGGTGCCGGTGCAAAACAGTGTTGCATATGCGCTTGCTATGGAGAAAAAGAATGTGGCCTGCGAACTTCATGTTTATCAGTCAGGTGGGCATGGTTATGGACTTGCACATTCTGAAAATACTGAATCATTATGGCCGGAAGCCTGCCGGAAATGGATGGAGATGAGGGGATACATTAAGGAGCAGGGAGCAGAAAAAGGTATTTTTGATAAGGCTACCAAACCAGGGGCTGACGATAAACCTGCGTTTAACGATCCTCCAATGGGTTTCAGAGATAAACGCGACAATATATTTCATGGCATCGTCAGCACTGTTCAATACAGTTCCAAAGCACTGGGTCAATCCCGAGAAATGCTGGTTTATACTCCTCCAGGTTATTCGCCTGCTAAACGCTATCCGGTGATTTATCTCTTGCATGGACTTAATTCAGGTAACGGTCAATGGCCATATTGGGTTCATGCCAATAATATTATCGATAACCTGATAAGCGAGGGTAAAATTAAGCCAATGATAATCGTTTTTCCAAACTGCAATACCAACGTGACTGTAAATAATCCAAAACCAGATGAGCAGGAAGAACGAAAAGGAGGCTATAAAGGTTACGGGATATCTTTCCAAAATGATTTGCTTCATGAAATCATTCCTTTTATTGAATCTCATTATTCAGTTTACACTGACCGCAAACATCGTGCGCTCGCGGGCTTGTCTATGGGTGGTGGTCAATCCTTGAACATAGGCCTCGCACATATTAACACTTTTGCTTATGTGGGTGGATTCTCTTCCGCGCCTAACACCAACCAATTCGGAGGTCTTTCTAATATTAAACTTTTACCCGATTTGTCGGCTGCAAAACATAAACTTAAAATATTATGGCTGGCTTGTGGTAGTAAAGATGGGCTGTTTAGTGTTAGCCAGCGCGTGCACCAACACCTCAAATCGCAAGGGGTACCACATGTATGGTATGTGGATGCAAATGCTCATGATGATACGGAGTGGGCCAATAACTTATACCTTTTTGTTCAGCATATTTTTAAATAAAGGTGAACTGATTGCTGCCGATGGATAAAACAAGTTACTAATCGTTTGATTCTTTAAAGTAAAAAAATAACAAGCATAAAATTATGAAGAAGTATTTAATTGCATTTATGTTAATTGTGATCTACGGAACTGCCGCGAAATCCCAAAATGCCAATCCATATTTTCCTGAAAAAGACCTGATCACTACCGGAATATACTATTACCCCGAACACTGGAAAGAAAGCCAATGGGAGCGCGATATCAAAAAGATTTCGGATATGGGCTATGAGTTTGTTCACCTTGCCGAATTTGCCTGGTTTAAAATGGAACCTGAAGAAGGACGGTTTGACTTTACCTGGTTAGATAAGGTGGTGGGTTTATGTGTAAAATATAAGCTTAAGGTGGTCATGTGCACGCCATCTGCAACCACACCAGCATGGATGCGGGCTAATTATCCCGAAACCTTTATAATGGATGGGCATTATATCCGGGCTGAACATGGAACAAGGGGGCTGGCTTCGATTGTTAATCCAAAATACCGTTTGTTTGTCGAAAAAATTGTAACCGAGATGGGTAGGCGTTATGGTCAGCATAAAAATGTGACCGGATGGCAGTTGGATAATGAGCCCGATGCGAAACCAGATTATAGCGTGTCCTCGCAGAAAGCTTTCAGGCAATGGCTAAAAAGCAGGTACAAAACCATTGATGCTTTAAATGATGCCTGGGGTACAGCTTTCTGGAGCCAGTGGTATAACAATTTCGACCAGGTTATGATCCATAACACCAATCTGGTTGGCTGGTGGGGCAACAATCCGCATGCCCTGCTCGATTTTAAGCGTTACTGTGCCGATGCACAGGCCGGATTTCTTGATTTTCAGGCCGGCACCCTGCGTGGCCTCATATCGAAGCAGCAGTATATTACCACTAATTATACCGCGGTTTCTCCCGGTTCCGATCCGGGGCGGACAAAGAAACTGGATTTTGCAGCCTATACTGCCTATCCCAATGGTGGTAGCGACAACATAGGCGAACTGGGATTTAGGATGGGAGATAGCCGGGTTATCCTTTTTGCTTCAGAATATTTTAAGCATGTGGGAGGAGTGTCGGGCGTGATGGAAATTCAGCCCGGTCCTGTAAACTGGGGAAGCTACAACCCGCTTCTTTTGCCCGGAACAGTGCGCATGTGGCTGTACCATACCTTTGCTGCGGGTGGGAAACTTGCCTGTTCTTACCGCTTCAGGCAGATTTTATACAGCGCCGAACAGTACCATTCCGGTGTTATACAAACAGATGGGGTAACACCTTCTCCCGGAGGCGAAGAGTACATTCAGTTTATGAAAGAAATAAAAGAACTGAGGAAGTTGTACAGGCCGGGGGCCAAGGTTCCTGAAAAACTGATGGAACGCTCAACGGCCATTCTTTGGAACCTGGAAAATTACTGGACCATCGACAGGCAGAAACAGACCAACCAGTGGGACACATGGAACTATCCCGTAAAGTTTCTGGAAATGGCAAAATCTTTGGGAGCCCCTGTTGATGTAGTGCCTGAAACTACTGATCTGTCGAAATATAAGGTGGTGATTGTTCCTGCTTACGAAATGGCCGACTCGGCTCTGATAAAGAAATGGAATGATTATGTAACGCGTGGCGGACATTTGATTATTACCTGCCGTACAGCAACCAAAAACCGCATGGGGCATTTCTGGGAGGGTAAACCGGCAGCGCCAATTTCGGGCCTTATCGGCGTGCAGATTACGGCAACCGATATGCTTTCAGCTTATGGGAAAGGAGACATCCAGATGGGTTCGGAACATTACAAATGGAATAAATGGGGCGATCTGTTGCAGCCCGATCAAAATACCGAAGTTCTTGCAAGGTATGAAAACCAGTTTTATAAAGGAAAGGCAGCTGTTGTAAAGCACAAAATCGGTAAAGGATCGGTAACCTACATAGGTGTAGCCACAGACGATTCGAAGCTGGAAAAGGATTTGTTACGCAACACTTATACCGGAGCAGGGGCAACGACCGAAAATTATCCGCCAGGTGTTTATGTTTATTGGAGGGATGGATTTTATATGGCCGTAAATTATTCTTCTACTGATTATAATATAAATATTCCTGCAAATTCGAAGATTATTGTTGGAGAAAAAACATTGAAACCTGCTGGTGTATTGGTTTGGAGCGAGTAAACGTCGTATTCTGCATATCACGGCAAAGGTTGAAACCCTTTGTTGATTACTTTAAAGTGGCTTGTTTGTCCACTTAATTGATACAACCTGGTTTTAAAATACCTTGAAAATTTTACATTTTTTAAAAGATATCAGGATTTAAACGTAGTTTAGCTAATACTTAATTCTTATCAACTATAACCATTAAAGCTACTTTAATCATTGAGGGGGTCTCAGGAATGATTTCTGTTTATAATAAAATATATGTATCGGCTTTTAGCTTTAATCAGCGCACTCATACTGTGTAATTCTCTTTTTGCGCAGGAAAATGTGTATCAATTTCCCCACCTTGATATTGCTAACGGCTTATCAGACAATCAGGTAAATGCAATATATAAAGACCGTAAAGGATTTATGTGGTTTGGTACCATGGCCGGCCTTAACCGTTATGACGGGCATGAATTCAAAGTATTTAAGCATAGTTCAAAAGATAGTACCAGCATACCAGAAGGGTATATCGTAGATATATTTGAAGGCCCTGAGAAACAGTTGTGGATTACCTCTAATAGCGGTTTCAGTATTTACAATCCATCAACTGAAAAGTTTGAGCGCTTTCAGGACAAACACTTTAAAAAATATAAAATTCCCAGCGGCTACCTTAAGAAGATAAAAGGCAACAATAGCGGCATGGTCTATTTCCACGTCGAAAACCTCGGTATTTTTTGCTATGATTCGAAAAGTGGTAAAACCATTGCATATACTCATAAGAACGACTTATCAAATTCTTTATACAACGATCAGATAAGTGATTTTATAGATGATGAAAAAGGTAATTTATGGGTTAGCTATACCAGCGGCGTTCTTGATAAGTTTAACTTAAAGAACCACAGGGTAACAAATAGGTACTTTGCAGTAAACAAGCGTTTTGGTAAACAGGTAAATTCCTTCAATCTCAATCATGATTCGCAGGGAAATATTTTTATTTACAGTAGGAGTAACCCATTCGGTTTATATTATCTTAATGTGGTAAGTGATCAGTTTAGTTATTTTGGGAAAAAGCAAGATCATTCTGGACTAAGTTCGAACAATGTAAGCCAGGTAATCGAGGGCGATGATGGAAATATCTGGATAGGGACCGATCATGGCGGAATTAATATTTTAGATAAACATACTTACCGATTAACCTATGTTTTAAACAAAAAAGATGACGCAAGAGGATTAAGTGATAACAGCATAGCTGCTTTGTACAAGGACAATAATGGTATAGTCTGGATCGGAACATATAAGAAAGGGATCTGTTACTATCACAAAAGCATATATAAGTTTCCCCGAAATCAGTATTTAACTGGCAAAAAACCAATAAATAAGGATGTTAATTCATTTGCAGAGGATAATAAAGGGAATTTGTGGATCGGAACAAACGGAGACGGCTTATTGTATTTAAACAGAAGTACGGGCGAGATCAAAACATACCGAAATAATCCAGCGAGCAGTAATTCTTTGAGTAGTGATATTGTGGTAAGCCTTAAGCTTGATCGTTCGGGCGTTTTGTGGATCGGGACTTATTTAGGTGGACTTGATTCTTTTGACGGACAGAAATTCACGAATTTTAGGCATACAGCAGACCCTTCCAGTATTTCAGATAACCGTATTTATGATATATTGGAAGATTCTGCCAACAGGTTATGGGTGGGCACCTTAAACGGGGGGCTGGATTTGCTTGACCGGAGCACCGGAAAATTTAAACACTTTAATCCATCAGTCAAAAACACGATAAATGCTTATGTCGTTTCTAGTTTGTACGAAGATAAAAAGAAAAATATCTGGATCGGTACCACGGCAGGGCTGAGTATCCTTGATGCCAAAACCGCTAAGTTTAGCTATTTAAAAAACAACAGAAGGGATACGAACTCCTTGGTACAGGATGTTGTAAACTCGATTATTGAGGATAGCAGAGGATGGATGTGGATAGGCACAAGGGAAGGGATAAGCATATATAATCCCTCAACCGGAAAGTTTAATAATTTAAGCGAAGATGTTGGGTTGCCAGAAAATACCGTATTTGAGCTTATTGAAGATGAAGATCACAACATCTGGTACAGTTCCCGCAAAGGGCTTTACAAGATTTCTGTAATTGCTCAAGGGGAAACCTATAAATTCAGGTACAGTAAATACAACAAATCAGACGGGCTGCAGAGTACGCAGTTTAATGTCAATGCTGCTTACAAAACAAAAGCAGGCGAACTGATTTTTGGAGGGCCGAACGGTTTTAATATTTTCAGGGCTGGGCAGATCAAAAATACGGGGTTCCCCTCGGTATTGGTAATGACAGATTTAGAAATGTTTTACCATAAAGTAAACGTTGGTGAAAGTATAAATGGACATATTATTCTGCCCGAGACAATAGCAGAGCTTAAGAATTTAACACTTACTTATAAGGAAAATATTTTTTCGGTCCAGTTTGCGCTGCTCAATTATTTTAATCCCCACAAAGTAATTTACAAGTACAATCTGGAAGGATTCGATAAACGTTGGCTTACGGTTCCGTCGGAAATACGTAAAGCTACTTTTACAAATCTTGATCCGGGAAAATATATACTTAATGTAAAGGCCTTTAATGAAAACGATTCGTCACTCCTGGCCGAATCGCAACTGAAAATTACCATTCTGCCTCCTTTCTGGCGTACAACATGGGCATATATCCTGTATGTTTTGGCCTTTGGCTGCCTGTTGTTGTTTATACGGAGCAGGGGCATCAAAAAGTTAAGACGGGAGTTCGCTTTGGTACAGGAAAGAATCCAGGCCCGGCAATTACGTGAGCAAGACCGTAAGGAGGCTGAAAGGTTACGGGAACTTGACCTGTTAAAAATTAAATTTTTAACCAACCTGAGTCACGAGTTCAGGACACCTATTTCCCTGATCCTGGCTCCTGTAGACAAACTTTTGATCGAATCCAAAGAGAAGGAAAGGCATGGTCAGCTGGCCATGATAAAAAGAAATGCACGGCGGTTGTTAAACCTGGTAAACCAACTGCTCGATTTCCGTAAAATGGAAGAGCAGGAGCTACGGTTAAATAATAGCGATGGCGAAATTGTTTCCTTCATTAAAGATGCAACAGATTCTTTTTACGATCTGGCAGAACGGAAGCAGATCAAACTTACTTTTAAAAGTACCATAGAAAATCTATATGTATCATATGATCAGGATAAAATAGAGCGGATATTATTCAATTTACTTTCGAATGCATTCAAATTTACACCCACAGGGGGAACAGTAGGTGTTGAGCTACAAATACTGGATGGTAAACCAGCAGATGGAAGGGTTTCATTGGAGTTAAAAGTGATGGACTCGGGGATTGGTATTCCAAAGGATAAACAGGAAAAAATATTCGAACGGTTTTTCCAAAGTGAAACTTCTTCTTCCATTCTTAATCAGGGTTCAGGAATAGGCCTTTCCATCACCAAAGAGTTCGTCAAAATGCAAGGTGGCGAAATAGTAGTTGAAAGTGAGCCTGGTTTGGGGAGTTGTTTTACATTATACCTAAATCTTGTACCCGTTGCAATTTCAGGGCAGGAGCAAAAACATCTTGAGGATGCGGATGTGCCAGATGCCGGACCAGATAAAAAAGATGTAGAGAAAGAATCTTCCGACAAGCGCCTCCGCGTAAAAAATGCCCCTCTTATTCTGTTGGTTGAGGATAATGAGGATTTTAGGTTTTACCTTAAAGATAACCTGAGGGTTTTTTATAAAATCGAAGAGGCCTCAAATGGCAAGGAAGGCTGGCAAAAGGCGCTTGCACTACATCCAGATCTAATCGTTTCCGATATCAGTATGCCTGAAATGAATGGCAATGAGCTTTGTGGCAAACTAAAATCAGACGAAAGGACAAAACATATACCGATTATTCTTTTAACGGCTTTAACAGGTGAAGAAGAACAGCTAAAAGGGTTAGAAATAGGAGCGAACGATTACATGACCAAACCCTTTAATTTTGAGATTTTACATTCCAAAATCAAGAACCTGCTCACGCTGCATCAAACCTTTAAAAAAACTTATTCCAGACAGGTGAGTATGGCTTCGCCAGAAATGGAGATCGAATCTGATGATGTGAAATTCCTGAACACCGCATTACTTTACATTGAAGACAATCTCCATAAGCCTCAATTATCAGTGGAAGATCTGAGCAAACATATGGTGATCAGTAGGGTATCCTTATACAGAAAGTGTTTACGGGTTACCGGTAAAACCCCTGTTGATTTTATCAGGTCTGTTAAGCTCGAAAAAGCGGCGGTTTTATTGGAGAAAAGTAGTAAAACCATTTCTGAAATCTGTTACATGGTCGGTTTTAGTACCCCTAACTATTTTGCAAAGGCATTCAGGGAAAAATACCAGGTACTTCCTTCAGAATATAGAACAAAAAAAAAGGATTCGGATTAAAAACAGCTCCTGGTGCCTTTCTAACAAGATAAATTATTGATGCTATTGAATTAAATAAAAACACAGCTGTGTTGCCGCTCAATATTATTAAGTTAATTCATTAGGTATAAGCAAAATAATTTACCACGACTTGTCCCGATTTTCGGGAGATAGAAAGGATGTACACAGATATGAAAATCTGTGTTTATCTGTGTGCATCTGTGGTTAAAAGCCCCCTTAATCTAACGCCATTAGTTTTGCGACTTGAGTAATATTATTCTTGATGCGCACTAAATGACCCGATAATAATCGTTGTTTTAACGTTTATTATTTATATTTGTGAAAGACCAAATATACACGCATGAAAAGAATAACATCAGTATTGATTTTACTTTGTTCAATGTTCACAATTGATCAAACTTACGCACAGCAGAATTTTAAGAGTTGGGCGAAGACTCCTCCAATGGGCTGGAATAGCTGGGACTGTTACGGCTCTTCTGTTACAGAAGCTGAAGTAAAAGCGAATACAGATTACATGGCTTCCAAATTGAAATCTTTCGGATGGGAATATATCGTTGTAGATATCCGCTGGTTTGTGGAAAATGATAAAGCAGGGGGATATAACCAAACGGATCCAAAATATGTAATTGATAAATTTGGCCGTTATCTACCTGCCTTGAACCGTTTCCCGTCAGCAGCAGACGGACAGGGCTTTAAAAACCTGGCAAAATATATACATGCTAAGGGATTAAAATTTGGCATTCATATTATGCGTGGCATTCCTACGCTTGCCGTTAAAGAAAAGATGCCAATTAAGAGTACAAAATACACTGCCGATCAGATCTATAGCACTGCTTTGCAATGTAAATGGCTTACTGATAATTATACTATAGATGCTACAAAACCCGGTGCTCAGGAATATTATGATTCAATAATGGAACTCTACGCCAGTTGGGGTGTCGACTTTATTAAAGTAGATGATCTTTCCCGTCCTTATCATCAGGGAGAAATAGAGCTCATCAGAAAAGCAATTGATAAAACAGGTCGCCCGATAGTGCTAAGCACTTCACCAGGCGAAACGCCGATAGAAAAAGCAGGGCATGTTCAGCAACATGCAAATATGTGGAGAATGGTGGATGATGTATGGGATACCTGGCCACATATTACCCACCTGATTAATATTGCCCAACCATGGGCACCGTATATTAAACCTGGCACATGGCCTGATTGCGATATGATTCCTTTGGGTAGAATTTCCATTCGTGGAGAAAGGGGCGGCGACCGTGCGAGCAGATTGACCAAGGATGAGCAGCAAGTGCTGATGACTTTCTTCACCATATTCCGCTCGCCCTTGATGTTTGGTGGTGATATGCCTAGCCTAGACCCCTTTACCACTTCACTGCTTACCAATAAAGCTGTGCTTAAAATGCATAGAGAAAGTACGGATGTGAAATTTCTCTTTAACGATCGCAAGAAAGTTGCGGTAACATCAACGAATGCTAAAACGGGACAACACTATCTCGCCCTGTTTAATCTTTCTGATGAACCAGACCCAAAGGAGATTTCTGTAAAACCTTCAGATTTAGGGATAGCTAAAGTAGCTAAAGTTACAGATAGCTGGAGAGGGAAAGTTGTTCAGAATGATGGAAAACAAATAACCGTGAATCTTAAACCACATAGCTGCGTTTTGTATGAAATTAAGTAAGCTATTTATAGTGCTGGTGTTTCTGCTGTTTAGCAAAAACTCATTTGCATCAGAACCAACGCAGCATGCTGCAACTGATTCTGTTTACCTGTTTTCATACGGGACTGATGGATTACGGTTTGCATGGAGCGATGACAGAAATAATTGGACACCTGTTGGAACGGGACAGGTTTACCTCCGCTCGGACTTTGGCCGCTGGGGATCAGATAAAAAAATGTTTGCTCCGTATGTGATTCTGGGGCGCGGGGGAGTTTGGCAATGCGTCTGGAGCTTAAATGATCGGGTAAGGCAGTTTGCCCATGCTCAATCAAGAAATCTGATTGACTGGGGGCCGCAAGGTTATCCCTTTTTTGAAAAAGGTAAGAATATCCTTCGTCCTGTGATTAGTTACCATAAGGACCTGGACATTTATCAGATTGTATACACGAATAGCGAGGGCACCTATTTTCAGACAGAAACAAAAGACTTCAAAACCTATAGTCCAGCAAAGGAGGTACCCCTCACTGCCTATAAAAGCAATACCATCACCACTACCATTCAAAACAATACGGTAAGCGGACAGCTACACCGTGTTAAATGGGCAGTGGTTGAAGCGTTGAATAAAACTGCGGAGCTCAGGAATTTCAAGGCGCGGCAAGATGCGGAGACAACCAAAGAAGATCCGGTACGTTTTGCAAACTTAACAAAGCCGGAACTGCATATTTCGGCCGAGCCTGAAAAAGCTAAAGCGATCAGTAAGCTGTTAACAGGAATATTTTTCGAAGATATCAACTATGCAGCAGATGGGGGGCTTTATGGCGAACTGATTCAAAATCGTGACTTTGAATATCAGCCATCAGATAAAGAAAACCATGATACAAAATGGAACAGCAACCATTCCTGGACATTCAAAGGCAAAGAAGGGGATTTTGCAATTCGAACAGAACAGCCACTACATCCGAATAACCCACATTACGCGGCACTGAATTTAACGGTTGATGGTAGTTCATTATCGAATGCTGGTTATGACGGAATTGCAATAAAAAAGGGGGAAAATTACCTGTTCTCCAGTTTTGTCCGTGTTGCGGAAGGAAAGAAGTCGTTCGAAGTAAGGCTTGTTAGTGAAAAATATGGCTTGCTTTCGAAAGGATTGATCAGTTGCAGTTCAAAATTCTGGAAGGAAATAAAGATAACACTCAAATCATCGGCTTCAGCCTCGGATGTTAGCTTGCAATTGTGGCCATTACAAAAGGGTCGTATCGATCTCGACATGATTTCACTATTTCCCCAAAATACCTTCAAAAATCGCCGAAATGGCCTTAGAGCAGATCTCGCAGATACAATTGCAGCGATAAAACCGCGTTTTGTTCGTTTCCCAGGTGGATGTGTGGCCCATGGAGATGGGATCCATAACATTTACAGATGGAAAAATACAATCGGGGCCTTACAGGCCCGGGTTCCTGATCGCAATTTGTGGGGCTATCACCAGAGTATGGGGCTGGGATACTTTGAGTACCTTCAGTTTTGTGAAGATATCGGCGCAACTCCAGTGCCTGTTATTGCCGCTGGAGTGCCCTGCCAAAACTCAGGAGCCAATGGTGGCGGGCAACAGGGTGGAATCCCGATGGCAGATATGCCTGCATATATTCAGGATATCATCGATCTGGTTGAATACTGTAATGGAGCGGCAAATACAAAATGGGGGAAGCAGCGTGCAGCAGCAGGACATCCGAAACCGTTTAATTTAAAGTATATCGGTATTGGCAATGAAGACCAGATAACAGACGTCTTTCGTGAGCGTTTCGCCATGATCTATAAAGCACTTAAAAAAGCGCATCCTGAAATAACCATTATTGGAACTTCAGGACCATTTTTTGAAGGAACAGATTATGAGGAAGGTTGGGCCCTTGCCAACGAAATGAAGGTTGACATGATAGATGAACATTATTATCGTCCACCAGGCTGGTTTATAAACAATCAGGATTTTTATGACAAATATGACCGCAGTAAATCAAAAGTTTATCTGGGAGAGTATGCGGCTAGCCTCCCAGGGGGAAATAGGACAAACCTGGAAACCGCTTTAGCTGAGGCGCTATACCTCACCTCCCTGGAGCGCAATGGAGATGTGGTATCTATGGCCTCTTATGCGCCATTGTTGGCAAAGGAAAAACATACGCAGTGGAATCCTGATCTGATCTATTTTAATAATACAGAAGTTAAACCCACCATTGGATATTACGTGCAACAGCTTTACGGTCAAAACGTAGGAGATGAATTCATTCCTGCTCGGGTTGATTTTTCAGTGAAGAGAGAAGATGTAATTAAGCGGGTGGCACACTCAATTACCCGTGACCAAAAATCAGGAAAATTATTCATCAAAATTGTAAATATGCTTCCTGTCGCAGTTAAGACTAGTATTGATCTGTCCAAGTTAAGTTCTGTGAGCAAACAAGTAATTAAAAAAGAACTATCAGGTCTTCCGGGTGATTATAAAATCCAACCTATAATAACAGCTATGGATTTTTCGAATCTTAAATCTTTCGAACTAAAACCTTATTCTTTTACCGTATTTGAACTGTAAACCAAATAAAAGCACTCGTCATCCGATAGCTCCTAATGTCCGCATGTTATAAAAAAAAAATGCTGCAAAACCTTGATAAATAATGTTTTGCAGCAAGGTAATATTCACTTAAATTAGTGTTGACCAATATTACTGCTGTGAAAATAATAAATTCAAATCCAATATCCTCTTTCGGAGGCATAAATTTTGTTTTTGACTACTTAAACAAATTAGAAATCGATAAACTTTGCCATGCACATCTGCCCTGCGTTGCTGCCCAAAGCAAGTATTCCTGGAAGGATGTTTTCTACTCCCTTAAATCTGTTTTTCTCTGTGG
>NZ_SIXF01000059.1 GCF_004310665.1 Pedobacter kyonggii | reverse complement strand
TTAATCTCGGTAGTGTCCTGAAAGCAGATAACATATCTGCCTGAACAGGCTGCTTTACAGTTCCCAATAAGGTTGGACAAGAGTTCATTCTCGCTTATCCGTTCATTCAGGAGAAAACGGTAGAAGCCTTTTGCGGATGCATCATCATCTGTAAGTTGGCGTATCGAATGAACACTCCGGCTAAAAAGATCATTTAAAATCTTATTCCCTCTTAAAAGTAAACGGTGATCCCCTAAATCTGTAAATTCTCGACGCATATCAAGTGCAAAGTAAATAAAAAGATGTGTCCACACGATAGGTCTGCACGGGAATGACGCGTAAGGTTAAATCCATGCGTCATCCTCAACTTGATTGGGGATCTTAAAGCATTAAGCCGGGTTTGTAAGTTGCATTAGGATTCCCGTCTGCACGGGAATGACGATCGACCTACTCCACTTTCAACACCCACACCGATACACTTCCGGCATTGCAGTGAAACTCCGCCCAGCCATTTTCATCAATGGTTACTTCTTGTTGTCTGTATCCTAAGGCATCAACAAATGTTTTTCCTGCAAAGTGTTTACCTATTTCCATTTCTTTAAAGCCTTCCCCTCCTGTGCTCAACAATACCGCCAAGCCACTATTTTCATGTTCTTCATCTCCCGCACGTGTCCACCCTACGCAAATAGCATGGTCAAAATAATCGCGCTGCTCACCGTAGGCTAAGGCTGTCCGGATTTTACTCATGGTTTCTACTGCAGGAATTGCCACTAACTCCACATGCACCTCATCGCCTTCTTTGTCTTTATCATCATAAATTCCTCCGTACAGATCAGGAAAGAACAAACACGGAATCCCCTGTACACGCAACAGGATGATGGCATAAGCTAAAGGCCTGAACCAAAAATCAACATAAGATTCCAGTGCCTGTAAAGGTTGCGAATCATGATTATCAACAAATGTTACCGCCAGATCAGGCTTTACCTGAACCAAGGTTCCATCAAAAATCGTCCGCATATCAAATTCACTGTCCTTACTCGCCAGGAAAAAATTATGGTGTAAAAGCGAGTCAAATATTTGCGTCCGCCCCCCCGTAATCTCAATATATTTTAATTGTCCTTCTCTATCCACCACATTCCAGTCTTCGGCAACAATAAAAAACTCCCTGTTAAATTTTTGATTCAGGTGATCGATCCACTCTACAATAAAATCCGGATTGATGTGTTTAACTGCATCTAACCGAAAACCATCTACTTTGGTGGTTTCCACTATCCATTCGCCCCAGTATTTCAACTCTTCAATTACAGCCCTGTTTCGGTAATCAATATCGTTGAACATCAGATAATCGTAATTGCCAAATTCAGTAGATGGAACCACTTCAAAACCTTCTCCTAAATAATTCTGGATCGAATAAATAGCCGTTTTTTGGAGGTCTTCTGCCCAGTCTACCCCACTAAAACACTCATGATTCCATATAAACTCGGAATATTTACCCTGCCGCCCAGGAAAAGTAAACTTCGTCCAGGCTTCTATTTCGAAAACATCGCTGGTAAATTCGTTTCTATCTTCTGGGTTTACAGTTCTAACGGCTATTTTTTCGAGTTCATCGCCTCCGGCTTTGTGATTAAAAACTGCATCGGCTAAAGCGCCAATCCCATTATCGTGGAGCGCTTCAATAGCTTTGACATACTCATCTTTAGAGCCATGTTTGGTATTCACACTTCCTTTCTGATCGAACTCGCCCAAATCGAAAAGGTCGTAAACTGCATAACCAACATCGTAAGCCGCATTGTTTGATTTATAAGCTGGAGGCAACCAAACAGCGGTTATCCCAATTTCTTTTAAATGACTTGCTTCGGCAGCTACTTTAGTCCACAAATTTTGTTCTTCATTATAATACCAATGGAAAAATTGGATCAGGGTCTGGTTTTGCATTAAATTCGATTTTTTTTGTATGGATAACATGATTTTTTACGAATTGTTTTTTGGTTTTACAGGAAAACCTCACATCCTTTTTCCCACTGATTGCGCAGATCACCGCAGAAACAACTTCTAAATCCGTCAGAATCTATTTGCAATACCATTTTACCCACATTTTACTTACTTTTGCCATCAAATGAGTTTAAAAAAGAAATTTGCCAAAGAAAGTTTTACCATCATGAACGAATTGGTATTACCAAACGATACCAATACCTTAAACAACTTAATGGGTGGACGCTTGCTCCATTGGATGGATATTGCAGCGGCAATTTCGGCTCAAAAACACTGTAACCGTATCGTGGTAACTGCTTCGGTTGATAACGTTTCTTTTAAACAACCCATTAAATTAGGGGATGTAATTACCATCGAGGCCAAAGTAACCAGGGCTTTTAATACTTCAGTAGAAGTTCGTTTAGATGTTTGGGCAGAGAATATTCCAAGTGGTGCCCGCCAAAAAAGTAATGAAGCTTATTATACCTTTGTTGCGGTAGATCAGAGTGCCCGTACCATCCCTGTACCAGAACTAATACCAGAAACGCCCGAAGAAATCGATTTATTTGACGGAGCTTTACGCCGCAGGCAATTGCGTTTGGTTTTAGGCGGAAAAATGAGCCCTGATGATGCCAGCGAACTAAAGGCACTTTTCTTTAAAGCATAATTTTTACACTAAATTTCTTTCTGCTTAGCATGATTGTTTTATTTTAGCGGTTTACCCTACGCTGAAAAATATGACAACTTATACCATTCTTATTATTTTAAGCGGATTAGTAATTTTCTCTTATCTGTTTGATTTAGTGGCAAGTAAAACCAAAGTACCATCGGTTTTATTGCTCCTGCTTTTGGGTATTGGTTTACGTTTACTGGTCGATAACCTTAAAATACAAACCTTCAATTTCCTCTCAATACTACCCACATTGGGTACTGTAGGTTTAATTTTAATTGTTTTTGAGGGGTCTCTCGAGCTTAAATACGACCGGCATAAAAACAAGGTCATTAAAAGCACTTTTTTTTCGGCCTTAAGTATTTTACTCGGTACCACCAGCGTAATTACCACTATCATTTACCAGATTTCGCACCACGATTTATATACCTGTATTGCTAATGCCATCCCTTTTAGTGTAATCAGTTCGGCCATTGCCATTCCATCGGCTGCAGCTTTAAACAATAAAGATAAAGAGTTTGTGATCTACGAATCCTCTTTCTCTGATATTTTGGGAATCATCATTTTTAATTTCACCATTACCAACCATTCGGTCACTACCTCCGCATTTATCGGCCTGGGTTTAAGTACCTTTCTCATCCTTTTGCTATCGGCCATTGCCTGTGTGGTATTGTTGTACATTATGGGCCGGTTGGTACACCATATCAAATTTTTCCTGATTATCGCCATCCTCATCCTGGTCTATGCCATTGGTCAATCTTACCACCTTTCTTCGCTCGTGCTGATCCTGAGTACAGGTTTATTCCTGAACAATGCCGATACCATCCAGAACGTTTGGTTCAGGAGTATTTTTTTATACAGGAATTTAACGGCCGATTTATCACAGCTTTACCAGTTATCGGCAGAAAGTGCCTTTATTTTGCGGACTTTTTTCTTCGTGATTTTCGGTTTTACGATGAACATTGGCGAACTAAACGATAAGATTGTACTCGCCAATGGCTTTTTCATTCTGATCACGATATACCTCATCAGGATGCTCTTCCTTAAAATATTTAAAAAGGATACTTTAGGCCCCATTTTATACATCGCTCCCCGCGGCTTAATTAGCATTTTGCTTTATTTTAACCTGCCAGCTTCCTTAAAAATACCGGAGGTGGGTACGCCGTTCCTGTTCCTGGTTGTACTGGGATCGAGTATTGTAATGACGCTGGGGATTACGTTGAGCAAGAGGAATAGTATAGTTCATTAGTCATTGGTTCATTCGGTTAATTGTATAAACTGGTTAACCGGTTAATTGAGGTCAGGTTTAGTAAATCATCTAAAATATATGAAGTAGCACGCTAAATTCCGCTTAACGGAAAAACATTCGGTTAAGTAGCGGAAGTTTCGATTTAGACGAATATAACTAATGTGTTGGCTCAAATTCTTTGAGCTTGTATAAGCCTAAAACATTTGGATCGATTTTCAGATCCGGCCTGAAAATAATTATTCCTTTTATAAAGTGTGCTAATAACAAATTGCCATTAGTAATTACAAGGTCGCATTCTAATAAGACAGCTCTTGTTACCGTTTTATTTGATTTTTCATCAAATAAATAAACACTCAAATCCGGATCTAAGTCTGTGCCTACCCTTAGATTTATAAAGACATCATACTTTCCATTTTCCCCACCTGGCATTAATAAATTGTAAGGCATTGTTTTTATTAATTCCTCATTATCAGTATAATGATGCAATCCGTTACGGTCAACTACTACATGGGTTATTTTATTCTTCGATTTTTCTTTTATTGTAGCAACCAATAACCATACAAAAAACCATACAGCAAATAATGCAATGACAACTATCAGAGCCTTTATTTCTATGTTAATGTGTGTACTGTTACATACCATTATAGCCATTAACACCGTTAAAAGTGGTGTTAACACGCAAAAAATTAAACCCAGGCCGTTGATAAACGAAGTCCAGCTTTTAGAAGTTTTGGAACGAATAGCCGGGAAATTATTTGCATCAGGTGACATTATCTTATTTAATTAGTTCATTTAATCAAATGTTCATCATCGTTGTGCTATTATTTTGGTTGCCGGCAGGTATTTTTTAGCACATCCAATTCTATATTTAACATATGCTTCTACCACTAATCCCCAAAATTATTAAAGGGAAAAAACTAGCTTCCCATTTCCAGAATCTTGTCAAATTCTTCTGCTTTTAATGGCATTACCGACAAACGTCCTTGTCGAACCAATGAAATATCAACCAAACTTGGTTCAGCTTTGATCTGCTCTAAAGAAACTGGATTTTTTAAGCTTTCTACAGGCGATAAATCAACCACTACCCAGTTGGCATCATCGGTAGTTGGATCTTGATAAAACTCCCTTACTACTTTTGCAATACCCACCACGTTTTTACCTTCGTTACTGTGATAAAAAAGCACCAAATCTCCTTCTTGCATGGCTTTTAGGTTGTTTCTGGCCTGATAATTACGAACACCATCCCAAAAGGTACGGCCATCCTGATTAAATTTTTCCCAACTGTATTTAAAAGGCTCTGATTTTACTAACCAATGATTCATTGTATTTCTTTATTTAAAGCTCAAAACTAACAAAACAGAACGGATTAGAAAATAGGTCGGAAAGAATGGAGATAATATAAGGAGATTGAGCACTGCGCTTCGTCCTGGATAAATCTAGCCAGGCCCCACTTTTCAGCTCATCATGCGTTCTCGAAAATGCTGCGTTGCACTTGTGTTAAAACATTGGCAGAATCCCGTTGCTTCGCAACTGCTGATTCTCACACATTTTCTCTTCGCAAACGTATCACATAAGCTTTAATATAATATTCTTTTTAAATTTATGGTCTTCCGTATTGAGGATTAAGATAATATTTATATTTTAGAGTAAACTAAATAAATGTTATACGCTCTCTTCTCTTGGTTTCACGATGGGTTATCTGAGTATAAACGTTTAACAACTATCAAATTTACTAATTACGCTATTTAAAAATCACCTATAAAGATCAATGAAGGTTTTTAATTTGGTGATAGTGTGTGTCTAGGAGTTAGCAGTATTTTAAATAGACAGATAAATAAGATATGGCATTACCAGAACAATACCTCGTGACAACAAAGAACCTTGACAGTTTTTTAAATTCGTTGCTAAACGCTAAAGCACCGACAAAGTTTACCAATAAGTTTTTAGAACAGCTGGAATTCAAAAGCACAAATGACAGACTTCTTATTGGTTTGCTAAAATCTCTTGGTTTTATTGATAGCAATGGCATTCCACAAGATAGATATTTTAAATTTCTTGACCAATCGCAGTCAAAGCATGTCATAGGCGAAGCAATCAAAGAAGCATATACGGATTTATTTTCAGTAAACGTTAAGGCTAACAAAATGTCGACAGCTGATGTCAAAAACAAGATGAAAACGTTGACGCAAGGAAGCAAATCAGATGCTGTATTAAATTGGATGTCGAATACTTTTACTGCATTATGCAAATATGCAGACTTTTCTAATCAATCATCAAAAGAGGCTGTCGCAGTAAAACATCAGGAGCATTTTACGGAAGAAATCCCCCTCAGAATGAACATAAAATGACACGCGAATTAATCAGTAAAAAGATAACGACAGAAATGCATTATAACATCCAGATACATTTACCAGAAACTCGTGACATTACTGTTTATGATGCAATCTTTAAAAGTCTAAAGGAACACTTGCTTTAATCTCCCTATGGACAAAGATAAATTATACTCTTTTGTTTTTAAAGGCATCCTAACAGAAGAAGCTCTTGATAAAACTGAACGAATAAAAAAATCAAAATTTGGTAATGAAGATTTCAAAAAACTTCACGATATAAACATTCAAATTTTAACTCGCCATTTACCCTGTACAGCTATGAGGGAAAGCACCCCTCCTGATTTAGGCTATCGTGTGGACACATCTCTGTGGATATCCCAGCCCTGCATTGATGCTTTAAAATACTTGATGCCTATCCAAAGGGTTGTAATTCCTGGGTGTCTTTTACTTTCGTAGCCTTTCCATCCCCCAAGTCTGGCTATTGCCCATACATACCTCTTTAGGTCTTTTGCCTGATATGGGTTTTTCTGCTTTTGGGTTTTCCCTTCAAGACGGATTATCCGATGATCAAGAAACTCCTGTTCCTGTGCCGTAAAACAGGAATCTGCTGAGAGTTCTATCTCAGGCTCTGCATAGGAGAGTCTCA
>NZ_SIXF01000058.1 GCF_004310665.1 Pedobacter kyonggii | reverse complement strand
AAGGCATCGGTATTTTCTGGATTGCAGGTATATATTACATGATTTCCCAAACGTAGGCAGGTCACGGAACTTTCTTAAATAATAGCTATGAAGCTTCTTTGACGGACTTAGGCAATCCGGACAACGGCAGATCCTTTGTCTGCTCTGTACATAGATATTAACAAAGTCGGCCTGGTTATCCACTGAAACTACTTTAAAGGGATCAATTGATGAGAAAATCAGTTTGGTAAGATTCATTATTTCTTAACGAATAACAACCAGACTTATCATGGAAAACCACCAAAATTGGGGAAGAACCACTTTTGTTGAAATACACACCATAAGGATAAATAACATGGAAGGTGTAAGTATAGTGGAAACCGCCGTGCTCAAAGAGCTGATTAATAAAATAGAGAATTTAGAGGTAATGGTTAGCGCTACGCTAAATCAGCTAAAAGATTCTAGAAAACCTTATTTATCTACAGAGGAGGTTAGGGATATGACAGGATTCGGCAAAAATTGGGTACAACTTAACAAAAACAAGATTGGATTCAGTAAACCAGGTAAGGAATTAATCTTTAAAAGAAGCGACGTTGACGAGTTCATGTCAAAAAACTATTTCAAAATATCCAAAAACAAACAGTAGTGTGTTTAAATTGCTAGTGCCCAATCTTCTTTCTGGTTACCAAAAGACTATTTCCTTGCCGGCCCCGCGATAGATCGAACCCAAAATTCTTGACCGAAAATAAGCGTAGTAACTGCATAATAAGTTGAGAATGCCGCAATTGCCAATGCTATTATGAAAACCCATTTATATTTTTTAGGTATAAGGCTAAACCGGCCTTCACTTTTAATTGCTACTGGACCAGTTAGATCTTTTGTGGCTTCAAAAAATCTTTTCACCCGGTGATAAGCCTCTAGGTCTTCAGATGTTGGTAGTTGATTTCCCATAATGCAATATAGCAAAAAGCTATAAAACAAAAAAGCCGCCTGGTTGGGTGGCGTTTGAAAGTTAATTATGTCTATTGCGCTAGAGCATTTTTTGCATCAGCTAAAAAACTACTTATAGTTTCCTCGTCTGCATTTTGCAGATCAAAATCACTACCACAAAGATGAAGGTTTTCTTTTTTTATTAAAGTTTTTGATAGCTTTTTGCTTAGTTTGTTGTCAATTCCTTTAATATCGACATGACATTCATCCCCTTTATCTGATGGAGAAAACTCAAAAATATCCTTCTCCGGTAAATCTATTTTTTCTTCCTTAAGGAATTTTATTATATCCTCTGTGTCAAATATGCAATAGATAATTGGTGTATTTACCGTCGATAAATAAAATTCATTTATATGCTCACATATCGACTTTCCGTTGCCACTGACGCATTCTTGATTAAAGATGGAGATACCCCCACCCATTGGCGAGAAACAATCATCGAAACGTTTTCTTCGACTGCTAAATTTTGTGATGTTAATGGTACGAATAAAGAGCATTTGTTTTTAATTTCTGAGAGAATATCTTTTAGTTGTGTAAGGCTGACATTTTCATTTTCAGAAATTTCTTCATACTCGAAACCTTCACCCTTTTCGTAAGCATAATTATAACTATCAACTAGAACATGAACGATTAAAAAATGATCTCGCAATGCAAACGTTAATTTTAAAGTTCCATTAGCAAATGGCATAACTTCATAATCCAATCCAGCTGTTTTTAGACTATTGTACACGTGAAGAGCTCTATTGATCATGTCTAAAGAAATAGCTTTGCCAACACCAGAATCCCATCCATCTGGAAGCAGCCCTAAATCATATATTTCAGTTCCAAACGCATCTAATATTTCATAGATGTTTATTTTTGCTGATGGTTGATTGTATGTCTTACTGATAGTCATGCTATTTCTTAATTTGACTTAAATCTACTTTTTTGTTCAATTCTTCCATAGAAACAATTTTCTCTCCAGTAACTTTCTCATATGTAGAAAGGAGTTGAGCTATGTTACTGTACAAGCTTTTCAAAGCGGGCAAACCCAAATTTACAATAAATTGAGGTTCGTTGTGAGCTTTAAATATCAAATGCGCATCAGACATGGTAAAACCTGCTTGAAAGCCGTTGGCAAAAAAGCTGGGGATGTCTTCCTTCATTAAATCGGGAATGTTTAATATTTTGGGATTAGGCTGAGCTTCTATTTTAGATTCCATTATTTATAAATACTAAATGCAACGATAATGTTTTTACGGAACAATAAAAAATTAATTACGTGTAAATGATGTTATTTAACATTTTTTCACAAATAACAAATAAACGTATAGTAAAGTGTTTTACAAAAATAATAGCTATTTCTTAAAGGGGTGTTCAGGGAATTCGCCACCTAAATCTGTAAACCGTCCCGACCATATGCCCTTAAGTTCTTCATATTTATTAGCTGATTTATTGGATGTCATTTCATTCCAAATAAATTCTTGTGCAGCAAAAAGTATTTCAGCATCAGATCTTTTTAGAAATTTGCGTTTAATATACCCTTTATGCCAATCGGGCAAATGTTTAGCCTTAATATAATCCTTGATGTGTGAAATATTGCTGGCGGCAATGAAAAATGATATTACTGCAAATAGACCTATTAGGCTTGCAATAAGGGGGGATATAAAGTCGTTCATGAGAGGTTTATCTTATTCAAAGGTAATAATTAATTCCAATACCTGTACATTAAGCGTTGGGGTATGTGATTAGGAAGGTTCTTTTTATAATAGCTTTCTATGGAGAGTAGTATCTCTTTAAGGTCATTAAGAAATGTCTCTACATTGAAGGGAGTGGAATTATGGGCTTGACAATATAGGATTTCATCCCACTCGAAATGTATTTCACCACAAAAGAACATAAAGGAATTTTGGTCACGCTGATTTGATGCAACTGTCCGATAATTTTGGTTAAGTAGCATACACTTTTCTTTGAGTTCATCCGGAAAGTAGGGGTGGTTGGTTAAGTTTCCCAGGGCGACGAATTTTTCGTAAAGATCCTTACTCAGATAAACTTGCCATCCTTTGTGCTCATTTAATATAAGGTTTCGTTTGTATAGTTCTACAGCATCGGAGCTAAAAGATGAGCTCATGGAAACATTCCCACCTAACAAACCTAGTTTAAACCCAAATAGATCGCCTACAAAGTCTATAACAAGCTGCTGTTCTTTTGCTTTAAAAGTACTCGTTACACCAAAACGATCATATATTTTATATGCTAGCCAAAGAGTGATTAGCGACGTAAGTAATGATAGGCCAGCAATTAGGTTTGATAGATCCGGAGCGTTCATATTCTTTTTTTTTAGGCAATATAATAAAACCATAGAGAACCTGTCAAAACCTGTTATCCAAGCCAGAATAACAGAATTGAATAATGGTAAAAATTGTTTTCGTAACAGGCGATAATCAGGCGAAAGATAGTTTTCTAACAGTCATACCTATGTAAGCATCTGGCATCCACAAAGGTTTTGATACTATCAATACGCGTCTAAGGAATTGAGTTTTCCAAGTCAGTCTATAGAGAGAAATAATAGGCTAATGGATCAAAGGTTTTGTCACTATCATATCGTGTATAGAATTGAGTTTTTCGGCCGCAGTCACGCGGGATGGTTCTGGGCCGTAACAAGGTTGACCATTCATAGCCTCGCGTTGGTTTAAGATACTGGCTAAAACTTTGCGTAACTGATTTGATAGGTATACGATGCTGGAGCAATGTGTTAGTGGAATTAGATGATTAAAAATGCCCGAAAACTAAAGCAAAGCTACCATCTGGCATACCGCCCTCTATACTAATCCCCTCGTGCATTGTACCGCCTCTTTGGGTCCCAGAACCACCGAAAGTATAGCCTTCTGAAATAAGAAAGTCTTTCATGAAATCTGGGATTCTTCCCGCATTTGAGCCCGTACAGGTTATGATAGAAAATGATTTTTTGACGTTTGGATTGTCACGCAAAAATGATTCTACTTCATTGATGAGTGCTTTTTTGTCTTGATCTGTGAAAGGCTTTTCATAATTAACATTTACAGGGCCATTTACACCGTAATTATTGCCGCCTATATTGTAATTGTTTACTGTGTTACCAGTGCCCCCAATATTCCCCTTGTTGTTCCCTGCGTTGCTGTTATCTTCTTTCATTTTTATTTGACTTTTTTTATAGACATTTTTATTGCCTGCAACATAATCACCCTGAGTTTTTGTTTGTGGTTCTTTTTCTTTGACTTTTGCCTGTTCTTGGGCCTTTATCTTGTTTTCTTCTTCTTTTACTTTTAAACTATAATGATTCCATCCCAGCCCAAATACAATGGTGGCACAGGCGCATATAGGCCCTATAATCATGCAAATTCTTTGCATTAGTTGATAATGTTCCAATTTTGATTGCATTAATTGATCTTCTGTTAATTGGCATACAATATACTAACTTATCCTAGCAAGCCAAAGTAAACGTTCAGCATAATTGGTATGGAGATTATTGCTATAATAGTGCGCAATATATTTATCTACCATGAAAGAGAACTGAAGGTTTTGTCACTATCATCTGATCTTATAGCAGGAAGGTTTTCTGACAGTCAAATGCACGCGTGTATTGTTTTGGCCCCAAAGACTTTGTGACAGTCAATTATACGCGTAGGTTATTTCTTTGTGGAGATGATTTTTCGGAGGTCACTACGCGTGCGAGAAGGTCACTATCGAAGACTTTATGCCAGTCATTACGCGTATACAGGAAAATGGGTATGTTATTGAGTTTTAGAGTCAGTCACGCGAGGCCTTTAGGCTCTGCTGAAGTGTTTTCGGAGTCAGTCACGCGTACAAGATAAACGAATGGAAGAAAAGTGTTATTGAGTTTTCCGAGTCCATACACGCATGCAAGCGTATAGCTAATATGGAAGTGTCGGTTTATGCATAAATACAATGGTTTAGTGCAATGCAGTCGCGCAATTGATTTGCTCTTGGATGTGTAGAAGGTTTTTCTACGGTCAATTACGCATGCCCGAACTTATCATAAATCTCAATTGAATTTAGTGTCAAAACTTAACAAAACTTAACATATTTTTAGATAAAACAGATCAAAATCACACAATTCCATGTTTTAGAACTTCATAAAACTTCATATTGATGGCAATATTCAGTAGATAAAGAGTGTTTATGGTCATTAAAACGTCACAGAACCTGACAAAACCTTACATGTTTTTAAAAATACCAATGCAAACTTATACTATTTTATCCTTGGCCGATATCTGTATTGGTAGCGAAAACCTGAGATTTTTGAGAAAATCTTACAAAATCTGACATAGGTAAGGCTACTATGTTCAAGTCAAAACCTCATAAAACCTCATACTCCATCAAGTTCTTTGAACTTAAAAAAGCCTATTTAAGAACAGATGAAGATTTTTTCACAGTCATTACGCGTGCGCGCGTGCGCACCTGGTGCAATTAACCGACATCTTAACACAGGCGCGGAATGCTGACAAATGCTAACACGATTTGATTTATCCTATAGCCCTGATCACTTTAATTTCCAGTCTTTTGATTTTGGTTAAACTATTGCGTAATTTTGTGACAGAAAATCAGGTGTTTCGATAAAAGGTGTGCAAATAGCATGCAAACCTAAAATTAGCATTCTGTAAGTCATTAAATATTAAACACTTAAAAAACAATAATATGTCATCAGTAGAGACTTCTTATATCCCTTACAAAGTTAAGGACATTTCACTGGCAGAATGGGGCCGTAAAGAAATCGAATTAGCCGAAGCAGAAATGCCAGGTTTAATGAGTTTACGTAAAGAATTCGGTCCAACACAACCGTTAAAAGGTGCACGTATTGCAGGTTGTCTGCACATGACCATCCAAACGGCTGTATTAATCGAAACATTAACTGCACTGGGTGCTGAAGTTACCTGGTCATCTTGCAATATTTTTTCTACTCAGGACCACGCTGCTGCTGCAATTGCTGCTGCTGGTATTCAGGTTTATGCCTGGAAAGGTTTAAACGAAGAAGAATTCGATTGGTGTATTGCGCAAACTTTACACTTCGGTCCGGAGCAACAACCATTAAACATGATTTTGGATGATGGTGGCGATTTAACCAATATGGTATTTGATAAATATCCTGAGCTAATTGCAGCTATTAAAGGTTTATCAGAAGAAACTACAACCGGTGTTCACCGTTTGTATGAAAGAATGAAAAACGGAACATTGCATGTACCTGCAATTAACGTTAACGATTCGGTTACTAAATCTAAATTCGATAACAAATACGGATGTCGTGAGTCATTGGTTGATGCAATCCGTCGTGCTACTGATGTAATGATGGCTGGTAAAGTTGCCGTTGTTTGTGGTTATGGCGATGTGGGTAAAGGTTCTGCAGAATCGTTAAGCTCGCAAGGTGTACGTGTTATTGTTACCGAAATTGATCCGATCTGTGCTTTACAGGCTGCAATGGAAGGTTACGAAGTTAAAAAATTAGCTACTGCAATTAAAGAAGCTGATATCGTAGTAACTACTACCGGTAATTGTGATATCGTTCGCGAGCAACATTTCAGGGCATTAAAAGATAAAGCGATTGTTTGTAACATCGGTCACTTCGATAACGAAATCGACATGGCTTGGTTAAACGGCGCTTATGGCGATACCAAAGTTGAAATTAAACCTCAGGTTGATAAATATACCATTGATGGTAAAGATGTAATCATCCTGGCTGAAGGTCGTTTGGTTAACTTAGGCTGTGCAACTGGTCACCCAAGTTTTGTAATGAGTAACTCATTTACTAACCAAACTTTGGCTCAATTGGAGCTTTGGACCAACACTGCAGCTTACGAAAACAAAGTTTATACTTTGCCTAAGTATTTAGATGAAAAAGTTGCCCGTTTACACTTAGAAAAAATCGGTGTAGAATTAGATGTTTTGGATCAACACCAGGCTGATTATATCGGTGTACCGGTAGAAGGTCCGTTCAAAGCAGATACATACAGATACTAGTTCAGTTTACAGTTAGCAGTAACTGAAACTTAATAATATCAAAGGGATGTGCAAATTGCATATCCCTTTTTTTATTCCCTCCGATTCATCGGAGGAGAGCCTGCAAGGCGGAGTGTCTCTAAGCCTAGGCGAGTCTCCTGTTTTTTGAAAACGTTGGTTCCTGTTCTCTTCAGAGGCTTCAGTCCTGCTGTACACTTTATCCCGATGGAAGAATCGGGATGTTCGTTTCCATCAGTATCTATGTAATAAAAGTGATCTTAGTTCAAGTGGTCTTTAGCAAGCCACAATTGTTAAATTTAAATAAACAATAGAACTAAGATCATGACAAATTTAGCAGAAAAATTAGATTTTAGCGGTCATACGATAAGCTGTGGCATCGATGTTCACCTTAAAAGCTGGACTGTTTCACTCTATCTAGGGAAACAGTATCTCAAAAGCTTCGTCCAGTCTCCCCCGTCAGTGGATGGACTTTGGAATTTTCTTTCAACCAATTATCCAGAAGCCCGTTATGAATGTGCTTATGAAAGCG
>NZ_SIXF01000057.1 GCF_004310665.1 Pedobacter kyonggii | reverse complement strand
GGTAAGGGGGTGGATCAACTACTACAGTAAATTTTACAAAACGAAATTAAAAAGCTTTATGAGAGAAATTAATCTAAGAATTGTCAAATGGGCACGGAGCAAGTACCTGAAAGTCCGACCGACAGTGTTAAAAGGATTGAGATGGCTGCGAGCCATTAGTGACAAACAACCCAATTTATTCACCCACTGGACATTCGGCGTACTTCCAACGGTTGAGGATAGGAGCCGGATGAGGTGAGAGTCTCACGTCCGTATCTGTGAGAACTTCAGCGTTGAAACACCTGGATTTACTCGTTGAGTGGCACGAATGCTAGTTGTGAAACAAGCAATGCTGTGTTAAAGATGAGGGCAGTACCCTCGGCTCGACATGCAGGTGTCGAAGCCAAACTGCCACTAAGTTGCTGTGGTAAAGAGCTACGGTGGCGAGCGTTAGTGGAAAAGGCATCGTAAGAGATGTCAGGTAAGTGTTGAGAAGACGAGCGAAAGCGAACTGATCGATGAGGTGTCGAAAGGATTGGACGATGTCAGAACCGGGGTTCAATATCTACCCGGGATAAGTAAGGAAGTTACCTGTTTACTGGCCTTATGGCATCCGGCATATAGACAGCGTGATCTTAACATAGGCTTTAATGCGGAACGTGCGAACCTGTCGTTGCGATGCCAAGGGAAAACCTCAAGCCGGAGTGCCAGCAAGAGGGAAAGTACTGATGGGCTTCAGGGGGGCGGAACTCCTCGTAGTACTGACGAAGCCTCTGTAATGGGGGTGGAGGGAAGGGGGAGTATTATTCAAGTTTTAGAAAACATAGAAGGAAACTGCCTAACGGCAGGATGTACAGAAATGAAGAAAACAAAACCATTTACAATTGGAAAACTAGAAGTAATGAATGCTTATTTAAAGGTAAAAGCCAACAAAGGAAGCGGAGGCGTGGATCAGATGAGTTTACAAAACTTTGAGCTAGACAAAGCCAATCAGCTGTATAAGCTCTGGAACCAGATGAGTTCTGGCAGCTACATGCCCTGTGCGGTCAAGTTGGTAGAAATCCCGAAGAAAGGTGGCGGTAAAAGGCCACTGGGTATTCCTACTATAGTAGACCGAGTAGGTCAAACCTTAGTAAAAGACCTGTTGGAAAAGGACCTGGACAAGATCTTCCATGAAGATAGCTACGGTTACCGTCCAAACAAATCAGCCCATCAGGCAATCGAGCAAGCCCGTAAGCGTTGCTGGAAGTTTGACTGGGTGATAGACATGTACATCCGTGGCTACTTTGACAACATCCCGCACGATCTGCTGATGAAAGCAGTACGGAAACACACAGATGTAAAATGGGTGCTGTTATACATTGAAAGATGGTTAGTAGCTCCATTGCAACTGGAGGATGGAACCATAGTGGCAAGAACCAAAGGCGTTCCGCAAGGATCGGTAATCGGACCACTACTGGCTAACCTCTACCTGCATTACGTGATGGACTTATGGCTAAGCAGGAACCATCCTGACTGCCCGTTCGAACGTTACGCAGATGATAGTGTGATCCATTGCGCAAGTAGGCCAAAGGCTGAAAGGGTACTGCAATTATTGGGAGAAAGAATGCAGGAGTGTGGATTGGAAATGCATCCTGAGAAAACGAAGATCGTGTACTGCAAGGACAGCAACAGAAGAAGGAAGTTTGAACCATACGGCGAGTTTGACTTTCTTGGCCATACATTCAGGCCAAGACAAGCCCAGCACATTGGCCGTAAGGAAACTTTCAGCAACTGGCTGCCCGCAGTAAGCAGGAAATCGAAACAGTCTATGACTGAGAAGATGAAAAGCTGGACGATACTAAGGGCATCAGATGTACAGATCGAAGACATAGCAAAAGCTATTAACCCTGTTTTGAGAGGCTGGATCAATTACTATGGTAAGTTTTACCGAACAGAATTAAAGGACTTTATGCAAAATGTAAATCGAATGATTGCCCGCTGGGCACGTCGCAAGTACAAGAAGCTCCGAACGAGCTTACTAAAAGCCATCATGTGGCTAAAGGGAATATCAGTTAGACAACCATCATTATTCCCACACTGGGAGTTAGGTTCAAAACCGCATTAAGAAATGGGAACTAACAGAGAAATCCAAGTCCAACCTTCGCACGCGGGATGCTTGACACGAAGTCAATGGTTGGATAATAAGAGCCGTATGAAGGGAGACCTTCACGTACGGATCTATGAGAATCTCAGGCTGAAATGCCTGGGTTTACTTAACAACGTTTAGTAGCTATAAAAAGAGGCTGTACCGCTAATGGACTAACAATTTCCATTCGGTTCAGTCTTTTTTATTTTTATGAAAGAAATGTATCCAATTTTATTGTTCCCAAACAAAGACTACCTTACAACCGTTTTATTTAAAAGTATCGAATTCATGGGGAAAACAAGAGATCAGAATAATGTAATCATAACCGGTGCTACTGGAATGGTTGGCGAAGGGGTGTTAATGCAATGCCTAAACAGCTCTGAAATTGATGCTGTTTTAGTGATTAACCGCAAGCCATGTGGTTATAGCCATCCAAAGCTTAAGGAGATCATCCATCCCGATTTTTTCGATTTTTCCAAGATTGAAAATCAGCTTTCGGGTTACAATGCCTGTTTTTTTTGTTTGGGGATTACTTCGGTAGGCGTTGATAGTGATATTTATTACAAAATGACCTATACGCTAACCATGCATGTGGCCGAAACGTTAAGCAAGCTGAACGATGGGATGACTTTTTGTTATGTTTCTGGAGGTGGAACCAATGCGAACGGCCGGTTGAAATGGGCGCAGGTAAAGGGTAAAACAGAGCATGATTTAATGAGATTACCTTTTGGGCAGGTGTTTAATTTTCGACCGGGTTTTATTAAGCCACTGCCAGGACAAAAATATGCCCATAAATTTTATAAATATATCAATTGGTTATTTCCTATTGGAAGAGCAGTTTATTCAAGTGGGTTTTGCACTATGGCCTAACTAGGCAATGCCATGATTAATACTTTAGGCCATAATGGCGAGCGGGTGATTTTAGAAGGAAAAGACATTATTGCCTTATCAAAAGAATAAGCCCAGGACTATAAAAGTTCCTGAGCTTATTAATCCTCAGCTGATTAAGGACTTAGTTTAGGTTTGCTTGATTGTTTTTAAAGTTTTAATACAAGGCTGCGACAGCATTTTTATCTTTTGTTGATAACACTGTAGCACCCGAATTACATTGACCTCCGTTCATAAGCGATAAAGCATCAGTTCCTGTAACACCAGGAACATTTGTTGCGGTTGATTCGCCTCTGGATGACCAATTTGTATGACGCAAGGAAATATTATGACCAAATTCATGGCATATTGTTCTTGCACGTTGCGCAAAAGAATTGCCTGCAATATAACTTTTATTGATTCTAACCAAAGCACCTGCACTTCCGCCAGATGGGAATTGTCCTGAGCCACAAACACCATTTCCTAAATTTTCATCTTTGATCAGGATGTCATAAGGTGCTGTAGTTACAGTGCTGAAGCGCAGTGTAGAATTTGGAACAGCATTCCATTGCGCAATTGCACTGTTGATCTCGCTGCTCATAGAAGTCATAGATGCATCTACAAAAATTCTAATGTTTAGCTTTTTGGTGCTGTTTACAATGCTTCCGGTATAATACTGTTCAGTTTTAGCTCCGGCGCCATTAGCCGGGATTTCCATGTTTTTAGGGAATGTAATATCTTCTTCTACGATAAATTCATTTCCATTATCAACAATGCTCGATTCAGGGAACCCAAGATCTTTAATGTACTGTAAAACCTTATCGGCATTTTTTACAATTTCCTGTGGTTCTGTTGTTGATGATTCCTGGTTTTTTTTACATGATGCAAATACTACTGCAACCATCGCAATAATAGTGATCTGTTTTAGGTTTGTTTTCATGAAGTTTAAGTTAGTTAGTCCTTAATAGCTGATAAACAAATGTAACAGAACTTGTTACATTAATTTTAGGCACCTACATAATTTTACACTAAAACTTAAGGAGTATGAGTTGTAATGGTTTAAATTAGTATTTGTATTTTAAAATTTACACCAACTGTCTATTTTTTTATAGCTATATTTTAGCTTGATTGATTTGCCAATCAAAAATGAGGTTTAAGAAAGTGCCACTGTCTAGCCGGAAAAAACATACTCCGGTTAATTCTTCTTACCTTGCCAAATTATGGCCAAAAAAGCCCAAATTTTATAATATGCAAAATGAGAGTATAGCCTTACAGGCGAAAGTATTTTTATACCATTTAAACAATGCCAACAATGAAAATGGTTTTCGGGCCAAAGAATCATGGAAGTTTAGCCAGGTAAGTGAGCAGGGGAAGGCCGATATAGAGCACGATTTTTTTCCTACGGTTTCTGTTCAGGTAGACCCAAAAAAGATACATGATTTTGCAGCAAGCGTATTGTTGCAGCTTAAAGAACAACCTAAAATTAATGTGCCAGATCTTAATGTTAGTATCCAAACCGGATCAGAATATTTTATCGCTTTTTCACCTGACAGGATGATTAGGTAAGAGGGAAAATGCATAATGGGAAATGTAAACTGAAATGAAGAAAACACTTTATTTTAAAAATATTTTTATGTTGATTTTTACACTGCCATAGGGTTGTCAGTGGCCTGTGTTTTCTTTGTGTAACTAAAACAAAAAAGACATGGTACAGGAACAATTATTCGCAGAAACAACGGAAGAAACTTCCCTTGTGTATTTAATGAAAAATTATGCAAACTATAATTTCTGGGCAAATTTAACCTTGGTAAATTGGTTAAAAAATCATCCAGAAGAATTATTGGAGCAGGAAGTATTATCGAGTTTTAAAAGTGTAAAGTTAACGCTCGCCCATATTTTACAGGCACAGGAGTATTGGTATTCAATCCTCACTAAAACCGAATTCGAATTCCGCGAATATGGAAGTTTGAATGATATTTTTGATGCGCTGTTGAAACAGTCTGAGAACTTAGCCGTTTATATTACTGCAATCAGTGAAGATAGATTTAATCAGAAAACAGAGATTCAAAGTCCCTGGTTTACCTCCGACTTTCAGAATTTTGAATATGTGTTACATGTTTTTAACCACAGCTCCTACCATCGTGGCCAGATCATTACCATTTGTCATAATTTAGGAATAACAGGTGCTCCTATGACGGATTATAATTTCTATAATGTAATGGCAAAATAAGGTGCCATTAGTTAATAATGGCTTGTCGGAAAATCGTATTCAATACGGATTTTCCAACAAGCCGTTTTGGTATATTAATCTACCTTAATATTATTTTTTATTGTCGTATTTTCTTTGATTGTCTTTGTTGGAAGTTTGATCTGACCGTTGACCGCCTCCATTGGTTATTCCCTGGATTTTTTTATCCGTTTTAACATCGTGGTTAGCCCTGTCAGCTATTGAACTGC
This sequence comes from Pedobacter kyonggii, assembly GCF_004310665.1. Taxonomy (GTDB): domain Bacteria; phylum Bacteroidota; class Bacteroidia; order Sphingobacteriales; family Sphingobacteriaceae; genus Pedobacter; species Pedobacter kyonggii. Next base: position 3,383 of record NZ_SIXF01000057.1, on the reverse strand, counting down.
CCTGAACTGTCGGATTGTTTTTTGGTGTGCTCGTATTTTTCATAACTCAAAGATTTAGTGAATAAATTGCAGCGCGCTGTAATAACAACCAATGTGGGATTGGATATGTTTTGATTTTTTGAAATTCTAATATTTCTCATGGGGTAGTCCGTCATTCCCAACTTGATTGGGAATCGTAATGCAATAAGCTTTAAGATTAGCTTCGCTGAGCACTTTGTGGTTCCCTCCTTCGAGGGAATGACACTCGACTAAGGAAGCCTAGTACAATAAAAATATAGTAGGCTGTTTATGAAGATCTATTTCCTCTTTGCGCCAATTATAAACACTTTGAGTTTTAATAAATTCATCTTCTGCAGTAAGGTTGCTGGCTACACAAACCTGCGTATTGGGCTTGCAGCTTTTCAGCACTTCTTCAAAAAGTTGGTTATTGCGGAAAGGTGTTTCGATGAATATCTGTGTTTGTTTGTAACGGCTTGCCGATAAATCTAAATCTTTGATCCGTTTGGTGCGCTGTTCTTTATCGATCGGTAAATAACCCCAAAAGGCAAAACTCTGTCCGTTAAAACCCGAGGCCATTAATGCCAGTAAAATCGAGCTTGGTCCTACTAATGGTACCACTTTAATGCCGCGTTTATGTGCTTCGGCAACAATATCAGCACCAGGATCGGCAATGCCCGGACAACCGGCTTCGCTCATTAAGCCTACATCTTTTCCAGCAGCAAGCTCAACAAAAAACTGACCTAAATCTGTCCGGTTATGTTTGCCATAATCATGCACGATTAAATCTTTCTGTGGCGTTTTTAAGCCTGCCTCTTTTAAAAAGCGACGGGCTGTTTTACTATTTTCTACAATGTAGGTATCAATCTGGTTAATGGTATCAACCAAATAAGGGGTAAAAGTTTTGTGTGCTACCTCTTCAGCCAATGGTACGGGAATAAGGTATAAAGTGCCTTTTTGCATGCTACAAAAATACTCACAATAAATAGAATTTAAGTTCTAAAGTTTGTGGTACTGGCAATATAATCTCTTTTGTAAGTAAAGGTGTAGCAAATTTTATTTCTAACTGACTTATTTTCTGCACAATTAAACTTAGCTTAAAACGTTAAATATTAGTTAAATATGCCTTGTAGGGCAATATTTGGAGGAAAACGCAGAAACTATGCGTGCATATTAAACCTTCTACATTTTTGGTTCTCTAATTGATACACACACATTAGGTTATTAAAATAAACACACAAATGAAAACACTGAAATCTACGGCACTTGTGCTGGGGCTCTTTGCGCTCCTTGCCGGAACCACAACCCTTGTCAGGGCACAAGACTACCAAAATGATTACCAGGACGATGGTTACAGTACCGGTAATGTTTCTTTACAGACTTTTTATGATGAACTTTCGCCTTATGGCACCTGGATACAAGACCCTCAATATGGATATGTTTGGCGTCCGGATGTAGATCAAAGCGAATTTCGTCCATATTATACAAACGGACGTTGGGCCATGACCGAATACGGTAATACCTGGGTTTCCAATTACGATTGGGGTTGGGCACCTTTCCACTATGGCCGTTGGGTAATTAACAGTTACAGGCAATGGATCTGGTTACCTGATACCAATTGGGGACCAGCCTGGGTAGACTGGAGAAGCGGTGATGGTTATTACGGATGGGCTCCAATGGCACCAAGTATTAGTATTAACCTAAGTTTTGGCCGCCGTTACGTAGTACCAGAATTTTGCTGGAACTTTATTCCACAACGCAATATTTATATTAATACTTTCCCAAGATATGATTACGGACGTAACAATGTATATATCCGCAATACCACCATCATCAATAATACTTATGTTTATAACAGAAGAACTTATTATGGTGGTCCAAGGGTTGAAGATATTAGACGTGCAACCAACAGGGATGTGACTGTTTATAGATATTCGCAAGGCTCTAGACCAGGAGCAAGCAGGATTAATAGCAGGGAAGTATCTATTTATAGGCCGAGACCAGAGCGTAATGCTGATAACCGTAGTGCGGCTCCAAGAAAATTTGAGCAAGGCAATGCTGGCATTAGCAGAGGTGGAAGGAACGAAGGTTATACCAATCGCGATCAAAGAGGTGGTAATAATAATAATGGCAATAACCGTTTTGGATCGAGAGGAGATAACCGTACCGGGCAACCTGATAGGAACAACGGGACTATAAGCAGAGATAATAATAATCAGCCTAATAACAGAGGCGAAGTTTATAAGAGAGATGCTAATGGACGTGTTAGCCGTGGTAATACCAATGGTGTAGACGGAAGAAATGGACAGGAAAACGTAAACCGTGGTCAGGATCAGCAACGTTTAGATCAGATGAGACAGCAACGTACACAGCGCGCTGCTCAAACACAGCAACGTGGTCAGGCAGACCAACAACAACGTGCGGCTCAAATGGAGCAACAAAGGGCGCAGCGTAACGAGCAATTTCAGCAACAGCGTACGCAACGTGATGTTCAGGTACAGCAACAACGTAATGAGCAGATGCAACAGCAACGTGCGCAACAAGCCCAGGCCCAACAACAGGAAAGGACTCAACGAGATGCGCAGATGCAACAGCAAAGAAATGAGCAAATGCAACAACAACGTGCGCAACAGGCTCAGGCTCAACAACAAGAAAGAGCTCAACGTAATGAGCAGATGCAGCAGCAACGTGCACAACAAGCTCAACAACAACAGCAGGAACGTGCACAGCGCGATGCCCAGGCTCAACAGCAAAGAGCACAGCAGCAACAAATGCAACAAAGACAAGAACAAAGAAGAACAGAAGCACCACAACAACAGCAACAAAGAGGTGGTGAAAGAAGCGGCTCTGAAGGAGGAAGACCATCAAGAGGTGGTAGAGGATAGATTGATGAGTCCCGATGAAAATCGGGACTTTTTTATTTATTAACCTTAGCAATTCATAGGCATTATTCTAAGGTGTGCTTAGGTGCCTAAGGTGGTGGTAATAACGTGGAAAAACTGTTTTAGCATAATATCTGGTTTTTAACCCATCTCATTTGTTGACCACCTGAGCCACCTTAGTACATCCAAGTTTTATAAGTGCGATCGTCATTCCCGCGCAGGCCTATCGTGTGGACACATCTTTTTATTTACTTTGCACTTGATATGCGTCGAGAATTTACAGATTTAGGGGATCACCGTTTACTTTTAAGAGGGAATAAGATTTTAAATGATCTTTTTAGCCGGAGTGTTCATTCGATACGCCAACTTACAGATGATGATGCATCCGCAAAAGGCTTCTACCGTTTTCTCCTGAATGAACGGATAAGCGAGAATGAACTCTTGTCCAACCTTATTGGGAACTGTAAAGCAGCCTGTTCAGGCAGATATGTTATCTGCTTTCAG
>NZ_SIXF01000056.1 GCF_004310665.1 Pedobacter kyonggii | reverse complement strand
TTAATCTCGGTAGTGTCCTGAAAGCAGATAACATATCTGCCTGAACAGGCTGCTTTACAGTTCCCAATAAGGTTGGACAAGAGTTCATTCTCGCTTATCCGTTCATTCAGGAGAAAACGGTAGAAGCCTTTTGCGGATGCATCATCATCTGTAAGTTGGCGTATCGAATGAACACTCCGGCTAAAAAGATCATTTAAAATCTTATTCCCTCTTAAAAGTAAACGGTGATCCCCTAAATCTGTAAATTCTCGACGCATATCAAGTGCAAAGTAAATAAAAAGATGTGTCCACACGATAGGATTTAGGAGGGGTGCCTTATACAAAAAGACGCTTAGCAGAGATTAATTGAGGGATTTTTAAGCACAAGTGGGTCTATACTTTGGCCAGGGGTACTAAGACTTGCGCAAGGCCCAGATTTAGTTTTTATTCTCGTTCTTACGCTTGAGTTCATCCAAAATCCCTTTTAAAAGCTCGTTTCTATGATAATTAGATTTACTGATATTATCCAATCTACTTAATATAAAGTAAATGATAGTTACAACTACCAGAATTTGAATAGTAAAAAAAGCGATCGACATAAAATCCATAACGAGTGTTAATTAGTTTTATCTAAGATAAAGAATAATATCATCCTAAACCAAGCCTATTATCAAAAGGTGGCTTAAGTGAGGAAACGATCGCAAAAGCCATAACTCACTCTAAATCAAACAAAACCCTATTCTCCACGCATCAACACCTCATCTATCATTCCGAATTCCTTTGCTTCAATGGCGGTCATCCAATAATCGCGACTGGCAATTTCATTTATCCGCTCATAACTTTGTCCACTGTGTTTCGCCAAAATATGGTACAGATCCGACTGGACTTTTAACACTTCTCTGATCCTGATATCCATATCAATGGCGGTTCCCTCTGCCCCACCCGAGGTTTGATGAATCATAACCCTCGAGTGCTGCAAAGCCGAACGTTTACCGGCAGCACCGGCACATAACAATACCGAACCCATAGAAAGGGCAATACCCGTACAAATAGTAGCCACATCTGGCGCGATATACTGAATGGTATCATAAATACCAAAGCCTGCATACACCGATCCACCAGGCGAATTGATATACAATTGGATGTCGTTTTTGGTATCAACCGACTGCAAAAAAAGCAATTGTGCCTGTATCACATTTGCATTCCGCTCATCAACAGCTTCCCCTAAAAAAATAATCCTGTCCATCATCAACCGAGAGAAAACATCCATCTGTGCCACATTCAGCTGGCGTTCTTCCGTAATATAGGGTGTCATGGCAACAGGCAGGGTATAAGCGGCGTTTCTGCTCATATACTGATCTACATAAAGGCTGTTTAAGCCCTGGTGTTTTACCGCATAAAGGCGGAATTCTTTGTTAATATCCATCGTATTGATTTTAAATTTTAGGCATAGCGATGCCCCTGCCCGGATAAAGGAGCATGATTTATGAATTAAATTGATTGTTTATTTGCTGAACAAACGCATTACCTTTTGCCTGAAGCTTTGATGCTCATCGGTATTAAACAACGTTTCGTGTATGTTTTCGATTTCATTTTTCAGCTGCTTCCGGCCATAACCCCGCACCATTTGATAGGTTTTGTTTTGCCAGTAAACTTGCTGCTTTAGCTCAGGCTGTAAGATCATTTTCGCTTCGAACAGGAAACTTTCTCCATCCTTATCATCCGATAGCAGATAACGCTCTATTAAACGGAGCTCATTCAACGATGTCTTCATATTTTAAGGATTTTGCTTTAACCGTTTCTTTCACTTTCTGGAGGCATTTAAATTTCTGAGCGGTTGCAGAACGTGCACCCGAAAAGCCAAAACGCCCTGCCAGTGTTTCCATATCCAGTTTTTCGTAATAGAAAGCACTGAGCAACTGCATACATTTCTGTCCGGTCTGCTCCAGTAAATGCATCAGTTTTCCCGACGAAACTTCCTCATATCTGGTATCTGCCAAATCGATCTCTTCATTAACAACGAGGTCAAGCTGATCAAAGAAAACATTCTTGTCGTTTTCGTTATAACGTTTGATCCATAAATATTTGGCAATCCCAAATAAATAGGCTTTCTCCTGATGCTTCAGCCTCAGCTCCGAAACCTGTACTTTCTCATAATACACCATCAGCGCATCCTGAAAAATGTCTTTCGCTTCCTCAAATGATCCGCCCATCTTGCTTACGTGCCTTGCCACCAAAGGAAAAGCTTCTTTGTAGAGTTTCATAAAAAGTGCTTCGCGCTGGCTGGGCTGCTCTTTAGTGGATGTTGCTGTCATGATTACTATGCTTTATACAGTATGTGACTATTTTTGATCAGATATCACCTAAAATTAACAATTATTTTTTTCTGTCCTTAAGCCTATCATGAAAACACATATTGTAAAAATTGTTTGGAGCGTTATGCTAGCTTGCTTTGAAAACACACAGCCCTTACCGAAGCACGCCCGTCAATCCCAAGGGCCAGAAAATCAAAAAAACAGTAGCACAACAGTACAAATGGCACTATCAAACCTCAAACGCAGTAGTTTTGTGTTTCATGTTTGCAAAAACTTTCACCCACCCTTAACTAACAAAACAAAGTGCCGCTGTTTTTTTGATGTGTACGAGGTTTGTGAAAAAGGCCCCTTGCTGGATTGACAAAGCATTTTTGCATATTTTTGATGCCTCAAAAGTTTGATGCCCCCGCGGCATAGAGCGTAAGAAGAATCCACCCTGTACCACATTAATCAATTCCCATCTTAACTCTTCAACTTACCCGGTGTTAAGCTAAATTTCTTTCTGAAAGCATTGCTAAAGTGCTGTACCGATGAATAACCAAGCATAAATGCCACCGATTTTATGGGTAGACCTTCGAGCAGCAACTCTTTTGCATGGTTAAGCCTGTAATCGCTCAAATAACCGAATATACTGTTATCAAACAGTCCTTTAAAGCCCTGTTTAAGTTTAAATTCGTTAATGCCGCATATTTTAGCCAGTTCGGCAACCGATGGTGGCTGGTGGATATTGGCAATGAGGTAATCCCTTGCATGATAAAGACAATCCCTATCGTAGGCAGAATTTAAAGCAGCAGGCTGTTTCTGGCTAATGGCACGTTCAAAAGCTTCGGCCTGGAGCACAAGCAGCTCAATACATTTCGATTCGATAAACATATGTTTCAGGCCTTCGGGGTAATCACAATCGAGAATATCGCGGATGCAGTGCTGCATGGCCCAAGAAATGGGAAGGTTTTGCTCCGCCAGCTGCGTATAACGCCCGGTATCGGCATAATCTGCCAAAACCTGCAATGCTTTGGTAGAATGTTCTGCCAGTTGCAAAAACTTTTCTTTAGCAAAATGTACCTCAAAAAAGCGGTAGCTGTGGCCGGTATCATATTCGCCTGTACCATCAAGCTCAGGCATGTAAATAATATTCTGCTGGTTGGAATTAAAGATATACTGCTGCTTATTTACCCGGTTAAAGATAGTGCCATTGCCGGAGAGTGTAAAACGCAGTTTAATCATATCGGGCACATCGTAGGTGGGCCTGAAATACATCTGTTGCTGTTTAAACATGATGTCGCCATACACGATGTAAATACCAGGGATATTGATCTGTACCAATTCGGCATCGCTAAAAGAAAAGCTGTATTTCTCCTTTCTTTCTGTTACCGATCCTTCCCTAACAGGAAGATCATCAAAGCTGCCCCCTACCTTTTTCCAGGCGCCGTAATCCTTACCAACATTGATTCCCATAAAGGCAATTATCACAAAAAAAGCCGAGCTAAAGTAATGGGATTATCCACAATTCGGTTTTCTGTAAAAGAAAATCCTTTTGATGTAAAAGCGTGCGGCTGCTATTTTTCAATTTTGCCCAATTGCGAATGCACCGCAAGAGACTAATAACGATACCATGGAGGAGCAAGAAGACCTGAACACATTAACGCAAGATCAAAAAATTGACGCTCTCCCGCCCAAAAATACCCTAATTTTTAAACTCTTACAAGATTTACCGCTAAAAAAAGAGGAAAAAATATTGGAAATCAGCCCAACCGACACCGAACACCTCTCTTATCTATTTCAAAAGGCAAAAAACATCAGTTATTCTGGCACTTACTTTAACGAATCTGCAATAAAAGAAGCCTTTTTTACCTACGAGGCTGATGGTAATGCTGTAGAATTGATTAAAACAACAGATAATAAACTCGATTTTCAGGATAATTTCTTCGATTATTGTTTTACGGCAAATACCATTTATTTCTGGCCGGATCCGCTAAAATACTTAGCTGAAAGCTATCGTGTGTTAAAACCAGAGGGAAGGATGAACCTTGCCTTTGTTGAAAAAAACTTTGGTGGCGACCTGCCCTGGACACAGCTCGATTTTACATTTTATGAGATTGATGAAGTAAAATCGTTTTTCAAACAATCGGGATTTTCGAATATTGAAGTAAAGAAAATGATGGAGACAGTAATGGATCAAAATGGAAAGGAAATCAGTAAACCATTTATCATGGTGTCTGGCCAGAAATAATTGATGATCTGTTTAAATTTAACAAAATATTATTTCTAAAAGATCGCAGAAACGAACAGATAAATAGTGACTTAAGCAAATTTGATTTATGGAAGCCAAGCCAGCATTCATGGAGTAAAATGGCCGTAAGAGGGGCGGAATAATTTCCGCCCCTACTTTTTTTTCCGGACAAGCGTATTTTCCTGCTGTGATTAATTATCCAATTTTCCTGATCAACAAATGTTATTCGTAACCGTTTTCAAAAACAATGGTCTGTCGTTTTTTCAGGTTCACTTCGGCAATTCCATCATCACCCATTTTTTCACTTCCAACAGGTAGACCTCTTACCACATAGGTTTTAAAAGGCAGTTTAATTCTAAGTACACCTGCTTTTTCTGCATATACTTTTACTTTTGTTGGCACACCGTTTTCTTTATTGCCACTTACTAAAAAGGCACCTTCAGCACGTAGGTTCTTAAAAGCTACATCTTTCCAGCTTTTTGGTACAGCAGGGAATGCCTGTATATAACCATTTCTGCTTTGCAATAAAAGTTCCTGAACGCCCTGTGCAAAGGCAAAATTGCCTTCTAAGGTAAACGGGCGGTAGGTAAAGTCTGAGTACTGCCCTCCTTTTTGATCGCCGTTTAAATGAAAACTGTTCGCCGAACAGAAATTGGATGCAAAAATTTCCAATTGCTTTAACGCCTTATCGGCTTGGTAAGCCCTTGCATATATAGAAGCCATCCAGCTAAAAGAATAACCACACCATGCTCTTGTACCAATTTCTTCTAACCGTTTTAAGGAATTATCAATAATGGTTTTATCCTGCTCGCGGTTAACATCCAATAAATCGAGCGGATATATGGCCATATACTGCGAAAAATGCCTGTGGGAGCTCGTTAAATTAGATCCAGGTGCAATGGTAAAACCAGTTTCATTTATTTCATAATCCGGTAATTGCTTTAGCACTTCTGTCCAATGCTTGCTTTCGTCTATCTTACCTTTTACCTTGCTTACTTCAGCCGCAGCTTTAAATAAAAATTTAGCTAAGGCCAAATCATAGTTGGTCCAGTTTAAAAACCAGGCTTTAATGCTGTTATCGTTATACTCAGGACTAGAGCTTAAAGGCAGTGAACGTTTGCCATCTTTCAACCTGGTAATGTTCTCCAGATAGGTTGCAGCTTCATGAATATACGGGTAGGCCCTGGTTTTAAGAAAGGCTTTATCCATACTATATTTCCACTGCCAATAAAAATGTTGCGAGGTCCATGCGCTTACAGTTGGCGAAAGCGAATATTGGATCCATCCACCCATCGGATCGCCATTTAAAGTAACTACACCAGGAACATTTAAGCCTTCAACACCAAAATACTGTTTGGTATAGATCAGGTTACTTTTTCTGATTTTCCATAGCCAATCGGTAAAAGTGGCTCCTTCGGCCAGGTGGTTAGCGGTGTATGTTGGCCAATAACTCAATTGGGTATTTAAATCATTGTGGAAATCGCCTTTCCAGGGTGGTAGGCTTCCATTATCGGCTGTCCAAACGGCCTGTAAAGTTATGGCCGGTGCTCCTTTTCTGGCTACACACCCTAATTTATACATTTCTAAATAGTATTGTTTTTGAATAAGCTGATCCGGCACTACAATGCTCGATTTATTCCAGAAATCTTTCCACCATTTGGTATGAGAATCCCAACCCGTCGGCTCTTTCGCTGTTGAAGAAATACCAGGTAATTTTGCAGCTTTATCATTACTAATGGTCCAGGAACCGATTACATTCCCGTTCTCCATTATTTTCCATTGAACCAACACTTCATAATAATGACCCTGGTAAGTAGGCTGACGGTAACGGACACTATTTACCGTATTGGTAACTGTTCCTTTTGCATAGCCAAGTTTCTGCAAACCCTCGCCTGCATGGCTGTTATCGCCTTTTTCTATCAAATTATTGGCGTAATTATGCACAATCAAATTAGGTATGATCGTTGTAGATTTAAGATTTTCGAAACTAAAATATCCCTGTTGCTGCTTCGCATGAATGTAACAGGTAAAAACAGTACCATTTTCAAATTTTACCGTATTTAAAGCCGTTTCGATATCCAATTCGTTCGATACTACTTTACCTAATTTAGCAATATCAAATTCCATTGCGGCTGCAGGTAATTTGGTTGGATATGGGCTGCTATTATAAGGTTCATCACCTATTTTTTGAACGGCAGCATAGTTATTTTGGTGAACCTGCTCTTCTACCCACTTAAAGTTAAGTTTCGAAATATCCAGCGCTTTACGTTCATCCCACAGATTTGCACGATCTAATGAAAGGCGTAGTTTTTTGTTCTTTTCCCATATTAAAACCCCCAACATACCATTTCCCAAGGGCATGGCTTCATCCCATTTATTGGCGAGTTTAGGAAAAGAAAGATTATAAGGTTTTAATGATTGGGCATAAATAAAGTTCCCAATGCATTGAAGCACTAACAGTAAGAGGATTTTAGTTTTCATTTGTGTTTAGAAATGGTTAGTACCCGTAAAACAGGGGCATCAACTTCTAAAATAATGATATTTGGCGAGACTAAAATCCAGAAAAATTGCGCAAACGTTTGATGGGTAATATAGAATACTTTTCTGCTAATAAAAGTTTAGTGTACAATCTTGAACACAAGCTCTTTTAACAGCTCGCCATCTTCAACATTTCCGGTACTATCTAAACCTTTGCTTTTTAAATCGTATTCGCGGAGTAAACCGATTACCTGGAAAACTTTTCCTGTATTGTAATTTCTTGCAGCCAACTCATAATCTTTGATAAAGAATGGAGGCACGCCCAAAGCTGATGCTGCATCGGCCTTATTTGGGATGTAATGGTACTTTAAAAGTTTAGTAAAGTAACCACCTAAATTGGCCAAAACCATTACTGTTGGGTTCGCTTTAGGGTTGCTGGCGAAGTAATTGATAATTTTATTGCATTTCAGCACATCGCGGATGGCCAGTGCTTTCTGCAATTCGAAAACATTATATTCTTTACTAATGCCTATATTTTTTTGAACCAGATCGGTATTAATGGTTGTCTCTTTCGGAACATTAAGCATTAATTTTTCGATCTCGTTGGCAATTTTAGAAAGGTCGGTCCCTAAATATTCAGCCATTAAAGCCGATGCCTGTTGATCGATCTTGTAACCTTTATCTTTAATAAATTCCTCAATCCAGGGCACCAGTTTATAATCGCGGACAGGATCTGACTGAAAAATCAACCCACTTTTATTAATGGCCTTATAGATTTTTTTTCGTTTATCGAAGTTTGCATACTTAAAAGCCAAAACCAATATGGTACTGGGTAAGGGTTTTTCGAAATAGTTGAGCACAAATTCGCCTTCCTTGCTACTCGAATCTTCTTTGCCCCATTTTAAATCCTGTGCCTCTTTAACAATTACCACCTGATAATCAGACATCATCGGGTAGCGCTTTGAGGCACCCAAAACCGTAGCCATATCGGTATCTTTACCATACAAAACAGTTTGATTGAAACCTTTTTCGGCATCATTCAGCAGTTTATCCTCAATATAATCAGTAACCTGATCGATGTAATAAGATTCTTCTCCATGTAATAAGTACACAGGTTTGAATTTTCGGGCTTTAATATCTTTGATGATTTCGGCAGCAGTCATTGCCCGTAAAATTACGATTTAGGTTTAACGATTTGGGTAAATGTTTATAATTTAAGAGATGTGAGATTTGGGATACAAGACTGGAGACTTCATAGCATAATCAAAATTAACTACCTTTGAAGCCGCTGGGTTTTATAAATGGATCAGGATACTGCAAAATATATTGTGAATTATTTTTCTAATCTTCTTACTGCAGAAGAGAGGTTAGCAATTCGGCATACCCATTCTATAATTAAGCTGGGTTTAGATTCAGGCCAAGCAAACAACCCAAAGGCAATTAATGTTTATAAAAAAGCTGGCTGGCTAAGCGAAGATCAGGACATCTTAACGTTGTTGCAAGATGGATACGATTCATTCGAACTTACTATTGCAGAAAGAATTTTATTACAAAATCCAGAAGTAGTATTCCTTAATAAATGTCCTAATTGTAGTAAACTAGCAAGAACGCCTTTCGCCAAACAATGTAGATTTTGCGCGCATAATTGGCACTAAAATACCCGAAAACTATCACCGAAAACCGCCAACTGAGAAAATGTTTACCCCTACTCCGCTTAACCTTCCTCCGTATCCGTTTAAAATTACACAAAAAGATGATGTGGTTTTTATTTTCGATGAGTTGAGGAAAAAGCATCTCGTACTTACACCTGAGGAATGGGTCCGCCAGCATTTTATACAGAACCTGGTTTTAGAGAAGAAATTCCCACGAACATTGATCCAGATTGAAGGTGGCTTGGTGTTAAACCAATTACAAAAAAGGAGTGATATCTTGGTTTACAATACCGCTGGCGAGAAACTGATGTTAATTGAATGTAAGGCACCTAAGGTAAAGATTACGCAATCGGTTTTCGATCAGGCCTCTCGGTATAATTCGATACATCAGGCCAGGTGGATTGTGCTAACCAATGGCTTGCAACATGTTTATGCAAAGATGGATACGGAAAAGGGCAGCTTTAATTTTGTACCGGAAATGCCAGAATATTTGGGGCTGTAGTGCAAGAATTTCCTTTTTTGTCATCCTGAACGTAGTGAAGGATCTTTATTGACCGTTATTACGAATGACGAAGCGATCTTAGGTATCAATGTATTGTAATGCTTTTTTTTGGAAAGCAGAAACAGTAGTATTTAGGTTTATTCAGCCCCGCTCCCGCTTCTGCTCCGATGAAAAATCGGGAGCATCCCGCTTTGATCGGGTTTAGGTTGCACAGCCAGCAAGACTATTAGGGGTTGCAAGAGCAAGAATAGCGCTTTTTCTGAATCATGCTATATCCCTCAATAGCAGCAAAAGCCTTCTGGGTTTAAACCTCCTATGAATAAAACCCTTTTTCAAGTGGCTTTGGAAGCTTTTTCTTTTTTTATGGGCAAAAGAAGTTGCCTGTCCTGAGAATTTGCGGTTTCTATTTAGTTAAATTAACGCCTCTCAGAAGCTTTTTTTTATAAAAGTATAAAAACTTAGCTATATCCTCCTATTAGCGGTCGTTAAATTTGCCGCAAGTATTTATTAATAAACAGTTTAAAAGATAGCCGCACACTGATTAAAGCAGGTTTTCCCAAGCAAGGTTTAGAAAGCAGTCTATCATATCTTTATAGCTAGTTTT
>NZ_SIXF01000055.1 GCF_004310665.1 Pedobacter kyonggii | reverse complement strand
TCCAGAACAACCTGTCTTAAAGGTACACCTTTTTCTATAATGAGCCTTACAACTTCTTCTTTGAAATCAGAAGTAGACTTGATATTGGCTTGCTTGCGTAGCCCACTTTCACCATGGAGGTTATATTTCCGAACCCATTCCAATATCATGTCTTTGCTAATACGCCGTTCTCGGGATAGCCAAAGAATCGGCGTCCCTTTTATCACGTGAGAAACTATATCGAGCTTCTCCTCAAATGTGTGTTTGGTCATAAATGATAAACCCCAAAAGTTTTTGTCCAACTTTTGGGGTTCACTTCATATTTGGCAGCTTTTTGCATTTATTATTTTGTTGTTAATTAATAGTCATCTTTATGGCTATCATCTTCGAAGTTATCGCTATCAGAAAATTCATCTCCGAATTCGTCTTCTTCGCTTTCTTCATCTTCGTCTCGCTCTTCAGCATTGATGCCCATTTCGCCCATGGCTTCCAATTCGTCGGTATCTTCAGGTACAAAGTTCATTTCATTTAAGAAATCAAATTCGCTTGCAGCTGCCACTGCACCTCTTGGATCAACAGCCTGTGGGCTATTTTGCTCCATTATTTTTGGTGCCTCACCACTGCTTTTAGCTAAAAATGGGTATTCTATATTTGGATCGGCATCTAAAATTATTTTTACCAGCTCTACATGGAAATCATAAGGGCGATCGAAATTATAGATATAGTAAAACTTTTGATGCGGATCTTCAATAAAACCACTCAGCTTAGAATTCTCCATTAAAACTACACGGTCTTTTTTACGCTCACTTGGTAAATAAGCAATTTCATCACCTTTTAACCAATTATCGGTGCTTACGTAAAAAGACGAAGATTTTTCGGCATTATAACCCGTAGATCTGTGAATAGCCTTATGCAGGTCTTCAAACGTTTGGTTTGATTTAATGTCGATCTCTCTCACAACATCATCAAAATCTTCGAAAGTAATTCTAAATTTATAAATAGCCATTATAGTGTTTTGGAACCGTAAAAATAAAGTTAATTTATAATTACCACAAATATCAGGTGTTATAAAAAACATCCCAATTGCAGTGTTTCAGCAATTAAATTATTTATTAACAGGATTTAATCCCATTTGTTTTGCCTGATTGAGCATAAAATTAAATGCTTCTTGATAGTCGTTTGTAATATCGCCCTCTAATATGGCTTCGCGGATGGCATTTTTAATTAGGCCGACTTCTTTTCCCGCATCAAGACCAAAAGTTTCCATGATATCGTTACCTGAAATAGGGGGTTGCCAATTTCTAATTTTATCACGTTCTTCAACATCCTTAAGCTTTTGTTTAACCAACTCAAAGTTGTTTCTGTATTTAGCTTTTTTGTATTCGTTTTTAGTGGTTACATCGGCATTGCAAAGCAGCATCAAACTTTCAATTTCTTCTCCGGCATCAAAAAGTAATCTCCTTACAGCAGAATCGGTAACGGTTTCCTGCGCCAGAACAATCGGACGTAAATGAAGCTGTACCAATTTTTGCACATACTTCATCTTTTCGTTCAAAGGTAGTTTGAGCTGTGCAAATATTTTCGGAACCATTCTGGCCCCTCTGTCTTCGTGCCCGTGGAATGTCCAACCGTGGCCTTCTTCAAAACGTTTGGTTGCTGGTTTGGCAATATCATGTAAAATAGCCGCCCAACGCAACCATAAATCATCAGTGTCTGCGCAAATGTTATCTAATACTTCAAGTGTATGGTAAAAATTGTCTTTATGCCCTTTTCCCTTAATAATCTCTACACCATAAAGCTGTGCCATTTGAGGGAAAATAAGCTGCAATAAGCCTGTATCAAAAAGATGTTTAAAGCCTACAGAAGGTTTTTTAGAGAGGATGATTTTGTTCATCTCATCTGTTATCCGCTCTTTTGATACGATGGTAATACGCTGTTTTTGCGTTTTTATGGCATTTAGGGCAGCTGGATCGATGCTAAAATTAAGCTGCGAAGCAAAGCGGATTGCCCTCATCATGCGCAAAGGATCGTCAGAAAAAGTAATTTCCGGGTCGAGTGGGGTACGGATGAGCTTATCTTCTAAATCTTTAATCCCGTCAAACGGATCTAACAATTCACCAAAATGATCAGTATTTAAATTGATGGCCAAAGCATTGATGGTAAAATCTCTGCGCAGCTGGTCATCTTCTAAGGTGCCATCTTCAACAATTGGCTTGCGCGAATCAGAACGGTAAGATTCTTTCCGGGCGCCTACAAATTCGACTTCTAAATCCTGATATTTAATATTTGCTGTGCCAAAATTTTTAAAAACAGCGACTTTGGTGTTCAGTTTTCTACCTACTGCTTCAGCATATTCTATTCCACTGCCCACAACAACAACATCAATATCTTTTGAAGGGCGATCTAAAAATAAATCGCGTACAAAGCCTCCGATTACATATGCTTCGGTATTGTTCTTATCGGCAATTGTGGATAAGGTTTTAAATATTGGGTTTTGTAGGTGTACCCCTAAATCCCCTGAAGGGGACTTGGAGTTCCCTTCGTTTAAATCAGACTGCATATATAAGGGTAATTTATTTGTTCAAAATTAAGCAAAACATTTGGTCGGTAAAGACTATCAACGATTCAAAGCCCCTTTAGGGGTTGGGGTTTACTTGCGAATAAACTCAAACTGTCCACCCGGAGAAAGTTTCATAATGGTTGATGGTTTTCTGTTGGTCCGGTTTTCCTGTTCAAAGTCTACCACGTAATCAACAGCATCTATAATTTCAGGGTCTATATCGTCAAAGAACTTTGGCGAAGGCTGTCCGCTTAAATTTGCAGAGGTAGAAACTATAGGTTTCCTAAAGCGTTGGATTAATGGTGTGCAAAAATCGTGTTTAACAATTCTGATCCCTACGCTTCCATCCGTATTGATTACGTTTTGGGCTAAGTTTTTTGCCCCAGAGAAAATAACAGTTAAAGGATTTTCAGCATATTCAATTAAATCGTAAGCCACATCAGGTATTTCGGCAACATAACTTTGCAGTTTGCTATCCACATCCAATAATACGATTAAACTCTTTTCGGCAGGGCGGTTTTTTATTTTAAGCACTTTATCTACTGCTTCAGGATTTGTGGCATCGCAGCCTAAGCCCCAAATGGTGTCGGTAGGATAGAGGATCACCCCGCCCGATTTTAATACTTCAAAAGCTTTGTTAATCTCGTCTCTTAGCATGTTGCAAAGTTAATTTATTCAACGAAGTTTATAAGGAAGTAATGGAGGAAAAACTTCGATACACATTTATCATTCTAATCCGTAGACTGACAGCTATCTGATGGCTGTAAAATAAATCCTGTCTGATAGCCCCTCAGATTTACTTATTCAACGATTTAATCCAATTGTAAAATATTTAGTCATAGATATATAGCGTCAAAACATAGTCAAACAGAAATCGTTTTACACATAACAATCTGATTGTAAAAAATGTTAAATGATTTGCCATTTGGTTTCCAAAATCGTTATATTTATGTCAGGTTATTTATACAACAGCGCACAAAATGAGAACGACACAAAAATTATTAATGCTTTTTACTGTAGTATTGGCATTAGCAGGATGTACAACACTCCGCACCGCATCAGATTATGATAAAAATGTTGATTTAAGCGGTTACAAAACTTATAATTTTTACGATAAAGGCATAGCAAGGGTTAAGCTTAACAATCTGGATAAACGCAGATTAATAGCTGCGGTTGAATCTGAGATGAATGCCAAAGGATTTACGAAATCAGACCGACCTGATTTATTGGTGAATCTAGTGGTGGTTGCCCGAGAAAAAACAGATGTTTATGGACCAGGTTACTATGGTGGCTGGGGTTGGGGCTGGCGTGGAGGCTGGGGAAACCCTTTCTGGGGCGGCGGCGGAACCTATGTAAACCAATATATTGAAGGTACAATCATTATTGATTTCTTGGATCCTGCTAAAAAGATTTTATTCTGGCACGGACAGGGATCAGGTTTTAACCTAGATAGTTTCAATAAAAGAGAACAACGTCTGTACACTGGCGTAAAAGAAATATTGGCGCAATATCCACCAACTGTTACTGCTGCTAAATAATTTGTAGCGGTTACGTTAAAATATCTAAATAGCAATCCATTAATTGCTGAGTAACTACAGGGCTGTTGAATTTTTGAACAAATTCCAGCCCTTTTTCCTTCATTTCTTTTTGGAGCTGCGGTCTTTCAAGAATTTGATTAATGGCTTTTGCAAGTCCGTTAGCATCGTCAGGTGAAATGTATAAGCTATCTGGTCCGCCAGCTTCTTCCAGGCACGACCCAGTTGCTGCAACTACGGGAACCCCAGAATAGAGGGCTTCGATAATCGGAATGCCGAAACCTTCGTAAAAGGAAGGATAAACAAAAACATTTGCCATTTGATAAATACCAGGCAGATCGGCAAAAGGGATATTTTTTAAGAATAGAATTCTGTTTTTAAGGCCGAGTTTTTCAATTTCCTTCTCTACTGTTTTAAAATAAGCCGTTTGTTTGCCTATTACTACGAGTTTATATTCGTCATTAACCTCTTTTAATGCCTGTACAGCCAATTTAAGGTTCTTGCGCTCTTCAATGGTACCGACATTCAGGATGTACTTTTCAGGCAGTTTATAAGTTGCCTTGATGCGGCTTAAGGTTTCGTTAGGTAAACATGTTTTAAAACTGTCATCACAACTTTGGTAAATTACCTCAATTTTTTCAGGACTGATCCCATATAAATCAATAATGTCTTCTTTAGTTTTTTCGCTGATGGCGATAATTTTATTGGCCCGTTTACATGCAGATTTGCTTTTCCACTCGTATAATTTTCGGTCGATAAATTTATAATACTGAGGGAAACGAAGAAAAATTAAATCATGAATGGTAACGATCGATTTAATCCGGGTATGTTGTATGGCTAATGGAATTTCATGACTGAGCCCGTGATAAATCTGGCAACCATCTTGATTTAAATCTTTAAGGATATTTAGACTTCGCCATAAAAAAGGCCCGTTTTTTGGAAGCTTCAGTTCGATGTTTTCATTTGCGAGAAAAGCATCAATCTGTTTGGCCGGTTTTACTTTTGGAGCGTACACCAAATATTGGTGCTGAGGAAACTGATGTGCCAAATGCTCAATTAAAGACCGGCTGTAATTACCTAATCCTGTTAAGTTATTGGCAGCACGCTTGCCATCGTATCCAATCTTCATTAGAGGTGTAAGGTTTAAGGTAAAAGGTTTAAGGCTTTGGGTGTTACCTTACACCTTAAGCCCTATACCTTAAACCATTTATACTGCTACATTATTTTCTCTCAACGCATCGTTAAGCGAAGTTTTCTTATCTGTACTTTCTTTACGTTTACCAATAATTAAAGCACAAGGTACCTGGAATTCGCCAGCAGGGAATTTTTTAGTATAACTTCCTGGTATAACAACCGAACGTGCAGGAACAATTCCTTTATATTCTACTGGTGTAGGGCCGGTAACATCAATAATTTTAGTTGATGCAGTTAATACCACATTAGCACCTAAAACAGCTTCTCTTTCTACTTTAACACCTTCTACCACAATTGCCCTAGAGCCTAGAAATGCATCATCTTCGATAATAACCGGAGCAGCTTGTACAGGCTCTAAAACACCACCAATACCCACACCACCACTTAAGTGAACGCGTTTACCAATTTGTGCACAAGAACCAACAGTAGCCCAGGTATCAACCATAGTGCCTTCATCAACATAGGCACCAATGTTTACATACGATGGCATCATGATTACACCTTGTGCTAAAAACGAACCATAACGCGCACTTGCCATAGGAACAACACGTACACCGGTTGTTTTATAATCGGTTTTTAAATCCATTTTATCGTGGTAAACGAAAGGACCACTTTTAATTTCTTTCATCTCGCGAATCGGGAAATATAAAATTACTGCTTTCTTTACCCATTCATTAATGCCCCAAGAGTTTAAAACTGGCTCAGCAACGCGGATTTCACCCTTATCAAGGCCCATAATAACGGCTTCAATGGCTTCGCAATAGTTGCTATATTTTAAAAGGGTTCTATCCTCCCAAGCGGCTTCAATTAATTTCTTTAAATCTGAATACATGATGTTTTTAAATTTTACGCAAAATAAATCAATTTTTGCTTATTAAATGGTTAATTGTTTAAATTGTTTTGTAGATGGGTTAATTGTTTAAATCGTTTAAACTGGTTAACTGTGGTTAGGCGCATGTAACAGTTAACCGATTAACCAGTTTCTACAATTAACCAACTTAGGAATTAACCTAATTATGTATTTTTGAATTTTATGACAGAGACAGAAAAACTTAGGATAGATAAATATTTGTGGGCGATCAGGTTGTTTAAAACACGGAGCCTGGCTACTGATGCCTGTAAAGCGGGGAGGGTGAAACTCAAAGGGCAGAATATTAAACCTTCGGCTATTGTGAAAGTAGGTGAAGTTTATCAAGTATCGAAAGGGATCGAAAAGAAAATTATCGAGGTGGTGGAACTTTCGTACAACAGAACAGATTCGCCAACAGCCTTAACAAAATACAAAGATTTAACCCCTGTTGAAGAAACGCATGCTTTTAAATCGATGTTTCATGCACCAAATCTAAAACGCGATAGAGGAACAGGGCGGCCAACTAAAAAGGACCGGCGGGAAACTGACGATTTGATTGGCGGGATGTTTGAAGAGGAGGATTAGTTAGTCCTTAGTCTCTAGTCCTTAGTCGGATAGTTGCTTCTGATTAAATATTACCCCCCCCAGTCTTGAGCTTTAAGTCGTCCGCCGACTCATGACTTAGGACTATGGACTGAAGACTAAAATACCGCATCCGGTAACTCATCATTGCCGTTTTGCCCAGTTTTTCGATCAGTTTATAATTGGCGACTGCACCGACTGCTGCCCCTACAAATGGAAGCATCTGCGCAAGTTTGGCTAAATCAATATAATCACGGTACTGCTGTTGGAAGGTAAGCCAGTCAAATTCATCAATATTGGTAGGTAATTGATGGGCTTTATCATCCCAATCCTGCATTTTCATAAATATATTCTGGCTTTCTTCTTTGCTTGAAAAGGCCAGCTGGAAGATGTGTAAAATATATAAACGTTCGCGGTAATCTTTAACATCGTATCCGTAAACTGCTGCAATATCAAAAAGCATCTTCATCTTTATGCCCAGCAAGAGCGGAAAATCTGCCATGCTCATTAAAAAACCTCCTGCACCTGTAATTCCGCCTTCTGCAGCACCTGTTTTTTTATAGTTTTCTATCTTTTGCTTAATTAATGCCTCGCGGTGCATTAAGGTTAAATCGGTAATTGGTTTCGATGTGGTAAATGTCGAACCAAAAAGCACGGCCTTAACCATCTGTTTAATGGCGGATGTGATCGCGTTATGAACCTTATCAGGGATATAACTATTAATTTTTTTCTGAACTTTATCGGTTACCTTATTAAAAAGAGAAGGTTTCTGCAAGGTTTTAAACTTCCAGAAATCTAATTCT
The DNA here is from genome assembly GCF_004310665.1 of Pedobacter kyonggii. GTDB lineage: Bacteria > Bacteroidota > Bacteroidia > Sphingobacteriales > Sphingobacteriaceae > Pedobacter > Pedobacter kyonggii. The sequence continues at coordinate 3,044 of NZ_SIXF01000055.1, read as the reverse complement.
CCCGTTATTTTTTGTTCGTAGGTCATGCTTAATTACTACAATAATTATTCCTTAAAATTTAATATAAAATAACTTTGAAAAATAAAGAATAAACTATATATTTAGTTATCTGATAAAACTTAATCCTTTCATTATGAAAACCTTAAAATTATTATGCTTACTCGTATTTGCTGCTGGAGTAGCAAATGCACAAGGCGTGAAATTTTCTGCTAATACGCCTGCAGCAGGAAGTACAGTTAAATTTACCTACGACCCTAAGGGGACCAATCTCGAAAATTTGGCTGATGTAAAATGTACCAGTTATACTTTTTTTTCAAAATCGAATCCCAAAAGCACTAAAATTGAACTCACTAAAGATGGAGCGGTTTATAAAGGAGAAATCTCTACTCCAGATAGCGTTACGGTGGTTGGACTTGCTTTTTCGGTAGGCGATCAAAAAGATGAAGCGCCTGCCGGTTATGTTTTAGAATTCACTAAAGCGGGAAAAGTGCCAGCTGAAGCTTATCTTAACGAAGCTTTTTTGTATGGATTGGCAGGGAATTACTATTTGGGTCTTACTCTCGATCCAGAAAAGGCCGTTTCACTGTATAAACAAGCTTTTGCTTTAAAACCCGAGCTGAAAAAGAAAAATCTAAATCAATATCTGTCGCTGGAGTACAAAGCAGATAAAGACAAAGGAACAAAACTAATCAACGAGAATATTTCTGCATTAACGAAACTAAAAGAACCAAAAGAAGAAGATTTAGGTACAGCTTTAAGCCTTTACTCACTATTAAAGAAAAAAACTCAGGCTGATTCTGTTAAAGCCATCATAATTAAAAAATACCCCACAGGAAATTACGCCTGGAATGATGGTATGAATTCACTTTATGGTACAAAAGATTTTGCCACACAAATACAAAAGGCCGAAGAAATGATCGCCGCCTTTAAACTTGATCCAAGTAAAAAAGCAGATGAAAGTAGATTGAACTCAATTTATAGTATGCTGGCTAACAGCGCTGTAAAAGCTAAGGATTTGGGGAAATTTCAGGATTACGCCCAAAAGGTTACAGATAAAATGAGCAGGGCAAGTTTGTATAACAATAGTTTTGCCTGGCCCTCTGCTGAGAAAAAAGAGAATATCGAGCTTGCTGCTCAGCTTTCAAAACAGTCGCTAGAATTGATAGAAGCATCGAGAAATGATGAGAGGCCAAAATATTACAACACTAAAGAAGAATACCTCAAGTACTTAGACGGTGCTTACGGTATGTATGCTGATACTTATGGACTGTTGCTATATCATCAGGGGAAATTTAAAGAGGCTTTGGCTATGCAAGAGAAGGCCATTCCTTTATATGCAACAGTTCCGCCCGATGTATCGTCTCGTTATGTAACTTATTTAATTAAGGATGGCCAGGATGATAAAGCTTATAGTGAGGCTGAAAAATTAATTAAAGAGGGGAAAGGCAATGATTCGCTAAAGAACGAATTTAAAATGCTTTATACTAAACTAAAGAAAGATGGAACTTACGAAACTTACCTGGCCAATTTAGAAAAAGCTGCATTAGAAAAAGAGCGGGCTGAATGGACCAAAAAAATGATCAATGTTCCGGCACCTGCATTCTCATTAATTAACCTTAAAGGCGAAACCGTAAGTCTAGCCAGTTTGAAAGGAAAGATTGTGATTTTAGATTACTGGGCAACCTGGTGCGGACCTTGCGTGTCTTCTTTCCCAGGTATGCAAAAAGCCTTAAATAAATATGCTAGTAACCCAAATGTAGTATTCCTGTTTGTAAATACCTGGCAAACAGAGGAGAATAGAGAAAAATTGGTAACTGATTTTATTGCTGCTAAGAAATACAATTTTAATGTGCTGTACGATACCAAAAATGTAAAAGACCCTTCCAAATTTGATGTGGTAAGCGCCTATAAAGTTGATGGAATCCCAACCAAATTTGTGATTGATGGGGATGGTAATATCAGGTTTAAAGCTGTAGGATTCTCTGGCTCTGATGATGGTGTGGTGAAAGAAATAGATTCGATGATCGGTTTGCTGGCAGGAAAAGAATCGAGCAAATAAACAATGGTTTTAATGAGAGGAGAAGTTGTATCATAAATATAGATTTGTCATCCTGAGCTTGTCGAAGGACCTGCTTAAATACGCTTTAGGGTGTTTCGATAGGTTCAACATGACAGCATCTGAGGTGAACCGCCTTTATGATACAATCTCTTTCTATTTAATATTCTATCCTCATTGGTGAGGTTTCCCATAGCTTAAAAGCTGCCAGGGCTTCATCACGCATCAGCTGGATAACCGGCAGGCTTCTGTTTTCCATGGGTTTGTCCAACTCTTCGTAAATAAATTTATCACTAAAACCAATGTGCTCGGCATCAGCTTTGGTATTTGCATAATAAATCGTGTCGATTTTTGCCCAATAAATTGCACCTAAACACATTGGGCAAGGCTCGCAACTGGTGTAAATTACACAACCGCTTAAGTCGAAAGTATTTAATTCGGTACAGGCCAGCCTAATGGCCGAAACCTCCGCATGTGCAGTTGGGTCGTTGGTAGAAGTTACCTTATTTGCCGATTTGGCAATCAACTTCCCATCTTTTACCACTACAGCTCCAAAAGGCCCGCCAATGCTTTCGCTCACATTTTGTACAGATAGCTCGATTGCCATCTGCATATATTCCTGATGTTGATTGTCCATATTAATTTGGTCTTTTATAAAAAACAGCACAAAAAAAATGCCCCGATTTATAGAGGGCACTGAAAAAGTTACCTCCTTTAGTGGGTTAACTTTGAAAATCGATCAGGTGAAACATGTTTTCACTTGATCGATTTTTTATTTAAGGGTTTTTATTTTCTAGTCTGGAAGTTTGCTTCTGTGTGCTGATATGGGAATATGAAGTTTTGGGTCTTTATTTGACGCTATTTTGGCTTCTAGATAGCTAATTTGATGATTCTTTTCAGGTTTACAGTGAAAATAGCAAGTGCACCCTGCATTTCCATACCATCTATTCCATAGGCTATTGCCCGTCCATATCCGTGAACGTTTTTT
>NZ_SIXF01000054.1 GCF_004310665.1 Pedobacter kyonggii | reverse complement strand
CAGGGCAGACAGCTGAAATTAAGAATTTACTCAATAGATCATAGCTACCCATAGCATCAGGATCACTAAAAGAAATACTTAGCGCTAATATGTTACCTGAAATATAGCCAGGAGGGGATGTCTATTTCATTTTTATGCCTAAAATAAAATTTCGACCCCAAATCTGTTCAGAAATGCCAATCAAAAATGAACTTCCGCCTATAAATATAATTATCGCGGAATAAAATCAGGTGATATTCATTTTTAGAACTTAGTAATATTCAGATTACGACAGACATGCGGATTTTAGGAGCTATCGGGTTGGGAATGACGCTAGAGTATGTAAATCTCCTTCCAACTCCTTTTTACACTAAAAACTAGCCGCTCAGAATGCAAACTTTTTAAAAAAAAAATTACAGAAAGATATCCGAAGTTTTATCAAGCGACTGGGCGTACTAAACTTTGGAAGTCTACTTACAGTTGTTCGTAAATTTCTGCTTCAATAATACTTAAACCACCTTTTAATTTGGTTTCTGCATGGTCAATACCATCATCAAGTTTTTTACCATTTACCTCTACGCCAATATATGAGTTTTCTTTTTCTTTTCCAGAGCCTACTAACTGTATGGTAACTGTTTTTCCTTTTGTTGGGTTGCAATTTGCTGTAAAATAACCCAGACTGGGTTTGCTATTGCCTTCGAAAACCACTTTTCCATCAACCAAGACCCTTAATGGATAAACTTTGGTTCTAAAACCATTCAATTTTAAGGAGATTGCTGATACTGTGCTTTCTTTTGCTAAAGTATATTTGATCCATGCGGTAGCGATCTTTCCATCGTTTACCCAATCGCTCAATTCGTTATCATCGAAGCTTAAATTGGCTTTATCGCTATTGGCGCCAGCCTCAGCAGCAACAATTTTGATCGATTTCCGCGAAACAGTGTATGATGGATCAAGCGGTGTTGCCCCTTTGCTTAAGTTTGGTTTTAAGCCATCGCTTGGCAATTGGCCAGATAATCCATTCGCAGTTTTAACTGCTAAAGTTTCAAAAGAAAGGCTGGCAGATTGTAAACCTTTGGCTTTTGCTGTTAAATTAATTTTTCCAGCAGTGGTTGTCGATCTGATGAGCACTCTGTTTACCCCGTTTTCTACTGGCAGGTTTTTAGCTAAAATGTAATTATCTGGTCCCTGGGCTAAACCTCCACGCCATTCAGCTGGGCCATCTAAACTAAATTTGATCATATCTGAAGCCGTAGGACAGCGGTTTCCGTTCTCATCTGTTACTTCAATCTGCACCAGCACCACATCGGCACCATCGGCTTTAAAACCACTCGGATTTTTTATTGGGCTGAGCTTCAAAGCAACAGCTTTACCTGCTGTTTTTAATTTTGTTTCGGCCAGTTTTTTTCCTGTTGAAGAATAGGAAATGGCCTTGATTGTTCCAGCTTGATAATTAATGTTCTTAAAAGTGAATAGAAAGCCATTGCTTTTTTCACCAAAACCAAGTGATTTGTTGTTTAAAATCAGTTCTACCTTATCGCCGCTGGCTACTACATATACATTCTTCTTAACGCCTACTTTATAGTTCCAATGCCCGATTAAGTGGATGCCAGTTTTTTTAGCGTCAACCCAACCATCCCACATTACTTTGTGCGCAAAAAAGGCATCTTTTGGAATACGCATGGCATCCACTTCACCACTTCTACGGTAGTTTTCTTCGCCGCGGTGGTGGGTATTCGAATCAGAAAATATAATGTTAACACCACCAGAACTTACCCTGGTTCCTGTTCCCGGGCGTTCTTCGTAATATTCGTTCCAACGGGTTACATCTTCAATGGCAAAAGAATCCTGGTTGCGGTTGTAATCACTTGCATCGGCATCTTTGTATTTCGGACCTGCACCATTTACATGGAAGGGAGGGGAGAACTCATCCCAATACTTCCGTAGGGCTTCATCTCTCGAATACTCCATAGACCATACTGGTTTGGTTGCGCTTTTATTGATGTACAACATTTCGCCCCCATATTCAGCTTCAGGGATATTGAGCATTTCTCTCGAGCCGATTGCTCTGCCGCCATTTGGGTCGTAAAGATTTCTAATCTCTTTCATTTCCTGCATGTGCGCTGTACTGATCGATTCGTTTCCACATTCGTAAAAAATGATACTAGGGTTGTTGCGGTTGTAAATAATGGCATTTGTCATTACCGCTTTTCGTTGATCCCAACGGGTGCCGGTTACATCTTTTTCCGAATCTCCGGCAGGCATGGCCTGGATCAAGCCTACGCGATCGCACGATTCTATATCCTGTTTCCAGGGTGTAATGTGCATCCAGCGTACCAGATTGGCATTGCTTTCTACCATGAGTTGATTACTGTAATCGCTTAGCCAAGGTGGTACTGATAAGCCGATTGCCGGCCACTCGTTGCTGCTGCGCTGGGCATAACCTTTCATCATCAATACCCGATCGTTCAAATAAACCATCCCGTTTCTAAATGCTGTTTTTCTAAATCCGGTTTTGGTTTTCAGCTCATCGATAATCTGGCCTTCAGATTTTAATCTTGAAGTAACGGTGTACAAGTAGCCGTAGCCCCAGCTCCAAAAATTTAAATCTGTTACCAATGCTTCGGCTTTTAAGGTTAAAGTATCGCCCGCTTTGATATTGGTTTCTGCAGATTTAAAAGTTTTAACGATTTTTCCGTCAAGGTCTTTAAGTTCTACCTCATAAACCAATTTTTTATCCGTTGCACTTTCATTTTTAACTTGTGATTCGGAAACCACTAAGGCTGATTTACCTTTAATATTGAAATCTTTGGCATAACAGTAGTTGCCTGTGGTTTTTAAAGTAGAATAAAGTGGAAGTGTCTGGTATACGTTGCCTGTTACATGCAGACGTACGTTTTTCGATATCCCACCATAATTGGCATTAAAATTTTTATCATTCCATTGGTAGCCAGAGTTGGTGGCTTTTTCTCTGTAATTCCAGGCATTATCGATTCTAACCGCAATTACATTTTCTTTATTCTGATTAATTAAGCTGCTAATGTCAAATCCAAAGGCCATTACGCCATTTTCATGCCTTCCAATAAACTTTCCGTTCAGGTAAAATTCACCAGCTTGCCTAATGCCTTCAAATTCAAGGAATATTTTACTGCTTTGATCGGTTTCTGAAATGGTAAAATGTTTGCGGTACCAGGCAATGCCAGTTGATAAATCTTCTATCGACTTCTTAAAGGCTTCATCTTCGTTCCAGGCGTAGGGTAGGGTAATGGTTTTCCATGTTTTGTCATCAAAAGCGGCACTTTCTGCACCAGATAAATCACCTACAAAGAGTTTCCAGCCTGGATTAAAATTATAGGTTTTTCTTTGGGTAGCTGACTGTTGCGCCAAAGCGACAATAGACAGGAGTGCAGTCATTAAGAAAAGGTAAATATGCTTCATTATTTTTGGTTAGGGCTTAATTTAATAGCTAAGGATTTATCACGGTTGCAGCTGATTTCACCATTGTAGTATGCTAATTCTGCGAGTTGAATCACACTTCTTCGAGTCGTGTAGTTATCGATCCCTTTATTTCCAAGTGTTCGGCCAGGGTGGGTAAAGTAATAGATGTAGGCTTTATCTCCGTTCACTATAACATCAGCATGACCGCCCATAACACCATCATCTTTTCCTTTTCCGGGCTCCTGTAAAATATTTTTAGGCTGCCTTTTCCAGGTAAGGAGATCAGTTGAAGAGTATATGCCTAGACCGTTCCAGTTGTCGACCACCATCCAATAAATGTTTTTCCAATAAAAAACTTTAGGACCTTCACAGCCTTTATCGCCAATCAATTTTTTGCCGCTATCTTCCCAATGGTACAGATCTTTACTATCGGCATAGTAGATGGGTTTCCCAGCCATTTCATTGTTGTAATACATTCGCCAGCCTTTGTTATCAGGCAATTTAAACACACAGGCATCAATACAGCGGTCGGAAGCTAGGTTCAGTTTGGATTCGAATTTCCAGTTGATGAGGTTTTTACTGGTTAGGTGAACAATGTACCGTGGGTGGCGCCAATCTTTAAAAACGCCAGGCACATAGGTTAAATACATGTGGTAAAGCCCCTTATTTTCGATTACTTCAGGTGCCCAATGTGTATAATCGGTTAGCCGGTATTGAATATCGCAGGTATCACGATATTTCCATTTTACACCATCTTTCGATTCGGCAATGCCGATGCGCGTGCCATGTACCCAACTTACACCATCAAGGTTTTTAGCATTTGCCCTACGGTTGGTATAAAACATAAACCACTTCTTTTCCCCTTTATTCCAGATCAGCACCGGATCGGCAGCTCCATCATAAACAGGATCGCTGTACAATGGCTTGGGAACTAGCGTTACTTTATTGCTTTTTTGAGCAAAAGCACATATAGAAAACAGTATCAAAAAGGCAAGGAGGAGCTTCTTCATCTCAAATTGATCATTATTGAACCGTTTATATACCATTGGGATAAAAACGCCATTAATAAAAAGGAAATATTTGGTTAAATAGTTTAAACGAGATTAACGTTTAAAATTGAGAGTGCCATCCTGCTCCATCCTGTACAAATTGGCCTGAGCAAATTGTAAATGGCTTTAAAGGTGTTTCAAACGTTTGAAATAATGGTGCGGTGGTTGTAATGAGGAAGTAACAAATGCAATACGGACTATATAGAGGGGTAATAACAAGATTTTTTCGAAAAAGGTTGCATCATAAGTTAATTTCTCATCAGATTCTGTCATTGTTGAGCCTGTCGAACACCTGAAAAAGTATCTACCCAAGTCTTTAACTAAGCTGCCAATAAGAGATTTCAATAGAAAATTCGTCATTGCGAGGTACGAAGCAATCTTAAAGCGCAAGCTAGTAGCGATCGTTGTAAGATTGCTTCGTCGGCTGAAAAAGCCTTCTCGCAATGACGATTTCTCGCAGCTATTACTGCAAAAAAAAATCCTTGTCATCTAATTGATTTTTATACAATAAATTATCCCTCAGGATGACAAAACTATATTTATAGTGCAACCTTTTTTATAGCTTAAACTATTTACCAACCTGGATTCTGTATGGCCTGTTTTTGTGCAGGAGTTAAAGCTTCTCCACCAATTTTAAGTACATCTAAGAAATTTTGTGGAATTGGCCTCAAGTAATGTTTGTTTTCTGCAGGTTTAGCCTCAAGGTTAAATGCAGCTGTTCGTGCTACTAACGTTTTGGTACGGGCCAGGTCTTCCCATCTCATGAGTTCGCCCATTAATTCTCTCGAGCGTTCATCCAAAATAAAGGCTTTAAATTTATCTGCATTTGAACTTGCACCAACTTTGTCATAAAAATCTTTGTTGGAGTTGAAAATATCAGCTTCGCTATTTAAGTGCATTGCCGTTAGCGTGTTAGTGGTAGTTACAGGGATATTATTTGATTCGAAATAGGTGTTTTTATCTGAATAAGATACAAAACCTGAGCTGTTGACTGCCGGATTGGTTTTGTAAGAAACACCACCATCAACATAAGCAGAACGATCTTCACCCTCTTTATAAGCTGCACGATCGCGCACACTATTCAGGTATGGAATGGCCTGTGCATATTGGCCCAATCGTCCGTAAGCTTCGGCAGCAATTAGATAGGTTTCGGCAAGGCGCGCCAAAATTCCATCGCGCTGACCAAATTGCGAGGCAATTAAATTTCTGGAACCATCCATAAACTTCGAAAGCGCAGGGTATTGACTTACGCCATAATTACCATGTGCATTTAAATAGCTCTGAGCTTGGCCGGAAAAATACCTAACGTAAATGCTTGGTGCTCTCAATGTAATGTTTGTACTGGTGTAACGGGTATCGTTAGCATCATTGACAATATATAGAATTGATTCCTGACCGCCGGTAAATTTAACCTGGTTAACAAGTGCGGGGGTAGGAGCAGTTGCTGCCGTCCACTTGGGTGCACCAGCAGGGTTGTTACATAAATAGCGCGTTTTAAAACTTTTCCAGAATCTCGAGTCGTTAACACGATCAAAAACATCCATAGCATAGTCTGTTGATCTCATGCGCTGGAATTCACGGTCACCAGGAATATCGCGCTGCATGCCAGGAAGATTTTGATAAACAGATGGATAATATAAGTGAACCTGATTTCCATAACGGCCTTGTGTAGCCGTATTATTGGAGAATTGAGCAGCAAGAATAATTTCTTTATTGCTTTCGTTGGGGCCATCTACAGCTGTAAAGTTCCAAAGATCGCTAAAGTTCGTGGCTAAGGTGTGTTGACCGCTGCCAATTACTAAATCGGCATATTTAACTGCATTTTGAAGATCGGCAGTTTTGGTATCGCCATTCCAATCGTTATTCATTTCACTTGCGCGGAACAGATATGCTTTGGCCAAAAAATGTGCTGCTGCCCATTTTGTAAGTCTTCCGGTTTCTCCTGGCGTAGCAGGAAGCAGGTTATAAGCCTGAATAAAATCCTGGATTACCTGCTCGTATACCTCTTTTGCCGAATTTCTGGTAAACTCTTCTTTAATGATTTCTAACGATTCGAGCTGTAAAGGAACGCCACCAAATTGTTTAACCAATTTAAAATAATCGAAGGCACGCATAAAATAACCTTCACCTAAACGCGTATTCTTATTGGCACCAGTATAATAGACCGGTACATTTTTAATCACAATGTTTGCCGAATTAATATTAGTATACATGTTGTCGAAAACAGCCTGTACATCGCTATTAAATGAGTTTAAACTACCGTCGTAAGAATTCCACATCTGCTCTGTTCTATCACCGCCTACGGTAAATTCATCTACGCCATAATTGGTGCTGGTATAAGCCCAGGTATAATTAAAATGGAACTTTAAGCTTTGGTACATTCCAATAACCAAACCATCTAATCCTTCTGTTTTTTGAAAATCGGATGTATTGCGTGAGTTGATCACTTCTTCATCCAGGAAACTTTTTTTACAGGAAGTGGGAAGGATCATTAAGCTGCCCAACAAAGCCACACCTGATATTATATTTATAATCTTTTTCATAATCAATATTTTTTTCGTTCGGTTAAAAACTTGCGTTAATGCCAAATACAACACCTCTGTTAAAAGTAGAACCACCCAGATCCGGATCGATCCATTTAACGTTAGAATAAATTAAACCCGGATTAATTATCTGTGCATAAACCCTTAATCTTGATAGTGTTAGTTTTTTAGTGATGTTTTCGGCAAAATTGTAACCCAATGATATATTTCTGATTTTAATAAATGAGCCGTCCTGATAATTCATAGCACTTTTATATTGGTCGCCCGCTGCACTGGCATAATTCGGTGCCGGATAGTCGTTTGTTGGGTTGGTTGGCGTCCAATAATCTAATACGCGTTGTGCAAATCTACCTTGTAAAGCTTCAGCTCCAGTTTGGATCAGGAAGTTGTAACGTGCTACAATAAATACAGATAAATCGAAACCTTTGTAACCAAACGTATTGGTCAAACCGCCTGTCCAGCTCGGGTTGTAGTGGCCTAATATCTGACGATCATTGTTGGCATCTATTTTATAATCACCATTTAGGTCCCTGATTTTGATACTGCCCGCTCTAAAGTAACTGGCCAGTGGTAGATTGGCATTAAATTTTGCCATTTCAGCTATGTCTTCTGGTGTATTTTGCCAGATACCATCCTTTACAAAATCGTAAGCCACACCATTCCGCTGACCAATAAAGAAACGGTCAAGAACCATATTGCCGCCATTTAATGCAAGAATTTCATCTTTACTTACCGAGAAACTCAAAGTAGATTCCCAGCTAAAATCTTTTGTTTTTGCATTAACCGTATTTAAGGTTAAATCGAAACCTCTATTCTTGGTCGATCCGATGTTATCAAATGAGGTAGGGTAACCATTAATAATATTAATGTTCTTTTGCAGGATCAGGTCTGTGGTTTTGGATTTATAAAAATCTAATGATCCGCTAATTCTTCCTTTTAACAAATCGAAATCTAATCCAAGGTTATACTGAAGGGTTTTCTCCCAGCTTAACAATTTGTTTGGGAAGGAAATAGGGTTGGCCAAAGAAGCATCTGATGCCACATAGCCTATTTGTGCAGCGCTACCAAAAGTATAGGTAAGCGGTTGCAATATGCCTAAGGTGCTACCAATATCTACTGATGAGTTACCCGTACTACCCACGCCAAGCCTTAATTTCAACTGGTTTACCCATTTAATATTTTTCATGAAATCTTCTTGCTCTATACGCCATGCCAGTGCAGCAGATGGGAAAAAATCCCATTTGTTGCCTGCTGCCAATTGAGAGGCACCATCCCAACGGGTAGAAGCAGTTAATAGGTACTTATTATTGAAACTGTAGTTTATCCTGGCCATGTACGATGCCAAAGTGGATTTTCTTAGATCCGTATCAAAGCCATCTAAAGCCGTAATACTTGCGGCTCTTAATCCATACCAAAGGGGGGCAATTAAATTTATTTTACTTCCTGTTAATGAAGACGATTCATCTCTGAAAGAAGAGGAACTTTGTAGCAAGGTTACACCGAAATTATGCTTATCAATGGTTTTGTCGTAGTATAATAAGTGATCGAGTGTATAGGCAAATTTATTGCTCTGGTTTAACTGTGCATAATTGTTAACCGAACCTGGTATACCTGCATCGCGGTTCACCGATTTTGCATCCTGGTATCTGCCATTATAAAAATTAGAAAAATCAGGGCCGAAGTTAATGCGGTATTTCAATCCCTTTAAAATATTTACCTCAGCAAATGCAGATCCTAATGTTCTTAATGTCTTACGGAGATTGATATTATAATCGGCCTCGAGAACTGGGTTTTGGATATTGATATCTCCTCCTGGCAAGTTAATTCTATTGCCATTTGCATCATAAGGAACGGCCAAAGGAAGCATGCCCCTTGCTGCTGCATAAATATTACCAGCACCCGATGCACTGGCTGCCTGGAAACCATAGTTTTGTAAACCATAAGTGGCGGTTAGGTTAAGTCCCATTCTGAACCATTTAACTGGCGCAAGTTCAACACTTAATTTGCCGCTATATCTTTCAAAATCTTGCCCTAATTGCGTTCCTGTTTGGTTTAAATAACCGAACGATCCGTATGCCTTTATTTTATCGGTACCACCACTCACGCTCAATACATGATCTTGCGTGATCCCGGTCCTGGTTACTAAATCACCCCAATCTGTAGTAGGAACTAAGCTGCCATTATAAATACCATTTTGCCAGCCTGCTGCAATATTTGCTGTTACATAGCTATCGTTAGGGAAAATGCGGTTATCGTCTGTTTGTGTTGGTATAGTGGGATAGGTAGCATTGGGTTGCGCTGCTGGATTTAAATAACCTACCCTTCGGAAAGCATCACGCCTGAATTCGATATATTGTTCCGAATTCATCATTTCCATCCTGTCATTCAGTGTTTCAATAGTTGCAGTACCTACGTAATCCATCGTTAACCGCCCGGTTTTACCTTTTTTAGTGGTTATTAAAACAACACCGTTTGCACCACGCGAACCATAGATTGCTGTTGCTGATGCATCTTTTAGGATATCGATCGTTTCGATGTCGTTAGGGTTAATGGCTTCGATACCGCCAGCTTGCAATGGAATCCCGTCTACAACATATAATGGAGAATTACTTGCTTTTAACGACCTAACCCCTCTGATTAATATGCTTCCCAATTGGCCCGGTCGTTCGTTCGATGTAATATCTACACCTGCTGCTTTACCTTGAATGGCTTGTAGCGCATCGGTTACTGGTCTTGATCTGATTTCTTTAGCACCGAGACTTACTACCGCGCCTGTTAAATCGCTTTTTTTAACCGTATTGTAACCTACAACCACAACCTCATCTAAATCATTTGTCGAACTTTTTAGTTGAATGCTTATAGTCGTTTTTCCGTCTACAGGCACTTCTTGTGTGGCATATCCAATGTACGAAACCACCAAAACCGGGTTGCTCACCGTTGATGGAATAGTGATAGAAAAAGCACCATTGACATCGGTAGAAGCTACAATGGTAGTGCCCTTCACTTTAATGCTAACACCAACTAAAGTTTCACCCTTTTCGTCAACAATCTTTCCTTTCAAAGTAACGTCTCGTTTGCTCATCGAGATGTTTGTTGTTACTGATGAAAGTGCTGTTTTTCGATGGTTAGCATCTGCATTTGCGGTATTTGCGACACATAGAATGCAGAGTGCAGACATGCTGGTGATCAGGATTTTCTTGTAGGAAGAACCTCTTCGTCGCTTTAAGTTTTCTGGATAAAAATTAAGATCCATAGTTTTATTGGTTATGTAAATATTTGGTTATTTAGCCAAATAGCATATTAGATGGAGTGTGCTATCTGTTTTGAGTGCATATAATTAAGCAATTAATCCATTGTTTGTTGGATGAATTAGCTGTTATAGGATAAAAATGAGTTAGTTTTTAATGTTTTGACTTACAAAGTCTTTTCTTCGTTTTAAGGCTTTAAAATGGCAGTATAGAGGTGATTAAGTGCAAACGATTGCATTGTTTGATGTATGGTTTTTCTTGCTCATATAAGTATCGATTAAAAGAATTGATTATACTTGGTTATACGAGATTAGAACTTTTATTTCGGTAATCCATCCTGTTCCATCCTGTAAGGTATAGCCTCATGTAAAGCATTTTCTTCCTTGGCTAATAGGTTTTAGTATATTGTTCAATGGTTATTTGGCTACAACGTGGGGATTAACTCATACTGCTTTTGATTTCAGCTAGTTTTTATTTGACAAGCCATCACCTATTCGATATTATAACTTCTTAACGGTTTTATGTTAAAAAAAATGGTCCATGTAAACGAGGGCACTGAAAAAGTTACCTCCTTTAGTGGGTTAACTTTGAAAATCGATCAGGTGAAACATGTTTTCACTTGATCGATTTTTTATTTAAGGGTTTTTATTTTCTAGTCTGGAAGTTTGCTTCTGTGTGCTGATATGGGAATATGAAGTTTTGGGTCTTTATTTGACGCTATTTTGGCTTCTAGATAGCTAATTTGATGATTCTTTTCAGGTTTACAGTGAAAATAGCAAGTGCACCCTGCATTTCCATACCATCTATTCCATAGGCTATTGCCCGTCCATATCCGTGAACGTTTTTT
>NZ_SIXF01000053.1 GCF_004310665.1 Pedobacter kyonggii | reverse complement strand
TTTTAATGTTTTTGAAAAATGAATGAATTGCGTTGAGCGGTTGGCGTGAAGTGTAAAGTAGCTGGCGTTTTGCGTTTCATTTGCCTAAACTCTAAACCCTCTTCTCTAAACTGTTTAAAGTTAGTTCGTTAGTGGTTAGAATTTACGTGATGCCTTAAACCATTTACCTTTCTGCCTTCAACCTCCGCTTAGGCTTTTGGCCAGTCGTTAAGGTGCTCGGCATTGCCTAATTTAAGCTTTCTGGCTGAAATCTGGAATTTGAGTGTCATCGGGTGATCGCCAACAATGTTTATCCCTTCAGAATATTTAACAATGTAGCCATCCTCGAAGTTAACTTCTTTCATTTTGGCATCTTCCTCTGTTTTCTTGATCAGAAGGGTTCCTGTAATAGGTTTGTACTGGTTGTTTACCATCGCCTCGATTATTGAGGTGTCTTCGGTTGACTCGATCTCAATGTCGATGGTACCGCCGTAAACTCCGGAAGAAGGTCTTCCCTTAGCATCTACATCACGGTTTAACGCATAGGCACAATGAAGCACATCGTACTCCCTGCCTGAAAAATTTAATCTAGCTTTGAAAGCCATAGTTTTAAAATTTAAAGGTTAAAAATTTAATTTATGTAGCCTCCGCTACATTAAATATAAACCAAATATTAAGCCAATTATTGTGTATGTTCCTCTTATATAACAGCTAACGTGTACACCGAATTCTAAAATATTATCCTACGGTTAGCAGAATGCAGATTTTTGACAAGAAAAAAAATGTATTTTTTTTGAAATCACTTACCGTCTCATTTCCACTACATGCAATAACTTAAAATATTGTAGCATTTTTAGACAAGGCGTTACTTTTTGCAACAAAAAAGTAATTGTTAATATTATTGGCAATAACAGAAAACAGCATTATTTTCTGCGAGTACAAAGTAAGACCAGATTTGGAACCAATAAAATTAAGAGGCTTACAATGTTTCACGAGTTAGGTTAAACTATACGACTTTAATGGCCTACCTACAATTTGGGTTCATGTTTCAGCCTAGAGCCTTTATTTTATCCGAACTTAACACTTGTTGTCATAAGTAACTCAATTTACCTGTATGCCCCTAAAATGTTTAGGTTAAAGAATAAAAGCTTAGTTTTTATACCAATCAAAAGCCCTGAATGAAATCTAATCCTGCGCGCATTTAGCCTTTCTATTTAGAGCGGTTAATTCAACATATATGTTGTTTCCAGAGCCTGTTTGAATTAAAAAATAAGAATTTCCTGTTTTCTTGCTTTCCCATACTTTGTATGTCTTTTTTGTTTGTTCTGATGATTTAACCTCATCTCCGTTTTCGTCTAACGCTATAGCCCCACTGTTACTATTATAATGGATTATAACCTGATTAGTCCCACCCAGAAATGTAACTGTCATAGATTTACCATTAAATCTCAAAAACTTGTCGGATGTACTCACATAAGTATTGAAATCAAAAATAGTTTGTTCTTTACTTTTGTTGTCCTCTAGCTTAATTCCTTGGCTAGTTAGTATCGTATTTAATTTTCAGTAAAATTAATCTCACTCAAATCGAATGCAAAAACCTTGTTCTGATTTACGACATTAGCTAAATTATCTTTATTTTTTCTTTCATCTCTTCAGAATTGCAAGAGATCAATCCGAAAATTAAAATTACTGGCAGCAACATTTTTATCATTTTTATTCCAAAACAAATAACAATTCAATTTTTTCGCCACCAGTTTCAATAACTACAGCCTAAAAAAAGTACAATTGCGACTATAAATAATATTCCTTTCATAATTTTATTCCTCGCAATTGGGCATCTAGCGGATAATTTCGAACCCATTATTGCCTTTTGGCAGGTGTATGTATAATGGAAAGCCAAATTCTTCGTCCTCTTCCGTTTTTAAATAAGAAATAATCGGAGATTTATCCTCTCTGATTAAGTTTACCACCCTATTTTTTGCGTAAAATTCTACCCTTGGCACTTCCGGAAAATCCTGCATGACATAACCCTCAGCATCGAGCATTTTGAAAATGCTGTTCAGTACGGCAATATTATCTTCTTCCAGGTACATAGATGCATCTGTTTCTTCATACCTTTTTTCTAAGAGCGGTGCAAGCGCATTCACATCCTGATCTTTAAAAAGTGTATAAATCCGACGGTAATAGTTGTGTACCTTCTCGATGGCAGCTTCATTTTCAACATCGATAATACCAGCATTGGTCCAGCCTATTAATTGATAAGGTACCTCTGCCTTAAATTCTCCGATAGACTCTAAAAGGGGCAATTTACCATCTTTAGCCCGCTGCATTTTATATTCGTATACAGTTTTAAGCTGCTCCTTATCCATTGTTGAAGCATCAAGGTATTGTATTTTAATAATAGCTTCGGCATCCTGATGTATTGTTTGTGAATCTGCCAAGGGCTTAAGCCTCAGTTTAACCTGCTGCAACCCACTGTTCAGTATAAAATGATTTATGGGGTAATTTGAGTAAATGCTCCCCCCGCTATCATATGAAAAGGCCAGCACATCATTGATCAATATATCGAAATTTGCAAGAGAGACATTGAAGTCAACTAAATAATAGGGTTCTTTTATCATGCCTTGCTCGGTTATTTAAAAGGATTGTCAATATTTTTATGATACCCCATAATTACGGCGTCTTCAAATGCTTTTTTAGTAATAATATCGAGTTTAAAGTTTAAACTATTATTTACCGGATCTAGTGTTAACCGATATAGGACATCATTTTTCACCCATGAAGTTACCTGTGGATAATCAACAACCATACTATTGAAATCATTTTTATACTCTTTATAATATTCGGGAAAGCTTTCTTTAAGCATTTCCTTGGTTTTGGCACTCAACGCTTCGGCTACGATGTTGTTTACCGAGGCACTATCAGGTTTCCCGAATTTTTTCTTGAGATATTGTATACTGCCAGCAGTCTGCTCTGCATTAACGGTAAATGTTGCAAATGATAACAGGTTGTTATAGGTGGTAATAACTGCCCCAAATGAAGGATTAATCGATGCCCCGTCGAATTTAAGATTGGTACTTTCCTTTTCATCGAATGAATATTTAACAATTTTTTCGCCCTTATCAACTGTTTTAAAACCACCATTTGAAACTTCGATATGTCCATTCTGGTTTTCCACCCGAGAAGCATAACTGTTTAAATCAATATCCAATGGTTTGTTGAAAGTTAACTGCGCAATATCTATAACCTCTTTTTTACAGGCAGATGTTAAAATCACTAGTAACAAAGTGAATGACAATAATTTTATTTTCATAGTATTAAATATAATGTTTTTCGAATTTTATTTCATCTGGTTTTACTATAACAGACTCGCCTTCGTAGCTGAATGTTCTTTTAATAAAACCGAATTTTACGGTGGTAGCAGCCACAAATTTAGCCTTAATACCGGCAAATGATGCAATTGGGCTGGCATAGATGCCACTTTTATCGGCACCCACCTCAATACCGCCGGTTACGCTTGTTTTAACATTGGCTGTTAACACACCTTCCACACCCATATTTGCTGTACCAGCTTTTGCTAATGCCTTAAACTCTACCGAAACTTTTATTTCACCAGTAACTTTAACATTGCCAGTGGTTTCTTTCGGGAAAAGTACATTTATTGTAGTTTGGCCATTAATATTGATTGCTCCACCAAAAGTTACTAAAAATGTAATCTTGACATTTTTTTCAAGTTTTTCTAATACCCAGTTAATTACGGTTCCTGCACCGGGACAAATGGCATTTCCACCATACTCCACAAAAATCTTAAACAGATCGATAAATGTATTGGCCTCAACAAGTGGTTTGGTATCAGCACCGATTTTTACAATTTCACCGACCCTACCATTTGTTTTTTGGAGGTACCATTGTGCCGAAAAAGCAATAACAGGCGGTTTTACCTCAAAGCTCCATTTCCCTTTTGCCACCGGCGATTGAACTACATCATCAGCCAGCTGTTTAATTTTATTAAAAATGCGCAGAGTTTTAGCAATCCGTTCTTCCCATTCCTTGCCAAACTCTACCTTTTGTTTACTGCCGTTTGCTGCAGTCCACTCTCCGGTTAATGAAAGTTCGAACTTTTGAGCCATTTCACCGTACTTTTTAGACCATTCTGCATCTATTACCGCACCAATAGCTTTATTTTGGGCATTTTTTAATTCGTAACCATATAATTTATTGCCATAAGAATAGGCAAAGGGTTGTGTATGCGACCATTTAAATTCTACCGTCCATTTTATATCCGAATAAACATGGATCGCAAGTGTGGGGTTATTTGGAACTGAAAAATATCTACAAGTATGAATATGGACCTGGTAATTATTCATTATGCCACTACGCCTAGGCCAAATGTAATTTAATGGAATAACATTAAACTTACTCATGGTAGATACTGCCGGAACTATAATTTTGCCCTCATTCTCAGCTTTTACATCAATGTTGATTAATTTGATGGTTTTATTATGCTTTTTGCGGTCAAAACAAGCTTTGGTGTCAAATTTTACGGGTTCTACGGTAATATTTTTTGGCTTATTACCAACTATAGTTTCATAAATAATGGTTTGTGCATTATGTCCGTAATATTCAAAAGCAATATCAACCCTCCGGTTATTCTGATAGTCTGCCTCATTTTTATATTTAATATTATCGCGTCCTTTTTTATCGTCTGTGGGGTTTACCTCTCCATGTCCGGCTGTTTTGATCCGATTAGGATCTAATTTTCCTTTGATAAAAAATTCTCTTACTGTTTTTGCCCTGTTTTCTGATAATACATTGTTATGATTCTGTTTACCGATTACACAAGCAAAACCATCAAGTTGGATGGTGCTGTATCGATGCTCGAGCAAGAACCGCAATATATTGTTAAGCTGTTTTAAACTTTCAGGTAAAAGTTCCGTACTATCAAATTTAAAAATAATAGATTCTAACGTTTTTTCCCTTTTATCGGTAATATTCTTAACGCCCTTTCCATTGTCGAAAATAAGTTCCGGTTTGCCGCCCTCCTCGGTAATATTAATTTGTTCGAATTTGCACAGCTCAAACCTTGCCTCGTTTTTATCGGGCTGGTAAATGGTAACAGGTGTTCTGTTTTCGGGTATGTCTACTACCTGCGATTTAAGTTTATCTTTTATCCTTAAAAACCGGGCATGGGCAGTATCACCTTTACCACCCGTATCTTCAATGTATTTACCCGTTACGGGATGCACCACACGAACATAAAATTCCTCCACATCTGCTCTATCATTCATAGATTGGTACCAGGAGTACGTATTGGGGATTTTTAGGTTAATTTCGCCATTAGTTACACTCACCCGATAAATTTTGCGGGTTTCTTCATCATCTTTTGGCCATAGGCCTAATGCTGATCTCAATTTTCTGAATACCCTTACCTCTACATTATCATAGCCATTTAACCCTTCTGTAAAGAGCCTGAGCCAGATGAGTTCTCCGTACGAAAACTGGTAAGTTTTGCGCACATCGGCCCCTCCTTCATTTTGAGTCCACCTGCTGTCTACTATTTTTGCAGGCGATTCGCCCCTGATCTTTAAGCCTGATTTACTATCAAAATTTCCGCTCCATGTTGCTTCAATGTACCACAGGTATGGTCCGCATAATTTTTTAGGTATCCGGTAACCATAGCTAAAATTACTGGGTATTGTTTTCTGAAGATCTATGACGCTTTTCTCGTTAAAAACGGCCCATTTTACATCTTTCTTTCTATCTTGTTCGGTAGTACCAGGCTGCCATTCTCCTATTTTGAACCAAACATATTGATCGGGCGCTACTACCACTAACTGGCCAGGTATAGATCCTTTATTAGCATTATATACTTTACCTTCGCCGGTCCAAATAATTTTCTTTATTCCCTTTGCCATACGTTATGCTTTAACACTCGCTTCTACACCGTTAAAATTATTTGCAGATTCATCTAAAGATTCTGACATGGGATTGAGCTGTGATTGTACGTCTTTATTTGCGTTATTAAAGTTTTGTTTTGAGGCTTCTGCTTTTTGACCATGCTGAACAATCTCAATGCAATCGGTACCTCCTATTGGGCAGGTAGCTTTGCTATCTTCGAGCAAAATTTTACCTCCGTTTGTAAGGATGGTATCTTCATAAAAACCCGACCATTTGGTTACCACCGCATTACAGGGTTTATTATACATTTTTGAGCAAGAGCCAAACATGTTCTTTTCAAAAGTTGGGCCGATATCCATTGTGGTTGCTATGGATTTTTGGCTTCCATCTTTATCGTTTGCATATTCTTTGGTGTGCGTTAGCACTTTGAGTTTATCGGGCGCCGATCCAAATTTGCACATACACTGTGCCCCCTGAACTACAATATGTTTCTCTGCCATTGCCTTAATTATTTAGTAAACGATCCCAAAATCCCTTTTTTGACGGGCCATCAAGTACCACCATTTCTGTTACGGGCAAACCTTTAACATTGGTATCTAATTCGAAATCGTGATCAAACTCCTGGTCATTTTCGGGAATCAATGCAATTTTCACCTTTACTTTCGCTTTTTCCTGTGCTCCATAACTGAAATCAGAAACTATAGATATGATCCGCTTAAATTTCGGGTGTAAAAGATAATATCCTTCGTAATTACCAGTAGCCCTGTTTGTGATATATAATTCATCCTCCAAAGGCATAATAGCACCTTCATGAATCAATTCTATTGCTCCAAAGCTATTGGACTGGGCACCTAATTTCTCTTGCGTTAGATAGCCCTCTATGTTAAAGCCCCTGGCTATCGGAAATTTATATATGGATTCAGTTACATGGTTTTGACCATATTCTTTATAAACCGGTTTAAAAAAAGTGTGGATAAACCAATCGTTATTTAAAAATGCAAGGTTTATACTATCAGCATTAGCTAGCTGTTTTTCCATCCGCTCTATATAGCTTTCTACAAGGTCGCCTTCAAAATTATCCTGCACCTTCTTTTTAACAGACTGCCATCTTTTTAATATGTCCTGGTGATTGTAAATACTTTGAAAACCACCATTTTGATCAACAGTAATTACCAAAGGATAAAATACTTTTCCTGCAGCATAAGCCAGACGATCGGCAACCAGATCGGGCAAGATTTCATTGACAAAAACATCACTGATCCGCTCAATTTGAAATAAAGGTTGCCCCTCTTTACCTGGCTTTAACCTGGTAACACGCACTTCGTATTTCACTTCGTTGCTATTTTCTTCGCCCTCGTTAAAAGTAATTAAAACACCATATTTTAGACATACTTCAGCAGGCCAATCTAAACGAAGGGCGTTTAAGCCTGAATAATATATGGTTTTATTTGAAATGTCCATTTTAAAACTGTATCAATCTATTTTACAAAGAATTATCGAACATACATTAATATACATTTAGCTTTGAAAAACATCGTAATACCAATCACCTCCGTTTCTGAATAATACAGAAACTATTAACAGCATAAAGAAGTAGAGTAGCAATTGTTTAAGGTATTTATATTCTTTCTTTTCACCCAATTTTAAATAGTAGTTACCAATTAAAAATAAAATTCCAGAAATGAGACCTGAAGGAATTCCTCCCCAAATGACTGCAATTGATGCTCCCCATCCACCCCGCTCAAACAAAAACCAGAAGAGCATGCTTATTAAAATACTTCCTAATAAGAAGCCTATAACTTTTAAAAAATTTGCCCCTGATATTGCGTAAATGATTACCAATAGTCCGATTAGTAAAGTTGAAAAGGTATAAACCAAATCATCTAAAAAGTCTGTTTTTTCAATAGGAAAAATAACACCAACGGCAATAAGGCTAAGCGCAATACCTACCCAAAGACTCTTCTTTTTAACTTCCATATTATTTCCCCTTATAACCCGGATTTATTCCTGAACTAAATGCACTTTTTAATCCATTTTTTGCTTTATCCCAAAATTGACTATGACTTAAACTATGAGATATGGTGGCTAAATAAGG
The DNA here is from genome assembly GCF_004310665.1 of Pedobacter kyonggii. GTDB lineage: Bacteria > Bacteroidota > Bacteroidia > Sphingobacteriales > Sphingobacteriaceae > Pedobacter > Pedobacter kyonggii. The sequence goes on along the minus strand of NZ_SIXF01000053.1, from coordinate 4,187 downwards.
TATACCACCGGGTCTTTCCATTAGGTCGGTATTTAAATCTTGAGTAGCAACCAGATCTGCATGATACCTGGTTACCAAATTACGATAAATTTGAAGATGTGTTTTTCTTAGTAACTTTAACTGGGTATCACTTTCTCCAGAAACAACATATTCTAGCTTACCAATTTTGTCTTGAATATCTCTAACCTGATTCCCAGTTATAAACTGGCTCAATAAACGCATCAAAACTTCTCTTAACTTCTTGGCTTGTAATGCTGATTGGAGAGGTGTTAAAAAAGCATCAAAACTTGCTTTTTTCTTTCTGCTATTGTATCTGTCGGAATCAGTAATAGGAACATCAATTATTTCAAGACCTTTGGTCTGCTTTTTGGGGTTCCAACCAGTTTGCTCAATACTATCGGTTATCCCAGTATTTTCTTTAAATAAAGTTTCTAAAATGCCAAGTAAATAGCTGTCACTCTCACCTGTTTTTATCGCTAAAATTTCATTAAAAAGTCTCAGCCCCACCAATAAATTTAAATCGGTAAAAAATTCAGATCTCCCATAACCACCTCTTCTTCTACTTTGATTTGTTGAAAATACGGTTTGGGCTGTTGTAGCCCAATTTAAAATCCTATCCAATAGGTCCAAAAACTGCTTCTTTTCAACTTTGAACCTTTCAGTTTTGATACTTAAAATATAATCTATTACTGCACCTAGCAACAATTTAATTCCATCCAAAAGGATGGCCATATTTCTCCACAAACGAGGTCCTTCAGTGTCATCCTTAATATATAAATCGCTTAATACATCAAAGGTTGTAAAATCTACAGCTTTTATCCTTTTTAGTGCTTTATCAAAGTTACCTTTATTTAAATTCCGGATCAGAACTTCGAGATTGATTAATGAAAAATCTGCGACAAACTGTTGTGTTAAATCATATCCATTATGTACATTGATAATTTTGCAGGCAGGATGTAGTTTAGTATGGTTTAACTGGTGTTTATTTTGAAAAAAGGGGGTAGACAGATAAGTAATGCTTTTTATTTTCCACAACTCTGGAAATGCTTTACCCTTTTCTGTTGTAATTAAATTAGTAAACTGATTAATAACATTGCCACCGTGCGAATGCCCTATTAAATGTAAGTGTACTTCCTTTCTTTTAAAACCTGGATATTCTCTCTTGATCAAATCCAATAAACGATCTGCAGCTAAGTTTCTTTCCTGGGTATCATTATCACCAGACCAGCTAAAAAATGTTCCTTCTATGTGTAGGTTGTGGAATTGAGGTTTTAATTCTTTTACTTTTGCCCAAAAATTTACAAGACTGGCATTGCCGTCTTTATCTTTGCCATCCCAATAAGTTGTATTTGCCTCGTGTTTTAATCCTTTAGTATTTATAGGGTCGGTGGTACCTGCAACCATCATCACTAAATCAACGATAGTTTTATCTTTTGTGGCCTCTGGTACTACAAACCTCGGCTTTTTAAACACTACATTTGTCATAGCCTGCCTATTTACCGGTGATATTAATTTTTTTGTTTGAAGCTAAAACCAAATTTTCTCCTAAGGCAACAATCTCTACCTTTTCAGCAGTTTCAAATACTGTTTGCGAAGTAGAAACATATTGATCAGTAATTGTAATGATCAGGTTTTTAGCAATTTTCTTAATGGCCATATCAAAAAAGATTTGATTTTTCCGCACTGTTAATCTCTACAGTTTTTTCAGAACTCTCCAACAGCATGTTTTCTTTGGTGCTAAAAATAGTTACCTTTTCAGCATACTGTGTCGATTCCTGAGCACTTCTCATGTATGCTTTTTCTACCATTTCAGTTTTATTATTTGCTGATTCTTTCATATCTCCAGTGGCGCTGATATTGATATCTTTTCCAGCGGTTTGCGTAATGTCTTCGTTGGCACTTGTGGTAATGTTCTCACCGGCACTTTCTGAAATGTTTTTACCCACTTTCACATCCATATTTTCCTCCACATTAATCTGCATATTCTTACAGTTTAAAGTCATGTTCTCCAAAGCGGTAATGGTGATATTGTTGCCTTTGGTATCAATATGAATGATATTTTGATGTATATCGGTAATTTTTATCCCCTGGGTATTCGCATCATCATCAAACTCGACCAAATGCCCACTTCTGGTAATAATACTTTTAAGGTGGTTTTTAATTAAAGGGCTACTATCCACACTAGAGCTGTGGTAAACACTTCCCATTACTACCGGCCGTGCAATATTTCCCTCTTCAAAGGCAATCATCACCTGATCATCTATTTCAGGGATCGCGAAATATCCACGGTTGTTACCCCTATCGCCAACACCGGCACTTGGCGTAACTACACGCAACCACTCTGTAACATCGTTGGTTAAACATTCCCATTTAAATTTCACTTTTATACGGCCCTGGCCTTGTGGATCGTTATTATCGATCACATCTGCCAGTTGCATATCGGGCTGTGGTTTTTCGAAGTTCTTTACCAGTAAACGTTCGGTTGTGGATACTTTGCCTTCAAAAGTATTGTGGTATTTACCGTTTTCGTCTATATGATGTGTAATACTGGTAATAAGAAATTTACCCAGACTTTCGGATGTAAAAGCAAGTTCTTTACGAAGGCTCATTGTAATTTCGGCAATGCTGCCTATGCTTAAACCTGCATTATCGCCCCTGGCTGTTACTTTTAAAAGCTCACTTGTATTGGCTTTCTCTTCATTTTCTACCAGGTTTTTAATGTCGTTGTTATTATCTACCCTGATTAACGAAGGTTGGTTGAAGGTTTTACTAAAAGTAAGGTTAGAAGCTTTTACAGCATGGGATAAATCGGGTGTGCCATCTACTTTACCTGTACTCTCGCTCAGCAGCATTTCGTTCTGCTTCGGATTATAGGAGAACCGTTTATTTTTTATCGGTGCAATTTCCATTGCATACTGCATTTCCTGAACATCTCTGCCATAAAACAGGGATATGTCCTTTTGTGTATTGGGTTTTCCAAAATTAAGCTGTTTGCCATCGTAAAAAAGCCATTCGTGGTATTCGGCAGAAAGTCGGTTCAAAAAAGCAAAATCGCTTTCACGGTATTGGATAATATAATCGATTGATGTATTTCTTGCGGCATTGGCCACCACTTTTAAATCATTGGCAGGCGTATCTTTAGTTGCCAATTTCACGATTTCATTGAGGTCTTTATCTAAATATGAACCCAAATCAGGTCCACGATCGATTAAAATAGTTGGGCTATAACCACTTACAATTAGAACACCATGGTAACCATGACTTTGTGATAGTTCAACTTTTGAAACCAGACCCACAAAATTCTGCATGCCTTCTGCCGAATGGCCAAAAGAGGCAGTTAAGGTTTTACCCACAAAATCGCGGCTATCATCTAAGCTGATCAGTCCTGGCGCACCCATCTGGTCGTGATTAAAGCGCAGTTCAAAATAGTGATGTTCGTTAAAAGCCTGTTGAAGGATGAAGGAAGCAAAATGTGTAATTTCTTTTCCTTCTATATTGATCTCTGCAATGAGTTTCTTTTCCATATTAATTTATCTTGATCACAACAATTACCCTAGGCCAAATGCTGGGTATGCACATGCTCTTATATTAAAAATGGATCCATTTTCTGCAAACCATATGTTCAAATGAGTATTGTGTATTGATGCCGAACCAAACATCTTAACTGAATAGTAATCGTTTTTTACTGCAACATGTTTGGAGTGGTTAGACATAAATTGAGCATTAATTTTTGAGATGGCTTTGTGAATTAATAACGCATTAAAAAGCCATATTAATTTTTGGGATTATTGAGATGATAGGTAGATGTAGGGTGATGAAAAATAGCAACGGATTAAAAGCGCCCAAAAAAATCGGAGCGCTTTTAATTACTATATACTTAGTGATGACTAAGCTTTAGGCCAATCGTTTTCATGTTCTGCGTTGCCCAGCTTTAGCTTACGGGCCGATACCACAAAACTTAATGTCATGGGTGTATTGTCGTTTACCGCAATACCCTCGTTATACTGGATGATATAACCATCCTCGAAAGACAGTTCTTTCATTTTAGCATCTTCTTCGCCTTTCTTGAAAACCAATGTCCCTGAAAGCGGCTTGTACTGGTTGTTTACCATTGATTCGATCACAGAAGTATCTTCGGTTGATTCGATTTCGATATGGATGGTACCACCATAAACACCTGACGATGG
>NZ_SIXF01000052.1 GCF_004310665.1 Pedobacter kyonggii | reverse complement strand
CTGAAAGCAGATAACATATCTGCCTGAACAGGCTGCTTTACAGTTCCCAATAAGGTTGGACAAGAGTTCATTCTCGCTTATCCGTTCATTCAGGAGAAAACGGTAGAAGCCTTTTGCGGATGCATCATCATCTGTAAGTTGGCGTATCGAATGAACACTCCGGCTAAAAAGATCATTTAAAATCTTATTCCCTCTTAAAAGTAAACGGTGATCCCCTAAATCTGTAAATTCTCGACGCATATCAAGTGCAAAGTAAATAAAAAGATGTGTCCACACGATAGGCCTGCGCGGGAATGACGCAACATCAAAATAATTTTATTTATAGAGACCTATTTAGGTTCTACTGTGATCGATTGAATAATTGGCCTGTTCTTTTTATCACCGGTTTTTAGCTCTTTGAACACAAAATAAATAGAATGGAATTTTCCATCTGAAAGCATGTTGATCGGGATACTTTTCCTAAAGGTAGATTTGCCTATCATAATGCCTTTGCTATCATCTAACCTGATCTCGATTTCGCCATCTGATCCAGGATCAAGATTTAAAAATGAAAAACCAAATCCTGAAATACCTGCTAAATCAACATTTTTAATAGCTATCCAGCCATTTTCTTTGGTCAGAATAAGTTTTTCACCACCATAGATATCTTTTCGCTCAAAACCGCCAAAATCTTTGATATCATCAGCATCAATTACATTACTTTTCAGGTTGATCACTTTTGTTGTGGTTAACGGTTTTTTTAATGCTGTACCTCCTGCATCCGTATAAGTTGCTTTTAAAGTTAAAACTGATTTCTTTTTATCAGTAGCAGCTGGTGGAATGATTTTGCCTGCAGTTGGAAGTGTTGCCTTAACCGCTTCTTTATTGCCTAAAGTCATAATCCACTCCGTAATTTTTTTAACTTCAGTTTCTTTCATCGCAGTATGCGCAGGCATGGGTACTTCTCCCCATACGCCATGGCTACCTTCAATCACTTTTGAAGCAAGGTAATCAACCGCTTTACTATCGTTTTTATATTTTGCTGCGATTTTATCAAAAGCGGGGCCAATAGAAGCAGCAGATTCCTTATGGCAGGTGCTGCAATCAGATTTTAACATTAGTGTTTTACCTACAAGGGTTTGTGCTGCTTGTTGGTGGCCCAATTCTGCCCCAGCTAAATCTGTTCCTTCTGTATAAGTATTTGAAATATATATGCGATTATTATTCACTTTAGCACCTTTATCACTTACTAAAACTTTATAATCAACTGGTTTATTTGGAAAATAAAAGCTTTTGTTTCCAGCTAAGTCAATAACTACAGTTGGATGCTCGTTCCCTGCATAAACTGGTACAACCTGGCTTTTTACAGAAGCTTTACTTTTATCCATTACAGTAACACTTACCGGATATTCACCCGCTTTAGTAAAGGTATATTGTAAACTTGGCGTGGTAGTAGTTTTGGTAATTCCTTTTCCAAGGTTCCAAATGTATGTCAAAGCATCTCCGTCTGGATCTTTAGCCGTAACAGTTGCCGTCATTTTATAAGGAAGTAACCCACTTGTTTTTGCAATGTTCAGGCTTTCAACTAATGGTGGACGGTTACCTTTCAGGTAATCGATCCTGGTAATTGCAGCATCAGGGTTTTTAGTGAACCAGCCTTTGCCATACTCCAGGATGTACAATTTGCCATCAGGTCCCAATTCCATATCAATGGGTGCAGCCAGCGAAACATTAGACATAAAAGGTTCCATACTTATGTAATCACCTTGTGCATTCATGGTTACGGCTTTAACCCATCCACGTACCCATTCGTAAATAATCAGTTTTCCGTTATAATAAGCGGGGTAGGGTGAGTTTGCAGTTGCATAATAAACTGGTCCAGCCATTGCGGTACGCCCACCTGAGCCTACCTGTGGAAATTCTTTAGATTCGCCATACGCATACCAGATATAAGCAGGTTGCGCAGGTGGAAGCTGTTCTAAGCCTGTATTGTTTGGCGAATTGTTAATTGGCTTTTCAGGATCAAAAGCATTGCCGTTGGCTCCATTGGTATAATCGTAAGCTTTATAAGGGTAGTTATTGCCTATAAATAAAGGCCAGCCAAAGTTACCAGCCTTTCTTGCCTGGTTTACTTCATCGTATCCCCTGGGTCCTCTTAAAGCGTCATCATTGGAAGCGTCAGGACCAACCTCTCCCCAATATAAAAAATTTGTTTTTTGATCTACTGAAATCCGATAAGGATTTCTATCACCCATTACGTAAATTTCGGGTTTAGATTTTGGATCATTTTTCGGAAAAAGGTTACCTTCCGGGATGCTGTAAGTGCCATCTTCGTTTACTTTGATCCTTAAAATTTTACCTCTCAAATCGTTGGTGTTTCCAGCCGATCTTCTGGCATCGTATTGCTCAAAACCTTTTCTGTTATCAAGCGGCGCATAGCCTTTATTTACATATTTCTGTTTTGGGGCATCAAAAGGAGTAGAGTTATCGCCAGTAGATACATAAAGTAAATTGTCTGACCCAAAAGCAATAGATCCTCCGGTATGGCAGCAGATCTCACGTTGAGAATAAAATTCTAAAACGATCTTTTCTGATTCTTTTACAAGCTGATCGTTTACCAGCTTAAACCTTGATAACCGGTTTACAGATTTATCAAAAGGACTATAAAAAAGATAAACATAATTGTTTATGGCAAATTTTGGGTCGGCAGCCATGCCCAATAAACCTTCTTCTGCATTAACATTGGGGGTATTGGTCTTAAAATATACATCAAGCTTGCCCGCTTCTTTAATTTTTTTTGTCTGGTTTTTATAAATTAAGACTTCACCTCTACGCTGTGCTACCAAAATATCCAGGTTAGGGAGTATGGTCATTTCGGTAGGCTCGGTAAATTCTCCTTGCGCAAGGGTAACTTTTACAAAACGGTCTTGATCTGGTGTGTCTATTTTATATTTGGGGAAAAATTCGAAAGCCCTGCTTTCGTAAATGTTTTTGTTTAGTGTTGTTGCCGATATTAATACGAATGCAATGGCAGATAACAGTAGCGTAAAAGTTGTTTTCATTTATTTGATTAAGGTATTTTGAATAAATATAGGATATAGTTTTAAAGCCTGAAGTATTGTATCAAAATTTATGCGTATAATGTTACAATAGAATATTTATTTATGGGATGATTGAATTTAGATCCAAAATGAAATTATAAATATTTTTGGTCAAAATTCATACATCAACAAATTTATTCAGGTTATCTATTTTTTCTTTAAGAATCTCTACTATTTAATAGGTATTGTGCTGGTAATGTTAGCTTTATATAGGTATGCACTCTAACAATAATACGATGACTGGAGTAATAACAGCTTACAATAAAGAAAGAGGTTTCGGTTTAATCTCTCAATATTTGGTTTTAGAAAGCATCTATTTTGATATAGTAGATTGCAAAGCGAAAGGTTTGTATGTTGGAAGTACAGTTGAATTTGATACTGCTATTACGAAGAGAGGGGTAGTTGCTAAAAACATAATGGGTATAGCTAAACTTAAAGTGAGGCCCAAAATTTTAATATAAAGATTTCGATTTTAAAATTCTGCTTAATCTCTTCTTAGAACGTCCCGTTTAGGCTATTTAAAATCAGTTATGATAAAATAATTGATTTCATACACATGGCAACGGGAACCATAGTCGCATTTCATAAGGATAAGCCAATCTGTTTTTTAGAAGATGATCAGATTAAAAAGCGGGTGCTGGTTCTTAGGCTCGAAGAACTTAAAATTGGCGATCGGGTTAGTTATCAGCTTATCTTATCATCAACCGGACTGATCGGAATCAGTGTAAAAAAGCTATAAAAATTAAAAATCATACAACTTTAAGTTGTTTTTTGAATTATTTTGTGTCAGTATATTGTCATTCTGATTTTAATCTGTAACTTACAGAATGGGCGATAAAGTAAATTTGATTCTTGGAATAGTTTTCCTTTTAGGTGGTTTTAGTGTTTTCTTTGTGATTTTTAGCGGAAAAAAGGGTTAGTTCAGTTTTCAAATACTTTTTTCAAGAGAAATTTTTCTCTTCGAATGGTTTATTTTGATGATGCGGCAAAATTCGGTATCCGGATAAAAAAAGAATTCATTTTCTGGTATTCACAACAGCCTTATAATATTTATGGTTGTTTGGATGTGCAATAATAAATGTAAGATGAGCGCTTACTTAATAAGAGCAGCTTTATAAAACCTCTTCAATTAAGGCCTTTCATTACCTTATATTATGCCAATCGTAATATCGATGCTGGTAAAAAGTGCTAGTTTTCGTCAGCTTTTTGATCCAAATTCGTTTTGTTAATACTTAGTGTAACGCAATAAAATAGGAAAGTTGCTGATTCAGTCTGCAATTTTTTTGTTTATTTATGCTTGGTTTGTCCAAAAGTTAAAATCATCATTAATTGACGCTTGATCTATAGATTTGGTATAGAAATCTATTTAATTGCTAAAACTTTTTGAGTTTTTGTATGTTTGTTATATTAAATCTAAATTAAATGCAAGGAACAGTAAAATTTTACAATGAATCTAAAGGTTTTGGCTTCGTTATAACAGAAAATGGAGATGAAGTTTTTGTTCATGTTACAGGCTTGATTGATAAAATAAGCCAGAATGATCGGGTAGAGTTCGAAATCGCACAAGGAAAAAAAGGTCCCAATGCAGTTAATGTAAAACTGATTTAATGGTGCAATGAGATTAGGTACCGTAAAGTTTTATAACCCTAAAGAAGGTGTTGGCAGTATTACACCATCTAATGGTGGGCGCGAAGTGAGTGTTTTTGCCCGTGGTGTAATCGATCCGATAAAACCCAATAACATTGTTCAGTTTGATATTGAATTTACGCAAAGTGGCATCGAGGCCATTAAAGTAATGGTGCTATCTGCATAGGTAGGCATTACAGCAGGTTCTTCTTATATCATATTATCGGTCTATTGATTATTTGGCACAGTTTTTTGGGTTAGCTATATATTAGTTAACGCAAAAGAGTCGAAAATGGTGCCAAAAGAAATGGGAATAATAGATTATTATAATGAAACTGAAAGCTTTGGGAAAATCAGGAATGATATTGGAGAAGAAGTTCTGTTTTATCAAAGCAGCCTAATAACTGGATTTAGTTTAAAAAAGGGTTTAAAGGTTTCTTTCAACTTGCATCAAACATTATCAATTGCAATAAATGTGCTAATTATTGAGTCGAAGGATTAATGATTGTTTAATGCTTTGATTCTTATGCCCTGTATTACAGATAGAATTTAATCATTATAATAGATTATTTTAGCAATTTGTAACCAAGTCTAATAAATTTGGTCTTACTGTTGTTTATCCTTAAGTTTATGATACAGCTAGAGCCAATTACTGGTTTTTTTAAAAGAGAACGTGCGTTGCAGGCAATATACCCTATGCGTATGTTGATTGTATGTGAGGGGAATGGCTTTTTGTGTATGAATTCTGGAGATTACCCCTTGTTAAAAGGCAGGATATTTTTTATTCCGGAAGAAGGGCTGGTTAGGCTCGAAGGAGAAATTACCTCAGGTTATTGGCTCAGTTTTAGCAGTTTATTATATGCCGAATTTTTACTTCAGCACTTAGATCCCCAGGCTAAGAATCTCTTCTTAAATTTGTCTTTCAGGGACCTCGATTCGCACAAATCAACTAAAACTTATAGTCTGCTCGATCAGCTAAAAAAAGAAATCAATATTAAAAAAGATATGCCCTTTTTAGCGCAATACTTATCATTATTTCTTGGTTATACGGCTGGTTTAGAAGGATACCTCGCTGCTTTAACCTTAGATGATTTACAACAGGTATTACGGTTTAGGGCCATTTTAGAACAATTTTATAAGCAAGAAAGATCCATTCAGTTTTATGCCGAAGGCATGGGGATGAGCACTGGCAGATTGAATAAATTTTTAGACCGAGTACTTGGAAAAAGCTTAACGGTACTCATAAAAGATCGGATTATGCGCGAAGCTGAAGAATTGTTGCTTCATAGCGATTATACGGTTGACGAAATAGCCGAACTATTGGGTTTTGAACAAACCACTAATTTTAGCACGAGTTTTAGGCGGCATAAAGGCATATCGGTACTTCAATTTAGCCGCCTAACTTAAATTAAGTGAAAAATTGGTGCGTCTGCCAAAGAAATGTTCGTCAGTTCGATTTCATCTCTTCTAGAGAACAGGTTTTCCAGACCTCACTACATTAATTGCTTGCACGCCTAACGCGTAAAGTTTTGCTTACTGCATCTATTTTATCAGCCGCACCAATTTTGCATCGGCTAAATTATAAAATCTTAGCTTAAAGAAAAAAAATATTCCTAATAATGTTACGAAGTTGTATTTTAGAATTTACAAGTATGCGTCTGCGATAATCTTGAGCAGGTAAAATAAAAAGTCTAGTAAGTTTGTAGGTTATTTGCAAAAAATTATATTTGCCAAAATATAATCATAGTGAAACAAGAGTTTATGAAACCTTTTCCAATACTAAATGTATTAAAATTTATAGTTTTTGCTACGCTTATGGCCAGTTTTACTGCTGCACAAGCACAAAGCAAAAAGAAACCCAATATTATTTTTATCCTGGCTGATGATCTTGGCTATGGTAATGTGCGCAGTTTTAACCCTAATTCTAAAATCCCTACGCCAAACCTGGATAAACTCACTGAAGAAGGAATTAAGTTTACCCGTTTCTATTCTGGAAATACAGTTTGCGCACCTTCAAGATGTGCTTTAATGACTGGTTATACCATGGGCCATGCCTGGGTTAGGGGCAATGCAAAAGCAAAAGATGGTCTTGCCGCTTTACGTGCGCAGGATACCACCTTGGCCGAACGTTTAAAAGGAAACGGATATAAAACAGGCATGTTTGGTAAATGGGGTTTGGGCGATGAAGACAGCAAAGGTGCTCCACATTTAAAAGGTTTCGATAGTTTTTACGGCTATCTGGATCAATCGCATGCACATGATTATTATACCAATCGTTTGTACGAAATTGTTGGTGGTAAAACAGTAGAAGTGCCTGTTGATACTACAAAATATACCGAAGACCTGATTGTCAATAAAGCGGTTGATTTTATTAACGCCAATAAAGATCAGCCTTTCTTTTTGTATCTGCCTTTAACTGTTCCACATGCCGAGTTGAAAGTACCGGTAGAACTGTTGAAGAAGTTCCAGAATGCAGACGGTTCGAGTAAATTTCCGCCTGAAACTCCTTTTGAAAAAAAAGGGAACTATGGTAGTCAGGCGCAGCCACATGCTGCTTTTGCAGCAATGGTTAATAAACTTGATACCGATGTGGGTACTATTGTAGCGTTGATCAAAAAATTAGGTTTGGATAACGATACCTATATTTTCTTTACCAGTGATAACGGCCCGCACAAAGAAGGTGGTGCCGATCCGGTGTTTTTTAATAGTAGTGGTGAGTTTAGAGGGATAAAAAGAGATCTGTACGAAGGTGGAATCCGCGTACCGTTAATTGTAAGAGCGCCTGATAAAATTGCTTCAGGACAGGTTAATCCTACACCATGGGCCTTTTGGGATGTATTGCCAACGATTGGAGAGTTAACAGGTACAGCATCACCCAAAAATATAGATGGATTATCTTTTTCTCCATTGCTAAGTGGTAAAAAAGCAATTAAAGAACATGATTATTTCTACTGGCAGTTTAGTGAAAGCGGTTTGAAAGAAGCTTTAACCCAAGGCGATTGGAAATTGATCCGTTTTAAAGATAAAGGCACTGTCGAAAAGTTAGAGTTGTATAACTTAAAAGCCGATATCGGTGAAAAGAATGATGTTGCTTCTAAAAACCCTGATACGGTAAAAACACTTTATGCTTTAATGAAACAGGCTAAAACACCATCAGAAAATCCACTTTTTGATTGGTCGGAAGTTGAAAAATAGATGAAGATGATTAAGCCAATTCTAATTTTGAGCTGCACTTTGCTTTTTGCCTGTAAAAATGATGCGGTGAAGTGCAATATTCAGGTGAAAGTGAAATATAAGCCTGCTGTTTGTTGTTCATCTAACCTGCCATCAAGGTTTGGTTTTAAAAAACTAACGGGTAATGTCCAGACATTCGGTGATAAACGAGTTAAAAAGTCATTATAAATTAATTTCAAGGTTGGTGTCTCACCAACCTTTTTTTTGAATCTAACTTAATAATTAGAAAATGATTGGCTTGTGGTTCTTGGAGGTTTGCAGTCCCGCCATTCGCTATAGTCCCGATGTACAATCGGGAGCTGCCGCTACTGTCGGGTTTATAAACAAGGGTTTGTGCACCCTGCAACCTTAAAAATGAAATACTACTGTGGGCCACCTAGCCCCGGTTGAAGCGTTACCCTGCAGCAACGAAGTAGCGAAGCGTAAAAGCAGAAAACGGGAAGAAACTAAATGTTTTGTACAGGCATTGCGCTCCAAATCCAAATCAGCATTTCTTTTTCTTGGTCTGTGCTGCTATGCTATAGATATTCTTCGCATCGCTTTCGGGTTCTTCGCTGCGCTATCATTGGACTCCAATAGAATGAACGTCATTCCCGCGCAGGTGGGAATCTTAAAGCGTAGCTAGTAGCGATCGTTGTAAGATTGCTTCGTCGGCTGAAAAAGCCTTGTCGCAATGACGATTCCTCGCAGCCTATTACGCTGAAAAAATCCTCTGTCATCTATGTTGATTTTTATAAAATAAATTATCCCTCAGAATGACATACGCTTAATCCTCAAACAGATAACCGCTATAAGCCAATCCTTTGGCTACACTTTTAAAATTATCGCCAGAGTTTAATGGAATGTGCGGGAATTTGCTTTTGAACAAGTTTTGTACTGCTGAAACCATCGATGTTCCTCCGGTTAAAAACAAACAGTCAATGTCATCCGGGTTGATTTTATATGTTTCCATAAATTGATCCAGATAAGCATCGATTTTACTGATGTCTTTTTCGATAATCGAATTATACTGTTCGAGCGAAATATTTTCATCAATCTCGATTTCCATATTGCTGTAGGCAAATGTAGAAACAGGCTGGTCAGAAAGTTCAATTTTTGTTTTCTCGATCGATCTGAACAAAGAATAACCCAGGTTATTTTCGATCAAGGTGATCAGGTTTTTAAATTGCGGATCGTTCCCAGAGTAATAATAATATTCCTCAATCTCTTTCTGGATTTTTAAACCGTTAAAAAAGTTCATTTTATCCCAGGTGCAGATATTGGCAAAAAGTGATTTTGGTACATTTAAAACTTTGCCGGGTGTTGCCTCATACATGGTGTTTTTTCCAAAATATGGTGTGCCTTTATCCCACATAAATGCAGAATCGAGACTATCGCCACCAATGTAGATACCGCCAGAGGCAATCATATCGTTTTTACGGTCTTTGCTGCCAACCTTATCCGGATCGAGGATCAGGTAGGTGAAATCTGTTGTACCTCCACCTAAATCGGCTACCAGAACGCGCTCTTTTTTCCTGATTGTTTTTTCGTAGGCAAAGGCTGCCCCGATGGGTTCGAACTGAAAACGAACATCCGTAAAACCTGCACTTTCGGCGGCTTTTTTTAACCTGGTTTGCGCCAGGGTATCTTTCATCGTATTATCATCATCAAAGAAAACCGGACGGCCAATAATGGCTTTTTGGCAGTCTTCGCCCGTAATCAGGTCGGCTTTTTCTTTCAGGTCTTTAAGAATGAGTGTAACCAGATCGGAAGCCGAATATCTTTTATTGTGGATACGGGTTTCGGTAAAGGTAGTTCTTGAAAGGATCTGTTTAATGGATTTGATAAAACGGCCTTTCATGCCGTCGCTCAGGTAAGCATCTATTGCTTTTTCACCAACAATATGACTTTCACCATTAACAATACTTTTTACTTCTGTAAAATAGATTAACGAGGGGATAGAAATCGTATCTACAATTTCTTTCTTTTCTTCGTCATAAATAGAAAGTGCCGAATTGGTTGTTCCAAAATCGATTCCGTATAAAAACTTACTCATGGCTTGATATGCTGTGGTTGGCGACTAAAATGGGGTTGCGAAAGTATTAAAAAAAGTGTTAAGAACTAAACTTTTTTAAAATAACTCGCTTGTGCCCAAATGGGCGTTTACAATGCGGGTAATTTGCTGGCCAAGTTCTTTTGCATTGCCAATCCCTACGCTTTTAAGCGCTGCCAGCTGATCAGTAGTTCTGGGCATTTTTTCGGCAATAGAAAGTAACGCTAGGTCAGAAAGTACTGCATAATCTTGGGTGCTCCGTTGGAGTGCAATTGTTTTGCGCCATTCGACCAGGTTTTTATAGACCTGTGGATTGGAAATCTCTTTTGGCTTGATGCTCGATTTAACTGGTTTTTTCTCCGGTTGTTTATTGCCTGCAGCGTGCAACGTATGGATATAATCTTTGATGGAAAAGGGATTCCACGAAATTTTAAATAAAGCGAGTTTTATCTGGATCGCATCTTTAACTTCGTTTAATACCGTAAGCAATTTGTCAGAGTGGGTATCATTATAAAAGTTAATGGCCACAATTCTTGTCATTAAGCTAATGAGCTGTTCCAGTTTTGGAACGAAATAATCAGATGCTTTTTGCAAACGTTCCATAAAAGCACTTTCATTTGCCGGATTTTCATCGGTGCTTATTTTCGAAAATTCCTTTGCAACAAAATTCCTGGCCACTTTAAAAATCTCGTGCTGAAAGATCTGGTTACCCTGCTCGTAAATAGATAAAAAGGCGTTTTTCTCGTCTTTGTCGATCAGCTTAGACCGACCGAGTTTTTCCCAGTCTTTGGCAATCAGCGAGAAATCCAGCAATTCATGGATCAATCCCCAGGCATATTGCTGCGTATAACGTGCCAGCAGTTCAGCCGTAGGTTTATCCTGGTGACTGGCTTTTGTGAAACCGATTACCTTGGCATCGGTAATGATGTTTTCGGCAACCACAGGTGATTTGAGGATAAGCCCTTCTAAACTTCTGCAACGGCTGAGCGCTACATAAGCCTGTCCGTGGGTAAATGCGGTGCTTACGTCAACTATCGCTTGGTCAAAGGTTAATCCCTGGCTTTTATGTACGGTGATGGCCCAGGCCAGTTTAAAAGGATACTGCGAGAATGATCCGGTACTGGTTTCGTCGATTTTATTTTCTTCGTCACTCAGGCTATATTTAACATTTTGCCAGATTTCTTTTTCTACTTCGATTTCCCTGCCGCCATTGGTAAAAGTTACTTTTATCGAATCCTGACTAATAGCCGTTATTTTTGCCGCTTTTCCGTTGTAAAATTGTCTTTTGCCCGACGAATCATTTTTGATAAAGATAACCTGTGCACCTAATTTTAACTGGAGTTTTTCATCGGTAGGATAGGCATCCTTCGGGAAATCGCCACTTACCTCTGCATTGAATTCGAAAACTTCTCCGGGTAATTTTTCTAAACAGCCCTGGTTAATTTCGTTAACCAGCTGGTTATGTGTAGTTAAAGTAATGTAATCATCTTTCCATTCCTGATCTAAAGACGGATCGTAACGCTCATTCAGTTTCGCTAGCAAGCCAGCATCCAGACTGTTTTCGCGCATGCCGTTCAAAATATCCAGAAATATGGGGTCCGATTGGCGGTAAACTTTATCCAAGGTAAAGGTAAGCATTGGCGTGGACCTGAAAATCAGGCTATCGAAAAAGTAGGGGCTGGAATAGTAACTGCCCAGGATATGCCAGGCATCATGAAAAATAGGGGAAAGCTGATAAAGATCGCCGATCATTAACACCTGAACGCCACCAAAGGGACGTTTAGAGCCCTTAACACGCTTTAAAGTACGGTCGATAAAATCAATTAAATCAACCCTAACCATACTAATCTCATCAATAATTAATAGATCAAGGCAACGTAATAACCTTGTTTTTTCATCCGAGTATTTAAAATTAGTTTCCGCATGTTCATCAACAACCGGAACCAAAGGACCAAAGGGAATCTGAAAAAAGGAGTGAAGTGTTACACCTCCAGCATTTATTGCCGCAACAGCAGTGGGGGCAACGATGGCAAAATTCTTTTTGGTGGTATCCCTAATCTTGCGCAGGAGGGTAGTTTTTCCCGTTCCAGCTTTTCCCGTTAAAAAAACAGGCTGGTTGGTGGTGGCTAAAAAATCTAAAAGAAGTTGGTTGTCCGGATCTGGCGTATTCATATCAATTACAAAATTAACCTATTCGAAATTGATTTGAGGATAGATTAGCAGGCGTTTTATCCACAATTTTATTCAGAAAAGAGGATCAATAAAATGAAAAATAAAATTAAGCACTTGAAAATGAGTTTATATTCTTTCTTTTTATGAAAAAATGCCGAAAACATTTTCGAAAATTCAATTCAAATTTGTAACATTGCACTCGCAAAAAAGGATAACCTTTTTTCCGGGCCTATAGCTCAGCTGGTTAGAGTAGAAGACTCATAATCTTTTGGTCCCTGGTTCGAGCCCAGGTGGGCCCACTGCTTTAAACCCCTTTAAGTAAAACTTAGAGGGGTTTTTTGTTACTCAAAAAACTAGGTTACTGGCTATTTAAAGGCTGTTTTGATGATGGCAGACTACTGCTGCAGATTTTAAAGTTAAATATCTGTATTTACACTCGAAATGCTGTTTTTCATTTCGGTCAGGCTATGTGAGCGTTTATGCCGGAATTTCTTGAAATGTGTTGAGGGGATAAGCTTAAATTGGTGTTATAGTTAGATAAATACTCCCTATCCTTACTTCTCAATACCTAGCTTTCAATCTATTTCTTTCTTTTTAACTGGAGGGCTTAAGCTCTAAATACTGATTTGTTAATCTGAATATGGAACAACAGTATTAAAAAAAAGCAGGTTCGCGGAGAGCGAAACCTGCTTTTCTTGTTAGAGTTGATTTTCTCATCTTCTATACTATTGAGATATATCTCTTAAATTCGAGTATATTAATAACTTTCTAGTTTTATTATACTTACTTCCCCTTGTTTGTCGAAATACCAAATTAGTGAACACCAAGAAAATACAGTTTACTATTTAAAAAAACTTGAGTCAATAACTTTAACTTGAGGTAAACCAATTTCAAATTTTTCTAATTGCTTCTTGTCAATGACAGAATCCGATAGATCCAAAACTTTTAGATTTTTAAATTTAGCAAGATCAGAAATTATTTTCTCGACATCGGAATTTTTAGGTATTGAAAACTTAAGTTTTTCTAAATTTTCCAGCCTCGTAATATTACTATCGAGATCCGAAATGAATAAACCAACCATGTAAAATTCTTTTAAATTTTTACAATTACCTATCCATTTGGGCATTTCTACTTTAATGCCATTTTTTGGCATATTCTCTCCTTTTATAACTGGGAAAATCAATGTCGAGTCATTAAAAACATAAATTTTTTCAATCCGAGCAGTATTTTCAAAATTATTTGTAGAAATAAATTTCGAATAATTAATCATCAAATCTTTTTGATCAGTTTGGCCTGCTGCATAATTCATAATACTCATATAAATAGTCAGTAAAATTAATCTATTTCTTATCATAAATTTTTTATTCTACTAAGAATGTCCCAATATGCTTTATTAGCATCAGACCACAAATTTTTCTCAATTCGAAGATATATTTTTTGTTCGTTATTTGAGTTTTTATATTATAAACTTCGTTTAGCCTAGCAATAACCTGTTGATTGTACGAAGAGTTTACTAGCTTTTTCCACGCGTCAAAATCCATTACTAATACGCGTGCATCAATACCTGAGATGTTGGCTCTATGGACTGTTTGGTTAATGCCAATTAAAAATGTTTGGTATAACGTCGATGCAGAGTTTCTATGCACACTTGAATATGTACCCTGCCAACCTTATTTTCATTCCCTATTATTTTTTGCTGTGGTTGCAGTAAGCTTTCATTTGGCTTCACTCCACTATCTAAAAACAAAATCTGCTAAAGTTTCTAATCGTATTGCAATCATTGGAATAATTGTTTCCGCATTGATTATTATAGGTTACACCAATGCTTTTAAATGGAGAGCCATACCAGTAGAGTATGAAAATTTTATCAAAGGAATATAAAAAAGAGGGTGTCCAAAAAGGAGGGCACTGAAAAAGTCCCTTCAAGATTGGGTCAGAAAAAAGGAGTAGAAATTAATAATTTCTGCTTCTTTTTTTGTATTTTAAAGGTGTACCAGAACGGCCTTTAAAATGCTTCTTCAACAACAAAAAATCCAGTTTAGCGAATTTTCCAGGCTCTACGATCTGATTGTCCCTAAGGAGAATCTGCTGCGCAAGATTAACGAGCTTATAGATTTTAGTTTTATATATAACGAGCTTTTGGATAAATACTGTCAGGACAATGGGCGTGCGGCAGAGAGCCCTGTGCGTATGTTCAAAT
>NZ_SIXF01000051.1 GCF_004310665.1 Pedobacter kyonggii | reverse complement strand
ATTTGAACATACGCACAGGGCTCTCTGCCGCACGCCCATTGTCCTGACAGTATTTATCCAAAAGCTCGTTATATATAAAACTAAAATCTATAAGCTCGTTAATCTTGCGCAGCAGATTCTCCTTAGGGACAATCAGATCGTAGAGCCTGGAAAATTCGCTAAACTGGATTTTTTGTTGTTGAAGAAGCATTTTAAAGGCCGTTCTGGTACACCTTTAAAATACAAAAAAAGGAGCAGAAATTATTAATTTCTACTCCTTTTTTCTGACCCAATCTTGAAGGGACTTTTTCAGTGCCCTCATAAACATTGGGCCTTTTCTTTCTATGGTGATTATTTTAGGTTCCCGTGGTTAAAATACCGTGTTGATGAGCCATCAAAAGGTTACGAGATTTTAACCCAGGCCATTTATACACCAAGCAAAACCTTTAAAGTTTTAGTCCGATTTAAAACAGAACATAAACAACAAAATACGGGTTTGGATGTGCCTGTTAACTTTTTAGACAATGTAAAAAGAGAAGGTTACCGGGCAGAGGCAAGCTGGCAATTGAATAATAATTGGCACTTCCAAAACAGGCTAGAGATTTCTCAATATAAAAAAGGTAGTGCCAATAGAGAATTTGGTCATCTCGTTTATCAGGATGTAGACTATTCGCCTATGTTCGCTAAGTTGACCGGAAATGTAAGATTTGCCTATTTCAATACTCCGAGTTATAACAGTAGAATTTACGCCTATGAAGATGATGTTTTATACAGTTTTGCTTTTGGAATGTATAATGGAAGAGGCTTTAGGACTTATGTCAACCTGAAATACAATGTAGTCAAAAAACTAAATCTTTGGGTTCGATATGGATTGTTTATGTACGAGGATGTAGAAACGGTAGGTACTTATCTGGACGAAATTAAGGGCAATAAAAAATCGGAAGTTAAAATTCAGGTACGCTATCAGTTTTAAACAATGTTTAAGTCCGAATATGTTTTTGTCAGGATCCTATTTCCTTTTCTTTTAGGTATCTGCGTTTTTTATTTTTTTCCAAAAAGCGTATATATTCAATTGTGGGCCTCAGTCCTACTTGTTGTTTTATTGAGCATTTTATTGTTGAATATTACCTATAAAAGATTAAATGTATACCGTTACAAGGGAGTCGTTGGTATTTTAATTTTTATACTTTTTCTCAGCCTTGGTAGTTTACTTTGCTTATTCCATAACGAAAGTTTAAACCAAAATTATTTTGCAAAAACGCAGTGCAGCTATTTAAAAGTTTGGGTGAACAATGAACCTCAGCAAAGTAGCAACATCGTACGTTTTAAAGCAAGGGTAGTATCGGGATACCAAAAAGACAAACAGGTCAGGTTGTCCGGGCAGATGCTTCTTGCCGTAAAATTAGATGGTTTAAATCCTATTAAATTAAAGTATGGCGACGAAATCATGATCCCAGCTGTATATACCGAAATAGAGCCTCCATATAATCCTGCAGAATTTGATTTTAAAGCCTGGCTGGGCAGTCAGAATATTTATCATCAGGCTTTTATAGATCAGGAACATATTGTTAACAACAAAAATAACATTGGTATTCCCATTATAAAGATGGCTTTAAACATAAGAGAAAAGCAGGTAGCCAAATACCGAAGCTTGATTAAAAGTGACGAAGCTTTTGCGGTGGCCTCTACCCTTATTTTAGGCTACCGTGCTGATTTAAGCAAAGAAACTTTATCGGCCTATTCCAAAACCGGAACCATTCATGCTTTATCTGTATCAGGAGCACATGTAGCAATTATTTATGTCGTTTTGGATTTTTTGTTCTTCTTTTTGAACAAGAATCGGGCGCTAAGGATTGTGAAACTGTTGTTGATCAGTACTTTGATTTGGGGATATGCTTTGTTAACAGGATTATCACCTTCTGTGGTGCGCTCGGCTGTAATGATCAGCATTTTAATTACGGCTAAAGTTTTATCGAAGCAAACCAACAGTTATAATGTTTTGGCCTTTTCGGCATTTTGCCAGCTGGTTTACAATCCATTTTTAATTTTAGATGTTGGGTTTCAACTTTCCTATCTGGCCGTATTCGGACTAATTTATCTTCAGCCTAAAATTTATAACCTTCTTTATGCTGAACATATTTGGCTAGATAAGTTATGGAGTTTCACAGCTATGTCTTTAGCCGCACAAGTGGTTACGTTTCCACTAAGCATTTACTATTTTCATCAATTCCCACTTTACTTTCTTTTTGCGAATCTTTTTATCACCATCCCATTGGTGTTAATGATGTATTTAGGAATTGGAGTATTAATTCCGGTATTCAGATTTTTAGCTCCGGTTTTCGAATGGATAATAAATTTTACAAATGCCGTATTAAAATGGATTGCCAATTTACCGTATGCTAGCTTTTCATCAATATGGATTAATTTGCCTGAGTTTATATTGTTGAGCCTATCGCTCGGATTGTTTATTTATGCCTTGGCGAAATTTAACAAACGATTTTTGTTCTCTTCCTTAACGTTATTTGTTTGCTATCAACTTTTGATTGTACACAATGATCTAAACGCCTTCCATCAAAGGAAAATTATTTTCTTTTCACTAAGAAAAAACTATGCGGCTGCTTTTATTAATGGAAAAGAAGCTGTTTTGGTTTCAGATTTAAGCGACGAAGATAAAAATTATAATTTTTCTGTTGTTCCGGCATTAACGCAATTACAGGTAGACAAAATACGTTTTATTAGTTTCAGCAAAGATACCGTTTTAGGGCAGTTCGTATTAAAGAACAACCAAATTTCCTTTTTTAATTATAAGGTGCTGTTGATTGATGAAAACCTGAATGATAAAAATATAAGCGGAAATGCCACCTTTTCAAGTATCTGGTTAAGTGGGAATACTAAATTTAATTTAGCGAAAATGGACCTTGATATAAAATATAAAACTGCAATAATCGATGCTACTAATAAAGATTATAAAATCCAGATCTTAAAGAAGTGTATGGAGAATAATGATATAGATGTACATGTTTTAAAGAAAAATAAAGCATATTTGGTGCAACTAACCCAATAACATGGAAAATCTGGTTTTATATCAGGTTGCTGAAAGAATAGCAACGATAACTATCAATAGGCCCGAAAAAAGAAATGCGCTAAACCCTCAACTTATCGCTGAATTAACTTCTGCATTTATAAAAGCATCTGAAGATGATCTGGTAAAAGTGGTAATATTGAATGCAAATGGCGATACTTTTAGTGCTGGAGCCGATTTAGCATATCTTCAGCAATTACAGTACAATACATTTGAAGAGAATGTAGCCGATTCTAATCATCTAAAAAAACTCTTTACAACCATTTATTATTTACCAAAAGTGGTTATTGCACAGGTAGAAGGTCATGCCATTGCCGGCGGCTGTGGTTTGGCCACGATATGTGATATTGTTTTTGCGACCCCTGAAAGTAATTTTGGTTATACTGAAGTGAAAATTGGTTTTGTACCTGCTATTGTTTCTTGCTTTTTAAAACAAAAGGTGAGTGAATCCATCGCTAAGGAAATTTTACTAACTGGAAAAATCTTTTCTGCTGAGCAGGCATTGAAATATAATTTGATAAATTTTGTAACAAATTCATTCGATATTCATCAAATGGTAAGAGAATTTGCACTAAGTTTGTGTAGCGGGAGCTCTGGTAATTCGTTAATGATTACTAAACAATTGATTACGCAAACAACCAATCCCCTATTGGAAAAATGCTTGGAAACTGCCGTACAGATAAATGCCCGTGTAAGGGAGAGTGAAGATTTTAAAAAAGGAATCTCTTCATTTTTAAACAAAGAAAAAATTAATTGGTAAAAAAACTAAACTGAAATAAAAACATGTTCAAATCAATCAAAACCAGCGTTATAGCTTTAATTTTAGTAAGTACTGCTATAATTGCCCATGCACAAAAGAAAATTGCTGAAGGTACCTTGGTATTTGCAGTAACTACTAATGGTACAACAACCGACATTAAAACTAAATTTAATGGTAGTTTAACCAAAATAGAAATTGAAAATGGCCCTGCCATGGTTAACATCATTTCGAACACGGCAGATAAAAGCGGATTATTATTAATTGACGTTCCTGTAGCTCAAAAGCAGTTTGCAGTAAAGGTGAGCAAGGCAGAAACAGAAGCACAAGAAGCTTTATTGCCAAAATATTCTGATTACAAAGCAACTGGTGAAAAACAGACAATTGGTGGGTTTAGTGCTGAAAAATATACCTATAAAGATGACAAAGGCGGAGCTCATGAATTATGGGCAACAAAGGATGTTGATATTGCTGCAATTACCAATGGTGGTTTCTTTAAAGGTTTGGGGGCACTTCCTGTAAAATATTCGGCACCAATTAATGGTGTAAATTCAGATCTGGTTTTAAAATCTCTTTCTGAAGCTAAAGTAGGTGCCATTAGCACTGAAATTCCTACTGGTTACGAAGTAGTAACTATGGACGAATTGAAAGCCATGCAAGGTGGTGGTGAATAATTAATCAGTTCCAGATAATTTACAGCTTTTTAACTGCAGGCTTTTTATTTAAATTAGCCCGAAAGTTGAAAAGCTTTTTTTATGTCCAAAAACTATATATGATTAAAAGATTATTATTAAGATTATCAATTGCTTGTATAGCATTATGCGCGCTAATTGATGCAAAAGCTCAAAATATTAATTGGGCAAAAGACGGTAACTCCTATTATCAGAATATTGGTGGCGAAATCGTTTCAATAACACTTCCTAAAAACGATCGTAAAACCGTTATATCAAGGGGGTTATTAACACCTGCGGGAAAAAATGATGCTATTACTGTAAGAAGTTTCCAGTTATCGGATGATGGTTCGAAAGCACTAATCTACACCAATAGTAAAAAAGTTTGGCGTTACGATACGCGTGGAGATTATTGGCTAGCAGATTTAACTTCCAATAAAATCACTCAAATTGGAAAAGATAGACCAGCTTCATCACTAATGTTTGCTAAGTTATCGCCCGATGGCAGCAAGGTTGCTTATGTAAGCAAACATAACCTGTATGTAGAAAATATCGATGGAACTGGTGCAAAGGCCTTAACCACTGATGGTACAGACCGAATGATTAACGGTACTTTTGATTGGGTTTATGAAGAAGAATTTGATTGCCGTGATGGTTTTAGATGGAGTCCGGATGGCAAATCTATTGCTTATTGGCAGCTTGATGCAACGAAGATCAAAAATTTCTTAATGATCAATAATACAGATTCTATTTATCCATATACCATTCCTGTAGAATATCCAAAGGTGGGCGAAAATCCATCGGCTTGTAAAGTTGGTGTGGTTGATATCGCAACAGCCAAAACAAACTGGCTAAATGTTCCTGGTGATAATATTCAGCACTATATTCCACGTATGCAGTGGGTACCTAACAGTAATGACATTATTTTACAACAGCTTAACCGCGAGCAAAACGAAAGTATAGTATTCATTTGTAATGCGAGTACAGGATCGGCAAAAGCAGTTTATACCGAAAAAGCTAAAGCGTGGATTGATGCACAGGATGAATGGAAATGGTTAAATGATAATAAAGAGTTTACAATTGTATCTGATAAGGATGGTTGGAACCACTTGTATAGAATCAATTTGGATGGAAAAAAAGAAACATTGGTTACTAAAGGCAATTATGATGTGATTGATGTAAAATTGATCGATGTAAAAAATAACATGGTTTATTTTCTGGCATCACCAACAAATGCCACTCAGAAATATCTATTTAAAACCAAGTTAGATGGAAAAGGTAAATTAGAACAGGTTACACCTTCGGTTTTACCAGGAACACATAATTACGATATTTCTCCAAATGCTGCTTTTGCACGCCATTCATATAACAGTTCGCTTGTTGAGCCAATTACAGAGTGGATGAACTTTACTACAGGGAATCCATTTACAATGGACGGGAGCATTACTACACAATTAGCTAAGCAAGCGGCGACTAAAAACAAAGTTGAGTTTTTTAAAGTAACTACTGAAGATGGTATTGAAATGGACGGTTGGATGAAAAAACCTGATAATTTTAATCCAGATAAGAAATACCCAGTAGTATTTTATGTTTATGGGGAGCCTGCTTCAGCTACAGCATTAGATACTTATGGTGCAGGAAGAAACCGTTTATATGCCGGTGATATGGCTAAAGATGGTTATATCTATATTTCAATGGATAATAGAGGTGCACCCCTTCCTAAAGGGAGTGTATGGCGCAAAAGTATTTATAAAAATATTGGGGTCATCAATGTCCGCGATCAGGCGATGGCCGCTAAAAAACTATTGGCTACTCATGCTTTTATGGATAAAGACCGTGTTGCCGTTTGGGGCTGGAGTGGTGGCGGTTCATCTACTTTAAACCTGATGTTCCAATATCCTGAAATTTATAAAACAGGTATTGCAATTGCAGCGGTTGGTAACCAATTAACCTACGATAATGTTTATCAGGAGCGTTATATGGGTACTCCTTTCCCAAGTAAAGAGGCATATGTTAAGGGTTCTCCGATTACTTATGCTAAAAACTTAAAAGGCAATTTATTATATATTCACGGTACTGGCGACGATAACGTACATTATCAGAATGCCGAAATGCTGATTAATGAGTTAATTAAAAACGGAAAGGTTTTTCAATTGATGAGTTATCCAAACCGCACCCACAGTATCTCTGAGGGCGAAGGAACTGGCAAACATTTATCCTTAACTTACACTAAGTTTTTAAAAGAAAACTGCCCTCCAGGAGCCAGATAGAAAAATTTAAAAGCAGCTTTCGGGCTGCTTTTTTTATGCAATAAACATTTGAATAAGCATAGCCGTTGCAATGGCTATTCCAAAGCTTAACAATGTTCCGATCAGTACATATTCAGTTAATTTAAGGTCGTGTGCTTCTTTTAAATCGCCAAACCGAAATATGGATTTGGCTGCGAGTAAAAAGCCAACGGCTTCGAAATGATTGGTTAGGATAAACAAGAAGATCAGCACTCTTTCCAGTATCCCGATATACTTACCTGCATTTTGTAGCGACTGCGGGCTGTCTGGTTGGTTATCAGGAAGCCATTTGGCAATAATTACCCGCATCACAATAGATGTGGGCATCGTTAGAAATAAAGCTCCTGCAATTAAAACCCAGGTTTTGGTTTCATTAAAAAAACTGATGTTTAAACTTCCTTTATAAAAAAAGTGCCACACTACTACTATCGAAGTAAAATGCAGAACCTGATCAACAAAAAACAGTATCCGTGCATTTTTTTTGGTCTGAAAGATCGATTTTAAAGCGTCAATCACAAAATGAAGCACTCCTATTGATAGTGCTACCTTCCAAACGCCAAAGTTTAAGAAAATAAGAAATATCAAAGCTACGTGGATAACCACATGCAAATAGAGCTTTATTGATTTTAATTTTTTCCTTTCTTTATCTTTTACCCAAGCATTTGGTTGTAAAAAGAAATCTCCAATTAAATGGACAAGAATAAGCTTGATTAAATAGATATCCATTATTTTAAAATCATTTGGTTCAATTTTTTACGGTAAAGCCTGTCCATTTCCATAATTTCGGTATAATGTGCCCGCTTTAAAGCTTCGCTTACTGATGATTGCGTTCGGCCCGAAATAGCCGCCAGTTCGCTTTGTAACAGGTTATTGTTCTCTAAAGCAAGTTTTACCATTTCGGCAGCTACAACTCCCCAGCTATCCATTGATATGAGCGAAAGCTTTATTAAGACATTAATTTCCTCATCAAAATCAGCAGAATCAGTTTTAATGGCTAAATTAACCTTAGCCTGTTTTAAACTGTCAAATGCCGCTCCTGAATTTACAAAAGCATCTCCGCTGGATTCTGAAAGTTTTTTCCGTTTGTTTTTGATATCTCCAATTCCAATGCCCATCCTTACATCTGCAGGTTTATTTATCCTGATAGATGCTTTTAGATAAGCAGCAGCCCTGATGGCATTTTCTGGCTCAACTTCTACCTGAAAACTATCCCCCCGGTAAATCTCCCACTTGCTATTCTGATCGGAAACTACTTTTAAAGCGGTTTTTAAGCTTAATAACCAGCTATCTTTAATCTTCCTTGAGCCTACAATATCACCTGTTATAATGCAAATCATATTACAATATCGAACTTATTATTCATATTTCAAAACTAATATCGGCTAATTAGCCGATATTTCTGTTTATCGGGTATTTAGCCGATATTTTAAATTATCGGGTTTTTAGCCGATATTGATCTAAAACTAATCAATAAATTTATTGTTTAGTAGCTATGGCATTAATAGAATTTACCAAAAGAGGAATTTACTGTAAGCAGGGCGATTTTTATATAGACCCCTGGTGGCCTGTAGATTATGCAGTTACAACGCACGGACATAGCGATCATGTGCGTTTTGGAAATAAATACTATCTCTGCCATACCTTAACCAAGCCTATCATCAAACGCAGGATCAGCGAAGATTTGAATGTAGAAACATTGGAATATGGAGAAAGCATTATCCGCAATGGAGTGAATATTTCATTTTTTCCTGCCGGACACATTATCGGATCTGCTCAGGTACGTTTAGCTTATAAAGGTGAAATTTGTGTCATCTCTGGTGATTATAAAATTGAAGATGATGGCATTACCACACCCTTCGAGCCTGTTAAGTGCCATTCTTTTGTTTCTGAGAGCACTTTTGGTTTACCTGTTTACAAATGGCAAAAGCAAGAAGTTGTTTTTAATGGCATTAAGAGTTGGGTGAGCGATAATATTATACAGCAAAAAACAAGTGTATTAATTGCCTACAGTTTGGGCAAAGCACAACGTTTAATTAAAAATTTGGCTGGTGGTATTCCTATTTACGTACATAACAGTATTGCTAATCTGAATGAAGTGATTATTGATGCAGGTGTAAAGCTTCCAAAAACCATCAGAATTACTCCTGAAACTACTAAGGATGAATTACAGAAAGGTATTGTAATTGTGCCACCTGCCATGAGGGATAGCCGCTGGATCAAAAATTTAGCTCAGCCCGTAACAGGTATTTGTTCTGGTTGGATGCAGGTGCGGGCACACCGCCGTTGGCAAAGTGCTGATGCCGGCTTTGCACTGAGTGATCATGCTGATTGGCCTGGCTTAATGGAAGCTATTACTGCAACCGGAGCGGAAAAAGTATATGTTACGCATGGTTTTACGGCTGCCTTTAGTCGGTTTTTAAATGATGCAGGTATAGAAGCTGCTGAAGTGTTAACCAAATTTGGGCAAGAAGATGATGAAGAAAATAAAGTAGATCTAGTTGATCAAAACGAAAATAAATAACGATGAAACGTTTTGCCCAATTGATCCAACAGCTCGAACTGAGCAATAAAACCAACGATAAAATTGCGGCATTGGTTAATTATTTTAACCATGCCGATGATAAAGACAAGGTGTGGGTTATCGCATTGTTTACAGGTAAAAAACCTAAAAGACCAATTAAATCAGCCCTGCTTAAATACTGGGCCATAAACATTACCGAAACGCCAGAATGGTTATTTGCCGAAAGTTATGCCAATGTTGGCGATTTAAGCGAAACCATCGCCCTATTATTGCCGCCTGCCGAAAACACCTCAGATTTTCAATTGCATAAATGGGTTGAAGATTTGCATGATCTGGAAGGTAAGGATGATGAAACTAAAAAAGAATTTATTCTGAGTGCATGGAATAAACTTGAAACACAGGAACGTTTTATTTTTAACAAATTGATTTCTGGAAATTTCAGGATTGGTGTTTCCAATAAAATGCTCGTGAATGCGCTGGCTAAACAAAGCAGTTTAGATAGCGCCCAGATTATGCATAGCATTATGGGGAAATGGAATCCTTATGAAATTACTTTTCACGAACTGATAAATGGTATCCATGTGAATACCGATAATTCCTGGCCTTACCCCTTTTGCCTTGCCTATGCCTTAGAGCAGGAACCAGAGAAATTAGGTAATATTTCTGAATGGCAGGCCGAATGGAAATGGGACGGCATTCGCGGGCAGATTGTAAAACGGAACGGAGAACTCTTTATCTGGAGCCGTGGCGAAGAACTGGTTACAGAACAGTTCCCCGAACTGCATTTTATGATCGATGTCTTGCCTGATGGTGTGGTTTTAGATGGCGAAATACTTGCTGTGCAGGATAAACAGGTTTTATCATTCAGTACGCTGCAACAACGTTTAAATCGCAAAACGATTAGTAAAAAACAATTGGAAGATGCACCCATTGGCTTTTTTGTTTATGATATTTTAGAATATGAAGCCGAGGATTTTAGAGAAGAACCTTTAAGTATAAGACGAAAAACACTCGAAGGGTTGATTGGTGGTTTAGCTGAAAGTCCGGTGATGATTTCTCCGGTAATCAATTGCCATTCGTGGGAAGAATTGGCCAAATTAAGACAAACATCTCGATCGATTAACAGCGAGGGGATTATGTTGAAGAAGTTGACCTCTCATTATCATAGTGGACGAAAACGCGGCGATTGGTGGAAATGGAAAATCAATCCCTACACGGTTGATGCGGTAATGATTTATGCGCAAAAAGGAAGTGGCAGAAGGGCTAATTTTTTTACCGATTATACCTTTGCTGTTCGTGATGGCGAAAATTTAGTCACGATTGCAAAAGCCTATTCAGGCTTAACAGATAAAGAAATTAAAGAAGTAAATGGCTTTGTAACCCGTAATGCAATTGAGAAATTTGGCCCGGTACGTACCGTAAAACCCGAACTGGTTTTTGAAATTGCATTTGAGGGAATTGCTGAAAGTAAACGGCATAAAGCAGGCTTAGCGTTGCGCTTTCCACGTATATTGCGGTGGCGAAAAGATAAAAAAGCCGATGAAATTAATACTTTGGAAGATTTGAGGCAGTTACTGCAATCCACTTTGTAAGGGAATCCATGTCCTGTGTCATCACAGGCCATCGAGATTAAAATTTAATAATTTCGGTCTGTGAGAACGCAGACCGAAGAAATAACAGGCTACTGACAGGTTTGCCCTACGATTTTAAACCCGACAGCAGCGATACCCTTTTTTGTTATGGATAAATTAACATTTAAAGGTAATTACAAAAAAGGTAAAGTGAATGGCGGGACTGCTCTAACCGAAGCATTACTGTTATTGCTTTTCAAGAAATAATTAGAAAACCCATCAAAAGCAGCGATATTTAAGCATGGACCAAACCAAAACCAAAGGTTATAAAAAGATAAAAGCCTGGCTAAAGACCAATAAACGCAAGCCTTTTCAGTTTCAGGAAGATGCCTGGCAGTATTATTTGGATGGTTATAGCGGTTTGGTAAATGCGCCCACAGGTTTCGGAAAAACCTTTTCCTTATTTTTGGCAGTGGTTATTGAGGCTCTAAATGCATCAGAGGCTAACAATAAAAAAGCGAAAGACCGTTTACAGTTAATCTGGATTACCCCACTCCGCTCCCTGGCCAAAGATATTGCAAGGGCCATGCGCGAAACTTTATTGGAGCTGGAGTTGGATTGGCACGTAGGTGTGCGTAATGGTGATACCTCTCAGGCAGAGAAATTGCAGCAGAAAAAATCGATGCCCGAAATTTTGTTGATTACGCCAGAAAGCCTGCACTTGTTACTGGCGCAAAAAGGCACTTCAACTTTGTTCAAAAATCTTAAATGTATTGTTGCTGATGAATGGCATGAACTTTTGGGTAGCAAACGAGGCGTGTTGGTGGAGTTGGCCGTATCGCGGATTAAAGGCTTACAAAAGTTAGAGAAAAATCAGTTTTTAAGAATTTGGGGGATTTCTGCCACTATTGGTAATATTGAAGAGGCACTGGATGTACTCGAACCCAATATGGAGGCCAAACGGATTATTGTTAAAGCCGATTTGGAAAAGAAAATCCTAATCAAATCAATTTTACCCGATGATATCGAAACATTGCCCTGGGCTGGGCACTTGGGTTTAAAGCTAGCCTACAAGCTTTTACCGATTATTGAAAAAAGTAAAACCACTTTAATTTTTATCAACACCCGCGGACAATCGGAAATGTGGTACCAGCATTTGTTGAATATCGAACCCGAACTAGCCGGAAGGATTGCCATACACCATGGATCGATAGATTTCGAACTCCGTAACTGGATTGAAGATGCCTTACATACCGGACAGCTTAAAGCTGTTATTGCTACTTCATCGTTAGATTTAGGCGTAGATTTTAAACCTGTTGATACTGTTGTTCAGGTGGGCTCGCCAAAGGGTGTTGCCAGGTTCTTGCAAAGGGCAGGCCGCTCGGGCCACTCCCCTCACGAAACCTCTAAAATATATTTTTTACCAACACATGCATTAGAACTGGTTGAAGCAGCAGCGATTAAAGAAGCAGCAAAAACAAACAATATAGAAAGCCGTGAGCCCTTTATTATGGTATTTGATACCTTGGTTCAATATTTGGTTACGCTGGCCATAGGTGACGGATTTGATGATAAAATCATTTACGAAGAGATTAAGAACACCCATGCTTTTAAGCTTATCCTTCCTGAAGAATGGACCTGGGTAATGCAATTTATTACTTCAGGTGGAGATAGTTTAAGTGCCTACACCGAATTTAAGAAAGTGGTTAAAGACGAAGATGGGCTATGGAAAGTAAAGAGCAGACAATTGGCTATGCGACACCGTTTGCATATTGGAACAATTGTAAGTGATGCCATGTTAAAAGTTAAATTCCTCTCTGGTGGTTACATCGGCATGGTTGAAGAATATTTTGTTACCCGATTAAAAGCTGGCGATAATTTCCGTCTGGCTGGCAGGGTTTTAGAATTTATTCAGGTAAAAGATATGACTGTTGTGGTGAGGGTAAGTAAACAGAAAAATGCGATCTCTCCGAGCTGGAATGGTGGCCGCTTACCCCTTTCTTCCAATTTAGGGTCAGTTTTACGGAAGAAATACAATGAAGCATTGGATAAAACACATCAGGATGAAGAATTAGATGCCGTGTATCCGCTGTTTCTATTACAGGAAAAACGTTCTCATGTACCCAAAAATGATGAATTACTGATCGAACTCATTAATAACAAAGAAGGTTTTCATCTCTTTGCCTATCCATTTGAAGGTCGTTTGGTACATGAGGTTTTGGCGGCCCTGGTTGCCTATCGTTTAAGTAAATTGTTGCCGATCAGTTTTTCTATTGCCATGAACGATTATGGTTTTGAACTTTTGAGTGAAACAGAAATTCCTATGGACGAATCAATTGCTTATGAGGTTTTTTCGCCTGTAAATTTAACCGAAGATATTATGTTGAGTATCAATTCAACTGAAATGGCAAGACGGAAATTTAGGGATATTGCCTGCATTTCCGGACTTGTTTTTCAGGGCTACCCAGGTAAATATGTAGCCAATAAGCATCTCCAGGCATCTGCTGGTTTGTTTTTTAATGTTTTTACCGATTATGATAAACATAATTTACTTTTGCGACAGGCATACGATGAAGTTTTTTACCAACAATTGGAAGAGCCAAGATTGGCGGCAGCATTGGATCGAATTCAGCATGGAGCAATTGTAATCACCAATCCTAAAAGTTTTACACCGCTGTCTTTCCCGATTAAGGTAGATAGCCTGCGTGAAAATATGAGCTCAGAAGAATTGGAGCAACGGATTATACGGATGAAAGCGGAATCAGAGAAAATTAAATAAATGCATCTTCTTGGATCTGTCGGGATTTAAAAGATCCTTCGATAGGCTCAGGATGACAATAAAGCGAAATAAATGAACATTACAAGCCAGGGTGAGGAATTGATTTTAGATAAAGAAAGGGCTTTGTTTTTACCTAAATATCAGCTTTTAGCCATAAGTGATCTGCATTTGGGTAAATCTGCGCACTTCCGTCAGGCCGGTTTGCAAGTCCCTTCTACCATTGCCCAAACAGATCTTCAACGTTTAAGTTTATTGATTAAACAATACGATCCTAAAACATTGCTCATTAATGGAGATATGTTCCACCATGGTTTAAATACTGATATTGATGAATTTTCTGTATGGAGAAAACAATACCAGGAGCTTAATTTTCTATTGGTAAAGGGGAACCATGATAGACTTTCAGATGCCAATTATGCTGCAATGAATATCGAAATACATGAACCTAGTTTTTGCCTGGGGCCATTTTGCTTTATTCATGATGCTCCAAATGGTATGGAAGAAGAATTATACCCCATCAGCGGCCATATCCATCCAGGTGTAACCATTGTGGGCAAAGCCAAGCAAAGATTAAAATTCCCATGCTTCTATTTTGGTAAAGACTACGCCGTTTTGCCAGCTTTTAGTTTGTTTACCGGACTTTATACAGTTTATCCGAAAGCAAACGAACGCATTTTTGCAGTAACGCCTAAAAATGTAGTAGAAGTTTAGGCGTGTGCATCAATTACCTGTTTCAACTGCGATGCCTGTAAAACACCGCTTTTTCTCCACACCTGTTTTCCGTTTTTAAAGAGGATTAAAGTAGGTACACCTTGAATATTAAAAGAAGCAGCAGTTGGTTGATTCTTATCAATATCTACTTTAATGATAGAAACAGCATCGCCAACCTGAGATTTTAACTGCTCCAAAATCGGCTTCATCATTTTACAAGGACCGCACCACTCGGCAAAAAAATCAACAAGAACAGGTTTGTCACCGTTAATTAAATCTGAAAACTTAGCCATGATATTTATGTTTATTTAGAAACAACGATGCAACACTTTGGTTTTAACCAAAGACTTGAGTTTGGCTATTTACTAGTCAAGAAAAAAAAGTAGCCGTAAATTTGGTTTTACGGTTATTTTTTTTGATTTTTACATCTAGTTATACAACTAGATATGGGATATCCAACCAAAGTACAGGTTATAAAAAGAAAGACAAGCGAGCAGTGGTATGTTAATTTCCCCTCAGCTGTCGCCCAGGCAATCGAGTTCAAGCAGGGCGAGGTTGTGGAGTGGATTATCGATGACAACCAGCGACTGATCCTTCAGAGAAGCGATGAGTCCGTTGAGGACCTTAAAAAAAAACTCCCCAAGAA
>NZ_SIXF01000050.1 GCF_004310665.1 Pedobacter kyonggii | reverse complement strand
GTGGTGCTGTCTTGTAGGATGACCCTTTTAAAATGGCTGAAAAGATTGCTCGGACGTCTGTATCTGTAGCAGAGACCCTGCAGCAGCACATGCTCCAGAAGTGCTTTGGCAAAAGCTACAGATGATGGCCCCAAACGATCAAATACTGCTTGTTTGCTTACAGGGGTTCCGCTAAGCTGGCTAATCTGRAAAGCCCATTGACTGAATGTGTTTTGYATTTGAGAACAGCTTAACACAAAGCCCATAACAAAATCCATCGGAGAAATCTTCTTTGCACTGCGCTGAAGAAAACCACTGCTTCGAGCTATWGTATCAATGGTTGATCCATTAAAAAAAATATCAAATCTTTTCTTTATTTTAGAGTTGAAAAAGCGGCTTGTAGACATTGTCAAATGTGTTTAGAACTACAAGTTGCTTTTTCCCTTTTAAATAATAATCACAGACTTTTCAACCTTTGTCAATATCATTAACTTGACGCTAATGCGATTCATCGGGATTAGGGTGACGCCCAAATCAATTGCAGTTAACAATTTTCAGTTAGCAGTTTTGCATTACAGTAAGTAAAACTTCTGCAATTATGACCGACATCATTTCGGTTATAAGTATTTAGCGCTATTTTTGCTAGTAAAGAGGTATAAGGTATAGGGTTTAAGGCATAAGGTTATGTCTTGATACTTGATACACAACACTCGATACTTATTAAACATGAAAATAGAACAAATATATACAGGTTGCCTGGCAGAAGCCGCTTATTACATCGAAAGTAATGGTGAGGCTGCAATTATTGATCCGCTACGAGAAGTTGGAACATATTTAAAGAAAGCTGAAAAAGCAGGGGCCACCATTAAATATATTTTTGAAACGCATTTTCATGCCGATTTTGTTTCCGGACACGTAGACCTGGCAGAGAAATCTGGTGCCAAAATTATCTATGGACCAACCGCTAAAACCGAATTTAAATCGCACATTGCTAAAGATGGCGAGCAGTTTAAAATCGGAAACGTAACCATTACCGCCTTACATACTCCTGGGCATACTTTAGAATCGACTACTTATCTACTAACTGATGAAGATGGAAAAGATCACTGCATTTTTAGTGGAGATACCTTGTTTATTGGTGATGTTGGCCGACCTGATTTAGCACAGAAAGGCAATTTAACGATGGAAGATTTAGCCGGAATGCTTTACGATTCGTTAAATGAAAAAATAAAGCCTTTAGCTGATGATGTAATTGTTTACCCGGCACATGGTGCAGGTTCTGCCTGTGGCAAAAGCATGAGCAAAGAAACTTTCGATACTTTGGGGCATCAGAAAGAAGTAAATTACGCTTTGAAAGCCAAAACAAAAGAACAGTTTGTTACAGAAGTAACAGATGGCATTTTGCCACCACCACAATATTTTGCTAAAAATGCTGCCATTAATAAAGGTGGGGTGGAAAGTATTGATGAGGTTTACGAGAAAGGATTAAATGCTTTAACACCTCAGCAGTTTGAAGATACTGCAAACCAAACAGGGGCGATTATGCTCGATACCCGCGATCCGCAGGTTTTTGCCATAGGTTTTATCCCAAATTCGATCAATATTGGCCTTAATGGACAGTTTGCACCTTGGGTTGGTGCTTTGATTACTGATTTACAGCAACCAATTTTACTGATTACAGATCAAGGTAAGGAAGAAGAAACCATTACCCGCTTAACCCGTGTAGGATACGATAGTACGATTGGTTATTTAGATGGTGGTTTTGAAAGTTGGATAGATGCTGGTAAGGAAATCGATACTATTGAATCAATCTCTGCAGAGGCATTTGAAACAGCTAGTCTTAACGGAGAAATTACAGCACTTGATGTACGCAAACCAGGTGAATATGAATCAGAACATCTGGAATTTACGCTGAGCCGTCCGTTAGATTTTATTAACGACTGGACTGGCGAAATCAATTCAAAATCTACCTATTATATTCACTGTGCAGGTGGCTACCGCTCGATGATTGCAGCTTCCATATTAAAATCGCGTGGAGTTGAAAATGTGATTGATGTTGCAGGCGGTTACGGCGCAATTAAAAATACCGGTTTAAAAAGAACCGATTTCGCCTGCCCAAGCAAAGCGATGAAAGTTTAATAAAAAGCAATTGTCACATTGAGCTTCCCGATGAATCGGGACATGTAGTCGAAATGCAATTAAGGTTCTTCGACAGGCTCAGAATGACAACCTAAGATATAACCATTTGGCAAATCAAAATCATTACGACGTATTAATTATCGGTGCAGGCCCGATTGGGATGGCTTGTGCAATTGAAGCCCAAAAAGCAAATCTAAGCTATGTAATTGTAGAAAAAGGTGCTTTGGTGAACAGTTTGTTCAATTATCCGGTGTTTATGACCTTCTTTTCTACTTCTCAAAAGTTAGAAATTGGAGGAGTTCCCTTCGTAACCATCAGTCCGAAACCTAACAGAAATGAAGCGGTTGAATATTACCGTCGCGTGGCCGAAAAATTTGATTTAAATATCCATCTTTTTGAAAGCGTAAAACAAGTTGTTAAAAAGGAACATGATGTTTTCGAAATCAATACCACTAAAACCAATTATACGGCCAATAATGTAATTGTGGCTACTGGTTTTTATGATGTGCCATTGTTGATGAATGTTCCAGGAGAGGATTTACCAAAAGTAACGCATTATTATAAAGACCCGCATTTATATGCATTTCAAAATGTGGTAGTGGTTGGCGCCAATAACTCGGGCGTAGATGCTGCTTTAGAAACGTATCGGAAAGGTGCAAATGTAACCATGGTTGTTCGTAGTAACGATCTTGGTCCTCATGTTAAATATTGGGTGCGTCCGGATATCCAGAACAGGATTAAAGAGGGAGAAGTTAAAGCACTTTTTAACTCCGAGTTGATTGAAATAAGAGAAGGTGAAGTAGATATTAAAACACCCGAAGGAATAAAAACAATACCGAACGATTTTGTAATTGCTATGACCGGTTACCAACCAGATTTCGGAATGCTCAGGAAATTCGGCATCGAACTGCCCGAAACACTTTGCCCGGTCTATAACGAGGAAACCATGGAAACCAATGTAAAAGGTTTGTATCTGGCGGGTGTAGTTTGTGGTGGATTGGATACACACAAACTTTTTATCGAAAACTCAAGGGTGCACGCCGAAATGATCGTGAAGAATATTCTGAGTTAAATTTCTTACGAAGTTTAGCCAGGGGATAAGCGATGTCAAAATCCAAAATCTACACACCTGAGTTCGATTAATATTATTCGTAGTAATTTATTTTAGCTTGTTTGCCTGATGCGATCGTCATGCTGAACTTGTTTCAGCATCTATTTAGTAGTAAATAGTCTGATCTGAATTAAATCAGGAAGTGGTAATGATTATTGTTCTAAATATTTTTGCAACTCATATTTATCTCCAGAATATGATTCCACTAATTTTTGAACATTTTGAAATATTTTTTTTGCTGGTTCTTCATGATCATGGATTAATCTGAATACGTTCCCCCTTTTGTTAACGGCAATATAGTTTCCATCCTCCATATCTATAATTGTATAATAATATTTTTCGTCGAGCTCAATTTCTATAGTATCTTCAATTTCTAATAAGTTTTTTTGCTCTTCGCTAACATTAGAAAGGATTTTTTTAAGTTTTTTTTCTTCAGTGTTTTTTAAGATGAAATCTTCTTTATTCAAGTTATTAATTCTGAGTTCTGATAATTCATACTCACTTCTTAGTGTTGTGTTAAGTGGTAGGAAGATATCTTGAATGAGATTATAGGAAATTGTTAATCTTATTGGAATATAAGTTCCTGTTTGTTTGTTTAACACTTCAACCCCTGTTAAAAAGAAATGTTTTTTATGTTTCGCTCTGTTTCGCTCATAATAGAAATTATCCGTGCTTTGATGTAAAATATATATTGTTTTATTTGCAAGCTGCCCTGCTGTGCTGAATGTCCAATACAGATAATTGTCTGCTATCTCAGGGAAATCGTTTGCTAACAACATTACAATATTTTCTTCCAATTTTTGTATGTCTTTCTTAAATCTTCGCGCCTTTAAAAAGTTGATTATCATTTCTCTGGCTTAATGATTAACAGGAATCTTCAAAGTACTCCACACAAAACTTTCAATAGCCGCATTTACACTCGGCAAATCCTTCGAAGTAATATATGATCCCATTACGTGATTTCCAGCGTTGGGGATAGCTACTTTTCTTTTTAAGTTATTCGGTGTACCCAGTTCATCGAACATTTTCAACATCGCATCTACACGAACTACCGGATCTTGCTCAAGTTCATTTTTGTAATAATAGAGCATTAAAACGGGTTGTTTTACCTTTTGAAAAGTTGTTTTTACCATACTGCTCTCAATAAACTCTTCCAGTTCTACTAATGATTCGAGTCGGTAATTGGTATACCAGTATTTTTTATATTCGTCGGTGCGGTCGTCTACTTTGCGTTCATCGCCACCCACCACTTTTCTGGCAATCTGTAACCCCCAGGGGTTATTCAAAAGCCAGGCATTTTTATCGTTAATGGCCACATTTGGCGACAATAAAATTAAACTGTTGATCTCAGGATAGGTGGCCGCTAATTTTAACGCTACGGTTCCACCTGTAGAAGTACCCACTAAAATTACCTTTTTGCCTAATTTTTTACCGATGGCATAAGCCTGTTTACTGGTTTCCCAAAGGCGGTCGGCGGTAAAATATTGCATAGGCGTAAGTGTATCAATGCCATGGTCGGCCAAACGCGCTAAATATAAATTGGCATTAAGTTCTTTTGCTAAATTTAGGTAAACGGGGTTTCCTTCTGTTTTTGATGCCGAAAAACCATGCAGGTAAACAATGGCATACTCGGTTTGCTTGTGGAGGGGATCGGCCCAGATGATTTCGGCTTCGTTACCTGGTTTTATTTTGTGCATCGATTCGATACTGGCCACATAATGGTCTAAATCTTCCAAATCGGGAACCTGGGTTAGTTCTTTATTGTAAGTCGGCTTTTTGGGTTTTGGCCCCAATAAATAGCCTGCAACAATTAATGCCGAAAGGCCGATAATTACTTTGTAGCGTTTTTTCATATGAGGCAAGAATATTGGTTTAAATGTAAAATTTGAATTTAAATAAAGCTAATTTTAGATGAATTAATTATCGCTTTGGGGATATTTTTACTTGCACTGACCCATAATATTAAACCTGATCGCGCCAAATAGCCCACAGCCCGAAGCATGAGGGCGGGGACTATGGGCAATAGCAGGAGCAAAGATGTTAAAGATTAAGCTATTGCTTTTCGAATCCTTAATAATCCGATTGCATATTACCTTTTTATGGGAAATTAGCTTAAGTTTGCAATCAAAATTTTTCGACTTAATGCCGGGAATCGAACAGATAAAAACACCTATTGCTGCTGATATTAAAGCGTTTGAAAAAACCTTTAAAGAATCTATGCATAGCGACGCACCGTTGCTGGATAGGATTACCCATTATATTGTAAAGCAAAAAGGCAAACAAATGCGGCCGATGTTCGTGTTTTTTGCGGCTAAACTATGCGGTGGAATTACAGACTCAACCCATCGTGGAGCTGCTTTGGTAGAGCTTTTACATACGGCTACTTTAGTGCATGACGATGTGGTAGATAATGCTTATGAGCGCCGTGGTTTTTTCTCTATCAATGCTTTATGGAAAAACAAAATTGCCGTTCTGGTTGGCGATTACCTGTTGGCTAAAGGATTATTGCTTTCGGTAAACAATAACGAACACCGTTTGTTACAGATTGTATCGGAAGCAGTAAAACAGATGAGTGAGGGCGAACTGTTGCAGGTAGAAAAGGTAAGGAGGATGGATATTTCGGAAGATTTATATTTTGATGTGATCCGGCAGAAAACGGCTTCTTTAATTGCTTCTTGTTGCGCTGCGGGAGCTGCTTCGGCAGGCGCTGCTGATGAAACGATAGAAAAAATGCGCTTATTTGGTGAAAAAGTAGGGATTGCCTTTCAGATTAAAGACGATACTTTCGATTTCGGTACTGATGATGTAGGCAAACCTTTAGGTATTGATATTAAAGAGAAGAAAGTAACACTGCCTTTAATTTATGCGCTGAATAAAGCCGAAAAAACAGAACGTAAAAAAATAATTAACCTGGTAAAAAACCACCAGGACGATCCGGTTAAAATTCAGCAGATTATAGATTTCGTAAATGCCCACGAAGGTGTGTATTACGCGAACCAGAAAATGCTGGAGTACCAGAAAGAAGCATTTGATATTTTGCACAGTTTTGAGGCAGGCGAAGCACGAACTGGTTTAGAACAACTTGTACTGTACACCACTGAACGTAAAAAATAATGGGTAACGAATTACTTTTTAGCTTAGGTTTTCTTCTTTTTATTGCGTTGATTCTTGCTTTAGATCTTGGTCTTTTTAGCAGAAAAGAACATGTGGTGAGCTTAAAACAAGCTGGGGTAATGAGTTTGATCATGGTGGCTTTGGCTATTGGTTTTTACTTTATATTGTTAATTGAAGGGCATCAGCTCCATGGAATAAAAGATTTTGCACACCTGCAAGAAATTGTAACGCGACACCAGCACCACATTAAACTAATTCCTAATGATTTTGAAGGAAGTTTAGGGATATATAAACAAAACCTTGGGCTTGAATTTTTAACCGGTTATGTAATTGAATATGCACTTTCTGTAGATAATATTTTTGTAATTGTACTCATTTTTTCTGCCTTTGCCGTTGAAGAAAAATATTATCACCGTGTATTGTTCTGGGGCATTTTGGGTGCCATTATCATGCGTTTCATCTTCATTTTTGTTGGTGCAGCATTGATTGCAAAATTTGCCTGGATACTCTATTTGTTTGGCGCTTTCCTTGTTTTTACTGGGGTAAAAATGTTCTTTAGCAAAGATGAAGATGATAAGATTGATCCGGAAAATCATCCGGTGGTTAAATGGGCCTCGAAAATATTTTCTATTCATCCAAAGTATGAGGGTAAAAAATTCTTCGTAAAAATTAACCATAAAACACTGGTAACACCTTTGTTTTTGGTGCTGCTGATTGTTGAGTTTACCGATCTTTTATTCGCTGTCGATTCTATCCCAGCTATTTTTGCAGTAACAAAAGATCCTTACATTGTATTTTTCTCAAATATTTTTGCCATCATGGGTTTACGTTCCATGTTCTTCCTTTTGGTGAATATCATCCATAAATTCCACTATTTAAAAACAGGATTAGCCATATTATTGGCCTTTATCGGTATAAAAATGCTGGGCCATACTTATCTCGAGAAATGGGGCTTCACTACTGAGCATTCACTTATCATCATATTGAGTATTTTGGTGATGAGCATTGTGGCTTCATTGGTTTTTCCGAAGAAAAAGGCGCATGTGCAGCCGTAAAATATTTTTGACCACTTAAGCCAGCTGCGTTTTTGTCATTCTGGGCGCAGTGAAGAATCTTCGGCTGCAACGGCCAAGTGTGTCTAGGTTGCAGATGCTTCGTGTCTCAGCATGACAACATGGTGTAGGTAGCTGGTTTTAAAGCAAAATATACGTTACAGCTAGTAATCTCTGACTAAAATTTGTACTTTCAGCAACTAAACTATTATTCCTAATGAAATATCTTTTCGCTGCAGCGCTTCTTTGCACCACT
Organism: Pedobacter kyonggii; assembly: GCF_004310665.1. Lineage (GTDB taxonomy): Bacteria > Bacteroidota > Bacteroidia > Sphingobacteriales > Sphingobacteriaceae > Pedobacter > Pedobacter kyonggii. The sequence continues at coordinate 13,505 of NZ_SIXF01000050.1, read as the reverse complement.
TTATTTGTAAATGCCCAGGATAAATTCGGTGATGTTTTTGCCAAAATCAATGCCGATGTACAGCAGAATTCAAAAGCTTATCAAACACTTAAATATGAAACCGAAACTATCGGTCATCGTTTAACGGGTTCTACAAACGGCGCAAAAGCAGAGCAGTATGCTTTCGATTTACTAAAGTCATATGGTTGTGAAGTGAAGTTTCAACCTTTCGAAGTAGAAAGCTGGGCAAGAAAAACAATCAGTGTAGAAACTGGTACTGATAAAAACAGTCTGACGAAAATGAAGGCTGTTACTTTAGCTCATTCGCCGGTTAGTGCGGATGTTACTGGCAATATTGTAGATGCTGGTAATGGGCTTGAAGCAGATTATCAAGTCAATCCTGAGAAGTTTAAAGGTAAAATTGCACTGATTTATCTTGGTGTATTGCCAGGATCTCCGGCTGGAACAAAGTCATTACACCGCTCAGAAAAAACTGCCATTGCCACAAAATACGGCGCAATTGGGGTGATCATCATCAATACGGTAAAAGGTGGCGTGCTTTTAACCGGAACGGCTTCGGTAACGGGTAAGTTGATCTCAATTCCTGCAATTTGTATTGGATTGGAAGACGGTACAGCTTTAAAGGAAAAAATTAAATCACAACCGCAGATCGCACACGTTGCCATGACCAATTTCTCGGGTTTGATTAAAGCGAGAAACGTAGTGGCTACTTTTAAAGGAACTGAATTGCCTAAGGATAAAATTGTAGTGGGTGGACATTTAGATAGCTGGGACTTAGCAACTGGTGCAATCGACAATGGAATTGGCTCTTTCGCCATTATGGATATGGCACGTACCTTTAAAAAACTGAATTTAAAAACCAAACGTACCGTAGAGTTTGTACTGTTTATGGGAGAGGAGCAAGGTTTATTGGGGTCTAAAGCATACATCGATCAGGCTAAGAAAGATAAAACATTAAACCAGGTAAAGTTTATGCTGAACTACGACATGACCAATGATCCGAAAGGTTTTTCTACTTCAAGAGCAGAAATGAAAGATTTGTTTACGGCCTGGGGAGCTGATATTGTAAAAATTGATAGCGGTTTCAAAAATCTGTTTAATGCAGGCGCAGGTTTGCATAGCGATCATCAACCTTTTATGTTAGAAGGTATTCCTACCGGTGGTGGTTTTGGTGGTAAACTGCCAAACAATTCTGGTCCATTTTATCACTCAGATGGCGATAGTTTTAAACTGGTTGACGAGCAGGAGCTTAAAAATACTGTACGTTACAGCGCCATGTTAACTTACGCTTTAGCCAATACACCGAAAATTCCTGTTGGTGTTCAGGGCGAAGAAGAATTAAGGGTTTTCTTAGAATCGCAAAACCTAAAGGAGCCTTTGAGTATTGCCGGTGAGTGGAGGTGGAAGTAATGATTTGATGGATTTCTAGCCTTTTCCCTTCGGGGTTGATTGCACGGATGTTGCCTGCGGGTTGATTACACAGATGTAGGAATTACACAGATTTTTACGTAGTTAACTTACCTAAGATAAATCGTCATTTCGACCGTAGTGTTCCACAGGAACTCCTTCGGAGGAGAAATCTTTGTGAGACACCTAAAGAGCTTTACAACGAAAGCCACTTAAATGTTACACATCTATCTTTTAGCGAGCGTGAGCAACAAAGTGTAGGTTAATTTGATATTAATGTATTGTGATTTTTATTCCTGTAAGTGTTAAATCTGGGCTTTGTTTTTGACGATGTGGTTGTTAATCATATATTTGTTTTAGTCCCAAACAAAAAATCTGAGTAAAAATGAACAGAAAACGGAACAAAACAACCGTAATTTTTGTAAATAAGAATCAAAATTCAAGCAAACCCATTCAAGTTCCAACAGGATACATTGTACATTGGAAAAAGTATATTTTAGGTGTTTTAGGGTTATTCTTAATACTTATATCCAGCATATTTTACCTGATCCGCAGTAATTCGAATGTAGAATTGGCCAAGAGTAAACTCGAACTGGCGCTTTTAAAAAGTAAAGACAAACTATCTGTTATCGACACTTCTTCCCTAAAAAAACACTATCAATCAATAGATAAAAAACTGCTTACTATTAATAAATATCTAAAAGCAAGAGGGTTAAAGCCAATTTTAACGGGTAATGAAGGTGGAGAGCAAAGTGATGATATTTTATCGGTGGAGGAGATTGGAGAATTTTACGACAACTATCTGAGTAAAATTGCCTATAACGTGGCTTATACGCCTATGGGTTATCCACATTTAGGTACAATCACGTCAGGGTATGGGCACCGCGAAAATCCTTTTAGCGGTGAAAATGTGGAGACACATAAAGGACTCGATATCAGGGCCAATTATGGCGACATTGTCAAATGTACAGCGAACGGTAAGGTGATTTTTGCAGGAAGGCGTGGTGGTTATGGCAATTGCATTGTAATCAAACACGGTAATGGTTTTGAAACCTACTATGGTCACCTTTCTAAAATTTTGGTAAAGGTAAATGAGGATGTTATTGCCGGCAACAATATTGGCAAAGCGGGCTCAACCGGGCGGTCTACCGGTCCTCATTTACATTATGAAGTGCATAAAAATGGTAAAGTTATAAATCCAAGATCCTTTTTAACCTTATAAGAAACATGTTCAAGAAAAACAATCAGATTAAAGACTTAAATCAGCAAGAAATTTCTACGCTAATTGGCCTCGGGTTTACCATTACCGGCGAGCTAAAAGGGAAAGCAGTAGTAAGGATCGATGGAACTGTAATTGGGAACGTAAATGTTGAAGGCGGTATTGTTCTAGGTGAAAAAGGGATGATTAAAGGTGACATTCAAACAGGTTCAGCCATTATTTATGGAACCGTTAACGGAAATGTAAAAACCCAAAACCTCGAAATAAAAAAGACAGGTAAAGTTAATGGCGATATTAAAACAGATGCCCTCGAAATCGAACTCGGTGCACAATATAACGGAAAACTCGAAATGCACCAATCGGGCAAAACAGAAGATAAAGTAGCCGTAAAAGCGTAGGCCTCATCTATTGGTTGGTGTCTCACCAACCAACATAATCAAACTCAGCATTAACCACTAATGTAGCTTTCCAATTGCGAAATGGTCTGTTTTTGGTCTGCAATGATAAACTTTACCACATCACCTATCGAAACCATTCCTTTTACTTCGTCGTTTTCTACAACTGGTAAATGGCGGATATGTTTATCGGTCATCAACTCCATGCAATAATCGATACTGTCGCTTAAACTAATGGTGATCGGACTGGCCGTCATTGCTTCTTTAATCAAAGTATCTTTTGATGATTTACCCTGAAGGATGATTTTTCTGGCATAATCGCGTTCCGTAAAAATGCCATGTAGCCGAGCGTTCTCCATGACCAATACCGCGCTGATGTTCTTTTCTGTCATTACTTTTAAGGCATCTAAAACAGAAATATTTTCTGATACCGAGATAATCCGTATCTGTTTGGTATCTAGTAAATGTTTTACGCTTTTCATAAAACTTAATTTGGTTATAACAATTTAAGAAATAATTAACTGTAAATCAAAGTTTTATTTTAGGTTGTTCTCAGCTTTACAAACGGAGCACAGTTTTATGTGAATCTAAACCTGACAGGAATGGCAGCCTCCGTCCCGATTTTACATCGGGATTTATCGGAGCTATAGTGGATGGCAGGACCGAAGCTGAGCTAAGAACTATAGGACTTGCTTTTCAAAAAATAGCTAAGACATGAAGATTAGAGCTTGTGGTGAAAAAATAAAAGTACTATTTTACAATCTGTAAACCTGCTTGTACTTTTAATTATTTGGCTTTCACAAAGGGATGTGGTAACTTTGCATTTCATTTTAAAACAAATAATTATGTCATCAGTAGGCTCGTAAGGCCTATTTAGGCATAAACTTAGAGTCATAAAGACTTTTTAATTTTTATATAATCAATATCAATTTCTTGCTTCACGACAAGAAATTTTACTGTTTTATAAAATAGTTTGCACGCAGGTTTGCTCATATTTTATATACAGCCAGAGAAATGAATGTAAAAAAATTATTAGTATTATGGCAACATGTAATCTTTATCACGACAAGCGCCGTACGAGAAACGACGGCTTATTTCCCATCAAATTTCGTGTAACATACGAGCGAAAATCAAAGTATATCGATACTGGTTTCTATGTCGATGAAGCTGACTTCCAAAAAATTCGTACAGGCAATCGCATTGATCCGAAATTAAAGCGCTACAGAGATAAACTTATCGAGCTTGTAAAAAAAGCTGAAGATATCATCGAAGGATTGGAATGCTTCAGTTTTGAGGTTTTCGTAAGGAGGCTCAAAAACTCTGGAGACAGAAATGACCTCATCAATTTGATAAAGGAGAAGGTTATGGCGCTTGAGGAAGAAGAATGCTATGCAAATGCCCGACTGTATAGACAGGCGGCGGTGCTGCTTGAGAAATTCAATCTTGAGCGATTCAAAACCGACAAACTTTTGCTTAGAAATCTTACACCCGATTTTCTCAGAGCATTTCAAAAATGGGCGCTGACCACAAACTATATCGTTGACAAGAAGAAAACAGCGCAACCAAGAACTTATTCTGTAACGACAATTGGTATGTATCTGATTAGGATCAAGGCAATAGTGAACGCCTGTGTAGACTCAGGCGAATTGCACCAGGCAAGGAATCCTTTTGGGAGAAAAAAATTCACTATACCAAAATCGAGGGTGTCAAAAAGACCTTTGGAGTTAAGCGAAATAAGACTACTCGCCAATTACGAAACAGAAGATAAAAGGGAGCAGTTCGCAAGGGATTTGTTCATTTTTTCCTATCTGGCTAACGGAATGAATTTCTACGATATCTTCAAACTGAAGTGGTCAGATATAAAAGGGGAAGAGTTTAATTTTGTTAGGCAGAAAACATTTTCTAAGCTTCCCGACAAACGGATCAGGGTATTCTTGAATGATAAGCTGCTTTCCATTATTAAAAGGCATGGCAAAGATAGGGAAGAAAAAGGATACATATTTGATGTTGTACCTTGGGGCGCCAGTAAGATGGAGGAGCAAAAGCGGATCCGGACAACTATCGCTATTGTAAATCCACAGTTAAAAAAAATAGCGACGACGATTGGAATAAACCCCGATATCAGCACCTATTATGCCAGACATTCATTTGCCACCATTATGCATGAACTTGGAGCATCACTTATTACACTCAAAAATGTTATTGGTCATGAGGACATTAAGTCGACACAGGTTTATATAGGGTATGATAAAAAGGAAAGACTGATCGAACTTCAGAATAGATTACTGGAAGAATAAAATAAAATCAAATGATAAATAGAACATTATGGAAGAGATAATAGTAACCACTAAAATCCAGCTCAAGGCACTTATTGTCGAGTCGATTCAAGATGCGCTTAATGAGCTTGGGATAACGCAGAGACCTGGCCAAGTAAAATACCTTACGAAAGAAGAAGCTGCGGCGTTTATCCGGAAATCTCCGGGAGCTTTAAGAAACTTGGTATTTCTTAGAAAAATCCCATCGATCAAAAGGGGAACAAGACTAGTCTTTAAGGAGGAGGATCTCATTGCCTTTTTAGAAGGCGGACGGAGAGAAATAGTTAATAGAGAAATAGATGATAAAAAGGAGGAGCTGCCGAAATTTTTTAGGTAATTAATTCATATTTTGAAGAATAAGGCCACTGAGAACTTGCAGTTGTGATAGTTTCGAGCTAAATGGAAGGTAAATACACCCAATTGTAGCTTGGATATTCATAGAATCAGGCCCGGGTATTTTCGATCAGAGATTGTTTCCAATGGGAATTCCTATTTTAGTAGGATATGAAAGATGCTAACAGCCTCAAAATATCAAACCAGATAGGCCCCATTGCTCAGGGTACAGGGTTTTTGCCCTTTGGACCTGTGGCGGCCAGAGGAAGCTACTTGAAAATTGAATTTGAAGGAATTGCTGGTGTAAAAGCAAGGGAAATTTCCCTAAAACTTGTCTGGTTGAATCTGCCAACAAATTTTGGGGTGTACTTCCAGGGTTATCAGCCTAAAAATGCGATAAGTAACCATTCTTTTTATGTGGATTTCTATTGGAACTCTGGAGCAGACTTATATCTATTTAATGACCGTCCGCTGGAGCTTTTCACTGAAGACACGGAGGGATCCCTTCAACATGAAAGAGTTTTCGATCTTATTATCGATCCGAAATGGATTTATTCTAATAATTGTTCGATAAAGATGGCTCTTGTTGGCAGCGAGTTTGCATTTGGTCATGCTGTATACGCGGAAATAATGCTAAAGGCGGCTCTATGTGCGGCAAACGGCGAGCAGACTGAACTTCCAAACCCGCCTTTTACTCCAAAAGTGAAGAAGCTAAGCCTATCATTAAACTAGTCTACCAACATTTCACCTCGTAGTCCTCTAGGAATGTGCAGGAACTTCAACAAGTGGGCCGATTACAGCAGCAAATGACTGTCCTGAATTGATCCAAAAAGCTCCAATGGCAACTGCGCAACATGAATATGCGGAACTGGAATATGGCGAACTTTTATTTTTATCTTGCATATATTTTAATTACGCTTTCAAATAATGCCCAATGAGAGAAATCTATTATAATTCTGACATCACGCCCAAGTCTGCTAACGAGATTAAACTGCTTGCACTTTATTACGATAAAATCAATATTGTAAATGATGCAGTCTACACGCCAAAGTTTGTTAAGAAAGGAGAAAAGGTTGAGTTTGAAGAAGTAAAAGACATGCAGTTCATCCCTAAATCGTTTCGGGAGGATTATAAGCTGCTGATCGATCATGGAATGATCAATATCACCAAACGGGATGAAGCCAAGGCGGATAAGTACGATGAAATGTTTTCCAAAAGTATTAGCGAGCTGGTAAATGGGGAGGATGATTATATCTATCCGCTCCATCCAACGGACCCAAGGGCAAAGATTGTTACCGAGGAGGTATATGAAATCATGAAACACATGCTTGGCTTTAAATGGGGTGACCCGATACAGGTACAGTACATGTGGTTCTACTATGCCTTTAAATTGAAGTGGTTTATCAAGCTTTTAATGGAAGGGCAGACCTGTATTACCAGTAGCAATAACCTCAATCACCTGTTTACCACCTTTGTTAGCAATACGGAAAAGTTAGACTTTGTTGCTGGCAGAGCGGGATACTCCAAATCCCTGGCATTTGATGCCCTGAAGATCGGTCTGCCCAATCCTGATGTGCTCAATCTTAAAGACATTCTCGAAATGAAACTCAAACTCAAAGATGAACTTGGACTTTTTCATCAAACCGTTAATTCCATAGAGGTAAAAAACAAAGAGCTGTTTGGTACAAACATCAAACAGGATGAATACCAGGCATTGTTTTTCTCGGAGATACAAAAGCCACTTTTGGATCTGGAAACCAAAATGAAGAATCTTAAAAGCAAAACCTTTAGGCAGTTCGTAGACAAAATGAAGGATTATAAAACCTATGTGCCGCTGGTAGGGACTGTTGTGGCGAGCATACCCATGCAGTATGCCGTACTGGCTTCCTTAAGTATGACTGTGGGGCAATCTTATCTGGAATACAAAGAAGAGCACAGGGAAATCAGCAACAATGGACTGTATTTTTTATTAAAATTGAAGTAATATTGGTCATTTCATTTTCCTCAATCAAAATCACTATTTGCTAAACATTTTTTCTATTAAATACAATCTATGGCCAAAGCCCTTACCTATAAAAATACGAAAACTTCAGTCATTGGACAGAGCTTTTTTTTACATGAAGATTATCCCAGGGGCTTTGCCTATGAAGGTGAAACCCATTTTATACATTATTATGGGCTTGGACATGGCTTCCGTAACGTGCCACTTAGGCTCACCGTAATCGAAAAAAAGTCTGGCTCACTGGAAGATTGGGTTAAACGTGAATTTGGTGCTGAAGATATTGAAGAAATGGAAACCGAAGTTGGCGTTATTGTAAAAGGGGTTTGGCGCCCTTCGCTTTATTCTTATCAGGATATTTATAAAACCCTTGATGTAACTGAACAGGAAATGAGGCTTTCCGAAAATGCACTGCGCCTGCTTATAAACAAGCTTGATGATATTTTTCTCTATATTGAGCCTTGTGCTGCCTCACGAGATGTATATAGCCATAAAACCAGGGAGCTGCTCATCCTGGCTTGTACAGAGTTGGAGAATTTTTGGCAATACTATGCCGAAAAATCTGGGTTATCTGGAAGCGGAAAGAGATTGACCACGAATGACTATGCCAAGCTTTGTGGGCCTTTACACTTAAAGGAATATCAGTTTACATTGAATACCTACGCTGGTCTTCCGCCAATAAGACCATTTGAACATTGGGATACTGTTAAGCCAACAGCTTCGCTTTCCTGGTATGATGCCTACAATAAAACCAAGCATGACCGGGAAAAATACTTTTCGCAGGCCACTTTATTTCACTGCATCAATGCTGTAGTCGCCTGTTTGGTCATGCATTGTGTGAAATTCAGTCCTTACCAGATGTTCGCGCAGACAAACGCCTTTTCATCTATTATAAACCAACATTTTAAAGGAGGCTTGGTCGAGGTTGACTACCGAAACTTCTATCTTTTTCAGGTAAACCCTGAGCATGAGAAACTGGGCAATTATCTTAGCTTAGGTTCTATAGACGGTGATGCCAGTTTTCTGTTCAAAGCATTGGATTTTACGATTTAAATTTCTATCGAAGAAAATGAACGACCAGCCTGTCGCACTATGCAATAATAATAATTGTTTTGATTTGGTGGGCATTTCGCTAATAGTGGTTCTCCATCAGTTTTGGTGAAACTAAAACATCGTAAGGAAAAAACTGGAAAATTTTGTATAAATCGCAACTGTATGCGATTGACCCATATAAAAATAAATATTATGCCCGGGATAAAAATTATAAGAATCGGAGACCTGGTTTAAATAGACCAGATTTGTTTTTATCAGGATCCTTTTATCAAGGGTTTAATGTTGTAGTTCAGAATTACACATACTCAATTGATAGTACCGATAGTAAAGCGTCTAAACTTAAAAATAAATACGGCGATGATATTTCGGGCTAACCGCTGCAAGCAAAACAACCTATGCTAAAGGTGTTTTATACGATCTTATTAAAAGATACATAACACAGAAAACTGGATTAAGATTTAAGTAAATAATCAATTTAACCGGACATCCGTTATTATTTTCTTATAGCTCCAAAATAATGCTTGAACACAATATAAATTGTAGCGGATAAAAAACTTTCTATTGCACCAAATTTCCATAGATCGAATTGCGTTTGAGCATCAATCCATTTAAATAGTATTATCCACCATCCTGCCAGGGCACTTAGTCCAAACAGCACTTTCATGATCATATTTAAAATTGTCTCGACTACTTTAGATTGATCTGGTGTCATTATGGTTTTAAAGCGTAAAAAGTGATTGTTTTCAACTCATTTTTCGAAAATTCGAATTGATTTCGTTCCAATATCTCGCAATTTTTACAAGAAATAATATCTGGTAATTGATTGGTGTTTTCTACAGAAATTATTATTCTTTCACAATCATTATTTTTACATTCAACACCAATTTTTTTAATAAAAATACCTTCGATCACAGCCATTTCACAAAATAGCTTTGCAGCAAAGTGCGGAATGTTATAAATACTTCTAACATTCTCAACGTAAATTCTTTGCGGATTCAGCTGATTAATCAACCTTACTTTATTCGCAAAAAATCTTCCTATGCTGGATTTCTCAATTGTTAGAAAGAATTTTGTTAATGACATTTTTGGTTTGATCTAAGTCGTCAGGATAAATTGAAATTGTAATTGTTCCCTTTGTGGGATCTGCGCTGAAGTGACTGTTTATATTTTCTGTGTCCTTAATATTCTTAAATATGGTCCTACCAAGCGGCGCTTTTATTAGTTCCTTATATAAATCTGGGTATTTTTCTTTCAGAGTATATTCTTCGTCCATACTTTCGGTCGCCGTAGAACTACTCTTTTTCCATTTAGCATATTTTGAATCTACCGAATCATCGTGCCATAGCGATTTTATGCCTTTGTTAAAATCTAACGCTTCAACCTGGTAAAATGTTTCAAGATTAGCTATTAACAAAGATACAAAATAATCTTCTCCCTCTATTTTTTTTGACTCGTAAACCTTTCTCCCTGGAAAATAACTTTCCAAATTTTTCTCCATAATTGTAGATTGGATTATTACAGAGGTTCCCTTAATAGTCAGCGTAGTAGGTTGATAAAATCCCAAACTTGTCTCAGCGTATGGATCGCCGAGGGTTACATCATAATCAACAGTTGGAAGAAAGCTGAAAACGTACCCACCATCTTGTATTATTTCAGATTCCGCATCAAAAGGAACCGCATTCAAGTTAAAGCCGGCCCTATTAAATGCAGCATTTATTTTATATAGGTAAACATGCTGCTTCGTATAATTATGATTTTCAATGGCAAATTGCCGGATAGCTAAAGCAGGTTGATTTATCGGTATTTCCTCTATAATTTCTGCTTGTGTAGTTCCTTCGGGATCGAAAACTTCTTTTACAATCTTTACAGGGTAAAGTTTTAGTAGTCTTTTGTATAAGTCTGATTGAGAATTCATTAATTTAAATTTCTACAATAGTATATAAAAAAAGAATATTATACTAATAGAGAAGATTATTTCAAAAACGGTCACCATCGATAAATTGTCGTTTAAACGGTAACTTCTTGATAAACAATTGAATAAAATACTTTTGAAAAATTGGGTTACCTTTTGGTTTTTTTGGTATTAATTTGTTGGCGAATTAACGTCTTTAAATTTTAAACCAAAAAATTAACTGAATTGAGAGGGCTAGTATACCCTATTTTATGACTGAAGTGAGATTTAACCGTGCTACCGGACTGCAAAACTAAAAATAGTTTTGGTAATACCAAAACTAATTGCATTAAATTTTACTTCTTTTAAGAATACATTATTGCGCAAGGTGCGCTTAGTGATAACATTTAAAAAAAAGTAAAGTAAAAACAAATGAGTTATATTTATACAGTATCAGACTTATTCTATAAAGATTATAGTATCAAAGCAGTGTTAGGCGATAACCCGCATATAACAGATAAACGTGACAGTGGAAAGTTCAATAGGTTTGAACGTTATGAGGTTCTGGATTTAATAAATGCCGTTGCGAGGCATCAGAACTTTACAACGAAAAAACAATCCAGACTAATTGAATTGTTGATAAGAGTTGACTTACCCACCCAATTTGCTTACGATAGGGCTGGAGCATTAAGTTGGTTGGTATTTAACTATAAAGATTTTCATATAGTTCCAGAACACCCAGCTGCTAAAGTTTAACAATAATGGGGAGGTTTATCGCCTCCCTATTTGTGTATTTCAACAAAAGTGGATCTTCGTCACTTTTGTTGAAGAATTTCCGGTGTTCTTGAAGATAATCCAACAGAAGAAAATCCTAATAATATGAATTTCAAACTTTGGGGAATAAATCATGATGAGGGTGATTTCGTTGAAGATCAGCTTGGGTTTTTAATAAACGTTGGTTTTTTATTAGATGTTGGGCAAATTTATCCGGATATGGGTTAGATACTGGATTAATTAAAACATGGCCCCAATAACAATCAGTGGGGCCATGCTATATACTATAAATAATATGGAAAATTGAATTGTCAAGTTAATTTTTACAACCTTTTATAACACGTTCATAAAATTTTTGGTAACTGTCACTCATTGATATGTCGATTCTCTTTATGAGCACAGTTTGCATTTGCGTAAACTTTTGTGGTAACCTAAATACATTTAAATCTTTAAAGTGGTAGTTTTTTTAGTTAATGCTATGTGGTTGTGTATTTCAACAAAAGTGGTTCTTCCCCAATTTTGGTGGTCAATCCGGTGCTAACACCAGTCTTTTCCTGAGTAAATCGAAGCTTGCCCTTCCGTACATTTGACGTTTAATAGTCTTGAAGATCAGACAATAACCCTGTGGCGAAACTTTTCAACTCTCCAATAACCGAATGGTTAGCTTCTATAATCCACGCCTTCAATTCACTGCCTGTCTTAGTTTCAATCAATCCTCGGAATTTTTTTACCAATGACATCGTACGTTTTAATTCAGCTGATGATTGGCATAATCTGGATATAAGCTTTTTTTGTGTGCTGCTAATTTTACTTTCAGGAGCTAAAAATGCCATGGCGGCGGCTGAGGGCTTAAAGAAAGAACCTGCATGCTGTGGGAGTCTTGTTTGCCTTGCCTTTTTTCCTACCCTGATATTATAGTAGGTCAGTGATTCAGATAATGTGCTATACGCTCCGGGATATCCTTTTTGCTTCAGTTCTGTCCAAAGCGTTTTCAGATGAATATTAGGGTCTGCTTCCATTCGTTCTTTGATGTATTCAAAATGAGGCTCTATCATTCCCCTTTCTCCATAGGACTTCCGCATCAGCACATCCATCGACAGGTATTTCCTGACGGTATCCCTATGCATTCCTAAGGATTTTGCAATTGCGTTCTTGGACAACCCTTTAGCTTGTAGTTTCTTCATCTCATCAAATCGCTGCTTAATAACACCGGTTGTAGCGGCCAGCTTCTTCCCCGCAGGAAAATCTTTTGGAACCACTAGTGGTTCATCAACTGTTTTAGGAGCCACTGCTCTACTGAGTCTGGTGTACTCGCGCACCATTATTCTTTTAACGGCTTCCCCAAGATTCTTTAGCAAATGCCAACGATCCGTGACCTGTATAGCCTGGGGAGCCCCTTTTGTCGCTGCCCGCATATATTTACCGTAACGGTCCCGTGTAATTACCTCTATTGCAGGCTGTCCCTGCAACCAACTGACCAATGTTTTTTCCTCCCGGTCTGGCAGTAGATCGATTACTTTTCCGGTATCCAGGTTTACCAGGATACTACCATATCTATCGCGCTTTTTATATGCCCAGTCATCTACCCCTACAGCTTTAAGCGGCCCTAATGGCGGCAAGGGAGCTTTATGGATCAATCTTAGTAAAGTAGAATCACTCACGGGCATGGATAATGTATTGCAAATGCGCTCAGCGGGTCTGCCACCCATTTCCAAGGCGGTGGTTAATAATTTCTCATCCAATCTTTTTGTCCGCCGCTTACATGGTTCGAAATGGTCATCAAAACGTTCTGTGAAGATCTTTCTTTTACATTCAGTTCTAAGGCATCGGTATTTTCTGGATTGCAGGTATATATTACATGATTTCCCAAACGTAGGCAGGTCACGGAACTTTCTTAAATAATAGCTATGAAGCTTCTTTGACGGACTTAGGCAATCCGGACAACGGCAGATCCTTTGTCTGCTCTGTACATAGATATTAACAAAGTCGGCCTGGTTATCCACTGAAACTACTTTAAAGGGATCAATTGATGAGAAAATCAGTTTGGTAAGATTCATTATTTCTTAACGAATAACAACCAGACTTATCATGGAAAACCACCAAAATTGGGGAAGAACCA
>NZ_SIXF01000005.1 GCF_004310665.1 Pedobacter kyonggii | reverse complement strand
TATATATCTTCGGTTTCAGTTTCAGCTGGTCTTGTTCGTCCAACCTGTGTTTCAATCCGTTTCAATCTTTTTTCTGTTACCTTTCCGACATCCGACGTTCCGGTCTTTCCCTTTCCTTTCGGTTGGGAGTGCAAAGGTAAGGATCTTTTCCGAACTTCCAAATAAAATAAATTTTATTTTTTCAGCCTTCTTTTTTCCTATTCCCTCTTTCAATACGCTGATATTATTCAGCTTTCCGCCATTCCTGAACGGGCTGCAAAGGTAGCAATCTTTTCCGCTCCCGCAACATTTATTTTAAATAAATCCCGCTCTCCTTATCTCTACGCCATCCTTTCATTCAAAACCCTTCCTCCGAAGCGGGATGCAAAAGTAGAAAAAATTAACACTACCGCAAAGCTTTTACGCCGATTATCTGAAGGCTTAAGCTAACTACATGGTTTTCAACAGGAAAAAATATAGCAAAGGACAAAACTTTTTAAGGAAATAGTTGTTTATGATCCGCCGCAATTGAAAATAAATCTGGTTTATTATTCGCTCTCCGGTGCATACAGCCAGGCGACACCTCCATATCAGTATGATGAACATCCTCTAAAAAAAATCAAACGCTTAAGAAACATGAGAACTCTTGCTATAAAGGTGCCAGAATAAAAATCACATGACCTTTCTTAACGCCCAGGTTTTACAGAATAGTACAGTCTTATTATATATGAGCTATTGTAAGTCGTCAAACATTTTTCTAAGTTTGATTTATGCGTTTAAATATTGGTCTGGCATTTTTAATCTTATTCCTTGCTTCAGCTTGCCGGAAAGGGGAGCGCATCACCACAGATCCAAATGCTAAATTGAACATCCCCAATAAAGAGGTATTATTTGATACTATTTTTACCTCGGTAGGTTCAATAACTAAAAGAATAAAGATTGCCAACAAAAACAACGATGCAGTTAAAGTATCAGAAATCAGATTATCGGGAGGTAGCACTTCAGCGTTTAGCATTAATATCAACGGGGAGCAAACGCCGAACAAAAATGATCTAATCATAAACGGAAAGGATTCTATCAATCTTTTTATCAAAGTTTCGATCAACCCAAATTCAACTAACCTGCCCTTTCTGGTTCAAGATTCTATCATATTAAATACAAATGGTAATAAACAGGTAATTCAGCTTTTAGCTTATGGACAGAATGCTGTATTTGTTAACGAATCGACAATTAATGCCAATACCATCTGGACAAAAGCATTACCTTACATCATTAATGGATCATTAACCGTTAAGAGCGGAAGCTCCCTAAGCATCCAACCTGGAACTAAGGTTTATTTCCATAAGGATGCCAATTTAAATATAGAAGGAAACCTAATGGTTAATGGCAGCCTTACTGAACCTGTATTGTTTTGTAGCGACAGGCTGGAAAAAATATACAGCGATGAGCCCGGACAATGGAAAGGGATTTTCTTAAAGCGAAGCGGATATGGACTGATTAAAAATGCGATCATCAAAAATGCGTCTGTCGGCATTACCTCCGATTCTTTGTCCGTTAACAACAGTCCCAAATTAATTTTAAGCAATAGCATTATCAAAAACATGCAGGTGGCGGCTTACATTGGCTACCACTCAGAATTGCTTGCATTTAATAATGTGATGTATAACTGCGGGAATTACTTAATATATGCGGTAGGGGGAGGAAATTACAACTTAAAACAGAATACTTTTGCTGCTTATAATTCAAATTTCCCACGCAAAACTGCCGCTCTGAGTTTTTCAGATTATTTATCGGCAAATGCTTATAACAAACTTCAGGTAGATTTAACCAATAATATCATATGGGGGAGTTTAACCAATGAACTGGATATCCAAAAGAAAACGTCTGCAATAGTGCAGTTCAATTTATGGAGCAATTTACTCAGATCTACCAACAGCGCTTACAGCAACAATGGCAATATTTTAAATACCGACCCTCTTTTCATTAATCAGGATCTAGAAGACTTTAAAGTATCTCCCAGTAGCATCGTCAGAAAAAAGGGGGCTGATTTAAGTACCGACCAGTATTTCATTAATTACCTTAATCAGGATGCGAAAGGAATTGCAAGAATTCACCCCTCAACATTAGGCAGTTACGAGAAATAACTTATTTTTTTCATTTTCTCAAAACAAAATGGCGATAATTTCCGTTTATATATTCGAGAGCGTTAATTTAGATGGTAAGGGTCGATATTTCTTCTAAAGAATATCGGCCCTTTACTTTTTACCAGGGATTTTAAGATTATAGGATTGCCGCTCAATTGTTAGGCTATTTTTTAACATCGCTTCAATCTCCCAACAAGATTTATTTCTTTAGAAAGCTAGCATTGGTGCCTATGGCAGCCTTCAGTCCCGCTTTTCCTCCTGCCGTTTTAATTTCTCGATATCAAAATATATAGGTCAAACCGGCATCCGTTCAATCGGGCTTAGTTAACAAAGTCCGTATTTAAATATCCGATAAACAAAAAAAGCAGCTACAAATTAATGCAACTGCCCTATTTATTTGTTTTGTTGTAAATTATTCTACGGTTACCGATTTAGCCAAGTTTCTGGGCTGATCTACATTACAACCCCGCATCACTGCAATATGATACGATAATAACTGAAGCGGAATAGTTGCTATAAGTGGTAAAAAGGCTTCATTGGCATCAGGAATTTCGATACAGTAATCGGCCATTTTCTTCACCTCCGTGTCTCCCTGGGTTACAATCGCGATTACTTTACCTTTTCTTGCTTTTACTTCTTGTATATTGCTGATCACTTTTTCGTATGATGAATTCTGCGTAGCAATAAAAACTACCGGCATTTCTTCATCAATTAAAGCGATCGGCCCATGTTTCATTTCTGCTGCAGGATAACCCTCGGCATGGATATAAGAAATCTCCTTAAGTTTTAAGGCACCTTCTAAGGCCACTGGGAAACCGCTACCTCTCCCCAAGAACAAACAGTTGGTAGAATCTTTGATCTTTTCTGCAACTTCTTTGATCAGGTCGTTCGACTCTAGTGCAATCTGGATCTTTTCAGGAATATGATCCAGTTCAGTCAAAAGCTCAATTAATTTTGAAGTGGTAATGGTCCCTTTTTGTTGCGCCATATAAAAGGCCATCAAGGTTAAAACCGTTACCTGAGCAGTAAATGCCTTTGTTGAGGCTACACCAATTTCTGGACCCGCATGGGTGTAAACACCTGCATGGGTTAAACGTGGGATGGAAGCCCCAGCAACATTACAGATCCCAAAAATAGTTGCCCCACGTTCTTTGGCCATCTCGATGGCCGCCATGGTATCTGCAGTTTCGCCGGATTGTGAAATGGCAATTACGACATCTTTTTCGGTGATAATTGGATTTCTATACCTGAATTCTGAAGCATACTCCACCTCAACAGGAATACGGGCATATTCTTCGATCAGGTATTCGCCAACCAAACCTGCATGCCACGATGTTCCGCAGGCCACGATAATGATCCGGTCTATATTTTTTAATTTCTCTGCAAATTCTTTGATCCCGCCTAGCTGAACTTTTCCTTCTTCAGGATAAATCCGTCCCCGCATACAATCTTTAATTGAACGTGGCTGCTCATAAATTTCTTTAAGCATAAAGTGATCAAAGCCACCTTTTTCCAGCATTTCTAGCTTTAGTTCAAGTTCTTGAATAAGCGGCGTTTGAACAACATTATCTAGCTGCTTAATCAGAAGGTCTTCTCTGGTAATCAGCGCAATTTCGCCATCTTTTAAATAAATTACATTTTTGGTGTATTCAATAATGGGCGTAGCATCCGAAGCGATAAAATATTCTCCTTTACCAACTCCAATTACCATAGGGCTACCTTTTCTTGCGGCAATTAAACGATCCGGGTGTTCTTTATCCATTATCACGATGGCATAGGCTCCATTCACTTCATGCAAAGCCAAACGAACAGCTTCTAAAAGATCGATCTGTTCAATTTTCTGAATTTCCTCAATCAGATGGATCAACACTTCTGTGTCGGTATCACTTTTAAAATCGTGCCCACGATTAGTCAATTCTTCCTTTAATGTGGCATAATTTTCTATAATTCCATTGTGGATAATAGAAAGCTTTTCGTTATTAGACGTGTGTGGATGAGAGTTACGGTCAGAAGGCACACCGTGTGTTGCCCAACGGGTATGCCCCATACCAATAGTACCAGATTTATCCTGAGTTTCTGCAAATTCTTCTAAAACCGCTACCTTTCCAGCTTTTTTATAAATATGCTGACCACTGTTATTCATCAGCGCAATACCAGCACTATCATAACCGCGGTATTCTAATCTTTTAAGACCTTTCAATACAATTGGCCAGGCTTCTCTGTAACCTATATAGCCTACTATTCCACACATATTTTATATCACATTAATTTGGTCAAATATATAAAACAAACGTTTGTTTTAAAGAAAAAAAGCCGATAAACTTACTTCACAAAAAAAGCAGTTACAAATTAATGTAACTGCTTGTCTATTGTTATCCCAACGGGGATGGTGTATAATTTTATTTATAAAGTGGGAAAGCGCTTACCAGTTTTATTACTTCAGCTTTTACACTATTCAGGTTAGCCTCATCTTCCGGATTGGTTAAAACCTGGTCGATTAAATCTACAATCTTCTCCATTTCAGTTTCTTTTAACCCACGTGTCGTAATTGCGGCAGTACCTACACGAATACCTGAAGTTACAAATGGCGATTTATCATCGAAAGGAACCATGTTTTTGTTCACTGTAATTTCTGCTTTCTCCAAAGCATTTTCAGCTACTTTACCAGTAATGTTTTTATTTCTAAGATCGATCAGCATCAAGTGGTTATCTGTACCACCAGAAATAATGCCATATCCTTTAGCTACAAATGCTTTGGCCATTGCCTGTGCGTTAGCCGCAACTTGTTTAATGTATGTTCCGTACTCCTCGCTTAAGGCTTCGCCAAAAGCAATTGCTTTAGCCGCAATAATATGCTCTAACGGACCGCCTTGTGTACCAGGGAAAACCGCCATATCGAGCAGGTTACTCATTAAACGGGTTTCGCCTTTAGGTGTTTTTAATCCCCATGGGTTTTCGAAATCCTGTCCCATCATAATCATACCCCCACGTGGACCACGTAAAGTTTTGTGGGTGGTAGTGGTTACAATATGGCAATGTGGAAGCGGGTTGGCCAACAATCCTTTTGCGATTAAACCTGCAGGGTGAGAAATATCAGCTAAAACCAAAGCACCGATTTTATCAGCTACTGCACGGATAAAAGCGTAATCCCACTCGCGGGAATAAGCAGATGCACCGCAGATAATTAATTTAGGTTTTTCGGCTAAAGCAACTTCTTCTAATTTTTTATAGTCGATAAGTCCGGTTTCTCTTTCAACTCCATAAAATAAAGGCTGGTATAGTTTACCCGAAAAGTTAACAGGCGAACCATGCGTTAAGTGGCCACCATGAGAAAGATCAAATCCTAATATTTTATCGCCTGGCTGCAAAACAGCAAGCATTACTGCTGCGTTAGCTTGTGCGCCAGAGTGCGGCTGAACGTTTACCCATGCTGCACCGAACAACTCTTTTGCCCTATCGATAGCAATTTGCTCTACTACATCCACTACCTGGCAACCGCCGTAGTAACGTTTTCCCGGTAAGCCTTCAGCATATTTGTTGGTCAGTACCGATCCGGCAGCTTCCATCACCTGCTTGCTTACAAAGTTTTCTGATGCAATAAGCTCTAAACCATGCTCTTGGCGGTTTAACTCCTTATCAATAAGTTCAAAAATTTGGTTGTCGCGTGTCATCATTATATGAGGTTTGTATTTTTTTTGCAAAAGTAAGAAATTCAAATTTAATTTAGGCCGTATTAGGATAATGCTTTCACATTAAAGTTGTTAAAGCCACTTCCAATGGTTATCTCTACGATTTGTTGCTGCAACATTTCTAAAATAGCCAGGAAATTATAAACGAAATGCACTTTATTCTCTGAATTTTTAAGCACTAAAGCAAAATCGATCTGTTTATTGATATCGAGCAGATTCGCAATAAAGTGTTTTTGCTGTTCAATGGTATATGGATATTGTACCACGGTGTGTTTAACCTCTTCGCTGCGCAGCTCATACTTCTGCACCGTTCGATGGTAAACGGTTAAAAGTTTATAGAGATCCAATGATAAAAGTTCATCCTGGTGACTGGAAGATGCAGCGGCCAGGGTTAAATCGTATGCAATATTACCCCGTTGATCTTGTTTAAACCGTTCCTCTTCAAAAACTTTCATTTCTTCGGCTGCAGATTTAAATTGTTTGTAGGCGATAAGCCTCGCAATCAGATCTTGTTCGGCATTAATTTCATTTCCGGCTTCATCAACCTCAATCCTTGGCAAAAGCATTTTAGATTTAATGCGCATCAAGGTTGCGGCCACTAAAATAAATTCGCTGGCCACTTCTACATTTAAAGCAAGGAGCTGATGGATATAGGCCAAAAAGTCGTTGGTGATTTTGGCAATCTCCACATCCTGGATATTAAGTTCATCCCGCTCTATGAAGAACAGCAACAAATCGAAGGGGCCTTCGAATACCGGAAGTTTTATTTCAAAATTCTCTGCCTGCATGTGAAGAGACAAACATAATGAAAATTTTTAGCCCAGGACAATCCTAACCGTTAAACCCTAACCCCTAACTTCCATTCGCTAAACGCTAAACACTAACCCGCTAAACACTAACCCCTTAAACAGCAATAATAAACCACTATTTTTCTCTTCTATATTAAAACAAATTTGCCTTACTTTGTATCTTGTTTTTTACCATAAATTTCGAATGCAAGTAAAAGCTGGCCCCCTATTATCTAAAATCAACTATCCCGCTGATTTAAAGCAATATAGCGAATCTGACTTAGAACAAATAAGCCAGGAATTACGACAGTATATTATTGATGTTGTTAGTGTTAACGGTGGCCATTTTGGCGCTAGTTTAGGTGTTGTTGAATTAACAGTAGCCTTACACTATGCATTAAATACCCCTTACGACAAATTGGTTTGGGATGTAGGCCATCAGGCATACGGGCATAAAATATTAACCGGCCGTAGGGATTTATTCCATACCAACCGCGTATACGGTGGCATTAGCGGTTTCCCAAAAATTACGGAAAGTGAATACGATACCTTTGGTGTAGGCCATTCTTCTACTTCCATTTCGGCCGCTTTGGGTATGGCGGTGGCTTCGCAATTAAAAGGCGAAACAGACAGACAGCATGTGGCCGTTATCGGCGATGGCGCCATGACAGCTGGTTTAGCTTTTGAAGGATTAAACCATGCAGGGATCGAAAACAGTAATGTGCTTGTGATCCTGAATGACAACTGCATGTCTATCGATCCGAATGTAGGTGCACTTAAGGAATATTTAACCAGCATCACCATTTCAAAATCGTACAACCGTTTCCGTGATGATATTTCTCATGTACTTACAGGGCTTTCTAAGCTAGGCCCTAATGCACATAAGTATGTTAAGAAAATAGAAAAGAGCATTAAAGGCACTTTACTAAAACAAAGTAATTTATTCGAAGCCTTAAACTTTAGGTATTTTGGCCCCGTTGACGGACACGATGTAAAACGTTTGGCGCAGACTATAAAAGATTTATCTGCTATTCCTGGCCCTAAGCTTTTACATTGCGTTACCGTAAAAGGTAAAGGTTTTGCTCTGGCTGAAAAAGATCAGACCAAGTGGCATGCACCGGGTCTTTTCGATAAGATTACCGGCGAAATCAAAAAAAGCACTCCAGATAAGCCGCAACCACCAAAATACCAGGATGTTTTCGGACATACCATGGTAGAGTTGGCTGAGGCGAACGATAAAATTGTAGGTATTACACCTGCTATGCCATCAGGATCGTCGTTAAATATTATGATGAAAGCGATGCCAAAACGTGCATTCGATGTAGGTATCGCAGAGCAACATGCCGTAACTTTCTCGGCTGGTTTAGCAGCACAAGGATTGGTTCCGTTTTGTAACATATATTCAAGCTTTATGCAAAGGGCTTATGATCAGGTTATCCATGATGTAGCCATTCAAAAGCTAAACGTAGTGTTTTGTTTGGATAGAGCGGGCTTAGCAGGTGCTGATGGGGCAACACACCATGGTGCATATGATATTGCTTACATGCGCTGTATTCCGAACTTAATCGTTTCTTCTCCAATGAATGAAGAAGAATTGCGCAATCTGATGTTTACTGCTCAACAAGAAAATGTGGGTCCATTTGTAATCCGTTACCCACGTGGTAATGGCGTAATGCCCGATTGGAAGCGACCATTCAAAGCATTAGAAATTGGCAAAGGACGTAAGATCTGTGATGGAGAGGATGTAGCCTTATTAACTATTGGCCACGTAGGTAACTTTGCCGTTGAGGCACGAGCCGAATTAAACAGCGAAGGTTTTTATCCTGCCCACTACGATTTACGTTTTGTAAAGCCTTTAGATGAGCAATTACTACATGAAGTATTTGCTAAATATAAATATGTAATCACCGTAGAAGATGGCTCATTACCTGGTGGAGTAGGTTCAGCAGTATTGGAGTTTATGGCCGATCATGGTTATAAAGCAAATGTAATACGTTTAGGTATTCCAGATCAGTTTATCGAACATGGCGAACAGGTAGAACTTTGGGCCGAATGCGGTTATGATAAAAACGCAATTGTAGCGGCAGTAAGAAAAGTTGCTATAAAAAGAACAACAGATAGTATGGCAGGGTAGAAGTACTCTTATTCCTGGTTATTATCATCCTGAGAGGTCAGTTTTAAAAAAAACATTGGAGTGGAGGCAGCATGTTTGCAAGGTATCGTTATCTCGACGGTAGTGTTGCTCCGAGATGACGCCAATTCTAGAATATGTATTGATAGCACAGCGAAGAATCTCAATGATACAAATAAAGATTCTTCCCATCCGTCAGGATGACAAGTATAAAAAAGATTAGTCCGGATACCCTGTGTAGTGTAATTCCCCGTAGGCTGTACGGTACAAGTTAAAATGCATTCTCTTCGCCTTTAACCATATTAATTACCGTCATAAAGATAATCTTTACATCCAGCATCGCATTCCAGTTTTCCAGATACCAGATATCATGTTCCACCCGTTTCACCATTTTATAATTTTCTTTGGTCTCACCACGGTAACCGTTTACCTGTGCCCAACCCGTAATACCTGGTTTTAAAAAGTGGCGCACCATAAATTGATCTACAATACCTTTGTACTGTTCTGTATGGCTCAACATGTGTGGTCGTGGACCAACTACACTCATATGTCCCATAAATACATTAAAAAACTGAGGTAATTCATCCAAACTCGATTTCCGTAAAAATTTTCCAATAGGGGTAATCCGGTCATCATTTTTACTGGCTTGCTTCTTATCACTATCCGCATTCATCCTCATGCTCCTAAATTTAAAACACCAGAAAGGCTCATCATCCCTCCCACTTCGCAGCTGCTTAAATAACACGGGGCCGTTACTTTGCATTTTAATTAACAAGGCAATGATCGGATATAGCCAACTCAATACAAAAAGAATCACTAAACCACTAAATACAACGTCAATAACCCGTTTTTTAAAGCGATTATGTACCTTCTCCAGTGGTTCTGAACGTAAAGAAATAACCGGAAATTCGTTACCCAGATAACTTACAGTATAAGGAGACAGTAGGGCTCCACTAATGTCGGGAATAAACTTTAAACGTACACATTGACGCTCTGCCTCCTCAGTTAATAGGCTCATATCAGCCATACGTTCCGGCGCAATGGTTACATAAATATCCTTAATGCCTTTATCAACAGCCATTTTAAACTGACGCCCTACCATATCAGAAATCTGACCGTTGTGGTCTAAATAATCTTCTGGGACATCATTGATAAAACCATGAAACTCAATATAATGCTGCTTTTCAAAATAACTCGCCAATTGTAAACCAGTGACGTTGTTACCCATTATAGCTACAGATTTAACACCTCGTAAATGATTAAATAATAAAAACTGAAAAGAGGTACCAATAAAGCGGTTTACCAAAAACAAAATGGCCAACATGCCATAAAAAATCACAAGAAAAGATCTCGAGAAATCATTTTGTTTAGAAAAGAAAAGATAGACAGAAAATAAAACCGCATGTAGAACCACACTTTTCCAGGTTCCGCGATAGATTCGCTCAATCCTACGCGACCCATATTCACTATAAAGTCCAAAGCTTGTAGTGCTCACAATCCAGATCAGATTACACACCACAATATAATGCCATTGTAATTCAGAACTTACTGCTTTACCCATATAAGCGGTAAATTCGTAGGCAAAAAAGTACACAATATTGACCATGATCAGGTCAGTGATCGGTAAAATATATTTAAGTATAAATAAGTAACGTGTTTGCATAGGCTTAAAATGAAAACTCAAACATTTATCTATTGTTTTTGTTTTGAATGAATTACAATGAACAAAATTAATGCCTAAATTCTGAATTCAAAATTAAATAGTGTCTACTGAAAACTCAAAGTGTTCAATTTTACACTGAAACAGAGCTCTTTTAGGTAAAACAGAACCATATAGAAAAGGTAACGATAATCAACCGTACTTTTTTGTAAAAAATTTGTGTCTAAAAACCAATTACAAGCTTTTTGAAGGGATACACTCAAAAATCTTGCATCAAGCTTTGCGAAAATTGACACAAATAGATCAAAATCAACATGTTGTTGTTTTTCAGCAGCCCTTATTGTAGATGGGATTACCTTTTAGATGAGTTGAGCTGGGATCCCTTTAATGAAGGTTCACATATGGGGCTTTATCTTCCAAAGTACAGGGGGATCGATTTGTATATTATCCAGCAGAATTGCTTGCTGACAAGATCTACTGGAGTATGCAATATGCATGTTCGGAGTTCAGGGAGTAACTAGCAGGTTACGCATCAAGCAAAGCATGAGCAGAAAGGAGAACTGATGGAACAATGCACTTGCAGAGAGTTTCTTTAAAACGATAAAAACAGAAATGATATACCAGCAAAACATATAAAACAAGAGCGAAGGTAACCTTAGCTATTTTTGAATATATAGGGGGTATGGTATAACAGAAAGAGGAAGTATTCGTACTTAGGGTTCTTATCGCCCCTAGAGTTTGAAAACAATTCAATAAATCGTAAAATCGCCGCTTAATAAACACCTAAAGTAATACTTCTCAAGAAAAAATAATCTGACAAAAAAACTCTAGTAGACGATTGCAATTCCAAACTCAAGCTGCCCAAAATGTAGTCTTCGGATCATCGACCCCTAAAGGAAAGTGCAGAAAAGTTAAAAAATATAAAAGCTTATATCAACGCTGAGGGAAATAGTATTTGCAGTAGTTTATAATCTATAGTTTCGATAGCTTTTTTTTAAGACTAATTCTTTAATATCTACTCCCAACTTTTGACCGGATTCCTTATATAGTATTGAAGCAACAATACTACATTAACTGAAGCACTAGCATCTATCAAAATTGAGATCCGCTATTTTTTTATTTACTTAAAGATTATACCTGATTAAAAATCATGATATATATTACGGAAACTACTACGGATACCGAAAGTAAACATTTGGGTATTTTCTATCCCTATGCTGCTCTCACGCCTAAACACTCCGGCTAACTCTAAGCGGAGATTATATTTTGGATTGAGCAGATAAGATACCTGTGCACGCGCAAAATATAGATTGGTCTTTATGCCCTGGCCAACCTTGCTTCCATATTCAACAGATCTGGTTAGGTAACTTTTAAAAATATCTCCGCCATAGTTAAGGCCCTCAGGGTCCTTTCCGTATCTCGAGTAAAGTGCTTCCCCCTGAAAATCAAACCGCTTGTAGTTGTAATTTAATATCCCGAGAAATTCCCTGAAATTAGCACCAAAAGGGTGAGCTAATGACTGGTTGTAATTGGAATAATTGGATAGCCTGTCGAAGTGGGCATAAGTATACGGCCGGGCGGTGTTGAATTCGGCAAGGTAGTTCAGACTCTTCACTTTGAACAGGTCAGATCCCCGTAAACCTACTTGAACGGCGTATTTATTAGCCCAATAGCCATTGCCAGCGAAAAATTCCTTGGCAGTAAATTCATCAAACATAAACTGTCCATAAAGAGTAGTGTTCTTTAGAATTTCATATTTCAGATTTAAACCAAGCCTCATCTTATCAGGAGAGGTGGTGTTTGTACTTTCTACAGGTCTTAAGAAAATAAAAGGGTGCACGTAATTAAAATCAAAACCACGTTTACCCTCAACCTCTGCATCTGCCCAGGTTACTGCCTGAAAAAATCCTACAGAGAATTTTTTGGTAACATTCCAGTCCACATAATGGGCAGCCATCCACTTTCCCCTATCTCCTAACCTACGATCATCAGTGAGCTTTGGTGCACCCGGATCTAGCATATAGGCGAAGATGGTCTGATATTGCACCGCACCAAGTGTAGCTCTTACCCTGAAAAAGGAATAATTGGACGATACATCAGAAAGTAACATAGAACGGTATCCATCACCGATAAAATTCTTATCATACCCCAAAGAAAAGTTGAGATGCGAATTTGGGGTATAAGACAACAGAGCAGTCACGTAGGTCCAATCCTGTTTATCGGCTCCCAATTTACCAGATCCCTGACCGGGCATAACCTGATTGGCTACAATATACCTGTTTACATAATCTGCAAACTTTCCCTGATTCTCAAACCCATTCAGATAAAAAGAAAATTGTTTCCCAACCGATCCTCCTACCTGAAATCCTCTGGTGTTTAACCAGGTGTTACGCTTGCCGCTAAAGTCCCTGCCAATCTGAAAATCCGGTAAAAAATCTGCATATACCTTATAATCCTCCCCGTTAAATTCGAGTAAATGTTCATTAAATAACTTTCTGTGTACCCAAGTGCCCCTGTTGTTGGTATCAATACCAATCTTCATCAGAGAATCATATGAAGCTGCGATTTCGCTTTGGTCAGAGTAAATCCCCTTTATAGATGAATGGAATTTACTATCCTGATTATAGATCCGTTGGTTTAGCTTTTGATAGAATTGAAAGTCATATGGGATATTGACATTGGGAGTAGACTGCCCCCAAGCAAGCGTTACAGTAAAGGCCAAAATGGCCAAAAAAAAAATTTTCTTCATCTTATTAATTAACCACATGGTCAAGCTCTTCAAATATAGAGTTCATACTCTTAAACTCAGGCACCATTTTTTTCATGTTTATAACCACCTGCATATCATCATCCTGCTTCGCTGAATTGATCAGGTCAGCAACGTTACTGGCTACCTCATCAAACACGTATTCTCTTACTTTTCCGATCATGATTTTCTCGTGGTGAGTTGGCATCGTATTTTCATCGTCATTCAACAGTTCTTCATAGAGTTTTTCTCCTGGCCGCAGACCTGAAAATTCTATTTTTACATCCACATTGGGTTCAAGTCCGGCGAGCTTAATCATTTTTTTCGCCAGGTCCAAAATCCTAACCGATTTGCCCATGTCAAAAATAAAAATTTCCCCCCCGTTACCCATGCACCCTGCTTCAAGCACCAATCGGCAAGCCTCCGGAATAGTCATGAAATATCTGGTAATATCAGGATGGGTAACCGTAACTGGGCCACCTTTTTCTATTTGCTGTCTAAACCTGGGAATAACGGATCCATTCGACCCCAGAACATTACCAAATCTACTGGTTATAAACTTGGTTGCAGGCCGCTTTTCCAAACGGTTAATATAACTCAATCCATTACTGAAAACGAAATCCCTTTGACTAAGTGAATTATTGAGCGACTGAACGTAAATTTCTGCAATTCGTTTAGAAGCCCCCATAATGTTTGTCGGATTTACTGCTTTATCCGTCGATATCATAACAAACTTCTGAACGCCATATTTCACTGCTTTATCAGCAACGGTTTTAGTACCCAGCACATTTGCCTTAATCGCTTCAGCTGGATTGTCTTCCATTAAAGGCACATGTTTATATGCTGCCGCATGATAAACATAATCGGGACGGTACATATTAAAAAGTTTATCCATCCGCTGTTCGTCACGTACATCACCAACAAAGGCCTGATAGTTTTTTGTCCGGTCCACTTCATCCAGTTCCAGATAAAGATCATGCAGAGCAGTTTCCGATTGATCACATAATATGATTAAACCAACATCAAACTTTGATAACTGTCTAACAATTTCGCTCCCTATCGAACCAGCGGCTCCAGTAATCAGGATTCTTTTTTTGTGGAGCATACTTCCGATTCCTTCAATATCAATGCTTATCGTTTTCCTATTTAATAAATCTTCGATATTTAATTTCTGAATCTGGGCAGGTTGTAATTTTCCATTGGTCCAAGCATTCGCAGGAGGGATGTTTAATACTTTGATATCATGTTCCAGGCAAAGGTCAACAATTACATCTCTTTTTTCTGCAGGAATGGTATAAGATGCGAAAATAATTTCATCTATCTCATGTTTGGCAATCAGATCAGCAAGATTTCGTGCATCTAGTATACTCACACCATCTATTGCTTTGCCAATCTTGCGCTGATCATCATCCACAAATGCAACAATGTACTTGTTTACCTTATCGTCATGGTCAAAGGTTCTCTTAGTAGCCATCCCAGCCTCGCCTGCTCCGTAAATAATGACCTTTTTTTTATCCAGTTTCAGATTTTTAATGTACATAAAAAAGTATTTGATAAAAATCCGGTAGGTAATCAGGAAAAGAAAACTGAACAATCCACCAATGATCAGTACTGTATTGGGGATAAGCGATCTGTTTAGAATACTTATTGCAAATAAATTAATTATAAAATAAAATCCGTTGGAGATCAGGACTGAAAATAATATACGGAAAGAATCCTGCGCGCTTGTATATCTAATTATACCCGAATAGCTCTTAGTAGCCAAGAATGCCATTGAATTAAACAACAACAATAACAATAAGTTAGTTGACAGCTCTGGTATATCTACTGATGTTAGGTTTAAATTAAACTTTAACATATAGGCAAATACCATTGCCCAAGAGCAACACACAAGATCGAGAGCAAAAATAATCCACCGTGGGACGATATTAATTTGAGTAAACAATTTTTTATAGGCTAAGTATGTATGTCAAAGATAAATACAATAAGCAATAATCCTGCCACTCTATGGCAAAAATATTTCTCAGCCACCTCTAAAAGCAGTTGAGAAATATTGGCGTACACAATACTTAATTAATTCCTTCAAACCAAAGATTCCGCGGATATCCATCCTCAGAGGTCAACTGATCAAGTTCTGATCTAACAAGTTCCGCATCCTCTTTAAAGGTAACACCAAACCAGCTGGCATCAGTCTTTACGAGGCTCACAACCCCTTTGCCCGTTTTAATTAATCTATCTACAACTTCAGGAATTAAGAATTCAGCTTTGAGATCAGTGTCATGCCGATCCAAAAAATCATAGTATTCGCCTTCACTCCAATTTACAAAAGAGGGGGTAAAACAGAAGAAATTCATACTAACAGGTGTCATCAGATCCATCGCAATCTCATCGCCATCGTTAACGCGAAATGCCTTGTCAGCGCGCTTAAATATTTCTTTTCTCTCTTTTATACCAACAATATAATTCCCTTCGTCTACTTGTATCTCTCCGCGGGTTACCGATCCATGATCACTCAATGTATTTTTCAACTGATAACCCAAACATGCATACTTTCCATCCTCTACTGATTGAGTTAAAAACGCATAAGCTTTTTCAAAAGCATCCAATCCATAAAAATCATCTGCATTGATTACCGCAAAAGGAGCATCAAGGACATCCTTGCAGCATAATAAGGCATGTTGTGTTCCGTAGGGCTTAGTGCGTCCCTCAGGTAAAGCCCTGCCATCCCTAAACTTACCCAAGCCCTGGTAAACATACTCAAGCTTCACT
The DNA here is from genome assembly GCF_004310665.1 of Pedobacter kyonggii. GTDB lineage: Bacteria > Bacteroidota > Bacteroidia > Sphingobacteriales > Sphingobacteriaceae > Pedobacter > Pedobacter kyonggii. Next base: position 297,044 of record NZ_SIXF01000005.1, on the reverse strand, counting down.
TTTCCCCGAAGTTTTGGTTCTATCGCACCCTTAAATGATTCAGCAAATTCCGCTCTGATGATAAAAATTACTTTATCAAATCCCGCTTTGATCGCATCAAAAATCGAATACTCCATTATTGTTTCCCCCGATGGGCCAAAAGACTCCGTCTGTTTACTGCCTCCGTACCTGCTGGCCATGCCAGCCGCTAAAATTACTAATGATGGTTTTGAGTTATGCATATATATAACTGGATTAATTTAACTTTCAAGATGATTAGCACTTATTCTTCATACAAAATATTGAGCAACCCATACCCAACAAGAAAAATTCAACAAAAAGAACGCCAAGAAAGATTAATTTCTATTAAAAAAAATCAAAACATTAAATTAACTAAAAAAACAGCACATAAAATCTCAAAAAATAGACTAACCGATTAAAAAATATCAAATACCACAAAAAAAACTTAAAAAAAAGACAGAAAAGAAAGATAAATTAGCTACTTTAGTCTTATTGGAAGCATATTCTCAACCCTATCCTCTTCATTATTATAACTGAACAATGAGTTTATTAGAAGAAAGCCAAGGCAAAATACCGTGTCCCAAGTGCAAAAATCCAGAAACCAGCAGGATTAGAAGGAATCTTTTTCTCAAATCGATAGTCCCCTGGCTCCCAGTTAAACATTTTATATGTTATCGATGTAAAAATAAATTCTATAAATTTTTCTAATTGTTATACCAACATGAGTATAAATCGATCATTAACTTGCCTTTTCTTCTCAATTCATGATTAGCAAGGCCGAATCAGATATTGTTTTATTCCTTGCTTGTTTACTACTTGTAGCAATTTTCAAAGGAAGACTATACATTACTTTAAATTAGCACATAATATTCGTAACATTCAACTCGACCAAATAAATGCTTCTAATCAAAATACCCTGTAATAGCCTTTGGCGAGAATTGTAAAATAAATGGGCACACCCGAACCATCTTCATTTAAGTATGCCCACAACAGTACATCGATGTTATTATAAATAACTTTTACCGAACTTTTCACTTATAAAACCAGATACTTTCTTTATCTCTTGTTCTTCATTTTTTGGATATATTAACAAAACATTGCCATCGTCAACTACAATAAAGTCGTGGAGCCCCTTAATTACCGCTACTTTATCTGTTGGCACCTGTACAATACAGTTGGAACTCTGCGTGAGATGAACCGATTGACTATTTACTGCATTGTTATCCAAATCCTTTACCGAAACATCGTGTAAAGATGCCCAAGTACCCAAATCCGACCAGCCAAACTCACCGGTAATTGTAAATACGTTGTCGGCTTTCTCCATAACAGCGTAGTCAATTGAAATATTAGGAGCTAACGCATAATTTTCATTAATAAATCCATTCTCAGTATCAGTGTTATAAAACTCCTTCCCTTTTAAGAAAAGATTATATATCTCCACCGCATGAAAACTTAACGCTTTTAATATGCTGGAGACCTTCCATATAAATATTCCTGCATTCCAAACGTAACAGCCACTCTCTATAAACGCTGTTGCTTTTTGTAAGTCTGGTTTTTCCATAAACCTGATTACTGGATGAATATCCCCAACCCCAGCGTTAACATAATTAATGTAACCATATCCGGTATCAGGCCGGGTGGGATTAATGCCTAGGGTTACTAACGCATCATTTTCTTCAGCATAATTCAATCCAAGTTTCACCTTTTCTAAAAAAATAGCTTCATTGAGAATCAAATGATCGGAAGGTGCAACAACAATATTTGCATCAGGATTTATCTCTGAAATTTTAAAAGATGCATAAGCAATGCAAGGAGCCGTATTATTTCTGCATGGCTCTGAAATGATGTTGTCCTCAGACATCCCGAACAACTGTTCGGAGATTAAATCTTTGTATTGTGAATTGCTGAGGATATAAATGTTTTCTTTTGGGCAAATCGTCAAAAATCTTTCGTAAGTAAGCTGGAGAAGTGATTTTCCCACGCCTAAGATGTCGATAAACTGTTTTGGGAAATTATTGCGGCTCTTAGGCCAGAATCTACTTCCCACTCCACCTGCCATAATGAGAACGTAAGTGTTGTTTTTCATATGCTTTTATATTTTTTTGTATTTATCAGTATCTGCATTATCAATACCCAATAATTCAATTTGTAAAAATCAATATTGGGAGAAGACATCATAGAAAAATATACAAGTAAATCTGTTGTTAACAAGCCTCTTGCGCATGCATTCTCTTAAGTTAGTAGGCATTGTCTTCTCCTCGAAAAACATTGATTACCGTCATAAAAATAATTCTAACATCAAACATGGCGGTCCAGTTCTCTAAGTAATAGAGATCAAATTTAACCCTGCTCTCCATCGCCTCATTTTCTTTAGTCTCACCGCGAAACCCGTTAACCTGTGCCCAACCCGTAATACCTGGTTTTAAAAAATGACGAACCATAAATTGATTTATGATCTCTTTGTATTTCTCTGTATGCTTAAGCATATGAGGCCTTGGGCCAACCACACTCATCGATCCAAAAAACACATTAAAAAACTGAGGCATTTCATCCAAGCTCGTTCTCCTTAGAAAATATCCGATTTTTGTGATTCGGTCATCATCCTTGGTTGCCTGTTTTTTATCGCTATCTTTATTAACCTTCATACTCCTGAATTTCCAACACCAAAACGGTTTGTCGTTTCTTCCACTTCTCAATTGCTTAAATAAAACCGGGCCGGGGCTTTGGATTTTGATCAGGATTGCAATGATAGGATATAGCCAGCTCATTACAAAAATGATTACTAAAAGACTAAAAACAATATCAAATGCTCGTTTTTTAAAACGGTTGCCCATAATCTCTAAGGGTTCATTTCTCAAGGTTATAATTGGAAACTCGCCCCCCATGTAAGATATGGCGTAAGGAGAAGCGATCGTACCACTGATATCCGGAATAAACTTTAGACGAACACATTGCTGATCAGCTGCAGAAACAAGAGTACCAACGTCATTCATCCTATTTGGTGCCACAGCGACAAAAACCTCTTTAACCCCTACATCGGCTGCCTCGCCGAGTTTAGCTAACACATTTTTCTGGGAATCTGCAGAATCATATATATCCTCATCGTTACCTAGAAAACCGAAAAAATCTAAATTTCTCTGTCTGTCGATATACTCCGCAAGCCGTAATGCAGTTTGGTTTGAACCCATTACAGCAACCATTTTCGCTGCTTTGAACTTGTTCAAAACAACATATTGTATGTAAGTACCAATAAAACGGTTAAAGACAAAAGCAACAAAAAGTAAAAAATAGAAGATAACAAGAAAAGCCATAGAGAAATTCTCTTCTGCTGAAAAAAGCAGGTAAGATAAATATAGCACACAATGCATTGCCAAACTCCGATAAGTCCTGCTATAAATCCGCTCTAGCTTTCTTGCTCCGTAAGCAGTATATAATCCAAAAATTGCTGTTGAGAAAAGCCAGATCAAATTATACACCGCAATATGATGACGGTCAATTTCGGCGGTTACAGTTTTACCTAAAAACGGTGTTAAATAATATGCTGAGAAATAAACTAAATTCAACATGATTAAGTCTGTTATAGGCAGAATATATCTCAACAGATATAAATAGCGTGTTGGAGAACTCATAGGGATATGGATTGAAAATAGACACCACAAATTTAAAAAATTCTGTGACATTTACAACTTAAAGCTATAACATCATACGGTTAAATATCCGGTATGTAGAATATTCTATCGATTAGGTGTTCATAACATAAGAAAGAGTAAATTAAAAAATAATTAATGTGTTTAGTCCTAATACATGATACCTACATACCAATACCATACACCTTAAATCCAATTTCTTTGAGCAGCTTATGGTCCAGAATATTGCGCCCATCAAATATTTTAGCCGGTTTTAGCATACTATCATAAATCCGTTTCCAATCGTAGTCTTTAAACTCATCCCATTCGGTCAACACAGCAATTGCATGGGCGTCATTACATGCCTCATACGGATCATTAAATACAGTTACCCCGCTCTTATTTAATTCAGCACTCCTTGTCTCCAGGTAATCCAAATCACCATAAATCTGTTTTTCAACTACCTTTGGATCATAGATCTGGATAGAAGCTTGTTCATTTAAAAGCTCATCAGCTACATAAATTGCGGCAGACTCACGCGTATCATTGGTATCTTTTTTAAAAGCCCAACCTAAAAAAGCAATTTTCTTTCCGGATACGGTATTATATAGGCTGCGTACAATATTTAGTGCAAATCGTTTTTTCTGGTGGTCATTCATAATAATAACCTGTTCCCAATAATCTGCTACTTCGCTTAATCCAAATGATCGGGATATGTAAACCAGGTTCAAAATATCCTTCTGGAAACATGAACCACCAAAACCAACAGACGCTTTCAAAAATTTTGGTCCAATACGACTATCTGTTCCAATCGCTCTTGATACTTCATTAATATTGGCCTCTGTTTTCTCACAAAGTTCAGAAATTGCATTAATAGAAGAAATTCGTTGTGCCAGGAATGCATTGGCAACCAATTTAGAAAGCTCAGACGACCATACATTGGTAGTTAGTATACGATCTAACGGAATCCATTGGGCATATATATCAACCAAAGCTTGTATTGCTTCTTTTCCTTCTATTGAATCATCTCCACCAATCAAAACGCGATCGGGCGCCAAAAGATCCTGCACTGCAGTACCTTCAGCCAGGAATTCCGGATTGGATAATATTTGAAACTTCACTCCGCTTCCTGTATTATGAAGTATGTCTTTTACAGCTTCAGCCGTGCGCACAGGTAAGGTAGATTTTTCAACAACGATCTTGTCGCTTTTAGAAACACGGGCAATCTGGCGTGCGCACAACTCAATCCACTTCAGGTCGGCTCCCATTCCTTTCCCGGCACCATATGTCTTTGTTGGCGTATTAACCGAGATAAATATCATATCAGCTTCGTCTATGGCTTTATCCACATCAGTTGAGAAAAAGAGATTTCTTCCTCTAGCTTCTGCTACAACTTCACTTAAACCGGGTTCATATACAGGAATATTATTTACATCAGGATCATTCCAGGCAGCAATACGTGCTTCATTTAAATCGACGATCGTTACTTTGATATTTGGGCATTGTTTAGCCACAACTGCCATAGTCGGGCCTCCCACATATCCCGCACCAATGCAGCATATTTTAGTGATGTTTTTCATCAGAAATAGGTTTTTTAATTAAATTTTTATTGTTTAGCTATCGATCTTTCCAGGTGATTTTACATTTTTTTTAATTCCACGCTGCGGGCTTCACCATACATAAAATATATTCATTATAAGTCCTGTATTTTTGATTTCATCTCTTAATCACTGAGTTAATGATGAAATCAATCATATTGTTCGAAGGGTTACTATTCAATTTTTTCAATGGTTGCAAATCTTTGTTCAATATCAATGCTTTTAACTGTTTTCTGTCATATGCTACGTGCACGTATCCCAATTCATTCATTCTCATAGCGGTAACCATTTGATGGTCATTTCTATGTTCCCCTAAAGAGGCCATTCGCGGGAAAATAATAATAGGTTTTTCGTACTTCAAGGCAGATAGAATAGTACCCATACCAGCATGCCCCACTATCAAACGAGCCTCTTCCATCAATTTATTAAATTCATCAGGATTCAAAAAATCGACTGTTTTCACATTTTTAGTTTGATAGCTACCTTTAAATACTTGAGCAATAATAGGCTCATCAATTAGGGTAGCGACTTCATCGATCGCCTCTATAAAACGGTCAAACGAGATCTGTGTGCCTATTGTAACGAATATCATAGCAATTTTATAATTTATATTATTGTTCTAAAACGTTGCCAGCATACAAAATTTTAGCGGTTTTAAGCGATTCCCATTGTGTAAAAGTCTGATTTACAAACTTAGAAGCAATATTACCACTTAATGATAGATGCTGTACATTTGCTATACTATCTACCCAAATCGTTTTTTTTCCTAAAAATTTAGCCGCAAGTAACACCACCAAGCCAGGCGCTGCACCTGTAGAAATAACTATATTTGGACGTTCCTTTTGAATAATTTTTAAGGCCCGGAAGAAAGCAGGAATCAGTTTATAAAAGTTCCAGCGACTAAAATCCGAAATCGTATAAAATTTCTGCCCCTCAACCATACCCTCGCATTTAGGGTGAGTAGATAAATAGGTAACGCTAACTTCAGCGTTATTTGGATTGATGATCCGGAGCAGTTGTATCCAATGCCCTCCTATTGATGCAACTGCGAGAAGTTTAACTTTATTCCCCATTAGTGTTTAATTATTATCTTTACTATGCGTGTTTTATAATGATAACCATGCATTTTAAAGTGATATTAAGCTGTAATAGTTTATTATATTATCTACCAGTTAATACCTGTGTAGCTATTATTTTCAATAATTTCCTCGCTATTTATCCTAACCATATCTATTATTTTCTTACCTTTTACCTCCTTAAGCATCTCTAAAAATTCAGGCTCCTTATTACTAATAATGATTACGTCACTTTGTTGAATAAGAGTAGCTAGGTCGTCAACCATTAGTTTTGACAAATGGGGAATATGTCTTTCTATATATTCTTTATTTTTACCGGCGAGTTTTGCTATCTGTATATTTTTATCATAAATGGCAATATCAAAACCGCGACCTATAAGCGCCTCAACTATTTCCACTGCTGGGCTATTCCTTAAATCATCAGTACCTGCTTTAAAACTTAATCCTAATACTGCGATTTTTTTACCAAAAAATTTACTCAGCATACCAATGGCGCGCTGTTTTTGAATATTATTTGTTAAGTCAATTCCCTCAATAACTGGAACCGGAACATATAAATCATGAGCCAATGTTTTTAAGCCTTTTAAATCCTTCGGTAAACATGAACCTCCGTATGCAAAACCAGGCTTAAAATAATAAGGAGAGATATTAAGCTGTTTGTCCATGCAGAAGATATCCATCACTTTGTGAGAATCAATTCCCATGGCACTACATATATTACCTATTTCATTTGCGAAAGATATTTTTAGGGCGTGAAATGTATTATTTACATATTTCATAATTTCAGCGACCTTAACCTCTGTGACAATGATTTCAGCTGGCAGCTGATCATACAAGCTTTTTACTCTTTCTGTTGCTAAATCTGATTCACTACCAATTAATGTTAATGGAGGATTATAATAATCATATACTGCTGTGCCTTCTCTTAAAAACTCAGGATTATCTATAACAGCAAAATCCTTATTATTTAATTTACCCGAATTATCCTCCAAAATCCGAGCAAATTTCTCACAAGTTCCTGGCATTACGGTTGAACGTATTGCTATTACATGAAAAGAGTTTTTACTTTTTAACACTTGACCGATGTCCTCAGCCACCTTAAAAATATAGTCAAGGTTCAGATGCCCTTTTTCAGATGAAGGGGTACCAACAGCTACTATTGACAATTCTGAAGACAATACTGCGTTGTTTACATCATGTGTAGCTCGGATACGCCCCGCTTTATGTTCTTCCGCAATAATTTCATCAATATCTCTCTCCACAATAGTTGCAATTCCATTATTGATCTGATTTACTTTATCAGCGCTTACATCTACACCTATTACGGTATGACCATTTTTCGCCAAGCAACCTAAACTAACACAACCAACATATCCTAAACCAAAAATACTTATATTCATATTTATCAAATTAATTATACAATCTATATAGAAAACTTACACAGTCAAGAATCTCTCTTTAAATCTTATGGGGTATCCATTAACTATTTACCTGTTTTTCTCATACTCAGGTCTTCTTTTCAGGAATTTCGCTGGTACTCCCCCCMAAATTTCTCCTGCCGGAATATCTTTTACAATAACAGAACCAGCGGCTATTATACAATCGTTTCCAATGACTACCGGTTTACAAATTAAAGTGTGAGCGCCAATAAATACATTGTCCCCAATAATGACTTTGCCTGAAACGAATATTCTTCCCCCCTTATTTTGCTCTGTCTTTTCCGCTACCTCAACAAAATGAGTTAAAATTACACACCGCATGGTTATTGCACTGTAATCCCCAATCTCAATATTTTCAGGATATAGGCTGTCGAAAATTACCTGTTCACCAATATGAGATTTTCCTATTTTCATTCCTGTAAGTCTAAGTAATTGAGGTCTTATTTTTTTAGAATGTAGCCAAGAGCTTGACTGTATTCGTAATATAATAAATTTAAAAAATCTTCTCATCATCCTACTTTTAACCTTTAAGCCTTGTTCGCCATGATATTCTTTATCTTATCATTCACCGCACTAGCCATTAACTCCCATCTCACAATTCTTTCCTTTTTCAGTATGGCCACCTCTTTTTTTAACACATCTTTTTTATCTAAAGCCTCTATTATCCCAGAAGCAATGGACTTGGGATTAAGTGTCTCTACATAAACAGCTCCTTTATTAAAAAGATCGCGTAATAACTTTGTATCTGAAATTACCATAGGCATTTCAAATCCTGTTGCTTCGTTTGCGACACTTAATTGGATGTGATCTTCGGTTGTTAATCCCATCACAACATCTGATTGTCGGAAAGTTATTTCATAATCTTCTGAAGATAAATAACCTAAAAATTTTACGTTATCAGGCTTTTTGCTATAATCAAATAAAGAAACTCCACGCTCATTTGGTCCGGAGATAAGGATATCTATATTTGGAATTTGCCTTGCTGCATCAAACACCACTTGGACTGGCTCATCTATATTGAAACTACATGGCATCAAAACCTGAGGACGACCCGCAACTCTCGGTAATATTTCTTTAGTTGACTTTCTCTCCGCAGGTTTAGTTTCAAGCACCATCAATTTATCTCTATCCACCCCCAATTCAATAGCAATATCTCGAATCACTGAATTATGAGCAATAATGACATCACATTTGTTTAAGTTATCTTTTTTTAGATATTTTTTCCACTTGCCCCAAAATGTTCCATTGTGACAATCGACAATCAAGACTGTTTTTTTATTTATTTTTTTGTAGGCTAGAGCAATTCGCAACAATGGAGTTGGTGGCAATTGTATCCACAAAATTTCTGGCTTATTCTTTAATAAGCTGTAGCTTGTTTGCATCCCCTTTGCGATATAGTCAAAAGGTTTCAGCCACTTGTCTTTTATAGAAGTTTTTATAAATTCTAAATTATAGCCAAAATATGACTGCATAGAAACTGGCCGTCTTTGAAACGATACCCATGCAAAGAATTGATTTTTATTTTTCATATTAAAATGCGTTATCTAGTACAGATAGATAGGGGAAATTACTCTCGAGATGCCCAGCGAAGAACAGTGAATAGGAACGAAATAAAACGTAGAAGAAAAAAGCAAACATATATACAAAAGCGTATTGTGGATATCTTTTTTTGTTATACACAATAAACGTAGCAAATAAAATAGGAAAGGCAAACATGAAATAATTTTGCAACCGTCTTAATCCAGCCATATTATTACCTGGGAAAGCGATGGCTATCATAATGAAAACGAAATATATGTTGAAAAGAAAATCATAATTAACATTAGTTGTTTTCAAATAGGCAGGTTGTTTTTTTATCATATCCCCAAACAGAATCAATAAGGCTATAAATATTGTATTGCTAACTATTCCCGCGAAGGCTATTATCGCTCCACTATTTTTAGTAACATCGTAATTTATATAGGTCTCAAATTTATGCGACGCCTCATCACCTAAAACATGAAGACCGCCCGCAATCGACACTAATAAACCATTATAAAAAGGTAATTGAGCTATTATCATTAACATTACAGCACCAGCAACAGCCAATTTCGTAGGTACTTTTTTGAAAAAGCCAAAGAAATAGACAGGTATAAATGCAAAAGCTGATGAATGAATACTTGCCGCAACTAGTGTATAAGCAATGATCCTCTTATATTTTCTTTGCGAAAAATTGCACAAGCCTAAGAGAATAACAGCAACGGCAATACCAATCCGCACGGGAAAAAACTGAGTGCTAAACATGATCAAAACAAAAATATAAATTGGAGTCTTAGAATTTGTCAACGAAAATTTCATATATGCCACCATTACAAAAAAGTTGGTCAACAATAAAAAAATTGTATAGTTTCCCCCGATAGTTTTCACCAAGACATTGAGTAAAACATAGCCCGATTCCATACTAACAGATGAATTACGCGCAAAAGAAAACAAATTATCCCAACTTGCAGTTAAAAAGACTTGGTAGTACTGTTCCCAGTCTGTTCCTGTTTCCCATCTCAACCCCCTAAAAAGAGTGAAAATGATGACCCAAAAAACAAGAAGCTCCTTTTTGCGGAATGCGGGAACATCTTCTCGCTCAAAAAAAGTCGACAAAAATAATAAGAGGTATAATACAATAAATATGGTCATCCGTTATCGCTCTAGCACTAAAAGTATTACTTTAATATTCTTTGTTCAATTATTTGTTTAATCTTATCTTTTGAATTACTCTGATAAACTTCATTATACATTATTTGCCCCCAATTATCAAAAATTTGGTTATCGTTTGATTTCAAGGTAGTAGCTTTTTGGATTTGCTGTTTCAACGCAGCTAAATGCTCAGTAGAGTCATTATAGGTATATGTTAAAAATTCCTTGTTGGTTAAATCACCAACTGTACCTATAAGGGGGCAAATTACTGTTTTTGCATAAGAAAAAGCCAATATAACTGTCCCTGAGTTCAAACTACTTGATATATCATAAGGTAAAACTAAAAGATCGCAGTTACCCAGATATTCACTCATCTCATCATCCTTTACAAATTCAAAAACAAATTTAATATTCTTACCTGCCGCCAAATTTAGCAACTCGCTCTTATACTCTTCAGAAATAGGTTTACCAGCAATGGTAAGCTCAACTTCATTTGGATTCCATTCGGAAGCGGTTTTTATAAGCAATTCTATATTTTTATACGGTTTTACCTGTCCGAGAAACAATAGCCTCAATTTTGTTGAAGCCTCTTTCCCCTTGCTGTCTCCATATTCGCCTATATAGTTCGGGTGAGGGATATATTGAGTTTTTACAATATATTTCTTTGGCAAATCATGTATAGATATCTTGCTGTGAATAATGATAATATCGCAAAAATAGTAAATACTATTTTGCAGTAGGCGGCTGAGAGTTGAAGTGTCCTTATTGTGGAGTTTCCTGTTATGTAATGTATAAATTATTTTTTTGCCCGTAACTTTGAGCAAGATCAACACAAATATTTTTAACATGTTTTTTACCCTTCCGTGATCTAACTCAAACCAATTTAACCAAACAACATTAGCACCCCACATTTTTCTTGAAAATCGAAGGTAATCTAAAGGTACAAACGGATACACTTTTATACCATTTATACTTTTAAGAATTTCGATGATAATATTTACATATTTATTCTCTGTACTTTCGTATGGAAAAAAAGCTATTTTCATTTCTGGACTATCTATAAACTCACGACTAGTAACAATTTTCTAAAATATTTTCCAAAATTTGGCTTCATTTATTTACTAAATGACTTAAATGTGGCCACAAAGGCTAGTTAAATTCAAAATAAGCTGAACTAATTCCTACTGATTGATTATTTATTTGTTTGTAAGAAAGGGACAAATTGCTAATTCTTTTTTGGGCTAGCGTATACAGGCCCCACAAATGCCCCGGCAGGATATTTTCAAATTTAGGGTTGGTCTTCTTATTGATTTTCTGATTGACATACTGTTTGTCAAGCCAGATAAGGGCGCTTTTTATACCGCTTCCATTTTGCTCATAATTCCATAAATCCGGCCCACCTATATTCTCTGAAAAAAGAGCTATTAATGAGAGTGCTTTTAAATTGAAAAGCGAGTAACCAATAGGCGTCGCCCGTTTCAATTCGATTGTTTGTTCGCCTTTTTCATTAATCTGATGTTTAATATTGTCTAGTGTGCTGTTGGATATCATAGACCTAACCTCTTGCATATTGGTTCCAGTAAATAATTTGAATACATACACTTGCAAGTTATAATAATTAATTTGGTTGTTCTTTTGAACCGAGGCAATCCTTCCTAACTTACTCGTTTCCAGCCAATAAAGATAACTCTTAAACCATATACGCATCGACGAGACAAAATTGGCATCGACTTTCTTCGAATCTTGTAATAGAAATAGCACATCAGGTAAACAAACCAATTGTCTGGACTCTATGATGCCAGAAAAAGTACCTTGATTGCTATTTGGCTTTATCTGCGCAAAATTCATATTCGGATTCATTTTTGTCTTTACATTTATAAACCAAGTATCCATTAGCAGCCGTGCCCTTTCCGCAAATCTCTCATCTTTAGTATAAAAATAAGCTATTGATAAAACCTTAAGATCGTCGAGCAACTTCACTAATTGTTCTTTATCTTTATCTTCTTTTATTTTAGGGTTTCGCGCGCCATCTTTCATAAAGGCCTTGCCGGCTTGATCAACAAAATAATAAGGTGACTTACTATAGAAATCATGTACATCACTAGTAGATTGAGTACTCGTTTTGTGAAAAGTGACAGAATAGGTTTCTTTACTTAAAATCTTCTCTGCCTCTATCTTCAACCTATTTAGCTTTTCAAGAAAGCCCTTATTTTTACTTCTAAAGAGCTCAAGGTTTTTTTTGTGTGCCCTAGCATCTATTAAATACATCCCATCATAACCTGATTGGGCCTTCAGTGCAACAATACTACCAAAAAATAAAATTGCGCATGCAGTGAAATTTCTGAACCAATTTTTCATAACATTCCATTTTGTTGGATTTACCGAAGCCACGGTTTATAATCCAAATTATATAATAATTTACTTTTTCGAGTTCCTACAATCTTTGCAGGAGCACCTGCCACAATGGCCATCGCTGGTACGTCTTTTGTGACAACACTGTTTGCTGCAACAACTGCCCCCCTCCCAATAATTATATTAGGTAAAATTGTAACTCGAGATGCAATCCAAACATAATCTTCTATCGTGACATTGCCACCTTTAGGTTCATGATAGTCACCATGAGGATCATGCCCTAAAGTCCAAATATTAGTATCTTGAGCAATATCAACATTTTCACCGATTATTAATTTACCCCCTCTTCCATCTAACAATACTCTTTGATTGATAACTGTATGGTTTCCAATTGAGATATTTCGGCCATTCCTTATCTCTACAAATCGTAAAAAACTGCTGTTTTTCCCCAATTGTCCCAAGCATTTTGACAACACAAGACGTCTAAGACTTCTTGATGGGAGCCTCAAAACAAAAGAGTTGATAAAAAAATAAACCAGTGATGATATGTTTTTTCTTATTGACCTCATAATAACACTTTTTTACTGGTCTTTATTAAACACCCCTCTAAATTTCTCTAATGCGAAATCAGCTCTTGTTCTCAATATATCTAAAGATGTAGCGTAATCAACGTTATAATCCATTTTATCTAATAGCTTGTTCAGATCGTCTGAATTGAATGGTTTTTCCCACAAAAATAACTCTTTGATATCTTCCGTTAAGATCCTCAGCTTTGGCTCAATTTCTATAGATATAACTGGTTTACCCAATAAAGCACCAACAATAGCACCGTGAAATCTCGCAGAAATAAATCCGTCAAATTTATTTAGCGTGTCGAGAAATTCTTGAATAGAATATTTGTTAGGATCCCAGATCAATGTGTCTTCATCTTTTAACCTTTTCATCCATTCTGGATCTTTATCAGGAGCATATATGATGAACTGAAAATCATAATCTTCATTTCTATTTTTATATAGATCAAGTATTGGCTCAAAATAGCCTCTCCCAGACTCCTCCCATACCCAATCTCTCACAACTATCCCAATTTTCTTTTTTACATTTTGTTTTTTATCCGAACTTACCTGATAATCAAAATACGAAGAATAAGCCATATCTGCTCCAAAAAATGCATTAATTCCCCATTCTTTGCAATAATTAATAGAAACCTCATCGCGAAGTCCTATGAAATGCGCTGAAGACAAAGTTTTTTTTACCTGCTCTATCTTTTCATTATTATCATAAAAAGGTCCTAAACCAAATCCTAAAAACGCTACGTGTTTATTTACAGTTTTCTTAGGTTCAAGCATACTTAACAGTTTTTTCATAGCCTTGTCAGGGCTAGTTATGGCTTTTTTTATCAATCCAAAGAACGTTTTACTATGCGTTTGCTGAAATGAAAAAAACTGAGTTCCCCCCCCGTAAATAAACCAGTCTTCATTAAAACTTTTAGAATTGTATTTGGCTTTTACCAGTAATTTATCAGGGTACTTCATGTCAATACCCTCAAAATTGAGATCTATGTTCTTGAAATTGTTTAAAAAATACTTTTCAAATAAACACATCAACAAATCATCTCCAAAATTGGTTGCCCCGTATGCACCTTTTATTTTTATCTTAATATTATTCATTATAGCCTATGTTTAAATTGGGAGTGATTTGATTTTCCTTTTTATTTTTCAAATAAATCTTATTTTCCTTTTTCAGTTTATAATAGTGTTCAGCATCTCTTGTTTTAATAACTCTGCAAGGATTGCCTACGACTATCGATAAAGGCGCGATTTTACCAGAAACCACAGAACCTGCTCCAATAATGCAACCTTCGCCAATTTCAGTTCCTGGAACAATGATTACATTTCCACCAACCCAAACATTTTCTCCAATTGTAACTTTTCGAAAATCAAAGGTTTCATCATATGGAATAAATCTAGAATCCTTAAATTTATGATTTGCAGAATGAAGTATAAGATTGGGCCCAATTATCGTCCCTGATTTAATCTCCAGTCCCCCAAGTCCATTTATTCGTGCGCCTGGCCCTATATATATATACGATCCTATTTCTACTCTTTCTGGATGAACTATTTGCGTGTCAACATTTATATCATTTAAATCACCAAACTTTTTTAGTTTTTTTAATAAGTTTGATAGTTTATGGCTTTTAAACTTATTTCTTATTTTATCAAAAATCATAATTCTAATGAGTTTTTTTTATCCTGCTTAAAAACATATTTGTCAATTTACTTCTCATATCTGCATCTAGTACTATAAAATATCCAAAGAGTAGAGTAGATAGTACTGAAGTAACCCCGACCAAAATAAGCCGTACCCAACCTTCATTTAATGAGAAATGAAAATACATCGGGAGCAACGATGCTAAAGTAATGGTCACTATGCAACTAAAAACAACATTGATAAAAAATTTGGATATAGAAAACTTTGGAATTAATTTATTTAGTATTCGTATATTATTCATATAGCCTATAAACAGTAGAACAATATTTATAATAAAAGGAATAATAGGTGAGAATCCATTCTTAAGCAAAAAATATGAAATAGGTAAAACCATTACATAGATAGTCCCGGAGATAATACTAAAACTTTTTATCTTGCCAGTGGCAAAAATAGCATATGTGAGCACTGTGAACATACCTGTCATTAAACCTGAAATCAAATTCAGTCGACAAAAATCTACTGCATAATCCGGAACCTTTTTCAACCATAAATTAAGTATGAAATGATTTTCCACTATCAACGGAAAGGAAATCAGAAACAGCAATAAAAAAGAAAGCTTTGAAGCATTAATCACCAAATTTTGCATCTTCTCAATCTCTCCCTGAGCATAATGTTTTACAATCTGAGGGTTCACAGCCGTTAAAAAATTATTTGAAAAACTCTGAACTGCATTTTGAGCCTGCGTGGCGACACCATAAGCAGCATTGACTATTACGCCAAAAAATAGGTTAAGCAGGATATTCACTCCCTGAGTTTTCACTGTGTATGCCATGGTACCATACATATTCCAACCGGAAAAGCTAAGCATAGGATATATAATTTCCTTGTCCCACCCCCATTTGTACTTAGACTCAGGAAAATTTTTGACACAGTATATTCTATAAATCAATGCGATGATTATTGAAATACACAAGACTAAAACAGCATAAAGCAAAAGTTTATCAAAATGCCCAATTACCAATAAATAAACTATCCCCAATTTCAGGAAACAGTTTAATATCTCTACATAGGCATAAACATTCATTCTCTCGTGCGCTATGATCGTGGCGTTATACGGAACTTGGGTAATTGTAACCATCGTACTCAAAATAGACAATTGATAAACCCAGCGTGCTGTACTCATTCGATCGACGGGTATTATCAACTTGTTTTCCAAAAACCAAAGCCCCACCGTCTCTCCCAAAAAAAAGATTGCCGCAGCTATTAATAAATGAATTGTCAAGGCTGCGGAAAATGTCTTTTTCAATTTAGCCACATCATTAAGCCCTAATTCAAAAGTCAAAAAACGAGATGTCGCTCCACTCATAGAACTATTCAGAAAAGCGAACATCGCTGTAACTCCACCCGCTAAATTATAAATACCATAATCTGAAACCCCCAAAGTATTAAGCACCACCCTGGAAGTGTAAAGACTAACTCCCATAGTTAATAGCATTCGGAAATATAGCATCATCGTGTTTTTTGCTATTCTTTTGTTATCTCCGATTTTCGGTGTGGTGGCTGGCATTTTATACTTTAATTTGTGAATTTATAACCATCATAGCGAACTATGATCTTTCTAAGTAGTAAGCTAATCAGTTATATTGTTTTTTAGTTTAGACTTTAACGCAAAATCTTTCTCGATTCTCATCAACGACTGTCATTATTAGAAATGATAACCCATTCGAATATTTCACATTAGATGGATAGACGTATATATATTGTATATCAATGATATAAATTTTCTACAACTTTAAAGTTTGATTTTCAAAAAACCGATTAATTCTGTTGAGAAATATTTTGATCGCGTATAACCACCATCAATAAAACCAACCTGAATCACTAAAGTATAGAATCAGATGAAACCACTCGCTATTTTTACCCGACTAGTAAGCTGTAAATCCAAGTATTATGATTTCTTCGCTTTTGACAATAGCCGCTGTAACCAATTTTGTTTTGGCATATCTGCTCCGTATTCTCCATAACCATAACCATAACCATAACCATAACCCTTCCTTTGTTGAATATCATTTATCACGATACCCATTTTTCTCATTTTTTTATTTATGTAAAGGTTCTGTATTATGTTTATTTGTTCTTTGAAAGTATAATTTTGTCTTACCAAATAAAGACAAAGGCTTGCATACTTCGACAATAGTTGAGCATCGGTAACAAGTCCAATAGGTGGCGCATCTATAATAATATAGTCGAATTGTGTTCTAAGTTCGTTCATTAAGGCATCTGTTCTACTACTCATTATTGTTTCAGCTGGATTTGGTGGGATAGGACCAGAACTTAATAAAAATAAGTTTGGATGAATATCGAGTGGTTTAATGAGGTTTTCAATCTTTAAATTTTCATCCAAGCTATAATTAGTGAAACCATTAGTATTGCTCATTCCCAATTTATACGATAAACCAGGCTTACGTAAATCAAGTTCCATTAGCAAAACCTTTTTACCTGTTAAAGCAAGAATATTTCCAAGATTAATGGCAACAAAAGACTTGCCCTCGCCCGACATACTTGATGTTAGCAGTATTATCTTTTCATCTTTATCTCTTAAATAGAAAGCGAGGTTTGTCCGCAGGGCTCGAAATTGTTCGGAAATAGCAGATCGCGAATTAGATGCCGTGACTAAATTATCTCCTATTTTATCATGACTGATTTCACCTATGATAGATACCTCTGTTATTTTGCTTATATCAGCTTTAGACTCCACCCGAGTATTCATTAGCTCCCTCAGATAGACAATCAACATTGGCACTAGCAAACCTACAATAAATCCAATAAGCAGTACAATTGGCCTTTTAGGGCTAAAGTAACTAACATCAGATTTAGGAGAGTCGATGACTTTAGAATTTGATAGATTAGCTGTTTTAGAAATTTCTGTTTCTTCATTCTTCTGCATCAAAAACAAGTAGAGTTGCTGCTTAATTTGCTGCTGCCTAGCCAATTCCAGATAGTTGCGTTCAACTTCGGGAACCTGTTTCATATCTCCCTCTATATTAGCCATCTGTTTGCGTAACCCGTCTCTATTTATGGTTAAAGTACGCTGTGTATTTTCAAGGTTAGAAAGCAAATCAGATCTTAAATTGATAATTTGGGCATCCAAGTTAACAATCTGTGGATTCGTTTCTGTAACACTTATCAAAAGATTGTCTCTCTCTAGTAAAAGTCGATTATATCGCTCTACTAACCCATTAAATACCGCATCGGTTAACAGAATAGAACTTGGTAGAACACGTTTATTCCTACTTTCGTCATTGAGGTAATCTTTTAGGCTTTTTAGAATATTAAGTTGTGTTTCGATTTGAGAAAGATCCTTTACATACTGCGCGGTATTCTGAACTAACATTTTAGTTTGCTCGCTCATTTCGACTAGTTTATTGCGCTCTTTGAAGCCTTGTATATTACCTTCTAAATCACCCAACTCACCACCAATGTAGGCTAAACGATTTTTGATAAACTTTATAGTGCTATCTGCTATGATATTCTTATCATCGATATTGCCTTGAACATATTTTTGTATCAACTTGTTCAAAACGTCCTCTCCTTTACGTGGGATAGGATGTTTCATGCTTAAATCAATAATAGTTACCTGAGTATTTGTTGCTGCAACTGTAATATTAGCCAACAAATCCGACACCTCTGCATCGACAGAATTAATTGAAAAACTATATTCTTCTTTAACATCAAGCAAAGCCCCATTACGATGAATTTGGAAAAGTCCAATATTTTTGAGGAAAATCGGCTTATCATAATTTACAACGGTATCTATCACATCAGTTTTTAATGACAATTTAGCATTTGCCAATGGTTTCAAAACACAAGTACTCTTATAAATGGTGTCCGCTTCTTTTAAAAACACGACGCTAAAAGGCGAGTTATAAAATTCGATGTCACGGATATTTCCTTTCTTGAAATACCTAACATTTAATCTCATATCCAACACTACTTTACGTAGCAAATCTTTAGTCTTTAATATTTCAACTTCATTATCTACTGAGTTTTTCGCACCCAACAAGCCACCCATATCACCTAAAACGTCATTCTGGCCTAACACGCCGCCTTTCTTATCATCATTGACTAATATACGTGCTGTAATATTATATAAAGGTGTTTTATAACGCAAGTAGAACCATGATGCAGACATTCCTAAACAAATGCTTAGTAATATCCATGGCCAAATAAATAATATCTTACCTAAAATTCTCTTAAAATCAAACATTGTTTCGGTTTTCTCAGACAGTAGCTGAGCATCCTGAGGGTTTATATCCATTATATTAGTATAGACGGGCTGCTAATGTTAAAATATCCTTGTAAATGCCAATGCTAAGACAGAAATTGCCGACAATATTAATCCCAAATTAGCACGGTTTGGGGCATTTAAAGCTGCAGATTTAGATTTATCTGGTTCAATATATACAATGTCATTCTGTCTCAAATAATAATAAGGATTGTTAAATAAATCCCTACTAAATAAATTTAACCTTCCGAATTCCTTTTTACCATCTTTCTCCCTAATTACTAATACGTTTTCTCTTTTACCATAAAGTGTTAAATCGCCCGCTAAGCTCAATGCGTCTAAAACAGTTACTTTCTCATTGGGTAGGGTGTACATAGCTGGGTGTGTAACTTCCCCTATAACAGTAACCTTGAAATTCGCAAATCGCACCTGCACACTCGGATTCCTAAAATCTGTTGAGGCCTTGGTCCGAATTAGTTCTCTAGCCTGGAAGGTCGTTAATCCTACAAGTTTTAGCTTACCTATAATAGACAACTCTATTTCCCCATTCTTATCGACTAAAAAGCCGTTTATAGCGGTAGATTGCCCACTCGAATTATTCGAGCTCTGAACAGCTTGGGAAGCTACTTGGTTAACTTGTGCACCGGTAGTAGGATCAATTGTAAAAATGGAAACGGCTAAAATATCATCAGGTTGAATAGTCGGTTCAGTAAAACCAACCAGTTTTACCAAGTTTGCCGAATCGACCCTATTGCCTTCGTGAAAATAGGCAATATTCCTTGTGCTAGAACATCCAGCCAGAAATAGGCCTAGATAGATCAGTGAAATACTTTTAAAACAAAATGACAGGTACTTATTCATTAGTAAAAATTAGCTGGTTTAAATGCATGGTAAATATAAGAAGTTAAATAAAAGCACGGTATTTTTTTGATAAAGTATAATATTCAAAGACATCCGGCTGCTTTTTTTTATTTTAAATCTGTTTGTTTTTAAAAGAATAATGCCCGATTTCCTCGTACAATCTGCCATTTAAAACAATCTTTTCTAACGCCATTAGATGATTTTCATGATGTAAATCAGTACCTGCAAAATCATATAATTCATTCTTGAGCAAATAGTTCGCGACCTTTGCCACCCCCTTACCATAATATCCAGCAACAGAGAGCAAATTTAATTGAAACAAACAACCCATATCTTTAAGTCGTTTATATCGCTCTTGTACTTCATGATAGAAATTGTAGCGCTCAGGATGAGCAAGAATCACAACATAACCTTTGATCTGCAAATCAAATATAATTTGCTCTATATCAGGACTTTCGTACAAATACGACATTTCGACAAGTATACGTCTACCTGGCAAACACATCAAACTATCATTTATTTTAAAAGTCTCATCAACCATATACTCAGCAGCCGCGGAAACTTCTATATCGATTTGCGCTGCTTCAATTGAATCTTGCACAAGCTTGAGGGCAGTCGAGATAGTTTCTGGGGTATTGGGATAAAGTTCTGTAAAAATGTGAGGAGTACATATCAGTTTACTAAATCCCAAACCATGTAATCTCGTAATGTAGGCAAGCGACTCATCAAGATTCTTACATCCATCATCAATTCCCGGAAGCAGATGAGAGTGCAAATCAACCCCTAGCCAGCTGATATCAGCCACAACCGTGCCTTTTTTCTTAAAAATAGAGAACATTCAAAAATATTTTCATAATTAAATCGTCTAAAGATAGAAAAAAAAATAAAAACCATTTACAAAAACTGTCTTTTCTCAGACTGTAGTCACTAACGCCAATATAAAATTGGATAACTGTCAAAATAAAAAAAACTATATTATTTTATTGTTAAATAACATTAAAATAAATATTTGACTAGCAACTTCAAGTATACACCTCCCGAAACCTCTCAATCAATACCAGATAAACGTAAACATCTTGGCAAAATTACACGATTAGCCATTTTAACATGAAATTAATTCCATGAACAAAAAATTAGCCCCATTTTCATTACTAATTTAAAGTGCCTGGTTAATATAAGCTCAAAACTACTGAACCCTCGTACCTGAAATCACCCATTAACCCTTAAACCCTACCACCTATACATTAAACCTACTTTAAGATGCAGATTGTTTACGTCTTGTTTATCCCAATTCCAAAAATCCTTAGCCGTATAAACAATATCTTTTGCAGTATATTGATAATTGTGAGAACGGATATAACTCAACTGAGAATTTAAAATAAAGTGCTTGTAAGTCCAGTCAAATTTACCCGATAACGAAAGATCTATCCACTTTCTCCTCGGATCAGTAGTAATAGCCGCATAATACAGGTCGTTATTATTTACAAGTCTTTCAATTTGAATCCCAATGCGTTTCAGTCCCTTTACCCAACTCACATCCAACGATTGTAGATTACTTCCCGGGCCAATACCTGCACCCAAAACCTGTCCCATATTGGTATATCCATCTCTAACCTGATGATGCGCATACCAAACAGGTTGTTCTCTACCAACTCCTGTTCTAGCACCTTCCATTTGAGTCACTTCTATCCCCACCTGAATAAACTCATCGCTCCTCTTAAGAGGAACAAGTTTTCTAAAACCTGCAATATATGCTCTTGAATGCTCAGGCTCCTGCAGCGCATCCCGTATATCGTAAGGATGATCATTCCTTCCATACTGGAAGTAAACTTCCCCATGGCTTTCAGGCATTGCCCATCTGGCAAAAAATGAAGCATATTGATCCCTTTTTCTAGAATCTTCATTATTCGGCCCATCAGCAATGCTAACTTTTTCTACTGATGAGAATAGCGGGAAATAATCACCAAAAGAATTTCCCATATCATTTCGGTATACAATAAAACTACGATCAAAACCCAGAAATAGGTTAGGGATCCATTTTGGTTGATAGGTAAAAGCAATGCCCGAAAGATAACGCCAATTATTTGGCTTTGCAGTGAATAATGCATTATCGATTGTAATTCTCGAACTTTTCAAAACACCGGCCACAATCTGAGTCTCAAAAGAACCGATTGGTGTATTTATTGGCCTGGAGGTGTTTAAACTAATGTGTTTAAAACCAGATGCGGTATTACTTATCAACAGGGAATTTCTAACGCCAGGGCCCCACCATAAATTTTCATTAGATAGGCCTATTGACACCGGATCAAAAGTTAACCTGATGCTGCTCTGACCCCAATCAAGTTTAGAATAGGAACCGTTACCAAAGCGTTCTGGATTGTCTATCCTGTTCACCAACTGTGCATATTTTTGCAAAAAGGCCTCACCGTTTCCAGCATCCTTCATTTGCCTGAAATCTTTATTCTCAGCATATACATATTCTGGCCTCAACTGAATACTCAATGGACCAATTTTAGCGTAAACGCCCGCAGAAATTTGGGTTTGATAGCCCCTTGCCTGGATCATCGACCCGTCATTCCATCCATAGGGATGGTGGGTATTAATTTGCTGTTGCCAGGTAACGGGTAACAGATACACCGCGTATGTATCATTATGAGCCGAATAAATCTTCTTCCTAAAACCGTCTAAGTAAATATTTTGATCCCTATCCAACAAAAAATTATTCCGATCAGATATATTTAAGGGCCGAATCATAAATGAACTCCTTGAGCTATCATTCCCAAGCAATTGCTGTCTCCTCAGGTTATCCTCGGTGCCATCTAATAATCCAACAGGAAGTGTTTGTGCGAAACTTTTCATACCAACAGAAAGCAGCATGATCGCTAAAAAAAGTATAGATTTATTCATATTATATATTACTTCGTTAGCAAATATACATAGCTAACAGATAGTTACCATTTTTTTTTAATCAATTTCATAATAATTCAGGGAATATGTTCTTATCGCAGTGTATAAGTGGCTTTTTTATTGCCATTCCTTGATTAAATAATACGGCATAAAAACATGAACATAGGCCGTGAATTGGATCGAAATCATCCGCGATGAAACCTTTTTTGAAAACAGGAAGTGGAAATGACTCAAAACATTTCTAAGCTCGATTATAAGATTTGTGCCCTGTGGAAAACGATGGATATCAAAGTAAAATAGAATGGTTAATAACCTTAAATTACGTTCTAATCCTTACTAAAAAATCTCCTAACTGTGTTCTGACATTAATTTATTGGTTTGTTTATTCCTTTACAAAATCAACAAACTCCAGAAACTACAGTGTTTCAACTAAAATCTCATATAACTCTACATAATTTTTCACCATTTTCTCGCTTGTATATTTATTATTATAGGTTTCGAAGGCGGCTAAGGTCTTCAATCCGAGATCATTAGTGGCAAGTTCGCATGCCCTGCTCAAATCAGTAACATCATCGAGGTTAAAGAAATAACATACGTCATCACTGAATTCTGCTGCTAATGATGGTATACGTGTGCAAACCGCCGGAACCTTTAACGCCATTGTTTCGAGTAGGGCCAATGGCATGCCTTCTGATCTGGATGGTAATACATAGATATCAAAATGCTTAATGTAACGATAACCCTCGGCCCTAAACCCCATAACCTTAAACCTTGAGGAAACCCGATATTGACGTGCGATAGCTGCTAAAGTCCGATGTTCGGGGCCATCGCCAATAACGATAAATGCATAGTTATTATTGATAGTCAAAAGTTCTAAAATCTGTTCTAATCCTTTTCTGCTGTCGATATTGCATACTGTCCCTAGTAACGTGTATTTCTTTTTTAAAGCCAAAATCTCATTCAAGTCCGTATCGGAGATACCTTCCCCTGTCAATGAAACATCCCTGCCATTATTGATTATACTCAATGCCTTGAATTCTGTATTTTGATAATATCTTTGTGCAGCCTTAGTTAATAGGATTACATGATCCATTTTTTGCCAGGCTAACTTCCATACCGGAATGAGCAAGATACTTACCAGTTTACCGTATGTGAAAGCCAGATCATCGTAAATAGCAGTATGGATCGTAGAAATCAGTTTTGCTCCAGCTTTTTGGATTTTTTGGTGATGAATTGCACAATACACATCTGATCTAAATAAATGAGAATGAATTAAATCGTAATTTCTAAATGGTATGACTTCGAAAAAACTAATTTGTTTTACCGGGCAATTAAATTTCAGATCCGTGATGGCATCGAAATAATATACATCACAATCAAATCCTTTTTGCACCAATTTAAGCACCAGAGATTGTACCATGATAATCGGCCCTTTATTCGCCAGTGACGTGATGATAAATGCGATTTTCATACTTATAAATGGCTTTGATAAATAACTGCAAGTTCATCTCCCAATTTGAAAAGATCATATATGGGCTGTTCAGTTGTCAAATTAGTTTCTATTTTTCTATATAAATGCCCGTCAACATACAACCGTATGATCATGGATGTCAATTGATCGAATTGTTCGGGTGGGTATAATAATCCTGTTTCCATATGCAAAATGCTTTCATTGAGCCCCTCAATAGCGGATCCGACAACTGGTTTTTTAAAATAATAAGCGAGCGAAGTAATGGCTGATTGAGTGGCGCTGTGATAGGGTAAGACAAGCAATTTTGCCTTTTT
Source organism: Pedobacter kyonggii (assembly GCF_004310665.1). GTDB lineage: Bacteria > Bacteroidota > Bacteroidia > Sphingobacteriales > Sphingobacteriaceae > Pedobacter > Pedobacter kyonggii. The sequence goes on along the minus strand of NZ_SIXF01000005.1, from coordinate 272,237 downwards.
AAATAAAGTAGCAACTTCTTTTTCTTTGATAAACCTATTTATGAATACAATATTGGCTTCTTTTGTTTTGTCCCGTTTAAAATATAGCGATCCTTTTCCAGCAATTACCAAAATTATTTTAGACAGCTTCGGATTATTTATAAATTCTCGATATAAGCCCTCAATACCTTTGTAAACTTCAATTCTACCGAAAAAGAGAACATAACCTTCTATTTCGCCTAGTTCAGGAACGACTTCATTTCCCATTAAGATTTCATTTGTCAACATTGTTGGCATTCGATGCCACCTGACGTTTTTATCCGGATACCGTTTTTGAAGTGCGCGGAGTTGCGACACGCTATTGGTAACTAGATTTTTGATTTGGCTCATCAGATATTTATCCTTTCTAATCCTCAAATAATAATGTTTTAAACCTTGAAAAAAATTGAGTTTGGCGGGATGCGGCACAAAATCATGGACGGTATAATACAAATTAAATTTTTTAAATTTAGATAAGTGCCGGGCTAATATAATATCTTGCGAAATAAAATGAATTTCCTGAATAACCTGGCTGAAAGCGAACCGCTTTACTTTATCAAGATAAATACTTGATGATAAGAACCTTATGATCTTATTTGTAGCCAAATAACAAAATTGAACCTGTTGTCTTACATCGGATACACCATATGCAAAAACCAACTCCTTTTCGCTCCGCTGATCTTTACCATCTAAAAAAATGTAGGCATAACAGTTTATACTTTTATTGGCAAAAGCAGCACTAATGATCCCTATGGAATATGATTCGAGGGATGGAACAGTACAAACCAGTAAAACTTTCTTCATCATCAACGTCTAGGATTTGAATAAAATGCCAGCAATTTTAAGGTATGCTGAGTTATTTTTCACCAATAAAAATATTAATGCTTGAACTCCATATATTTTATTAATAATGTTCGATGCAAGCTTTCCATGACTTTTTCTAAAATAAACCCGTCTGCTGATGGCCATATGTTGGATTTTGTTAAGATTTAATGTTCCACCCTCAAAAGACGCACTTTCATAATGTATTATTTTTACATCTGGCAGGATTACGGATAAATATTTGGCTTTTCTCATCCTTAAAGAAAGCTCAACTTCTTCAAAATAAAGAAAAAATTCAGGATCGAAAACACCAATTTCCTTTAAGACAGATTTTCGCAGAAACATATCTGCACCACATAAGTAATCCACTGACCTAATCCGCTCAGAATAGTTTAAAACTCCACTGCTTAAATATTTGCTGTAATAATTTTTATAAAACTTTAAAAAACCTAAGGAGGAAAAGGCTTCTCTAAAAGAGGGAAAATTCCCGTACGAAACCATATCACAACCATCAGCACCGATTAAAGCACCTCCACAACAGGCAACTTGCAAATTTTTTACGTCTTCCATGTAGTTAAAAAATACAGCTGCAGCATCACTTATGAGTAAAGTATCAGAGTTGAGTAGAAAAATATATTTTCCAGTAGCCCTTTCAATGGCTAGATTGTTGGCCCGGCCAAAACCTATATTATTTTCACAAATAATTAAAATAGTTTCAGGATATAATATTTTGAGCTTATTGATTGAAGCATCGGGGGAAGCATTATCTATTACAATAACTTCAAATTTGTTCTTTTTTGTGTGAAGATATATAGAATCTAAACATGCAAGTGTTAAAGCAGTAGTATTATAGTTTATGATGATAAATGAAAGATCCATGCTTTAATTGAATTTAGAAGCTAAGAAATGATTCTTTTTAAATAGGTTTTAATAACCTTATATTCTTCCAGTTTGGCAATAAATATCGCCGCCGCTAAGATAAGACTTAAGATAACAATATTTGATACAATGTCTAAAAGTGGTGTTTGAAAATCGATAAGATAGAGGTTGAGGAAATACATCATTAGCGCCGTAACCAATACTAGCAAACTATATTTAATGGTTATTAGTAGCAACTGTTTATTTTTAACGGGGAAATAGCATGCCATGATCGCAGCCGCGATAAAATGGGAGCTAGCTAGCGAAAAAGGAAAAATGTAGATATTATAATCTTTAAAAAAATACAGATTCATCCCAATCATTAATAACTGGGCGAGCGTTCCATAAGTTGCAAATAGTTTCCCCTTTCCAGCAGAAAGAAGTGATAAGCCATAGATGTAGTAAAGAAAAATCGAAAGGACTGCCCAGCCATAAAACATCGATAATTCACTTATCTCAGCTAATGACACAGCTGTTATATTTCCTTTTTTATATAAAAAATCAACCATTGAATTAGAACACCCTGTTAACATACCAACGATTATTGCCACAATGAGGAAACCAAGCTGATAGATTTTTCGGAATTCCTCAAAAAACTCATCCATCAGTTTGGAGGAGAATTTCAATGTAAGCATTGGTACCATGAGCGAAACAAGAACACCGCTAAGTACTTCCAAAGGAATATCAGAAAATTTACGTGCGTAGTCTAAAATAGAAATAGCCCCCGCCGAGAAAGACGTTGCCATTGATTTCTCCACAATTACATTGATCTGAGAACTGAAGTGAGGTAGAAAAAAAGGAACTGAAAAAATAAAAAATGGCAGAGCTGTGGCGAATTTCGCTTTTAAAACCCCACTAAATAAATCCAGGTTGCGTTTTCTTAGCTGCTGCAATAACATAATTAGTAAAAGTATTAATCCAGCGTAATAGGAAATTGCCAAAGATATAATTCCGATTGATGGAGCCAGCGTAAGGATTACCACAAGGGTGAAGAACTGTGTAACCAAACCAATAATTTCCGGTATGATAAAGGAGTTATAAGTATTCAAAATACTAATTAAAATTTTTGTTAGCTGATTGAGTAGAAAGGATGGCGCTACTACTCGGATCATAAACATTAAACTTGTTTGTTCAATTTTATCATAACCTGGCGCAAGAAGTTTTACCATTAATTGAGGAAAGAGCATAATGATTACGACCAATAGAAAGGTAATCAAATGAATCAATAACAACAGCGATTTTGTTTGTTGCATGGCCGCTACTTCACCATTTTCAGCTCTGATAAATTGGAATTTAGCTCTGAAAGTATCATTTAATGGAGCCCAGATAGCAATATCTAAAATGATAATCGCATTCAATGCCAATAGCCATACATCACGCTCTAAACTCACGCCAAAATATTTTGAGGAAAGTGAGAGATTCAAAATAGCAAAACCTAGTCTGATAACTCGAATGGTAAATATAAAGGCAGCCTGCTTTCTCAATTTTTCTTATCATTTTAAGTTTAAAACCTGATGATTAACCAACCAGTACCTATCGGCCAACATCATCCTTTATAAATGGCCTGAAAGATGAATGCTTACAATGCCATTCTATCAAAAGAAGTCATGGTAGCACGAATTTTGAATGGTTATCTTAATAGCGACTAATTGATCTAACCTTCCTTAACCAAGCAATGGTGTCATTTCTTCTAAGAAATGATAAAGTTAATTATAATTTGAGCAAATTACTTTGCTATGAGGTTGCGCTTTTAAGAAGTCGTATTCTGCCTTCTATTTTTAATCGCACACCGATAAAAACACACGTCGATCCTAAAATTATTAATATTGTAGAAGCGATTGCAATTGTTCCCAATTTAACGACAATGATATTGACTAGTAGCTGCACAATTCCATAGCCTAGAGATATATATATGTGGGGTATTTTTTTTTCATTAGCTAAGTATTGATAAAAATGGCTTCGGTGAGCGTCAAAAATATTCTCTTTTCTGATTAACCTAAATGCAATAGTTGTAGCCGCATCTAGTCCATAAACCAATAATAAAAGAATATAAGCAAAATTATCTGTTCGAATAATAAGCAGACCAATCAGGAATGTGATAATAAAAGCAATTGAAACACTACCTACATCACCTGCAAAGCACTTAGCCCTGGTTCTGAAATTGAAAAAATTAAAAACCAATAACGACAAGCCCGCGTAAAGTATTAAATCAGAGGCTACAAAATTAACCACCTCCTGATTAATAAAAAAAAGTGCGATGATTGTGATCAAACTGTAGCTTCCCGTAATGCCATTGATTCCGTCCATAAAGTTATATGCATTGATGGTTCCAATGATCAAAATAACCACTATAGGCATAAGATAAAGCGACAAGGAATTCCCTCCCCATTCTCCGATCAACAGGAATACGGCAATGAAATGAATACTCAACCTCATCTTATTGTTCAACGTGAGGATATCGTCCAGAAAACTTACAATAGTGATTAGGGAAAGTCCCAGGACAAAATATGGATATTGAAATGCTTGAGAAAAAAAGAATGCTAAAACAGCAAGATAAAATATAATTCCTCCCCCCCTGATAGTAATAACTTTATGTGAACTACGACTATTAGGCATATCTATAATATTATAATAATCTGCAATTTTAAAATAAAAAATTTCCAGGATAAAAAATAAAGCAAGAAGAATTAAGATCGTAAATGTTGCAGACATAGACTAAGAAGATTTAAAAGATTTGGCAGTTTGAATTAATCCCTCTCTACTTTCGATTGGTAAAGCTGAGGAAAGTGCTTCTGTGATTTTTCGATTACTTACCACATAGTTCTCCGTTAGTTTATTTAATCGTTCAGTGTTTAAAGGGAGTTTGAGCCGATCTCCGATAGCGGCCATAACATGCAATAAGCTTTTCGGTATATTCCAAAGCTTAGGTGTTTTATTAAGACTAGCAGCCAAAATACATACTACTTCGTTAGTAGATACTGGCTCTCTGTCTGCTACATTATAAACATCTGAGGGAATATCATTTCTTTTCAGCAATTCTTTAATTACATAACACAAGTTCTCAATACTTAAGAACGATCTCTTATTCTCATATGCAGAAAGTGGATAGGGTATTCCCTTTTGCACGAATTGATATAGAAGATTCAGATTACCCTTATTACCAGGCCCATGAATCATGCAGGGCCTTAAAATAAAGTATGATTTACCTTCCGGGAGCGGAATAGACATAATGTATTCTTCGGCCATGAGTTTAGATTTACCATAGTGTGTTGCTGGCGCAGGTACCCTCTCCTCTGTTAAAGTCTCGTTTAAACTATCAGCGACGGCTTTTACCGAGCTAATATAGATAAACTTCTTCATCTCAGATTTCAAAAAAACATCATAAAGCTTTTTGGTTAGCTCAAAATTCACACTATAATATTCCTCCGAATTTGCTGATTTTTTTAAATCGTGTGCCTTACCTGCCAAATGAATAATTGCATCTTGTTCTGCAAAATTAGACTTATCCTCCATTTGGTTACGGCCTAAAGCAGTTGTAATATTGCTGAATTTATTTAAATAAGGCACTAAGTTTTTACCTACAAAGCCAGAGGCTCCTGTAATTAATATTCTATTCATCTAAACTGGGCTAATGCACTTCTATTTATCCTTTGTCTTTCTTTGTCGAAAAGCCATCCCCATTTATTAAAATAGGCAATTGCCGATTTAATAAATATCTTAAACAATTTACCACTCTTATTTGCCCCCGATTCGTATTTATGATATACTGAAACTTGTGGAAAGTAAATAGTCCGGTACTTGGCGTGCATTCTTCTTGACAAGTCCCAGTCCTCAAAGTACATAAAATACCTGTCATCGTACATCCCAATTTCTTTGATTGCATTTAAATTAAGTAGTGTAAAACAACCCGATAGTATGGGCGCATTGTAGATTATATCGGAAGGGACGAAACGGAGTTCATATTTTTCAATAAACTTATTATAGGAATTGACGGGCCTCTTTAGCTTTCTCCAGATTATACTTAACGGACTAGGCAAAAGCTTAGGCAAGCTTTGAATGGTACCGTCCTCATTCAGCACCTTCGGCATCATCATACCAATATCCTCGTTTATATTCATATAGCAAATCATAGTCTTACAAATATCACCACTAAAGTAAATATCTGGATTAATGACTACATGGTATTTGCTACCGAGCTTTATCGCATCTTTTATGGCAATATTATGGGCTGCCCCAAATCCCGGATTTGAAGGGTTATGAAAGTAGGAAATACGCGTATCAAAGCAAACATCATTAAGTTCATCAGTCGGAGAATTATCTATGAGATATAGTTTTAAGTTCAAATCCGTCCCCAAAAAACTGTTAATTGCCATCAATAATACCTCACGATCATTTTGGTAAAGCACAATACATCCAGTAAGATCTAACTTCATAATATATCAACCTTTTTTAACCTCTTAAAAATACTACTGATCACCTTGACAATTAGATTTACATTGAACATGACTTTAGGTTTTGTTGCTTCATCACTGCAGCCAATTTTACTTTCATAGCATTTTTTCCATGTATTTAAAAGGATGCTCAGATTGCGTTGCAAACCACTACATTTCGTGTTAACACGACTGTTATCTGTAGAATAGTACAATAGACTAAGTATTTTATTTAATTCTAACATCATTTCAACAAACTGATTATCAATGGATTAATTGCGTTCAATTCTTTCACATAGAGTCTGCAATCCCCATCAGGATTAGTCCACCTCCCATAACCATTATCATACCATTTATTCCTATAAAACACAAAGGGTATACCATTTTCTTTGATTACAGCTATTCTGTAGCCCAATTTCAGAACAAGCTTACTTAGTTTTAATTCTCCGAATTTGATTATGGATAGCTTATAGTTGCTTCTGGAGCCTGGCAAAAATCCCCCATTTAAATCTATAACTTCCGTTAAAACTTGTTTTGTCGTAAGGATAAAAAAGCTCTGTATATGTGGTTGAAAGTTATTCCTGATTAAGGTTTGATAACTTTTCGAACTAAATGAAATCCCAAGCATGCCTAGCTCTTGGTTTTCTTTAAAATAATTAAGATACTCATCTATAAAATCAACCTGCCGTGCAGATATTGAAGAATTCATCAACAATACATATTGGTTGTCCAAAGGCAAGAGCTCTATAAATTTACTATAGCCCGAGAAGTCCATAGCTAAATTCTCGACTGGTACAACATTAAAGTCGGATAATTCTGTTTTATATTTAAAAAGATCATAATCAGAAATTGTTATAGTATTTCTTAATTTAACATTGCCTCTGTAATTCCGTAACCTCCTCAACTGATACTCCAGACCGCAATCAAATTGCCTTCCCCTAATTGTTTTTGATCTTTTCATCTCATAGCCACCCCATTCGTGGACGCAAACATTTAGAAGGGATATATCGGTTACCTTTTCTCTTTTTCTTAACTGATTATATTTAAGAGGCTTTTTGTTCAGGTAGTTACTTAGTTTTCTTAAAATATATTCCCAGATATATAATATAGGGAGTAGTAATAATTCTATCCCGATGCTCAGAAGAAAGAAAAGAAGTGACTTATAGTACAGTAAACTCTTTTTGAACATATGATCAGTTAGCTATAATGAAATTTGTAAACATTGTCTTATAAAAAATTAAGCTTCTAGTCCTTTTCACGAGCATTGTTGCTCTGATAAAAACAACAACGAGATATTGAAATCGTTCCGTGAGATTTTTTTTATCACAATTTTTAGCCCCCTCACAAAAGAATTTGTACCTACTGTTTAACCTCGTTATATCTTGGATGTCATTAGAAAAATCTTGTCGTGCCTCACTATCCAAAACCTGAAACTCGAGGTTAAACTTTCTGAACCTTTCAATAAATTCAAGATCACTAAAATCAAGTTTTACTTTTTCATTATAACCTCCAGCATCTAAAAATGCAGAAAGATTAACTAAAATACCACTATTAACTGGCGAAAATTTAACAAATGGATAACGGACTGGTTTAACCGATTTCATTGCAAAACCTCGTTTGAACTTCCTAATAAATGGAGAAAATATGATAGATTCCTTTACCTTTATGATAGGGCAAAATAAGTTGATATCAGGCTGGTTGAGTATGCCATTAGTATAGGCATTGATTATCCCGCCATCAAAACTTGTATCCTGATCCAACAACAATAGCCATTGTTTTCCCAGAGTTTCTGCAAAGCGTGCCCCCTCATTATAGGCTTTACTTACACCAGCATTTTCGGTCGCGTGAATATATTTTAGGATATTAAATCCGCGAATATCTATCAAAGGTTGGGCATTCGGACTATTATCAAAAATAAAGAGATCCATTTGCATATCATTTTCTTCCAGGTCTTTTCCAATGGATTTTAATGTATCTGCCTTAGAAAGGTCAGTATTATAAATGACAACTACTGCAAGAATTTTTTCGATTTGATTATTCATGAAGTTCTGAATGTTTTTGTAGCCGTTGCGGACCAGTACTCTCAATATTAAACATTTTATAGATCACATAGTTCTGATATGGATAATAAGCTATGGTTGTGGGCGCATTCAGGATATAGGGCATGCAAGAAAAAAAAGCGAATATGCCTGCATAGGTAAAGGCCAGCATTCTTTCCTTTTTAACTTGAAATAAATAAATCATTGAAGGAAACAGTACCACATTCGAAATTAAAAAATATAGACGAAGTCTGTCAGCCATCTCAATAAGTTCGTATAAGCAAAAAAAGGTAAATATCTGGCATATATATATATTAAAAAACAAGTAAAAATATTTGTTGCGTTTCTCTAATCTGTCCCTGTAAAAAATGCAAAATGCAAATGTAGTAATGTAAAAGAGGATAGAAGCTATAGTATTTGCTGTAAGTTGTCTTCCCTCAGAAAATTTATCATTTGTTGTGTATACCAGCAATTTGGCAGCAAAAACTTCGCTTTCAAGCGAAGGAAATACAGCTGTAATTGTTTTTTCAAGCCATGATATGTTGAAAAAGAATATGATTAACGAGATACAAAAAAATACAACAAGTGAGACCGAGCTAAATCTTCTTTTTGCAACGAAGTAGATTGGGATCAATAGATATGCACTCCAATGAAAAGACGCTGCAAAAAGAATCATAGTCAGATAAATCCAAAATTTTCTTTGATGAATGTATTTTATTGAATAGAAAAATACACTCAAACTGAAACCTTGTCTCAACCCACTCATGTCGAGAATAAAAAAAAACAGTGAAAAATAAATCAGTAAGGAAACAACTCTTGATTCTGAATAACAATTCACTCCCTTATAAACAAAGAACATGCTTACACATGAAGTAATGAAGAAAATAACTTGAATAGATCCGCCAAAATATTTAACTACCGACATCAATAGACAATAGCCATAATCTGGTGTAGAAAAGATCAATACTCTCCCAAAAGCATCTGTAATATCGGTAATTGGTGGTGTAGTTTCCAACATTTTTTCGTAAACTAACCAATCTACTCCTGTTTCGTATCTTAAACCAGCTATCAGAACAAAAATCAAAACGACAAACAATGTCATATAAGTTTGATACTTATATTCAATATTTATCAATTCAAAAATCGTAAATAAACAGATTAGCAGAAATAGGAGCAAATAAAACATGTAATCAATTATTTAATTTTGTCCAGTGTGTGCTCGTTGTTGCATGTTTAATATAATATTCTTCTTCAGGGGATAGTTGTTTCGAGTCTACGTACCATGGCATATGATAGGCCTGATATGGCATTGCCGTTCGGTACATCAATGCTCCTTTTCCTGCCTGCATAAATGGTCGATAAAGCGCAAATGTAGTATCAATAAATCCCTCAAAGAATTTTCCTTCAATATTTTTCGCATAAAATTGGCTTTCCCATTCCATAACAGAGCGCTTATTACTAAAAGAATCAGGCAAGTCATCAATTTTCAGCGAGAAACCTACCTTTTGAACACTTGGCCTAGATTTGAGAGTTTGCCAGAAGAAGTCAAGAAAATCATCTGGGCATGCTTCAATCGGCACTACATCAGAATCGGTATATACATAGTAATCTCTAATAAACTGTTTATAAATGTCAGTTTCCCACATCGAAAGATGCCCAACATTTTTCTCTAACCTGAATATATGATACTTACATTTTTTATAGAACTCAAGTAAGGGAGGATATGTTGAAGCGTTGTCAATGATGTAGATATTTGTATATCCTCTTTCCTCAAGTGAGTTGATCAGTAGCTGCATATATTCCAATCTGTTCCGGTTATTAATGATGATGGGAATCTGGTAAGCATCACTGATTTTTGACGGATAGATCCAAGACAAGGTGAGCCTTCTAATGGTTCTCAAAGAGTACACCAGCGGCCTTAAAAGGATTTTAAATTTTTCTGTAGTACTACTCATCTTTAAATGTTATTTTGTTCGACAACAGATATTGGTTAACTTCATATATTGCCTGATTTAGATCGTTAATTCTTTTTTTTGAAAAGATCGGAGATCTTTTGCTGGTCAATTTCTTAAACCCCTTTTTTAACAGGCCTGCGCCAACTACATAAGCGATGCTGATATATAATTTACCATAAAACGCCACTTGGTTCATGTTTAGTACTTTATAGAGATTCATTGTCTCTGAAAGGGTTAAACGGAAAATATACTTTCTATTTGCGTAAATTCCATAGGTTAAAAATTTATAAAGATTAATACGCGAAGCAAGTGTATTTTCTCCCATTTCCCGGAGCGCCTTTAGTGCTGTTTCAGCCCAGATAGTTTCTACGCTATAGTATTTTGGAATCTCCGCTTCCCAGACATAATCACCTCTATTCCTGAAGTGGGGAGCATCATCCAAACGACCTGAATGACCACCTGTCATATTGGCGACTGAAGCACTTGCGGGACAGGCACCAGCGATAGTAAAGGGGTAATCAATAACATAATGTTCCTTGGTAATGCAGGTCAATGCTATCGTAGAATAGATATCCGGCGTTAAGCCACCGAAATAATGTCCTGTTTTATGCTTAACTAAATCAAATACCGAACGTTTAACGATTCCGTGATAGGTTCTGGGTAAGCAATAAGATTGATAGTTCAATGTCCCATCCAGCACGATTAATTTATGCAGTGAATCTAAAAGATCAAGCCTTTTCTTGGTGCCAGAGTAGGGGGGAATGTTCAACTCTCCATCTTTATATCTCTCTATTTTATCATTTGGCCAGATATACTCAACATTATTTGCAGAACATACAGATTCAATGTGATTATGGTCCATCCATTCAACAATATTCAATATGTCTGGGGTAATGGAGTCATCATCGCCTAGAATGCAAAAGAATTTACCTGTACTATTCTCCATTGCCTGATTAAAATTTGCGACGAATGATAAGGCGGAGTTGGTATAATTATATTTAATTCTGGGATCAGCAATATTATCTAAGAGCTGTTCCAATTCATTGGTATCTGAATTATCTTGGATAGCCAATTCACAATTAGCTCCCAGAGCCAATAATATTGATTTTACTGATTCGAAACAGTACTTGCTGCGATTCTTTGTCGCTATGATTATTGATAATAAAGGCTGACTCATAAAGTTAATATTGCAATAACCAGCTAATATCATGAAGCTTATTGTGTCTCTTGTAATTTTGATAAGCGATATTCAAGATAACTGAAAAAATGCCTATTAAAACAGGTGAGGCTAACTTGTAGTTTAGCGGAAATTGCTCGAAAATAAGATAGAAAAATATTGTTACACCAAATGTAATTAATAATGGGACAAGCAGTGTTGTAAAAAAAAACAGAAATGCATTTTCTTTGAGATATGATGAGAATAACACATAATATAAATAAACGTAAGAAAAAAAATTAATTAGCAACCAAGGGATGCCAGCACCAATTATTCCAAAATATTTCACAAAAAGATATAATGCAGGGACTCCGAAAACCAACTGCACCAGCCCTTGCTTAACAGTATATCTTGTTTGTCCGTTGGAGAGTAGGTAATAAAATGGAAGCAACTGAAGCGCCAGAAAGACACCGCCTATTGTTAATAACCTCACTATATATACTATCTTTTGTAAGATGTCCTCAACAAACATCCGCTTACCTGTCCATAATACAACAATTTCTCTTGCATAAATAAAAATTATAATGCCAATGGGGATAACCATGATATTCAAAAGATAAGTAAAGTTTCTGAAGCTGGTTTCCTGAGCTTGGGTATCTTTAATTGAGGCAAGTCTTGAAAGAATGGGAAAAACGGCTATTGCCAAGGGCGAAGCTAACAGTAACGGAACCTGCGCTAGCGTTGACGCCAAAGAATAATATCCAAATTCAGATAGTGAGAATAAACTACTAGTTACCAACTTGTCTGCCTGGGTGTTAATTGCAGAAATTATTGCAACAACTACCATTCCTGATATATAGACTTTAATTTCACTAGGTAGCTTGGTGATTGTGCGGATTAGGTTTACACTGAATGATTTAAGATATTTGATTACCGAATACCTTAGAACAATAACGTACACTAGGTTGCAAACTATTTGCCAAATCAGGAACAATTCGAGAGATGCCTGATAAAAATAAAAAATTGTGATGATTCCCACCGTTCGTAAAATGCTCCAAGAAACCTGCATCACATTTGCCCGCACCTGAACCTGCAAACCCATTAGCGCACCAAAATACAATGAAGATATCAATTGCATAACAGCACCCAATCCAATTAATTTGACATAATATGAGATATCTGAGTTTGCAATCTTTTGAGAATTAAGCCAATGGGAGGCTATAGTCGATGAAAAGGAAAAAATCACACCAAATATTAACACGCAGATCAGCAAATAATATCGCTCAACGATAGCAAGTAAACTGTATTTGTCTGATGCCTGCGTATCTTTAGCGAATTCTCTTGTTATGGCGGACGACAAACCTGCATCTGCAAAACTAATTAGTCCAAGAATCAATGAGTAGAAGCTGATGATTGCGTAAGCCTCAACTCCTAGGAAATCAATATAAAGTGGGATAAAAAGATATATAGATGCAAAGCCCCATAACTTACTGCCGTAATTAGCTAATATATTTTTAAGTGTCGCGGCATGACTCATCGTTAACTATAAGTGTATTGAGTGTAATAAGATTGATGTTCATTCATAAATTCCTTTTGAGCAAAAAGCATTTCCTCATAAGACGGCACTACGTAATCAATTGCCATATTCGTATTTCTAAACGATTTGTCTACCTGATAATCTTTTTGATCTGAAACCTGAATGTTTTTATTATAAACGTTGTTAAATAAAGAAAGTAAATCGAATTTATTGATCGGCATATTATTAGTTAAGTGTATCAAACCTGTTAATTCTCTTTCCAAAACCCAAAGTATAAATTTGGCGAGCTCCAGAGTCGTAATACCAGACCATATTGCGCTCTTGTATCCGTGTACAACACCATTTTGCTTCATGAACCAATCAAAAAGCCCCTCTCCGGAGTCTGATAGTTCTGGACCGATGATCGACGTGCGAATGGTAAGATTGGTTTCATCTACAACCTCGCCTAAACCTTTGGAAATTCCATAGACATCAATCGCATCTTTCACAGAAGTTTCTGTGTAGTCGCCATTTTTTCCCGAAAAAACACAGTCAGTTGAAATATGAATAAGCTTGCAATTATGCTGTTTACAAATTCTGGCTAAAAAATGTGGATAATAGGAATTAGCATAAATAGCATTGGCCGGATTTGATTTTGCTTCCCTGATCAGTACGCCAATGCAATTGATGACAACATCAGGTTTTAGATCGCTAATTACTTCTTCAACCTTAGCGCTGTCATAGATATCTAAAACTCTCTTCAATTCATCAAATCCTTTTCGATGAATTGTTCCAAATACCTCCACACCACTTTTTTCTTTCAGCACAGTATAGATGACGTGGCCGGCCATGCCGGCAGCACCGAAAACTAAAATTCTTTTCATTGTTTTAATGCTTCCTGAACAATGTCTAATTTAAGTAAGAGATCGATTGTACCCTCAAGCCCCAGACGGGTTGTATTATGAGAATGATAGTCTTCAAAATCAATGTATTTTGGTTCCCCATCCTCTAAAAATTTCGCGTAATTTAAATCTCTGTTATCTGCAGGTACACGATAAAAATCACCCATATCTTCGGCTTTTGCCATTTCTTCTCTGTTACAGAGGGTTTCATAAATTTTCTCACCATGACGGATACCAATGGTTTTAATTGGGTTATCAGCCTTAAAGATTATTTTTAGCGCCTTTGCAACATCGAGAACTGTAGAAGCTGGAGATTTCTGAACGAAAATATCACCAGGTTTTGCATTCTCAAATGCGAACTCTACCAAATTAACCGAATCGGTTAGTGACATCATAAAACGGGTCATACTTGGTTCAGTGATCGTAATTGGGTTTCCACTTTTTATTTGCTGAATAAACAAAGGGATTACAGAACCTCTGGATCCCATCACGTTTCCATAACGGGTTGCACAAAATACCATTTTACTCTCAGCATTCAACGATCTTGATTTCGCGACCATCAGTTTTTCCATCATCGCTTTAGATAAACCCATTGCATTGATCGGGTAAACGGCTTTATCTGTACTTAGCACGACAACTTTTTCTACTTGATTTGAAAGTGCACTGTTTAATACATTTTCTGCCCCTAGAATGTTTGTTTTTACCGCTTCTATTGGATAAAACTCGCAAGACGGGACCTGTTTAAGTGCAGCAGCATGAAATACGAAATTTACTCCAGACATCGCATTGTTAACGCTATTGATATCTCTAACATCCCCTAAATAGAATTTTATTTTACTGTTATTGTAGAACAGTCGCATATCATCCTGTTTCTTTTCATCCCGACTAAGAATACGAATTTCATTTATATCAGATTTCAGAAATTTATGTAAAACTGCATTGCCAAAAGAACCTGTACCTCCTGTTATTAATAGAACCTTATCTTTATACATAATCTTTATACATACTTAGTATTTCTTAATGTTAATTTCTAATGATGTCCTGAACAATTTTCCGCAAGAGCAAGAATAGTACAGACACAAAGCCAAATAAAAAGGAACCTATAATAAATCCTTTAATAAATCCAATTTTTTTCTTGAATAATGGATATATCGGTTCATCGATCAATTGAATTAATGGTTTCTCTTTTCTAATTGAAATTTTTGAAAGCTCTAAATTTTTAACTAATTCAATTAAAATCGCTTTATTAGCCTCCCCGTTAAACTGGGATCTTTGTGAACTTGATCTTAAAACCTGTCTGGTAGGATTTAAATTGGGCGTTGCATCTAATGCTGCAATACCTGAATAAATATTACCTTCAAGTACCCGCTTTACCGAGTCAGTTTGATGCTGTAGAATGGCAAGGTTTTCCAATGATTTTTTTGTTTTTGTCTGAACATAAAAATCATTTACGTTCCTTACAATTGCATCATTAAAAGACTTTGCAAACTGCTCATTCTTTGCATTAACATCGACCCTGATAATGCTTAATTTTTTATCTGGTTTGGAAACAAATAGATAGCTCTTATTGATTTCCTTTACTACCTCTCCCATTACGCTGTCCTGCAACCGACTAAATTGCTTTCCGGGAATGGCATTAAAATTAATCATTGCCAGTTCCGGTTTATTAGTCCATTTATCTCTAAGCTTATTGAACTGGATAAAAAGATCAATATGCGATGTGGTAGGATTTCCACTCAAAGGACTTAACAATGCTTTCTCAATCATAGTACGCGACTTGTAAAGTTCTATGATATTATCTCCTTGAAATATACCTCCTCCGCTATTCCCAATATCAATACCAGCCATAGATGCTAAACCCGCGAATTGACCCAATCCACTCTGCTTATCACCTTCTTCTAAAACAAAGGTACTTGTTGCAGTATATAAAGGTTTATTGAAATAGGAATATACGACTCCTAATCCCCCGCCTAATACCGCAAGAAAAATAATAATCCAACTTTTACTAATTAGCCATCTATACCATTCATTAAGCTTAATAAATAACTCTTTTAATGACACAACCTTCTCGGCTTCACTATTCACATGAGGTATATTTTCCATTTTCATGAGTTAGACTCTTATCTTAATAAACTAACTATAATTGCTCCCAATGAAGCAACTGCAGTTCCAATTCCAATCCAGCTTTGTGCAGTCATACGTTCTCTTTCCGCACGTTTAGGAACCAATATTTCTGCACCAGGCTTGACAACAGGATAATTGCTAAAAAACAAAAACTTGCTCACTGCCGCCGCAGATCCGTTAGCATATTTAATATAGGTTCCACCTTTTCTCGCGTTCGAGGTAAAACCACCAGCGCCATTGATGTATTGCCTTAAGCTCTTTCCAGGAAGGTACACAATGCTGTTGGGATTAAGTACCTCACCGGTAATTCGCACAGTCTGCAAAGTGCGTGGAACACGGATAATATCCCCGTCCTCTACAATCAGGTCGTATTTCCCCAATGGTTTGTCCATTATACGTTCCAGATTGATGCCGACCAGGTCACTTTGAATCAGTTTCTGCTCGATCTCCGCCGCCAATGTATCTTTAGCACCGGCTTCCTGTGCACGTTTTAAGCTTAAGTATTTTTTCTCCTCTTCTTCTTTATTGTTAATGGCATTCTTATCTGTTGGATTTACTTTTTCGGCACCAGGGCGTTTTAAACTCGCTCCTTCAGCGTAAGCATAAGAAGTGAGTCCACCGGCTCTTTTGATCACATCAGAAATACGTTCATTTTTATTGGTGATGGTATATACACCAGGGTAAAGAACCTCACCTTCTAATTTGACTTGTTTCTGAATGGAATAACCCTCTGAATTTCTGATCGACACAATATCAAAAGGCTGTAAAACAAAAGTAGGCCCCTCAATTTTCAGGTTCCGATCAACCGAAAGGCTGAATACTTCAGCCGTACGTGAAGTTTTACCTATGGTATCTGCACTTTTAACCCTTCTGGAGATTTCAATCCGGCTGGGCGTAGCACCTTCTTTAAACCCGCCCGCCATTTGGATCAAAGCTTCGACGCTCATATTATCTGCATAATCAAATGTGCCGGGCTGCCTAACCTCTCCCTGAATGCTAAGCTTATATTCATCTCTCAAGTCAAACAAAGACGATATCGTTACTTTATCCTCTCTCTGAAGCGGAATATCAGCCTGCGCACCAGACATGATCTTAGCAACATCGAAAGAAATAAAACTGGCAGTATTGTCGAAATTCAAGCGGTTGATATAACCTCGATTTAAAAAAGCATCTTCTTTCAAGCCGTCGGCCTTCGAAATCAAGCGTTTCAAGGTGGTACCATCTTCTAACGAATACTTCCCAGGACGAAAAACAGCTCCATCAATTTCTACTTTGTTTGCAAAACGATCCAAAATTGTGTCTATAATAAATTTATCTCCATTCTGAGGATTATAGCTATTGAATTGTGTACTGGAAACATCAATAATCTTCCGCTCTCTATTGGTATTTTGCAACACTTTAATATTGGAACTGTAAGCTTCTGTAGAGAAACCGCCAGCAAAGCGCAGAAGATCTGCAAGGCTTTCGCCTGACACCACCTCAAATAAGGCTGGCCTTTTAACCTCTCCCGACATTTCTACCCGCTTTTCATAAACCGGAATGTTGATCACATCCTGATCCTGTAATCGGATGTTGCCTTTTTGAACGCCATTAAGCAGGAAGCTATACACATCAATTGTAGACACGATATTGTTTCCCCTGATCACCTGTATTTTACGGAATGACCCGTTTTCATTTGGACCTCCTGAAGCATTTAGTGCATTAAACACAGTAGAGAGGGAAGAAAGGGAATAGGAGCCTGGTTTCACAACCTCTCCAACAAGAGTAATTTTAATCGTACGGATATTCCCAAGGTTCACAGCCACAGTAGTTCTGCCTGTTCTTAGTGAAGGATAAGTGGACGCAAGGCTAGACCGGATTTTACTAATAGCTTGCTCAATGGTTAAACCACTTACGGCGATATTCCCGACGTATTGCATACGTATTATGCCATCAGGACTAACTTTCAATTTATAACTGGCCTCATTATCGCCGCTTAAATCTACCAAAAGTTCATCATCCGGACCAATTACATATCCTTTTGGCGTGGCCATTCGGAGATTAGGTTCAAATGTGAGGTTGGTATTGGCAAAAAGTTCCTTTCCAAAAACTTTGGGTTTCAGACCTTCGAAAATATTGATTTCAGTTTGTTGGTAATCTTTGTTGTTTGTCTTTTTATTGTTTATATTTTTACTATCTGTATTTTTTGTTGAATCCTGGTTGATCTTGACCGCTGTTCTTGACCGATCACCGCTTTCTTCTGCATCTCTATTTGATGTGTTATTGTTCTGCGAGGTAGCGCCACTGGTTGTTCCATCCTGCTTTCTAATTTTCTCTACCCTTAGTCGTAATTTTTGAATTTCGTCAGCCTTCATACCTTGTGCAGCAGCCATCTGCTCTAACTGTGCGTCGTTATAACCGATAGATTCCGCGCGCTGCATTAATTGCCGGATCTGCGTATCAGTTAGGTCGTCGACCTTCACATTTGCATAATTGGTCTGAGCCATTGACTGCTGGAATACAGTGAGCATGATCAGAAATAGTAGGGTTGTAAATATGTTTTTCAACTTCATAGGTATAGGAAGTATATTTAATTATATTATGATTATTCGAAGTAGTTCAATGTGCTGAATCCGCCTTCTTTTAAATACTGATCTTTTTTCATTACTTGCAAATCTGAATGCACCATCTCTTTCACCAGCGCAGCCAGATCATATTTAGGCACCCAGCCCAATTGTGTTTTTGCTTTTGTAGGATCGCCCAGAAGCAAATCAACTTCCGTTGGCCTGAAATATTTAGCATCCACCTGAACTACCGTCTGACCTGGCTTTAGTGCTTCAGCGTTTAGTCCGAAATTGCTCAGTAGTTCCTGCTCAACATCTATAATTACGCCCCTTTCATACTCGTCTTTTCCGCTGAATTCAATTTCGATTCCCAACTCTGCAAAACTCATTCTAACAAAATCTCTAACTGTGGTGGTCACCCCTGTTGCAATCACATAATCTTCAGCTTTTTCCTGTTGCAGAATCAACCACATCGCTTCAATGTAATCTTTGGCATGTCCCCAATCCCTTTGTGCGGAGAGATTACCTAAATAAAGGCATTCCTGCAATCCAAGTGCTATTTTAGCCGCCGCTCTGGTAATCTTACGCGTCACAAAAGTTTCTCCCCTTAAAGGGCTTTCGTGGTTAAATAGAATACCATTGCAGGCAAATAAGCCATAGGCTTCCCGATAATTAACGGTAATCCAATACGCATACATCTTAGCAACAGCGTATGGCGACCGTGGGTAAAAAGGGGTGGTTTCACTCTGCGGAACAGCCTGTACGAGTCCGTAAAGTTCGGAAGTAGAAGCCTGATATATTTTAGTTTTGGTTAGCCCAAGAATCCTGATTGCCTCTAATAGCCTTAGCGTACCTATCCCGTCGGCATTGGCCGTATATTCGGGCATCTCGAAGCTCACATGGACGTGGCTCATTGCCGCGAGGTTATAAATTTCATCAGGTTGAGTCTCCTGGATGATCCTAATCAGGTTTGTAGAATCCGTTAGATCGCCAAAATGAAGTTTGAAATTAACATTATTCTCATGTTGATCCTGATATAGATGATCGATGCGGTCAGTATTAAATAGCGACGACCTTCTCTTTAAACCGTGCACCATATAGCCTTTCTTCAGAAGAAATTCTGCCAGATATGCTCCGTCCTGGCCCGTAACACCTGTTATTAGCGCAACTTTCATAAACTATTTTGATAACTTTTTAAGCGAGCAAACATACATAATTTTTTCTAGCTTAAGGATAGGAAGCCTCAGCTCGTTGCCAATAGTGTGAAATTATCGTATTTTTCTACCTCCCCAATCACGATTGATTGTCCTCAAAAATATAAATGCCTATCAATGATCTACATCTGGGAAATATCTTTATTTTTGAAGTTGATATCCTAATCAAATGAAAAAAATTATATTCCTGTTAGCGGCACTAGCGCTATCATTACCCACGTTTTCCCAAACAAGTGCAGATTATAACTTTTCGTTAGGCTTAAAAGCGTACAGCATCATGCAGCTTCCTAAGGTATTGAACCAAACAAATTACCAAGATTTCAAGCATACCTACGCAAATGCGTTGTTCATGAAATTCAATGATAATCAAATCAGTTACCGTATTGGAGGAAATTTCTATAGAAAGAGTATCACCTTCCCTAATACCTGTGCCAGTTGTGAAATTGCGGAAGGAATACTGACTGATTTTGCATTCAAAGTTGGCTTTGAAAAGAATTTCACCTACTCCCGTTTTCAACCTTATTTTGGGATGGACCTGGGTTACCGCTCTAACAGATTTAGTGGTAATACCTATCCTGGCAATACCATGTTTGTGGGTACCGCGAGATATGCAGAATCATCAAAAAATGGATTGGTCATTTCGCCGATTATAGGCGTAAAGCTCAACTTAATACCGCTTATGAATCTATTTGCGGAAAGCAGTCTGGACTATTTTTATTCTTATGAACGCCAAGAATCAACAGAGCCGAACGGAACTTCCAGGACGGTAAATACCTATCAAAAATCAGAATTCTTGCTTAACCTTTTTTCAGCAGGAGTCCAGTTTAACATTAGTAGGAGAAACTAGTCCAAAAAAAGCTATTTCCTTAGGCGCAGTTCAAGAAGAGAGCCGACCTGATAAATTCTGGGTTTGATATACAGAGATAAACATTGGCTATAAACCTGAGTTCGATAATTAATTCGATTTAAAATTGCAATCATGCCAGAAAATATTTAAATCCGTGAAATTCAAACGCTTAAATATCACACGGGCGTGATTAAATATGATAAAAGTTACCGATATTTTCCGCTTAGTTGACGAATTCTGCAAGAACTTTGAGTTTGTAAGAACAAACGGATCAAGGCAAACAAGGTATTCAGGGGGATTGCTGAAGTTAGAAAATCCACAATGGGCTGGTTTTTCGGTTTCAAACTTCATTTGCCGATTAATGACAGAGGCGAAATTCTAAATTTCCTGATTAGCCAGGGAAATATGGATGATAGGGCCCTTGAAAGAGAGGAATTCCTGAAAAAAATATTCGGCAAGCTGTTTGGAGACAAGGGATATATCAAAAACTTTGTTTGAAATAACATGAACGATAAGATCAGATTGAGGAAAAGGTCTGTGATAGAAACTGTAAATAACGAGCTTAAAAACATATACCAGATTGAATATTCAAAACATCGCTCATTCATTAATTTTATAGTTAATATTTTGGCTGGATTGGCAGCATATAGTTTTTTCCCTAAAAAACCATCAATCAATTATACGCATTTTAATAATCGAACTCAGGTTCGAGATAAATATTGGATGGAGAATGAATAATATCCCTGAAACTTAACAAAAGATGCGTCCACACGGTAAGGTGTAAAATCGGGGCTGCAAGCCACGTTCATGATAAGCGCTCTGCTAAATTGCATTTAAAGGATAGCAATGTTTATTTTTTTCTGAGCTTTTTAGGGTCGGTCTTATCAACATGCTCAGTCTTTAGGTAATTAGCGCTATTATTTTTGGTCTTCACCCAAGAATATCTACTGGTCACACAATGTGGGCAAAAATATTTCCTAATGGGCAGAAAAAAAAGCAACGTTTTAATCAACCAAGGCCTTGGAATTTGATAGTGGTAGTGCGTGTTACATTTCCAGCATCGGGGATACGGATTTGACATTAATTTAGTATTTTAGTTAGTTGGTTAGCAAAACAAAAAAGCAAATAGTATGCCAAAGTAATAAGACATTATAAACTACTTATGCCGAACACTTTTCAACCAGACACTAAATCAATTGACTCAAAAACTAAACAGAATTATTGTCCTAAATAACTTTCTGGGAAACTACCCACAGAGCCAGATGGAAAACTTCATCTTAAAAATCCCGCAAATCCTGATTAGCTTTGCTTCCTTTAATTTTTACCTTTAGGTCGAAGTATGGTAATGGAAGTTGATGCAACACGCAAAAGAATCTCACTATCGATGAAAACTGAAGCCAGTCCGAAGTCGGAAGCCCGTAGTCGGGAGACTAAAGAGCATAAACCAAAACAAGATTTTAAGCAGAATAACAGTAGACAAAACTTCAAGCCACGTAATGAGCCAAAAGACGCTGATGGCGATCTGCAGGAAAAATTAGCAAAGCTGAAAGTGAAAGGCATGTTTAAATAAAATATAGCTTTAAAGGCCTAATAGCTACTTCGTTGTCAGCATCTTTCCTGCTAGATAGACCCTGAAATAAATTCAGGGTAACGACGGTGAGTTGAAAATATCTACAGAAGATCTTGAAAGGCATGTTATTAATCTAGTTCAGGTTTATAATGATAAAATCCCACAACCCGAAAGCAAGATGAAAGTTTTGTGAATGATAACTTGATTAAAATATCAAGAGATACCGCTATTAATCCAATGATTAGGTTCTTAAAAAACAAAGGGATAGGATAACCTGAAACCTGGTCAATATACTGCATAAACGAATTTTGTGATTAATAAATACGGCGATCAGCCAATGGATATTCTTATAACAGCTATATTTTTGAATTGTTTGCCAACAGAAAACCAAGAGCCGCAAATAAATTATTTACATTAGAGCCTGTTTGAATTTTATTCAATAATAATTTTATAGCAGATAATTTGACCATTGTTTCAGATGTTTCCATTAATAGCCCACCGATTTGTAGAGCATAACCAAAGTGTAATCATGCCCTTAACCATATTCCTTAAAAGCTGTTGTTCAGGTTCTTGTACAGGCATTTTTTTTGGATTCCACACCGATAAGAGTCTGTAAGAACATACGGATCAAGGCAAACAAGGTATTCAGGGGGATTGCTGAAGTTGGAAAATCCACAATGGGCTGGTTTTTCGGTTTCAAGCTTCATTTGCCGATTAATGACAGAGGCGAAATTCTAAATTTCCTGATTAGGCAGGGAAATATGGATGATAGGGAGCCCTTGAAAAGAAAGGGATTCCTGAAAAAATATTCGGAAAGCTGTTTGGAGGCAAGGGGTATATATCCAAAACTTTGTTTGAAATACTTTACTGATGGGGTACATTTGATAACAGGCATACATAACAATATAAAAAACAGCTTAATGAACATGAACGAAAGATCATGTTGAGGAAAAGGCCTGTCATAGAAACCGTAAATAACGAGCTTAAAAACATATACCAGATTGAACATTCAAGACATCGCTCATTTATTAATTTTATAGTTAATATTTTGGCTGGATTGGCAGCATATAGTTTCTTCCCTAAAAAAACCATCAATCAAATATCAAACTGTAAAAACTAATCAATTGTACGCATTTTAATAATCGAACTCAGGTTATAATCTATCATCAACCAAATCACGCGCAATGAATGATTTAGTATCGAAAATAACAGCTCCAGTTTTTCTGAATTCGGAATAATCAACGTTCAAAAACTGGTAATGGGAGACCGCCAGAATCACAGTGTCATATTGATATCCAAACTGTTCCAATAACCTAAAACCATATTCCTTTTCCACTTCAGCTGTATTGGCCCAGGGATCAAATACATCAACTTCCAAACCAAACGATATCAGCTCCCTATAAATATCGATTACCCTTGTATTTCTGGTATCGGGGCAATTTTCTTTAAAAGCGAAACCTAATATTAGTGCTTTAGCGCCATTAATTACCTTATCTCTGGCCACCAACATCTTAATCACCTTATTGGCTACAAACATGCCCATATTGTCATTTATCCTCCGCCCGGATAAAATCACTTCAGGTTTATAACCCAAAGCTTCCGATTTATGCGCTAAATAATAGGGATCGACGCCAATACAATGGCCACCAACCAAGCCGGGTTTATAATTGAGAAAATTCCATTTGGTTGCAGCAGCAGCCAGGACATCTGTTGTATCAATGCCCATGCGATCAAAGATTAAGGCCAGTTCATTTACAAAAGAGATATTAACATCCCGTTGTGCATTTTCAATGGCTTTTGAGGCTTCTGCTACTTTAATGCTGGGTGCCAAATGGGTACCTGCGGTAATGATAGATGCGTAGAGTTGATCAATTTCAGCAGCAATTGCAGGCGTAGAGCCCGAGGTTACCTTTTTAATTTTGGTAAGGGTATTAACTTTATCTCCAGGATTAATCCGTTCTGGGGAATAGCCACAGAAAAAATCGATATTGTATTTTAATCCTGAAATTTTTTCTAAAACAGGCACGCAATCTTCTTCAGTACAGCCAGGGTAAACAGTTGATTCATAAATGACGATATCATCAGCTTTAAGCACTATACCCAACATTTTACTTGCCGCAAGTAAAGGTTGCAGATCTGGCCGTTTGAGCTGATCGATAGGGGTAGGAACGGTAACGATATAGATGGTACAGGTGGCCAGGTCGGCTAAATTGGCACTAAGGGTTAATCCCACCTCTGATTCAACAATTACAGTTTGCAGATCTTCCAGATTGGCTTCGTTTGTTCGATCCTGTAGTTGATTTAACTCTGCAACCCGTTCCTCGTTCGTATCAAAACCAATTACTTTATATTTCTTCGCAAATTCGATAGCCAGGGGTAAACCTACATAACCTAAACCAATAATTGCAATCTGCTTTTTTGTATTCATTTTTTCTTTCGGTAACTGGGCAAATATAAGATAAATCAGGGATGCTTATTGTGCCTGATTCAATGCTGATAATCTTTTAACCACAGGGCCCACAAAGAAAAAAAGCACAGCGCACACAGTGTTGGGTGCAGCGTAAGGCTTAAATGAACTTATATCTCTTATGTGGTAAAAATTTCAGATACTTCTGAAGATCTTTCGCTGGGACAGCAATGAGCGGTCGTCTTGATTTGGAGGAGAGATCGGGACTATATCAAAAGATCTCCACTGCGGAGATGACGATACTTAACGATCGTTTATCTCCTTAAATCATCCTTCTGAAGGATAAAAGAAAATCACCAATCAATACAATTGCAATGAATGGTGATTTATTATTACACTAAGGTCCAACTTCTTATTTAATCTGTTTCAACAGGTAACTACCATAGCCGCTTTTAACCAATGGAGTAGCAATAGCCTTAAGCTGTTCTTCATCGATAAAGCCCATACGATAAGCTATTTCTTCAATACAGCCTATCTTTAAACCTTGTCTTTCTTCAATAATCTGAACAAATTGCCCGGCCTGCATTAAAGAGGTAAAAGTCCCGGTATCTAACCAGGCTGTACCACGGCTTAATACGCCTACCTTTAATTTACCTCGTTCCAGATAGATTCGGTTCACATCGGTAATTTCGTACTCGCCACGAGGTGAAGGTTTAATATTTTTGGCAATTTCTACCACCTCGTTATCATAAAAATACAAACCTGGTACTGCGTAGTCTGATTTGGGTTGAACAGGTTTTTCTTCTATCGAAATTGCCTTTTTATTTTCATCAAACTCCACAACCCCGTAACGTTCAGGATCAGCAACCTGGTAGGCAAATACCACACCGCCATCAGGGTCAGAGCTGGCCTGTAATAATTTAGCCATACCATCGCCATGGAAAATATTATCACCCAACACCAGGGCCACTTTATCTTTACCTATAAACTCTTCTCCAATAACGAAAGCCTGTGCTAACCCATTCGGCTCAGCCTGTGCTGCATAACTAAATTTACAGCCTAAAGAAGCACCATCACCCAATAATTTTTCAAAATTTGGCAGATCGTGTGGGGTAGAGATAATCAGAATTTCCTTTATACCAGCCAACATTAAGGTAGATAGTGGATAATAGATCATCGGTTTATCGTAAACCGGCATCATCTGTTTACTACAAGCCAAAGTTAAAGGATGCAAACGGGTTCCGCTGCCACCAGCTAAGATTATACCTTTCATATTAGTATTAGATTTGAGATTTTAGACATTAGATTTGAGGTTAATGG
The DNA here is from genome assembly GCF_004310665.1 of Pedobacter kyonggii. Lineage (GTDB taxonomy): Bacteria > Bacteroidota > Bacteroidia > Sphingobacteriales > Sphingobacteriaceae > Pedobacter > Pedobacter kyonggii. Next base: position 246,456 of record NZ_SIXF01000005.1, on the reverse strand, counting down.
CTCTATCTAAAATCTACATTACTTCAATTTATTAATTTGTTTTATACACTCTATCAGACTATCTCTCCAATATGGAATCTGGATATCAAAAGTTTCTTTGATCTTGGTTTTGTCCATTACCGAAAATGCTGGCCGGACAGCTTTGGTAGGGTAAGCAGAACCTGGAATAGGATTCACTTTAACCGCTGTTTCACTGATATCAAAAATGGCCTTTGCAAAATCGAACCATGAGGTTACCCCTTCATTGCTATAATGGTAAACGCCATAAGCGGCGGATGAAGAACTTATAATATCAAAAATGGCATTTGCCAGATCAATCGCGTAGGTCGGTGTGCCCACTTGATCGGCAATGATATTCAGTTCATCACGCTCAGCACCAAGTTTAAGCATGGTCTTTACAAAGTTGTTGGCATACTCAGAATACAACCAGCTGGTGCGGATAATGAAGTGAGCAGGCAGTGTTGAAACAACTACTTCTTCTCCATCTAATTTGGTTACACCATAAACATTGATCGGTTCAGCTTGATCATCTTCTTTCAACAATTTAACCTCATTCCCTTCGAAAACGAAATCGGTAGAAACATGTATAAGCGTTGCCCCATTTACTAAACAAGCTGAGGCTAAGTAAGCTGCCCCTGTTTCATTAATGGCTTTAGCCAGCTCAACTTCATCCTCTGCTTTATCTACAGCAGTATAAGCGGCACAGTTAATTACAAAAGCAGGTTGCGCTGCAGCTAACAGATCTTTCAAACCAGACTCATTTAGAATATTGGCATCCTGCTCCGCTGGAAAAACAATTTCCGTAATTCCTCTTCGCTCCGCAACCACCTTTAAGCACTGGCCTAACTGTCCGCCAGCGCCAATTACTAATATTTTGCTCATATGTGTTGTAAAACTGAAAAGGGTTTTAAAAAAAGGTCTTTATCTGAAATAGCTTGATCTTCTTCTGGAATTAACCAATCGATATTCAGGTCCGTATCGTTATAAATTACGCCAGTTTCTGAAGCTTTATTGAAAAAATTATCACACTTGTATAAAAATTCTGCGGTTTCACTCAATACAGAAAAGCCATGAACAAAGCCTCTTGGAATATACAGCTGTAATTTATTCTCCGCACTTAAACGCACCGCAATGTGCTTACCATAAGTTGGTGAGCTAGGGCGTACATCTACGGCAACATCCAATACTTCACCTTTCGTTACACGAACCAATTTAGCCTGTGCAAATTCACCGGTTTGGGCATGTAAACCTCTAATTACACCATATGAAGAATAAGATTGGTTATCCTGAACAAACCTGCCAGATAAACCTGTTTTTTCTTCAAAAGTATTTTGATTAAAGCTTTCAAAAAAATAACCCCTGGGATCTTCAAACACCCTTGGCTTTATAATCAGACAGTCTTTTAATCCTGTTTGTTCAATTTCCATTATTTACTGCTGTATTGTTGTTCGTAATAAGATTGATAATTGCCTGAGGTTACATTGTTTAACCAATCTTCGTTTTGTAGATACCAGTCTACTGTTTTGGCCAAGCCTTCTTCAAATTGTAAGCTTGGTACCCAATCCAATTGATTTTGTAATTTACTCGAATCAATGGCATAGCGTAAATCGTGACCTGCGCGGTCGGTTACATAGGTAATCAGCTTAGCCGATTCTCCTACTTCGCGACCAAGTTTTTGGTCCATAATGGTACAAAGCAAATTGATCAGATCAATATTTTTCCATTCGTTATGTCCACCAATGTTGTAAGTATCTCCTGTTTTCGAATTGTGGAAAATTACATCGATTGCTCTGGCGTGGTCTTCTACCCATAACCAATCGCGTACGTTTTCGCCTTTACCATAAACGGGTACAGGCTTGTTGTTTTTGATATTATTAATGGCTAATGGAATCAATTTTTCGGGAAAATGATGAGAACCATAGTTGTTAGAGCAATTAGAAATTACACAGTCCATGCCATAAGTATCATGGTAAGCCCTTACAAAGTGATCTGAACTCGCCTTTGATGCCGAATAAGGGCTATGCGGATCGTAAGCAGTTGTTTCAGTAAACATACCTTCTTCGCCTAAAGCACCGTAAACCTCATCGGTACTTACATGATAGAAACGTTTTTTATCGTAATCACCTTTCCAATATTCGCGGGCCGCATTTAATAAATTTACTGTCCCAATTACATTGGTGATGACGAAAGCTGTTGGATCAGAAATAGAACGATCTACATGGCTCTCTGCTGCTAGGTGGATAACCGCATCGAAATTTTCTGTTTTAAACAGATCAAACATTGCGTTAGCATCTGTAATGTCTTCCTTTACAAATCTATAATTTGGCTTATTTTCAATATCCGTTAAATTAGCCAGGTTACCTGCATAGGTAAGTTTATCTAAATTGACGATCTCGTATTGAGGATAGTTATTTACAAAACGGCGAACTACATGAGAGCCAATAAAGCCTGCACCACCAGTGATTAAGATTTTTTTCACAGTTATTAAATGTTTTTCAATTGGCTAAAGTAAGCTAGATTTCGGCAAAAAACAATTTAATTTTGACATAAGCTGAAAACTGAACGAAATAATTTAGAAGCAATTAATTAATTTCTATGAGCATCTTTTGCATAAATAGATAAGCTTACAGTCACAATAGATATACGCAAGGAAAGCATAGATGAAGCTTATATTTGATTTTACTGTTGCGCCAATAAACATAGAAATTTAAGAAAAACAAACTACATCGCCGCCACAGAACTTTCTAATTCTTTATACCACTCTTCACCGTATTTACGGATTAGTGGTCCTTTTAAAAAGCTATAAACTGGTACTTTAAGTTCACGGCCAAAGGTACAAGCATCGTGGCAGATGTGCCAGCGGTCGTAATTTAGCACCTCAAATTCTGGATATTTGGTTATCCGGATAGGGTAAAGGTGACAAGAAATCGGCTTCTGCCAATCTACAATACCTTGCTCATACGCTTTTTCAATGGCACACTTGGTAATACCACCCTCAAAAAGCACGTAAGCACATTCTTTATTTTTATCGACACAAGGAGTGGTCAGGTCGCCATCTTCATCCACCACGTAAACGCCTTGTTCTTCTATAGCCTTAATGCCTTTTTCATTCAACAGGTGTTTAATTTTTGGATAAATCTCTTCCAAAATGGCTTTTTCGTCATTGTCCAATGGCGCACCCGAATCACCTTCCACACAACAGATCCCTTTACATTTGCTTAAATTACAAACAAAGTTTTCTTTCAATACGTCTTCGTGCACCAGCACCTGTTCAACTTCTATCATCATTATTCTTTTGCTAAAGCATATTTCAGTCCACTGGCCGATTTTAATTCCATGGTAACTGCACCCACCAATATCTCTACCTGGGCTTTTACCGGCACGCGGTTTCCATCATCGGTTACCCAAAGGTATAACCGGCTATCTTTTTTAAAGATCCTTCCTGGCTTAATGGATGGACTAAATTTTAAACAGCGGATGTTCCCCAACTTACTCTTAATCGTTTCTTTTCCTATATATTCTACCTCTAAGGCTGAGATTTCATCACCCAAAAAATAGTTCAGTTTAAACTTATCACCAACCTTGATTTTACTGATATCCAGGCTCCGGGCAAAATAATAAGCCGAAACCAGGTCAAAAGTCTGATTAGTCGGTGTTGTAAAAGTTCCTCTGTTCGAAACTACTTTCTTTGCATCCTGCGTAAAACGTGCCTTATCCTGACGTCTATAACTGGCCTCACGGATATTCTCCTGATAGAAGTAAGGTAAAAGGTCAGTTTTATCGATATACGAATCGTAATGATCTCTTATCTTATAAAACACATCAAAAGTTCCGGAAGTCTGCGCATCAACCGTAAGTTTATAGGTGGGTTTGTTATCAAACTTTAAATCAGAATTGGCTACCTTAATCGTGGCTTCTGCCGCCGTTATAAATCCGTACCTTAATTTATATTGCAAAACTTCACCTTCCTGAAATACGGCCTCTTTCTTCAGGGGAAGTTGCTGAGCCGTTGCCAAAAGACTGCATAAGCCAGCCGTGACGGTTATAAATAATTTCTTCATTGCTTTTGTACTCATTTGTGTGTTGTTGGGAAGGAACTGTTTCCTAAAAAATGTGGTTAAATTCTTTCTCCCATGAAGATATACAAAAAGCAAACCAAAATTTAATCTTTTCTTTTATATACGGGAACTGTAGAGCAGGGTTCTCCAAACATAATGCTTTTAACTACCGGTGTAAGCAGGTTGGTTACCTCAACATAGGCTGAAACCGGAACATCGATATCTCCACATCCTTTTACCACCACACGCTCGTTGGCATAATCTTGAGGATTAATTTTAGCCAATGCCTTGGTAAATAAAACAGCTTCCAATGTATTTAAATCGCCAAATACCACTTCGTTGGCATATGGCTTTAGTTTATTGGCCAGCAACATATAAGCCCATGTAGGTACAATTGCATCGGCCGAACAAATAATGGCTACATTCTTATCCTGATATTGCGCCCAATCGTGATTTTTGATAAACTCTCTAAAATCCTTTTCCCTTAGTATTAACCCAGAAAAAAGATTGTCTACAATATCATAAACCACTCTTTCGCCTTTATGATAAAAATCTTCGAGATTTAAGGTAATTAAACCGCTATTGGCTACTTTATTAATAATGTTTTCCTGAATTTCCATGGCCTTAAATAAAAAAACCGTTCCGACTAATCATCGGAACGGTTACAAAATTACGTATTTTCTATTTAATAGAATTTCACACGATTGTCTTTTATCTTTGCATTTTCCTGTAAAGCCTGGAAAGCCGATCCTAATGAACGCTGTCCTAAACTTAACATCATGCTTTCTTTTTGTTTAAACATATTTGCAATTGGTGCAGGATTTGTAAATCCATCAACTGAAAATACATAAACACCACGTTCGCCCTGAACAGGGGCAGATACTTTACCTGGCTGTGAACCGAAAACGCTACCTACTAAAGCATTTTCCTGTGCTACGCCTGGGATTACCGGATTAGCAAATACCACATTTTGTACTGGATTAACCGGACGTGCAACTTTAGCTGCAACCTGATCGATACTTCCTTTACCTGCGTTGGCTAATTTTTCTTTTAATTGTTTTGCTTTGACTGCATTAATTACCATTGGCTCAATTTCTTTCTTCACATCAGCTAAAGATAAAATACCTTTTGGACTGATTGTAGTTAAACGGGCCACAACATAAGCATTGCTCATGGTATAAATTTCAGGTAATACATCACCTTTATCTGCTGCATAAGCATCTTGAATTAATTTACGTGGATTATCCAATCCAGCTGCAAATCCTTGTGTGGATGCAACCTTATCGGCAACAGCAACTTTTAATCCTTTTTGTGCAGCAAATTTGCTAAAGTCGTTACCTTTCACATCAGTTAAGAAATTACTTGCTGCTTTGTAAGCCGCTGCCTGGGTTTTGCTACTTGCATTTAATGCTTTTTCTACGTAAGCTAATTTAGCCACTTTAGATGAACCGATCTGTTTTTCGATTCTAAGCACATGGTATCCAAACTGAGATTTTACTACTTTAAGATCTCCTGTCTTACCATCAAATGCAGCATTCTCAAACTCAGGTACCATAGCACCGCGGGCAAAAGCTGGCAATTCGCCCCCTTGATCTTTCGAACCATCTACACTGTAATTTTTAGCCAGTTCTGCAAAGTTAGCTCCTTTTAAAATTAATGCTTTTAATGAATCAGCTAGTTTTATTGCCTTATCTTCACCACCAACTTTAGCCGGGTCGATTAAAATATGGCTTGCTTTTACCGAATCAGGAGAGATGCGGGTTGAAACTACCTTCACAATTTTGTATGAGTTACCTGTTAATTTCGGACCATAAAAACTGCCTGCAGGTAAAGCGAATACTGCCGAATCAACAGCTGGATCCAACTTGCCTTTTGTGATATAAGTAAATGGGACTTTAACGTCTGAATTGATGGCTGCGAAAAGTGAATCGTTTTTAGCCACCTGGAAATCAGCAGCAATTTTGTCTACCTGAGCTTTGATTGCCAATGAATCTGCTTTGGTTGGACTGATACTGAAAGTAACGTATTCAAAAGCACGTGTTTCTTGTGGATTGTTGAAACGTGCTTTGTTCTGATCATAATATTCCGAATAATCGCCATCTGTTAATTTAACAGAAGCATCAGGAATAGAAGTATAATCTAAACTTACGTATTTAAAATTAGCCAGTTTATTACGGTTGGTATATTCATCAGTAGCTTCTAAAGAAGTTACATAAACCGAATTACGGATCAGGTTAGAATATTTTGTCTGAAGGGCCTGGTTTTTAATTTCTTCCTGTAACATATTAGATTGCTGCAAAGCCTGAGGTTCTTTCGATTTTAGAAAGTTCATCAAGGTAGCACGATCTAACTGTCCTGTCTGAGGATTAGAGAAATATTGTTTAATTAGGGGGCTAGGGTTTTGACCTTGTAATAAATCTAACAATTCATCTTCAGAGACTGTTAAACCTAAACGATCGTACTCTTTAGTTAACAAAACTTTTGCCAACTCTGCATTCCATGCCTGATCAACAGCCATAGCAGTCATCTGTGCATTTGCACTGCCGCCATATTGTTGTTTCATCTGGTTCACACCCTGATCAACCTTTGGTCCGAATTCATCAATACTGATATCCTTACCATCAATTGATCCTACAACTTTTTGATCTGCTGCCCAAAAAGGTTTACCCACGTTAATTGCATCACCTACTAAAAATGCAACAATTGCAAAACCGATGGCAAAAACTAGAATATAGCCTGCACGGTTACGCAAAAATGTCATTAATCCCATATTGTAATTATAAATTTATTTAGTTCTTTTTTAAGAGGGCGCAAGATACAAATTTGCCTCAAAAAAGAAAACACAAAATTTTATTTATCAAGTGTTTAATTTTTAAGTAAATACAGGCCCTCTTTTAATGTTTGAATGACAGAATTTTGAGTGATTGAATTAGATAATGAGTTGGATGATTGAATGCGTGTATCAGTGAATAATGATTTGAATAAAGCCATTCAAACATGCGCTCATTCAAAACGCTATCATTCACTCATCTCGTCGTCTACGGCGCTACGCCTTCCTTCATGTTCAGCACACCGTTTCCGCTATCCATTTCATAGGTACTAAAATCCTGCGGAGCTTTAAAGTTGATGCCTTCGCCAATGCTTCCATCTACTCCTTTTACATATACCCGTTGACTGGAATAAAAAATCTTTTTCGACTCATCCCAGATCAGCTCCTGCGAAGAGAAAGTATCGCCCTTACTGTTTTTTACAACCACATTTTTCCTAAATTCGGTTTTAAGCTCACTATCTTTCCTAATGGCATAATCGCACACTAAGTTTCCATCAATAGCTCCGTTAGGATTATAAAAATCGATATTTACCCCCTTTATCATCTCCTGATAAGCACTTCCATTCTTAGGCGTAACTTTATCCATTATTGGGGCATAACCTTTAGCCTTAATTCTGGCCGAATCGCTATAAGTAATATCGACACCGATGGTCCGGTCCCTTGATAGGATTACTTTATTTGGCGACACTGAACTGGCATTTTTTAGATCGTCGTCTCCACAGGAAGCCAGAAAAAAAGGCAACGCCAGAAACAGACCATATAAAAATGTTCTTAAATTCATTAGTCTACACGATACTTACGGAACCAGGTATCGTTCAAGGTAAAGCCTAAGTGGAAATTAATAAACTTCTCTTTAACAAGATTATCGCTTAACGTTCCTCTTTGTCCGAACTCGGTTGTAAAGTTGATTTTATAAAATGCTGAACCACCGTTAGCAGTAGGCAAGGGGAAGCCAAAACCTAAAGATGCACCCATTTGTTTGATATCCTGATTACCGATTTTGATATAAGTTTTATCGTAATTAACACCAAGGCGGTAATCTACGCGTTTCATATAACTGTTGTAAGAAAATGCATCTGGTGTCCATTGGCCACCGAGCGATGCCCCCCAGCTATCTTGCAAACCTTGATTTACATTATTGATACTTGTTGCAGCCCATTTACTCATTCTAAAATCGGCACCAATCATCCACTTATCATTTTGCTGGATAGAGATCCCAAAATTGTGCGTTAATGGCAAGGTAAGATTAGATTTTCCGTTATCCGCGATATTTAACGTATCGGCTGCAGGGTTTTCATTACCACTTTGATCTCTTGTGTAGAACGTAGCAAAAGAAGTTTGTGTTGAATTTATTTTCCCAGAAGTGCTTCCAGAATACCCCAGGGTCATAATTGTTTTCTTACCGATATTAAAATCGTACTGTATGCCATAAGAGTAATTTATACCGCCAACACTATTTTTATTTTGAAGTTTAGCATTATAAGCCCCTACCGATTGAAATTCTGTAGCCCGGGTGGTTTGGAGGTTACCAAAAATATATTCTAAGTTACCCCCAATTCTTAAATGATCGCCAAAACGATAACCATAACCTAAATAAGCTTTTGATAAGCCGCCTTCGCCTTCATAAAGCTGGTATAAAGTGGTTGTATCAACTTTGGTGGTGTTTCTGTAAGAATAACCCAAATCTGAGTAAGGCAAAATACCAAAACTCAAGGCCGATCTTTTGGTAACCGGAGCGGCAAATGCCAAATGACTAAAAGTAGAATTGAAACTCGTTTCGCTTAAATTGTTTCGCGAAAGATTGGTTAAACCAGCGCTCATTCCCACATCAATGGTAGTTAAAGTTATTCCGGCGTAAGATGCAGGGTTTTGCATATTAATATAATTGAACCCTGTTACTTTACCTACTGCGGTAGAAATTCCACCCATTGCCCTAAGCTGGGGCAACAAAGATCCCTTTATATTTCCAAGTCCATATCTTGAATATGGTGATGAAGTGGTAACCTGTGCCTGAGCACTTAAACCACAAACTAGAACGAGTATGGCTGCAATATAATTTATTCTTTTGTACATTTTAATCTGCAATAGCTTCATTTAATCCTTTTAATACTAAGTAAGGATCTTTTATAATTTGAGGCGCAAAGATGCTGTTTTGTAATTGTTTATACAAAAAATTAGCATCACCCCCCGTTATAATTACCTTCAGAGCACTTTCTTTTTTATTATTTAGGGCAATAAAGCCTTCAATTTCGTTTATTATTCCTTGTAAAACGCCGTTTTTAATTGCCGATTGGGTATCAGTACCTTCCACAATAGCTTCATTTGCATCCCACTCCACCAAAGGCAAACGGCCAGTAAATTCGTGCACGGCCTTAAACCGCATTTTAATACCAGGGCTTATACTTCCGCCAAAATATTCCTTAGAACTGGTTAAAACATCGTAAGTAATACAGGTACCCGCATCAACCACCAAACTTGCATTTGTTGGATGTAAACCATTTGCACCCAAAATAGCAGCCCATCTATCTAATCCTAAAGTAACTGGCGTTTTATATCTATTTTGTACGCCGTTCGTTAACATGGTTGAGAAACGGATATACCCGGTATGCTTTTTTAAAAATACTTCTAATGGTCCAACTTCCTGGTTAACACTACTGATGATGGATTTCGCTGGCGAAAACTTCTCAATCAATTGAGCCAGATCAAGTATCCCAATTTTATTGAAACGCTGATGATGAATAATGTCCTTATCTGCAAAAACCGCAACCTTCACAGCAGAATTTCCAATATCAATGCTTAGCCTACGCATTTAAAATCTCCCACTGCAAATAATATGTTCTTAGAAATTCCAATGACCCCATTTTTTATCCATCTTGATTAAAACTAAAAAAGCTTTAATGCTAAAATCATGCACAAAGCTATTAATCTTTGTCAAGTTTCGCTCTAGTTATTTGTTAAAAAAGGTTAAACAAACAGAAAATACTGTATCGAAAGCACAAATAAAACGAACAATGTTTCGTAAAACCAACGTTTTTTGGCATTGCTAAAATAGTATGCCAACAGTACCGATCCTGGCGGTACACAAAGCAAAAAATGCCAGGTCCTGAAATCGGGTTTGAGGTAAAAACTAGCTGCAGAAACAATAAACATGAAAAACAACAGCTGAAAACTTTTCCGTGTACTGATAAAACTCCTGAAGAAATTTTCCCGGAGCTGTAGTGATGCCAGTATGATAATTACTGTTACCGGGATCAGCACCAGGTAATCGTTATAGTTGATTTTAAAAACCGAAGGAAACTTATTGCCTAATGGTTGCCATATCTGATAAAACGAACTTAAATTATCTTTCCAATAATAAAATACTGCCAGAAAAAAGAAAACTGTAATAAAACCAATCAAGCCAGCTACCCATTCGCGCCAGTTAAACGACCTAAAAAGCAACAGCGCTAAAAAGATCATCAGCAACATGGTCATAAACGGAAAGTAGATCAATGTTCCAACCCCAATAATCATCCCGATATCGAAAACAGTGGTTATAGTGTTGGCACTTTTACCTAGTTTTAAAAATTTATCTATAATCCAGATCAGCAGAAAGTTGCACAATAACGCCGGGCTTAGTATCATAAAAGGCATAAACAGACTTGTTCCTGTAATAAACATCAGCCCCGGAAGGAAACTGGGTTTGGCCAGCAAATTATGGTTGTTTACAACCCGGTTGAAAATTAACGCCTGTATATAAACCAATAGTGCTGCGATAAAAATATTGGTGTATGGTGTAAAGGCATCATCCAAATCTATATTGATCAATAATCGGGCAAAGGGCTCCAAAAAATCAAAGTTCAGCTTATCGTGCGTTTCATGAAAAATGGCAATACGCAAAAAAAATGTGTACGCCAGCAAGAATACGAGGTTAATTGGATTTAGCTTTCTAAACTGATTAATCATGCCTTTTTAAAGAGTAGGCAAAGTAAAGAAAATAATTTAATAGTAGCAGAAGAAAGACTTAAGCTTAAAGACCAAAGCGGAGGGCGATAAGCGTTGAGCGGAAGGACAAGAGTAGAAAACCAAAGCTTAAAGACTAAAGGGAGGATTTATGTTATTTATCTTATTGAAAGACATCCATAAATCTGTCAGTCTGAGCGGAGTCGAAGACCGTTTGGCTAATGAAAAGCAGAAAAGTGAGTTCTGTTATTTTTAGAAAAGCAGGTTCCTGTTTGTATCGGTTCCGATCAGTATTGTGCCACGGATTAGAATAAGCCTAAGACCAAAGTGAATAGGTAGCAGCGGAAGGTACAAATACGCGATGTATAGCTAACCATCCCCAAAAGCGCTGCTTTGCGTTAAATAAACCCGGGAGTAGCGACAGCCCCGATCCTTTATCGGGCTATAGCGAATAACGGGCCTGTACAAGCCAAAAGCTACCGACATTCATTTCCAAATCACTAAGTAACTTAATTCATCATTGAGATCCTTCGACTACGCTCAAGATGACAATCGAGAGCAAATTGACTTTGAACTCAGGACTGAAGACTCAGGACTAAACCCTCGCATATTTCTTCACCATATCATCAATGATCCGGGCCGTTTCATCCGGGAAATTAAACTCATGCTGTTGCGGATTTTCTACCCAGTTTTTGATAATAGGCAACCAGTTTCTGGTACTTCCCCAAATTACAGGTAAACCGAACTGTTTTAAAGCATAAGCATTACACTGTTGTTCAAACTGGAAACGCATAGGTGCTACCAGCAGTTTTTTCTTTAAATAAAGTGCTTCTGCTGGTCCTTCAAAACCACCACCGGTAAACAAACCTTCGCAGGTGGCCAGGCTTTTATTAAATTTTTCGTTGTTAACCGGCTCTACAAAAACATTCCCTTCCCGGTAGGCAACTTTACTGTGTTTAGAAAAAACCTGCCAGGTAACTTCAGGGAGCTGTGTAAAAAGCTTTACCAAACGTTTATCGTCAATAGCTGGAAGATATGCCGTATAATGTCCTAAATTTTCACTTTTCAGATTCCGGATCTCTGCCCTGATTACCGGGGTATGGATAAAAGTATCGTAACGGTCGAAATGAAAGCCAATATGGTATTTGGTAGGCGCATAACGGCTCAAAATAAGCTTTCCCCAATCTAAAGTTCTTGGACGGGGTACTTTTTTAGATTTAAATGCAGCCTGATGGCTCAATGATACACATTCTATGCCCTGTAGTTTACAGGCCCAGGCACTTACAGGTTCAAAATCGTTAACGATAAGGTTGTACTCTTTCAGTGGCAACTGCTTCATATCTTTTCTAAATCGGAAAAGATTCATGTTCAGCCATGTTTTAAAATGGTCTACACCGCCTTTTTTCCCAAAAATAAAGCTGAAACCATGCAACTGGTATTTTACCGGCTGACTGAGTTTCACATCGGCCTGTGTTCCACTTACTAAAATATCCAATTCGCCATATTTTTGTAGCAAAGGAATAATTTCCCTCGCCCTACTGATATGACCGTTACCAGTTCCCTGTATTGCGTAAAGTATCTTCATTTATGCCCGAATATCTAAAATTATTGGGCAATTTCGTATTTTATATTCTGTAAAAGAATATTTATGTCCAGTTTACTTTTTAAATCCTCGGCATCAGAAAGGATTCCTTCATCCAATTCGTCTTTCGTAAAATGTTGGTACTCATATTTAAAGACCGTCCAGTTTTTATTTTCATACTCTAAAGCGGTTAAACTTTCTACCCAATCTCCACTGTTCAGGTAAAGCACTTTTCCATCTTCTGTGGCGATTTCGCGTTGCTCAGCCTGGTGGATATGACCACAAACTACATATTGATATCCTTTTTCGATGGCTAGTTCTGCCGCAGTTTGCTCAAAACTATTGATGAACTTAACGGCATCTTTAAACTTTGCTTTTATTTTTTTCGAAAAGCTCATCTTCTCCCGCCCAAATGCTGTAAGTACCCAGTTTACAAAACTATTGATGAGGATTAGCGTATCGTAGCCAACCGCACCAAGTTTGGCCAGCCATTTAGAGTGCTGCATGGTTACATCAAAAACATCGCCATGAAAGAACCATGCCTTTTTACCGTCCAGCTCTAAAATTAATTTATTCTGGAGATGGAAAGTGCCCATTTCCATGCCGTCGAATTTGCGGAGCATCTCATCATGATTTCCTGTCAGATAGTGGACCTGAACACCCTCTGATACGAATTTCATCAGTTTACGGATTACTTTCATATGCGATTCGGGCCAATAACTTTTACTAAACTGCCAGATATCGATGATATCGCCGTTTAAAATCAACGTTTTGGGCTTTATGCTCTTAAGATATTTTAGAAGTTCTTTCGCGTGGCAACCATAGGTGCCTAAATGTACATCGGATATTACGACTACATCGACATTTCTTTTATCCATAAACGGGAAATTTAGGGGGGAAGGGTCTTGTTACCGCTCGATTAAAGCAGTTCAGAGATAAATTAGTTGTGTTACCACTCCTCTTCCTCATCGAGTTTTACCTCAAAGGGGCTAAAGAAATAAAGTACAACAATTAATAAGCATACGGCAAAGAATGATTCTAACATATCATCTGATTTACATTACAAAGGTAAGACTCTGTATATCAAACAAATGTTACGACATTGTTAAATTATTATTCTATTTGATAAAGATTGTTAAAATGACATTCGAAGTTTTGTTTAGTTCAATAGTTCATTAGTTTGGTTAATTGTATAAATTGGTTAACTGGTTAATTGCAGAATCGGTTAATTGACTTAAGGACTTTGAACTAGCCCTTTCCATCATCCATTTTACCTCGTTAAAAGATCCTTCGACTACGCTCAGGATGACAAACCGAGGGGGATATTCTGTGTTTCTGTGGCAAGAAATCATTACAAAAAAAAATTTTGGCTGCAAAAAACCCCGCAAAATCAAAATCTTGCGGGGCGTAAATCTATTTAAAGAAAATATTAAGCTTTAACTGCTTTCTTTTTCTTCTTTTCTTCTGAATAAAATCCGAAACCTAATCCGGCCACCAATAAGATCGATCCAGCTAAAGAAATCTTCTCTCCAGTATAATACGATGTTGGGTGGAAAATAAACTCAAGTTTATGGTTGCCTGCTTCTAACTGCGCCGCACGTAAAACATAATCAGCCCTGAAGTATGGCTTTTCAACACCATCGATATACATTTTCCAGCCTTTATTATAATAGATCTCTGAAAACACTGCAATTACATCTTTGGCGGTTGAGTATTCGTAAGTTAAATGATCAGGGTTATAGTTGGTTAATTTAATAAAACCTTCCTGACCAGTTCCTAAACGTTTGGTATCGATCGAATTTTTGAAACTTTCGTCAACGATGGCTTCTTTTTTAGCATCAAAACTGCTAATGGCCTTCATTTCTTCATCAGCATTCTTAGCAAACTGAACACTTTGTACAAACCAGGCATTACCCGCAGCCGTTGCATTGCGCTGCATTTTATACGATCCGTTCTGAGGATCTTGTGTAATGATGTACTTCGTATTTAACATATCCAATACATCCTGATTAATGCTTTTGGTCATTTGGTTATCCACCAATTCTTGGAAACGTTTTAACCTTGCCGAGTGGAAACCACCAACCGTTTTATGGAAATATGAAGTTTCTGCACTTTTGAATGGATCACCTAACGACATATCGAAAACCCTGAAATTTGGATCTTTATCGGCCGAAATAAAATTATCTACATCTCTTGGCTGGTAATGGTTGTTGAGATCAGATTTGCTTACAAAATTCTGGTTGTTTAAATACCTACGGTCTACCTGCCATAAATCGATCAGCACAAACAGCGCCAATAAACCAAAGGCCAATTGCATATTCATCTTTTTGGTAATGAACGCCCAGGTAATACCAAAACCAATGACAATGAACAATAAAGTACGTAAGGCATCAGCACGTGCTAAAGCCACACGGTCGGCAACAATGCCGTTTAAAATTTCCATCGCAGCACCGCGGTTATTCTGCAGAGTTTGTGTTAAAGCATCTAAAACCTGTGCTTGGTTGGCCTGCGTAAAGCTGAAGAACGCTGTAGGGATCAAGGCAATAATTAAAGCAAAACCACCAGTAATACCTGCTGACCAGGTTAATCGCTGCACTAAATATTTTTGATCGTATTTTCCTTCTTGTGCCTCTTTAATAGCCAATATAGCCAACAACGGCACCAATAAACCTACAACTGCCAATATCGATTCAACAGCCCTGAATTTATTGTAACCAGGAAGGTAATCAAAAAAGATGTCTGAAATAAAAGGTAGGTTTTGTCCGAAAGAGAGGAACAACAATAAAACACTCGATCCTAAGATCCACCATTTCCAGCGATGTTTTACAATAAACAGTCCGAAAACAAATAAGAAACAAATAATAGCGCCAAAATAATACGGACCGGAAGTACCCGGTTTATTGCCCCAATATTGGTTAGTACCCAAATTTTGCGCTACATAACCAATGGCCTGCTTAGGATCAACGCCCTGAAGATTTTTTTCGACCGCTTTATAGGTATTGCTTTCGGGTTTGATAATTTCATCAATACTGCTTGCACCACCATAAATATTCGGGATTAAGAAAGAGAAACTCTCTCCAACACCCTGGCTCCATTGGTAAGCATATTCTTTATCTAAACCATTTGCAGGTTCAGCTTTATCGGTAGTTAAGTTAGATTTACCACGGATGGTTTCTTTGCCATACTCGTAGGTTGTCCATAGGGTACCTGCATTTACCAGAACCGACAATAAAATACCTGCAGCAATATAAGCTACAGATTTACCAAATGCCGGAAGCTGTTTTGCTTTAAAGGCATGATACAGTTCTATACAGCCTAGAATAAACAACGCTATAAATAAATAATAGGTCATTTGGATGTGGTTCGAGCGGATCTCTAGCGCCATGAACAACGCCAGCAAACTGCCTCCTACCAGATATCTGCCCCTTAGGATGAGAATAATGGCAGCCAAAATAGGAGCGAAGAAACCAATGGCCAGGGCCTTATTGCTATGCCCCGCAGCAATAATGATAAAATTATACGAGGTAAATGCAAAAGCAATTGCACCCGCTGCAGCAAGCCATGGGTTTATTTTCAATACGCAGAATAATAAATATGCACCTAAAAGGTATAATAAAACAGTTCCTACAGGATCTGGGAATATACCTTTAATTACATCGATACCATAGGTTGTAATATTGAGGGGATACTGTACCCAAATTTGGTAAGCTGGCATACCACCGAACATCTGGTTGGTCCAAAGTGGGCCTTTACCATCTTTCGCCTTAATATCCATAATTTCTTTCTGCATGGCTTTAGCCTGCAAAACATCGCCCTGTTGTGGCGCTTTACCCTGCAAAACAGGACTGAAGTAGGCAAAAGTGATGACTACAAAAAATGCAATAATGGCCAGGTGTACGCCATTTTTATTAAACCAGTTATTCATTAAGGTTTGTTTAAGTTTAAACGAACGTCAAAAATAAAAAATTGGGCGGTATAAAAAAGTAATAAATTAAATGCATGCTGAATAAAAAATTAGATTTGTATCAAAGAATAAAAATTCAACCTATTTATTATGAGAAAGTTTGTCGTTACAATCGCTCTTGCTTTATTATCTTTTTCTTCGTTTTCGCAAATTGTAAGTTTAAATGCCAGTGAAATTAAAAAGTTGAAAACTCAGATCAAAAATGATGGGGAAACCAAAAAACTATACCTGGGCTTTGAAAAATCGGCATTAAATTATTTAAACGAAAACCCGAATCCAATTGATACCATCAGAACTGAAGGATTATTAAAGGGAAATCCAAAAAAAGAGAAAACCAGATTAGCCCTGGCAGATATGAACAAAATGTTTGCACTGGCCTTACAATACCGGATTACCGATGATCAAAAATATTTAAACAAATGTGTAGAATTTCTTGGTGCATGGGCCAAAATCAATAAACCGAAGGGCAATCCTATTGACGATACCAATCTGGATAAAGCCATTGAAGCCTACGACCTGATTAAAAAAGATATCCCAACAGCTGATAAAAAACAGATTGAACAATGGCTTACTGAAACGGCTTGGTCAGAAATTAACAGCAAGCGGATGAAAGCGGGGAGAGCTACCGCCATTAATAACTGGAACGCTCACCGGCTAAAAATAGTTGGCGAAATTGGTTACACCTTAAACAATCAAAATTTTATTAAATGGACCATTGAAAATCTTAAAAGCCACATCAATATCAATCTATATGCTGACGGAACAAGCTTGGATTTTAAAGAGCGTGATGCCATGCATTACCACATTTACGACCTGGAACCTATGCTAAAGTTGGCCATTATGATCGACAGAGCGAAAGGCACCAATTTTTACACCTACGAGTCATCTAAAGAATCTTCTATCAAAAAATCTGCAGAATGGTTAATCCCATACATCAAAGAGGAAAAACAGCATGAAGAATATGTAAATACAACCGTTAAATTCGACCGCGACCGGGCAAAAAATAATGAACCGGGATTTGCAGCCGGAACGATGTTTAAACCGGATTTGGCATTACCAGTATTAAAACTAGCGGTTTATTTCGATCCATCACAAATCGAGCTATTAAAAAAAGTAAACGGTAAGCGGAACGACTGGCAAATGATGCTGGATGAAATTAAGCGACGCAAGCATCTTTCAAAACAAGCAAAGTTTCAATAATTTTTGAAAGTTTAAAAATAACTTTATATTTGCTTATGGAATTAGCAGCAGCAAAATTAAAATTTATAGAGGCCTGGGGCAAATTAGGCTCCGAATGGGGAATTAACCGCACCATGGCCCAGGTACATGCGCTATTACTCATTTCTCCTGAAGCGCTTACCACTGAAGAAATTATGGAGGCATTGAGTATCTCCAGGGGAAACGCCAACATGACCCTGCGCGATTTAATTGGATGGGGCTTAATAGAAAAGCAACACAAAGCTGGCGAGCGCAAAGAGTACTTTTTTGCCGATAAAGATGTTTGGAATATTTCCCGTCAGGTAGCTAAAGAGCGTAAAAAAAGAGAGTTAGAGCCGGTATTGAAAGTGCTGAACGAACTCTCGACAGTAACAGGCGATGAAAAAGATCCGGAGTTTAAAACCTTTAAAAAATCGGTAAGCGATATTAACAAACTTGCCCTCAACGTAGATAAAACTTTAGAAACGATGCTTAAAGCAGAAGAGAGCTGGTTCTGGGGCTCGGTATTGAAAGTTTTTAAATAAAGACAGGAGATTTGAGACGTGAGAGGTATCAAGTAGTAAGTATCGTGTATCAAGACATATTCACCCTCAACACTAACCACCAAGCTAAACCCTAATCCCTAAAAAGCCTTACCCTTAAGTTCGGCTTAATTTTTTAATCATATCTTTCATTTTTTACTGAAAGTATTAAAATTTAAATAAAATGAAAACGCTTAACAACCATGTGATTTTATTTGATAATGAATGCCCAATGTGTTATGCTTATACCAAAGCATTTGTAAAAACAGGTATGCTGGCCAAAGGTGGTCGTGAGGCTTATCAAAGCATGTCTGAAAACATTTGTCCTTTGGTTGACAAACAAAGGGCCGCCAATGAGATTGCGCTCGTGAATACCGAAAATGGTGAAGTAACTTATGGTATCCAGAGTTTATTTAAAATTATTGCGCATGCTATGCCCATCTTTAAACCGCTATTTTTATTTGGGCCATTTGTTTATTTAATGCGTAAGTTTTATGCCTTTATCTCTTACAACCGTAAAGTAATTATTCCTGCGGCCGTTAAAGAAAACACTATACAGCCCAGCTTTAAAATCCAATACCGTTTGGCCTATCTGCTTTTTACCTGGTTTATTACAGCTTACATTTTAACCGCTTATGCACATCTGCTTACTGATTTTGTGCCACTGGGCAGCCAATATCGTGAATACCTCATCTGTGGTGGACAAATATTTTTTCAGGGCATCATCATTGTTTTTTATAAAAAAGAAAAAATCTGGGATTACCTGGGCAACATCATGACCATCTCTTTAGCTGGTGCACTTTTGTTTTTGCCCGTTTTGGTTATCGCTCAATACCTCAACATCCCGTCTATATTTTTTATCCTTTACTTTTTGATGGTGGCCGGACTTATGTTTTTGGAGCACCTCCGCAGAAGCAAGCTGTTACATTTGGGCTGGGCGATGAGTATTACCTGGGTGCTTTACCGTTTAATTGTTTTAGGTTTAATCTTTACTTTATAGGAATCATGAAATACGGAAAAATTGTACTTGCAGGAGGAAACGGATATTTAGGTACCGTACTGGCCAAACACTTTAGCCGTCGGGCTGGTGAAGTGATTATCCTGTCAAGAAAACCACAAGCCGCAGCAGGGAACATTAAAACCTTGCTATGGGATGGCCGAACCCTGGGCGACTGGGCAACAAACCTTCAAGGTGCCGATTTACTGGTTAACCTCTGTGGTAAAAATGTAAACTGTAGGTACCCCCATAACAACAAGAAAGAAATTATCAGTTCCAGGTTAATCCCTACCCGTTTACTCGGCAAAGTAATCAAAAACCTGGAAAACCCGCCAAAACTTTGGATCAACATTACCTCTGCAACCATTTACCGGCATGCCGAAGACTGTCCGCAAGATGAACTTAAGGGAGAAATCGGTGATGGCTTTTCGATTGAGGTGTGTAAGGCCTGGGAAAGTAGTTTCTTTGAAAACGAAACCCCAAAAACCAGAAAAGTGGCCCTCAGGATGGGCATTGTACTGGGACTAAAAGATGGCGCATTTCCACGCTTGCTCAACCTGGTTAAACTGGGCATGGGTGGTAAACAGGGCAATGGCGAACAGTATGTAAGCTGGGTGCACGAGTTAGATGCCGCAGGCAGTATTGAATGGTTGCTGAACCACAATGAGGTTGAAGGCATAATAAACTGTACCGCACCCGAGCCAATTAAAAACCATGTGTTTATGCGCAGTATTAGAAAAGCCTACGGCATCGGCTTCGGTTTGCCTGCTCCAGCCTGGCTACTGGCCATAGGTGCAAAACTAATCGGAACAGAAACCGAACTGATTTTAAAAAGCAGGTGGGTTAAACCAAGGAGATTGTTGAACAGTGGCTTTGAATTTAAGTATGCGAAGATAGATGAGGCAGTGAAGGCGTTGAGAGCGGAGGGTTTGAAGGGTATAGACGCCCAGCGGGAGCATGGGTAAGTTAAAAATGGCAACAATTATTTTAAAGACATTGATCAATGCGCCCATTGAACGCTGTTTCGATCTGGCCAGGAGTATTGACCTCCACGTACAGTCGATGCAAAGTTCTGGTGAGAAAGCCATCGCTGGGAAGAGAGCTGGATTGATCGGTTTACATGAATCGGTTACCTGGCGAGCCAAACATTTTGGCATTCTGTTCGAAATGACAAATAAGATTAGTACAATGGAATACCCAACATTCTTTGTCGATGAGATGGTTAAAGGCCCCTTTAAAAAACTCCACCACCAACACCAGTTTAAAATAATAGATGCTCAGACAGAAATGACAGATGTTTTTGAATTTCAGGCACCGTTTGGTTTGTTAGGTAGGCTTGTAGAAAAAACATTTCTTAAAAATTATATGCTGAAACTAATTGAGAAAAGAAATAAGACAATCAAATTTAAAGCTGAATGGTAATATGCGCTATTTGTGCCTCGTACTATCATTAAATTGCCAAAGCACATTAATAATCTTCCAGGCGCCATTTAATTTAACAAGGTGCATGTAATCGATCCATTCATCTGCAATGAGTTTAACTGAGGCCGTTTTCTCTGAAATATCAAGCATTTTAACTTCCTTTTTAGGAACAGCAGGAAATTTATCTTTTTTGCGGTTATAACTTTCGGCTAGCATAACCATCGATTCTGCAGAGGTTTCACGAACATAATCCTTGTTTGTTTCCTTATCTGTCCAAAATGTGCGTTTAACCAGCCTTGGGTGCAAAGCCTGCTCCATTTGTTTAGGGTTTGGGGTATGCTGTGATTCTATATAATCAAGGACTGCACGTTTGATTTCTAAGCTATCCTTTTTTGTTTGGCTAAAGCATTTTGCACTTATCATCCACAAGGAGATAAAAACAATAAAATATTTCATAGTTGCAGGTATAGTTTTGGTTTTTGGGTTGAGGTTTAAAAGTATAAACTTAAACTATATACTTTAAACAAAAAACCCTGAAACAAGTTCAGGGTTTAGTTTTATTTCACTTCTTCGTAGTCTACGAAGTCGCCGAGTTTATCTGTTTTACTTTGATCAGGTTTTGGAGGCATATAATCTATCGAAATAGAACCTTCAGGTTTCGATCGCCTCTGTTGTTGCTGTCCTGTAGCCTGATTTTGCATTTTGCTAGCCAGGTTATTAAACAACATTGGCAGAACTAACCTAATCAACATTCTGATCAGCCAAAGTACCAATATTGTGATAAAAATGAATTTTAATAAACCTAATCCCATTCTTTAAATTACTGTTGTTACAAATATAGACGTCATAAAATTTATTTTGTTACTTATTGAGCCTTTAATTGCATTTTGATTACAAATATAATACGTAAATAAGCCCATAAAGGTTTTTAATATCCGCATTAATCTTCAATAATTTCAGTTACGCGGCCCACCTGACCATCTTCGAGCCTCACTTTTATCCCTCTTGAATGAAATGCCGATGAAGTAAGCAGATCTTTCACCACACCATAAGTGATATTTCCTGACCGCTGATCTTTCTTTAAAATAATTCCGACTTCTAACCCTGGATAAATGTCTTTTCTGTTTTGCCCGTCCATTTGTATTGCAGTGTGATAATAATTAAAGCTTCAAAAATCCGTAATTATTTTGAGTGTTACGGTAATTTACTGAAATCTATTTCAGGTTTTTTACCTGTAGTGCTTCTGGTAAAGATTTTTCTTGGTATGGTGTAATCGTTAAAAAAGCCTCCGTTCTTTAAATAAAAGGCACCCTTATCTACTCCTCCCTGATAATCCATCCGATATCCTTTTGCCCCGGTATTGTCAGTCGTAAAGCGCGCAGATTTTAATTCAGTCCATGTTCCTTTATCATCGCAGATCCATTGGTTATCAAACAAAACTTTTCGCGATAGGTCTCCTTGTACAGGTGAAAAGTTTTCTAAAAAGGAATGGAAGCGCTTTAAATACGTTCTAGTCTGTGGCCTGGTAAAACTGGCTATCAACTGCCATTTATTGGTTTCGGGTGCAAAGAAATATGCCGTATAGGTGGTTAGGCTATCTTTTCCAGGCACGCCATGCAACAAGAATTTGTAGGTATTTCCTGCTTTCCACATGTAGTTTAGGTAGCTCTGACCTCCAGCACCTTCATTGCCAAATTCTCCTGTATGTACGCCTTCTCCTTTCTTTAGCATTTTTATCTTGTGCGATTCCGGGATACTTTTCGGATCATCGGTATTGAAAGGGCTCCATACCGAAAATAAGATATGCCGTTCTGTCGGACTATTTACCTGCATACCGAAATAGCCTTCACCAAATCCGTTCGCCATAAAATAAGAGCCCAAAATATCCTCACCTTTTGGTACGGTTACCTCATTATAATACCACGCTGCATTTACATTTTCCGGTTGTTGATAGTTGAGGTGAACCGATGGCCCACGTCTGCCCCAATGAAAAAAGTTACCTTCATTGTTTTTAACATAAGCCGTTTTGCCTTCAGTGGCTGTACCACCGATGGTCAAGGTTTGTATTGAAGGAAATTTCGCTCCACTTTTCCTTATCCCTTTAATGGTTAAGGCAACGTAGCCAGTATCTTTAATGGTCCACTCACCAATCTTACCGTCAAATGTCTTGGTTTCATCGAAACTTACCTTTTTAGATTGATTGTTGATGGCGAATTCCAGAACAGATTGCCCATCTACCATAGGTTTATCGCTTAATGATACCGTTATGGTACCAGGTTTAGAAACCCGAAAATAAGCTGTAAAATATTCTTTTGGGTTAGACCAGTTTACGATTCCCCTGTTGGATAATGTTCTTTCTGAATCCTGATGTAAAGAACTGTAGGCATTCCCTCCAAGTGGAAGGGAAATTGCTGTAGCATTTTGGGCATGACTTTTTAGCCCCATTACACCGAGTACGATCAGTGTTACTAGTTTAAAAGATTTCATTGAATGATTTTTAGATAACTTGTTTAAAGCAATTGTAGGCTAAATTATCTAAAAATCATGCTATAAAACCAAATCGTTACTTACCGAATTTTTCGTTTAAACACTTATTTCGAGGTAAAATTTTTTCCAAAATAAATACCTTAGGGTTCGCCTCAAATTATTCAAATGAAAAAAAATCTAATTATTTGAGCATTATTAATTGCCGTCTTTTTATATAGTATTATAAGTTCTATCAATTTCTTCTCCCATCTGTTACAGATTACCAAAAAAGGTTCCTCGTTTTATATTACAAATTACATCCATCCAATAATTCTTTTGATTAATTTATTGGGAATATTGATCTATGTTTTTTCGAAATATAAAAAATCTGCTTTATTGAGAATTGTCCTTTTGTATTCCATTTTTTCACAGATACTTTTTTTTCTGTTCAGAATTTTGAATGCTATATCAGATAATCACGATTTAATCCTCAAAACGGAGACAAAATATTTTTTGATGTGGATCCTAACAGTTGCACTGGATTCTTACGTACTTTTTTACCTACAAAAACAGCTTAAACCAAAAGTAACAAAGCAGAATAATGAGTTTGAATTTACAGAAATAAACAAGGTGCAACGCCTACTACATCGAATTATAGATGTAATTTTTGTTTTTTGTTTTCTTTACTATAATATTGATTCTATTGACAGAATTATTTTTGTTTTAGTTAGAAGTGAGAATCATTTTCTGTCTACAATAGGTTATTTTTTCAATTATCAAGACGAGATTTATTTGCCTGTATATTTCAGTTTAACTTTTTATTACTTAATAAGCGAGGGTATTTTTAATACCTCTATGGGTAAAATAATATTTAACAATATAATTGTTAACGAAACAGCGCGACAACCCTCAGTCCGACAAAGAATAGGATGAACATTTGCCTGACTAATACCTTTTGAAGCATTTTCTTTTATTTTTCTCCACAGAGGCTGGCATGATAGTCTAACAGAAACCTATATCGTAAAAGCCGATAAATCCTTTAAAATGAGAACGATTAAGTTATTTTAAAAACTTTTCGTTAAACATTTTCTCTAAGGCAAACATTTCATCACGCAGTTTTGCCGCCTGCAAAAAGTCCATATCTTTTGCCGCTTTCTGCATATCCTTACGTGTAGTATCAATGGCTCTTTGCAGCTCTGCTTTACCCATATACTGTACAATCGGGTCTGCCGCAATACTGATTTCTGCATTTTCGACATAGGCTCTTGCTTTGTTATCGCTGGCTTTTTGTGAGAAATCGAGTACCGAGGTCTGCTCTAAAATTGCTTCTCTAGATTTTCCAACGGTTTTTGGGGTAATGTCATTTTCAAGATTATAGGCAATCTGTATATCCCTACGTCTGTTCGTTTCTGATATGGTTTTCTCCATACTATCGGTAATGCTATCAGCATACATAATTACACGGCCTTTATCGTTACGGGCTGCACGACCTATGGTTTGGATCAGTGATTTTTCAGACCGTAAGAAACCTTCTTTATCCGCATCTAAAATAGCAACCAAAGTAACCTCAGGCAAATCCAAACCTTCACGCAAAAGGTTAATTCCAACCAACACATCAAATTCTCCTAAACGTAAACCACGAAGAATTTCTACACGTTCGAGGGTTTTAATTTCAGAATGGATGTACCTGGTCTTAATATTTAAGCGATCAAGATATTTAGTTAATTCTTCAGCCATACGTTTGGTTAATGTGGTAACCAAAATACGCCCACCTTCTTTTATGGTAATATCTATTTCATCTAGAAGATCGTCAACCTGGTTAATGGCAGGTCTAATTTCAATAACAGGATCTAACAAACCTGTAGGCCTGATTACCTGCTCTACTACCACACCTTCAGATTTTTCCAATTCATATTCAGCCGGAGTTGCACTTACATAAATAGTTTGCGGGGCAAGGGCTTCAAATTCATTAAAGTTTAAAGGTCTGTTATCCAATGCAGCCGGCAAACGGAAACCATATTCAACCAAAGATAATTTCCTCGACCTGTCTCCACCATACATGGCCCTGATCTGTGGAACGGTAACATGACTTTCATCTATCACCATTAAATAGTCTTCAGGAAAATAATCTAACAAACAGAAAGGGCGCATGCCGGGTTGTCTTCCATCGAAGAAACGTGAGTAGTTTTCGATACCCGAACAGTAACCCAATTCTTTCATCATTTCGATATCAAAATTGGTACGTTCTTCCAAACGTTTTGCTTCCAACAAATGCCGATCTGCAATTAACTGGTTCTTACGTATTTCCAGTTCTTCCTGTATTCCCCAAATCGAAGAATTGAATCTATCTTTCGGGGTAACGAAAAGGTTTGCCGGGTAGATGGCCATATCTTCTAATTTCTCTATGGTTTTTCCGGAAACCGGATCAATTGCAGAAAGTTCTTCAATATCATCACCGAAAAAAGAGATGCGGTAAGCATGATCAAGATAGGCCGGAAAAATGTCTACCGTATCACCTTTAACCCTAAAGGTTCCGCGTTTAAAGTCTGTTGTAGTTCTGGAATATAGAATCTCAACCAAGCTATGCAAAAATGCATTCCTCGAAATCCTTAAGCCGACGCCAAAACGGAAAACCATCCGGGAAAAATCTTCTGGATTACCCATACCATAAATACAGGAGATGGATGATACCACGATAATATCGCGCCTACCGCTCATTAACGAAGAGGTAGTGCGTAACCGGAGTTTTTCAATCTCTTCGTTTATGCTCAGGTCTTTTTCGATATAAGTATTGCTTGACGCGATAAAAGCTTCTGGCTGATAGTAATCGTAATAAGAGACAAAATAATTCACCGAGTTTTCAGGAAAGAAATTTTTGAACTCGCCGTAAAGCTGCGCCGCCAAAGTTTTATTGTGACTCAAAATTAGGGTAGGTTTTTGTGTCTGCTCGATCACATTAGCTATCGTAAATGTTTTTCCCGATCCCGTAACGCCTAGTAAAGTTTGATAATGTTCATTGGCATTTACGCCATCTACCAATTGCTTTATCGCGTTCGGCTGATCTCCGGTAGGTTGGTATTCTGAGGTGATTTTAAATTTCATGGGTAAATCAAATGTACGATTTAGGCTGCAAAGTCTAAAACAGTAGAAAGTCAGGAAAGTTGGGGTAAAAGAATTTTATTCCCTTCAGAATTTTATAGCCTTCAATGCTCAAATACCCCATTGGACAGATTAAAGGCATACGAACCTAGTAAATCAAAAGTTTAACTTTTGATTTACTAGGTTGATTCTTAGCATTACCACATTCAATAAAAAATCCCCATTGAAAAATTCAATAAGGATTTGGGGTCATCCTCCCAAAAGCAGGAATCGTAATGCCACTAGCTTAAAGATTTCTCCGCTACGGTCGAAATGACGATCGCTCAGAATAATAATGCGGTTATTTACCAGCGGCCTGCATTGGGTTTTTACCAACTGATTGACCTCTTACTGCTCCACCGACTTTGTTTTTATATACCTTAAACTTACTTTCTTTTGCTTTACCGCCCCAGGTGTTATTTGAGGTGTCGATATCTGCAGTTTCGCGTAACGGATCTACTAAAATAGAGGCTACTTCTTTATTTTTAACATAAAACTTAGCTGTTTTCAATTCATTATGTCTCCAAATCTGAGCAGGAATGCGGTCTATTTCCTTTGTTCCATCTTTATAGGTAAACTCAACAATTATTGGCATCACTAAGCCCCCTTTATTGCTAAAGCTCAGTTCATAAAGAAATTTGTTACCGTATTTGTCCTGCTCTGCTGAAGGAACTGCCTCGAGCGCAGCAACGGCTTCTGTTTTAGTGGCAATAGTAGTATCAACAGTAACCATGCCCCTATCATATTTATAATAAAAATCTTGTGCTGCAGGCGTTTTATCTACATAAAAATTAATTTTCTTATCCTCACGGTTCCTGATTTTTGAAATATCTTCAAAGGCATTAACAGCGGGTTTATCAATTTTAACCATTTTCGATTTGGCTTCCGGTAAATCTTTAGGGAAATCGGCTTTCGCAAATTTCACGCTATCTAAAGATATATCACATGGATCGGTTCCGTAAAACCAACCTCTCCAAAACCAATCTAAATCTTCGCCACTGGCATCTTCCATAGTACGGAAAAGATCAGCAGGTTCAGGATGTTTAAAAGCCCATCTTCTCGAATATTCTTTAAATGCATAATCGAAAAGTTCTCTTCCCATAATGGTTTCGCGAAGAATATTTAAACCGGTAGCAGGTTTCGAATACGCATTTGGACCGAAACGGGCAATATTTTCAGAGTTGGTCATAATTGGTTCCAGCTCATCTTTTGGCAGTTTCATGTAATCAACAATGGTATATGCCGGTCCTTTTTTACTTGGAAATTTGTTATCCCAAAGTTCTTCAGTTAAATACTCAACAAAAGAATTTAACCCTTCATCCATCCAGGTCCATTGGCGTTCATCACTGTTTACAATCATCGGGAAGAAGTTATGTCCAACCTCGTGAATAATTACACCTAACATCCCATTTTTAGTGCTTTCGCTATATGTTCCGTCAGTATCTGTACGGCCATAGTTAAAACAGATCATTGGGTATTCCATTCCATTTGCAGCTTCGATACTTTGTGCAACAGGGTAAGGATATGGGATGGTGAAATCTGAATAGGTTTTAATGGTATGTGCCACCGCACGGGTAGAAAACTTACTGTAAAGGTTGTATGCTTCTTTTCCATAAAAACTCATACACATTACGGTATTGTTATTGGCCTGAATTTTTTGAGGCATGGCATCCCAGATAAACTTGCGTGAGGATGTCCAGGCAAAATCGCGGACATTATTCGCATTAAAAACCCAGGTTTTTTTTGCTGTCGATTTTTTGGTTTCTGCCAGTTTCGCTTCAGCCAAGGTTTGGATTTCTACAGGTGCAGCAGCAGTTTTAGCAGCATTATACCTACTTAACTGTGTTGGATTTAAAACGGCGCTATAATTGATACACTCTCCTGTTGAACCCACCAGGTGATCAGCCGGAACAGTCATTTGAACTTTAAAATCGCCAAAGGTTAAGGCAAACTCACCTCTACCGGTAAACTGATGGTTCTGCCATCCCTGAAAATCGCTATACACACACAGGCGTGGGTACCACTGGGTCATGGTAAACAGGTAATTTCCATCGGTTGGGAAAAACTCGTAACCTCCACGGCCACCAACACTCATCCGGTCAGAAATTTTATAGTTCCAATCAATATTAAAGATAAATTTTTGTCCACTTCTCAGCGCTACAGGTAAATCTACCCTCATCATGGTTTTGTTAACCGTATATGGTAAGTTTTTACCGGCTGCATCAGTTAACTTGGTAATGTTTATGCCATAACCATTGTTTCCTGCTACACTTAACTGATCTAAATTTTTAGTAGTTCCGATAGCAGGCATTTTAGTCGCATCCTGGTAATTGGCATTTCTATCCGTGCTATGCTCATTTTCATCAAGCTGCAACCAGATATAAGTTAAAGGATCAGGAGAATTGTTGGTGTAGGTAATCGTTTCAGACCCGGTTAACAACAGATTTTTTTCATCCAGCTCGCATTTGATGTTATAATCGGCACGTTGCTGCCAATATTTAACACCCGGTGCCCCGCTGGCTGTACGTTGTTCATTAGGGGTTGGTAAAATGGTGCCCAACTGCTCAAACTTATTCCCATGGTTACTCCCTGGGTTATTCTGCGTATTTTGGGCCATAGCTAAACTGCCAGAAAAGAACAGCAGGCCGGTTAAAGTAAATAGTTTATTCATGATGTGGTTTATTAAAAAGGAATTCGTTCTAAAGCCATTTTTAAAGCCAGGCTAAATACGGCTGCTGATATAAATAAAACCCAGCGCATGCGTTTGATGCGGGTATAATTAAAAATTAAAAAGGTAATTAAAAGAATGATGATCACCATAAAAACCTGTCCAGCTTCTAAGCCTACATTAAAACCAAATAGGCCCCAGCCAATATTCTGATCTTTGGCCAGCATTATCCGGATGGAGTTTGCAAAGCCCATTCCATGAATAAGACCAAAACCAAGTGCCAAAAAATAATTGATCTTAATTGATTTTAAGGAGAAATTCTTTCTAAACAAATTGCTGATTGCAGTAATTACAATGGTACAGGGAATTAAAAATTCTACCCATTTACTATCAAACCTGATCATATCCAATACACTTAAAAGTAAGGTAAATGAATGGCCGATAGTAAAAGCCGTAACCAATATGAGCACCTGTTTTAAATTGACATAACTGTAAATAGCAACCAGTGCCAAAACAAACAGCTGGTGATCTAAAGCATCGGCACTTATGATATGCGCCCAACCCAATTTAAAATAAAAGATAAAATCTTGTAACGGCATGAATAATAAGCTAACTATTGATAAGGAAATAGTTTACAATAGCTAAAATTATATTTTTAATTATAAAAACCCCAAATATCTTGTAAACAAAAGCTTAAATACCAAATTTGTTACTATTCTCTAAGTTAGAAAGTGCTTTTTGGCGAAGTTTTACCCCAAACAACTGGGTTTACAGTTGTAAACAAAATTGTTGTTTCATATACATAGCCAATACAGTAACTTGGCACTTACAACTACTGGTCTTCTATTCAACACTATGCTTTGGCTCAAATATTTATTACAAAAACCAGAAAAAGGTTTCGATCCTGTTCCAAAAGCTTTTGCAGAACAATATGCTGCAAACGAATACAAAAAAATAGACAGTAAAACTATAGATATCATAAAAAGCCACTTAGGCAGTTTCGAAAACAAAACTTTACTTGATCTGGGCGGCGGTCCTGGGCAATATAGTCTAGAATTTGCCAAAAGGGGCGCAAAAGTTACCTGGCACGACATCAGCCAGAATTATTTAACAATAGCAAAAGCTAAAGCTAAGGATCAAAACATAACAGTAAATTTTTCATTGGGCTACTTAGAGGAAGCCCATGGCAAGTTCGATATTATTTTTAACCGCATATGTTGGTATTACTGTATTAACGATTACCGGTTTGCAAAATGCATCTACAACTTAATCAAAAAAAACGGGTACGGTTTTATTGTGGTTAATAATGAGAAATATCTTCAGGAAGAACTTGCAAAAGAATCGGGTTTTAGAAAATTGGCCATTAAAATGAGTTTTTGGCTCAATGAAAATTTCAATATTAAGCTTACACACGTTCATCCATCCCATAAGAAACTAAGTAAAATATTTGCCCTGTTAAATTTCAGGCACTTACATTTAGAACAATGTGGGCATAACACCTTAATTACATTTAACAAGTAGACTAATTATGTGTTAACTTTACCCTTTTAAGGAAGGATTTAATATGTTGATGCGTAAATTAAAATATAGCTTTTTGCTTTTGTGTGCTGCTTTTTTTTCTGTTGGAGCAGAAATAAAACACCCTTTGCATGTAAGCACGACTGAAGTAAACTTTAATGCCAAGGATAAAACCCTAGAAGTAAGCTGTAAAATCTTTTCTGACGACTTCGAAGCAATTTTAGCCAAAGTATATAAACAGAAAACGGATCTAAGCAATCCGAATATGAAGAGCGCGATGGATGAATTGATAAAAAAATATCTACTTTCTCATTTACAGCTAAAAGCCAATAGCAAAGCTGTTGCCATGAACTACATTGGATTTGAGATTGATCATGAGGCCACTAATATTTATCTTGAAGTGGAGAAAATTTCGTCTATAAAATCTGTTGAGGTGAGCAACACTATTTTATATGATATGTTTGACGATCAGATGAGCATTGTACATATTGTAAAAGGTACTGTCCGTAAAAGCACAAAAATCCTTTACCCTGAAAAAAAGTTCACAGCAAACTTTTAATTGTATTTTTTGTATTAAATTACAGCTCAATGTTAAATTACCGTTAATTTTGGATGGCAATATTATTTAAGTTAATATCTGCTGAGAAATATTTCTTGTAATCTTTTTTTAAATACCGTGTTGTTAAAATAAGTTATGCATCTAATCATCTTCTCCAACATATTAACGCCTCGGATAAAATATATCTTTAACTTTATTTTTAAAGATATTCTTAAAGCAGAACTGGAATTTACGGGCAATAGCCAATATTTTCTACAAAGTGAGCACATCAAAATCAGTTATGGCGAAGAGCCGTTAGGTGATGAGCTTTTTTTTAAGCGTACCGCTTTACTCTTCTCCAACAAATTAGAAGAAATTAAACCAAAAACTATTCCTTTTGGTGAATATCAGACTCCCTTTCCTGTTGCACAATCAGCCTTGCCATTTGATGTTTTTGCTGCCTCATTTTTTATATTAAGCCGTTATGAGGAATATTTTTATCCCATAAAAAATGAAGAGGAATTTAAGCCATCAAAAAGCCATCAACATAAATGGAAGATTTTAGATAGACCGATTATTGATGAATGGGCATTGATCATTAAAAGTTTAATCAAAAAAAAGCATCCACATTTTAAGTTTCACGAAAAGAATTTCCAGCACCAGCCAACCGTTCACTTCAATATTTTGCCCAACCTACCCGAGGGATTATTAAATAGGACCAAATTTATTTTCAGTGCCATCTTTAAAAAAGATAACAATTACCTGAGCTCGAAATTTGACAGGTTAACAGGGGTAGGGATTAATAATGAGCAGGTTTTAGATGAGGTAAACCAGCTATTTTCTTCAAAAAAAAGTAATCCTCTTTATTTTGTCGATTTTCCTGACGTGCCGATAAATTACATTAGGATAAATGGCATTTCAAAAATACTTAGCAATCAATCAATTGGACTATTAAGACCTTGTGCCAGCGATAAGCAAAAAATGCTCGAGATTAAAGAAGGCCTGGTTAAGCTCAAAAAAATCCACCCAAACCCTACACTTGTAAGTAGTCAGCAGTTAGAAGTATTAAAATTCCCCATTTGTTATTTAAATATTCTCAATTCAGGTATTACTTCCGATTATTCTATGGGTTATAGTAATGTACCGGGCTTTAGGGCCGGAACCTGTACGCCATTTAACTGGTACGATCTTCAGCTTGAAAAAGTAACCCCTTTAATCGTTAATTCTTACTGCCTCACCGATTACATTCTTCAGTTTTTAACACATGAGGTAGCCACTAAAACAATACACCAGTATATCGGTGCAGTGAAGGTGGTAAACGGTACCTTTTATAGCAGTTGGGACCTAAAAAGTCTATCTTCGAATGCAAAATACAAAAAACTAAAGTCGCTGTTTAAAGAAATGCTCGATTACGCGGGAAATTGATTTTAATTTAATTTATCCGGCTTAAAATTGCTAATTTTAGTAATTAAACGTCCCACTGGAATAAACCTGTAAGATACCAGAACATTATTATGATTTTTGATGTAAGCAAGACAAAATCTATCGCCAATACCTTTATTGCCGAACTTCGGGATGAGAACATCCAGAAAGATTCGATGCGTTTCCGCAAAAACATGGAAAGGCTTGGTGAGTTTTTTGCCTACGAAATCAGCAAATCATTGGAATATACCATTCAAGAAATCGTAACCCCTTTGGGTGTATCGGCCTGTGAGGTTTTAACTCAGCAGCCCGTTTTAGCTACTATACTCCGAGCCGGATTACCACTTCAGCAAGGTTTGCTTAACATCTTCGACAAAGCCGAATGCTGTTTTATTTCTGCTTACCGAAAAGTAAAGAAGAGCGGCGATTTTGTGATTCAGATGGACTACATTTCTACCCCGGATTTAGAAGGAAAAGTTTTGATTATGGCCGATCCGATGTTAGCAACTGGACAAAGCATGGTGATGTGCTGTAAAGAACTGATTAACCGCTACAAAATTGCAGAACTTCATATCGTTGCCGCAATAGCCAGTACAGAAGGTGTTGCGCATGTACGCGCGAATCTGCCAAAAGCAAAACTTTGGCTTGGAGCAATCGACGACGAAATGACTAGTAAATCTTATATCGTTCCGGGACTTGGCGATGCAGGCGATCTGGCCTACGGAGAGAAGGTTTAACATTTAGTCCTTAGTCTAGAGTCTTTAGTCCAAAGTCAACATTCTTATAAGAACAATTGAGTGAACATCCTCTTTATATGCAGCAGAAATAAATGGCGTAGTGCCACTGCCGAAACCATATATCAAAATCATCCCGATCATCAGGTAAGGTCAGCGGGAACAGCACCATCGGCGAGGATTAAAATCAATGAAAAACTAATCATCTGGACCGATCTTATCTTTGTGATGGAGAAAAAGCATAAGCAAAGGATCATTGAACGTTTTCCTGAAGAAACCTACGATAAGGAAATTATTACGCTTCATATCCCGGATGATTATCAGTATATGGATGAAGAACTTATTGAAGAGTTAAATGCAAAAGTTGCCGATTATTTATAAATCAAAAATCATTAGGCTACCTTTGTAAAAAATCATCACTCATGAAAAAGCACATTTTCTTCGACCTTGACCACACCATTTGGGATTTTGACCGTAATGCCGAAGAAACATTAAACGAGCTATACCAAATCTATAAATTAGAGGAGCTTGGCTTAAAATCGTGTGCCGACTTTATTACAACATATACCGAAAACAACCATCAGCTGTGGGCCGATTACCACTTGGGAAAAATTACCAAAGATTTTTTAAGATCGGAAAGGTTTAACAAAACATTCATTCAATTAGGTATTCACCCTGATTCGGTACCTCATCAATTTGAGGACGATTATGTAAATATCTCACCCACCAAAACCAATTTGTTCGATGGGGCAGAAAATGTTTTGGGCTACCTACAGCAAAAATATACCCTGCATATTATTTCTAATGGCTTTAAGGAAACAACCTTAACCAAAATGAACCTCTCTAATCTTAACCCTTATTTCGAAAACGTAATTATCTCAGAAGATGTGGGCGTAAACAAACCCAATCCTATTATTTTCGAATATGCCTTAGATAAGGCCAGAGCCTTAAAGGCAGAAAGCATTATGATTGGCGATAGTCTTGAAGCGGATATTTATGGTGCTTTAAATTTTGGTATGGAGGCTATATTTTTCAATCCTTTACAGAAAGAAAAACCTGGTGATGTGCAGAAAGAAATTGCGCATCTCGAAGAATTATTAAAACTATTTTAGTTTTACCTCCTTTTTTGTTTGGTTTTGGCATTCGTTTGGCATTAGCTTAAACACACACAAATGAAACCTTAATTAAATGAAGAAAACCATCTTTTTAGGATTGGCAATGCTTTTTGCTACACTAAGTTTCGCTCAAAACAACCGTAGTGCAGCCGAAGTATTTCTGCAAATTACTAAACCGGGCAAGTATACAGTATACTTAGACGATGAAGTCATAGGATCAGCTACGGGCAGATTTCGTTTTTACGATGTATATAATTCTAAACCCGAGCTGTCTATAATCCAGGGCGATAGATTAATCCTAAAAGAGCGGATTAATGTAAATGCACAGGAGCGTCTCATTTTAGGTTTCGATAACGGCAGGCTGAATGTAATTAAACAACTAAGCCTGTTTCGCAACAATCAATACGCGCTGGATGATTTTTATGATTATACGGAAAATCTCAATACGGCCCCTATTCAACCAACACTAGCTGACCTAAACTATAGGCTATTATCGCCTGAGGCTTTTCAAGAATTTTATACCAGCTATAAAAAATCAAGTTTTGATAGTGAAAGGGTGAGACTCATCAACGCGGTAAATAAGAAAGCTTCATTTTCCAGTAGTCAGTGCAAACTCATACTCAAAGCATTTACTTTCGATACTGAACGTTCAAAAACTGCCAAAAGCCTTTATCAAACGGTTGTAGATCCACAAAATTATTTTACAATCGCCGAAATATTCGAATTTTTCAACTATAAAGATGATTTTTTAAAATACTTGGAGAAACAGTAATTCAGCTTATCTTTATTAAATGACGACTGCAAAAATAAAGGCATCGGTACATAAAATTGTCGATGCCTATAAATCGAAATTATCTCACTATTCTGAGGATATTTTTCAAACCACGCCACCCATTGCCGGATGGAGTTACAGCGAAGTATATTCGCATATTTTCGATTCAAGCCTGCTCTCGTTAATTGCGCTCGAACGCGCAGCAAGTGGTAAAGGCGAAAACAAACCCACACATTTTATTGTAAAACTGATTTTGGTTTTAGGCACTTTACCGCCGGCAAAAAAGTATAAAGTTCCGAAAAGACTGGCCGAGCGTGTTAAAAAAATCAGCAAAACAGAAGCCCTCGATTTTATTTTAGAGTTTGAAAAAGGTCTTGATGATAACTATCCCATAATTGCTAACGCAAAAGCCAATTGTAAAACAAAACACCCACGACTAGGCTACTTAAATGCCAAACAATGGCTAAGATTTATCGAAATTCATTTAAAACATCATCTCAAGCAGTTAGAAAGAATAGAAAAGAGTTTTTAGGCGTAAATTAATTTCGCCATATTTGGATAAATTAAATTAAGCGCTATGAAACATGTTTTTTATCTGTTCGCCTTAACTCTACTTTGCGCCTGTAATAGTGAAAAGAAAGAAACTGCTCAAGCTGTTATTCCAACACCTACGGGAATACAGGGACTTCAAAAAAGCAATATTGTGCAGCCCCCAGCGCAAAGTGCCAAAACTAACCTTATTTTCAATCCGCCACATGGTGAGGCCGGACATACCTGTGCATTGGCTGTTGGTGCACCGTTAAATCAAACAGCCACAGTTCAGCCACAGCCGAAGGTTACTCAACAAGCAATACCTGCTCCGGCCACCCCTATTGTAAATACTTCAGGTAAAAAACTAAATCCTAAACACGGAGAACCTGGGCACAGATGTGATATTGCCATTGGTGCGCCGCTGGATAGCAAACCAACACAAGTAGTTACCACACAGCCTGCTGCAGTAAAACAAACTGTAGCTATAAAAACAGGAAAGGGCTTGAACCCACCCCATGGCCAGCCCAACCATCGCTGTGATATTGCTGTTGGTGCACCTTTAAACAGCAAACCTGCCCCAGTGGTAAATACTGTTCCTGCGCCAACACCTGAAACCAAAACAACAGAAGCAAAGGCGCTGGAAACCAAAAGTGAAGGAAAATAATAGTACATATATTGTGTACTTAATATTTTGAATTTTCAGCACCTAACTTAACGCACATTTTTTTACATCTTTGCGTTAATGAAATTACCCGCCTTAAAAGGTTTTGACGAAGAAGCATTTAACAAGTATTTAAAAAATACGGGGTTGTTAATGCTGGGCAGAGTTGGCAGCTTGGCTATTAAAATGGCTGTTAGCATTATGGTAGCCAACTACCTGCTTGCCTTTAATAATGGTATTTTAACAAGTGCAATTACATATACCTATCTTTTTGCATCTATTGCAGGCCTTGGCCTCGATCAGTTCATCGTAAAAGAGCTTCATCAGTTTCCAGGAAATAGAGATACCATATTAGGAACTGCATTTTTGTTAAAGGTTATTGCTGGTCTGGTCTGCATACCTGCTATTTTTTTAGCCTGGACCATCCGCCCGCTTTCTGATATTCCATATCATATTATTTTAATATTATCTTTTACGGGCTTATTTCAATCTTTAACCGTAATCGATTCTTATTTCCAGTCCGAAGTACAGTCGAAATACATTATGCAGGTACAGATTGTTGGAAATGTCATATCAGCGCTTACCAAAATTGCGCTGATTGTATTTTCTGCTAACTTGATCTATTTCGTGTATTCATTTCTTTTTGATACTGCCCTGCTATCAATAGGTTATTTTTACGTTTACCAACGGAAGGGCAGAAACATTTTTAAATGGTCTTTTAATAAAGAATTAGCGCTCAAATTGCTCCATTTTTCGTGGCCATTAATTATTTCGGGGATCATGGTTTCGGTTTACATGAAAATAGATCTGCTGATGTTGAAAGAAATTATGGGGCAAAAGGGAACTGCAGAGGCTGGTGCCTATGCAACCGCGGTTAGCTTAAGCGAAGCCTTAAACTTTGTACCTGTGGCCATTGTAACCTCTCTTTTTCCTGCAATTTTAAATGCCAGAAGAGATAATCCGGAGCGGTACCAAAAAAGGCTTCAAAATTTATACGATTTAATGGCCTGGCTAAGTCTTGCATTTGCCTTATTTGTAACTTTTGCTGCACCCTATATTTATAGGTTATATAACCCTGAATTCGCATTTGCAGCGCCAGCGTTAGCCTTACATGTATGGGGAAGTATTTTTGTTTTCTTAGGTGTAGCGAGTGGTCAGTATCTGATTGCAGAGGGATTTAGCCGTCTTACCTTTATCCGTACGGGTTTTGGAGCAGCTGTTAATATTGTATTAAACTTAATACTGATCCCAAAAATGGGTATGATCGGTACGGCTATAGCTACGGTAATTGCTTATTTCTGTTCTACTTTTTTTATTTTGCTATTCAAAAAAACGCGGCAACAAGGTTTGATGATGTTAAAATCACTGTTCCTTATTACCGCGTTCCAAAAAATATTTAACAAATAATTATAGGCGATAAACGCAGGTGCGTAAGGTTTTTGCAAAAAAGGCGTAACCCTTATCCTTTAGAAATTTGTATATCGGCGAATTATTCAGCTCATCAACATTAACATTCTCTTCTACCAAAATAACACTTGGTTTATACTTATCCCAGTTATTGGAAAGTAAAACCTGGTAATCCAAACCTTCCACATCAATACTCAAAAAATCGATAGTGGTATTGGCTGGCAGATGTTGATCCAAAACATCACCCAAAGGCAGTACATCAATATCAAGTTCTTTTATAATTTTATATTTAGCGGATTCGGCGTCGATCCTTTTAGAAACCTCTTCAGAAAAACTATTCAATGCAGGCTCGTTAAAACAGTAGAACTTAAGTTTGGTTTTTTCCGGACCTATACCAATATTTAAATTAATGTCTCTTTTTCTAAAGGTATTAAAAGCGCCAATAGCCGATGGCGTAGGTTCAATGTTAATCCCCTTCCATCCACGTTTATAAAAGTAATTGGTATTGGAATATCTTACGGGATGATGTGCGCCAACATCTACAAAGAAGCCTTTATACGCTTTTTTCTGCTCATAAATCGCTTTAAGTATCATGTCCTCACCATCTTGTGAGTATGATTTACTGTAGGCGAAATAATTAACAGGTAAGTATTTTGATAGTGCTTTTTTTATTGATTTAATCATGGATAAAAATATAAATATAAACTAAGAGCCTGTTTAAAATTTAATAAAAAATAATTACTATGCCGATCTGAGGGATAATTTATTCTTAAAAATAAATATGAGTGGCATATATTGATTTCTTTACCCTTACGGCAAGTAGCTTGCTTCGGCTCGACGCTGCCGATGGACTTCTGCTTTTTGCCGTCAAAAAGAACCAAAAAACGCCGAATGAAAATTTTTCTTTCAAAGCCAGCAGTAGGGCGAGGAATGTGAAGTCCGAAAAATTTGTTTGGCCGGATTTAAGTAAAACGAGGATACTGTGCTATGGGCTTAACTGGATGTGGACACATAAGCAGCTAAAATACTGATTTGTTAAATAACGTCAGTGGTGGCATGTCGAAAGCCCTAAATTTTTGATACCAAAAAAGCATTATGCTTTAAATACTGCTTAAAAATTACTAAATCCTAGCTTTTGTCATGGTTAGGTGTGCGTTCTATAATATAAGTATAACCTTTTCAATTAACTTATAACTTTTTTATACCTCGATTAGTATCTACATAAACTTAACAGAATGAACCCGAAATACATCGAGTTCATTCGTTTAATTAAACTTTGCATTATTTTATCTTTGAATAAGATATGTTACTGAAAAAAATCAATGATTTAATCCATAGATTTTAGTGGGATCCAATAGTTTAAATCAGTTGATGTTCCAACAGACATTTTATTATCAGAATACCATGCATAAAACCACCCTGAACTAGCTGCAATACCTATATCAACGATTTCATTATAATTTTTTCCTGGAGGAAGTGCGTAATTTTGAAGCCCAACATATGCACCAAGGTCTGTGGAGTTTCCTTCAGAAAATGTACCATCACTATAAAATGCAAAACAGTGATCGTTAGATTTTAAAATTGCAATCCCAACAATATCCAGAGGTGTTTTGCCAGCAGGAAGGACATAACTTTTAGGGAGAATATAATCTCCAAAGTTACCAATACTTTGGCCTACAGACATTGTACCATCTTTATACCAAACGTAACCACGGCCAGCATTAGAAATAGCCATATCTATAACGTCACCAAAGTTCTTACCAGAAGGCAGAAAATACTGTTGGGTAGGGCCATTAATTGAAGTTGAGTTGCCTTTAGTAACCAAGCCAGATAAACCCCAAAAATATACACCATCATCTACGCCTATGTCTATCCCTGCCATTGTGGTTAATGTTCCTGATGGACCTGAAGTTACTACAGGATATAATGAAGCAATAGCTTGTTTATCTTTAACTGAGAAATAAGCAGCACCGATACCACATTGACCTCCATTCATTATAGAGGATGGATCTGTGCCACCAACATTCGGAACGTCTATCGCACTTGCTGGAGTTCCAATATCATCAGTACCGTTTTGTGGTTCGCCATTTGCGGACCAATTTGTGTGCCTGAATCCAACGCAATGGCCTATTTCATGGGCAATTGTCCGCTGTCTCTGGTCAAAACTATTTCCAGAGATATAAGTCTTGTTGATCTTGATTAATCCTCCGGCATTTCCATTAATAGGAAAACGGGCAACACCGCAATAACCATTTCCTAAATTTTCATCCATAATTAGAATATCATAACTACCACTTGTTACAAGATTAAAATGAATATTAGAACTTGGTACTGTATTCCATTGATTAACTGCAGAATTGACTTCCGCACTTAAAGATGCCATAGATGCATCAACATAAATTCTGATATTGGTTCTGTTAGCAGAACTCACGAGATTTCCAGTATAATACTGTTCTGTTTTTGGCCCTGAAGTTGAAGGGATAATCATATCCTTTGAGAAGGCAATATCTTCTTCTACAAGATATTCTTTGCCGAGATCTTTAATAGCTGATGCTGGGAAACCTAGGCTTCTAATGTAGGAGTAAACAGCATCTGTTTTTTTTACTTCCTCCTGGCTAACATTATTTTCTCCTTTTTTACAGGCGAAAATTGAGATAGAAATAGCGGAGATCATGAGCAACCTCACAATCATTTTTCTGTTTTTCATAATGGTTAATTTAGATTTATAGACAATTATATCTACTGAGCACTCCTTTTGGCATCAGAAGAATTTTTAATTTTTCTTTATTTTAATTAATCAGATTACAAACGTATACTGTTTTGAAAGAAAACATTACGCTGCGAAAATCTACATACAAATAAACTAAAGTTTTACATAAATACAAATTTTTTTTACGTTAAAGTATTATTAATAATATGTTGATGTATAGACAGCATAAAACTTTTATATTTTTATTATTTAGTGATAGGTATTTATTTCTCAAAAGTTATATTTATGCTTAATAACTGAAATGTAAAGCGAAGAAGTAAAAACGGCCTACGATAATTTTATAGCAATAGCGATGTGGCCTGGAGAATGCTGGATGCAAAATATAAAGCCCAGAACATCGTTGATGTATGCAAAGGACTAAAACCTAAAAAGTACTTGAGGTGATTAAATGTGAATACAGAGGGCAAGATATATCCAAACTTATACAGACCTTAAACATCTTATATGGTAAAAAAATACCTGGCTCGCTTATTGATAAATATAAAAATGCAAGGCCTTGCCCAATAGAACTTTTCGTATGCAATCGTCCGGAGCATACAGAGCGTACGTTACAATTCTGCAACAAAATGAGTTGGCAGCACAAAGCAATTTGTATATTTTTTCTGATGGTGCCAAAACCGATCTGGATAAAGAAAAATTTACTGCAGTAAGAAAAATCAACAAAAAAAATCATTAAGCGATAATTAACCTGCTATTTTAATTAGTTGTAGATTTGTATTATTTTTATTTTTTACAGAATCTAAACACACTGTTTTACCGCTCTTATAATGCACAATAAAATTCGGCTATTTCACAGGTTATTATATCTTTTAGCATTTTTTATCCTTCCTTCTAACAGTTTTGCACAACAGCAGCCCATTCCAGATTGGGTTAAAGATATTGGCGGTTTTGGGGAAAGCAAGGTGAGCGGCGTTGCTGTTGATAAATTTGATAACGTTTACATTGCTGGAAATTTTAGAAGTACAATCACTGTAGATTTATCGGGTATTTCTGCTCCGGTTAGTCTGACATCGAACGGTGATTATGATGTTTTTATTGCTAAGTATACACCTGATGGAAAATTAATCTGGGCAAAAAGCATTGGTGGATCAGAGCTTGACCAGGTGAATAATTTAACAGTTGATAATGAATCAAATGTAATTTTTGGCGGCCAGTTTAGTTCATTTAGCATGGATTGTGATCCAGGATCAGGCACCTTCAATCTTAACAATGCTGGCGGAAATGACGCTTTTATTGTAAAGTTAGATTTGGATGGCAATTTTAAATGGGCAAAAAATGTTGGTGGTTCATCTACCGAGTATGGACATGTTGTTGCCGCTGATCGTTTAGGTAATGTTATATTTGTAGGCTCCTATTCATCTAATATAAGCCTTGGCGGTTTTAACCTACTACCCAAAGGAGGTTTAGATGGCTTTATGGTCAAATATGATAAAAATGGAAATATTCAATGGGCTTATGGTTTCGGTTCATTCAGTACAGATGAGATCCGGCATGTAATAACCAATACCAACAACGAGATTACTATAATGGGTTATTTTTCGTCCAGCATCGATTTAAATCCCAAAGGTCCGGCCAACAATATTACCGGCACTTCACCAAATTACTTTATTGCAAAATACACAGAAACCGGTCAGCTAATATGGTC
Source organism: Pedobacter kyonggii (assembly GCF_004310665.1). GTDB lineage: Bacteria > Bacteroidota > Bacteroidia > Sphingobacteriales > Sphingobacteriaceae > Pedobacter > Pedobacter kyonggii. The sequence goes on along the minus strand of NZ_SIXF01000005.1, from coordinate 204,537 downwards.
TGACAAAATTGATGGAGCTACTGCCGTTGTATCATCTTTAGCCTCAGGCCCAAACAACGATATTTACCTAACCGGTGTTTATAGTGGTACGGTAACCCTCAGTTCTCCCGCAAACAATGTTGCCTTAACATCAACGGGAGGGAAAAATCTTTTCGTTGGAAAGTACAGTTCCTCAGGTGCGGCATTGTGGGGCAAAAACATAGGCGGAAATAGCTCAACGCCTTATAGTTATTATATTACCGCTGATGTAGATGATAACGTATACATTGGAGGTTACTTTGATGGAACCCTGATTTTTGGTGATGTCAGTTTCAATAAAACATTAACCTTCCACGGTGTAAGGGATACATTTTTTGGAAAATATACAGGAACGGGCAAATATGTATGGGCATTTAATTTTGGCAGTAGCTGTTCGGGCAACTTCGGGCATAAAATTGCAGTCGATTCGAAAAAAAATGTTTTGCTTGGCGGCTCATTTTGTAGTACTGTAGATTTTAATCCAGGAATATGCGAATTAAAGATTACTGCAAAAAATGGGACATCAGATGGTTATATTTCAAAATATAACCAGATTAAGTTTACCGGTGAGGCAAACATTGTTTCTTTTGAGCTAGCAGAACAAACAGCACCTGCATTAATAAACACACAGGATAAAACGATAACCATTAAGGTAAGGGCCGGAACCAATGTTACGGCACTTAAACCAATATTAACAACCGATATAGGCGTTGTTGCACCATTATCTGGCGTAGCAAACAATTTTACCCAGCCACAGAAATATATCATTACATCTAACTGCCAGGATTATACCTGGTTGGTTACCGTACAGGTAGAAGAAACAAACGAAATAACAATTTGCTCAGGGGCTACACAGATTTTGGTAGGTGTTGCGGCCAATACCAGGCCATCATACACCTACTTATGGCAGATTAAAGATCCAACAGGCAATTGGATAGCTGCACCCAACGCTAGTGCGAGTATCGATTATGAACTGAAAGGGCTTACCAACTTTACCAATCAGGATATAACCTATCAGTTTAGACGGAAGGTGTTTACGGCAAATGCCGAACTTATTGAACCGAATATAAATATTATAATCCACCCTGCAACCACTACTAATTTAATCAGCACAACGCAAAATGTACTATGTAGTGGAGCATCCAATGTGCTAATCACCGGAACAGTTCCACAAGGTGCAGAAAATGAAACAGCGGTTTATAAATGGCAGGAAAGTGATGATGAGTTAACGTGGCGGGATATAAACAACGCAACAGGGATAGACCTTTCGGTTAGCATTGCCAAAACCAAATATTTTAAACGACTTACTTTCTCTGCAAGTTGTATTAGTTATAGCAATACATTAAAAATAGAAGCTCAACCACAGGTTACAGCTTCAATTGCTGGCAATAATATTGCCCTTTGCAATAACGATATGGTTACCTTAAATGCAAATGCGGTTGCCATGAACGAAACTGGTACCTGGCAGGTGGTAAGCCCAGCAAGTTATCATCCTTTTAATGCTATTAATGAACATAATCCTAGCCTGCAGATTACCAATATACCAAGTGATGTTGATGTGGTTTTAAAATGGACAATCAACCAGGATGTATGCTCAACATCCTCGTCATCTACTATTACCATCCACAATTACAGTGAGGCCATTTTAACTTTACCCAGTAATATAACCATTAGCGAAGGTCAATCGGTAAAAATTCCTGCTACAATAACGCCTGTTATTAATAACTACACATTTACATGGAGTCCAAGCACCGGTCTTGATCATCCTGATATACTAACGCCTACGTCGAAACCTGATAAAACAACGGTCTACCACCTCAAAATTACCTATGGAAATAGCTGTGTTATTGAGAAAGATATTAGAATCGGTATTGATAAAACAACTAAACTTGCAACTTGCTCAGGCGAAACAGTGCAGCTTACAGGAGAGGCTTTTATTGGAAGCAGCCCAATTATCCAATGGCAATTTTTTGATTTGCGAACCTGGGTAAATATCCAGAACGGTAACAATGCAGATTTTTCTTTAAAAACCATTGAGCATTTTGAAAACACGCCTATCATTATGCTTTACAGAAGGATGATTACCACAGGAGGCACAAGCTATTTCGACTCAAAATATGAGATAAGCACTTCTCCACATACGCGAAATAACATCATTAGTACCGAAACTTTAAATTATTGCGGCAATACAACAGGACCGCTCAGCATTATGGGTTCAGATCCTATTGGGGCAGCTGGCATGACCCTAAGTTATGCCTGGGAATTGAGCAATGATGAGGTAAACTGGAGTATTATCGGTAGCGAAACTGCGAAAGATATTGTATTGAACAGCCTAACACAAACAGGTTATTTTAGAAGAACAACGTATAGTAATTCCTGTGTGTCACTAAGTAACGTATTAAAAATTACTTTGAATCCACGGCCAACCATTGCCGATGCTGGAGAAAATCTGAGTTTATGTGGAAAATCATTTATTGTTTTAAGCGGAAATAAACCTGGTGAGAACGAAGTGGGCACTTGGTCTGTTATTTCGCCCGTAAATTTTAATCCATTTACTGCTGCAAATATTAATAATCCTAATGCTGTTATCAATAATCTTCCATCCGGTCAACAGGTTGTTCTTCAGTGGGAAATTGCAAACAATAATTGTAATACAACTACTAAAGATGAAGTGGAAATCATTTCATACCGTGACATTTCTGTAACCGCCCCTGCCAAGCTCACCATAGATTACGGTAAAGTGGTTAATTTAAATGTAATTACAGATTTAGGGAACGAACCCTATACTTTCGAATGGTTACCCAAAACTGGTTTGAAAAATCAGTATAGCTTAAGCCCCGATGCCAGTCCGAGAGAAAATACCACTTACACATTAAAAATTAATTATGGACTTAATTGCAGTAAATCAATTCCGATAGAGGTAATTGTTTTAAACACGATAGATATTCCGAAAAGCTTTTCACCAAATGGCGACGGCATTAACGATAACTGGAACATTGGAAACATTTTAAATTATCCTGGTTCTAAAATATCAGTTTACAACAGGTACGGGGTGCTGATGTACCAAAACACTAGTACTTTGGCAGCTTGGGATGGAACGAATAAAGGTAAGCTAGTGCTTGTTGGCGTGTATTACTACGTTATTGAACTTAAAGATAAGTACAATTCCGTTTATAATGGAAGCATTACGGTTTTACGATAGTATTGTATTGTACAAAAAAACACGGTATTTACTAATTTTAACTATTTTTATCGCAATTAACAATACAAACTGCATGTTAAGCGAAGAAGTAAAAACGGCCTACGATAATTTTTATACCAATAGCGATGTAGCATGGAGAATGCTCGGTGCAAAATATAAAGCGCAAAACATTGTTGATGTTTGCAAGGGACTAAAACCTAAAAAAGTACTTGAGGTTGGTGCCGGAGATGGCAGTATTTTACATTTTTTAAATGAATGGCATTTCGCACCAGAACTTTATGCTTTAGAAATTGCACAGAGTGGTGTCGATATTATAAAAGATCGTAACCTCGCCAGCTTAAAAGAAGCACAAACTTTTGATGGGTATAAAATCCCTTATGAAGATGATGCATTTGATCTGATTATTCTTGCGCACGTTTTAGAACACGTAGAATACGAAAGAATCCTGATCCGTGAATTGAAAAGGGTAGCAAAATATATTGTAGTTGAAGTACCTAAAGATTATCGTTTTGGTGTAGACCAAAGGATGAAACATTTTTTGGATTATGGACACATTAACATGTACACTCCAACTTCCTTGAGGTTTTTGCTGCAGAGTGAGGGTTTAGAAATCCTGGAAGATAAAGTTTCGATGACTGCACCAGAAACGGTAAAGTTTAATGAGTTTATCAATAGAAAAGCATCAAAAACATTTTTTAAAAACTTAAAAATCGAACTGGAATACCGGATTAAAAAAAACTTGGGCAATTTGTTTGGGAAGAAAAAGCAAGAACAGTTTGCCAATGCCTATACGGTGTTAACAAAAAAGTCTGACAATAATCTACATATATTTTAGGAGTAGGGCGATCGTCATTTCGAGCGAAGTGCAACGAAGCCGAGAAATCTTATAGCTTGATTCTTAACATAATTTAAAAGATTTCTCCATTCCGCGTTGCTCCAGTCGAAATGACGGAGAAACTGAGCAGTTTATTGATAAACTTAATTGATAAAACAAAAATGCAAAACCTTGCCCCAATAGCACTTTTCGTATACAACCGTCCGCAACACACCGAGCGTACATTACAATTTCTGCAACAAAATGAACTGGCTGCGCAAAGCCATTTGTATATCTTTTCTGATGGCGCCAAAACAGACCTAGATAAAGAAAAAGTTGCTGCCGTAAGAAAAATCATCAAAAAAGTAGATGGTTTTAAATCGGTTAAAGTAATCGAAAGTAAGACCAATGCTGGCTTAGCCAATTCGGTAATTGCAGGTATAACCCAATTAATAACAGAATACGATCAGGTAATTGTTTTTGAAGATGATCTGGTTACCTCCCCCCATACTTTAGCCTATTTCAACAACGCTTTAAACCAATACCGCGAAGAGGAAAAAGTAATGCATATTGGAGCTTACATGTATCCTTTAAAATCAGATAACCTTTCGCAATCGTTTTTCTACAGGGCAGCCACAAGTTGGGGCTGGGCCACATGGGGAAGGGCATGGAAAAACTTCGAACCGGATATTAACGTTCTTATAAAACAGTTTGACAAAAAGAAAAGAGCTGCATTCGCCATTGATAATAAAATGAATTTCTGGAAGCAGATGCTAGAGTTTAAGAAAGGAAAAAATAACAGTTGGGCAATTAGATGGTATGCTTCTATCTTTTTAAAAGGAGGCATCACACTTAACCCATCTCAATCACTCGTTAACAACATAGGCCATGATGGCACTGGTGTGCATTCAGGAATAAACGATATCTATAACGTAATCATCAACCCTAAACCCATTGTCGAGTTTCCTACCGTAATAGCTGAAGACCCCATCGCGTACAAAGCCATAAAAAGCTTTTTGATTAAACGAAAAGGCAATATGGTAACCCGTGTTAGGCGCTTTGTAAAAGAAAAGCTGACACAATACTTTTCAAAGAAATAATTAAGCTGATATAGCTCACTGTTGTAAGCAATTAAAAAAATGACAAACCTTTTTTTAATTGAACATGTTGCTTTTATACATCGAAACTATAAAAATAAAAAAACATGAAAACGACAACAGCAACAGCAGAGGTATTAAACGATCTGGTTCAAATTAATAACGATCGTATTGAAGGTTATGAAAAAGCACGTCAGGAATTAAAGGATGGAGATGCCGATCTAAAAACGCTATTTTTAAATATGATTGCCGAAAGTCAAAAATATAAAATGGCTTTGGCTGCAGAAGTAGCTGCATTGGGTGAGGATATTGAAACCGGAACAACAAACTCAGGAAAAATTTACAGGGCATGGATGGATGTTAAAGCATTATTTACCGGCCACGACCGTAAAACTGTTTTAAACAATTGTGAGTTTGGAGAAGATGCAGCACAAAATGCATATAAAATGGCATTAGAGGAAGAGGATCTTCCTTCAAATATAAGAGATTTAATCTCCGACCAGAAAGCATCGTTAAGAGTATCGCATGATGAAATTAAAAGATTACGTGATGCTCAAGCATAAGTGACCGATATATAAAAACGGAAAAACCTCCTTCGATTTACTATCGGAGGAGGTTTTTTTATAGTATTTTCGTCATCTCGATCCGATAGCTATCGGATGGAGCAACTCGGAACGGGGGAGATGTATCGAGAAAGTTTTAGCTTCGCTGAGCACTACGTGGTTCTCGGCTTCATTTCATTCCGCTCGAAATGACGATCGGTGGCAGAATAAATTAGTTACTTACGATTCTAATTCCCGATCTAAATGTTCCGTAACGCGTTGGATCGTATTGTCGATCGTGTTACTTAGAATCGTTAAATAAGAGCCTTTTTTAGCAGTTTCGATTGCGATCTGTAAACATTCGGTGCTTTTATTGTTGATGATAATCTCTTTATTAGGATCAACTTCCTTAATGCCTTTTACCAGCAGATCAACCAGTTCTTGTTGTTGTCTGCCACGCAGATATTTCTCCTGACAAATATAAATTTTATCAAACATCTGAGCAGAAATGCGGGCAGTTTCGATAATATCTTCGTCTCTTCTATCGCCTGTTGCCGAAATAATACCTACATGTTCGGTAGCCTCTACACCTTGCAAGAAACCTTTTACGCCATTAAATCCATCAGGGTTGTGTGCAAAATCGACCAGCACCTTAAATTCTTTGAACCTGAAAATATTCATCCTGCCTGGCGTATGTGCTGCAGAAGGGATAAATGTTTCTAGCGATAAACGGATGTCTTCAGGTTTATAGCCCCATAAATAAGTTGCCAGCGTTGCTGCAAGCACATTCTGGATCATAAAATTCACAGAACCACCAAAAGTTAATGGAATATGCGTGGCTTTATCTACCCTTAATTTCCAGTCGCCTGTTTTAATGGTAATGTATCCGTTTTCGTAAATAGCGGCAATTCCACCTTTTCTACAATGTTCTTTAATCACCGGATTATTTTCATCCATGCTAAAATAAGCAACATTACAGCGCGCATCTTTGCCAATGCGAACGCAATAACCATTATCGGCATTTAATACTGCCCAACCTTTACGGCGTACTGCCCCGATCACAACCGCTTTGACACGTGTCAGATCGTCAAGATTATGGATATCAGAAATACCCAAGTGATCTTCCTGGATATTGGTTACTACGCCAATATCACATGCATTAAATCCCAGTCCTGCCCTTAAAATTCCGCCACGGGCGGTTTCCAGTACAGCAAATTCAACTGTCGGATCTTTTAAAATGAACTCAGCACTTACCGGTCCAGTGGTATCGCCCTTCATTAGCATCGTGTTGTGCACATATACACCGTCACTCGTTGTAAAACCTACACGTTTACCATTACTTCTGATGATGTGGGCAATTAACCGTGTAGTAGTGGTTTTTCCATTTGTTCCAGTTACAGCAATAATCGGGATCTGTGATAATTTCCCTTGCGGATACAGCATATCAATAACCGATGCAGCCACGTTTCTAGGCAAACCTTCACTTGGCGCAAGGTGCATCCTGAATCCTGGTGCTGCATTAACTTCCAAAACCACACCTCCGTTTTCGGTTAAGGGTTGAGTAAGGTCCTGCGCCATGATATCGATACCGCAGATGTCCAATCCGATTACCCTCGAAATCCTTTCACATATAAAAATATTTTGAGGATGTACAATGTCAGTTACATCGATTGATGTCCCGCCTGTACTTAAATTTGCAGTAGATTTTAAATAAACCACTTCTCCCTTTTCTGGAATAGTTTTTAAGGTATATTCTTTTTTGGCCAGCAGATCCAAAGTATCCCGGTCGACAGCAATTTCTGTTAGCACATTTTCGTGACCATAACCACGGCGTGGATCTTCATTCTCCTTATCGATCAATTCTTGGATAGTATGAATTCCATTGCCCCTAACGTGTGCAGGATCGCGTTGTGCGGCAGCAATAACTTTATGATCGATTACCAGTACCCTAAAATCGAAACCGGTAATAAATTTTTCTATAATAACCTTTCTCGAGTAGGTTTTGGCGTATTCGAAAGCTGCTACAGCATCTTCCATCGTTTTCACGTTAATGGTCGCACCTTTGCCATGGTTGCCATCAAGTGGTTTAAAAACTAAAGGAAATCCAACTTTTTTAACCGATGCTTCCAGGTCATCAGGATTTGAAATCGTTACCCCGGAGGCTACCGGAATGGCAGCTTCGGTAAGCAAACGTTTTGTCTCTTCCTTATTGCTGGCAATATCTACAGCGATGCTACTGGTTTTTTCGGTCATGGTAGCTCTAAAACGTACCTGATTTTTACCGTATCCCAATTGCACCAAAGAACTTTTATTTAATCTGATCCATGGAATACTTCTACTTACGGCTTCCTCTACAATAGAACCTGTACTTGGCCCTAAAGCTTCCAGCTCACGTATTTCCTTCATCCTGCGGATGTCGTGCTCCAAATCGTACTCTTCGTTATTAATCAGGGCTTCGGCAATTTTAACTGCTGCTTCAGCAGCATAAACACCAACCTTTTCTTCCAGATAACTGAATACCACATTATAAATACCTTCAGTTTTGGTTTGGCGAGTTCTGCCAAAGCCAGTTTCCATTCCGGCCAATGTTTGGATTTCTAAAGCAATGTGTTCAATTACATGCCCCATCCAGGTCCCTTCTTTCACACGTGTAAAAAAGCCTCCTTCCACACCTTTAGAACACCGGTGTGTAAACATGCTTGGCAAGAGTTTTTCAATCCTTTCGCTAAATCCTTCAATTACGTTGGTTGGTTTTTGCTCCAAATCTTCCAAATCTAAACGCATCTGGATCAATTTTTTTCGGCTAATTGACCATATGTTCGGCCCTCTTAATACTTGTATGTTTGATATCTTCATGTAATGTTTTGTTCGTTTTTTATTTAAACAAGCGTTTGGGACAGCCTTTTTAACTCAATTTTTAGAATAAAATTGATGATGGTAAATTATGCATTTATTTTGAAATTAGACGTTCCATTTAGCTAAATCAATTTTAAGGTGTATTTGTTTTATTTTCAAGCACAATCCTGTTAATTTTAGGTTATAATATTTTAACGTTTGTTAATAAATTGAATATTCTTGACAAAAAAAGTCGTGTTTTTTATCATAAGCCTATATATTTGGGTTTTTTGATACAATTATAATACACAAAGAATGGTTCCGAAAGGTAAACTCATCATCATTGGTGGCGCAATAAACACAGGTAGCTTCGCAGAAACGCAATTTGGACTGCCTGAGAATATGAATTTTTTTGAGCGTGGAATTTTAAAACGGATTACTACAGAATCATTAAGAGATACTCAATCTCGTTTCGAGATCATCACCACAGCATCATTAATGCCCGAAAAAGTTGGTGAAGAATACATCAAGGCTTATGCACAATTAGACGTACACAATGTTGGTGTTCTTAACATTACCAATCGTGAAGAGGCCAATTCTGATGAAAATTATGAACGTATCAAAGCAGCAGAGGTAATTATTTTTACCGGTGGCGATCAGCTTCGTCTTTCTTCAATTTTCGGTGGAACAAAAATCCATCAGATCCTTTTGGAAAAATACAGAAATGAGCCCGTAGTAATTGCTGGTACTTCAGCTGGAGCTGCTGCAAGCTCTAAAAACATGATTTATCAGGGTAGCAGCAAAGATGCTTTACTTAAAGGGGAGGTTAAAATTACCGGTGGATTAGGTTTTATTGATGATGTTATTGTTGATACACATTTTGTTCAGCGTGGAAGGATTGGCCGCTTGTTATATGCAGCTGCCAGCAATCCTGGTATTTTAGGCATTGGTCTCGGCGAGGATACCGGGCTTTTCATCTCTGATGGTCATACGATGGAAGCCATCGGCTCTGGCATGGTAATTTTAGTAGATGGCCGCAATATGGCCGATACCAATTTAACCGATGTAGAAATGGGCCAGCCTGTTTCAATTAAAAACATGGTGGTACATGTAATGTGCGATGGCGACGTTTATGATTTAACAGACCATAGCTTGGTGATTCATCATCCAAAGGTTGTTCCGATAGGGTAATTCGGTTAGCAGTTAACAGTGGGCGATTTTCAGTTAGGACTTACCCAATCTTGATACTTACTACTTGCTACTTAATACAACAATACTCAAAAAATGAAACTAATCATACATGGCGGCTTCTTCAGCGAATCGTCTACCAACCAGGAAACGAAAAAGGCTAAACAAGATGCTTTGGCTTCGATTGTTACGCTCGGACACGAATATCTAAAAACACATACTGCTTTAGAAACCGTGGTTTATACGGTTGCACTATTAGAAGATAACGAATTATTTAATGCAGGCATCGGTTCGCAGATTCAAAGTGATGGAAAGGTGAGATTGAGCGCAGCTCTAATGGATGGTAAAACAGAAAAATTTAGTGGTGTAATTAATGTTGAAGATGTTAAAAACCCTATACAGATTGCGCAGAACCTATTAACATATGATGACCGGGTACTCAGTGATGATGGTGCCCAGCAATTTGCAAGAACAAACGGATTTGAATATTTCGATCCGATTACCCCACAGCGCCAATCAGAATACGAAGCTAAATTAAACCAAAAGAACAATAAAGGAACGGTTGGTTGTGTAGCACTCGATGCAGATGGAAATTTAGCAGCCGCAACCTCCACAGGGGGAAAAGGATTCGAAATCCCTTGCCGGGTGAGTGACTCTGCAACCGTTGCGGGCAACTATGCCAATCAATATGCAGGTATTTCTTGTACCGGAGTAGGTGAAGATATTGTAAGCGGTGCCTTAGCCGCAAAAATTGTAACCCGTGTTACCGATGGTTTTTCTTTAAAGGAAGCATCAGATAAATCTTTTGCTGAACTCAAAGCTTTTGATGGCTTTGCAGGCGTTGTAGGCATTTCTGCAGCAGGCGAAGTGTATCATTGCGACTCACACGCATACATGGTTTGGGCATCTTTTGATGTTAATTTACAGGTATTTAGCTGAAATTAGATTTAAAGTATTATTTTTGTTGCATGACCAAGATTGTATTGGCTTTAATAGGCCTTTTTGCATCATTACAACTACAAGCTCAAAATATAGATAAATCTGAGATCCAAGAACCTAACGGTAGTGCTATAAATATAGCAGTATCTAAATTTGACCTGGAAGACGGCAATTCCTTTTTTGAGGAAGCAGAAGATTTAGAGCGAAAAGGCGATTATAACGAAGCCCTCACCTTATTTGGCAAAGCCGCTTTCGAGTATAATGCCGTAAAAAACTTCAACAGGTACGGACAGGCAGTTATCAAGATGAGCAGTATGCATTATCAACTTGGCCGTTTCACTGATGCTGAGCAAATTCTGTTAAATGTGGCTTTAAAAAATTACTCTAAAACTGGAAACAGATCAGGAGTAATGAACACCTATAATCTTTTAGGCAAAGTTTATTTGGCCAATACCAAGTATACCCAATCGATGTGGTTTTATACACAGCAAGGTATATTGGCAAAACAGTTAAAAAGCAACAACGCTTATATCGAATCTATTTTAGGTATTGTTCAGGTTAAAATTAAAAAGAAAGATTTTACACTTGCACTGAGAGATCTGAAATCGGCCGAATGGCTAGCAAACTCGATCAAAACCACCCAGTACAAAACGCAGATCAAAGATGCCAGGGAAATGATTGCCAGCAAAACAACCAGTAAAAAGGTAAACCCAAGCTAGTTTAAATACTTATTTTTCTGTAAAACTTCTTATATTACTGAGAATATAGCCCTTAAAGATCTGTAATCGGTCAAATTTTGATTACCCATCAAAACAAAAAATAACGATCAACGTTCTACATAGGAAATTGTTAAATAAAAAGCTTTTAGTTAGATTTGATAAAGTTTTAACAAGAGACGGTAATAATGCTGTCTCTTTTTTGTTTTTTTGCTAAAATGGTATCATATTGGCTATATAGAATTGGAAATGGATTTTAAATCATTTAAAGAGATGTTAAAGAGAATATTTTTTGTAATTTTTACTGCGGCAGTACTTGCTTGTCATGCTGCACCTAAAACTCAGCCAATAGTTGAGGGTGTTACCAACGTAAAACCAGATGAGCAGCAACAACTAGTTATAAAAGAGGTTGTAAATTTAATTGAGAGTTATAATTATAAAAAAATTCAGATCAACGATTCTATATCTTCGATCATTTTAGATAAGTATATCAAATCTTTAGATCAAGGCAAAAATTACTTTTTGGCTTCGGATATTAAGGAATTTGAAAAATACAGATACACTTTGGATGATGATTTCAAAAATGGCGATCTAAGTGGCCCGTTTTTCATCTATAACGTTTATGCCAAAAGATTAAACGAATATTTTACCTATTCTTTAGCACAGATTAAAACAAAATACGATTTTAATCAAACCGACAGTTATGTATACGATAGAGAGAAGCAGCCTTGGGCAACTTCTTCAGAAGCATTGAACGATACCTGGAAAAAACGTGTTAAATACGAACTGATCAATTTAAATTTAGCCGGAACAGCTGAAGCAAAGAATGTAGAAACATTGACTAAACGTTATCAGAACCTACAGTCGCAAACTTCAAAAACCAATAATCAGGATGTATTCCAGATTTTGATGGATGCTTTTACCGAATCTATTGATCCACATACCAATTATTTTAACCCAACCAACGCAGCAGCATTTAACGAAGATATGTCGCGTTCTTTTGAAGGTATTGGCGCCCGTTTACAATTAGAAAATGAGGTAGTTAAAATCTCTGAAATTATTGCTGGTGGGCCTGCATTTAAGGGGAAACAACTGAGTGCTGGCGATCGCATTATTGCCGTAGCCCAAGGTGATGGAGAATTTGTTGATGTAGTAGGCTGGAGATTGGATAACACAGTATCGAAAATTAAAGGCCCGAAAGGAACCAAAGTGCGTTTGAAAGTTATCCCAGTTGGAAAAGAAATGTCATCTAAACCAGTAATTATCGAATTGGTTCGCGATAAAATTGTTTTGGAAGAAACATCCGCCAAGAAAAAAGTTAAAACCATTAACAGTAATGGTAAAGATTATAAAATCGGGATTATCACCCTACCGGCGTTCTATGCTGATTTTAAAGCAGCAAATGCAGGTGATAAAAACTACAAAAGCACTACCCGCGATGTTAGAAAATTAATCGACTCGTTAAAAACATATGATAAGGTAAATGCAATTGTAATGGATTTACGTGGAAACGGTGGAGGCTCACTTGTTGAAGCCATCTCATTAACCGGTTTATTTATCGATAGAGGTCCGGTAGTTCAGGTGAAAGATTTACGCGGTAAAATTGAAGTGGATGAGGATGAAAATAGCGGTGTAACCTGGGATGGGCCTTTTGGTGTGATGGTAGACCGTTTAAGTGCATCTGCATCAGAAATTTTCGCTGGTGCAATACAAGATTATGGCCGTGGTATCATTATGGGTAGCCAAACTTATGGTAAAGGTACCGTTCAATCTTCTATCGACCTAAATAAACTGGTAAACCCAAGTATGTTACAAAGGGTAGCAGGATTAATTTCTAAAGACAAAACCGTTGGCACATCGCCAAGTGGAGCAAGCCCGGCTGATATCAATTTAGGCCAAATTAATCTAACCATGGCTAAATTTTACCGTGTAGCAGGAAGCAGCACTCAGCATAAAGGTGTAACACCCGATGTTGTTTTCCCTTCAGTTTATCCGATGGATAAAATTGGAGAAGATACTGAATCATCAGCCTTACCATGGGACGTTATTCCAAGCTCTAACTTTAAAGCAGTTGCAAATCTGACTCCTGTTAAAGCACAGTTGGTTAAAAACAGCGAGCAGCGTATCGCAAACTCATTGGATTTTAAATACCTGAAACAAGATATTGCTGATCTTAAAAAACGTGATAATGAAGTTTCTGTAACTTTAAACGAAGCAAAACTTAAAGCTGAGCGCGATGCGCAAGAAGCTAAAACGCTTGCCAGACAGAATGAATTAAGAGCATTAAGAGGATTACCTGCCATTAAAAAAGGAGATAAAATTACCAAGCAGGATGCTTTCGATTTTATTGAAGATGAATCGTTAAAAGTAATGGGCGATTTTATGCAACAATCTGGCAACTATGTAATGAACTTAGGCGTGATGCCAAAAAATAACTAAGAAGAAATATATTTTAATTCATACTCGTCACCCTGACCTGTAGCGCAGCGGAAAGCTACGAAGTAAACCGAGCTTTAAGCGAGCTCACCGAAGGTAATTTATTTCAGGGTCTACCTAGCGGAAAAGATGCTGACCAAGTAGTAGCTACAAGACAATTAAAAGTACTGCTTCTACTTGTAAACAAAATCAGCATGACGATAGACATAGTAAAAGGCCGCTTTAGCAAACTAAAGCGGCCTTTTTTGTAATTGGATTTCAGAGTTGTCAACTTTAATAACCAATTCGCTAAAAAGTTGACAACTCTAAAAGTATATTAGACATTCGGAATTTCGTGGTGTCGGATATTCCTATCCGACACTAAACCACATTTATCTTTAATCTATTTAACTGTTGGATGGTAACATCTGGCAGCACATGGATAAAGCCAGTATGGAAATATCATCAGCTAACTTTTCGCCCTCCTGTAAACGCTGTAGTCTTCCAAGTCACCTTTATGCACTTCAGCTCCAGCAAGTACAAGTGCTTTTTCAGCCGCTTCATTCCGTGCCAAGCCCAAAACCTCTTGGCCTGCGCTAATTAATTCTTTTACTACTGCAGAACCGACAAATCCGGTTGCGCCTGTACAAAAACTTTTATTATAATTAATTTTTAAATAGTGTACAACAATTACGCATCGATCTGAAATAAATCGAATCTCATCATCACTCAAAATTCAATTAATTTTATAGAAACAATTTAGGTTAATCTATTCTTCATTTAGCCAAAACGAATAATTAACGTAAAAAAAAGACTGCTGCCAACTGCAACAGTCTTTTTTGTATGAAAAATACTTCTAGTCTTTCTTCGGAGGATTCTGACTCAGCTGCATTGCCATCATTTCTTTCATGGTTTTATTCATTCCCTCGGTACTACCATCTAAGAAAATGATATTACCTTCGCCGTATTCTGCAAATTGTTTAATGGCTTCTGTCCACATGGTGAAAAGAATTACCGATGTATCAAGGTTAGCCTGTTGCATTTCATGCGCAGCATTGGTCATCCCTTTTGCAACCTCTTCCCTAAACAAAGCGATACCCTGCCCGCGTAACTGTGCAGCCTCACGCTCGGCAGTAGCTGCAATTTTGATCGCGTTACCGTCGGCCTCTGCACCTTTGGTTTTGGTAATTAATAATGCCTGGCCCTCATTTTCAGCCGCTGCTTTTAAGTTGTTTGAGGCTACTACGCGACTCATTGAACGCATAATTTCTTCATCAAAAGTAATATCATTCAATTGAAGATCCTGAAGATGGTAACCCCAGCCATCTAAAACCTGATCAATCTGTTCCTTAACATGAAGCACAATTTCGTTGCGTTGTGCCAATACATTTGCTTGCTTTTGTGTAGCCACATATGCCCTGATCGAACCTTCAATTGTTCTGATTAATGCCTGCATTAAGTTGGTTGCATCTACAAACTTAAAAGCTACATTTTTGATTGTCTCTTCATCCTGGTTTACAACAGAATACAACAGCATAGCTTTAAAATATACATTGGCCTGATCTTGTGTTACCGCTTGAAACGACAACTCTACAGAACGGTTTTGAATGGAAATGCGAGAATAAATCTGCTCTATTAATGGGATTTTAAAATTTAAACCAGGTCTTAACTGGCGACGGTACTTACCGAAAACGGTTACCACCGCAATGGTTCCCTGTTTAACAGTAACAAACGAGCTCAGCAGGATAATAAATCCTACGGCAGCTATAATGTAAACGGTGTATTGCATAATTAGATTTTTTTATGAAGTTATAAAAAATTCATACAAACTACATTAGGCATTTTGTAGCTTTAAGCTTTTCTAACTAACTTATATACAATGAAAATTAAATTATTACTTCCGGCGGCCGGCGTATTGCTTTTTGCGGCTTGCCAGAATAAAAGCCATCAAGATGCCGATGTGGCGAATACACGTACCGAATTTTTCGATAAAGCCGGCATGGATACCTCTGTAAACCCTGGTGATAACTTTTTCCTGTATGCCAATGGGAAATGGATGAAAAACACTGAAATTCCTAAAACAGAAACAGGCTGGGGTTCTTTTTATACTTTATACAATGATAACCTAAAGAATCTGAATAGCATTCTTGAAAACGCTTCAAAAGCTAATGCAGCCAAAGGAAGTACCGAACAGAAAGTTGGCGATTTCTATACCAGTGGAATGGATACCCTTACCATTGAGAAGTTAGGTATCGAACCTATAAAGCCGCTCTTAAGTAAAATAGATCGGATTAAAAACGATAAGGATTTAATCAGCTTTGTTGCTGACGGCTATAAAGATGGTGAGGGAGATTTATTGGGCTTTAGCGTTGATCCAGACGACAAATTAAGCACCAAAAATGCTTTATCATTTTCGCAGTCCGGTCTTACCCTGCCTGATCGCAGTTATTATTTAGAACAAGATGATAAGGCAAAAAAAATCAGAGCCGAGTACATCAAATACATCACAAAAATTTTTAGCCTGGCAGGCGATTCTGCTAATGCAGCTAAATATGCCGACAATATTTTAAAACTGGAAACGGCTATTGCGCAGTCGCATTCTACTCCAGTTCAACTACGCGATCCACAGAAAAACTATAACAAAATGACCGTGGCTGATTTTCAAAAACAGACACCGAACATTGAGTGGAAATCTGTTTTAAGTAAACTGGGGGCAAGTACGGATACCGTTATTGTGAGGCAGCCAAAATATTATCAAACTTTATCAGCCCTGGTAAAAAGCCAACCTATCGAAATCTGGAAAGAAAAATTAAAGTTTGATGCTTTAAACAGATCGGCAAATGCCTTTACCAAAAAATTCAGAGATGCTAAATTCGATTTTTTCTCTAAAACATTATATGGTCAACAAGCACCGACAGAAAGATGGAAAGCCATTGTAAATGCAACCGATCGTAATTTGGGTGAACTTTTAGGTCAGTTATATGCCGAAAAGTATTTCAAACCAGAGGCTAAAGAGCGTATGTTAACGCTGGTAAACAATTTACAGAAAGTATATGCAGAAAGAATCCAGAAGGTAGATTGGATGACACCTGAAACCAAAAAGAAAGCTTTAGAAAAACTAAACGCATTTATCAAAAAAATCGGCTATCCTGATAAATGGAAAAAGTACGATGATGTCGAGGTTTCGAAGAACACTTATTATGCAAACCTTCAGTCGGCAGGTAAACATGCCTACAAAGAAATGATGGATAAACTCGGCAAAAATGTTGATAAAACCGAGTGGGGAATGACTCCACCGACCGTTAATGCCTATTACAATCCGTCTTTCAACGAAATTGTTTTTCCGGCTGGGATTTTACAGTTCCCGTTCTTTGATTTTGCTGCAGATGACGCCATTAACTACGGTGCAATAGGTGCTGTAATTGGTCATGAAATGACACATGGTTTTGACGATCAGGGTCGCCAGTACGATGCAGTAGGTAATTTAAAAGAGTGGTGGACAAAAGCCGATGCCGATAAATTTAAAGCTAAAGCAGGTAAAGTAGAAACATTTTACAACAACTTCTCATTGTTGGATAATCAGCATGTAAATGGTTCGTTAACACTGGGAGAAAACCTTGCCGATATTGGTGGCTTAAACATTGCATACGATGCCTTTAAATTAACTGAGCAGGGAAAAGGCGATAAAAAGATTGATGGTTTTACTCCTGATCAACGTTTCTTTTTAAGCTTTGCCCAGGTATGGAGAATCAAAACCCGCGATGAAAGTATGCGTGTAAGATTAAAAACAGACCCACATAGCCCAGAAATGTTCCGTGTAAATGGCCCCGTGTACAATATGGGAGCATTTTACAAGGCGTTCAACATTCCTGCAACAGCAAAAATGTATATAGCTCCAACAAACCGGTTAGGTGTGTGGTAAACGGTTCTTTCATCTAATAAAAGAAGCCCATTTCAGTTAATGAGATGGGCTTCTTTGTTTCCTTAAAACAAAATCGATAATATTTTGTCTTTATCTTATTAAATAACAACCCTATGAATGTAAAACGCACTTTTGGAACCATATTAACCGTACTTGGTATAATTGGATTGATATACGCAGGCTATGGCTTTGTAAGCCATAGCGAAAATACTAGGGGATTAATGGTTTATGGCATTATCGGACTTATATTCTTTGTCTCGGGCATTGGCCTGGTAAAGAATACGAAAGATGAGAGTTAGTTTAAGCCTTCCTTCTAAACTTTCTGGACAGCAGAAAGAGTACTATAGCTGCCCCGATGGCCAGACCAAGATAGCCGTCTTTAAAATTATTAGCCTTTGTAGCGTGGACAACAGTTGTCATCATACTATTGCTTCTTTTTGTGTTTGATGATTTGGTACTGGCTAAAAGCAACCAGGCAGCCCGCCAGGATTATAATTCCTGCAGACAACAGGTTCTCGGGATTTTGGTTGATATAGTAGGCTGCTGCCAATACTAAAATTGCAGCTGCAATACCTATAATATAATGAAGTATTAATCCTTTTTTCATAAGGCAAATATTCTGAAATAAATTGAGATTGATGTCGCAGAAGATTAATCTTTTAAACTGATCCTGTTATCAGCGAATTTTAGCTGATGGCCAATGAAATCAATATCTGTCAATTCTTTAATCCGTTTAAAGGCACGATGATTATCATCCAGGGTTAAACGGTTAATCTTATCCTGTTTAACTGATACGATATCTGCATATAGAAAATCGCCCCTCGCATTTATTTTTAGCTGAAGCAAGGGCGCAATACCGTTATTGCCTTTTAAGCTAAACATACCATAGGTGCAAAAATTACCTAAACTGTAAGCGATGAATTTATTTTTATACACTTCCACAGCCCGGGTTACATGCGGGCCATGCCCCAACACTACATCCGCACCGGCATCAATAACAGCATGTGCAAAGGCATAAACATTACCTCTGTTCTCTTTATAAAAAATCTCGTTCTTACGGGGAACATGTTCAAACCTTGCTCCTTCACCACCGCCATGAAAAGAAACAATTACAATATCCGCCATCAATTTTAAACGGGCAACCAAAGCCTTGGCACTGTCGATTTTATTAATTGAGACTGTATTCTCGTTCGGTGCGAAGGCACAGAATCCGTACTTTACACTGTCTTTTTCAAAAACTTCAAAAGGTTTGTTTACTTGTCCGGCATAATGGATCTGCAGCGAATCTAAAATCCTTGCTGTATTTTTTCTTCCCCTGGCATCAAAATCACCAACATGGTTATTGGCGATGCTTAAAACATTAAATCCTGCATCCTTGTATATCCCGGCATAGCGCTCTGGCATTCTAAAAGCGTAGCAGTTATTCGGGTTAATGCCATTACATTTGTTCGAATTGCCTGAGTTAAGGAAACAACCTTCGAGGTTCCCAAAAACAATATCACCTTTTAATAAACTATCTACCGCCTGGAAGCTGTTTACAGCATCATCAGGGGGGAGGTTTGTTTTAGATGGAAAAGCGGAGCCGAGCATAATATCGCCTACAGCCGTAATGGATATAGTATCTTTTATTTTTCTGATCACCGTATCCTGTTTGGCTACAGAGGCAGTAATCTGTGCATTATTACTGGTGCAGCTAATTAAAACAATTAGGATAATAGGTAAGATTAAAGTTGTATTAATAAGCTTCATTAGATGTTCTGCAGGTTGTTTGGCCTCTTCTAACAACTATAAAGATCCTGATCCAGAAGTTTCGGGGCAGGACGACGATCGGTTGAGAGAAAATGCTAGTTCAATAAAAAATCCTCCAAAATTACTTCAGGAGGATTGTGTATGTTTTTAACTGTTAACTGAAAAGTGCCAACTGATCTATTCTACTGTAAATTCTTTCTTGAACGATTCTAACACACGCCCACCCTTGTAAAAATAACGGCTGTAATAAGGTTCGTTAAGGTTGCTGATTACTACACCACGAGAACTTGATGCATGTGCAAATCTGTTATCGCCCAAGTAAATACCAACATGTGAAATACTTCTGCTTTTAATCTTGAAGAAAACTAAATCGCCCTCTTTTAAATCTTCTTTAGACAATGGATCTACCATGCTAAAAATATCGCGAGAATTTCTTCTGATGGTAGTGTTGAAAACTTTATCGTAAATCGCTTTAGTGAAAGCCGAACAATCAATGCCTCTTTTGGTGTTTCCACCGTAACTATAAGGAGTTCCGATCCATTCGTAAATAAACTTGTACAGTTTTAAATTCGAAGTTGCATCTACAGCAACCCCCATAACCTGCGAAAAATACTGAGATGCTAGGTTGTCGGGATCATTTAATTCTTTACCAGATTCTTTTGTTTTTGTTTGCGCAAATGCAGCAGAGAGCGTGCAAATAGCAATTAGAGTGGAAAACAAAATTTTTTTAATCATGTTATACAGTTATGTTTGGGTATTCACTTACACATTAACGTACACCACATGGGCTTATTGTTGGTTGCCAAAAGTATTAATTATACAAATGTTATCCAAATATTGAACGTTAAAAAACGAAAGTTATTAACATTTTTGTTTTTCCGCCATCATTTTTTGTTATAAACATCTCCTAAAAACTCATCTTTTCTCAAAAAACGATTTACTTAATTACACTAAACAGGAATAATTCGATTTTATTTTAAATTATGAGAATAAGCGTATATACAGAATTAAATTTCAGAATAAATTGATTCCATATTATGATAAAGGGTGTTGATTTAATTATAAGAAATCGCTGTTAAATCGATATCAGCAGCCAGGGTTTATATTTAATTGTAAAACAACTGTTAAATCTGATTACAACCCTTATACTATGATGTTTTTACACTAAAAAGTGCCAAAAATTACAATAAAAAAATTAGATTTGCTGTCGCAAAAAACAAATACCCTAAAATGAGTGCAGTAGAAATAAATAAAGATACCTGGTTAAAGTGGTTTGAGTCGATGTTGCTTATGCGCAAATTCGAAGAAAAAACTGGCCAGTTATACGGACAACAAAAAATACGTGGCTTTTGTCATTTATACATTGGACAAGAAGCTGTAGTTGCAGGTGCAATATCTGCAATGCAAAAAGGTGATTCAATGATTACAACATACCGTGATCATGCTCATGCCTTAGCTTTGGGAGTTAGTGCTGATAGTATTATGGCAGAAATGTACGGTAAAGCTACAGGTTGCTCTAAAGGTAAAGGTGGTTCAATGCACATGTTCAGTAAAGAGCATAACTTCTACGGTGGTCATGCAATTGTTGGCGGTCAGATTCCATTAGGTGCTGGCGTTGCTTTTGCAGAAAAATACAAAGGAACTGATAATGTTAACATTTGTTATATGGGCGATGGTGCTGTGCGCCAGGGTGCATTAAACGAAACTTTTAACATGGCCATGCTTTGGAAATTGCCTGTTATTTTTGTTTGCGAAAACAATGGTTATGCAATGGGTACCTCAGTACAACGTACCACTAACATGACCGATATTTATAAAATAGGTTTAGGTTTTGATATGCCATGTGCGCCAGTTGATGGTATGGATCCGGTTGCTGTTCACAATGCAATGGACGAAGCGATCCAACGTGCACGTAAAGGTGAAGGGCCTACTTTCTTAGAAATGAGAACTTACCGTTACCGTGGTCACTCAATGTCAGATCCGGCAAAATACCGTACCAAAGAAGAATTAGAAGATTATAAAGCAAAAGATCCAGTTGAGCATGCAAGAGAAACGATTCTTAAAGAAAAGTATGCAGATCAAGCCTGGATTGAAGAAGTAGAAGCTAAAGTAAAAGCAATTGTAGATCAAGCAGTAAAATTTGCTGAAGAATCTCCTTGGCCTGATGCATCTGAATTATACAAAGATGTATATATGCAGCAGGACTACCCTTACGTAATGGACTAATATTAATAAGATTCAATTAATTAGATATAATGGCTGATGTAATTAAAATGCCCAAAATGAGCGACACCATGACCGAAGGGGTTTTGGCAAAGTGGCATAAAAAAGTAGGCGATAAAGTGAAAAGCGGCGATGTTTTGGCAGAAGTAGAAACTGACAAAGCAACAATGGATATGGAATCTTATTGGGATGGTACGATTTTATACATAGGTGTAGAAGAAGGATCAGCCGTTCCTGTTGATGCCATCATGGCCGTTATTGGTAAAGAAGGCGAAGACTATAAAGCAGCGTTAGAGGCTGAAAAAGGCGCAGAAGCCCCAAAAGCAGAAAGCACCGAAGCCCCAAAAGCTGAAGAGAAAAAAGAAGAGGCAGCACCAGCTCAGGGTGGTGGCTTAAGCGAAGAAGAATTAGCTGCAAAAGGTGTTACGGTTATCCGCATGCCTTTATTAAGCGATACTATGACCGAAGGTGTAATCGCCGAATGGCATAAAAAAGTTGGCGATAAAGTAAAAGATGATGATGTTCTTGCTGATGTAGAAACTGATAAAGCGACTATGGAAGTAATGGGCTATGCAACCGGAACTTTATTACACATTGGTGTAGAGAAAGGCGCTGCTGCAAAAGTAAACGGAATTATTGCTATCGTTGGTCCAGAAGGTACTGATGTGAGCGGAATTTTAGCAGGCGGCTCAGCCCCGGCTCCAAAAGCTGAAAGTGCTGAAGCACCTAAAGAAGAAAAATCTGCAAATGTTGCTGAAATTGAAACACCAAGAACTTCATCTTGTGGTACAACTACAGACAACAGCGATAGCCGCGTTAAAGCATCTCCTTTGGCTAAGAAAATAGCTAAAGATAAAGGGATCGATTTAGCACAGGTTGCGGGTAGCGCAGAAGGTGGCCGTATCATTAAAAAAGATATCGAAAACTTTAAACCAAGTGCAGCGCCAGCAAAAGCAGAATCTGCATCAGCTCCGGCTGGAGAGAAAGCTGCAGCACCAGCACCAGTTATTCCTCAGTTTGTTGGTGAAGTTAAATTTACGGAAGCTCCGGTTTCGCAGATGCGTAAAGTAATTGCAAAACGTTTAGCAGAAAGTTTATTTACAGCGCCACATTTCTATTTAACCATCAGTATTGATATGGACAACGCAATGGCTGCCCGTACGGCAATCAATGCAGTTGCTCCTGTTAAGGTTTCTTTCAACGATATCGTAATTAAAGCGGTTGCTGTTGCATTGAAAAAACACCCAGCTGTTAACTCATCATGGGGTGGCGATAAAATCAGATTTAACGAACATACCAACATTGGTGTAGCAATGGCTGTTGAAGATGGTTTATTGGTACCGGTAGTGCGTTTCGCTGATGGCAAATCTTTATCACACATCTCTGCAGAGGTAAAAGATTTTGGTGGTAAAGCAAAAGCTAAAAAATTACAGCCAGCAGATTGGGAAGGTTCTACTTTCACCGTATCTAATTTAGGTATGTTTGGTATTGATGAATTTACTTCAATTATCAACTCTCCTGATGGTGCAATTTTATCAGTAGGTGCTATACAACAAGTTCCAGTGGTTAAAAACGGCGCTGTTGTTCCTGGTAACGTAATGAAATTGACTTTAGGTTGCGATCACCGTGTGGTTGATGGCGCAACCGGAGCACAGTTCTTACAAACATTAAAAGGTTTATTAGAAGAGCCAATCAGGTTATTAGCATAATACTTTGTCATTCTGAGCTTGTCGAAGGATCTCATTATAAAATTTAAAAGCCATTCTTTAGGATGGCTTTTTTGCGTTTAAGGCTTTTCGTAAATGGCGACTTAATTTCCTATTTTTGATTAGAACCTTAACCCAAAATAAATGAAAAAGATATTTCTTTTTGCTGTCTGTATTACTGCAATGCTTGCCTGTAAGCAAAAAAACAGTTCTGATAATGCCGCAGAAAACAAAGCCTTTTCGGCCCTTTGCGAGCAATATTATCAGGATGGATTAAAATTAAATCCTTTAAGCGCTACTTACATCGGAGATCAACGTTATAACGATCTTTTGGCAAATGACGGATCGCAAGCTTATATAAAAGAGTTTAAAAGCTATAACGAACGCTATCTAGATAGCCTGGGCAAATACGATAGAGAAAGTCTAAGTGCAAACGACAAATTATCTTTCGATTATTTAAAAGATCAGTTGGATATTAATATGGAAGGGTTTAAGTATCATTTCGAATACCTGCCGTTTAACCAGATGTTTGCTTTGCCTTTAACCATTGGCCAGTTTGGTTCTGGAACCGGCATCCAGCCTTTTAAAACCGTAAAAAATTATGAAGATTGGTTAAAACGTGTTGATGCATTTTCGGTATGGGCCGATACCGCCATTGGCAATTTTAAAAAAGGTGCTGCCGCCGGTATTGTATTGCCAAAAGCATTGGTGATTAAAATGATCCCCCAGATGCAGAGTATGGTTGTGGCTACACCCGAAGAGAGTTTGTTTTATGGGCCAATCAAATTAATGCCTGCAAGTTTTTCTGCAGCTGATAAACAAAAGTTAACAGAAGCCTACCGCAATTCGATCACTAAAGTAATTGTTCCTACCTATAAAAAATTGGGCGATTACTTGCAGAACGAATATCTGCCAAAAACAAGAACTACCTCTGGCTATTCTGCCATGCCAGGTGGTTTAGCCTGGTACACTTATCTGGTTAAACAACAAACTACCACCAATAAAACACCCGAGGAGATTTATCAAACAGGTTTAAAAGAGGTTGCCCGTATTAAAGGCCAAATGGACAGCATCAAAAACTTAGTTGGCTTTAAGGGTGATTTGAAGGCTTTTTTCGAATACATGAAAACGGATAAAAAATTCATGCCTTATAAAACACCAAAAGAAGTTTTAGCTGCCTTCGAGAATATCCACCAGCGGATGAAACCCAATTTGAAGAAGATGTTTGATGTTGAACCTAAAACACCTTTCGAAATCCGCCAAACAGAAGCTTTCAGAGCAGCATCGGCCAGTGCCGAGTACAATCAGGGTTCAGCAGACGGATCACGCCCCGGAATCTTTTATGTGCCAATTTTAGATGCTAAAACATTTAACACTACTTCGGGTATGGAATCTCTTTTTCTTCATGAGGCAATTCCAGGTCACCATTATCAGATTTCTTTAACCCAGGAAAATAAGTTGCTTCCTAATTTCCGCCGTTTTGGCGGACATAATGCTTATGTAGAAGGTTGGGCATTATATTGCGAGTCGTTGGGTAAAGAACTTGGCCTATACCAAGATCCTTACCAGCATATGGGCGCTTTAGGCGATGAAATGCACAGGGCCATCCGTTTAGTGGTTGATGTGGCCATCCATACAAAAAATATGAGCAGAGAAGAGGCCATAAAATACATGACAGACAATGAAGCCATCAGCACTGAAGGTGCAACAGCAGAAATTGAACGTTATATGGGTATACCTGCACAAGCTTTAGGTTATAAAACTGGTGCCATGAAAATAAGAGAACTGAGAACCAAATATGAGAAAGAATTAGGTCCGAAATTTAAACTGGCGGCTTTTCATACTGCAGTTTTAAAAGATGGATCGTTCCCATTGTCTGTTTTTGAAGCGAAGATGAATGCCTGGGCAGCAAGTCAGAAGTAAAAAAAGGGGATATCAGAAATGGTATCCTCTTTTTACTTTCATTGTCCTTGTTTGCAACGAGGACTATTAAGTCTAAAAACATTCTATCCTACATTCTAATTAATCCCTACTCTATGAATAACTTGTCAAGCCAACCTATTCAACTCAATCAGCGCACTATGATTATTGATATACTTAGAGGCTGGGCACTTTTGGGTGTTGTTTTGATGAATTATTATGATTTTTTTGTACTGGATAAAGACCCTGTTCTCTTTAAGCCCGATAGTTTAACCGACGGCTTGATGTATTTCTCAAAAACAGTTTTTGCAGCCAAATCGTGGACAATGCTGAGCCTGCTCTTTGGTTATGGTTTTGCTGTTTTAATGAATAACATTAGCACTAAGGGAAAGAATCCCTATACTTTTTTTATGCGCCGTATGTTCTGGTTGCTGGTGCTCGCATTAATTAATAGCGCATTGTTTTTTGGCGACATTCTAAAAGATTATGCCATTTTGGGGATGTTACTGTTATTTTTCTATCGAAGCTCAGCCAAAACCACTTTTGTGGTAAGCTTGGTGCTCTTGTTGATTATCCCGGCACTAAGTGCTTTTATCAACTCGCTGCACGACACTGGCCGTGAGGATATCACAAAACTATTTTACCTCTACAGGAGCAATTATCTGGTCGACGTACTGTACTTCGGGCTAAAAGGCACCTATGTTGCCCAAATGATCAGTAAGCCGTACTTATATACGGTACATGTTGTAATGTTCTGTTGTTTTTTATGGGGTTTTAGCCTGTACAAGATCAATTTCTTTAATGCATTTCCAACAAAAATAAAACTGGTAAAAAAAATGTTTTGGATTTCATTGGCTGTTACCCTAGTACTTTCTGCCTATTTCCCTATTATCGACAAATTAAAGTGGAACGTTAAGGATTATTATAACATACGTTATTGGCTAATTTTAAGCACCATGTTATTTATTTCCAGCGCCATTTGCTGGCTGTACATTTCAGAGCGATGCAAAACTTTTTTTGGTAGTTTGGCTATTATGGGTAAAATGACCCTGACCAATTATATGGCACAAAACCTGATAGGCCTGCTTATTTTTTCGGGCTTTGGTCTTGGTATTTGGACGTCAATGCCAATAGGCTTTTATTTAATATTGGCAATTATTATTTACAGACTGCAGGTTTTCTTTAGCAAATGGTGGCTTTCCAGGTATAATTATGGCCCCATTGAATGGATCTGGCGTCAGTTAAGCTATGGAAAAAAATTACCGCTTAAAAAGTTAGCTGGGAAGCCTCTTTTCTCTAGTACTGAATATCAACAACCTTAAACTGTGCAAATCATCCTTAAATCTGCGGGACAAAACCCAAACAGCAAATTGTTTCCCGCAGATTTCGCAAAGTGCGCAGATAAAAATAGTTGAAATCTGTATTAATCTTTTTAGATCTATAGAAAACATTTATTAAAGGTCATTAACTTTTCTCCAGATCGATTGCGATATGTTTGAAGAATTAAAATTAACAAGCAGGCCGAGTTTTAGCCCCGATAGCTTTAGATAGGTAAGTACTTGCTTATGGTGAACAGGCGCAAGTGTTTCTACTGATTTTACTTCGATAATGACCAGATCGTTTATTAATAAACCTATCCGATAGCCGGCATCGAGGGTTATACCTTCAAAAACAACTGGTAATTTTACCTGTTGCTTAACATCTAAGCCATTTTCGGTTAAAACATAAGCCAGGTACCGTTTCATAAACAGATTCTAATAGCCCTGGGCCTAATTCATTGTAAACTGTAAATATTGCACCCCTTATTTGATAGGAGATATCATTCTCATCCATAGTATAAAAATTTAATGGGTATTCTTAAATCAGGATGATTAACTAAAAATATTATAATCTCTGTAATTATCAAAATTATAAATTCAGTTTAAGAAAAAGAGAGCAGCTCTGCGCCTATCTTCTTAAATCTGCGGGAGAAAAACCTGATAACGCTAAACCCTTTGCCCATTACTTTGTTAACTATTAAAACACCCCAAAATCATGGACAAAGAAAAATTGATACAAGAAGCCTATTTGGTTGCACATAAAATAGAGGAGAATGGCAATTTCCCGAACAATCCTACTTTACCGTTAATGATTTACAAAGGTACATTCAGGTTGCATCCTGATGATACCGAAGAAGTAATCAAGAAAGTTTTCGCAGAGAACGGGTATACCAATGCCTGGGTTGATGGTATTTTTGATTACCACCACTACCACAGCAATACGCACGAAGTAATGGGTGTGTTTTGTGGCAAGGCCGATGTACAGTTTGGAGGCGATCATGGTGTTTGTATAGAACTGGATAAAGGTGATGTAATTATTATCCCTGCAGGTGTAGCACATAAAAAACTGAACTCAACCGATGACTTCACTGTTGTTGGTGCATACCCGAATGGCTCAGACTACGATATTAAATATGGCAAAGCTGAAGAGCGGCCTGAAGCAGATGAAGCCATAGCCAAAGTGAAAAATCCAGACAGCGACCCCGTTTATGGAAGTAAAGGTCACTTATTTGAATGCTGGTATAATCAAAATTGCGAAAATGTGTAAAACTCTTTCGTTTTAACCGTCTAAAATTCTTTAATTTTCGGGTTTTAAATACACTATCCTTAATATAAATGAATTTTCGATATATATGTTCAGCATTAGCCCTCTCTGTAACTTTACTAACTGCATGTTCAAGCAAAAAATCTGAAGAGAAAAAGGCTGCTGAAAAAAAAATCCGCACAAAAGATGACGACAAAGCAGATAGCCTCTTATTGGTTTATAATCCACAAAAAGGTGATAAATGGATTGCTGATTTTGTAGATAACCTACACCGGAAATTCAATTTCAACGGAAATATGCTGGTAGCCAAAGATGGAAAAATTCTTTACGAAAAAGCCGTTGGATGGGCCGATTACCTGCACCGCGATAGTTTAACCATCAACTCAGAATTTGAGTTGGCTTCAATTACCAAAACCTTTACCGGTACAGCTATTATGCAATTGGTAGAAGCCGGAAAACTTTCGTTAAACGATAATGTAAAAAAATTCTATCCTAATTTCCCATACGAGGGCATAACGGTGAAATTATTGCTTTCTCACCGCAGCGGCATGATGAACTATGTGTACTTCATTGACGATATCTGGCGTAAAGAAAAACGCAACATGAAAAAAGGCGTAACCAATCAGGAAGTAATGAATGTTATTGCCGAGCGGAAACCAAACCCATATACCAAACCCGATAACCGTTTTCACTACAACAACTCAAACTTTATGGTTTTGGGTGCCATTATAGAAAAGGTAACCGGACAACGTTACTCGCAGTATATGATGGAGCATGTGTTTAAACCTGCCGGACTAAAGCATACGCATGTGTATAGCACCACTGAGTATGAAAAAATTCCGGTTGATGTAGTTGGTCACGACCGCAATAGTTTTAGATATTCTGTTGCACAAAATTTTTTAGACGGTCCTGTTGGAGATAAAGGCATTTATAGCACGGTACACGATTTGGTATTATTTGATAAATACTTGAAAAACGGAAGATTACTCACCAAAAAGAGTCTCGATTCGGCATATGTAGGTCGCAATAAACCCATAAACGGCCATTTTAACTATGGATATGGGTGGAGAATCTTTGATGGCGAAAAGATGGACAAAGTAGTTTATCATACGGGTTGGTGGCATGGTTTCCGCCATATTTATGTGCGGGATTTAGACAAGAATATTGTAATCATATTTTTAGGCAACCTTACTAATGGAAGTTTAATGCATCTTGATGAGCTGTACAAGCATTTCAACATGCCGGTTATCCGTAAAGGGGCTTACCATGGCAATGGAAGTTTGCCAGGAAGCGACGAGGATTAATTACCATATTTAGGCTTTTGGGGTCAATTGATTGGGCCTTAGCCGATCCTAAGAGAGCAGGAATTGGTTTCTTAGCCCCAGGCGAAGCGGCATCCCTGTAGCGCAGCGAAAGGATAAGCAAAGAACGGGAACAAACATTGATCTGGCTGCTGTAACTGCGCTTTAAAAATAAATATCAAAAAACAATTTACCTTAATTTCGTTTTATAATAAAAACAACAAGTTATGTTCGATAAATTATTTGCGGCTCAACAAAAAGCCGAGGAAATTAAAAAACGCCTGGATACCATTTCGGTATTTGGCGAAGTTGAAAATGGTGCCATAAAAATCACCGCTACAGCAAACAAAGCCATCACCGGAATTTCCATTGATGAGGAGTTTTTGAAAAATGCCGATAAGGAAGAATTAGAAGAACTTTTATTAACAGCTATTAATAAAGCTATGGCAAGCGCAGAACAGGTAAGTGCCGCCGAAATGCAGGCATCAGCGCAGGATATGCTTGGAGGCTTAGGTGGTATGTTTGGGCAATAAAACTATTAGAAAACTCAATTGTTATTTTAGTAACATCAATCTTGCTACTTGAGACTCAAATCTTGATACTATTATTATGAAATACACTTATTACGGCCAATCTTGCTTCCTGTTAGAGGCAGCCGGCAAAAAATTACTATTTGATCCGTTTATATCACATAATCCATTAGCTAAAATATAGATACTAAAGCAATTGAGGCCGATTATATACTGGTTAGCCATGGCCATGGCGATCATGTGGCTGATCTGGTAGCATTGGCAAAGCAAACCCAAGCCACCGTTATTGCCATGCCAGAAGTAGTAGATTGGGCAAGTAAGCAAGGCATAGAAAAAGTACATGGAATGAATTTTGGCAAATTTACGTTTGATTGGGGGACTGTACGCATGGTGCCTGCAACCCACTCATCGGGTTTGCCAGATGGAAGTTATGGCGGAAACCCGGCAGGCTTTGTACTTGAAGTAGATGGCAAACAGATTTACTTTGCAGGCGATACAGGTTTAACCATCGAGATGAAGGTTTTGGCTGATATTTACAACCTGGATTATGCCATCTTACCGATTGGTGGAAATTACACGATGGATGTTGATGATGCTTTGGTTGCAACGAAATATTTCGACTGCGATACTGTAATCGGTGTACACTACAATACTTTCCCGGTAATCGAAATTGATACCAAAGTGGCTTTAGATAAATTTAAGCGCGAAAACAAAACCTTATTGTTGCCAGAAATTGGTGAGACGATAAGTTTATAATCTCGTGAGGATTACAAATCCGCCGTTTGAACGGTCGTGATTTGCAATCACGACCAACGAGAAACCATAAGTTTTAGTTTCGGAGAATCGTCATTCCCAACTTGATTGGGAATCGTAATGCCACAAGCCTTAAGATCCCTGCCTGTGCGGGAATGACGACATTTATTAGGGATGTGTATCCCCCATACCAATAAAACAAAAAGGGCCTCCGATTTTCATTGGAGACCCTTCAAATTATAAACCTGAACCTAATTCTTTTTAGCAGCAGCTTTGTTTGCTTTGTAACGCATATCAGCTGTTCCGTCTTTTTTAGTTGGACCAGCAACTTTAGTTACCGCCTTTGCTTTATTTTCTTTAAAACGCATATCTGGCGTGCCATCTGCTTTTACTTTAGCAGCTGTAGTAGTTGTTTTAGTTTCTACTTTTTTAGCCTCTTGTTTTACACCTGCTTTTACTGGTGCAGTTGTAGTTTTTACTTCTTTTTTAGCAACTGTTTTAGCTTTAGCTGCAGGAGCCGTAGCCGGTGTTTGAGCAAATGCTGTTGTTAAACCAAATGCTGCGATTGCGATTAAACTCAATAATTTTTTCATGTTTTTTAGATTTGTTTTTTAATGAACATGAAGCTTCTTCGTTTCACTCAGAGGTTTCATAATCCTTAATTTTTGTTTACTCGTTATTTGTTGATATAAAATTGATTAATTGATATGAAGTTTTAATGAAGATAACGAATATTTTTATTCTTTTAATGTGCAGCCAACCAATTATCCCCCTCACCAATCTCCACTACAATGGGTACAGTGAGTTTAATGGCATTGGCCATTTTATCCTGAATAATTGCCTTCATCGTTTCCTTTTCCGATCTCAGCACATCAAACACCAACTCATCATGTACCTGCATGGTCATAGTTGACTGTAAATTCTGCGCTTTCATTTCTTTGTGGATGTTGATCATCGCAATCTTAATCATATCGGCCGCAGAACCTTGAATGGGTGCGTTAATGGCATTTCGTTCTGCAAAACCTCTTACGGTTTGGTTGGCAGAGTTAATGTCTCTTAAATAACGTCTTCTGCCCATTAAGGTTTCTACAAATCCGTTCTCACGTGCAAAGTTCATGGTATCGCTCATGTAGCGTTTAATACCGGGGTATTGTGCAAAATATTGTTCAATAATTTCGGCAGCTTCCTTACGTGGAATACCTAAATTTTGTGATAAACCAAAAGCAGACTGACCATAAATAATTCCGAAGTTAACAGCTTTTGCATTTCTGCGCTGTGTTCCATTTACTTCTTCGATACTTACACCATACACTTTAGCTGCCGTTGCTGTGTGGATATCGATCCCTTTGTTAAAAGCATCGAGCATATTCTCTTCCTTGCTGATTTCGGCAATAATGCGCAATTCTATCTGTGAATAATCGGCAGATAACAAAATGTAGTTTTCATCCCTTGCGATAAAGGCTTTACGTACCTCTCTACCACGTTCGGTACGAATCGGGATATTCTGTAAATTCGGATTGTTAGAGCTTAATCTGCCTGTTGCTGCAACAGCCTGATTGTAGGATGTATGTACCCTGCCAGTTTTAGGGTTAACCATCAAAGGCAATGCATCAACATAAGTTGATTTAAGCTTCTGTAACTGGCGGAAGTCTAAAATATCCTGTACAATATCACTTTTGCTGGCTAAGGCCATTAAAACGTCTTCTCCAGTTTGGTATTGACCGGTTTTCGTTTTTTTAGCTTTTGGATCTAACTGAAGTTTATCAAATAAAACCTCTCCCAATTGCTTTGGCGAGGCGAGGTTAAATTTAACTCCTGCTTTATCGTAAACATTCTGTTCGAACTTGATAATTTCAGTTTCGAGTTCTTTAGAATAAGCTTTTAAGGTTTCAACATCAATGCGAACACCTTCTTTTTCTATATCTGCCAAAACATAAACCAAAGGGTTCTCAATCTCTTCGGCTAGTTTGGCCGCATTTAGTTCTTTTAATTTTGGTTCAAAGATGTGCGCTAATTGTAATGTCACATCAGCATCTTCGGCCGCATAATCTACAACATCTATTACCGGAACATCGCGCATGGTACCCTGGTTTTTGCCTTTTGCACCAATCAGTTTGGTAATCGAAATAGGAGAGTAACCAAGGTAGTTTTCGGATAATACATCCATACCATGGCGGGTATCAGGGTCGATTAAATAGTGGGCAAGCATGGTATCAAAAAGTTTACCCTCCACCTGAACACCATACCATTTCAGCACTAAAATATCGTATTTGGTATTCTGACCAATTTTTTCAATTTCTTCATTTTCCAACACGACTCTAAATTCGTCGACGATAACCTGAGCCTCTTCTCTCACTGCAGGAACCGGAATGTAATAACCTGTGCCTGGTTTTATGGAGAAAGATAAACCAACTAAATCGGCCATGTTTGCATCGGTACCCGTGGTTTCTGTATCAAATGAGATCCTTTTTTCGGCAAGCAATAATTTAATTAGATCTGCACGTTGTTGAGCAGTATCAACCAGCTGATAATCATGTTCTGTATTTTCGATGGTTTTAGCCGGAAGCTTTTCTGCTGGTTCTTCTTCAAGCGTATTGGTATATTGAATGGCTTCGCCAGCTTGGTTCCCAAATAAATCTGTCTGTGTCCCTTCCTGAAAGCGTGCTGTAGTAACCGAAAATTCATCACCAAATACCCTACGGCCTAAAGTCCTGAATTCTAATTCGGTAAATAGCGGTTCTAATAAATCGCGGCTTGGATCGCAGAGTTCCAAACTGGCTTCGTCTAATTCAACCGGAACATCCAATAAAATAGTAGCCAATTTTTTGGATATCAAACCTTGTTCTGCAAAGTTTTCTACATTTTCGCGCTGTTTTCCTTTTAGCTCATGAGAATTTGCAATAATGTTCTCCATAGAACCGTATTGTTTGATCAAAGCTTTTGCCGTTTTCTCGCCTATGCCTGGAATGCCTGGTATATTATCTACCGCATCGCCCCATAATCCTAAAATATCGATTACTTGTAATACATTTTCGATCTCCCATTTGGCCAATACTTCCTTTACGCCCAATATTTCCATGTCGTTACCCATACGGGAAGGTTTGTAAATAAAAATATTTTCGGAAACCAATTGTGCAAAATCCTTATCAGGGGTCATACAGTAAACCTGATAGCCCTTTTGTTCGGCTTTTTTAGCCAGTGTACCAATAATATCATCGGCCTCATAACCATCAGAGGTAATTACTGGAATATTAAAACCCGTAATTAATTTAATCACATAAGGCATTGCCGCAGCCAGATCTTCGGGCATAGCCTGGCGGTGTGCTTTATATGCTTCGAAAGAAGTATGCCTTTCAGTCGGTGCCTCGGTATCGAAAACAACTGCAATATGTGTTGGTTTTTCTTTCTTCAAAACATCTAACAAGGTATTGGTAAAGCCCATTACTGCCGATGTATTAATGCCTGTTGAGGTGAAACGAGGGTTTTTACTTAATGCAAAATGCGCCCTGTACATCAGCGCCATACCATCTAAGAGAAAGAGTTTTTTATTCATGTGATTACACCGATTTAATGATTATACCGACAAATGGATTTATCGGATGATAAAAGTAACCAAAGTTAGTCATATCACTAAAATGCTTTATCAACAAAAAAATAAATTATTTATTGAAATCTCTAACTTTAAGCATCATTTATAAAAAAACGCTTTTATGAAAACTTTCTTTACCTTAATTTTTTGTCTGACTGCCTGCTTAACCAAGGCTCAGCTCCCATCCGATACCTTGATTACCTACATCACTTTCGAAAACCTAAAAGGGCCAGATGATGGTTATGGCGCATCAATCGAGCGACCAATAGGCAGTGGTGCGTTTAAAAACATAGCCGATCGCGATAACTTAAGGGTAAGAATGGCCAAACTCGAAAATTCTTACCGCTGGCCTGATGGATCAAAAATCGACTTTACGAAAAGAAGTAGTGAGCATTCGAGTATCGGTATTGTAGATCGTTATACTTTGATAAATCCCACTACAAAAGATACGCTATTTCTCTTTGTTGATCCTTATAAAACAGATTCTACATTTTATATTCCAAAGGGATTGGTTGCTGTTAACAAAGAAGTTTTGGCAAAAGAAATTGCAGTACAACTAAAATCAATCGAGGATATTAACGTTGCTAAAGATGCTTTTAGCAATGAACAGGAAAATATTAATAAGATTGCCAACTACATTGCCAGTAATATCGGACTGGTTAATTTTATTGATCGAGAAAATCTGCGTAAAGTGATGACTGATACACAGGCTGATCCAGAGCTAAAGAATTATTTGTTTAAGCTTTATGTTTTGAATAAATTTTATGCATTGGGCAAGAATATCGCCAATACAAAAGCTTATGCTTTAAATAAAATGAAAGAATCATTTATTAATTTCCAAAAAGAGCATCCTGATGTCGCTGCCGGCAATATCAAAATTAATCTGAATTAGTATGTTTTGGAATTAAGTTCCGTTATTTGTGAAAAGCAATTGATCATATGAAACCTCTATTATCTGTTTTTCTTTTCTTATTTACGCTAAATCAACTTTCAGCTCAGGATTTTATTGTTAAAAATAACGATGATGTCATCCGCGGAACAATAAAGGGCACTGATTATTTTTCGGTTTTTATTAGCGCCAATGATGAAGCTGATGTGATTTTGCCCGCAAAGGATGTTAAGAACTTCTTCTGGAACGGTGATAGTTTTGTGAGCAAGGGTTTTGCAAATGGACGCAATTTCGAATACCGTTTTGTGAAGGTAATCGAAATGGGAACGGTTAATCTTTATTCATTTGGCGGAGGTACCTTAGTTCCTGCAGTAAAAGAGAAAAAAGTAAAATTCAGGCCATCAATTGGTATTGGAACAGGAACCGGTGGTTATGGAGGAATGGGTATGGGTGGAGGCATTAGCATCGGCAGTGGCCGTAATGCTGCACCGGAGAGACCCGTAGGTGCGCCGGTTGTTCGTTATTTTATTGAAAAACCAGGTGCTGGTCCTTTACAGGAAGTGCCCATGAAAGCGATAACCGAAGACACCAAAAAGACCGAAGTTAAAAATATTTTATTGCAAAAAATGGGCGACCAACCTGCTTTAAAAGCTAAAGTTGAAGCTGGGACAGATTTTAATAGCAGAGATGTAATAGAATGGGTTAAAGAATATAATGCGACAAAGAAATAGAATCAGAATTAACTGATTCCAGGATTGAGATCGTTTAACTCATGTCTTCACGCTTTAACTTTATATAAATGGCTAAACTGATAGGCTCATCGTTTTTAATTTCACAGTTCTCCATTGTTTTCTGATAGTCAAATTCAAGTTTTTGGAGCACCTTTTTGCTGTTTTCATTTTGAGTTTCAACC
The DNA here is from genome assembly GCF_004310665.1 of Pedobacter kyonggii. Classification (GTDB taxonomy): domain Bacteria; phylum Bacteroidota; class Bacteroidia; order Sphingobacteriales; family Sphingobacteriaceae; genus Pedobacter; species Pedobacter kyonggii. The sequence continues at coordinate 168,693 of NZ_SIXF01000005.1, read as the reverse complement.
ATAGCCTCGATTCTTCTTAAGCCTAATTTCTCAAAGGCATAATTGCAAATGGGATTTGCTACTTCTTTAATGATCCCTTTCCCCCAATGTTCTGGCAACAGCCAAAAACCGATTTCAGCCTTTTGATCCGTTTTACTTAAATCATTAAGCCCTATGGCACCTAAGAGACCAAGATTTTGTTTATCACAGATTGCCCACCAGATACCTGTTTCATTTTTTTGAAGGTCATTGAACCAGATCAATTGCGCATTGGTTTCCTCTAGGCTGGAATAGTGCACACCATAATAGCGAATCACATCGGGATGGGATAATCCTTCAAAAACAAATACCAGATCGTCAGAACAAAATTGCCTCAATAAAAATCTATCCGTGTGTATTGTAGCTGAAGCAAACATTACCTTGCACAGCAGTTTAACAAATGGTCGTTAACCATGCCGGTTGCCTGCATATGTGCATAACAGATGGTAGTGCCGAAAAATTTGAAGCCACGTTTTTTCATGTCTTTACTAATCTGATCAGAAAGTTCGGTTCTTGGAGGCACATCACTCATTTTCTTAATTTGATTTTGGATCGGTTTGCCATCAGGAACAAAACCCCACATGTATTTAGAGAAACTGCCAAATTCTTTCTGAATTTCGATAAACAGTTTGGCATTGGTAATGGCTCCGTTAACTTTTAAACGATTGCGGATAATACCTTCATCGTTCATCAATCGTTCTACATCTTTTTCTGTAAAAACGGCTACTTTGTTAACCTCAAAATCGGCAAAGGCTTTACGGTAGTTTTCCCGTCTTCTGAGAATAGTAATCCAGCTTAAACCAGCCTGCGCACCTTCGAGGATCAGGAACTCGAATAAAATTTTATCATCATAAACAGGCTTTCCCCATTCTTCATCATGATATTTGATATAAAGTGGGTCGTTTCCGGCCCAACTACAGCGTATTTTTGAGTCTTGCATACTTTCACCTTTCGAAAAATTTAAATTAAATATTCTTTACAAACTGTTAAAATGGCGATCAATAAAAATGCGCTCGTCACCCTGACCTGTAGCGCAGCGGAAAGCTACGCAGTAAATTTATTTCAGGGTCTTAAGCTTGGATAAATCCTTGAAAAGATGCTGAAATAAATTCAGCATGACGCGTGCTTAAAATAAACAACTAAACTCCCGCCTCCAAACTCAACTCATCCCAATACTCCACAGCTCTCCTATAATGTGGAATTACAATACTACCGCCTACAAGATTGGAGATCATAAAAATTTCGTTCATCTCATCTTGGTTTACACCAGCATCGAAACACTTGCCCAAATGGTATTTAATGCAATCATCACAACGTAAAACCATCGAGGCCACCAGGCCTAACATCTCTTTCGTTTTAACATCCAATGCTCCCTCGGCATAGGAGGTTGTATCGAGCGCAAAAAATCGTTTAATATTTGTATTCGCCGTCTCCATAATTCTATCGTTCATTTTTTCACGATAACCATTAAATTCTTCTACAAGCTTTCCCATATTTTAAAATCTTTTTTAACTGTTATTTGTTAGTGATATAAACATTTGATTATGAAAATGATATCTCCAAAATTCCATGCCGTTTTAGATTACCTGTTAGTAATGCTTTTATTGGCTTCGCCTGATATTTTTGGCCTTTCTAAAACCGCCTCAACACTGGCATACACGTTGGGCATCATTCATTTTTTATTAACGATAACTACTAATTTTAGCGGGGGTATTTTTAAAATCATTAACCTTAAACTTCACGGCCTTATCGAATTTTTCGTTAGTATTGTTCTTGTTATTTTAGCCTTTACGCTTTTTAAAGGAAATTTAACCGACGAAATTTTCTACGCCTGCTTAGGTTTATTGATTCTGATTATTTTTACCCTTACCGATTATAAACGAAGTTTACCTGTTATATTGTAATTTCTTCGAGCGGATTCCAGAATACTTTTTTAAAGTTTACCACCTTATCGTTTTTCACTTCAACGCCTTCTTTCCTTAACAGCTCCTCCATCAGTTCGGGTGGTTTGAAATGAAACTTTCCGGTAAGCAAGCCACTACTGTTTACCACCCTGTGGGCAGGCACATTAGGATAGGCTGTTCCGGCATAAAGCATGGCATGTCCCACCATTCTTGATGATTTTGCAGCACCTAAACTTTTCGCGATAGCTCCATAAGAAGTAACCCTTCCTTTCGGAATTAACCGGGCAATCTCATAAACCTGTTCGTAAAAGTTGGTATCCATTATTCAAAAGAAAATTGAATATAATTAATATTTTTATCGTGTAACAAGTATTTTTTCTCGTAATAAGTTTTAATCGACAATACTTCATCAACCAATTCAGAAGTATACAAATGATCGGTATTTTTATGTACAGGCAATTCTAATTCTGCAACCTTTTCGCAAGTATAAGCATACAATTGGTCATTATCCGTTTTCAAATTAACATTGCCACCTGGTTTTAAAACAAGTTTATAGCGGTTTAGGAATGCGGGGAAAGTCAAACGTTTTTTCTCACGGCTATCCTGCGGTTGCGGATCGGGGAAAGTGATCCAGATCTCGTCAATTTCTCGTTCGTTAAAATAATCCAATAAATTTTCAATCTGGATTCTTAAAAAAGCAACGTTATTAATTCCATCTTCAATAGCTGTTTTTGCACCTCGCCAAATGCGGTTACCTTTATAATCAATACCTATAAAGTTTTTTTCAGGAAATAACCTGGCTAAGTTTACCGAATATTCGCCTTTTCCACATGCCAGTTCGAGCACAATGGGATTCGTATTTTTAAAATGTGCTGAAGCCCAGTTTCCCTTTAAAGCTTTTCCTTGTTCTAATTGATATACGTTTGCAAATGTTTCAATTTCTGCAAAACGCCTAAGTTTATCTTTACCCAAAAGTTTTTTTTCTGCAAAAATACGATTAAATCAATAATCGAAGTTTCTTTTGCCAGAAAGATTAATGTCATTCTTATTTAGGAATCGTATTTTTGTAGCCTATAAAAAACACCGTGGAAAAAAACGCTAAAATATATGTTGCAGGTCATCGTGGTATGGTAGGTTCGGCCATTCACCGCAAACTGCAAAAAGAGGGTTACGAGAATATTATAACCAAAACTTCGAACGAGCTAGATTTACGCAACCAACAGGCGGTTACCAATTTCTTTGCAGAAGAAAAACCAGATTATGTATTTCTTGCCGCAGCAAAGGTAGGTGGCATTATAGCCAACAATACATACAGGGCCGATTTTCTCTACGAAAATTTAGCCATACAAAATAATGTGATCCACAATGCTTATGTAAATGGTGTTAAGAAACTTATGTTTTTGGGATCGAGCTGTATTTACCCTAAAATGGCCCCGCAGCCTTTAAAAGAAGATTACCTTTTAACCGGAACGTTAGAGCACACCAACGAGCCCTATGCCATTGCAAAAATTGCAGGGATTAAAATGTGTGACGCCTACCGCGATCAATATGGCTGTAATTTTATTTCGGTAATGCCAACAAATTTATATGGCTTTAATGACAACTATCACCCTCAAAATTCGCATGTTTTACCTGCTTTGATCCGTAAGGTACACGAGGCAAAAGCGAATAACGAAAAAGAGATTGTGGTTTGGGGATCTGGCTCGCCTATGCGCGAATTTTTGTTTGCAGATGATCTGGCAGATGCCTGTTATTTCCTGATGCAAAACTACAACGAACCACATTTGATCAATGCTGGTACCGGGCACGATTTAACCATTAAAGATTTAGCTTTATTAATCAAAGAGGTACTGGGCTTTGAAGGCGAATTGGTATTCGATGCAAGCAAACCCGATGGAACGCCACGCAAATTGATGGACGTAAGCAAACTTCATAATTTAGGCTGGAAACATCAAATAGAACTTCGCGAAGGTATTGCACTGGCTTATCAGGATTTCGAAAGTCGGTACTAAATAAATTTTACAACGGTGTGCAGGATAACATCCTGCGCAATTTTATTTATGGCTTATTTTTTAGCGGCAGGATCATAAATGGCTACTGCTACCTTGCTGTCGGCACAGCCATAATATAAAAACCATTTCTCTTTGAAATAAACCAGCCCCTCGATAAAAACCGTGCCTGACGGGTATTGCCCACTTTTTTCGAAAGGCGCAGTAGGCACGAAAAAAGGTTGGTCAAGCCTCGCTATCACTTTTGAAGGATGCTTCAGGTCGAACAATACCTGCCCGGCCGAATAGGTATTGGCTACATAATTGGTATCTCTTTCTGCATCGCTCCTGTTTTTACCATTATATAAAACTAAAATGCCCTTATCTGTGACAATTGCCGGCGGACCGCATTCGGTCAGGTCACTATCGAAATGTTTTTTTCTGGGTTTCACAATTAAATCTAAATCACCTTTTGCATTTAAAGCTGGTTCCCAATTGATAAGATCGACTGAAGTAGCAATATTCATGAAACGTTCGCCCCAGTACATCATATATTTGCCATTTATTTTGACGATCACTTGTTTTCCATTTTCCACTTTGGTTACAATTGAACCAGATTTACATTTGAGATTCTGAAATTTACCATTATAGGCGCTACTAAACGCAGGGCCGTGTTTGGTCCAGTATTTTAAATCTTTGGAAGTGGCTACAGCCAGGCGGAATATATTTCGGTTCCATTGGGTATACAGCATCACATACACACCCTCTGCGGTAACCGCAATTCGCGGATCTTCGCAACCACCCGGCCATTCGTATGCTTTCTGATTATCTTCATCAGGGTAGAGCACGGGCTCTGGATTCCGCTTCATTGTGATGCCATTGCTACTTTCAGCAATACCTATTCTGGAAGTCCGCATGCCAATTCCATTACCAGACCTGTCTTCTCCGCGATAGAGCAGATATACTTTATTTTTGTATACAGCAGCAGCAGGATTAAATACATCGCCCGCTTCCCACGCTATTTTTTGTTTACTCATAGGGTCGAAGAAAACACTTTCGGCTTTTGGCGAAATAATGGGATTAACATTTTCTGGCCGTATAAATGGCCCTAACGCCCAATCGGAAAATTGGTTTTGGGCATTTGCTGCAAAGGCCAGCGGAAGAGAAATGAGAAGAAGGACAAAGCGTAATACGATTCTGTTCATAAAGCTAAAATACCTAATTAATCTCGTAAACCGTTGATGGTTTGGATTATCGCTAATTAAATAAATCATACTTAAATATTCTATTCAAGCTTTTGTTTAAATGTCTCATTTTAACGGAGAATTTTATTTATCCAAATCATTCGCAACTCAATTATCCATCCATCAGTGTCTCAAATATTTTTTATTATAGTCAAAATTGATATATTTGATATTATAAATAAATTTTAACTATATGACATTAGTTCAGCTAGAATATATCGTTGCTGTAGATACTTACAGAAGTTTTGTTACCGCTGCAGATAAATGTTTTGTAACGCAACCCACCTTAAGCATGCAGGTGCAGAAACTGGAGGAATTGATCAGCGTTAAAATTTTCGACAGGAGCAAGCAACCAGTAAGCCCGACCGAAATTGGCGCACAGATTATTGCTCAGGCCAGGATTATTTTACAGGAAAGTGGAAAAATAAAGGAACTGATCAGCAGTCAGCAGCAGGATGTTTTAGGCGAACTAAGAATAGGTGTAATTCCAACTGTTGCACCATACCTGCTCCCCGAAGTAATTTCTGCCATGCTGGATAAATATCCTGAATTAAAACTTTTAATCTGGGAATATACCACCGAAGACATTATTCACCACCTCAAAACAGGCGTACTGGATTGTGGTATTTTAGCCACGCCACTTACCGATCCGAACATTACCGAAATCCCATTATATTACGAAAACTTTGTAAGCTACATCAGCAAAAGCAGCAAGCTTTATAAAAAGAAGGCCGTTGATGCCGAAGATCTGAACGATGAAAACATCTGGCTTTTAAACGAAGGTCATTGTATGCGCAATCAGGTATTGAACATTTGCCGTTCTACAAAAAACAACAGACTACAGGGACTGGAATACAATACAGGTAGTGTAGAAACCCTCGTACGTATGGTTGACTTAAACGGTGGCGCAACACTATTGCCCGAGCTGGCCATAGCAGAATTAAATGCAAAACAGACTAGTAAAATCCGACATTTTAAATCGCCTGAGCCTGTGCGGGAGATCAGCCTGGTAACCCATAAAAACTTTATTAAAAAACGGATGCTTAATGCTTTAAAAGAGGAGATTCTAGAAATTATCCCAAAAGCGATGAAGCAGAAAAAGAAAAAAGATATTGTTGGGATTTAGTTCTTCTTGCGAAGTTTAAAAGGGCGAATCGATGGAAAAACTTCGAAAGCTTTTAATATGATCGTCATTGCGAGAAGGCTTTTTCAGCTGACGAAGCAATCTTACAACGATCGCTAGTAGCGTGTGCATTAAGATTATTCATTTTGCAGTTGTTTTTAAAGGTATTCATGAGCTCACCTCGTTCGGTTATCTTCGTACCTCGCAATGACGACTTTACTGCTGTATTTTGATAATACTTAGTAAGTGCTAAATCAATAAAGAGGCTTTTAAACCTCGTGAATTAGCTCACGGTCTTTATCGACATGATCAGCCAGCTTATAGCCTGATGCCACAGGGTTTTTATCCTCTAAAAAGATTAAAATAATTAATGAAACAATGGGAATTAAAAAGGAAATAAAAAACCAGAACCCAAAATTCCGGCCTGTTCGCTTTGCCAAAAAACCTGCAAGTAACTGCGGCGACAATAGTAGTCCGAGTACAACAGTGCCTACGATTATCTCTGGCATTTGTTATTGATTTAATCGATTACAAAAGCGCTGGCTTGCTTAAAGATCTTGTTTTTGTACCGGAGGTGCAGACAGTAATCCTTTAATATCGCTTTCAACTTCCTCTTCTTCCCCTTTTTTCTTTTTCTTATTTTTTGCTTTTAAGCCTTTACCACTTAAACGTTCCTCAATGATTTTATCATATTCGGTTTGTTGCTCCGGCCTTAAAACATTACGGATGTTCTTTGATGTTTCGTTCTGTAGTTTATAAAATTTATCTACATCCTCTTCGCGCGAGTTGCCTGCCTGTTGCCTTTTGATTAAATCTGCCTGCTCTTTCGCCTGATTATAGGTAAAGCTGTAAATTACGCTTTTTTGGGTTCCATTTAATTTTAATCGCTTATCCAGATCCTCCACATTCTTCTTTGCAATTTCCCCTGGAGTAGGTACCTTATTTTGCTGTGCACGCACCAATCCATTTATACCAACAATAATTAAAAATAAAACTACAAGCCTTTTCATTTCGAACATTTTATATCTGCGAAGTTACTTAATTATCTTAAAACAAGAAAGTCCCGATTTACACCGGGACTTTCTAAAATTTTATTGGTTTTCTAGCTTACAAAGCTTTCTTGTAAAGCTCAGCAACTGCATCCCAGTTAACTACATTCCAAATTGCCGCTAAATAATCAGGGCGTTTGTTCTGGTATTTTAAATAGTATGCGTGCTCCCAAACATCAATACCTAAAATTGGTGTGCCTTTAACTTCAGCAACATCCATTAAAGGATTATCCTGGTTTGGTGTAGAAGAAACCTGAAGTTTTTTATCAGCACCAACTGATAACCAAGCCCAACCTGAACCAAAACGGGTTGCACCAGCTTCTTGTAATTTAGTTTTAAGATCGGCAAACGAACCAAAAGTTTCGTTAATTGCTTTAGCTAAATCGCCAGTTGGCTCACCACCTTTATTTGGGCCTAAAATATTCCAGAACAAAGAGTGATTATAGTGACCACCGCCATTGTTTCTCACAGCAGCTGGGAATTTTGAAATGTTTTTTACAATTTCCTCGATGCTAGAAGTCGCTTCCGGCTTACCTTCTAAAGCTTTATTTAGGTTGGTAACGTAAGCTTGATGGTGTTTATCATGGTGGATTTCCATGGTAGTTTTATCAATATGCGGTTCTAATGCATCGGTTGCGTAATGTAACGCAGGTAATTCAAAAGCCATAATGTTTTATGTTTAAAGATTTAAAAATGTTTCTTGTAGCAAATATAACATTAGAACGTTAAGATTTGTTCATGTTATTATCATCAAATCGTTTTCCGCACTGTTGTTATAAAACTGGAAAGATTGAAAGCCGTAAGGTTCAGGGCGATAGGTGGGATAGCTTTGTGAAAAAATTGGTTGATGGTCAATGCGCCTTACCTCTTCTTCGCAAAGAAATTTTTCATCAGGGCCGCACATTCTTCTTCCATTATCCCACCTTTCAATATCGTTTTAGGATGGAGCAGATTAGTATTTTTGGAGATAAAGCCTCTTTTTTCTTCTCTGGCACCATACACAATACGGCCAATCTGTGTCCAATAACTTGCACCGGCACACATTACACAAGGCTCGATGGTTACATATAAGGTACAATCCCTTAAATATTTCCCGCCTATCGTTTGCGCTGCAGAGGTAAATGCCTGCATTTCTGCATGCGCAGTAACATCATTAAAGCGCTCAGTTAAATTGTAGCCACGACCAATAATCCTGTTTTTACTAACCACTATTGCGCCGATTGGAATTTCATCTTCAGCCAAAGCTTTTTTTGCCTCTTCCAAAGCCAATTTCATATAATGGATATCCTCTTCTTCAGGGTCGGTATTTTCGAAGTTGTAAAAACTCATGGAGCAAATATAGGCTAAGAATTCTGAAGTTTCTAAGGGCAAAGCGCTAGTAAATCTTCAGAAGTCTAGTTGGGTTTTTGGAGCAATTGTAATGCTAATCGGTTGCTCCAGTCCTGCTTTTTGCTACAAGTCCTCTCCCGATGAAGAATCGGGATGCGGGCTTTACGCGTCTATCAGGGCTATTGAACAAATTCTGTGCTAATGGTGAACAAATAACGCGCAGATTTCAGAAGTTCTAAGGCGAGGGGCTGGCAAAACTTCGGAAGTCTACAAGCATTACACAAGTTTACTCCCATTAGGGACTTTACTTTGTACGGCAGTCAATACGATATCGCCGTTTTCGTCGGCAAAACCAGTAACCAAAAATTCGGACATAAATTTTCCGATCTGTTTTTTAGGGAAGTTGATCACCCCTACAATCTGCCTCCCTGGTAATTCGTCTAAAGAATAATGTTTCGTAATTTGCGCACTGCTCATTTTAATGCCGAATTCGCCGAAGTCTACCTTAATTTTATAGGCAGGCCGTCGGGCTTCAGGAAATTCGAAAGCCTCTAAAATGGTGCCTACCCTCAGTTCTACCTTTTCGAAATCATTCCAGGTAATCTCTTCCATAGCTTAATTTTAATGTGATGGCAAAAATATAAATTATTAAAATAATTCAATTATAGTTTAAATTAGGGAGAGTATTCAATTCAACCGATTGCATTAAATGGAATAGAATTTTACAAAAAATTTGCGTTTTATATTTTAAGCACTATCTTTATGCAACCGTTTGCATAACCAAATATTAAAATAATTTAAAACCATGTATTTATTAGGGATTGATTTAGGAACCTCATCTATAAAAGTTGCAGTTGTTGATGTAACTACACAGAAAAACATTGCGACAGCACAATACCCGGAAGAGGAAACAGCAATTAAATCTTTGCAATCGGGCTGGGCAGAGCAATCGCCGAATGAATGGTGGCAAAATGTTCAACAGGCAATCCTTAAATTAAATGCCACAGGCTTATTTGATCCCAAAGAGATTAAAGCCATTGGTGTTGCTTACCAAATGCATGGGTTGGTTGTAGTAGACAAAGATCAAAACGTACTGCGCGATAGTATTATCTGGTGCGATAGCAGGGCAGTCGAGCTAGGCAATAATGCTTTTGAGACCATTGGAGAGGAAAAATCGTTAAAACACCTGTTAAACTCTCCAGGAAACTTTACAGCCTCAAAGCTAGCTTGGGTAAAAGCAAATGAGCCAGAGATCTATAACCGCATCGATAAAACAATGCTGCCGGGCGATTTCATCGCAATGAAATTAACAGGAGAAATTACAACAAGTATTTCTGCATTATCTGAAGGCATTTTCTGGGATTTTGAAAATCATGAAATTTCTAAAGATGTGATGGATTATTATGGCATCTCAGGTAGCCTTATTCCGCAGGTGAAACCTTTGTTTTCGGAACACGGCTATTTAAGGGCCGATATTGCAGCGTCTCTAGGCCTATCAGCCGGTATCCCTGTTGCTTATAAATCCGGCGATCAGCCCAACAATGCACTTTCTTTAAATGTATTAAAGCCTGGGGAAGTTGCTGCAACAGCCGGAACATCAGGTGTAATTTACGGGGTAAGCAACGATCTTACCTACGATAAACAATCGAGGGTGAATACCTTCGCCCATGTAACCTATTCAGAAGAGAAAAAACACACCGGCGTTTTACTTTGTATCAATGGCACCGGCAGCATGTACCGTTGGGCAAAATATAATTTCGCACCACAATCTACATATCCTGAACTGAATAACCTCGCGTTAAAAGCACCAATAGGTAGCAATGGTTTAAAAGTGCTTCCCTTCGGAAACGGTGCCGAGCGGATGTTAAACAACAAATATACTGGAGCCCAGTTGTTAGGTATCGACTTAAATCTCCACAATCAATCAGATATTTTTAGGGCAGTACAAGAAGGGATTGCCTTTTCTTTCCGCTATGGACTGGATATTATGAGAGAAAACGGCATGAAACCTAAAGTAATCCGCGCTGGGAGGGCGAACCTCTTTTTAAGTGATGTATTTGCACAAACTTTTGTTGACGTTACGGGCATTCCGGTAGAACTTTACGAAAACGATGGTAGTGTTGGTGCAGCCTTAGGTGCCGGTATAGGAGCTGGGATTTTCAAAAACGCAGAAGAAGCTTTTAACAACCACGAAGTAATTAAAACTTTAATCCCGCAACATTCGGCAGCATACGAACCCATTTATCAGGATTGGAAAAAAATATTAGAGAAACAATTAGCAATTGGTTAATGATTGATAGTCCATAGCGAGATCGTCTATGAAATATTGACCAACAAACCACCAACCAAAAAACAAAAAAACATGACAAAAGTAGTAACAGGAGCAAAAGAATTTTTTAAGGGCATTGAGCAGATCAAGTTTGAAGGCCTGGGAAGTGACAATCCATTAGCATTTAGATGGTACGATGCCAACAAAGTAGTGGCGGGCAAAACCATGAACGAGCATTTTAAATTTGCCTGCGCGTATTGGCATTCATTTAATGGCAATGGTGCAGATCCATTTGGTGGCGCAACACACATTTTCCCTTGGGATGAGAAAAAAGATGCAGTAGAAAGGGCAAAAGATAAAATGGACGCGGCGTTTGAATTTATCACTAAAATGCAGATTCCTTATTATTGCTTCCACGATGTGGATGTGGTAGATTATAGCGACGATATTGCCGAAAACGAGCGTAGATTACAAGCTCTTGTTGAGTATGCCAAGCAGAAACAAGCAGATAGCGGTGTAAAATTACTTTGGGGAACAGCAAATTTATTCAGCCATAAGCGTTACATGAATGGTGCATCTACCAATCCCGATTTCCATGTGCTGGCACACGGAGCTGCACAGGTAAAAGCAGCTTTAGATGCTACCATTGCCCTTGGTGGCGAAAATTATGTGTTCTGGGGAGGAAGAGAAGGTTATATGAGTTTATTGAACACCAACATGAAACGTGAGCAGGAACACTTGGCAAAATTCTTACATACCGCTAAAGATTATGCACGCAAACAGGGTTTCAAAGGAACATTCTTCATTGAACCGAAACCATGTGAGCCTTCTAAACATCAATACGATTACGATGCGGCAACCGTGAAAGGCTTTTTACAACAATACGATCTATTGGCAGATTTCAAATTAAACTTAGAAGTTAACCACGCTACCTTGGCTGGCCATACTTTCCAACATGAATTGCAGGTTGCAGTAGATAATGGCTTATTAGGCTCTATCGACGCAAACCGTGGCGATTATCAAAATGGCTGGGATACCGATCAGTTCCCGAACGACATTAACGAACTAACGGAAACCATGTTAATCATTTTAGAAGGTGGTGGCTTACAGGGTGGGGGTGTAAACTTCGATGCGAAAATCCGCCGTAACTCTACAGACCCCAAAGACCTGTTCTATGCACACGTAGGGGGCATGGATATTTTTGCAAGGGCATTAATTACTGCAGATGCCATTCTTCAAAAATCTGATTACAAAAAAATAAGAACCGACCGCTACGCTTCATTTGATAGTGGAAAAGGTGCCGAATTTGAACAAGGCAAACTAAGTTTAGAGGATTTGAGAAATTACGCTGCAGAAAACGGTGAACCAGAGGTACGCAGCGGAAAGCAAGAATATCTGGAAAACTTAATTAACAGGTATATTTAATTTATTTTTATAAAATGTAGTCTCCGTGGTCTGTGTTTTCACAGACCACTAGCATTTGATTTAATTAGAATGGTATGTGGAGACACTGACCATGAATGAGAACCGGGGCGGTTCCATTAATTTAACCCATCCCGGTAGCGTGTGGAAAGTAGAATATCTGTTAGTTTTTAACAGCGCAAATTAATAAACGTTACTTTAACACTTTTTAATTCAAAAAAAAGCAGAGATTATTTATGATTTTACTACATTTAGGTTTCTAAACCAAATAACCACTATTATATTAATGAAAAACAATTTATTGGACACGAAGGATTACATTGTATTTGCGGTGTACTTCGTTATTGTGGCTGCTTACGGTCTGTACATCTACAATAAGAAAAAATCCGCATCCACAGGCTCAAAAGATTATTTCTTAGCTGAAGGTTCACTTACATGGTGGGCAATCGGTGCATCTTTAATTGCATCGAATATTTCTGCAGAACAGTTTATCGGCATGAGCGGATCGGGCTTTAAGATGGGATTGGCAATTGCAACTTACGAGTGGATGGCTGCCCTTACCCTGGTTATTGTTGCTGTTTTTTTTATTCCGGTTTACCTGAAAAACAAGATCGCCACAATGCCGCAGTTTTTACACCAACGCTACAACGGAACCGTTGCCATGATTATGGCTGTGTTCTGGTTATTGTTGTACGTAGTGGTAAACTTAACATCAATTCTTTATTTAGGTGCTTTAGCTGTTAGCAGTATCTCTGGATTCGACTTGACTTTCTGTATGTATGCCATTGCAGCTTTTGCCATCGTAATTACACTGGGTGGAATGAAAGTAATTGGTTATACTGATGTTATTCAGGTATTTTTCTTAATTCTGGGTGGTTTGGCCACAACATACCTGGCATTAAACCTGGTTTCTACCCATTACGGAACCTCAGGTATTTTTGAAGGTTATAGCCTGATGACTTCAAAAGCATCAGAACACTTCCACATGATCTTAAAACCTGATAATGAGAATTACATAGATTTACCGGGATTAAGCGTATTAGTAGGCGGTATGTGGATTGTAAACCTTAACTATTGGGGCTGTAATCAGTACATTACACAACGTGCTTTAGGTGCAGATTTAAAAACTGCCCGTGGGGGTATTTTGTTTGCTGCTTTCTTAAAGTTATTAATGCCAATTATTGTGGTATTACCAGGTATTGCGGCTTATGTACTGTATAAAGATGGGGCTTTCCAATCGGAAATGCTGCAGGACGGATCTGTTAATCCAGACCGTGCTTACCCGGTACTATTAAACTTATTACCTGCCGGATTAAAAGGTTTATCGTTTGCAGCATTAACTGCAGCCGTTGTAGCCTCATTGGCTGGTAAAGCAAATAGTATTGCAACCATTTTCACGCTTGATATTTACAAAAAAGTATTAAAAACCGATGCTTCTGAAAAGAACCTCGTTTTTACAGGTAAAATTGCCGTAGTTGTAGCCATGGTGTTGGGCGTTATTATTGCACCATACTTAGGTATCGATAAAAAAGGCGGATTCCAATATATCCAAGAGTATACAGGCTTTGTTTCTCCGGGTATATTTGCCATGTTCATTCTCGGTTTCTTCTGGAAAAGAGCCACTTCAAATGCAGCACTTTTCGCAACAATTGGCGGTTTCGGATTATCGTTATTGTTAAAGGTTCTTCCTACATGGACAGATCTTTCCTGGTTATCGGGAGTGGGCTTCTCGGTTAAAAATGCAACTGGTATTTACGAAATCCCTTTCCTAGATAGAATGGGTATTGTATTCGTATTCTGTATTATCGGTATGGTAATTATCAGCTTGTTCGAAAACAAAAACGGTGTTAATCCAAAAGGACTGGAAATTGATTCGAAAATGTTCAAAACCACCACAGGTTTCGCTGTTGGTTCGTTGATTATTATCGGTTTATTGGTAGCCCTTTACAGTATATACTGGTAGGAGACATTTTTTTATTATAATTTCAAAAGCTTTTCTGGAAACAGGAAAGCTTTTTTTGTTTAATACAAAACAATCACTTTCACCAGATAATTATTTATTTTCAAAAAGCTTATCTGGGCAAATTATGAAAGTGATCATTTTTTTGGAAAGCAGATACAGCACGAGATAATGACAACCTTGCTCTCCTTTACTTCCGATAAAGAATCGGAACCACTACGATCAGGTTTGCGGCAAAATCGCTTAAAATTAGCCCTGAATGAAGTGTAAAGCCTGGAACTCGATTTTTCATCGGGAGAAGACACTCACCAGAGCGGGACAGAAATCACCAAAAGCATTGGACTAACCATCGCCAATTAATCATAAAATATTTTTTTTTAGGAAATAAAAGGGCTTATTTTATAGGAGCAGGTGCTTCGCTCCTGAACATAACAGCACATTTGATTCTATCTTAATGCTGTATTAACATATTTCTAAACTTTTTTCTACCTTGATGCAACGTTTTAAAATCCCTTATGTCTTATAATCAGAATATTCGAAATTTTGGAAGCCGTATACATCGATAAAAACCTAGAGCTAGTAAAAAAATGCATGCAGGGCAGCCGCGCAGCACAGTTTGAATTGTACAAGCTGTATGCAAAGGCCATGTATAATGTGGCACTGCGCATTTTAAATTACGAAGAAGAGGCAGAAGATGTTTTACAGGAAGCATTTTTAGATGCTTTTACCAGAATTGTAGATTTTAGGCAGGAAACCACTTTCGGACTTTGGTTAAAGCAGATTGTGATCAATAAATCCATCAATTATTTACGTAAACGTAAGATGGAGTTTGTAAGTACCGATGAGATATCGGAAGTGCCTGATGAGGATAGTTTTGATGACAGTGAAATACGGTTGCAAGCTGATGAAATTAGAACAGCCATTACCGAATTGCCAGATGGCTATAGAGTAGTGTTGAGTTTATACCTTTTAGAGGGTTATGACCATGAAGAAATTGCACACATTTTAAAAATAAGTGAAAATACCAGCCGCACACAGTATATGAGGGCTAAAAAGAAGTTAAAAAGCATTTTAGAACAGAAAGGGATGAGAGATGAATAATAGATTAGAAACCTTTGTAAAGGAAAACCGTAAAGCTTTCGATGTAATGGAGCCATCGGCAGGACTTTGGGCAAAGATTGAACAGGAATTAGACAACAAGAAGAAAAAAAAGCCGATAAAGCTGTATTTATGGATGAGTGCAGCAGCAGCTATCGTGGTGGTTTTCGGTTTAGCCTGGTTATACGTAGGAAAATTACAAAACAAAGATTTAGAAATAGCCGACGTTAGTGCTTCATATGCCAAAAAAGAAGTCCACTTCGCAGGTTTAATTACCGAAAAAAGAGATAGCCTGGCCATTTTTGCTTCTGCGAATCCAGAGTTGTATAAAAAATTTACTGCCGATCTGAAAAAGCTTGATGAAGATTACGAAAGATTAAAAGCAGAGCTGCCAACCTCGCCCAATCAAACTTTTGTGGTAAAGGCTATGGTTAAAAACCGCGAAATACAACTGCAGTTATTAAAACAACAATTATTGATTATTAACCAGGTTGACGATTATAAAAGAGTTAACCAGATTTAATTTAAGAGAAATTAACGCCTAAAGTAGAAGGTGCAATAAACAGTATTCAATCAGTCTTGATGCCTGATTTAACATAATGATACTAATTAGGGGACGCTCACCGCATCGAAAGCTTATTGCCAGCCGGCAGGTTTTAAGCGTATAGGTGTTTAACAATTAACAACATGAAAACAATAAAAATATTTTTAGCCTTTATGGCTTTAATCGCCGTAAAAATTAATGCGCAAGAAGTTGCGGCAAATACCACATCAGAGAATGTAATCGTCGGAAATGTAGAGAAATCATCAACACTGGCGATGGTGGCAAATCACGTAAAACACATTCAAACAGGAAGTGATGCCGAACGGTCTAAATCTTTTAGCAAGAGTTTTAGTGTGGATAATAACGACAAGATTAATTTAAACAATCAATACGGATCGATCACCATTAAAACCTGGGACAAGAAAGAAGTACGTGTTGATGTAGATATTAAAGCTTATAGCAGTTCGGATAATGATGCGCAAAAACTGATTGATGGAATAAGTATTGATGCGAATAAAAACGGTGATGCAGTTACTTTCAGAACGAATATGGGCGATAGAAACGGACGTTATGGCCGTGGGGTGAAAAATGGAGTAACCACCTGGCGGAGAGAAGTGAAAGTAAATTACGTGGTGTATATGCCAGCAGTAAACCCATTAACGGTTTCACAAGAATATGGCAACGTAGAATTGGGTAATTTTTCAGGTCCAACTTCTTTAAAAGTAGAATATGGCAATCTGGTTGCTGGCAATTTAAGCAATGTGAATAACTACATCAATGTTCAATATGGTAAATGCGATATCCAGGATCTGAATGCTGCAGTGGTAAAACATGAATATAATGGCCCCGTAACCATTGGGGCTGTGGGTACTTTACAGCTTGATGCCGAGTATGTTGCTGTAAACATCAATACCATCAGGAGATCAGCCGATATTAAGGTAGAATATGGCAAAGGTTTAACCATTGGTACTATTGGCGGCAACCTGCTTTTAAATGCAGAATACGCCAAAGTAAATATCAATACGGTTAAAGGGAATACAGTAGTTAAACAAGCTTATGGCGATTTAAATATTGCATCAGCTGGTAAAATTGCAGTAAATGCAGAATATTCTAACGTTACTTTGGGTTCGCTAAATGGTGATGCCAATATCAACATGGATTACAACCGCCTTAGCGTAAACGAAATTACTCCAGCTTGTAAAAACTTCACCTTTGGTGGCGAATATGTAAGCATTGGACTGGGCTTTGCAGACCGTTATAATGCCAATTTTAATGTTTCTACTTCGTATGCTGGCTTTAAATATGGCTCAAACGTAACTTCAAATCTGGTAAGTAAAGATGATGAAACCAAAAAATATACTGGTAAAATTGGTAGTGGCGGTGCCGCAAACGTATCTATTAAAACCGAATATGGTTCAGTTACATTTAAATAAAATTTTCAAAACCAAACAAACTATAAAGTCCTGCCAAATTGGTAGGACTTTTTTTATATTTGACGCTGATGAAAATTTACCTTATTCTACTGTTCTCTGTTTTTTCCTTCATAGCATTGGCTCAAGAGGCTCCTGTTAAATGGGCTACGCAGGAAACTTTCTTTGAAGACTTAATAGGTAAAGATTTACCTCCATTTAACGGTTTAACCATCAATAAAAAACAACTCTCCAATGCCGATTTAAAAAATCAGGTAGTGGTGATTAATTTTTGGTTCGAAAAATGCCCGCCCTGTATAGCTGAAATCCCCGAATTAAATAATCTTGTGGCTAAATATGACAAAAAAGCTGTAAGGTTTATCGGGATTACCCATGATAGCGCCGCCAATGCCAGGCGATTTCAGAAACGGAACGGTTACAAATACGAAATTGTATCATTGAGCAAAGACGAGATCCGAAAACTGAATATTAATCACGGCTTTCCGTCAAATGTTCTGGTAGGAAAAGATGGAAAAATTATTTACGCTACTGCTAATATTTCTTTTTCTGATCCACAGTTTAAAGCTAAATCGGTACTTTTTGAGGAAAAGTTAAATGGAACATTAACAAGAAATTAATTATCTAACACCGAAATTCAGTGATTATTACTTCGGGTTGAACAGGTAATGGGTAAAACATAAAATTTTTCATCTGCGGCAAACTAAATCCCTGAATAGCTGTTTTATAAATCAAAATGCGCTTTCATCTCTTAACCATTTCAGATAAATTTAAAATATGGATTTCTTAAGTACTCCGGAAGCTTGGATCTCTCTTTTAACGCTTACCGTGCTCGAGATTGTACTAGGCATCGATAATATTGTTTTTATTTCCATTCTTTCGGGTAAGCTGCCTGAAAATAAACAGAAAAAAGCCCGGCAATTGGGTTTGGCTTTAGCCTTAATAACCAGAGTATTGTTACTGCTCTCTTTAAGTTGGATTATGACATTAACTGCCCCTCTATTTAATATAGGTAATTGGGTTGGAATAGTTGATGGAGGTTGGCTTGAAAAACTGGCTATTTCTGGACGCGATTTGATTTTGATTATTGGGGGCTTGTTCCTTATTTATAAAAGTACCCACGAAATCCACAACAAACTGGAGGGAGAGGAAGATGAAGAGGGGAAAATTAAAGTCCATTCGTTTTGGGCTATCATTGTGCAGATATTGATTTTGGATATTGTATTTTCATTAGATTCGGTAATTACAGCTGTAGGCATGGCAGATCATATTGAGATTATGATTGCAGCTGTGGTAATTGCCGTTATTATTATGATGATTTCTGCCAGTTCTATTAGCAGTTTTGTAAATAAGCACCCAACTGTAAAAATGTTGGCTTTATCGTTTCTATTGCTGATTGGAGTTTCACTTTTAGCCGAAGGCTTAGATCAACATATCCCTAAAGGTTATATTTATTTTGCCATGGCATTTTCGGTATTGGTAGAAATGTTAAACCTTAAGATGAAAAATAGTAACAAAAAGCCTGTCAAGCTTAAAAACACACCTAAGAGTTAAAGACCATTAAATTTTATTCATCCACATTAATTCCATATTTTTCTATCACAATTTAGTGTTAGCTTATGGATTTAAAAGAAAATTTCAGGTCTTTTGTTGTCTGTGCCGCTATTGTTGTATGGTTTTCCCTGGCACTTCAATTCCATGTAAGTTTACAGCTTTTGAATAATGATTATCCTGCAACGCTTAAGGCATTTTTTTCATATTTTACGGTAATAACCAATATTATCGTAGCCATTTGCTTTACCCGCTTATCTTTTGTTAAACGAGCTGAATCAGGGAGTTTATTTACTCAAGCATCTACTTTAACTGCCATAACGATCTACATTGTAGTGGTAGGTCTAATTTACAATATCACCCTGCGTGGTTTGGCATCGCCAGTAGGTTGGGCCAGGTTGGCCGATGAGCTTTTGCATGTGGTAAGCCCTTTGATCTTTTTATTTTTCTGGATTTTCTTCGTTAAAAAATCAACATTACAATACAGGCAGACCACCACATGGCTAGCTTATCCATTGCTTTATGTCGTATTTATTGTGGTTAGGGGTTATGTAATTAATAAATACCCATATCCATTTATTGATGTAGTACAGCTGGGTTATCCTAAAGCTATTCTGAATGCGATTGTAATCCTGTTTATCTTCTGGCTTTTATCTCTTTTATTCATATTTATAGGGAATAAAACAGTTAAGCTTAAAGTACATATTCGTCATTAATCGGTTTAACAGGCTCTGGAATCTCGTCTTCTTCGAGCATCTGTAAAAGATTGATCTCTATCGTTCTTGTAATCTGATTAAGCGGAACACCTGCTGAATTGTTCTCGAAAGGATTAACAAGGCTCATTCCATTAATCTGTGTAGATACAAATACGAAACCAATTAACCAACCCAAAAATATTGCCGCTATCCCTGCGTCCTGACTGATTACCAGGGTAAATGTTACCACAAATAACCAGATAAACACTTTAGTGAGGTAGGAATAGGTAGTAGGGAATATGGTATTTTTAATGCGCTCGCTCATGCCCATTGAATCAGAGAACCGTGTTAACATCTCGTTAATTTCGATAAAGCGAAAACCATCAATGACGTTAGCTTTTGATAATTTCTGTAAATCTCTCGATTGTATATTTAAAATCGCATTATGCGCATTGTTATGTTTTTTTATTTCATTTAAATCTGCTTCAGATAAATATTTAGTGTAAATTTCGTCTACCGTTCCCCTCAAATTTGCCTTTAAAGCATATAAAAACGCGATATGCCTGCAAATCATACGCTTTACGCTTTCCTCATCCTCGTCAACATAATTGATCAATGCCCTTGCAAAAGAGCGGGAATCGTTTACCAAAGCACCCCATATTTTTCGGGCTTCCCACCACCTATCGTAAGCCTGGTTATTGTTAAAACCGATAAAAAAGGCGATAGCTGTGCCTAAAACCGTTGGAATAATGGATGGAATGGAGAAATGATGCGCAATTAAATATTCGCGTACAAAATAAGCTGCGGTGCAGGAGGCAATCATGATCAGATCAACGTGCCATGTATTTCTTAAAATTCTACTTAACCTAATGTTTTGTATTAAAAGCATAAATCTGAATGGAAAATAAATTCGTTACGGATGAAAATACAAAACTAAAGCCGAAATGTTTGGTAATGTAACAAATTAAATGACAGACAGTGCAGGTTGCCGATTGTCATTCAAATGTTTATCTTGGGAAACCAAATATTCTTATTACTTATGAGCGACAATTTACCCAAGAACAATATCTTTAAAGTAATCGGTGCATCATCTTTAGGCACACTGATTGAATGGTACGATTTTTACATTTTTGGTAGCCTTGCGGTTATCATTGGTCATCAGCTGTTTCCAGAAGACGCAGGTGCGTCTGCCTTAATTAACACCTTGGCTATTTTTGCAGCAGGTTTTATTGTTCGTCCATTTGGTGCATTGGTTTTTGGCAGGCTTGGCGATTTAATCGGCAGAAAATATACTTTTTTGCTCACATTGGTGCTGATGGGTGGATCGACATTTTTTATCGGCTTGATCCCATCCTACAAAAGCATTGGTTACGCCGCACCAATTTTGGTTTTAATACTAAGGTTAATCCAGGGGCTGGCTTTGGGTGGCGAATATGGTGGTGCTGCAACCTATGTGGCAGAGCACGCACCTAAAAATAAACGTGGCTTTTTTACCAGCTGGATTCAAACTACGGCAACCTTAGGACTGTTCCTTTCATTGGGGATTATCGTAATTACAAAGAATATTTTAGGTGCTGAAACTTTTGGCGATTGGGGTTGGAGAATCCCTTTCCTACTGTCAATTGTACTCGTTGTGGTGTCGATTTACATCCGCATGAAAATGCACGAATCGCCAATGTTTTCTAAGCTGAAAGCTGAAGGAAATATTTCAAAAAACCCTTTAAAAGAAAGTTTTAATAACAAAGCAAATTTTAAAATGGTACTTCTGGCTTTATTTGGTGCTACCATGGGGCAAGGGGTAATCTGGTATACAGGTCAATTTTATGCACAATCGTTTTTAGAGAATACCTGTAAATTAGATTTTAACGATTCGAGATACATTTTGCTTTGGGGAATTGCTTTTGCCACGCCATTTTTTGTGGTGTTCGGTGCCTGGAGTGATAAGGTTGGCCGAAAATGGATTATGCTTAGCGGTATGCTTTTGGGAATTCTTTTTTATCGCCCCATTTATCAAATGTTTTTGGATGATACCGATTATACAAAAATTGAACAGACTGATATTTTATCTGCAACACCCGCTCCGGTAACTTCTGTTTTGATTGCAAACTTAACCGACAGTTTACGAACCGTTTCTACTAAAGTAATGTTAAAAGATGGTGCATCTTTTAACAAGGTGCAAATTGATACGGTTTCTGTAACAAAAGGGATTCTCCTGGGGAAAGAAGTAGTAAAAGATAAAGTTTTGCCTAAGCCAATATTTTGGAAATTTGTTGGCTTAATTTTCTTCCAGATTTTATTGGTAACCATGGTTTATGGGCCAATTGCGGCTTTTCTGGTTGAATTATTCCCAACTAAAATCCGGTACACCTCTATGTCACTGCCTTATCATATCGGTAACGGTGTTTTCGGTGGACTTGTACCATTTATTGCAACCTTGATTGCAAGCTTTTCAGGCGCTACGCCACTATCTGGCCTTTGGTATCCGATAGGTATAGCAGCACTGAGCCTGGTTATTGGCACAATTTATTTATCGAATAAAAGAGACGAAAATATTAACGACTAGATACGAAGAAGATGAATACGTTAAAGAAATTTTTAGGATTGGTTTGGATGGTTTTAGGACCATTAACAATGACTTTTTTGTTTATCCAGGCGATAGATAAAGTGGGCTTGACCCATACGGATATCGAACGTACCAATACCATACTGCAATGGGCAATTATCCTGTTTATTTTCCTCCCGATCAGCCTGGGATTGATGATATTTGGCTTTTATGCCTGGAAAGGAGAGTATGATCGCTTGCCGGAAAGTTCGGAGGAATTGTAATTTATATGGTGGTAGGCAATATTCTTTTCCTTAATTTGCCTTGTGGTTAATGTTTTTTAATTCATTGTAAACCAACTGCGCAATTGCTTTGGCACCCTCTGGCTGGAAGTGGGTATTATCTTTTTGCCCTTTTGGATAAGCCTCATATTTTGCTGAGTCTAAATTCATAAAGTAATGTTTGCTTACAAATTCATTGCCCTTTGTCGTGAAAAAACTCGCTGAAAGTGAGGTTAGATCTATAACGGGTGTATTTAATTCTTTGGCCACATCTTTCACGGCTTGTGGATATTCGCCATGTGCACTGCCCAATTTACCATCTTTCCAGGGGTAATTGCGGGTAACCGGGGTGATCAGGATCGGTAAAGCGCCTTTCGCCCTTGTTTCTTTCACGTACATCCTTAAAAAATCTTTATAGCCCGGGGTATCAACATAACGTTCAGGTTTGTCTTTCGCGGCATCGTTGTGCCCAAACTGGATCAATACAAGATCATTCTTTTCCAGGGTTGATAAAACTTCTTTCCACCTTCCCTCTTCAAAAAAAGTCCTGGTACTTCTTCCCCCTTTTGCTTTATCAATAACCAAAGCGCTGTCGCTTTTAATCAGCCTGTTTAATTTTTTTAAGCTGTCTTTTTTTAAGAATTGTTGAAAAACCTGTCCCCAGCCTGTAATGGGATACTTTTTCTGTAGATAACCTTCATCTAAAGTATAATCTGCCACGGTAGAATCGCCGATTAAATAAAGCTTAACAGGTTTAGGTTTGATGATGAAAGACATTAATAAGATAACACCAAACGCTGCGATAAGAAGTTTATATTTTTTCATTATAGTTTATTTTAATGCTTGTACACGGAACCAATCAAATTCGGCAATTCCTGAATCATTGGTTTGGGTATCCCGAAGGGCAAAAATCCCCACTTTTGCGCCGATCCATTGGCCTGCTGTTGCCTGAAACTCATCTCCTACATCCGTAAAACGAGTTCCATCTTCACTGTAACTAAACTGGCATTTTGCACCAGTAGTAACTTTAACCCTGAAATATGCTGAGCCCGATTTTAGTTTGGTAATTTCCTTTTCATTTTCCACTTTTCCCTTGTCGGCACTTTGACAAACACTGTACATGAGGTATAATCCGTCTTTTTTGCTTTTAATACTAACCTGCGCATAACTTCTTCCCATCACCACCAAGCCTGTTTTTTCGTTTTCCAATTTCAGATTAGGTTTAAACAAGAGCTTGGTTGTTGCCATAAATTCATCTGCAGGAAATTTCTGCATCAACAGATTCGGAACGTCCCAAAGGTTTTTGGCATCATCAGGAATTTTTGAAGTATATAACTTTAATAAACCTTTACCTGCATCGGTAAATAACCAGGTTGGCTGCGGATTTGCCTGCCATTGCCATTGCAAACCTAGCTTTGAAGTTTCAAACTCATCACTCTCTACCGGCGTTTCAATCGGATAAACCTTGCCCACATTTGGTTTTTTAAGGGTGATAACCGGTTCGCCTTTACCGTCGCCATCTGCATCAAGCCCGATAACAGGCCAATTATTGATCCATTTCATAGGCTGCAGGTGAACCACGCGACCATAAGCATCTTTATCCTGAAAATGAAGAAACCAATCTTCGCCTGTTTGGGTATTTACCCAGGCGCCCTGATGAGGACCATTTACCGAAGATTTCCCTTGATCCATGGCTACTTTCCTCTCATATGGACCGTAGATATTTTTACTTCTAAGAATCAATTGCCAGCCTGTAGAAACGCCACCAGCTGGTGCGAACAAATAGTAATAGCCATTGCGTTTATAAACTTTTGGACCCTCAATGGTTGGGTCGAGTTCGTGGCCATCGTATACAATTCTGCCGGTTTCTATAGCTGCAGATCCGTCGTTGCTTAATGGCATAATGGCCAAAACACTTTTTATGCCCGCACGGCTTCCTGCGTAGGCGTAAGCAAGGTAGGCCTTGCCATCTTCATCCCAGAACGGACAGGGATCAATCAATCCTTTACCTGCGGCGACCAATTTTGGTGCAGACCAGGCTCCTGTTATGGTTTTTGCCTTGGTTAAATAAATCCCAAAGTCAGGGTCTGGATAATAGATAAAAAATTCGCCATTGCGGTAACGGATGGAAGGCGCCCAAACACCATTGCCATGCTGGGTTTTTTCGAAATGCTCAAATGGAGGCTGGCGTTTTAAGGCATGGCCGATTATTTTCCAATTGATCAAATCTCTAGAATGCAGGATCGGCAGCCCCGGGACGGCATCAAAACTGGAGGCGATCATATAAAAATCATCTCCCACCCGGATAGCGTCAGGATCAGAATAATCGGCGTTGATAACCGGATTTTTATAGGTTCCGTTACCTTGGTCAGAAACCCAAACTTTAGATATGTACCCACTTTTTGGAGCAGGTTGGGCAAAGGTATTTATGCTAAAACTTAAAACGAGGATTAAACTAAATTGATATTTCATTATGCAATGATGTTTTTAATATTTGGTCAGTTATTTATCTGGCGTTACGTCATTCCCGCCTGCGCGGGAATTTTAATGCGGCTTGTAATTGGAGGCTGTATATATCATATTTGTAATTCATTTCGAATTTGTCACGTTGTCCAAAGGACTACTACGGAGAGCCTGTCGAAACGCCTTGTAAGACATTTAAGGCAGGTCCTTCGACAAGCTCAGGATGACAATCTATATTTATGATGCAGACGCGTCTATTTTATCAAAGTAGCCTATCAACAAGGTTAAGTCTTTTTTTATTTTTAGGCAAGTTGTTATTGTGCAATCGTTCCCGACATCGTTTGCAATGTTTAATCTCAAAGAAACTTCTTTCTGATGGATATTAATGTTTAAAATTGTTCATCATATATTTTAAAAACACGGCTGCGTTACAAAGTTTATACTTTTACGTGGCCGATTTTAATTTAAGCCTAACCAAATTGATATGAAAGCAATCATCCTATTTTTACTGATAACCGTTTCATCAGTAGTTTATGCCCTAGATGTTAAGCCCGATTTTGTGGTAGCTGCCGATGGAAGTGGAAACTTTAAAACGGTACAGGAAGCGATACACGCCGTGCCCGATTTCAGAAACAAAACAACCATAATTTTTATCAAAAAAGGCATTTACAAAGAAAAGCTAATCCTGGCCGCCTCTAAAAAGAATGTGAAATTTATTGGAGAAAGTCTTAACGAAACCATTTTAACATATGATGACTACGCCCAGAAGAAGAATATTTTTGGTGAAGAAAAAGGTACATCGGGTTCTTCCAGCTTTTATATTTATGGCGAAGGCTTTTCTGCAGAAAATATCACCTTCGAAAATTCATCAGGTCCGGTGGGGCAAGCCGTTGCGGTTTGGGCAGGTGGTGATAAATTAATTTTTACCAATTGCAGGTTTTTAGGTTTTCAGGATACACTTTATACCTACGGAGGCAACAACCGCCAATATTATAAAAACTGTTACATCGAAGGAACGGTCGATTTTATTTTCGGAGCTTCGACGGCCTGGTTCGAAAGTTGCACCATTTTCTGTAAAAAGGCGGGTTATATCACCGCGGCATCAACTGCTGATACTACAAAATTTGGTTATGTATTAAACAAATGCAAAATCAAAGGAGATGCACCTGCCAATAGTTTTTACCTGGGTAGACCATGGAGGCCTTACGCAAAAGTTGTTTATCTCAACTGCGAATTACCAGATTTTATCCGCCCTGAAGGCTGGAATAACTGGGGAAAAGAGAGCAATGAGAAAACGGCCTATTACGCTGAATATAAGAGCACTGGCAAAGGAGCCGATCCACAAAGCAGGGCAAATTGGTCGCATCAATTAACAGACGAAGCGTATAAAAGTTACATTTTGGAAAACGTTTTCCGTGGGTGGAATCCGGAGGCGAAATAAGTCATGCAAATAGCTGATAAACAACACTTAATCGGCTTAAGCAATGTGCTTTTTCGCTTCGTTTTCCGGCAACGATTGCATAGATTTCTCTTCTATTTTAGGTGCAAACAACGTACACTTGTTATTACAATAACCAAGTATAATTTAACAGCACAAATAATGAAACATATTTCTGGTAGTTTATACCGTATTAAAGTAGCGCTGGCATGCTTAATTTTATCTTCTGCAAGTTCTGCCATCGCACAACAAAAGCAAAGCTTACCCATTATCCAGCAGGTTAAATTTAAAAAAGATACCACTAGCATTATCAGCTTTGGAGCAAAAGGAGATGGGATTACCTTAAATACTCAAAGCATTAATAAAACCATAGCCAGCGTAAGCCAAAAAGGTGGCGGTGTGGTTTTAATTCCATCAGGCTTGTGGTTAACTGGCCCTATTGAGTTAAAAAGTAATGTAAACCTACACCTTAAACGAGATGCAATCCTTCAGTTTACCGACGACTTTAACCAATACAAATTGGTACAGGGAAATTGGGAAGGCCAACCCGCGTGGAGAAACCAGAGTCCGATTTCGGGTGTTAACCTCGAAAACATAGCCATTACCGGTACAGGGATTATCGACGGGAACGGTGGAGCCTGGCGCATGGTTAAAAAAGATAAATTGACCGAAACACAGTGGAAAACCTTGGTGGCTTCTGGCGGCGTAGTGAGGGCTGACGGAAAAATGTGGTACCCATCTGAAAAAACCGTTAAAGGTTCCAATACCAAAAATGCAGGTGTAATTGAAGCTGGCAAAACGGCAGCCGATTATGAAGATATAAAAGATTTCCTTCGTCCGAATCTGTTGGTTTTAACAGGGTGCAAAAAAATTCTTTTAGAGGGTGTTACCTTTCAAAATTCACCAGCATGGAATTTACACCCTTTACTTTGTGAAGATTTGACTTTAAGAAACCTACAGGTAAAAAACCCCTGGTTTGCGCAGAATGGTGATGGAGTTGATGTAGAATCGTGCAAAAACGTATTGATTGAAGGCAGCACTTTCGATGTGGGTGATGATGGGATCTGTATTAAATCAGGAAGAGATGAAGCTGGCCGTAAACGCGGTGTACCTACAGAAAATGTAATTGTTCGAAATAATGTGGTTTACCATGCCCATGGCGGTTTTGTTATCGGAAGCGAGATGAGTGGTGGTGCAAAAAATATCTGGGTGTACGACTGTTCTTTTATCGGTACCGACATTGGCCTTCGTTTTAAAACTACCCGCGGCCGTGGTGGTGTGGTAGAAAATATTTATATCAACAATATCAACATGATCGATATTCCGGGCGAAGCGATTCTGTTTGATATGTATTATGCTGCGGTTGATCCGGTTCCATTGGCAGGCGAAAAACGCGAAGCCATTAAAACGGTAACGGTTCCGGTAACCGAAGCTACCCCTCAGTTCAGAAATTTTTACATTAAAGATGTGGTAGCCAATGGTGCTGAGAAAGCCATATTTTTCAGGGGATTGCCAGAGATGAACATCAAAGATATCCACCTGGAAAACGTAACCATAAAAGCGAAGAAAGGCATTGAAATTATTGAAGCCGCTGGAATTTTCCTTAAAAACATAAACGTAATTACCGAAGATACCAGTCCGGTTGTAATGATCCAGAACAGTTCCAACATCAATATCAGTAACTTAAAATACCCTGATAACAGCAAGGTTTTATTTGATGTATCGGGAGAAAAAACAAAAGGTGTAAAAATTAGCGGAACAGATGTTTCTAAAGCAAAAATGGCTTCACTTTTAGGTATAGAGGTAGATAAAAAAGCACTGGAAATTTCAAAATAACAAACATGAAGAGATCAATTCTATATAAAGCAGCTGCGCTCATCGGTTTTTCTATTTTAACACAAAGTGGATTTGCCCAAAAGAAATTGTCAGAACAGTTAACCCTAACAGCGACGGAAAAACTGTTTCAGGATACTACACTGTTAAAAGGTGCCAAAGGCCCTAAATGGACCTACGACATGGGCGTAGTACTGGAAGGTGCTGCAGCAGTTTGGCGGAATACCGGCGATGGGAAATATTTCAAGTACATCCAAAGCTCAATGGATGCCTATCTGGATAAGGAAGGGAATATCAATACGTATAAGCCTGATGATTTTAATATCGACAACATTAAAAATGGCCGTTCGTTATTATTGTTATATAAGGTTACCGGACAGCAAAAATACCTGTTAGCGGCAACTAAATTATACGATCAGCTACAAAAACAGCCACGTACCCAGGAAGGTGGCTTTTGGCACAAGAAAATTTATCCCAATCAAATGTGGCTGGATGGCTTATACATGGGCGAACCGTTTTATGCGGAATACGCCAAGCTGATGAAAAAAGATGCAGCTTTCGACGATATTGCCAAGCAGTTTATCCTGATGGAGAAAAATGCCAGAGATGCTAAAACAGGATTACTTTATCACGGATACGATGAAAGTAGAGCAGAGCAATGGGCTGATAAAAAAACAGGTCGCTCAGCAAATTTCTGGGGCAGGGCAATGGGCTGGTACATTATGGCTTTGGTAGATGTGCTGGATAATTTTCCGGCCAATCATCCACAAAGTAAAGAATTAATTGCCATTTTAAACCGTACGGCAACCGCTGCAATAAAATACCAGGATCCAAAATCGGGTGTTTGGTTCGATATTTTAGATATGCCAACCAGAAAAGGAAATTACCTCGAAAGTTCTGCGTCGAGCATGTTTGTATATGGATTAGCCAAAGGTGTACGTAAAGGTTGGTTGGCACCATCATTTATGGCCGCTGCAAATAAAGGTTACGCAGGCTTAAAGAAAGAATTTGTTGAACAAGCAGGGGCGGAAAGAATTAATCTGACCAAAACCGTTTCGGTATCGGGATTGGGAGGAAAACCTAAATACCGCGATGGAAGCTTCGACTATTACATCAGCGAAAAAGTAATCACCAACGATCCGAAAGGTGTAGGGGCGTTTATCTGCGCCTCTTCAGAAATGGAAATTGCCGCGTTCCCTAAAACAGGTAAAGGTTTAACTGTTACGGTTGATAATTTTTTCAATAACGAGTATATGATCGGCCCAACCGGAGATAAAATCCCTTTCCATTACGTATGGGAAGAAGATGATAACAATGGCTTTTCGTTATTTGGTAAAGTATTTAACGATGCTGGTGTAAAAACCGCTACCCTTAAAACTGCACCAACAACTGCAAACTTAAAAGGAAGTAACATTTACATTATTGTAGATCCTGATACGGAAAAAGAAACTGCAAACCCAAATTTCATGAATGCAACACACGCCAAACAGGTTAGCGAATGGGTTAAAGCGGGTGGCGTATTGGTATTGCTATTAAATGATGTTGGCAATTGCGAAATTTCAAAATTTAACGTATTACCAGAAACCTTCGGCATTCATTTTAACGAGGATAGCCGCAACAAGGTTCAAGGTTCGAACTTTGAACAAGGCGCAGTAAAAATCCCCGCCGGAAATTCAATTTTTAAAACAGCTAAAAAGGTTTACATCAAAGAGATTTCCACTATTGTGGCAAAAAGCCCTGCCGTTTCTGCCTTAAAAGATAATGGTGATGTGCTTATCGCAACAGCAAAATATGGTAAAGGAACTGTTTTCGCGGTAGGTGATCCGTGGTTTTACAACGAATATATCGATGGCAGAAAATTGCCCGCAGATTTTGAAAACTTTAAGGCAACGAACGATCTGGTAAACTGGTTGATTAAACAAGTTCCGGGTAAAAAGTAGGAGTTAACCACAGATGAAAAGGATGAACACAGATAGATTAAATATTAGTCACGGAAACCCGGAGGCACAGAAAAAGAATTAAGTGGTGGTCTGTGGGGACACAGACCATGGAATAAAAAAGTTCTCCGTGTTAATCCGTACTTCCGTGGCAATAAACTAACAAACAGAAATGATGAAAATAAAAATACTGTTAACCCTCATCTGTATAAGCTCAATGCTATCGTGTTATGCACAGCAGTCTACCGATTCTACGGCAGATAAAATGCTTGTATATCAACTCGGTAATGGTGGTTGGCCGAAGCAGTTGGAAGATAAAAGTGTGGTTAACTATGGTGCAACCTTAACACCTGAGCTTTTAGCCAGAATAAAAGCCACCAAAGATCTGCATGCCACATTCGATAACAAAGCCACCAGCAGAGAAGTAGTATATCTTGTTAAGGCCTATAAAAAAACACAGAACAAGGCTTATTTAACGGCAGCTGAAAAAGGATTGGATTACATTTTATCCGCTCAATATGCCAATGGTGGCTGGCCACAATATTATCCTGATAAATCTTCCTACCGTTCAGAAATTACCTACAATGATGATGCAATGATTAATGTGCTGAAGATTTTACAGGATATTGCTACACAGAAAAATGATTTTGAGGTGGTGAATCCAGCTTACATTAAAAAAGCAGAGAAAGCCATTGCTAAAGGGGTTGATTGTATTATCAAAACACAGGTAAAACAGAATGGTACTTTAACCATCTGGGCTGCGCAATACGATAAGGACTCGATGTTGCCAGCAAAAGCAAGAGCATTTGAGCCGGCTTCGTTAAGTACAAGTGAATCGGCAGGTATTGTTCGTTTCTTGATGAGACTTAAAAACCCATCACCAGAAGTAAAAAGTGCAGTTGCAGCAGCGGTGAAATGGTTCGATACCTATAAAATTGTTGGCTACCGTTTCGATAGACCGAGCGACCCTAAAACCAATATTAAAACCGCGGCTTTGGTTGCTGATAATACAGCCAATACCTGGGCGCGTTTTTACGATATGGAAAAAAACACTCCGATTTTCGGTGATCGCGACAATACGATTAAAACAAAATTGGAAGAGTTAAGTCCCGAGCGGCGAAACGGCTATGCCTGGTATGGTAACTGGGGGCAAAAATTAATTGAAAAGGAATACCCGAAGTGGTTAAGCACAAACGGAAAATAAATAAAATATAAATCGTCATTGCTAGGAATAAAACAATGATGGAAATCGCAAGGATATGATTTTAAACAAAGAAAATTTAGCAAACATTAACGGCGACAAGGTTACCAAACCAAGTGCCGAAATTTTGGCTTTACCAGAAAAAGTAATCCAGTTTGGAACAGGTGTTTTATTACGTGGTTTACCAGATTACTTTATTGATAAAGCCAATCAAAAAGGCATTTTTAACGGACGTATTTTAGTGGTTAAATCTACGTCAAAAGGCGGGGCAGATGCATTCTCGAAACAGGATAATTTATACACACTTTGTGTAAAGGGAATCGAAGATGGGATAAATGTGGAGGAAAATTCAATCAACTCTTCTATTAGCCGAGTACTGTCGGCTTCTCAAGATTGGGCCGAAATTTTAAAAGCTGCCCACCAGCCAGAAATGCAGATCGTAATTTCGAATACCACTGAAGTTGGGATTGTTAAAAGCGAAGATAAAATAACCGATAATCCACCGCAATCTTATCCGGGGAAATTACTTGCATTCTTGCACGAAAGATACACTGCTTTTAATGGTTCGGCCGAAAGCGGAATGGTAATTGTACCTACAGAATTAATCAGTGACAATGCCGATAAATTGAAAGAAATTTTATTAGATCTGGCCATCCTGAACAAATTGGGCTGGGATTTCGAAAACTGGTTAAAAACAGCCAATCATTTTTGCAAAACTTTGGTTGATAGGATTGTTCCGGGAAAACTTCCTGAGGCCGAACAAAAATCGATTGAAAGTGAACTGGGTTATGAAGATGAACTCATGATTATGGCCGAACCCTTCAGACTTTGGGCTATCGAATCCTCAAGCGAAAAAGTGAAGGAGATTTTATCTTTTGAAAAGGCTGATAAAGGGGTTTTTATTGTTCCATCGATCGATAAATTTAAAGAGCTAAAACTCCGTTTACTTAACGGTACGCACACCATTAGCTGTGGATTAGCCATTTTAGCAGGCTTTAATACCGTAAAAGAGGCTATGGCGAATAAAGATTTTTCAGCCAATGTGTTAAAACTGATGAAAGATGAAATTGCCCCTGTTGTGGTAAACGAAGATATCACCTATGATGAAGCGATTGCCTTTGCAGAAAGCGTAATCGACCGTTTTAGCAATCCGTCCTTAGAGCACCAGTGGCAAGCCATAACGCTAAACTTCACCTCAAAAATGCAGATGCGTAACATGCCCTTAATCAGAAGGTATTACGCTTTAAAGAATGAAGTACCCCAACTTACCGCTTTAGGTGTGGCAGCATATATCCTTTTCATGAATGTAAACCAGGAAGGTGATACTTACACGGCCAGCGCGAATGGAAAAACCTACCCGATACAGGATGAATTTGCAGAGATTCTATATGAATACTGGAAAAACCCTGAAACGGTTGTAGATAATACCCTTGGCGACAGACGTCTCTGGGATAAAAACTTGAATAACTACCCTGGCTTTAACGCGGCCGTAAAATCCTACGTTGATTTATTACAGAACAAGGGTGCAAAAGAAACTTTAAGTAACTTGCATTCAGAAAGAACAATTTAAAATGGTTACTAGAATTTTAAAAATCCATCCTAACGATAATGTACTTGTTGCCTTGCAAAACCTGGCAAAAGGCGAAACCGTTATTTACGATGGACAGGAATATATTTTACAGGATGATATCCAGGCTAAGCATAAGTTTTTTATGCAGGATATGAATGCAGGTGATCACATTATTATGTATGGGGTACTGGTGGGGAAAGCGCAACATTTCATCTTAAAAGGCGGTTTAATGGATACCGAAAATACGAAACATGCCTCTGATCCGTATGAGTTCAGGCCATACCATTACGAATGGCATGCCCCTGATGTTTCTAAATTTGAAGGCAGAACCTTTAACGGCTATATCCGAAGTGATGGCCGCGTGGGTACTGCAAATTATTGGTTATTTATTCCGACTGTATTTTGCGAAAACCGCAATCTGGATGTGATCCGTGAGGCTTTGCACAATGAATTGGGCTATGCCGTAACCGATAAATACAAATCTTACGCCCATGAACTGGTTGAGGCTTATAAAAACGGCGAAATCCTGGAAGAAGCTGATCCAAGTTCAATTGGAATTGCAAATCCGTCAGCCAACCGCGTTTTTAAAAATGTTGATGGCATTAAATTCTTAAATCACCAGGGTGGTTGCGGAGGCACCCGTCAGGATGCTGCTGTATTAAGTAAATTATTGGCCGCGTATGCCGATCATCCTAACGTTGCTGGTGTAACCGTATTGAGCTTAGGGTGTCAGAATCTACAGGTTAAAGATTTTATGGACGATTTAAAGCACCGCAGTCCGAATTTTGATAAACCTTTATTCGTTTTTGAACAGCAGCAATCGCAAAGCGAAGAACAACTGGTGAAAGAAGCCATCAGAAAAACCTTTATCGGTTTAACTGAAATTAACAAAATCGAACGTCAGCCTGCTCCTTTAAGCAAACTGGTTTTAGGTGTTAAATGTGGCGGAAGCGACGGTTTTAGTGGAATCAGTGCTAATCCGGCAGTAGGTTATACCTCTGATTTATTGGTGGCTTTGGGCGGTACTGTACTTCTTGCCGAGTTCCCTGAACTTTGCGGCGCAGAACAACAGTTAATCGACCGTACAAAAGACGAAACCGCTGCGCGTAAATTCATCCAATTAATGACTGCTTACAATCAATCTGCAGAAAATGTAGGTTCCGGGTTTTTCATGAATCCATCACCTGGAAATATAAAAGATGGTTTGATTACCGATGCGATTAAGAGTACCGGAGCAGCAAAAAAAGGTGGAACTTCACCCGTGGAAGATGTATTAGATTATACTGAGCCTGCTACAAAACCAGGATTAAACTTAGTTTGTACTCCCGGAAATGACGTGGAGGCCACTACAGGAAAAGCAGCATCTGGAGCAACTCTAATCTTGTTTACTACAGGTCTAGGCACGCCAACAGGAAACCCGGTTTGCCCAACCATTAAGGTTTCAACCAATAATGCATTAACCAAACGCATGGGCGATATTATCGATATCAACTGCGGACCGGTAATCGAAGGCGAAAAAACCATCGAACAGATGGGCGAAGATATCCTGGAGTATTGTATTAAGGCTGCCAGTGGCGAAGTAATTCCTAAAGCGGTGCTGCTTAACCAGGATGATTTTATTCCATGGAAAAGGGGAGTGAGCCTTTAGTGAGTCTGGAGTCGTAAGTCGTGAGTCTTGGAACCCAATTCCGTGGTCTGTGTCCTCACAGACCACCAAGCAAATAAAACATAAATTGAGTTGCGGTCTGTGAGGACACAGACCGGGGGATAATTCATTAAATAAATAAAAATTAATAGAAAGGCATTTAGATCATCTCAAATCCATTATCTAATGTCTCAAATCACATAGCATGAAACCTTTTTTAGACGAAAATTTTCTTTTGCAAAGCAAAACTGCTGAAAAGCTTTATCACAATTTTGCAAAATCATTGCCGATTATCGACTACCATAATCACCTTATTCCAGAACAGATTGCCAATAACACTCAGTTTGCCAATATCAGCCAGGTTTGGCTTGCTGGCGATCATTACAAATGGAGAGCCATGCGTGCCAACGGTGTTGATGAAAAATACATCACTGGTATAGGATCAGATTATGAAAAATTTGAGAAATGGGCAGAAACTGTTCCCTATACTTTACGTAATCCTTTATACCACTGGACACATTTGGAACTTCAACGTTATTTTGGCATAACTGATTTACTTTCTGGAAAAACGGCACAGAAAATTTTCGACGAATGTTCTGCGAAATTGCAGACACCTGAATATTCTGTACGTGGTTTGCTGGCCAAAATGAATGTAGAAGCCGTTTGTACTACGGATGACCCTTTGGATAGTTTAAACTATCACCAACAATTGGCAAGAGAGGGCACAAACCTTAAAATGTTACCGGCTTTCCGTCCGGATAAAGCGATGAATAGTGACGATATTGAAGGCTTAAATGAATATATCGACAAACTAGAAAGCGTTGTAGATAAAACAATCAGTAGCTTTCAGGATTATATCGATGCTTTAAAAAGCCGTCACGATTACTTTGCGGCAAATGGTTGTTCGGTTTCTGATCATGGTTTAGAGCAGATTTACGCTGAAGATTATACAGAAGCAGAAATCGCATCAATTTTTGATAAAATCCGCAGTAAACAACATATTTCTTACGAGGAAAACCTGAAATTTAAATCGGCTATGTTGGTTTATTTTGCGGAATGGGATCACGAAAAAGGTTGGGTACAACAATATCATTTAGGTGCACTGCGTAATAACAATGCCCGGATGTTAAGACAATTAGGCCCTGATACCGGCTGGGATTCGATCGGTGATTTTAGCCAGGCCCGAATGCTTTCTAAATTCTTAAACCGTTTAGATAATCAGGATAAACTGGCAAAAACCATTATTTACAACCTCAATCCTGCTGATAATGAATTAATTGCAACCATGATCGGGAACTTTAACGATGGTTCGGTTGTGGGTAAAGTGCAATTCGGTTCGGCATGGTGGTTTTTAGATCAAAAAGACGGCATGATCAAACAATTAAATGCATTATCGAACATGGGGCTGCTGAGCCGTTTGGTGGGTATGCTTACCGATTCGCGCAGTTTCCTTTCTTTTCCCCGTCACGAATATTTCAGAAGGATCGTTTGTAACCTCTTTGGAGAAGACATTGAGAACGGCGAATTACCTAACGACTTGGAGTGGGTTGGCAAAATTGTTCAGGATATTTCGTACTTTAACGCAAAAAATTACTTTAAATTTTAACCAAAATAGGGCTTTAAAGAGGTATTTCGTTGGAATCAAATCATTTCAATCGTTTTCCTTCCATTTTCATACCGTTGCAGAAAACAGCATGAAATACGCCGATTAGATACAAAAATGAGCACCCAAATATTCGCTTCATCCAAAAAAGGAAAAAAAGTTTTAAGCTTTGGTGAAATACTTTTGCGCATCTGTCCCGATATGGATGGCCAGTGGTTAAAAGAAAATAAATTACCATTTTATGTGGGCGGTGCAGAGCTGAATGTAGCAACAGCACTGGCACTTTGGAATGTTCCTTCAACTTACTTATCGGCTGTGCCTGATAATTCGGTAACCCGTGAAATTGTAGATTATCTCGAGGCAAGGAACATTGATACTACGCCAATGGTCTACCATGGCGAGCGCTTGGGTTTATACTATCTTCCGAAAGGGAAAGACCTTAAAAATGCAGGCGTAATTTACGATAGGGCAAATTCGGCCTATGCAGATTTAAAAGTTGGCCATATTAACTGGGATCAAGTTTTTGAAGGCGTTACCTGGTTTCATTTTAGTGCTATATGCCCGGCAATAAATCAATCTATTGCTGATGTTTGCTTAGAAGCTTTAAAAGCGGCAAGTGCGAAAAATATTACCATTTCGCTCGATTTAAACTATCGCGCCAAGCTTTGGAAGTATGGTAAAGATCCGATTGATGTGTTACCCGAACTGGCTCAATATTGCACCCTGATTATGGGCAATGTGTGGGCCGCCAATAAAATGTTGGGCACTGCACTTCACGAAGATTTAACACCAACTGAGGGTTATGCAAAGGAAACGTTACTGCAACAGGCAACAGATACTTCTAAAGAAATATTAAGTTTGTTTCCGTCTTGCAAGGCGGTTGCAAATACATTCAGGTTCGATCATGGTAAAGGTATCAGGTATTATACTGCCATTTATACTGCTGATGAATTAACAGTTTCAGAAGAATATGTTTCTGAAGAAATTTTAGATAAGGTGGGTAGTGGCGATTGTTTTATGGCCGGCCTGATTTATGGCTTCTACAACCAATTATCGGCCAAAGAAACCTTAAATTTTGCCACCGCAGCGGCATACGATAAATTATACATTCCAAGCGATGCTACAACCAGTACTGTAGCCGATATAGAAAAAAGAATAATACGCAATGATTAGCAACAAGCACAAAATTTTAGATGCCATTTTAGAGCAGGGCATGTTACCCCTTTTTTATCAGGACAGCGAATCGGGTAGCGTAGAAATATTACGCACTTTGTATAAGGCAGGTGTTCGTGTTTTCGAATATACCAACCGAGGTAAATCGGCCCTGCCGAACTTTAAAAAGTTGAAAGAAATCCGTGATGCAGAGATGCCCGATCTTTATTTGGGTATTGGAACCATTAAAACACCTGCAGATGCAAATGCATTTATCGAAGCTGGAACAGATTTTATTGTGGCACCGATCGTAAATCCGGCAGTTGCCGAAATTGCGAACAAAATTGGTATGCTTTGGATCCCTGGCTGCATGACCCCGACTGAAATCAGTGTCGCTCAAGAGCACAAAGCCATGCTGATTAAAATTTTCCCTGCCAATATTTTAGGCCCTGAATTTATTTCATCAATTAAAGATCTTTTTGCCGGACAGCTGTTTATGCCAACTGGTGGTGTGGAAATTAATGCCGACAACCTAAAAACCTGGTTTAAATCAGGCGTTTGTGCCGTAGGTATGGGCAGTAAATTAATCAGTAAAGATGTGATGAGCAAAGGTCTTTACGAAGAGTTATTCGACAATACAAAATTAGCGCTTGACTTAATTCAGCAGAGCAAATAAAAATTTAACACACCTAACCAAATGAACCAACCCAAAACAAGCAAGTACAGATGGACCATATGTTTGCTTTTATTTCTAGCTACGACTATAAATTATTTAGATAGACAGGTACTTTCTTTAACCTGGACAGATTTTATTAAACCAGAATTTCACTGGGATAATAATGATTATGGAAATATTACTGCCCTATTCTCTATTTTCTATGCAATATCGATGCTTTTTGCAGGTCGTTTGGTTGATAAACTGGATACCAAAAAAGGCTTTTTATGGGCAATAGGTGTTTGGTCTGTTGGGGCCTGTTTACATGCCTTTTGCGGTATTGCAACTGCAGGGATCATCAATGGAAACTGGTTTGTAGGCTTTGAGGGTGCTAAAGATGTTATTGCCCGAGTTAATGATACCGGAATGGTGGTATCGGTAAGTGTTACCCTATTTATTTTTGCCCGTTTTGTATTGGCTGTTGGAGAGGCAGGAAATTTTCCCGCTGCGATTAAAGCTACTGCCGAGTATTTTCCTAAAAAAGACAGGGCATTTGCAACCAGTATTTTCAATGCAGGAGCTACTGTTGGTGCACTAGCAGCACCGATTACCATTCCTTTTATTGCAAAAGCTTATGGATGGGAAATGTCGTTCATCATTATCGGTGCACTGGGTTTTCTATGGATGGGACTATGGGTGTTTGTGTATAACAAGCCTGAATTGCATAAAAGAGTTAGTCCTGAAGAGCTGGCTTATATTCAGCAGGATGTGATTAACGATCGTAAAATGGCTGATTATGTAGAAGAGACTAAAGAAAAAGTTTCTTTTATCGACTGTTTTAAATATAAACAGACCTGGGCTTTTGCTTTTGGTAAATTTATGACAGATGGGGTGTGGTGGTTCTTTTTATTCTGGACACCTGCTTATTTAAAATCTGTTTATGGAATGGATTCTACGCAAAGTGCCCTTCCGTTATTTGTACTTTACATGATTACCTTACTGTCTATTATCGGTGGATGGTTACCAACCTATTTCGTTGATAAAAAAGGTATGAACCCGTATGAAGGTAGAATGAGAGCGATGCTGATTTTTGCATTTTTTCCGCTTTTAGCCTTAGCGGCACAACCTCTTGGGCACATTACCTATTGGATTCCGGTAATCATTATCGGTATTGCAGGTGCAGCTCACCAGGCATGGTCGGCAAATATATTTTCAACCGTAGGCGATATGTTCCCTAGAAAGGCGATTGCTACCATTACCGGTATCGGCGGTATGGCAGGTGGTATCGGCGCCTTTATTATCAATAAAGGCTCTGGTTTATTGTTTGATTATACAGGCAAAAACGAGATTGTTTTTATGGGTTTTAAAGGAGAGGAAGCAGGCTATTTTATTATCTTCTCTATCTGTGCGGTATGTTACCTCATTGGCTGGACTGTAATGAAAACCTTAGTGCCAAAATATAAAGTTATCGAACTAAAATAATTTAAAGGCCGAGGCTTAAGGGACATAAGCAATCCTGATACCCGGCCTTTTTACAACAGTAAATCTATACTTAAACTATAGACTTAACATTAATTTAACCCTAACAACAACCCCAAATTGAGTACATCGCTAAACCTCGAAAGTATTTTCGTTGAAGAGAGCCAGATTCCAGATGAATTTAGGCTCAAGGAAGAAATCAATCAAAAAGAGTTTCTTTCCAATGGAGAAATGAAACCATGGAATGGACCATTTAATGAAGTGTTTTCTCCGGTATGCGTAAAAACCCCCGAAGGCTTAAAACGAAAGCGTATTGGCAGTTTCCCTGTTTGTACAGAAAAAGAGTCAACAGAAGCTTTAGATGCAGCTGTAGCCGCTTATGATAACGGCCGCGGACAATGGCCAACCATGAGCGTTGCTGATCGGATTAGCTGCGTAGAAAACTTCACTCATAAAATGATTGAGCAAAAAGAAATTGTTGCGAAATTGATTATGTGGGAAATCGGTAAATCTTATGCCGATTCGGTTAAAGAGTTCGACCGTACGGTTGAGTATATCTATGCCACTATTGATGCATTGAAAGATATCGACAGGCAGTCGTCGCGTTTTGAAATAGAGCAGGGAATTGTTGCTCAGGTTCGCCGCTCTCCGCTGGGTGTGGTGCTTTGTATGGGGCCGTTCAACTATCCGTTAAACGAGACTTTTACTACGCTTATTCCAGCTTTGATTATGGGCAATACGCTTTTATTCAAACCACCTAAACACGGTACTTTATTGCACTACCCTTTATTGGAGGCTTTCCGTTCCAGCTTCCCTAAGGGTGTTGTAAATACGATATATGGCCGTGGCAATACTATCGTTCCAGGTTTAATGAAATCGGGAAAAATTAATGTACTTACCTTAATAGGTTCGAGCAAGGTAGCCAACGAACTGAAAAAACTGCACCCTAAAGTGAACCGTTTACGGGCAATTTTAGGTTTGGATGCGAAAAATGCGGCTGTCATAACTAAAGATGCAGATCTTGACCTGGCGGTTTCTGAAACCGTTTTAGGTTCGCTTTCTTTTAACGGACAGCGTTGTACTGCGATTAAAATCGTTTATGTTCACCGCAGTTTAGCACAGGAGTTTTTAAAACGTTTATCTGTCGAGGTAGAGAAACTGAAATTTGGTATGCCATGGGAGAAAGGCGTAAACCTTACACCGCTGCCTGAGCTGAACAAACCTGAGTATTTAAAGGAATGTATTGACGATGCTGTTTCGAACGGCGCTAAGGTGATCAATAAAAATGGTGGACAAACCTTAGAAACCTTTGTTTATCCAGCCATTATGTATCCGGTAAACAGCAATATGAAACTATACCGCGAAGAGCAGTTTGGTCCGATTGTTCCGGTTGTTCCGTTTGATGATCTGGAAGAGCCTATCGAATATTTAATCGGTTCACCACATGGCCAGCAGGTAAGTATTTTTAGTAATAATGCTGCGGTAATTTCTTCATTGATCGATCCTTTGGTTAACCAGGTAAGTCGCGTAAATATCAACTGCCAATGCCAACGCGGACCAGATGTTTTCCCTTTTACCGGTCGTAAAGACAGTGCTGAAGGAACGCTTTCTGTAGTGGATGCATTGCGTTCGTTCTCGATCCGTTCGTTGGTAGCAACCAAATTTACAGATGATAATAAAAAGTTATTGAATGAAATTGTTAAAGGAGATGATTCGAACTTTTTAAGCACGAAGTACATTTTTTAAAGGATAATCGTCATTGCGAGGAGGTACGACGAAGCACTCTTAACACCAAGAATTAATTGTCAGTTCTTGAAGATTGCTCCTTCGGCTGAAAAAGCCTTCTCGCAATGACGGTTTTTCTATTCTTTAGCTGTCATTCTGAACGCAGTGAAGAATCTGTGAGCCAATAACACAAAATCTATATTAGAAAGAAATTTCTATAACAAGCGGTACTTTAATAAAAAGATCCTTCACTGCGTTCAGGATGACAACTGATGTGTTTTACTTCAAACTCTTCACCAAGTTCAACTTTAACTCTTTAATTCCTTTCACCACCAACCCCGCAACTTGTTTAGCCCCTTCTGGGCTTAAATGTGTATTGTCTTTCTTGCCATTTGGGTAGTTCACATTTCCCGAATCAACGTAATTGAATAATTTAATGGATGGCTCTTCACCTAAGCGATTTAATAAACTTTCGGTTTTAACCAGCATATCAATTAATGGTACATTTAACGAATCGGCAACCTGACGGGTTATGCGTGGATAA
The DNA here is from genome assembly GCF_004310665.1 of Pedobacter kyonggii. Taxonomy (GTDB): domain Bacteria; phylum Bacteroidota; class Bacteroidia; order Sphingobacteriales; family Sphingobacteriaceae; genus Pedobacter; species Pedobacter kyonggii. The sequence goes on along the minus strand of NZ_SIXF01000005.1, from coordinate 127,004 downwards.
TCGCCATGTGAATCCATCAAAACTCCATTTTTAAAGCTTCTGCGCGAAATTGGCGTAAGTAAAACAGGAAATGCTTTTTTGCTTCTGGTTTCTTTTACATAATTAACCAGATTGATCTTGAAATCTGCTAAGGATACACCGACAGCTGGTTTATCAACTTTCTCATCGTTGTGACCAAATTCGATAAAAACATAATCGCCAGGGTTTAACTCGGCCAATATCGGGTCCCAACGCTTTTCGGCCCTGAAAGACTTTGTACTCCTTCCGTTCAAAGCGCGGTTATCAACGGTAACATCAGCCTTGAAATAAGACTGTAATGCCATGCCCCAGCCTGTTTCCGGATATGCTTTTTCTTCTTTATTTGCTGCGGTAGAGTCGCCAATGATATAGAGTTTTGTTTTCTTTGGGATAACGGTAAAAGACAGTAAAAGAGCTAAAGTTCCGGCAGCTAAAATTTTAAAGAAATTTGTTTTCATATTGTCTATTGATCTATAAATGCAGGGGATTCCATTGATCCGCTCCGCCTAATATATTTTTTAAAGTATAGTTTTTTACCTCTTTATCTGTTAATTGTTTTGTCCAGGGCAACCTCGTTTTAGGTAAGGCACCGCCCCCCGTATTTTTATATTCTGCATAAAAAACGGTCAATTCCTTATTAGGGAACATTAGATCGCCTTTCCATGGATTCCAGCCCTCGGGTAAAATATGTTTCCCCAGATCGCAGTTAATGAATACCGTTTTTGCATAAGGCCTCCATGGTCTACCGAGGTAAGCTTTTGTTACAGTTTCATCTGCAATGAGCGTACAATTTATAAAAACAAATCCGAATTTTTGTGTCGCTGAAGTTGATGCTGCGGTAACATAAGAATCACTTAAACTTTTGATGGTACAATTTTGAAACACAACTGTGGCCTTTCCAAAAATAAAATCGGTTGTGCCTTCGATATAGCAATCCTGATAATATTGACGGCTATTTTCAATCGCAGCATAAAGCGTATCCTGATTGCCTAAAAACCTACAGTTTTTTGCTATAAAACGATCGCCTTCTACGTGCAATGCAACAGCCTGCCCAACCCGACCCGATGAATTGATGATGGTTAAATTTTCCAGATGGATATCATTGCCCTGAACCAGTACCGTGAATGAAGTATATGTGCTGAATTTGATGTTGCCAAAATCATCTTCACCCTTCGGGTTTGGCTTCCCTGAATAATCTCCACAAGTAATAATGGTATTCTCGGCATTTTCTCCAATAATAGAGATTTTGATCTTCCATGATGGAATAATTAGTTTTTCTTTATATATGCCGTTTTTAACATGAATTTTAACTTCCTTCTCGCCTAAGTCTCTTGCCGAATTAATAGCCTCCTGGATGGTTTTGTAATTTCCGCTTCCGTCCTGTGCAACGGTTATTTCTGAAGGATATTTAGGATCCTGGGCATGGAGATAGAGAAAGGGAACGGTAACTAAGATAAGTACTACAATAAATTTCAGATAGGATATTCTTGTCATTCTCATCGATTAAGTCTAGCGCATAAAGTTCATTAAAAAAGGGCAGATTAAAACCTGCCCTATAATTTTGTTAGTATGTCCACCTTGGATCGCCTATTGCCCCCCCGTTGCTTCCCGCACTTCTTAAAGGCGAACCAACAGCTAAGGTAAAATCAGTTGTTGCAGCTGTCCAGTCGGTATTTATGCTTTGATTACTGGTCAAAGTTGCTGGTCCAAAAGTTAAAGCCGTGCCATTTGTTAAGGCTGTAAATAAGTTGAAATAATTACTGTTCGAAATTTTTATTGAACTTCCTGCTCCAGTACTTCTAATCGCTGCCGCCACTACGGTACCAGATTTTGGTGTATTGGCAAAAATACTGTTTAAAATGCTAAAGTTGATCGGGTTAGCATTTGCGTCTAACAGGGCGTACTTGGCATTGCCACCAAAACCATTAAAGGTCGAATTCGTGATCGCAACTGTCGGGATAACATCTGCTGTATAAGTGGTGCTCGCTGTAAACAGACCAGGACCTGCATTGTAAAAAGTAGATTTAGATATGGCAAGGGTATTGAACTGCATTTTATTTAGGTGAAAAGTATAATATGCAGATGAACCATTTAAGCCCATGTCGTAAACAATCGAATTATTAACCGTAATGCCTGTGATTTTAAAATCGCGGGCGGCCGCGCCTCTATCACCTCTTAAAAATGACGTTACAGAGCCATGTGCAATACAGTTATCTACCACTACATTGGTAAAAGTTGCTGCTGCACCATTGGCGGTCTGTGCGCCAATAAAATTAATGAAATAAAGCGATGCACTGGCTGTTCCATCAAACTCAATACCCGAAAGCGTTACGCCTGCCCCAGTACCCTCTAAATCAATTTCCCTATAATTTACCTTGGTATCGGTTGGGTTGCCTGATGTTGATCTTATGGTAATGGTTTTTTGCGTGATGAAAGTGGTTGCCGACAGGGTGTAGGTGCCTGGGTTTAAACCAATAATTGCACCATTTGTCGCACTGGCAATCGCAGCAGCCAGGTCATCACCAGCATTTAATTTTACCGTATAGGTAGTTGGAGCAATGGTAGTAAAAGTGGCAATTCCTTTGCTTTTCGTTCCTGCAAATAGTTCGGCGGTATATTTTGTCCCTGCTGTTAATCCTGCTATCACTTTTAATCCTGCCGAGGCATCAGTAGTGCTTAAGGCTATCGTGGTTGCCGTTCCGCTTTCAGGGCTTAAAACGATCGATGTTAAACCAATGGTTGGGGTATAACGCAGCGTAATGTTATTCTCTTTAATTTCGTTATCCCTGATGGCCGTAAAAAGTTGAATCCCGGTTAACTGAAAAACGCTGCTACGTATATATTTCGATTCAGGCTGGCTTTCGGTTGCGTTGGCTTTAACCCTTGCATAATATTTGGTTCTTACCGCTAAATTTTCTTCAGTTACCGTTACTCCGGCCGTATCGGCTGTAGTAGTGTAATTCACTGTAGCAAATAGCGAATCTGTAGAGAAATCGATACTGTATTTAAAGGTTTTTCCAGTCGACATTAAAGGAACTGTCCAGGTTAACTTCGCTGAAGTTTCGCCAGCGGTGATTTTCACATCGCTTGGCTTAAATATCCGTGCTGGTTCTGTTGGAATATCTTCTTCCTTTTTGCATGAAGAAGTTACCGCAACCATCAATAATAAAACGACGAATTTAAACCCCAATTGATTTATAAATGTTTTCATAATTAATATCTAGTTAATAACCAAAGTTTTGAGCCATACTCGGATTTTCGATCAATGTTGTTTTAGGATATGGGAAAAGTTCCTTTTTATTTGCTTCGAAGTAAAAAGCAATTCCCGTAGAAGTGCTGGTTATGGAGTTTTCTTCTGTGACAGCCCTTCTCCAGTTTTTAGTAGTATAACCCGCAGGGGCTGTTGAAGTATTTAATCCTGGTGAGGCAAACACATTATTTGGTACGCCACCATAGAGATCGAGTGTGGCCACCTCGTTTACGCTTGTTCCCAACAGGTAATTCCCCTCTTTGGCATAAATATAATTCGGTACATTGGCATAATCGCCGGTTCCTGCAATTAAAGCACGAATTTTAGTACGTGTTTCTTCAAATTTACTACCTAGTAAATTCCAGCGGATTAAATCATATTTACGGATACCCTCTCCTCCAAACTCCAACAACCGTTCTTTCACAATCGCGTTGAAAAAGCCATTTTTATCCATTGGCGTCACCGGAATCTGACCTTCAAAGCCAGCGTAGGCACGTTTCTGCACCTCTTGTAAGGCCGTAACCGCAGTCGCGGATGGCGCTCCGTTAATTTCATTATCAGCCTCTGCATACATTAGCAATACATCGGCAAAACGTAACATTGGCCAGTTTACCCCAAAAGTTTGAGCAGCAGAAGAGTTGTTAAAAGTTGTCCATGATTTGCGGAATTTTCCATCCGTCATGTTAAACAGGGTATTGATGATTTTTTTTGATGTTGCGGTAATTTCGAAAACACCGATGGTTACATCCCTGCGGCAGTCTTTGGTTACATCAAATTCGTAAAAGTAAGTAGGGATAGCATTCATACCGCCACCACCTGAACCAAAAGTTGAGGCAGAGTTAAAGCGGATGCCGTTATAATAACCTAACTTGCTATCGGTAGAGGCGTTGCCGCCAAAAGCAGCTACTTCAAACATCAGCTCGTGGGCGTCATCGTAGCGGGTTGTGGTATGCAAGGTTTTAAATACATTTTCATAAACGGGATTCAGGCTGTGCTCCGAACGGTGGTTCATAATATCCAAACACTCATCAAAAGCAATTTTATAATAAGTTAAATAATCAGCACTGCGTTCCATAGTATGGTTGGCCGACCTTAGCGAATAACCGCCTCTGGCTAAAGCAATACGGGCCCTTAAGCCTTTAATTGCACCTTTTGTATAACGAAAACTGCCGTATTCTGTGATTCCACTTCTCCATGGCACCAGATCCTCAGCCATTTTTAAATCTGCGATAATCTGATCATAGGTTTTATTGCGGTCTACATTTGGGCCATACAACGTTTCGGCATCTGCAGAAGGCACAAAAGACGCAGGTACATCACCCCAGTTACGGATCAACTCATAAAGAAACTGTGCTCTTAAGGTTAAAGCTTCGCCATAATAGCGTTTCATAATCGTTTTGTCAGCCTCAGAACCATTGGTATAAAGACTAGAGGCCGGGATAAATTTGATACAGATGTTCGCACGCTCCACGCCTGCATATAACTGTAAAAATGGGTTGATCAGATCGGTATTGTCTGAACTTGCACCGTACATGCTAATTCCTCTTCGATCGGAAGAGCTATAACTTCCCGAGGTTTTAAAATCATCGGCCGTTAAACCAAATAGTGTAGATATGCGGCTTCCGTAGCCATTGTCTCCACAAAGCCGATTGTAAACGGCAATAATTGCCGCATTGGTATTTGCTGCACTTTCAAAAACAACATCCGGACTGGAAGTTGATGGCGATTGTACATCTAAATATTTTTTACAGGAAGTAGTTATGCTCAATGCTCCAACAGCAATTACCATTAAAGCCGATTTTATAAATTTATTGTTCATTTTCTTTAATGTTGAGGTTAAAATACCATGTTAATACCAGCAAGAATATATCTGCTGCGCGGATAAGCAGCGTAATCTATACCCGGCGTAAGTGGATTCGATCGGCGGGTATTTGCTTCAGGATCGTAGCCCGTGTACCCCGTTATCGTATATAAATTATTAACTGTTCCATAAACCCTTAATTTTGAAATGAAACCTGTTTTTTTAATTAAACCTTGTGGCAAGGTATAACCCAATGTTACATTGCTGATCCTTAAAAAAGAGCCACTTTCAATAGCGTAAGAGGTTAAAGCATAGTTTCCTCCTGTAGGTGTCCATAGGGAAGTATTGGCGTTCATGGAAGTTAATAATGCCGGATCTGTTACCTTTACGCCATTGGCATCAAAGTTCTGCCAGCGATCGTTCATCACCGCAAGTAAATTGTTGTCTTTAACGTTGTATTGTGAGGTAAACTCTATTTTGTTGGCGTTGTATACCTTGCTTCCGTAGCTAAAATTTACAAATACCGTTAAATCAAAGTTTTTATAGGCAAACTGATTGTTAAAACCGCCAGTGAATTTCGGCTGTGCCGTACCTAAAACCGTTCTGTCGTTATCCCCGATCATCATACTTGATGAAGAGGATAGTTTTTGGACTTTCATGTCGCCTGGCTGAGGATCACGATTACCCAATAATACCCTGCTATTTGCAACAGTTGGCTTAAGTGTATAGGTATAAGCACCAGTGTTTGTGTTTTGCACATAGGTAAAATCATCAACAGTATATCGCCCATCCGAAACAAAACCGTAGAACTGACCAACAGGCTGACCCACTTCGACTTTAAAATCGCCCAAACTGTTTACCCAACCTGATTGTGTGATGTAAGAGCTTACACCTCTTTGTAGTTCAACAATTTTGTTCTTGTTGAATGAAATATTGAAACTGGTATTGTAGCTAAAGTCTCTGGTTTTAACGGCCTGATAGTTTAATTGTAGTTCGAAACCAGTATTTTGGGTTTTACCCACATTTTGCTGTTGTGTGGCATAACCCGTAGTTTGTGGCACGTTTGCATTTAAAAGTAGATTTTTTGTTCTGTTATCGTAATAATCTAAATTAAGCGATAACTTGTTTTTAAATAAATCGATATCAATACCCAGGTTTTTAGAGATATTGGTTTCCCAGGTGATGTTCGGGTTAGATAAAATATTTCCGGTAGCTGTCCCCGAAATTAAACCAGTTGATACTGATCCATCTGTATCGGCATAACCGCCCGTAGTAGAGCTTAGATAAAACAATGTTCTAAATAAATCCTGACCAATACGGTTGTTCCCTGCTGCGCCATAACTAAATCTAACTTTAAAGTTATCTAACCAATCGAGGTTCATATCTTTTACAAATTTCTCTTCCGTTACCCTCCAGGCAACCTGGGCTGATGGGAAATAACCCCATTGTTTGCCTGCTGCAAATAACGAAGAAGCATCTGTTCTGAAATTTACGGTCGCCAGGTATTTATTTCTAAAACCGTAAGAGGCCCTGCTAAATACCGAAAACTGTCTGGTGCCAGAAATTAATGATGTTGGCCTATCCTGAATAGTATTGGCAGGTGGGCTACTTACAAAAGCATCTTCGGCTGAAATATCGATCGGTAAAAATTTAAGTACTGTTGTTCTCGAATCGATATCGACCATGTTAATTTCCTGGCCTACCAATAAATCCAAACTATGGTCTTTACCCAGATTTGGTTTGTAATTAATGGTATTGGTATTGATAAAAGATTTTTGGGCTACCGTATCTAATTGAATCGCAGGTAAGCCCGCATTGTTTCTGGCCACGTTACTTACTGGGCCATTAAAGGTATTGATGTGCCTATTGGTTCTATTATATCCAACTGTACTTTTAATCGTTAAGTTTTTAAGAATCGAATATTGCACATAACCACTGCTGATTAAATCGTTCCGATAATCGTATTTTAGTTCCTGGTTGGCTAAAGTGATCGGATTGGTCAGTCCTGTAGTTAAATAATCAGCGTCGAATAAATCGCCAGAATCGCTTCCGCCAGAATAGGGCTGATAACGAACCGAATTTCTTAAACGGTTAGTTCCCTGCGAACCTGTAGAGGTTGTACCTACACCATCAATGCGTTGACCGCTGTAACGGGCATTTAGGCCAACCCTGAATTTATCAGAAAATTTATGGTCCAAACGCATCGAAGCAAAAGTTCTCTTATAACCAGAATTAAGCATAATACCATCTTCTTTTGTATTATTTACCGAAACATTGTAAGTGGTTTTAGAAGTACCGCCTGATAGATTTAAAACTTCGGTATTGCTCCATGCCTGACGACCGAAAACTTTGTCCTGCCAATCGATATTCGGGATATTTTTATAGATATCTAAATCTTCAAACGTACCATATTTCTTTGTAAATGTGTCTTTAACATCCTGATTGGTATTATTGTTGTAAAGTTCATATTGATACTTAATAAACTCGTAAGGGTTCATCACATCCAGTTTATTTACAATCTGTCTTGCACCTGCATAAGCATCGAAAGAAATAATCGGCCTGCCTTTCTTACCGCTTTTTGTGGTGATAATAACCACTCCATTGGCGCCTCTACTACCATAAATCGAAGTAGATGCCACATCTTTCAAAACGTCGATAGATTGGATTTCGTTAGGCGATAAAATAGACAAGGCATTTTCTACCTGGATACCATCTACGATATAAAGGGGAGAGTTATCGCCCGTAAGCGAACTACCACCACGTACTTTAATTACAATTTCGGCACCTGGGCTTCCCTCTGTTGTGGTAACCGATACCCCTGCAAGTTTCCCGGCTAATGCCTGCGCTGCGGTACTTACAGGGAACTGATCAATATCTTTTCCTGTAATGGAAGACACTGAACCCGTTAAGGCTTCTTTACGTACAGATCCGTAACCGATGTTTACAGTAACCTCTTGTAAAGTGTTGGCATCTTCTTCTAATGCTACGTCTATTTTATTCTGTTCCCCTACAGTAACATTTTTGGTTTTGTAACCCACATAGGTGAAAGTTAAAATAGCGCCTTTACCGGGAACGGTAATCTTGTATGCTCCATTGGCATCTGTGCTGGCACCGGTTTTGGAATCTTTTACGTTCACACTAACGCCTACCAATGGCTGCCCATTAGTTTTATCTTTTACAGTACCGGTAACCTGCCTGGTTTGTGCCCGTGCTAGAGATAATCCAAAAAAAGAGAAAAATGCTAAAAAGAGTAGAACTCTGCTCATAAATTATTTATTTGAAGTGATTTGGTTATTTTAAGATGCTGCAATCGCTTGCATGTAGAATATAATTCTATTTCGGAATGTTATTGTTTATTTATATTTGGTTACGTTGATGTAACAATTTTACAAACTAAAAATCGTTTGAAACCATTTTTAACTAAAAAAGTGTGCAAACGTTCCCAAAAACGTAGATATGACGTTTATTAATGTTGCTCATCCAATCCTCTTAAAGAGATTTTTTTTGTAACTTGTACGCAATACACAACATGAGATTTGAAACATCTACCATAAAAGATATAGCTAAAGCATTAGGCCTGTCTACCTCTACAGTTTCCAGGGCTTTAAGAGACCGTTACGAAATTAGTGAGGAAACCAAAAAACTGGTTTTGGCTTATGCCGAAAAGGTTAATTACCGCGCTAATCCAATCGCCAGAAGTTTAAAGGAGCGGCGTAGCTATTCTATCGGCATTATTGTAAGTGAAATTGCCAACAACTTTTTTTCGCAGGTGATAAATGGCATTGAATCCATCGCTTATGACAAAGATTATCATGTCATCATCTCTCAAAGTCACGAATCTTATAAGCAGGAGAAACTGAATGTTGAGCACCTTGCATCACGTTCTATTGATGGTTTATTAATTGCACTTTCTTCAGAAACACAGGATATTAATTATTTAAGAGATTTATACGCCAAGGGCTTACCAATTGTTTTTTTCGATCGTGTGCCTAAAGATTTTGAAACCCACAAAGTAATCGCAAATAACTTTAAAGGCTCTTTTGATGCCACAGAACATCTTATCTTATCTGGAAAGAGAACAATTGCCCATTTAACCAATTCCGAAAACCTTTCGATAACAAAAGAAAGGTTAGAAGGTTATAAAGCGGCCTTGGTTAAATACCATATCGAATTTAGACCTGAACTGGTTAAATATTGCCAGCATGGCGGTATGCACAGCGCAGAGCTGGAACAGGCGGTTAAAGAACTTTTGCCGTTACAGCCAGATGGGATTTTTATTTCAAGCGACCGCTTAACCACAGGCTGTATTATGGCCCTAAAGAAAACCAATCCTGAGGTAGCACATAAAATCGCAATCGCGGGTTTTACAAATTCTAACCTGGTCGAATTGTTTTCACCATCTCTAACCTCGGTTAAACAACCCGCATTCGAAATGGGGCAGGTGGCTACCGAACTGTTAATCTCAATGATTGAAGCCAAAAGGCCGGTAACTGAGTTTGAAACAAAGGTTTTGGATACAGAGTTGGTGAAGAAGCGCTGAACGCCAGGCGGTTGGCGCATGGCATAGAACGATTGGGGTATAATTAAATGCTTTACGCTAGACACCGAACGTTCCACTCCAAACTTATTTGCCACGCCAAACGCGCTACACCAAACTCCCTACAAATTATTACCTTTGCTCCATGGTAGAAATCACATTAAAAAAGGGTAAAGAAAAAGCGGCATTACAGAGACATCCATGGGTATTTTCGGGAGCATTGGAAAAAGTTAAGGGAAAACCTGAAGATGGTGAGGTAGTAAAAGTTTTTGCTTTCGATAATGAATTTCTAGCCTATGGTTATTACAACAGCAATTCGCGTGTGGCTGTTCGCCTTTTAGAATGGGATGAAACTCAAACTATTGATAATAACTGGTATCAAAACCGGTTAAAACAGGCTATCGCTTCACGTCAGTTTATTTTAAGTGAACAGACCAATACCTGCCGGCTGGTTTTTAGCGAAGCTGATTTCCTGCCAGGTTTAATTGTTGATCAATATGCTGATTTTCTTTCTCTTCAGATTTTAAGTTCAGGAATTGAAAAAGTGAAAGCAGAAATCGTAGAAATACTAAAAGCAGAATTAAAACCAAAAGGGATCTTTGATAAAAGTGATGCAACCGCACGTACCCACGAAGGTTTACCCATCGAAAACGGACTGCTCTGGGGAGAAAACCCGCCAGAATTTTTGGAGGTAAAAGAAAATGGAATTATTTATCACATCAATATCGCTGAAGGACAAAAATCAGGATTTTACTGCGATCAGCGCGATAATAGACACATTTTAGCCAGTTATACCAAAGGCAAAAAGGTTTTAGACTGTTTCAGTTACAGCGGTGGATTTAGCTTAAATAGTTTAGCTAATGGTGCGGCAAGCATTACCAGTGTTGATAGTTCAGCTTTGGCTGTAGAAACATTAAAACAGAACGTAGCCCTAAACAAATTCGATGCGGATAAAGTAACGACCATTCAATCAGATGTAAATAAACAACTCCGCGCTTTCAAAGAATCAGGAGAATTATTTGATGTGATTGTGCTCGATCCACCTAAATATGCACCATCACGTTCGGCATTAGACCGCGCAGCAAGAGCTTATAAAGATTTAAACCGTTTAGGCATGCTATTGCTAGAAAAAGGGGGCTTATTGGCTACTTTCTCTTGCTCGGGAGCGGTTGATATAGAAACCTTTAAACAGATTATCGCCTGGGCAGCACTTGATGCAGGCAAAGAAGTTCAGATTATTAAACAGTTCTGCCAACCAGAAGATCACCCGGTTCGCATTTCTTTTCCAGAAGGAGAATACTTAAAAGGATTGTTGTTAAGGGTGCTATGAATTTATCCCTTATCGGTCGACTTTAAAGCACAAAGACACAAAGCACCAAAATATTTTGAACATTAACCAGGTGTATCGTGTCTTTGTGATAAGCTGAAAGAGGAATCTAATTAGCCAACCATCACTTTAGCGGTAATGGCCAGTCTGTTCCAGGCATTAATGGTAACTATAGCCATAATAATCTGTGCTAATTCCTGCTCGTTAAAAAAGCTTGCCGCTTTTTGATAAGTTGCATCAGAAACGTGGTGGCTAATTAACGTTACTTCTTCTGTTAAAGCCAAAACAGCTTCTTCTTGTGCCGTAAATAAGGTTGTTTCTCTCCAGGCATTTAATAAGTATAAACGCTGTTCGGTTTCACCTATTTTACGGGCATCAGTTGAGTGCATATTTAAGCAAAATGCACAGCCGTTAATTTGCGATGCACGCATTTTAATCAGTTCTAAAAGAATTGGATCTAGTTTGCTGGTTGATAAATATTTCTCTAAACCGTACATGGCTTGGTAAGCTGCAGGTTCTACTTTTGGGATATCAATTCTACTTTCCATTTTATTTGTTTTTTGATTACGATGTAAAGGTCTGCAACTTAACGATCAAAAAACTTAATGTAGTTTAAGAAATGAATTTCTAACCGCAAAGGGCACATTTTTTTGCCACGGAGGCACGGATTAACACGGAGTATTTCCATGGTCTGTGTCATCACAGATCATTTGTTTTCTTTTTCGATACCTGTACTATATTTATCCGTGCTTTCCGTGTCTCCGTGACCCATGTTAGATGAGGACTAACGCTGTGTGTTCTACGGTTAACAAAGCCCTATTTCTTAGCCCTGATTTTACTCAAAAATTCTGGTGTAAAGCCGAGGTAAGAAGCCAGCATATACTGTGGCACGCGCTGTACAAATTCAGGGAATAAACTATTAAAATGACGGTATCTTTCCTCTGCTGTTTGGCTGTACAGGAATTTTATCCTCCGCTGTGAAGCTTGATGGTTTTTTTGCAAGATCAGTCTGAAGTACCTTTCCAGCTTAGGGAGTTTATGGAACATGTCATCATAATGATGATGTTCGATGGCAATTACCTCGGTGGTTTCTGCAGCCTGGATATAAAATTCAGATTGCTCATGAAATAGAAAACTGGTTAGATCGGTAATCCACCAGTTTTCTATGGCAAATTGAGTAGTTTGCTCAGCGCCCTTTATATCAATGAAATAAAGCCTCAGGCAGCCTTTTACTACAAAATAATTCGCCCTGCAGGTTTGTCCTTCTTCTAATAAAAAAGCCTTCTTTTTAACGGAAAAAGATTTGAGTAGCGATGCAAGGGTTTCCTGTTCATCACTATTCAAATCTATAAATCTATTGATATGGTTATAAAGTGCACTATACATAGCTATACTAATGATTAGCTAAAGTAGGTATTATTATAAAAACGGAATCAATATCTTAAAGTGAAAAAGCCTTATATATCGGATGTGCATATTCGCCCCAGTTTTTCATCGCGCCAAGTAATATGGCTTTTAAACCCTTGTTATCAGTCGGCTTTCCTTTTGTTGGCGGTGCTAAATCTTTCTCAGGCACGGCAACTTCTGTTACTTTAGTTGCAAACCAGGTTACATTTTCGTGGGGTAGCGCTAAACCTAAAATCATACCAGGCAATCCCGTAAAAGATTCTGGACCGCCTGAAACTGCAATCTGATTTGAATAATAAGCCACAACATAAACCGAGTCCATAATGATGGCATTTGCCCTGCGGCATTCGTAACCCGCAATTTCTCTTGTTTCGTCAGTAATTTTCCAGTTAATCTTACGTAGACTATCCTTAACTAAATAGGTATCTTCATACACGCTTTTTTGTGTGGTACTGATTTGCCGATTGAAATCTGTAGCAATTGTATTTTTTAGATCAGCCAGCACATCTGTTGATAACCAGTTGTTATTTACAGTTTCTTCTACAGTGGCCCATTTATATAAACTTTTATCATTGGTAAAGCTAAGTGTGCTCTTGGCAACTTTAAATTGAGGATTATTCTTTTTGTATTGATCAAAAGCCTGATTCATATAAGATTCATTATCTTTATTGATCCTCTTTTTAATCAAAGCATACATATTAGATCTTTTCTCAAATTCGATCACCCCGTTTTTTACGAAGTGTATATTTTGAGCGCATAAGCTCTTGCTGATGAAAATAACAGCAAATAAGATAATATATTTTAGTATAGTTTTCATGGTTGTTATTTTTGTGTTTTAATACCGCCACCCATTCTATTAAAATCCCATGATACGGAGAACATTAAATATCTCCTAATGGTAGTATAACTGTTTTGGCTTATTGTTGTATTGTTGGCCGAACGGTTAAAGCCGATATTCTGGTTAAGAATATCATTTACAGTTGCTGAGAATCTTAAGTTTTCTGCTTTGAAGAATTTTTTGCTTAGTGATGCATTCCAGATAAGACGCTCAAAACTTTCGGTAAGCACCTGTGTTTTTCCATTGTACTGGTATTCTGCATCTGTAGATATTTCAAACTTCCCTGGCAATTGCACATTGCCCGACGCATAACCAGTCCATCCCCATCCATCACTATTCCTACCAATACTTGCTCTTGCCATATTATACGACGGGCCAAAGCGGGTATAAAAACTATAACTTTTATCTTTGTATTTCGAAATATTAATGCCCCCACTGTAGGTATAGTTTTTAGTGTTATTTAAGGTTCTGCCTAAATCGGTGGTAATAAAGTTATAAGAAGAACTTCCATTTGCATTTGCATTTAAGCCTATATTTATTTCGCCAAGCGTGTTTATTTTCCTGCTTATCTGTCCATATAAATAGAAATTTGTTTGCATTTTATCATTGTAATTGATGTAGCGATAGGTACTTTTACCAACACTATTAGTGGTTACATCGCTAATAATTGGATTTGCAGTAAAGCTGTAGGAGCCGCTTAACCAAACCGATTGGTTGGTTAAAACTTTGTAAGCGTTATAACTAGCATTAATATTGCTTCTGAATGATGGCCTTAAATCTTGATTTCCTTCCACAACATTAAATGGATCGTTATTTATCCTAACCGGCTGAAGTTGATCGAGCGAGGGCTGGTTGGTATTGCCATTATAGCTAATCCGTAAGGATTTTTGCTGAGAAAAACGATATTGATAAGATGCCTGGGGCATATAATTAATAAAGTTTCTTACATAGGTTTTGTTACGGTAAATATCATCCTGCTTAAAATTTACCCCACTAAATTTAGATCCAAAATTGATAACCGTTTTACCTTTTTTATAATTGAAAATTGCACCTGCCTGATTGATGGTCTGATTCAGTTCAAAGTTGTTACTGTAGAGCGTATCTAAAATATCATATCTGCCACTTACAGATTGATTAAAGGATAACCGATCTGATTTCCCGTTCATTAAACTTAGGCCATAGTTAATAATTACGGTTAAGGTTTTTGAAAGGGGTTCAGTGTAAGCTGCATTTAACTTAAAGGCACTATTTGTTATATCGTTAGTCTTTAATTGATTGGTAAGACTATCTATTGTTCCTGTTCCAACCGTATCCGCTCTTTTATTAAAGGAGTTTAAGTACCCTTCACTATTACTTTTGTTGATCGATTGATTTAAGTTTAAGGATAATGTGCGCCCTTTTTTCTTCAGTTTTTTAGTAAATAAAACGTTCATGTTAAAACTTTGATCATCTACCTCATTGCTTAGCGTTCTGTCTGATGAATTTAGGAATTTATCATTCTCACCGAAAGTTGAAGTTACAAAATGGTTTGAGGTATTACTTTTTTTCAATGCACCATCAACATTAACTTTCATGGTTAAGGTAGTATCGATTTTTAGCTCATACATCACATCCAGTTTTTGTCTGAACATGTCATTGTCGAATGATTCATTTGAGGTATTATTCTGTACTCCCGATTCCAAATTGTTCTGATTTATTGAGTTTCTATCACCCTGAACCCTGATTGATCCAATTTTATAATTCGTGTTTAAGGATTCCTTGTCTTTGTTCCATTTGTTATCGAAATGCAGCCCCCCGGTTCTGGCTACAGGTAAACCCTGACCATTATATTGTCCGTCATAACTATCAAAATCATCGCCTCCACTACTAAAATACATTCCACCGTCATCACTCATCGTCAGGCCGCCAGAGCCCCCGTATTTGTCCCGGTCATCCCAGCCTAAACCTACTGTTCCGTTGTTGCCCAAAATGCCGTAGGCCGAAAATTTCTTTTTGCCCCAGAATTTATTAAACATTCCCTGCCCCTGATAAAAATCTTTCGTGCCATAACCACCCTGCGCTTTACCGAAATAACCGTTCTTTTTATCTTCTTTAAGTTTAATGTTAAGTGTTTTGGTTTTTTCGCCATCATCAATGCCTGTAAAACTAGCCTGATCGCTGGCTTTATCGTAAAGCTGAACAGATTCTACCATATCTGCCCTCAGGTTTTTGGTTACCAGCGTTGGGTCGTCGCCAAAAAATTCTTCACCATCTACCAATACCTTTGGTACTGTTTTGCCTTGAGCCGTAATTTTGCCATCTTTATCCACCTGAAAGCCCGGAAACTGTTTAATCAGGTCCTCAACCTTTGAGTTCGGTTCTATATTATATGCTTTGGGATCAAACTCAGTAGTATCGCCTTTAATTTTTATGGCTGTTCTGTTTCCTTTAATAATTACATCGGCAAGAATTTTGGCCATCCCTGTAAGATTAATTTTTCCATAATCTTTAATCTGATTGGTAGAATCGAGCGTAAAATGATCTACAAAATCTGCATACTTAGGGTAAGAAACCAATAAGATAAACTTCCCGTTTTTAATTCCGCTAAGCTCGAATGAGCCATTTTCTGCTGCCCGGGTAAATTTTACCAATGTAGAATCCTTTGCATTTAAAACCGCGATAGAGGTTCCTGATAAAAGCGTTGTCGATGCAGTATCAATAGTTCGGCCTTTAATGGTATGGAGGCTTTGTGCTTTTGAATAAGTGGAGATAAAAACAAAAAGGCACAACGAGAGTAATAGGCGTTTCATAGATAAGATTTGTTTTTTTACCGAATATAAAACTAATATATTAGTTCTGCATAATGGTTTAACCTTTTTTAACATTTTAAAAACAGGCGCTCAGTCATTATGCACAAAAGATCATATCTTTAATAAAAAAAATCAGATGAAATTACCCTCTCTCCAACAGCTTTACAATGGGTTTGTAACTGTAATTAAGCGTTTTCCCTTACAATTTATTTTTGCGGTTGCCGCAACATTGTGCTGGTGTTATTATATCCATGTTTCTGATTATCGGGACTACTCAGAACAGAACGAGAATTTAAAAGATCATTTAATAAAGGTCATAGCCATTTTAAATCTGGCACTTGCGCTCATATTAGCGCTCGATTTAATTTCAGAACGCAATCAATACTCATTAAAGAAAAAGTGGTTATTGCGATTGGGAGGTTTGTTGATCAGTGTTTCGCTTTACTTCAGCCTCGATCCTACAAACTATTCGGCAGATCTTTACCGCATTTTCCTATTTGCCTTTGCCTTTCATTTGTTAGTCGCATTCGCGCCGTTTATCGGTCAGGAGAAAGTAAATGGCTTCTGGCAGTTTAATAAAGCACTTTTTCTTCGGTTTCTTACTTCCGCACTTTATTCAGCTGTACTATATGCAGGCTTAGCAATTGCCCTGGTTGCCATTGATGGATTGTTTAATGCCGACATAAAGTGGCAAACATATATGACCTTATTTGCCGTCATTAGCGCTGGATTTAATACTACTTTCTTTTTAGCAGGAGTTCCAATGGATTATAAATTGCTCGAAGAAGATCATAGCTACCCGAAAGGTTTAAAAATATTTGCGCAGTTTGTGCTGATTCCGCTGGTAACGATCTATTTAGCAATTTTGCTGGTGTATGAGATTAAAATTGCTGTGTTATGGGAGCTGCCCAAAGGTTTGGTATCAAGCCTGATTTTAGGCTACGCAGTTTTTGGGATCTTATCGTTGCTACTGGTTTATCCGGTGAAAGAAACAGCGGGCAATAGCTGGATCAAATTGTTTTCCAGGTTCTTTTATGTGATGATGATTCCATTGGTGGTGCTTTTATTACTTGCCGTTTGGAAAAGGGTTGGTCATTATGGTATAACAGAAAGCAGGTATGTTTTAACAGCCCTGGCGCTTTGGCTTGCAGGTATAACCATTTATTTTCTTTTTATTAAAAAGCAGAACATTAAGGTAATTCCAATAAGTTTGTGCATCATTTCGCTGTTAGCAACTTATGGTCCGCAAAGTGCTTTTTCTGTGTCTAAATATTCACAGCTAAGCCGTTTAAAGCGGATAATGAACAGCAAGAAAAAAGACGATATTAAAGAAAAGCCGGCCGTAATCAGGTATCTGGTGTACACACATGGATTAAAAACGCTACAGCCCTTTACCAAAAAAGACCTCAGTAAAATAGAGGAAAAGATAGATGCTACAAATAACTATCGCTATAGCATGCGGATGAACAAGGTAGATACTGCATTGGCCATTTTTAAGGTTAAAGGCGATTTGGAATATGATCCGGGTATGAGCATTACCCTTCAAAATGATGAAAACCAGGTTTTAAACATTAGGGGCTATGATTATCTGATCGAACTAAACGGATACCCGGAGGAAAAGGTAACACGTCTTTACGGTACAGATTTAACCACAAATAAAATCAGATCAAAAATTTCGCTATTGGTTAATAATCAACAGGCACTACACATTGATTTAAAAGAATTGTTCGCTCAGGCCACTAAAGCATATAAAAATGGGACTTTAAAAGCTTCGAATAAGAAACAGGAATACTTATACCCAGCAAAGCTGATGAGTGTTTCTAAAAGCATTAATGGGTATAACTATGCCATTGTGATTACTTCATTGCAGGGTACGTATTACAAAAATGACCATGATGCCAATTTATGGTTTGAGGTAAAAAGTTATCTGCTTATTAAAAAACTTTAAGTTAAACCTATTTCCAATAAATGGCCGGTCGTTAAACAGATCGGCCATTTTTGTTTGTCGGTGTTTCTAAAATCAACACCATTTTGTATAGGTTAACCGCATTAAGATCGCTTTACAGATCAAATTTTATCCCCTGGGCCAATGGCAAAGTATTCGAATAATTGATGGTATTGGTTTGTCTGCGCATATAAGCTCTCCAGGCATCAGATCCGCTTTCCCTGCCGCCGCCTGTTTCTTTTTCGCCACCAAAAGCACCACCAATTTCTGCCCCCGAAGTACCAATATTTACATTGGCTATACCACAGTCAGAGCCCTTAGCCGATAAAAACTGCTCTGCCTCTCTTAAATTCAAAGTCATAATGGCCGATGATAATCCTTGTGGAACGGCATTTTGCAAAGCAATGGCCTCATCTAATGTTTTGTATTTAATCAGATATAAAATCGGCGCAAATGTTTCGTGCTGAACAATTTTAAAGTCATTCTGAACTTCGGCAATACATGGTTTTACGTAACACCCGCTTATATAGGCGTCGCCCGATAAAACACCGCCTTCTACCACAAAATTGCCGCCCTCTTCCTTACATTTTGCAATCGAATCTAAGTATGCTGCAACCGCATCGGTATCAATCAGTGGTCCCACATGGTTATTTTGATCTAAGGGATCTCCAATGCGTAATTGCCCGTAAGCTTTAACCAGTTTAGCGGTAAAAGCATCGTACACACTTTCGTGGATGATCAATCTTCTGGTAGAAGTACAGCGTTGCCCTGCGGTACCAACTGCACCAAAAACAGCACCGATTAAACTCATGTCTAAATCGGCATGTTCTGAAATGATAATGGCATTATTGCCGCCAAGTTCCAGCAAGCTCTTTCCTAACCTTGCGCCAACAGCAGCGCCAACTGCCTTACCCATGCGTGTAGATCCGGTGGCAGAAATTAAAGGGATGCGGCCATCATTTGTCATGAGTTCGCCAACTTCCCTGTCGCCTAAAACCAGGTTACAAACCCCTTCGGCTATATCATTATCTTTAAAAACCTTTGCAATTATATGTTGACAGGCGATTGCGGTTAGCGGTGTTTTTTCTGATGGTTTCCAGATGCAAACATTACCGCAAACCAATGCCAGGGCGGTATTCCAGCTCCAAACTGCTACAGGAAAATTAAATGCAGAAATAATACCTACAATTCCCAGTGGATGCCATTGCTCATACATGCGGTGGCTTGGGCGTTCGCTGTGCATGGTTAAACCATAAAGCTGCCTGGATAAACCTACTGCAAAATCGCAGATATCGATCATTTCCTGTACTTCACCAAAACCCTCCTGCAAACTTTTCCCCATTTCGTAAGAAACCAAGGTGCCTAATGCATCTTTATTTTCGCGTAAGGCATCACCAAACTGGCGCACAATTTCTCCTCTTTTTGGAGCCGGAACAGTACGCCATGCTGTAAATGCTTCCTGCGCTTTATGTACAACAGCATCATAATCAGCAGCACTTGCAACTTTTGCCGAAGCAATCAGTTTGCCATCAACGGGAGAAAAACTTTCTAATGTATTTGCATTAAGTTCAACGCCCCAATTGCTGCCCGTACTATAAGCGGCATTGCTTGCATTAATGCCCAGTTTATTTAAAATGGATTGAATATCTGTACTCATATATCTAACGATTTACACAAAAAAACAAAAAATTAACAGAAAGGAGGTCAAATTCTGGTCTTTAAATTATTTCCATAATCAATATCTTCCTTTAAGCATAACCAGGTGTAAATAAGGCTATAAATTTGTGTTTTTTGCTTTGCAATATAAATAGCGTAGTTTTCCAAAAGAATAATGATATCAAATTAGACTTCAGTTTTTATAAAATAGAAAGATGAAAATAAAATTATTGCTGGTTGCTTTTTTAGGGTTCAGTATTACCCTTTCGGCACAAACAAAAAAGGCAACTAACTCGCTCTTGTGGGAAATTTCTGGTAATGGATTAAAAAAGCCTTCCTATCTATTTGGCACCCATCATTTAATAGGGGCTAAATTTGCAGATACGATGAAGGTTTTGCAGGAAAAGTTTAAATCTACCGATGCAGTAGTGGGCGAGATTGTAATGGACAGTACTACGCAAACTAAAATGGCGCCGTTCTTAGTAATGAAAAACAATACGCTGGATAGTCTATTAACAAAGTCAGAATACAAGGAAGTAGAAGATTATTTTAAAAGCAAACAACCAGGTTTCGAATTAAAGCAACTGAACAATTTCAAGCCCGCAATGGTAGCAATAATGATGATGCTTTTTGAGAGCCCAGATATGTTAAAAGATGTAGGTGAAGGTATGGATGATAGCTTTCAGAAATATGCCAAAAAAAATGGAAAATCATTATATGGTTTGGAAACAGCCGAATATCAGGGTGCACTTTTATTTGACAGTGATCTGCAGAAACAAAAGAAAGCATTGCTAAAATCGATCCGGGAAGTAGGTAAAAGCAAACAAAAAATGGAGGAACTGAAAACTTATTATATCACTCAGGATATAGATAAATTAACTGAACTCTTTAAAAATCAGGACGAAGAAAACAAAGAATTTATGACAGAACTCTTAAAAAACCGGAACAAACGATGGTTAGCTCAGTTGCCTGCTCTGATGGAAAACCAGTCGCTGTTTATAGCCGTAGGAGCAGGTCATTTAGTGGGTACTGAAGGTTTAATAAAAGGACTGCAGCTTAAGGGTTACATTTTAAAGCCCGTAACAACCAATTAAATTTTCCAATGCATTCGTAAAAACAAAAGAAAGGGGGCTACATTTGCGTTTTGCTTTAGCACAAACATCAGTGTTCAAAGTAAAACTAATTTGTAAAAACATAAAAATGAATAAAAAAATTATTGCCTGTGGTGTGATGCTGGCATCTGCCTTTATGGCTAATCCACTTTTTGCGCAGGAACAGCCCGTAGAAAAATCGAACAACTTAAATGTTTACCGTGTAACTGCAACTAAAGTTAACGATCTGGTGCATACCAAACTTGATGTATCTTTTGATTATGCAAAGCGATACCTATACGGTAAAGAATGGGTTACTTTAAAACCCCATTTTTATCCTACCGACTCTTTAACCCTCGATGCGCAGGGAATGGATATTAAAACCATTGCATTGGTTGGCGCAAAAGGAAATACCCCACTTAAATATGTTTACAAACAAAATAAGCTTTATATCACCCTAAATAAAAAGTACACCAATACCGAAAAGTACACGGTGTATATTGCTTACACCGCTAAACCCGATGAATTGAAAGTAAAGGGAAGTGCGGCCATAACCGATGCTAAAGGGTTATATTTTATCAACCCAGATGGTACCGATAAAAACAAACCAACACAGATCTGGACCCAGGGTGAAACAGAATCGTCTTCGGCATGGTTTCCAACTATCGATAAACCTGATCAGAAAACTACTGAAGAGATTTCGATAACGGTAAAATCGAAATATACAACGCTCTCTAACGGAAAATTAGTGAGCCAGAAAGCCAATGCAGATGGAACAAGGACCGATACCTGGAAAATGGATCTGCCCCACTCGCCATATTTATTTATGATGGCAGTAGGCGAATTCAAAATCACAAAAGATACCTACAAGGGCAAAGAAGTAAGTTATTACCTCGAACCAAAATTTGCACCGTATGCCAAACAGATTTTCGGGAAAACACCTGAAATGATCCAGTTTTACAGCAATATTTTGGGCTTAGATTATCCATGGAACAAATATGCACAGGTGGTTGCCAGAGATTATGTTTCGGGCGCAATGGAAAATACTACGGCTACTTTACACGGTGAACAGGTACAAAAAACAGATCGCGAACTTTTAGATGGAAATGAAGAGGGAACTATCGCACACGAACTTTTTCATCAATGGTTTGGCGATTATGTTACCGCAGAATCGTGGTCTAACTTAACCATGAACGAATCTTTTGCCACCTTTGGGGAAGTGATATGGCATGGGCATGATGCGGGGCAAGATGCTGAAGATAAATCGCGCTACGAAAAATTACAATCTTATTTAGGATCGACTAAAAAAGGCGAAAGTCCGGTTTTGGCCCGCTTCTATTATAATGATAAGGAAGATATGTTCGATAACATTAGCTATGCCAAAGGATCGATTATTTTATATGCCCTAAAAAATCAAATGGGCGATGCCGCTTTCTACAAATCACTTAACCGCTACCTCACCATCAATGCCTTTAAAAATGGCGAAACACATCAATTGCGTTTGGCTATGGAAGAGGTTACCGGAAAAGACTGGAGCCCTTATTTTAATCAGTGGTATTACAATGGTGGTCACCCGGTTTTAAGTATCGATTATGGTTACGAAAACGGCAAGGCGACAATTAAGGTTAAACAAACACAGGATTCGAGCGTGCAGACCTTTACACTGCCCATCAAAATTGATATTTATGCAGGAGGCAAAAAAATCAGAAAAGAAATCCTGATCAATAACCGCGAGCAGAACTTTAGTTTCGAGGTAAGTGCTAAGCCCGATTTAATCGATTTTGATGTAGATAAAATTTTAGTTGGCGAAACCAACGACAATAAAACTGCTGAAAACTATTATTTCCAATACAAAAATGCGCCCAGTTATGCCAATAGAATTGAAGCCCTGCAATTTATAATGCAAAGCAAAGCCAAAAGTGGCCAACTGGTGTTGCTGGAAGGTTTAAAGGATAAATCTGCAGATTTACGGGCTTTAAGTATTGATGGGATTAACTTAGAAGATGCTGAGATTAAATCAGCAGCATTACCGGTTTTACTTCAGATTGCTAAAACAGATCAAAATACCGAAGTAAGGTCAGCTGCAATTGTGAAATTAGCAGAAACTGGCAATCAGGCTTATAAAACTTTAGTGTTAGAAAGCTTAAAGGATAGGTCGTACAAGGTAATTGCTGCCGGTATTGATGGTTTGGCCAAACTGGCTCCACAAGAGAGCATTGCGGCTTTAGCATCGTTAGATGATGATACGAAAGCACATATAGCGCCTTCTATTGCAACGTTATATATCAACGAACCAAAAGATGAGTATCAGGCATTTTATGATAACATTATGCTTACAGGTGACAGGAATAGTGTTTTTGCAGTAGTTGGCCAGTATTTTCAGTACCTGAGAGCAAACAATAATCCTGCAGTTACCGAGAAAGGTATTATGAACATTGCTGGCACCATTGAAAGATTAAAATTACAATCTTATTTAAATAAGCAACTTGCGGGTGCCTATAATGCAGCTGCGCAAGCTAAAACGCAACAGGCTGCCGCAGTAAGCGGAGAGGCTAAAACAAAGCTGAGTAAACAGGCCGAATTATTTAAAAAAGGCGCAGCTGATCTGGAAAAAGAATAATAACCAAATCTCATTTTAAAAGGGTTGATCATGTTTACATGATCAACCCTTTTTTATATCATCGCTACAAATTTCGAATGGTAACGACAGCTCACGGTTCAAAATCGAGACTTTAATATAAAGATCAACTAACAATAACCCAACTACAGAGACTGGCTTTCCAGAAAACATTTTTCTAATCCTATAATGCACGGGTTGATTATGCGTATATTTCAATCTTTAATTTTATATGCAATATTCCGTTGTACCCTTTTTAATCGATTTATTGGAAAAAGACCAGAAACGCATGGTTCGGGTCACTATTTTTGGTTTGATAGTTTTTATAGTGTACTCCATCCTCATTTATTTTCGGGGAAATAAGGGATTTGGCTTTGAATATTTCCTCAGCGAAACAGTATTTGCCTTGTTCATTATTTACATTCAGAAATGGCATATTTTGTCCCGTGCTAAAACGATAAGCTCAACCTCTACTTTAGTGACGATTAGTAAAACGCAGATCGTAATTACAACTCCTCCCTGTAAAGTTTTATTCTGGGTTAATAAAGAAGCTAAAGAAATAATATTTGATATTGATAAAATGGCAATGACAAGAATATCATATCCTATACCGAATATTTTCGATATTGACAGGGGCGTTATCAAGCTTAAACAAGGTAAAAAAGAAGCATTTATAATTGCCAATTATTTTGACGCTAAACTTATTGAAACCTTGAGAGACTTAAAACCGAATCCCTTGGCTCAATATCTAAACTAAATAAATACCAATTAATTACATCCTTCCTTTCTCCTGGTATCGATAATATAAACAATCTGCCAGCCCTGACCTCCTTTTACCAACTGAAAGGAATTAACCCCACAATGACTAAATTTTTCGCCCAGATAAAATTTATAGTCTGTCCAAACAGAAGCCAAAGGACCATCGATTAATATTTTGGTAAACATAATACGCTCATCATATTTTTCCTGGTGGGGAGTGCCAATAAATTTGATAAAGTCGTTAACGGATTCCGTGCGTATATTCACCTTACCTTCTTTGTTAACTATAGTTTGCATAATCGCTGCTGGTGCAAAGGCAGTTCTGGTTAAAGTGCTGTCTCCACTTTTCATACCGGTAAAAAGATTGTTTATGGCCTTTTTGATGGCACTTTCTTCATCGCTTTGCGCGAAGGTATTTGTAGCAAAAAAATGTAAAAACAGGGCAAAAATGACTAATCCTTTCATGACTTCTTAATTACGTATATACCATAAATTTATAGTATTTTTGTCACAGAAGGGAAAAGGAACCGCGATGTTGCAAAAAATCTATCGATTATCCACACATCTTAATCACAGTCAATACGCTTTATAGTCAGCTATTTACGCTGTTTTAGCCCATTGATGTTAATAATTATTTTAAAAACGGATAATTAAAACTTGTAAACTTATAATGTGTTTTTCTGCTAATTGGCACGGTTCTTTAATAGTATAATATATGGAAGAAGAATTCTTTTTTGAATCCAACGAAGATGCACAACGCTCGGTAGAACGTTACGAAGAAATGCTCCGCAACCAGGATCAGTATTTCTTCGATGCAGGGGCATTCGAATACATTGTAGATTTCTACATTGAGAAAAATGATCCGGTCAAAGCTTTGCAGGTTGTTGATTTTGCAATCAGTCAGCACCCTTATGCAACTGTGTTTTTAATCAAACAGGCTCATCTTTACATTTTAACCAACAACAACGAAAAGGCTTTTATTGCTTTGCAAAAGGCCGAGCTTTTAGAACCGTCAGAACCAGATATTTATTTGCTTCGCGGTAATATTTTTCAAAATACCGAACGTTTTGACGAGGCTTTGGAAAATTATGAAAAAGCTTTGGGGCTGGCCGAGAGTACTGATGAGATTTTATTACAGATGGCTTATGTTTACCAGAGCATGAGCGATTATGAAAGCGCCATTACCTATATTAAGCTCAGTTTAGAGCAGAATATGGAGAACCAGGATGGTTTATATGAGCTGGCTTTCTGTTACGATGTGTTAGATAAACAAGAAGAAAGCATCAAGTTTTATCAGCAATACATCGATACCGATCCGTATTCTTATGCGGCATGGTATAATTTGGGCAACAGTTTCCACAAGCTGAATCTTTTCGAAAAGGCGATCGATGCTTATGATTATGCGATCCTGATCAAAGAAGATTTCAGCTCTGCGTATTTCAATAAAGGCAATGCGCTGGTTCAGCTTGATAAATATGACGAGGCGATAGATGTTTATAAACAGACTTTCGAATATGAGCAGCCGAATGCCGATACTTATTGCGCCATTGGCGAATGTTACGAGAAACTGGAGAAAATGGACGAAGCCCGTTCTTATTACAAAAAATCGGTAAAAATGGACCCTAAAATGGCAGATGCCTGGTTTGGGATTGGTGTTACACTGAATTTTGAAGAACGTTATTTCGAATCGTTGCATTTTTATAAAAAAGCAATCGATTTAGAGGCCGAGAACCCTGACTTCTGGTTTGCAATGGCCGATGCTTATTATAAATTAGGCCAGATTGATGAATCAATCGAAGCTTACGAAAAGGTATTAGAGTTTAATCCTTTGGATATTGAGGCCTGGTTAGATTTTAGTACGGTGCTTTACGAGCAGGGAAAATTGCTGGAAGCATCGGAAACGATGGCAGAAGCGATTAAGAATAATCCGGAAGCAGCAGAACTGTATTACCGGATGGTAGCGTATCTTTTTGCCCAGGGGAATTATAGCGATGCACTGGGATATTTGGAAACGGCTTTAACAACCGACCCTGATAAACACTATATTTTATTTGAATATTTGCCACAATTGCAGGATAATAGTGCCATTTTGAACGTTATAAACAGGTATATTAGGTAACGACCTTGTGAGAAAAATTTAACAAATAAATCTCAAAATTTTTTTCACTTTTGTACGCATATGAATTATCCATTATTAAACGTTCCCGAACGTCCAGCTAAACCACGCCAAAAAGGCTTAACAATGGTTATGGATAAGGGATTGAGCCTACGCCAGGTTGAAGATTTTATTGAAGTTGCCGGCGTACATACAGATATCGTAAAATTAGGTTGGGCAACATCACACGTAACACCAAACCTTAAAGAAAAATTAGCTTTATATAAAAGTGCAGGCATTCCTACCTATTTCGGAGGAACGTTATTTGAGGCCTTTATCATTCGTGACCAGTTTTCAGATTATCAACGCGTTCTAGACCAGTACGGAATGGAATATGCAGAAGTTTCTGATGGATCTATCGAAATTGAGCACGATAAAAAATGTGAGTTTATCCGCGAACTTTCTAAACAGGTAACCGTTATTTCGGAGGTTGGAAGTAAAGATGCCGCTAAAATATTTGCCCCATATAAGTGGATTAAATTAATGCAGGCCGAAATTGAGGCGGGATCGTGGAAAGTAATTGCCGAAGCCCGCGAAGGCGGTAATGTAGGCATTTACCGCGGAAGCGGTGAAGTACGTGAAGGATTGGTTGATGAAATTTTAACCCAGATTCCTGAAGAAACCATTATTTGGGAAGCACCTCAAAAAGAACAGCAAGTTTGGTTTATTAAATTAATCGGTAGCAACGTAAACCTTGGTAATATTGCCCCGGCAGAAGTAATTCCTTTAGAAACCATTCGTTTAGGTTTACGGGGAGATACTTTCGATTATTTCCTGAATCAAACTAAATAACTCAACCACACTATTGTGGGGTACATAGTTAAATAAACCTTGCAGGTTTCAAGAACCTGTAAGGTTTGCTTTTTTATATAAATAATGAAAACATACGGCTTAATCGGGTACCCACTTTCGCATTCTTTCTCGAAAAAATATTTCACAGAAAAATTTCAAAATGAGGGCATTGCCGATCATCAATATGAGCTTTTCCCTATTGCCGATATTAAATCACTGCCCGATCTGATAAGTGAAAATCCGTCACTTTGTGGACTTAATGTTACGATTCCGCATAAAGTTAACGTGCTTTGCTATTTAAACGAAGTAGATGAAGCTGCGGAAAAAATTGGGGCTGTAAATTGTATTTCGATCAAAAGTTTTGAAGGTGCAACCTATTTAAAAGGCTACAACACCGATGCATATGGCTTTGAAGAATCACTAAAGCCCTTGTTAGGACCGCAACACGCAAAAGCACTGGTTTTTGGTGATGGTGGGGCAGCGAAAGCGGTAAAGTACGTTTTAGAAAAATTAAATATCCAATATCAGGTGGTGGTACGAACGGCTGTTCAGGGTGCTATTTTGTATTCTGAAGTTACACCAGAGATTTTAGCCTCGCACCAGTTATTGATCAATACCACCCCTTTGGGAATGTCGCCAAATGTGGATACCTTTCCTGAAATTGATTACAGTTTAGTTGGGCCAGGGTATTTAGCTTACGATTTAGTGTACAATCCGCTGGAGACAGCATTTTTGGTTAAAGCTGCCGAGCGCGGTGCAGCAATTAAAAACGGTTTGGAAATGCTGTACAAACAAGCAGAAAAAGCTTGGGCAATTTGGAATAAATAAATTAACTTATCGTCATAGCAAGGAGGAACGACGACGCAATCTTTGATAAAATGTTATGAAACTAAAACAATTGATCTGCCTTCCTTTTGTACTGCTTTTGTTTATAACAGCATGTCAGAACCATGATTATAGCCCAAAGCCAAAAGCTTATTATAGGATAGTATTCCCTAAAAAAGATTATACCGCGTTTACCAAGCCTGTCCCTTTTACTTTCAAATATCCAACTTATGCAGTGGTAGAACAAGATCAAAGCCGCGATGCCCAAAAGAACTGGTACAATTTGCACTTTAAGCAGTTTAATGGCTTTTTGCATTTAACGTATTACGATGTTTCGGGTAAAGGCGAATATGATGGAATGGTAGAAGATGCCCGAAAACTGGCTTTTAAACATACGATAAAAGCCAGTGCGATTGATCAAAAGCTCATCAATTACCCTGATCATAAAGTCTATGGCATTTATTACGCCATAGAGGGGAATACCGCATCATCAGTTCAGTTTTTTTTAACCGATAGCACTAAACATTATTTTAGAGGGGCTTTATATTTTAATGAACGTCCACAATACGATTCTATTGAACCCGTTGTTAAATTTATTAAAAAGGATATCGATACCTTGATTTCTACCTTTAGGTGGAAAAATTAATTTATTATTTTGTCATTCTGCTCTTGGAAACAGGATTTTTTCTAAAATTTTATGATTACAATAAAAACCTTCACGTTTAACGCCTACAGCGAAAATACCTATGTGCTTTTTGATGAAACCAAAGAATGTGTCATTATCGATCCGGGCATGTACGAAGGTTTTGAGCAAAATGAATTGGCAGCTTTCATCAAAAATGAAGGGTTAAAGCCTGTTTTATTGCTCAATACACATTGTCACCTCGATCATGTTTTCGGCAATAAATTTGTGTTCGAAACTTATAGCTTAAAACCACAGTTTCACGCGGGCGAACTGCCAATTTTAAATGCAGTTCCTGGGTATGCGCCATCAATGGGTTTTACCCGTTATGATGTATCTCCTCTGCCCGATACTTTTTTGCCCGAAACAGGAACAATTTCTTTTGGTAACAGTACTCTGACCTTAATTTTTGCACCGGGGCATTCGCCAGCACACCTGTGTTTTTACAGTGCACCCGATCATATTTTAATAGGTGGCGACGTGCTTTTTTATGGCAGTATTGGCCGTACCGATCTGCCTGGAGGTAATCATCAGCAATTAATCCAAAACATTTCCGATAAACTTTTTGTCTTACCTGATGAAACCATAGTTTATCCTGGTCATGGACCAGCTACAAGCATTGGTTTTGAAAAACAACATAATCCGTTTTTTTAGCAGGATTAAAGGTTCATAATTGTTAAAGGGTTTACAGTCTTAAGCCTTTTACCTTTAAACCCTCAACCTTTTATTTATCTTTGCCGCTGTGAATACATCGTTTTATATTGCCAAAAGGTATCTTTTTGCCAAAAAATCTACCAATGCCATTAACCTGATATCGGGCATATCGATGGTAGGTGTAATGGTTGGTAGTGCTGCATTGATTATTATCCTTTCAGTATTTAACGGTTTAGAAACAGTGGTATTGAATATGTTCGATACCATTACCCCGCAAATTGCCATTACACCGGCTAAAGGGAAAACTTTTGATCCGAACACAACCTATTTTAATGCGCTCAGAAAAAACAAAGATGTTGCCGCTTTTACTGAGGTACTACAAGAAAATGCATTATTAAAATACAACAACAAACAAGCAGTTGGAATGGTTAAGGGGGTAAGTTTAGATTATTTGAAAAACACCAGATTAGATAGTACCATTAAAGAAGGCCGTTTTATATTGCGTAACAGAAGCGGCGATAACGCAGTAATTGGTTCTGCCCTGCAGAGTTATTTGGCCGTAAATACTGTCGATCCCTTTACAGAATTGGAAATCTACTCGCCAAAGAAAGATATTGCTGCAAATGGCTTAAACCCTGCAGACGATTTTGTGGTAAAGAACATTCGGGTAAGTGGTGTTTTTGAAGTACAGCAAGATTTTGATAATGGCATTATTGTACCGCTGAATTTTGCCCGCGAACTTTTAGGCGAAGAGAAAAATGTGTCTGCAATAGAGATCAATCTCCAGCCCGGTATTGATGTAGACGATTTTCAAAAAGAGGTAATCGAAAAGGCGGGTAAAGATTATGAAGTCAGAAATCAGGCCGAGCAAAATAAATCGCTCTACCATATTTTAAATACCGAGAAATGGGCCGTATATATTATTCTTACTTTTATCCTGATTATTGCTATATTTAATATCATAGGGTCGTTAACCATGTTAGTAATCGATAAGGTGAAGGATGTAGCCATTCTGAGCAGTTTAGGCGCAGGAAAGAAATTAATCAAACGCATATTTTTATTTGAGGGAATGATGATCACCATGTCTGGCTGTGTGCTGGGCTTAATTATCGGCCTCATATTTTATTATTTTCAGCACACTTATGGTTTTATCAAAATGGGTGATGAAGTAAATAAAACGCTGGTAAGTTCCTATCCAATCGGATTAAAATGGAAGGATTTTGTTTTAGTTTTTGTTACAGTAGGCATCTTCTCATTTTTGGCATCTGCTTTGTCATCCAATTTAAGTGTTAAAAAGATAGATCAAATTAATCAAACTATATAAAATGAAGTTATTTAAACAAGCAATTGTATTTGTTGTGCTCCTTGGCGTAGCCGCTACAGCTTGTAGAAACGATAAAGCCGAGGGAGAAAAAAGTAATCTGAAAACAGTTAAAGGTTTGTATAGTTTTGGCCCTGAAATGAAGTCTTTTACCTTATGTGAAGATGGACGTGAGTATTGGGTTAAAGACAGTGTAAAAAACTTAGAGCTCTCTTATAGTAACCTAGGGTTCGAAAAGCCTTACGAGCCAGTATATGTAGAATTAGAAGGTTATTTCGCGAAGTCTGATACCGCCACTGTTTCACCTGATTTCGATTCTACCTTGGTGGTTATGAAAGTGCTTAAAATCAGTAAAGAAATTCCTGACGGACCTTGTTCGCAGTAAATTCATTCAAAACACCTACAAGAGTTGTATGCTGATCCGAATCTTTGGGATCAACCGCCTTGGTCCGTGTCTCCACGAACTAAACCAATGGTATAGATAATATTATAACGATTGTTAGATTGAAAGTCTAGCGTTTTAACATTTTTTTCTTGAAGCGCAATTGCGGTACTAGTCGGTTACGGCAGTGCTGCTCTCTCTGATACGAGTTCCGATGAAGAATCGGAATCTCTTCCCGGCAATCAGGTTTATTTCACTTAAGCCGGTGCTTGGAAAACAAACTGCTGCTAACTAAACCCGACAGCAGCGACCATGTAGTGCAACAAAGTAAAGCGAATGGCGAGCCTACAGCACCTATGGAACGCTATCATTTCCTAAAAAAAACATTTTATTATTAATGGGAAATGAGCGGTTCTGAACCTTTGGCAATTTCAGTCCCGCTCTGGTACGAGTTCCGATGAAAGATCGGAAGCTCTTCCCGACAATCGGGTTTATTTTACTTAGACCAGTGCTTGGAAAACAAACCGCTGTTAACTAAACCCGACAGCAGCGAACACGTAGTGCAATGAAGTAAAGCGAATGGCGGGACTACAGCACCTATGGAATACTAACCTTTCATTTCCAAAACCTAAAAGCCTTTCATAAACATTAGGAAATGATTGCTTCTATACCCTTGGTATTGTGGAAAATCATTTATAGAATCATCATAAATTTGAAATCCCTGAAACAAACAATTAACTTCATGCCATGGAAACCGATTTAATCATTTCAACAATAAACGAGATACACAAAAAAGCAGATCAGGCTTTAGAAAGCAAGGATGTAACGGCCTATACTATGATGTTTGATGACCGCTTGACTTATACTCCTGCAGAAGGTATAGCGCTTAATAAACGCGATTACACAATCGATTTAAAAAAATATTTTGGCCATATTAAAGAAATCCATACCAGTTATTACCGCATTAAATCTTCTTTTGAAAACGAAATTTTTACTGAAAAAATTGCCCGAAAATCAGTTGTTTTAAAGCCGAATCTGCTTATTTTTTCTAAAAAACAGACTATCCAGACAGAAGAAATTTACCATTGGAAAAATATTAAAGGTGAATGGAAGGTAATTACTGTTGAAATTACTTTAGAAGAAAAGTATTAGTCCTCGTTTAAATGATGAGATTATTAAATTTATACATCGTAATACTTGCATTGTTCTTGTCGGGATGCGGCACTAAGTCGTCTTCAACAAAAATTACGTTATTAGATACCATTTCGTTCGAAGAACTTTCAAAAATTTCATGCGCATATCTTAAAAAACAGCAAGCCTATTGCCAAGACAAATATAAAATTGGAAAATATGAACGATGGGATTATGACCAACTAACAGGTAAACTCATATTTAGCGATAAGGGGGTAAAGAAAATTATTATTGACTATGAGGAAGTTGGATCTGTTTCGTTAAAATCAAATACATGGTTGTGGGCTTGGGGTAACTCCTCTATAGAAGAAAATGTAAAAAAAGAAATAACAACGATTAGAACTTATGGTATTAAGAGAGGATTTGAAAGTCTCTTTAAAGCCAAATGGTCTGCTGACATAGTTGATGGTTGGGATATGGCGGCAATTTCAGCATATATTTTAAAAGCCAAAGGTGTTTATCGTGTTCCAAGTCATGATAATAAGTTGTTTTCATTTATGCTTTTCAAAAAGATTACTGTTGTAGATTCTTTACCCAAAAAGAAACAGCAGTTTTAGGTGTTTTCATTTGACAGAAAAAACATAAAATCTTCTACTCTAAAGTTTAAAACAAAATCGGTATTTTTGCCGCTCAATTTAGATTACAATATATGTTAAGAACAGTAACTTGTGGTGCATTAAACCTAAATAACTTAGGCGAAAGTGTTACGCTATGTGGTTGGGTACAAAAATCAAGAGATTTAGGCGGTATGACTTTTATCGACATTCGCGATCGTTATGGTATTACTCAGTTGGTTTTTAACATGGACGATAATCGTGAACTTTGCGAAGCAGCACGTTCATTAGGCCGCGAATTTGTAATTAAAGCAATTGGTACCGTTGTAGAAAGAAGCAATAAAAATCCAAAAATGGCAACCGGTGATGTGGAGATTAAAATTTCTGCTTTGGAAATTTTAAATGCAGCAAAATTACCTCCTTTCATGATTGATGATGAAACCGATGGTGGTGATGAGTTGCGCATGAAATACCGTTATTTAGATTTACGCCGTAATCCGGTTCGCAATAACCTGGTTTTGCGTCATAAAATGGCACAATCGGTTCGCCGTTATTTAGATGCTTTAGATTTTATTGAAGTAGAAACACCTGTTTTAATTAAATCTACACCAGAAGGTGCGAGAGATTTCGTGGTGCCTAGCCGCATGAATGAAGGGGAGTTTTATGCTTTGCCTCAGTCGCCGCAAACCTTCAAACAATTGCTAATGGTTTCGGGTTTCGACCGTTATTTCCAGATTGTAAAATGTTTTAGAGATGAAGATTTAAGAGCCGACCGTCAGCCTGAGTTTACCCAGATTGATTGTGAAATGTCTTTCATCGAACAAGAAGATATATTAAACACTTTCGAAGGTCTGATCCGTACTTTATTTAAAGAAGTACGCAATTACGACTTACCGGAAGTACCGCGTATGCAATATGGAGATGCGATGCGTTTATATGGTTCAGATAAACCCGACACCCGTTTTGCGATGCAGTTTGTAGAGCTTAACCACTTGGTAAAAGGTAAGGGCTTCCCGGTTTTCGATAATGCAGAATTGGTAGTTGGTATCAATGCAAAAGGTGCAGCAAGTTATACACGTAAGCAGTTAGATGAATTAACCGATTTCATCAAGCGTCCGCAGATTGGTGCTACAGGTTTGATTTATGCGCGCCATAACGAAGACGGAACCATTAAATCATCAGTAGATAAATTTTTTAACGAAGAGGACCTTAAACAGTGGAGCGACGCTTTCGGTACAGAAAAAGGTGATTTATTATTGATTTTAGCTGGCTCTACCGATAAAGTGCGTAAACAGTTAAACGAGCTTCGTTTAGAAATGGGCAACCGCTTAGGTTTACGCGATAAAAACACATTCTCTGCTCTTTGGGTGTTGGATTTCCCGCTTCTAGAGTGGGATGAGGAAACAGAACGTTACCATGCTATGCACCACCCCTTCACTTCGCCAAAACCTGAAGATATTGCCTTATTGGATACCGATCCTAAAAACGTACGTGCCAATGCTTACGATATGGTAATCAACGGAACTGAAGTTGGTGGCGGATCGATCCGTATTCACGATAGAGCATTACAGGCTTTAATGTTTAAACATTTAGGTTTCAGTGCGGAAGAAGCGCAAAAACAATTTGGTTTTTTAATGGATGCCTTTGAGTTTGGCGCACCTCCACATGGCGGTATTGCCTTTGGTTTCGATCGTTTAACCTCAATTTTTGCAGGTTTAGATTCAATCCGTGATGTGATTGCTTTCCCTAAAAACAACTCGGGCAGGGATGTAATGATCGATAGTCCAAGCACTATTGATGAGAAGCAATTGAAAGAATTAAAGATTAAAACAGATTTATAGGCCCATTACCATTGGTTCATTGGACTGGGAGCAGAAATAGCATAGTCATAAAAACAAGGTTTACAACGGCTAAGTTTTTAATCAAGAAAGCCTCAGGATTCTAAATTCTGAGGCTTTTAAATTATGGTCATTTTTGCACTTTGCTCACTAATGAACTAATGACTGATGAACCATTTAACTAGTAAGTTTCGCTATCTGGTGGGATGCCGTAATCGATAAACTTTTTATCTTTTTTCTCTTTCTTTTTACCCAACCAGCTTTTCACAGAATTAAAAATTGCCGACAAATGTTCCGCATCAAGCGATTTACCAATTTTTCCTGAAACCAGGCCTACAGCCGCTTTGGTTAAAAAACCAGCACCTCTAAACAGGGTTTTATTCATAAACATCGGCAAAAGCAACGACATGGCAGTTCCGCTAATATTTAATTTTTCGTCGGCTTTAAACAGGTTGCTTGGTGTAGCATACCGCTTTATCAGCGCGCCTAAGGTAAATTGTTTAAAATAAGCTTTCGTATCCGATTTAAGCATATTCTGCTTAAGGGTGTATTCAACCTTAAGTTCTAATTTTCTAGCCTGCAGGTCTTCTAAGTTACGGATGTCTTTATATCTTTTCATCTTCCTCCTTATCTGCAAGTTTATCAAAGTATCTTCTAATGGCTACATTAATAATTGCCTTTTCGATATACTTATCTTTAGTTAAATAAACACCCAGTGCCAATAGAATATAGAACAAAGAAACGCAACCAAAGCCTCCGGCATAGCTACCTAAAAGATCAGACAGATAAAGCGCCAAAGTTACTGAGCCAAACAAAAAGGCCAATATAAAAC
The DNA here is from genome assembly GCF_004310665.1 of Pedobacter kyonggii. Taxonomy (GTDB): domain Bacteria; phylum Bacteroidota; class Bacteroidia; order Sphingobacteriales; family Sphingobacteriaceae; genus Pedobacter; species Pedobacter kyonggii. Next base: position 91,743 of record NZ_SIXF01000005.1, on the reverse strand, counting down.
AAACAATAACTACCGTACTGGTTACTAAATCGGCAAAAACTTTAGAGACTTTTTCTACCAGGTAAAGCCTTGTATACTCAACCCTGGCCTCTAAAAAACCCTTGGCATCGTCTACAAGATCTTCAATGCTTTTATCTTTATTTTCCTGCATAATTCAGATTGATATTTAACCGGGCAGTTGCCCGGCTATGCAATATTTTATTTATTACGCGTGTTCTACATCGTCACTGTATTCTTCTTCTACGCTTCTTAATTTCGTTTTGATCGAGCTTACAACTTTATCTTTTAAGCTGGCAAGGTTGTTAATTTCATCAGCGGCTTTATCCTTAATAGAATCGCCCAAATCTTTTAGAGACTGGCTTAATTTATCGCGGGTTTCATCACCTTTATCTGGTGCGAACAAAATTCCTAGAGCCGCACCAGCAGCTAATCCTGCTAAAAGCGCAACTACAACTTTTGAGTTATCATTCATAATTAATGTATTTTAAGGGTTTAACAATTATGTACAATATAAAACTACTACATTATTTATTGTTAAGCTATATTTATAACTCCGTATGCTCATTATTTGTTTTAATTCTTTCCAATCTTTCTGATGCAAGCGTACTGGTTTCGTAAATCTTAACAAGCAATATAAAATAAGATAACAGTAGCGGGCCAAAAACAAGGCCCAATATTCCAAATAAAGGGATACCAATAATTACGCCAATTACTGTAATTATGGGGTGAATATTGCCAACTTTTTTTGCAATGATAAACCTTAGCACATTATCGATATTAATGATGACTACAAAACCAAAAATAAGCATGGCCCAGCCAGCAAAATTATTCCCGTTCGCAATCTGCAAAATCGCAGCCGGAACAAAAACAACCGGCGGCCCCAAAACGGGCACAAAAGAAATAAATGTTGTAATAACCCCCCAAAATACAGGATCTTTATAGCCCAAAACATAAAAAGAAAGACTCAAAAGCGAACCTTGAACGAGGCAGATCAGGCCTTGTCCCAATACATTGGCATAAGTTGTATTTCGCATTTCATCACCAAAACGAAGTGCATTCTGTTCTCTGAAAGGTGCATATTTAATCAATGAAAATTCGAATTTTCTTCGCTCTATTAACATAAAGTAGAGTAAAAAGTACATCACCAATAAACTTAATATAATATTTACTGCACTCGATATTAAGGATGGGAAAAGCTGAGTTGCCCAATTCCCCAAGCGGTTTAATCCTTCCTGGATAAGATCCTGATTAATTTTAACTGGAATAAGGTGCTGTAATTTAATCAGCAGATTCCTGAAAAACACTTCATTGTTCTTCAATTCTGAAATTTTACTGATAACCATACTACTTAATGCATAAAAAGGCATTACAATGAGTATGATACTAATGGTGATAAGGAAAATAGCCGTTACTCTTTTATTCCAGCCCTTATGCTCTGCCAAATGGATATACGCCGGCCGCATGATCGTGTAAAGCACCAAAGTACTTAAAATGGCACTAAAAATACTTTGCAAGGAATACGCAATCAACACCCCAAGCGCAATAATAATGACCAGGTTAATGTTATTGCGTTGTTTATAAGAGAATACTGACATATTTAGATAATAAGGGTATTCTTTAAATGCTAAAATGGCTGATTTTGTTTTTCTCGAGCTAAAATTTATATTCCATCATCAACCTCAATAAATTTGATCTTATTGTAAAGTGTTTTTCTATCGATATTTAAGATTTTTGCCGCCTTGGTTTTGTTGAAATTAACCGCTTTTAGCACCTCTAAAATAGCAGTATATTCGGCTTCTTTGGCAGCATCTCGCAAATTAAGTGATTTATCATTATTTAATTTAGCGGCAAAAGAAACGCTTTTTTTTCATGCTGTGCCTTAGGATAAGCAGTCATTCTAAGCTCCAATGGCAAAACATGAGTTTCTATCCAATCACCATCGGTTAATAAAGCAATCCGCCTGATAACATTCTTCAGCTCACGTACATTACCTGGCCAATTGTATGCCAATAAACATTTCATCGCTTCATCAGAAAAACCTTTAATCTTTTTATTCAATTCTTTGTTTACTGTGGCCAGAAAACGCTCAGCAAAGATAAGGATATCATTATCTCGGTGTTTCAATGATGGAACGTGCATAGAAAATTCATTAAAGCGGTGATATAAATCTTCCCTGAATATACCCTTTTGAATCCCTTCGAGTAAATTTTCATTTGTAGTTACAATAAGCCGCACATCCAGATCAATCTCCTTTGTACTTCCAATCCGTTTTATTTTCCGTTCCTGAACTGCCCCAAGTAAAGTCGCCTGGATCTCATATGATAAATTACCGATCTCATCAAGAAATAATGTACCGCCATTAGCTTGCTCAAAGTGACCAATTTTAGTGAAGGCTGCTCCAGTAAATGCCCCTTTCTCGTGTCCAAAAAACTCACTGGCGGCTAAATCTTTTGTTAAAGAACCACAATCCATGGCGATGAAAGGAGCTTTGCCACGCGAACTATTTAGGTGAATGGTTTTAGCAACACATTCTTTCCCTGTCCCGCTTTTTCCCGTTAAAATGACTGTGTACCCTGTTCGTGCTATGAGTTGGATTTGTTTCAGTAAAAGCGCAGAAGCATCGCTCTCACCATTTATATACTCTGGGCCATTTAGAAAATCGGAAATAACATTACTACCAGCAAGCTCAAAGTTTTTAGGCGATTTTAAGGCCTCCTGCGTTTCAAGGGCTTTATTTATGGTATTTAAAATTTCATCTGGGTAAAGAGGTTTCACAATATAATCGTAAGCCCCTAGCTTTATCAATTCTACGGCAAGCTTAATATCCGAATAACCTGTAATGATAATCACACCGGTGGCTGGATAGTTTTCCTTAATGTGGATTAAAATCTCCTTCCCATCTGTATCATCCAAACGATAATCGCATAATACCAAATCGAATCTCTCTTTTTCAAGAATTTGTAAAACCGTTCTACCTATAGTTACATTCGAAACTTCAAATCCATTTTTAGTTAAAAATTTGGAGAGCAATAAACCGATGCTAATTTCATCGTCAACAATGAGTACCTTCTTTTTCATGAGCAGCGTTATTATAAAAACCCAAACGCAGTGGTAAGCACATTAGGGTTAATAGTTAGATAACACATAATTACTCAAAAAAATTGCATTGAAAACTTTTGCAACATTTCCGCCATACAAAATATCAAATTAATACTACACCCACATACTACTTTCCGGAAAAATTTGCTTTTCTCTTTTCAACAAATGCAGTTACGCCTTCCTTAAAATCGGCAGTTTCGAAACATTTACCAAATTCTTCGATTTCGGTAGCGTAGCCATTGCTGTTATTTACAGATGCAATTACAGATTTTATTGCAGCCGAAATAGCCAGTGGTGCGCGTTGCTTAATAACATTCAGCATCTCTTCAGCTTTGCCAATTAGATCAGGCTGTGGAACAACATAATTTACAAGCCCTATTTTTTCTGCATCCGAAGCTGTAATCATATTTGCGGTCGTAATCATTTCTATTGCTTTACCTTTCCCAACCAATTGTGTAAGGCGCTGGGTACCGCCGTAACCAGGAATTAAACCCAAAGTAACTTCAGGCAAACCTAATTTCGCATGATCCGATGCGATGCGTATGTGGCAGGCCATAGCCAACTCCAGTCCTCCGCCTAAAGCAAATCCATTAATTGCTGCAATAAATGGCTTTGAAGAATTTTCAATGGCATTAAAAACCAGATCATGACCACGTTTTGCTAAATCTTCTCCCTGTTTACCACTATAATCAGAAAACTCTTTAATGTCAGCTCCTGCAACAAAGGCCTTTTCGCCTGCTCCGGTTAAAATAACGCCTCTTACTTCATCGGTTTTACCTGCAAAAGCAATTACATCCGCCAGTTCGGCCAAAGTGTCTTTATTTAAAGCATTCAGCGCCTTTTCACGGTTAATGGTAACGTATAAAATGTTTTCTTTTATCTCTGAGATTAAATTCTGGTATGCCATAGCTTAAAAATTTCTGTTTTCTGTAACCCAATTCTGAATATATTCTACAATACTTGCCATTGTTGTACCTGGGGGAAATAGCTCCCCAACACCCATATCTGCTAGTTTTAACCGATCTGCTTCCGGAATAATCCCTCCACCGGTTAACAACACATCATCTAACTGTTTTTCTTTCATAAAATGAATAATCTTTGGAAAAACCGTCATGTGTGCCCCCGATAGGATAGAAATCCCGATGGCATCAACATCCTCCTGAAGCGCTGTGTTTACCACCATTTCTGGTGTTTGGCGTAGGCCGGTATAAATTACTTCCATGCCTGCATCCCGTAAGGAAGTTGCGATTACTTTGGCCCCCCTGTCATGGCCATCTAATCCAACTTTAGCTACTAAAACGCGGATAGGCCGATTTAATACTTTGCTCATCATTCATATTAAGTTGACGTAAATGTATCGATTTTATTAGGTAATTGAGAAATAGGGAAAAAGTAGATAATGGTGATGGCTCATTGTTCATATAGTGATTTTCAATAGTGAATTAACCAATAATAATAACATATTGGTTCGTTTATAGCACCATAATGAAGTTCTGAGCTATCAACTATCAACTGTGGGCTAATAAACCTACAATCATTGTATAAATCCGCTCAATCTTTTTACATTTGCATTCCTAATTTACAGGTTTTTATGAGTGAAGAGAAGTCATTGAACTTTATTGAAGAAATTGTTGAGAACGACTTAAATAGTGGTAAGTATGAAACTTTGGTTACGCGTTTCCCGCCTGAGCCTAACGGTTATTTACACATTGGCCACGCGAAAGCAATATGCTTAAATTTCGGACTAACACAAAAATACGGCGGCTATACCAATCTGCGTTTTGATGATACCAATCCGGTAACAGAAAAAACAGAATATGTAAACAGTCAGCAAGAAGATATCAGATGGTTGGGTTTTAACTGGAAAAACGAATTATATGCCTCAGATTATTTTGATGAGCTGTATGGTTTTGCCGTTAAACTGATCGAAAAAGGTTTGGCTTATGTTGACGAGAGTTCTGCAGATGAAATTGCGGCTTTAAAAGGCACACCAACAGAACCTGGACAGGATAGCCCATACCGTAACCGCAGCATTGAAGAAAATTTAGACATTTTCACCAAAATGAAAAATGGCGAATTTGCCGATGGTGCTTATATTTTGAGAGCAAAAATCGACATGGCCAGTCCGAATATGTTAATGCGCGATCCGATTATCTATCGCATCAAACACGCTGAACATCATCGTACAGGCAACAAATGGTGCATTTACCCGATGTACGATTTTGCTCACGGACAAAGTGATAGTATCGAAAACATCACGCACTCTATTTGTACATTGGAATATGTTTCGCACCGTGAACTGTACGATTGGTTTATCGAAAAATTAGAGATTTTTCCTTCGAAACAATATGAATTTGCCCGTTTAAACCTTACCAGCACGGTAATGAGTAAACGTAAGTTACTTCAACTGGTTAACGAAAACTTAGTAAATGGATGGGACGATCCGCGCATGCCTACAATTAGTGGTTTGCGTAGGAGAGGTTTTACACCGAAGAGTGTACGCGAATTTTGCGAACGTATTGGTATTGCCAAACGTGAAAATTTAATTGAGCTAAGTTTATTGGAATTTTGTATCCGCGAAGATTTAAATAAAACGGCTAACCGTGTAATGGCGGTTTTAGATCCGATTAAACTGGTGATTACAAATTACGAAAAAGGAACAGAAGATTTAATCGGCGAAAACAATCCAGAGGCTGAAGATGGTGGTGGCACACGTGTAATCCCTTTCAGCAACGAACTTTGGATAGAGCGTGAAGATTTTATGGAAGTACCGGCGAAAAAATGGTTCCGCCTGGCGCCTGGTGCAATGGTACGCTTAAAATTTGCCTACATTGTTAAATGTGAAGATTTTGTGAAAGATGAAAACGGAAACGTTACCGAAATTCATTGTACTTACATCCCAGAATCGAAAAGTGGGAATGATACCAGCGGTATAAATGTTAAAGGAACCATCCATTGGGTAAGTGCTCCACATGCCAAAACTGCCGAAATCCGTTTGTACGACCGTTTGTTTACTTCTGAAACACCAGATGCTGAGGAAGGAGATTTTAAAGATTACCTAAACCCTGAAAGCTTAACGGTTTTACCTAACGTTTATATCGAGCCGGCCCTGGCAGATGCAGATCTAGATGGCCGTTATCAGTTTATCCGCAAAGGTTATTTCTGTTTAGATAGAGATTCTACTGCAGATAAATTGGTTTTCAATAGAACGGTAACACTGAAAGATACATTTAAGAAGCCAAACTAGTTTTCGCTATTTTTGGCCACAGATCAGGCACAGATGAACACAGATTAGCGTGGTTCGTCTGTGCTTTTTTATTGGTTCACTCGTTCATTAGCCATTAGTTAATTGGTGAGTTGTAGGTTATATGATATTCCATCATTAACCGCAAAGTTTGCAAAGGATAGACACTAAGTGCGCAGGGTGTTTTGCGGCTAGACTTCGGTCCTCCGTCTTCTGACTTTCTATTATTCCACCATCCATTTTACATCTTCCATCATTAACGGCAAAGAAATTACGCGGAGCACGCCAAGCTTTGCCTTTGTACCTAAACTTCGGACCTCTAACCCCAGACTTCCGGACCTATTTATCCCTATCGCTTAATACTTCGTATATACATTATAAAGCACCAATATATCTACTGGCGTTAAAGTCGGTGTAATATCACTCTGGATAAAATGGATTTTAAAAGCGGTGATTGCTGCAGGGAGATTGCGGGTATCGTAACCAATATATTTTAAGGCCATTTCGGTGTTAAAATCTACCGGAGGGTTCTTCAGCACATCATCATACCAATAGCCAAAGCCTTTATCCGCCAGTTTTTTCCAGGGGAAATTTTTAGGATCATTTTTTCGTTTAGGCGCTATATCGGCATGACCGATAAAATTCGCTGTCGGGATTGCATAGGTTTTCTTTAAAGTGGCCAACAACTTTAGCAGACTATTGATCTGTGCATTAGGCCATGGGTCAGTTAAGCCATTATTATCCAATTCAATGCCTATCGATGAAGAGTTTAAGTCGGTATCTTTCCCCCATTTACTTAAACCAGCATGGTTTGCGCGTAAATAGTCATTCACCATGTGCACTACTTTACCATCGCGGCTGATCACATAATGGGCACTTGTACCCGCTTTAGTGGAGAAAAATGTCTTTATGGTCTGTGCCAAACTATCTTGTGCAGTATGATGGATCACCACAAAATTTGGTTTACGTATCCCAAAATTTACAGAACCAATCCATTCCTGGTTTGTTGCTCCCAATGAATCGTAAAGTTGACCAACTGGCGGCGTGGCATTGATTATTTTAGAAAAATCCTTTGCCTTTTCCTTATAGATTTTTTCTGTTGCAGCATATTTGCTGCTTCCGCAGGCAGATAAAATAAGTACAAGAGAAAAAGCGGAAATAGATAATGATTTTGATGACCTTGAAAATAACATGGTATGAATTGTTAGCAAGTTGAAGTTACAAAGTTATCTTAAACTTCATCCAATGCATCAAACTTTATACAAAGCTTTCAAAATTTACTAATTTAGCAGCCATATACTTTAATATGAAGAATTTATACAAATCAACCCTGTTTTTATCGGCAGTAGCTATTTCTGTAGGCGCCTTATCGTCTTGTACCGGCAATAATAAATCTAAAGATGAAAAGGCTGTAGTAGTACAAAAAGATAGTTTAACCAATTATGTTGCACAACGCTTGCCTATTTACGAAAGGGTTAAATTAACCACCAATATAAATGAATTAAGTGTTAACGACCGTAAAATCTTGCCTTTATTAATTCAGGCAGCAGAAATTATGGATCAATTATATTGGAAACAAGCCTACCCACAAAGAGATAGCTTGTTGGCAACTATTAAAGATGAAAAAACACGCGATTTTGTTAACATCAATTATGGTCCCTGGGATAGATTAAATAATGATAAACCTTTTGTTGAAGGTGTTGGTGCCAAACCAGAGGGCGCATCTTTTTATCCGTACGGAATTACAAAAGAAGCCATAGAGAAATCGGACCTTGCTGATAAGTTTGGTGCATATTCGGTTATTCAAAAAGACAGTACTGGCAAATTATCAACTGTACCTTATCATGTATTATTTGCTTCAGAATTACAAAAAGCAAGCTCGTTATTAAAACAGGCTGCTTTAATTGCCGAAGATGCCGGTTTAAAAAAATATTTAAACTTAAGGGCCGACGCCTTAGTAACGGATAATTTTACTGCGAGTGATTATGCCTGGTTAGACATGAAAACCAATGGTTTGGACATCATTATCGGCCCGATTGAAAATTACGAGGATAAACTATTTAATGCCCGTACCAGTTACGAAGCTTATGTTTTGATCAAAGATAAGGAGTGGAGCAAGCGTTTGGCGAAGTATGTAAAAATGCTTCCTGAATTACAGAAAAACTTACCTGTTGCGGCCAAATACAAAACCGAAACACCTGGAACCGACTCGGAGTTAAATGCATATGATGTGGTTTATTATGCAGGAGACTGTAATGCCGGATCAAAAACCATTGCCGTTAATCTTCCGAACGATGAAAAAATCCAGCAGGAAAAAGGAACACGCCGTTCGCAGCTGAAAAACGCAATGCAGGCGAAATTTGATAAGATATTGGTACCGATTTCAAAAGAATTAATTGAAGCCGATCAGCAACAATACATTAAGTTTGATGCTTTTTTTGCAAACGTAATGTTTCACGAGGTAGCTCATGGCTTAGGGATTAAAAAAACCATTACCGGAAAAGGTTTTGTACGTGCGGCATTGAAAGAACAGTACAGCTGGTTAGAAGAAGGCAAAGCCGATATTTTAGGCTTGTATATGGTAACGGGCTTACTTAAAAAAGGCGAGTTGAAAGGCGATATAAAAGATTATTACACCACATTTATGGCTGGTATTTTACGTTCTGTTCGCTTCGGTGTTTCTGAGGCGCATGGAAAAGCTAATATGCAATGCTTTAATTATTTCCAGGAAAAAGGTGCTTTTGAACGTACCGCTAAAGGCACTTATAAAGTAAACTTCGAAAAATTTGCAACTGCCATGAACGATTTAAGCGCATTCATTCTTACCCTTCAGGGTAACGGCGACAAAGTTGCGGTAGAAAAAGCACAAAAAGAAAAGGCGGTTATCCATACAGAACTTCAAACAGATCTGGACCGGTTGACCAAAAAGAATATTCCGGTTGATGTTGTTTTCGAACAAGGTGTTGATGTACTTGGCGTAAAATAAAAGATTTCTTTTACGAGGAATTAAAGGCCATAGATATGCAAGTGTAAACTTGTTTGTCTGTGGCTTTTTTTGTTCACTCGTTTATTGGTCATTGGTTCATTTGTGGGCAGGAGTTAATTGTTGAAACTGGTTAACCGATTAAATGACTAAGTCCCTTTAAAAAAATCAGTCGTCATTTCGACTGAAGCGCAGCGAAATGGAGAACCCGAAGGCTCTGCGAAGCAAAATCTTCGATCTGTGTTTAAAGATTTCTCCATTACGCTACCGATGAAGAATCGGTGAGCTCCAGTCGAAATGACGATATTATTTCCCGATCATTTATACATAATTAATCTCAGAATAACGACTCAATTGAAGTAACACAACAATCTACTCACTCTTCGGACTCCTAACGTTCAACTTTTTCAAAATCCCTGTAACCTTTTCAAAAAACGGTCGTCTTATCTATAACTAAACAATGGAAACCTTTCGTTTCCGGGCTAAACTTTAAATTAAGCAAGCAATTAAATTGAAAGCGCATGCACATGCGGTATAGAAATCTTTTTGCCCATTTTTTTGAGAATAAACACCTAAAAATGAAAACACTGTACAGAATACCACTTATTGTTACTTTCCTTTTTACCGTTGCAGCTGGTTTTGCACAAACAAATCCTAAACCGAACATCAGTGGGGTAATTTTAGATGAAACCCAAAAACCTGCAGATTACGTTACGGTTGTGCTCTTTAAAGCATCCGATTCGAGCGTGGTTAAAACAGCATTTACCGATCCGAACGGAGCATTTAATTTTAATGTTTCGGGTAAGGGGAGTTATTTTTATAAAGCCAGTTACATGGGTTACAAAACACTTAAAAGTAAAACCATCGTTTTAACAGAAGATAATCAAAAGGCAGACTTCGGAACGGCTCAGCTCACGGCAAGCACTCAAAACTTAAAAGAAGTGAATGTAGCTGTAACTAAACCATTAATCGAAAGAAAAATGGATAAAATCGTGATGAATGTTTCCAATAGTTCGGTTATGACGGGTTCTACTGCGCTGGAAGTTTTGCAAAAAGCACCAGGCGTAACGGTAGATCAGAATGATAAGATTTCGATGATGGGCAAGCAGGGTGTACTGATTCAGTTAGATGGCAAGCAAACCTATATGAGCAGTGCCGATGTTGCTAATTTGCTTCGTAATATGCAGAGTTCAGATATAGAAAGTATTGAGCTGATTACCAATCCTTCCTCGAAATATGATGCTTCGGGTAACTCAGGAATCATTAACATCAAAACCAAAAAGAATAAAAACGGCGGAACGAATGGTAGCGTAAATGGTTCGCTCGGCTATGGTAAAAACCTGAGGGCAAATGCGGGTATAAACCTGAATCACCGTACTCAGAAACTGAATCTTTTTAGCAATTACAATTATGGTAAATTTGAAAGAGACAACCTGATTGCGATCGATCGTATTTCGAACGGAACGCCAGATACTTACTTTATGCAGGTTGGCGAGAGCAATAGGAAGCAATATAACAATAACTTTAAGGCTGGTTTAGATTATTTTATTGATAAGAAAAACACCATTGGGTTGTTGGTAAACGGCTATTTTAACCATGGAAATGAAACTGCGGTAAACAATACCTTAATTGGCCCATCTTTTAACCAGGTAGACTCTACCCTAATAACCAACTCATTGCAGGCAAACAAATACAATAATGTTTCTTATAACTTAAATTATAAATCTGTTTTGGATACCGCGGGTTCAGAAATCTCGGCAGATGTAGATTATTCCAAATACAAAGGAAACGACGGTTCTAATTATGAAAACGATTATCGGTTTCCCAATGGAGACAGAATCCGCCCGATCAGATATACCCGCAACAACACCCCATCGATTATTGATATCAAAGCATTTAAAGTCGATTATAACGTTTCGCTAAACAAAACGGTTAAACTCGAAGCAGGGGTTAAAAGCAGCTGGGTTAAAACCGACAATGATTTGCAGGCGGAAGAGTTAGTAAGTAATGCCTGGCAGAACGATGTAAAACGAAGCAATCAGTTCGTATACGATGAAAATGTAAATGCGGCCTATACCAATATAAACAAGCAGTTTAAAAATACCAGCGTACAGATTGGCTTAAGGGTTGAGCAAACCAATTCGAAAGGAAATCTGATTACCACAAACACAGTTGTAGAACGAAATTACTGGGATTTCTTTCCAACGTTATTTGTTCAACAAACGCTCTCAAAAAACAATCAATTAGGCTTTTCTTATAGCAGAAGGATAGACCGCCCAAGTTACGATGCTTTAAATCCCTTTATTTATTACTTAGACGAATTTACCTATAGTAAAGGAAATCCATTTTTAAATCCGCAGTATACACACAATTTTGAGCTTAGTTATACACTATTGCAAAAATACATGCTCTCAATTGGCTATAGCAGGGTTAACGATGTAATTGCAGAGGTAATTTTGCCAGATGCAGCGAATCAATCTTTATATCAAACCAATGCAAATATTGCCACCAACATTAGCTACAACGCCAATTTAAACGTACCTGTTCAGATTACGAAATGGTGGCAGACCAATAATAACTTAAATGTTTTTTACCTCAGTTTCAAATCGCCAGATTTGGCAGGGAGTGCTTTAAAAACCGGAAAAACATCTTTCCAATTTAAATCGCAACAAACCTTTACCATTATGGATGGTTTTACAGCAGAAATAAACGGTAGCTACGAATCACCGCTCGATTACGGTACCTTAAGTTTAAAAGCCCGTTATTATGTGGATGCGGGTTTAAGCAAATCGTTATTCAACAAAAAAGCAAGTTTGAAGCTGGCCTTATCAGATGTATTTAATATGTCTGAAAACAATTTATCAAGCGCCTATCCGGGTTTAACTTACTCAGTACACCAAAAAAATGAAACTCAAATTGGTAGAATCAGTTTTACCTACCGCTTTGGTAAAAACGAAATCAAACCAGCCCGCCGCCGTGCAACGGGTACCGAAGCAGAACAAGGTAGGATGAAGAATTAGGGATCAAAAAGAGCGTGTATTATTAATATAGAATTGTCATCCTGTCCAAAGGACTCCTACGGAGAGCTTGTCGAAGGACCTGCCATTATACTGTCTAGGAGGGCCGACAGGTTCAACCTGACAAACTTAAAGGGAAACTTGTTTAGGTACACCTCTTTTTTCGAGCTTGTTTTATTGTTATTCTAATTCAAAGTCGTCACCCTGAATTTATTTCAAGGACTATCTTGCTATAAGATCCTGAAATAAATTCAGCATGACGATTAGTTGGGATTTAAAACTTGTATTCCATTACATAATCGTCCATAAAGTAACCTTCACCTATATCAAGTTTTACCGTTTCTTTAATGGTAAAGCCTCCTTTTAAGTAAAAATCTTTGGCTTTGTTCTGTTTGTTTACATTCAATTGTAAAGCACTTCCCCCCGCATCTTTCACCTGGTTAAAAACCTCGTTAATTAAGATTTTTCCAACACCTTTTCCATGGGCAGACGGCAGTACATAAAGCTTGTGAAGCTTGTAAATACGTTCTTCATGTCCAACAATAGAATAACCTGCGAAGCCAAACTGATTTTCGTCCTCCTCTGCAATCAGGAAAATATGCCCTTCCATAAATTGTTTCAGTAGCTCCCCTTTGTTGTACATTTTATCCAACATGTAATCAATCTGTGCCTGCCCGATAATATCGAGGTAAGTTGATGGCCAGGTTGCCACGGCAATATCCCTGATAATTTCTATATCTTCTTCATTTGCTTTTCTGAGGGTAATCATATTGGTTCGCTTATAAAAATTGGTTGTCCTGAAAAGGTAAATTCTACAAAGCCATCTTTAACTACAGTAAAAATTTCTTCTTCATTTTGCATTAGGTTAGTTACTTCGATATACCGGTTGCCATGGATCAGGAATTCACTTCCCGCAGGTTTCCAAACAGAGAATCCTGGTTTTATAGGATAGTGTTTCGATCTTTCAGTAAACACCACCAGATTAATTTTGTCTTCAAATCCGGCAAATTTCTCCAGATCAAATTTCTTTGCAATTACATTTACCGCGGGATATCGCTCTTCGTACAAATAATTAATAGCCACCATTAATGCATCAACAGGGCCTTGAATAACTTTTGTATCCTCTTGAGTTTCCTGTCCGTTCCCATTTACCAGCACATCTACCTTTAAACCTAAAGAAAAAATCTTATCGTAATTTTCTCCATTAACCAAAAGCGTAGGGCTCCATTCGAGCAGTTGGCCCAAAAGCTCTTCGTTAAAATTCCCAAGCTCATCAATGTATAAAGCTGGCTCTTGTTTCTCTTTTACAATATGGTGTGAAGACATAATGCGAATATAGAAATTTCGCTTTAAGTACGGTAAGGGAAGAATCAGTTAGGGGTAAAAATGATTAACGATATACTAGGTGCTCTCTTTAACTAATGTGTAAAAATCCTGATAGGCTTCAATAAAATCATCGGCAAAATTAATGGCTCCAGAAACGGCTATGCCATAAATACCGGTTTGCATTAAAGCTTCCACATCGTATGTTTTAATCCCACCCACAGCCAATACCGGAATGCCGATGGCCTGAGCTTTCAATTCTTTTACCACATGCTGATAGCCTTCAATGCCTAAATGCGCATAATTATTGGGTTTGGTTTCAGTTTCTGCAAATGGACCATAACCAGCATAATCGGCACCTTCTTTTACAAGTCTGATTAAATTGTCTACTGTATTCGCCGATCCTCCCAGTGTAATATCATGGCCAACCAGTTTGCGAAGTTTTATAAAATCGGCGTCCATATCTTCGATATGAAAACCCTGGATATCGGCCTTTCCATTTAAATGAACATGATCGGTAACGATTAAGGTGGTGCCCCAATCATCACAGATTTCGGCTATCGCATTAATATCCTGTAAGAGTTCTTCATCACTTTTGCTTAGGCTACGGTATTGGATCCATTTTGCACCAGCCTCGCAGGCTTGTTGTGCCTGTTCGATGTGGCTTAAATGTGGAATATCGTGCGTAATGTAATGAAGCTTCTCTATGTATTTCATACTGGGTGAACAGGATTTTAAGATCAGGAGGGCAATATAAACAAAATCGCCATTGCAAATGTATTCTGCAATGACGATCCTATTTTAGCTTTAACTTTTTTGTATTCAGTTTCATATGCTATGGCGCACAGACCATCTGAATAGGATCTTGTTTAGTGAGCCAACAATTAATTGTTCGAGTTGACAACTTTAATAGGCGATTGCCCGGAAAGTTGTCAACTCTGAATAACAGATTAAAATTTCACATTCAAACTTAGCAAAAAGTTAGTTCCCGCTTGTGGGTAAAAGAAATTTTCGGTAATTCTGCTTCCACCTGCCTGGTAGCCATAGGTATAACCATTGCTTTCGTATTTCTTATCGAAAACATTGTTTACCAATAAGCCCAGGTTTACGTTTTTAACACCTGCAAATTTAAAGTCGTAGCCCAAACGTGCGTTGCTTACCCAGTAACCGTTAATGGTCCTATCGTTGTTCTGTGTATTATCCAGGTATTGTTTGCTTACGTATTTGCTCTGTAAGGCTACAGCAAAACCACTAACAGGCTTATAAACAAGCTCCCCAAAAAGAACAGCTTTGGGAGAATAAGAGATATCAGTTAATTCATAGTTGTTTACTACCTGCCCACCGTTATCATAATCATCATAATATTCGGTAAAGTTCTTAATTTTATTTCTACTCAATGCTGCATTGGCGTTTAATACAAATTGCTGGCTGATGATGTAAGAGCCATCCACTTCTATACCTAAACGATAGCTTCTATCTACATTCTGACGGAAATTTCCGCCAACATCATTTATTTTTCCAGTAACCACCAATTGGTTTTTATAAAACATGCCATAGGCATTTGCACCGACATTAAATCTATCATTTTTAAATCGATAACCTAACTCTAAATCATTCAAGCGTTCAGGTTTTGGTGAAATACCAACGGCCGCATCTGTATAATCATCTCTGTTAGGCTCTTTGTTGGCCACACTAAATGAGGCATAAACATTGCTCTGTGGATTGATAAAATATGTTGCACCAAATTTCGGGTTAAAGAAATTTAAGGTTTCGTTAACGGCTAGGGTGTTCAGTTTATTTTCCGTTCCGGCGATATCAAAATATACCCTGCGGTACTGTAAGTCGGCAAATAAGCTTAACGATTCTACCGGACTATAGTTTACTTTACTATAAATGTTAAAATCGGTTTTAAAACCATCGTTATCATAATAATGCCTGTCTATATTTCCATTTGAAGCATATTGTGCCCAGATTACCTGCCCAAAATGGGCGCCTTTATATTCGTTATACGCACCGCCCAAAGTAAAGTTTAAATTCTTTTGAGGCCCATAGTTAAAAGCATAGGTAACACCATAAAAATCGTTATCCAACCAACGGCGACGAATCAGGTCTGTGCTTGTAATTGGTGTTCCCCCTGGAATAACAACTGGATTTAATCCATAATTTTTCAGCTCATCCTGTGTCCTGTATTCTTCATAATAACCTTCGCCCTTAGTATAGTGTAAAGCGCCGTTAAAAGAAAACTGATCAGAAAGCTGTCTGGCATAAATTAACTGGTAATGGTTCTGTGTATAGTTATCCGTTTGGTTATTGTACAAGAAACTGTTGTAAGTTCTTCCAGAGTTTAAAAGATTAGCGGCGTCATCTGCACCCAATCCGTTTCTGTCAATATAGGCATTCATTCCAACCACATCATTTTCTAAACGTGATTGCGGAATACCGTTCCATGATTGATAGGTTTTCTCATTTCCTGAGAAAACATTTACGCGCAACAGGTCTTTATTGCCGTGATAGGCACCAGATAGAAAATATGATTTAAGCAGAGATGAACCGCGGTCTACATAACCATCAGAACTGATCCTTGACAAACGGCCATCAAAGCTAAAGCGGTTGTTAATCAAACCTGTTCCAACCTTAACGGTGTTTTTCCAGGTATTGAAACTGCCGTAAGTGTTGTTTACTTCCGCATAGGGCTCCATTTCGCTGGCAGTTGTCTGGATATTTAAACTCGCACCGAATGCACCTGCGCCATTGGTTGAAGTACCTACACCACGCTGAATCTGAATATTATCTACAGATGAAGCAAAATCGGGCATGTTTACATAAAACGTACCCTGGCTTTCGCTATCGTTTATCGGAATACCGTTAACCGTTACATTGATCCTGCTATTGTCGCTACCGCGGATACGGATACCGGTGTAACCTACGCCGGCACCAGCATCAGAATTAACTACAACTCCTGGAGTGTTCTGCAGAATGAAAGGCAGATCCTGTCCGAAGTTATTCTGTTGGATTTCTTCCTTGCTGATGTTCTTATATGTAGTTGCTGATTTTTCTGTCGCCCGTGTTGCACGAACAATTACCTCATCTGCTAGGAAATTTTGTGGCGAGAGGCTAAAATCCAGCGTAGCATGTTGTTTAAGTTCTACAGCTTTTTCGATTGTTTTATAACCTACATAACTTACCACAATCATGTATTTTCCGTTAACCAGATTAGTGATGCTGTAATTTCCCGAGGCATCGCTCACTACTGCGGTTTTTTGATTTCTTAATTTAACCGTAGCGCCGGAAAGTGGCTGCTGGTTTTGGTCTGTTACTTTACCTGTAACAGAAATCTGTGCCGATGCAAAGAAAGGCAACATTGCAACGAGCGCTGCAAAAAGTAAATTTTTCAATTTTATTGTTTTTAGTTAAACCCATCGGAAAAGGGGCATTGCCGATTTTCAGTTAAACTTCCATAACTCCAATCCCTACGCCGGCATTACCCGGATCAGGTGCATTTATAAGGTTTAGGGTTTTGAGGTTTAGGGCTTAGGGTTTTACCCTCCACCGTCTGCCTTTTACCTTTCGCCTATAAAATGGGTATGATCTCAGCCTGTTTTTGTGTTATTTAAACAAGGCACCCCTAATGATGGTGCAAATGTAGAAAATATTTAGGAATTAGCGTGATTTTTGATTTATTGCAGGCTAATTGAGCAAAAAAATGACAACTTTATAGTATTATTTAACGAATTTGTTGGAGTTTTAGGTTTAGAAAATGAAGGGTTCCGTGTGCTTGGCATCTTCAGTCCCACTTCTGCTTCCGATGAAACCTGTAAAACAAGCAAGCACACCATAAAAAGCAAAAAATAGTGCTTAAATTTACAGCATCCCACTCGATCGGGTTTAAATGACCAGGCTGGTTAAATATTAATGGATGATCACCAAACGTTCCTACGGAACGAAAACGCCAATTATACAATTGGCTACCCAGCAAGCGTTTCGTGTTTTAGGCACCACGGTAGCAAACCCTTGTTACCTACCCGACAGGAGTGAACACGTAGTGTAACGAAATAAAGCGAATGGCTGGGCTACAGCATCTATGAAACACTGCCCCTCCATTTCCTAAAAAAAACCATTTTATTATTAATTGGAAATGAACGGTTCCGAGCTTTTGACAATTTCAGCCCCGCTTTTGGTACGGGTTCCGATGAAGGATCGGAAGCTCTTCCAGACAATCGGGTTTATTTGACAATTTTGGTGCCCTGAAGCAAACCCCTGTACGTAAACCCGACAGCAGCGGCAGCCTCCGATTTTTTCTATCGGAGCTATAGCGAATGGCGGGACTATAGTACCTATGAAATACTAACCTTTCATTTCCTAAAAAAAACCATTTTATTATTAATTGGAAATGAAAGGTTCCGAGCTTTTGACAACTCCGAAACAAAGTCATCAATTTAATCAAGAAACGTCTGTTTTCTTATACACCAAGAAAATCGTTTACTACCCTAATTGCATTTTCGAACCTTTCATCACCCAATCCACCAATTACTTTATAATTCGCATTTAGTGCTTTCAGTTCCTTATGCCAAACCTGCATAAAATACTCGCGCTTATGGGGGAAATCGCGCAGCGGATCATCTTGCCAGGGCAAATCAATGTCCATTAACAGATACAGGTCGTATGGTCTCTTAGGCAGTGCATCCAGCACTGGCTGTGGTGTTTCGCCTAATACTTCATCGCTCCAAATCTTTACCGTAACAAAAGTCGTATCACAAATAATAAAATCGCTTTCAGTAGTTACTAAAATAGCATCCTCTAAAGCTACCTGCCCGTAAAACATGTTCACTTCATCTTGCAGCGTATAATCGGCAACCAGGTTTTCGCAGTAATAGCGGGCATACTCTGGCACCCAAGAAACTTTATAATATTTCGCCAGCAATTGAGATATAGTAGATTTCCCCGTACTTTCCGGGCCAACAATAGCGATCTTTTTAATGTTTTTATTCACGATATCTTTTCTGAATACGGTCAAATGTAAAGGAAAAAGCCTTAAAAGAAAAAATCCGGTTGAGGAGGGCTCCTCTAACCGGATAATAAACCAAACAAACTATTTATGAAGAAATCCTCATGGCGGGTAACTAATCCGCGGAGGAAGCTTTAGATCATTGTCTAAAGTATATACAAAACGCGTATATGTTCTGCTTATTACAACATTATTGCCAATATTTCCAATATCACAACTTCGTGACTTAATTCTGACCTGTAGCCCCACTTTTACCAAATTCTTTTAACATTAATTAACATTTACAATAAAATCGTACATTTGGTTTTGACAGTCGTGTATAATTTATAGTACATTCTAAAAATTAGTGTTCATTATTTAAAACTATTTGTACTAAATGGTGTTATTTATTTAAGACATCAACAACTAAAACGTTATACCATGAAAAAGTTATGTGTTGTATTATCTCTGCTCATTGTATTTGCTTTAGGTTCAATTGCCTTTACAAATATTAAATTGGGTGGAATAATCGGAAAAATTACGCCTGGTGATGCGGCTTCTGCTGTTTCGCTTGTAGCGGCGACAGACACGCTAAAAGCGCAGGTTAGTCAAGGTGTTTTTACTTTTACTAACCTTAAAGAAGGCGTTTATACCGTTGTGGTAAAAGCCAATGCACCATACAAAGATGCTGTTATAGAAAAGATTGCCGTAAAAGATAGCGCCACTACAGATTTAGGCGAAATTAAATTACAGCAATAGTTCATTTCGCAAAAGAAAAATCTAAAAAAGAGCACTTAAATAGTGCTCTTTTTTATTTTAAAAAAAACGCCTTAAAATCACGCTAAAGATGTATCTTTGCATCCCGACAGAACAGTTGGGATTTTTCTTCTTACAAGCACAAAATCTCGTTGCTTTCAGGGTTTCAAAAGAACCAATACTTTAGAATTTTAATTATTGTTTAAGCTTTATCATGCCTAAAGACACTTCCATACGCTCAGTACTGATTATCGGATCTGGACCAATTATTATTGGCCAAGCCTGTGAATTTGATTACTCGGGTTCGCAAGCGGCTCTTTCTTTAAAAGAAGAAGGAATTACCGTTTCCATTATCAACTCTAATCCGGCTACAATTATGACGGATAAGGTTATCGGCGACCATGTTTATCTGCGCCCGTTAACTGTTGATTCAATAGAGGTTATTTTACAAGAGCACATCGACTCTGCAGATTTACCTAGAATTGATGCGGTACTTCCTACCATGGGAGGCCAAACGGCATTAAACCTTTGTAAAGAAGCTGAAGAACGTGGTGTTTGGGAAAAATATGGTGTAAAAGTAGTTGGTGTAGATGTTGCTGCAATTGAAAAAACCGAAAACCGCGAATCTTTCCGCCAGTTAATGGTTGATATCGGTGTAGGTGTTGCCGAATCGAAAATTGCCAACTCATTTTTAGAAGGCAAAGAAGCAGCACAAGAAATCGGTTACCCATTGGTAATCCGTCCATCATATACCTTAGGTGGTTCTGGTGGTGGTTTCGTACACAAAAAAGAAGAGTTCGATGCCGCTTTAAAACGTGGTTTAGAGGCTTCGCCAACACATGAAGTATTAGTAGAGAAAGCTGTTTTAGGCTGGAAAGAATATGAATTGGAGTTGTTAAGAGACAGCAATGATAACGTAATCATTATCTGTTCGATCGAAAACTTTGATCCGATGGGCATCCACACAGGAGATTCGATCACTGTTGCTCCGGCAATGACCTTATCTGATCGTTGTTACCAGGATATGCGTAACCAAGCGATCAAAATGATGCGTGCAATTGGCAACTTCGCTGGCGGCTGTAATGTTCAGTTTTCGGTTAACCCGGCAAACGATGAAATTATCGCCATCGAAATTAACCCACGTGTATCACGTTCATCAGCTTTGGCAAGTAAAGCAACCGGTTATCCAATTGCAAAAATTGCAGCAAAACTAGCCATCGGTTACAACCTGGATGAAATTGAAAACCAGATTACCAAAACCACTTCAGCATATTTCGAACCTACTTTAGATTACGTAATCGTTAAAATACCTCGCTGGAACTTCGATAAATTTAAAGGCGCTAACAAAGAGCTTGGCTTGCAGATGAAATCGGTTGGTGAGGTAATGGCAATTGGCCGTACTTTTATCGAAGCACTACAAAAAGCTTGTCAGAGTTTAGAGATCAACCGCGCTGGTTTAGGTGCAGATGGCAGACAGGTTCGCAATATTGAAGAGATTATGGACGGTTTGGAGCACGCTTCATGGAACCGTTTGTTCTTAATAAAAGATGCCATGGCAATGGGCGTACCTCTGGAGTCTATCCGTAAGGTAACCAAAATTGACAAATGGTTCTTAAACCAGATTCAGGAGCTTGTATTGCTTGAAACTGAATTAAAAAGATATTCACTAAACAATATCCCTCAAGATTTCTTCGTAACGCTTAAACAAAAAGGTTTCTCTGATATCCAGATCGCCTGGTTGTTAGGGAATGTTACTGAAGATGAAGTTTACGATCGCCGTAAAGCTTTAGGTATAAACAGGGTATATAAAATGGTTGATACCTGCGCTGCGGAGTTCCCAGCCAAAACACCATACTACTACTCTACTTTCGAAGAGGAAAACGAATCTGTTCCATCTGATAAGAAAAAGGTAATTGTATTGGGTTCAGGTCCTAACCGTATCGGTCAGGGTATCGAATTCGATTACTCTTGTGTGCACGGTTTATTGGCAGCAAAAGAAACAGGTTTTGAGGCCATCATGATTAACTGTAACCCTGAAACGGTTTCAACAGACTTTAACATGGCCGATAAATTATATTTCGAGCCGGTTTTCTGGGAACATGTCCGCGAAATTATCGAGTTGGAAAAACCAGTAGGCGTTATCGTTCAATTGGGTGGACAAACAGCGTTGAAAATGGCTGAGAAATTAACAGAAAGAGGCATCAAAATTATCGGAACATCTTTCGAGAATATGGACATTGCCGAAGACCGTGGCCGTTTCTCAGACCTGTTGAAAGAATTAGATATTCCTTATCCAAAATATGGTGTTGCAGAGAATGCTGAAGAAGCAATCGTTGTAGCAAACGAAGTAGGTTACCCAGTGTTGGTCCGTCCGAGTTATGTATTGGGTGGACAAGGCATGAGCATCGTAATCAACGATGAAGACCTGGAAAAAGCAGTAGTAAAATTATTGGGCGATTTACCGGGCAACCGTGTATTGATTGATCACTTCTTAGATAGGGCAGAAGAAGCAGAATCTGATTCGATCTCTGACGGTGAGGATGTACACATTGTGGGTATGATGGAGCACATCGAACCTGCAGGTATCCACTCAGGAGATTCATTTGCCGTATTACCTACATTCAGCTTATCAGAAACGGTAACTAAAGCAATGGAAGAATATTCGGTCAAAATTGCAAAAGCACTAGATGTACGTGGTTTATTGAACATTCAGTTCGCCATTAAGGATGAGAAAGTTTATGTAATCGAGGCAAACCCTAGGGCATCGCGTACGGTTCCTTTCATCGCAAAAGCTTATGATGTTCCATACATTAATATCGCAGCTAAAATTATGTTGGGTGTAGCGAAACTGAAAGATTTTACGATTGTTCGTAAGCTTGAAGGTTATGCCATTAAAGAACCGGTTTTCTCTTACGAGAAATTCCCGGAGGTTGCGAAAGAGTTAGGCCCTGAAATGAAATCTACTGGTGAGGCGATCCGTTTCATCAAAGATTTAGAAGATCCTTACTTCCGCAAACTTTACAAAGATAAATCCATGTATTTGAGTAAGTAAGCTGCTTACGAAGGTTTATAAATAAAAATGGCCAGTGATTATTTTCACTGGCCATTTTTGGTGTGGTGTTTTATTATGCTGTTCGTCATGCTGAATTTATTTCAGCATCTTTTCTGTTATTAAGACCATGAAATAAATTACCTTCGGTGAGCTCGCTAAGGCTCGGTTCAGGGTGACGATCGCCTGTTTAACCGCTTTTATTGCTTCAACTTCGGAATCCTCGTTGGGGTATCAGTTCCGTTCACAATAGTAGTTGCACTCTTAGCAATCGCTTTGATGGTAGAAAGGATATTTTCTACGTCCAAAGAACTGTATTCGTCTTTCACACTATGGTATAATTTATCGATATCAATTTTATCGGTACTAATGGTATGTGCCGGAACGCCCAGGGCAGCTAAAGTTGCATTATCACTTCTATAAAACAAGTTTTGATCTGGGTATGGGTCTGGATGGAAAGTAAATTCGGTCCCGGCTAAATTTTTCTGTACAATCTTCCCAAAATCAGATCTTTCATAACCTGTAATAAATGCAGTGTTCTTGCCAAATTTCGAATCCTTACCAATCATCTCAATATTGAACATGGCTACTACATCATCAGGATTTAGTTTTTCAGAAAAATATTTTGCACCGAAACCACCGATTTCTTCAGCGGTAAAAGCAACAAAGATTAAAGTACGCTCATTGTTTTTCTGTGCTTTGTAATACTTTGCAAGGGCAATCATAGCCGTTGTACCCGATGCATCATCATCTGCGCCATTGGCAATACTATCACCATCTACACTTTTTAAAAAGCCTAAATGATCATAGTGACCTGAGAAAATTACAATTTCTTTTGCTTTTGATTTACCTGGAATTACCCCTGCAACATTAAATAAAGGCATTTTATCTACCTTACTTTTAAATGTTGCTGAAAAATCAGTCGCGACATCTTTACCCAAAACAAAAACCTGCACAGCGTTTGTAGTTGCTTTAACGTCTTTCTCATCAACAGTTGCCGGCTTACCGAAGTAACTTCTGTAGCGGTTAAACAGATCAGCAAATTTACTGTCAACCAAAACGATCTGGTTTTTTTCAGCACCCATCATAGCCCTTAGTTGAGGTACAAATGCTTTTTCGGGATCTAATTTAACAACAGTAGTGTTCGACTTATCCAGTGTAACACTTTCTGAAGTTACACCTGACACGATTAAATTTTCTGGGGCAACTTCCTGTCCATCTATTTTAACACTTGTACTTTGGTTGGTAACCTGGTATTTATTAAAAGTTTGTCGGAAAGTTTTCTCACCAGGCAATGGCTTTAAACCGATTTTTTTAAACTCAGATTCGATAAAAGTAGCCGCTTTATCAATGCCAGGCGTAAAGGTTGCACGCCCTTGCATATCATCGGCACTTAAGGTTTTAATTAGGTGATCGGTGTACTCACGAGTGATGATTTTATCTATGTTTTGCGCTTTAAGCTGCAAACTTGCCATCCCTACAAGGGTAAAAAAGAATATTTTCTTCATATAATAAGTTATAAAAGGTTCAATTTAGGATTTTTGGCTGATAGTTCAACAGTTTTTTGGTTGATAGCCCTTTGACACATAGCGATTAGTAAATCTGTTTGTCGCTTTCGCCCATGAACCACTCGCTCCGTCTTACCTCTTCCGTTATACATCTCACATAATTACCCCTCGCTGTCCCAATCGTGTTTTTCGAGATCGCGGTAAGCTTTTCCTTTTACAATTTCCTTCTTTTTAGATGATTCGGAATCAACCCTCGTTTCGTGAATATTATCGGCTACTTCAAAATAGAAATCTTTATCCTTTTTAGAGTGATAAATCGATACCTCATCCCCATCCGCTATAGCATAATCATAAGGTCCCCGTGCACTCATCAGTTTTACAAACACAGGCAAACATTCAAAGAAAATAAATAACAGCCCGATAAAAGTAACCGCTATTGCCGTATTGTTATCCCGTGTTCCATCTACATTAAATTTAAGTTGCCCCAATGCCCAGTTGCGGTCGGCAAAACCAGCAATATCCGATAAACTGTCTAACTGCTTTTTAGTGTACAGCTTTTCGGTAAACAGTCCATCAAATTCTTTGCGTTTATCTACAAAAGCTTCCGATTTATTGATGGTGGCTTTTAACGAATCTAATTCAGCCGTGCGCTGTGCTATTTCAGCTTCCTTGCGTTTGGCATATGGCCCGTAGCCCATTACACCCGATGTTTCGGTAGTTTTGTTGCCAAAAATCTCGAAATTAAGTTTTTGCCTATCCGCTTTAATTCCTTTTTCAAGCGAATCACGTGTGGCTTTCTGTTGATTTAACCTGCCGAATTCTACCTGATATTTTTTCTCAAAGGCTTTATTCAGAGTATCAATTTTAGAACGCTGACCGTTTAGGTAACTCACTTTTAGGCGTTCTTTAATTTCTTTATCGAAAATTTTAAGCTCTATTGGTCTCGAAATTACCATACCAATCATAATGGCCAACAGAATACGCGGTGTAGCCTGCAACAACTGTTTATTGGTGCTGGCGCTTTTGTTAATGCTAGATACAATGTAGCGGTCCATATTAAAGATGGCTGCCCCCCATAAAAAGCCGAAAACAATGGCAAAAATTACCGCCAGATCATCCCCCTTAAACACAAAATACATGGCATAACCCCCAGAAAGGGCAGCAAATAAACCTGTAAAAAAGATGGTGGCGCCAATGCCAGTATATTTATTTTGTTCTGAAGGATACTTTTCCAGTGTCGGGATATGAGCGCCAGAGCAAAACCAAAAGAAACGGTTCAGTTTGTCCATTTGTAACTATTTATAATTAAACGCCTAAGGGTTAAAGTTGTTACAGTTTTAGACAAAATTTTATGGCATTTTTTTGATGGGGAGCGTAAAGTTGATTTTCCTATATTTGCATAAATACATTTAATAAAATGAAAGAAATATCGGTACAAGAACTAAAAGAGAAAATCGATAACAAAGAAGATTTTCAATTGATTGATGTTCGTGAAACATTCGAATACGAGGTTTCCAATCTTGAAGGTGAGAATATCCCTTTGGGTGGAATTTTAATTGAGGCTGATAAGGTTGCGAAAGATAAGCCGGTAATTATTCAGTGCCGCAGTGGAAAAAGAAGCGCAGCAGCAGTAATGCAGTTAGAGCAACAATACGGGTTTGACAATCTTTATAACTTAAAAGGTGGTATTTTAGCTTGGCAAGAAGCTTTTGATCCGAGTATGCCAGTTTACTAAGATTCATAAATAACCAATAACTAAATCCCAATTATCAAACTTTGCAGATCGCGAATTAAGCTGTTGATTTTTTTGCTCAGCATACTGTTTGATAATTGGTTATTGTAAATTGGTCATTAATAAATTCTCTTACACAACAATCCTCAAACAGTGGGTAAAAAATTTGCTTTAAATATCTTCTATAACCTGGCCATCATCCTTTCCATTTTCGGATTAGTGTGGTGTTATAACAATGCTAAATATCTTCCCGCTGGCTTTTTGGTAGGCACTACGGCTTGTTTGTTCTACTTTAAGTATCAACTTACTAAAGACATCAGAAAAAGCTTTAAAGAAAAAGATCAGAAGTAACCGCTTCTAGCCCTAAACCTGGCAGATCTTTTAAAATATATTTCCCGTTTTCGAAAGCCGGGTCAGTAAAGGGGTTATTCTTGGTAAGCCATGGCCCGTCCAGATCGGCCCAGTTACATAAGGGGGCCAAAGCAGCTGCAGCCAAGGTGGCACAACTGGTTTCGCTCATACAGCCAATCAGCACTTTCATCCCAAAAGAATGGGCTTTCAAAATCATCTGATGCCCTTCATACATGCCACAGCTTTTCATCAGTTTTACATTAATGCCATGGTAAGCGCCTTTTAGTTTGTCCATGTCGGCTAAACGCTGTACAGCTTCATCAGCTAACAAAGGGATCGGACTGCGCTCGGTTAACCAGGCATTCCCATCGAGGTTATTTTTATCCATAGGCTGCTCAATCAACACTACACCCTGGTTATGCAGCCAGTAAATTAAATCAATTGCTTTAATTTTATCTGCCCAGCCCTGGTTAGCATCCACATATAAAGGTACATTGGTCATGCCCCTAATGGTTTCGATAATCTCCTGATCGTTATCTCTCCCCAGCTTAACTTTGATCACTTTAAAAGCCTCAGCATCTTTCAGTTTTTCGCGGATTACTTCAGGCGTATCAATCCCAATGGTGTAAGAAGTAACAGGCATTTTTATTGGATCGGCACCATAAATTTCATAACAGGGTTTATTTAACAGCTTCCCTTGTATATCGTTAAGTGCAATATCTATCGCCGCTTTAATGGCAGGCTGGCCTGGAGCAAGGCTATCCAGATAGCTAATTATTTCTTTGAAATCGAATGGATATTGGATTTTACCCCAATCTACAAGGCTAAGAAATGCCGCAGCACTTTCGTAGCTCTCGCCCATATAAGGTACCATAGAAGCCTCACCATAACCTGTTACACCTTCATGTTCGATCTTTAACAGCATTAAGGGGGTGCTGGTACGGGTAAATTTCGAGATCGAAAAAGGGTGTTTTAATTCTAATTCAAATTGCCTGCAACTAATCTTCATTATCAATCGTCTTCTAAATAATTAAGGTAATTATCGCTTTACAAATTATCTTTGTTTTATTAACGCAACTACCACTGCCATGAAAAACAATTCAAGATTACGGTATTTTATTTATTTATCCTTAATAATTATTGGGGGATGTACCACAGGAAAAAAAGCCTTACAAAAGGGTGATTATGATGCTTCGGTTGCTAAGGCAGTAAGCAGGCTGCAAAACTCGCCAAAAAATAGTGAGGCTATGGAAGTGCTAAAAACAGCATACGATTTAGCGCTACAGGATCATTTGCAAAAAATTGAAGAAGCTAAAATGTCTAACAATTTATTCAGGTGGGAATCGGTGATGTACGATTACCAAAAAATCAATCAATTGGCCGATGATATTAACAGTTGCCCAGCTTGCTTAACCATTGTTCCTAAGCCTTCAAAATACATCAATGAACTTGCTGATAGTAAATACAATGCTGCTGCCGCAAGATATAACTCAGGATTAGGTTATTTGAGAGAAAACAACCGCCAGTCGGCAAAAAAGGCATACTACGAATTTGAGAAAACACAGAATCTTCAGCCAAATTATAAAGATGCCAAAGCCAAAATGGAAGATGCTTATTGGGCAGCAGTAACCCGGGTTGTGGTTCAGCCGATTGTTGTAAACAGCGGCAGGTACAAATTAAGCGCTGATTATTTTCAGCAGCAGATCGATCAGTTTATTGGAAACTACTCGAGAAATAAGTTTGTGATATTTTATGGCGAGGCTCAGGCAACCAACCAAAAAATTGTTCCCGATCAGGTATTGAGTTTAAACTTTGATGATTTTGTGGTAGGCCAGACCTATATAAAAGAAAGGGTAGAAAAGTTGAAACGCGACAGTGTGGTAATCGGCGAAACCCGTGAGAAAAAGCCTATCTATGGCACAGTAAAAGCCACTTTAAGTCTTTTCGAAAAGAATATATCCTCATCAGGTTTGTTGGATATGAGCATTACCGATTGGAACACGAAGAAACTGGTACGCCAGCAGAAATTCCCTGGAACTTATGTATGGAGAGATAATTGGGCAACCTATAAAGGTGATGATAGGGCACTGAGTAAACAGCAACTGGCCATTACCAGAAGGAGGGAGCAATTGCCCCCACCACCAAGTGCTTTGTTTTTAGAATTTACCAAACCCATTTACAACCAGCTGGTTGATGATATCAGTTATTATTATAATAACTATTAGCAGAATTTTATTTTGTTAAAATGAATAAGGCACCCAATCCCAGTGGGCTAAACTTAAGTAAGCCATCAGGTAAAGAAATATTTTTTAAAACGCCTTTATACTTAAAATCCGCTCTGGCATCATAACTTACAAATCATTCCTCTTACCAGTTAAACTTTGCAGGGCATGTTTGAATCTCAAAAAGGACAGATAAACGGCAAAAATAAATATGAACGGCGAACCTCATGCGATTGGCGAGGCCAAATTGACTATTTCAGCTTTTGTGGTATAGGTTGATGAATGAAGTTTAATCCTACCTTCAAAGCTTTATCCCGTGATCAAAGTTTACAGCGGCCCCAAACATAGCCCGGATAGGCTTAGTGTTCTTTTTACACTAAAGACAGACGATTGATCTCACATTTTCGTTATGGTTAGAGATAATGGCACCAATAGCTAAATTAAAAACCTAATCATCTTCTATCTATGACTGCATTCCCATCAAAGATAAATCCGAAAGTGTTTTATCAGCTAATCTGTTTTGTTTTGATGTGCAATATTGTTTCTGCACAAAAAGTGCCTGTAAAATTTGAGCTAGAATCGCAAACTATAGGTACTACCAATGGTACTGTACCCTTCTGGATGCGTTCTAACCAATTTGGTTCTGTTCCGCTTTCTGGTCTGTCTCAAAGTTTTATTGGTAAAGCATATAAGGACTTCTCTCCATTGCCTCCAAAAGACAGCACTGATAAAAAGCAGAAATTATTAGATTGGGGTTTTGGTTTTGAAGGCAGGGGCAATCTGGGCAAAGGCACTAACTTTCAATTGGTTGAAGCCTATGTAAAAGGCAGAATTGGTATTTTTAATCTCATTGTCGGAAGAAATAAAAATGTAATGGGCCTTAATGGAGACACTACCCTGAGTGTTGGCAATTTTGCAGTCTCAGGCAATGCCCCAGGGGTACCTCGGGTAGAGATTTCCATTCCTGATTACTATGCTATACCTGTTTTGAATAAATTGTTTGCCATCAAAGGAAACATACTGCACGGATGGCTTGGTAAAATGAATATTCAAAATCCTGTGAATTCTGAGTTTTATTATCAGAGTACCTTTTTTCATCAAAAATCACTCTATATAAGGCTTGGCAAGCCCGATTGGAGGTTCAAAATGCATGGTGGATTTAATCATCAAGCATTTTGGGGAAGTGAAAAAGACATTTTTGGCCCATCCTTTAGATTATCCGACTTTGAAACCTTTAAATATGTTATGCTGGGAAAAGCTTATGAAGGAAACGGATATTATACATCTAAAATAGGCAATCAATTGGGTTCCCTTGATATTGGCGCAGAATATAATTTTGATAAGATTAATGTGCTGATATATCGACAGAATTTTTATGATGTAGGAGCCCTGTCTAAATTAGCGAATATCGCTGATGGCCTAACCGGAGTAACGATAACCAATAAAAACTTCAGCAAAACAAGTGGTCTTTTTAAATGGAAAAAGCTGCTTGTGGAAATATTCTATTCCAAAGACCAGGCTGGTTATCCATGGTCAAAGCTAACAAAGTCCGGGGATGAAGATTATTATAATAATTTTTATTATAAAAGCGGATGGTCATATATGAATAAAGGGCTCGGAAATGCACTAATCACCAGAAGAGAAGATATAAAAGCTGGGCAGGAAATCAGAAATGAATATTTTGTTAATAACCGGGTTGTGGCTTTTCATTTAGGTATTGAGGGGTCAATAAAAGATTGGGAGGTGCTGACGAAATTAACTTATTCCAATAATTACGGAACATTTGGGACCAGTGATTATGGCCATAGCCTGGGAGAGTTCGTTCATCTAAACAAGGGTGGTGTGTTTGA
Source organism: Pedobacter kyonggii (assembly GCF_004310665.1). Taxonomy (GTDB): domain Bacteria; phylum Bacteroidota; class Bacteroidia; order Sphingobacteriales; family Sphingobacteriaceae; genus Pedobacter; species Pedobacter kyonggii. The sequence continues at coordinate 61,625 of NZ_SIXF01000005.1, read as the reverse complement.
TAAAGCAGATCAATTTTCCTTTTATATTGAAGGTATGAAATCGTTCAGAAATGGGATTAATGGCGGGTTTGCAACATCGTTTGATCAAGGCGAGCTTCTTGATGATTCATTTGGTTTGATGCTCAAGCTAACAAAATCTTTCTAATGTCTAAACGATTCTTTTGAACGGCCCCCTCCACAGGGAGAAATCTATTTATTGTTTTCTGATGATAGGCCTCTCCCTTTTACTTAACGAATTAATGAACATTCGTCGGAATTTGCATTAAGCCACCGATAAAAAACTGGGCGCTCAAACCTTTTTACCATGGAACACGCTCTCTTTCCTGAAATAAGCAGGAAAGCCAAAGGTTTGATCAGAAAGCTCACCACTTGTAATCCCTGCGTTAAAATAAAATATCGGCATAAAGCGCTAAAAATATAATGGCTAATATTGCAGTGATGAATACTGGCTTATACAACCCTTTCCAAAACTTCGATTTTTTATACAAAATCTGCTTCTTAAGTGGCAAAACTTTTAATTCGCCTGTTGTTCAGGTGCCGTTAATTCCAAAATGGTTGTTAGCGCAGGCTGGTTTAAGTGGCGAAGAGCAGATCCAGTTTTTGGATGAGAGTATCCGTTCGTACAATACGCTGGTTATTCCGGTAAACAGTGAAGTAGACGAGCAGTTTTTAAGCCCGCTTGAACACAAAATCGAAGCTTCGTTTGCAACTGGTTATGATGCCGTTTCTGCATTACCAGAGCTGGATCTTTTTAATTGGATCGGTAAGTTTTTATATGGCTTTGTCTATATCGAAATGCATTCGGCCTTACGTAAAGAAATGACTGCCGACGGATTAAACATGTCGCAATCGTTAATGATGAAATTTGCCAATTTGAATTTCATGATGCAGAACCTGTATACCAGCCTAGAGTTTGAAGATTTTTCGCCATGGTCTATCACTGTAGTTAAATTAGAAAACGGAGAAACACCATTCAGTTTCCGTGATGAGATTAACACGTTAACCTTCTCGTTAAAAATGAAAGATTTTGGCATCATCGCCTGTTTACAGGATAATGGCACCAATAAACGCTATCATCAGGATATCATCAACGAAATAAAAGGAAAAGCTTTAACCGCAGAACAGTTTGAAGAACTGAGTGCCCGTTTTTATTACTCTGCCTATCTGTTTAACCGTTTGCCTGAGTATACTTTTATGCCAGTAGAAGGTACCACTTATATCGAAGCCATGCCCTTACGCGGAAACATGACCAAACCGCTTTTTGATGTTTGGCAAAATAAAGTATATGCGCAGGTATTGGAAAACTTCTGGAAACCCTGGGGTTATGTGGTATTCGAGATTATTAAAAACCCTGATGAACCGATGAGTTTCTTCGAGAAACCTTATTTGCCTACGGCGGGCTAGACTTTTTATCGTTAAGAAATTAAGAGCATTAAGAAAAGGGTAGTGCCTTAATGTTATACATTGAAAACATTTTAACCGTTAAGAGATTAAGTACATTAAAACGGTTTGTCTAAATGTTGAATGCAGATTTAAAGTTTTGCTGCTTAAATATTTTATATCTGTGTTCATCCTTTTTATCTGTGGTTAATGATTATCTCCCTCCCGTTAACATGGCAATAAAGTTCTGCAAAATCCCTGGAACAAAAATGATGGTAAAAATCAATCCGGTTAAGGCACCAAAAAAGTGTGCATCATGATTGATATGGTCTCTCGAATTGCGGGAAGCATAAGCACAATAAATTAAATACAAAATCCCAAAAACTACAGCAGGAATTCCAATCGGGATAAACATGATATAAATTTTAGACATTGGATTAAACAAAATATAGCTAAAAAGCACGGCACTAATCGCTCCTGAAGCACCTAGGCTATTGTAGTTAAAATGATCTTTATATTTAATAACGGTGGGTAAATCACTCAGTACTAGTCCTAAAAAATAAAGTAATCCAAACTGCCAGCTCCCCATTAATCTTTCCAGTGTAAAGGCAAAAGCATAAAAGGTAAACATATTAAAAAACAGGTGCATCCAATCTGCATGCACAAGCCCGCTGGTAATCAAGGTATATACATTCTGTCCTTTCGAAACACTATAAGGATGCAGCATAAATTTCCCGTAAAGGGAGTGATCGTAGAAAGCGTACAGGCTGGTAATAATAGTAAAAACGAAAATTACGGAGGCAACTGGTGCAATATTGAAGTATTCCATGGAGTTATTTTAAATCAAGTTTTATGTCTGTAACCAAACGGGCTACCGGATATCTATTGTGTGTTTTTTCGTAATAATCAGAATTTTTATATACAAAATCAAGTTGTGCACCCGCATTCTTCGCAAATTCGGCGTCTGAAGCTTTTTTCGCCTCCAGTTTATGCTGTAGTTCTGGATTATTGTTAAGGAGTGCTGTTGCGGTATCTTCAAAAACATATGCCGAATAATGTTCCTTCATATCCAGAATTGAATCGAAAAAATTCCAGTTGAAATAAGAGTCAGTAGCCTGTGGCTCCAGTGTTTCTACAATATAACGGTTAACAGGTTGGTTAACATAAACCACAAAATCGCCTGCATAATATTGGAGATTCTGCTTTAGCGTATTCAATTTTACGGCTGAGTGCAGATAGTGCCCTTCGTAGGGTCTTGTTCCGGTTTTAAAATCGCCGATATAATAGCTTTCTACGTCAATTTTCTGATTGGCCCTAAGTTCCCGCAGTTTAACATTATTCAGTTTAAGCAGGGCAATTACACGGTCCCAGGCTTTCGGAATAATGTAGGCAACCGGTTTTTGAATAGACACCACAGGTTCGAACTTGTTCCATTCTTTAATGGTTTTGGTGTAAGGTTTACTGCGGTCGTAATATAAACGATCAGCGCCGCTTACCGTGCTGGTTTTTTGCCCGGCCTCAAAGCCTTTAAAGGTCAGATCGTTTACCTCGCTTTTATTCAGTTTCCATTCTAAAGGAAATTCCTTTTGAGCAGCCACAAATTCATCTGCCTTCCGCTTATTTTCTCCAATAACCTTGGCATCGCGTTCTACAACCTGAATATAGGTTTGCAAAAGTTTGTAAGTAGCATCCACACGCAAATCGTACGATTTTAGCATATGTGTTTCTGGCATAAAACCTATAGTATTGTGCAGCGTGGTATATCCGGTAGAATAACGTGGGGGATCTATAAATCCGGTTATTCCGCTTTCTGGCGTTTCGCCGATCGAATTTACATAGGGAACCATCGGGTACCCCATCTTCTCCATTCCTGCATATAGATCGGGCAACAATGTTTTAGTTAAATAACCAGAAAGAATCGGGTTCAGCTTATCTCTTTGTGTAGGGATAAGTGTCATTACATATTGATAATCGGCACCATTGCTGGTATGCGTATCTACAAATATCTCGGGTTGCCAGGTATTAAAAATGAGTTGAAACGCAGCTGAATTTTTCGAATCTGTTTTGATGAAATCACGGTTCAGATCGAGGTTCTTACTATTGCCCCTAAAGCCATAGGCAACTGGTCCGTTCTGGTTGGCCCTTGATGTTCCGCTACGGTTAAAACTGCCATCTATATTGTACAAAGGAATGATGCAGATCACTACATTTTTTGGCAGCTTACCTGCTTTAAGCAGATCGCGGGCTAGCATCATCGATGCATCTACACCCTCTGGTTCGCCAGGGTGAATACCGTTGTTGATCAATAAAATCCTTTTATTCTGCTTTCTAATCTCAGAAGGATCGAAAACCCGATCGTGCGACAAAACCAACACGTGTAAAGGTTTACCAAAATCTGTACTTCCATAAGTGAACAATTTGGCCTCTGGATAAGTCTTAGCCAAATTTTCGTAATAAGATATTGCGGAAGTGTAAGTTGTGGTTTCAATTTTTCCGCTTAACTCGAAGGGTGTTTTTTGTGCGGCAGCTTTTAATCTCATCGAGATTAAACAAAACACAAAGAATTTTCTCATGCCTTAAATCTAAGAAATGAAATGATGTTATTAAAGTGTTTTACGATAAGATTTAATCGTTCCGAACATATATTTAAAGCCTATGGTATAAACGTTGTAAACATCCGGCGAATAGTTTGCGAACTTGGTACTCGAATCGTTATAACCATCCAAACCTTCGCCAAAAGTATAGTTCGATTGTGCATTAATGTTGATAACGTACCTCATATAGCCATAACCATCGTTAATGTAATAGTTAAAACCAAAGTTTAACGGTACCGTCATATTAAGGCTTTTATCTTTTCCTGGGAAAGGACCGTATCCAGGATCCACTGCAGCCCAGCTTGGCTTATACCGCACAATATCGGTAATCTTGTTGTTAACTACCCCTATACCCAAACCCACATATAAACCCCTCAAATTATATAAAAACTCGCTTTTATTGTAGTTCACCACCTCACCAAGCATTAGCTTTACATTGGCTGTAATGGCGGTATATTGGTTTACAAACTGACGGTTGTGCGGATCGGTTTCAATATCTCCACCCTGAACCATGCCATACTGCCCTTCTAAGCCCAGGGTTACAAACGGCGTGATATGATAATCGAATACGCCATAGGCTGTGTAGCCAAAACTCCCTTTATACACATCCGTATAAGATTTGTTTATTCCTCCACCAAAACCATACGACATTTTAAAATAATTAGATTGGGCAAAAGAAAAACTTCCTATAAAAACAAGCAGAAGGGTTATGTAAGTAGCTCTCAGCAGATTAAAGATCATATCGTTTTTTTACAAAAATAATATGTTTATCGAATATCTATAACTTTTACCTTTGAATTATGAGCACATACACCAACTTTAACAAATCTCTAGAGCAACGGTTTATAAAATATGCGAAGATTGACACCCAATCTGATCCAAATTCTCCAACTTGCCCATCAACCTTAAAACAAAAAAACTTAGGTAAAGAACTGGTTCAGGAATTGTTAGAAATTGGCGTTACTGATGCCGAAATGGACGATAACGGCTATGTATATGGTACAATCCCATCAAACACAAACAAGCCGTTACCTGTAATTTTCTTCTGTTCGCACATGGATACCTCGCCAGATTGTAGCGGTGAAAATGTTAAACCGATTATTCATGACAATTATCAAGGACAAGACTTAATTCTACCAGATGACAACAATATTGTAATAAAACTGTCTGAACACAAAGACCTAAAACACCAGATTGGTAACGATATTATCACGGCAAGTGGAACAACTTTATTAGGTGCCGATAATAAAGCAGGGCTAGCAGAAATTATGGAAGCAGCTGCCTTTTTAATGAGAAATCCTGATGTAAAACACGGAACCATAAAGCTACTTTTTACCCCTGATGAAGAAATAGGCCGCGGCGTAGACAAAGCCGATTTAAAGAAATTAGGTGCCGATTTTGGCTATACAATAGATGGGGAAACATTGGGCTCAATCGAAGATGAAACTTTTTCTGCCGATGGTGCCGCCCTTAAAATTTATGGTGTAAGCACTCACCCAGGCTTTGCAAAAGGAAAAATGGAAAGCGCCATTAAGATCCTTGCTGAAATTTTAGATTCGCTGCCAAAAGATACACTCACACCAGAAGCTACACATCAAAAAGAAGGATTTATCCACCCGGTGAGTATGAACGGGCAGGTAGAAGAGGCAGAAGCACAGTTTATCATCAGAGATTTTACCGATGAAAAACTAGCTGAACATGGGCAGTTTTTAGAAGAAACCGTAAAAAAGGTGATGACTAAATATCCAAAATCTACCTATAAAATTAATATTAAAGCACAGTACCGCAACATGAAACAGGTTTTAGATCAGCATCCTAAAATTGTTCAATACGGAATTGAAGCCATTGAACGAGTAGGTGTGGTGGCCAAACAACAAAGTATCCGTGGCGGAACCGATGGCTCGCGACTTTCTTACATGGGTTTACCTTGCCCCAATATTTTTGCCGGAGAACATGCTTTTCATAGCAAACAAGAATGGGTAAGTGTACAGGACATGAAAAAAGCTGTACAAACCATTATTAACATTGCCTGTATCTGGGAAGAGCGAGGGTAACAGTTTGGGGAGGAGAGTTTTGAGTTGGGAGTTATATCCGACTCAAAACTCCCAACCCCAAACTCCAAAATCAATAAGAGGCTTGCCCAATATCCAACCTCGCTATTTTTCCTTCTTTGTTTACCTTAAATTTAAAACAGGTCTTAAAATCACCCCATTGGTCGGAGTGGAAATGGCCATAAACCTCCAATCCGTTGTTTTCAACTTTATCTATACTGGTAAAATGCTCATGTCCCAGCGCTTTCTTAAAGAAGTTATTAAATTTCATCTGGTTTCCGTCATCGTAAAAGGCAACATCAATAGCAAATAAAGGAAACCATGTTTTTTCATCGCCTTTTTGCAACGCGGTAATAGCAGCCCTTACTTTTGCATTTGATAATTTTGTTAAATCTATCGCCATGGGTTTCTGGTTTTATTTTAAGCGGAAGTAAATGCGCGGGTAATAAAATAAATAGCGCTTTAAGCTTTTCATTTGCTTAAGCTTTAAGTAGTGATCAAAATTAATAAAAAAGATATTTTTAAAGTACATCTTTTTGTTAATTTAGATCGCAAATGATAACTCTCGAGAACGATTATATAAAAGTTAGCCTGGCGGCTAAAGGCGCAGAACTTCAAGGTTTATTTAGTAAAGAAACCAAGCTGGAATATCTATGGAATGCCAACCCTAAATATTGGGCAAAACACAGTCCGGTTTTATTTCCTATTGTTGGCTCATTAAAAAACAACAGTTTTACCTACCAAGGTAAAAGTTATGAGCTACCACGCCATGGTTTCGCCCGCGATCATGTTTTTAATTTCGAAAAAATAAGTGAAACCGAAGCTGTTTTTACTTTAACTCAAAATGAAGATACCTTAAAAGGATATCCTTTTTATTTCGAGCTGAAACTAAGGTACCGGCTAATCGACAGAAAACTGAATTTAACTTACAAGGTAATAAACACAGGTACTGCCGAGCTTTTATTTTCAATTGGTGCACACCCGGCATTTGCGGTGCCCAATACCCCCAACACCGTTTACGAAGATTACTATCTGGCCTTTAATGCCGATGAGAAATTAACTTTCTGGAAACTCGAAGATGGCTTAGTATCCGACCAAACAGCGCTCATTGAACTGGGCGGCCACAGGTTAAACCTTAAACATGATTTGTTTTATAACGATGCGCTGGTTTTTAAAACCCTGCAGAGCAATTGCATCAGCTTGCTCAACAACAAAAACGATTATGGCCTGCACTTCCATTTCGAAGATTTTCCTTTCTTTGGCATTTGGGCTGCTACTGATGCCCCTTTTGTTTGTTTAGAGCCCTGGTGCGGAGTGGCCGATGATATTAACCACGATCAGGAATTAACACACAAAGAGGGCATAATAAAGCTTGATATAGGCGAAAACTGGTCACGGTTTTGGGAAGTAGAGTGTTTCTAGAGGGGGTTACCGACCTAAGTTTTTACGGTAATGCTTATCGTTGGATACAAGATTAAGTTGGCGGCTATCAGTAGTTTTTCGCTAACACTTGCCTTTGCCCTCTCTATGTTCATCTTTGCAAATTATAGGGCCCATTTTAATTATTCTATTTTCGTAGTAAGCGACTCCAGCTTGTTGTTGGCAACGTTACCGGCCTATAAATGGAGTATTGAAGCAACAAATAATTATGCACATTAAAAGTTTTCTTTATCGCGGTGTAGTGAAAACCACTACCCACAAAGGGGTATTTTTACCTTTTAGTTTGATGTTAACATGTTGATAACTATATTTATAACGTTAAAATTAAATCAACGGGACGATTTAGATTAAAACGCGAAACCTTTCAGCAATGAAAGGTTTTTTTTTGCAAAAAAAACACGCCCCCAAAAGCGGACGTGTTTACTCAAATCTAAAATTATTTTGGGACGATTGAGAATTATTTCATTAAATGTTTAATACCCTGACACAAATATGAAAAAGATAAAGTATTTATTTCCGTTCAGTTTTATTCATCTGTAAAAGAATAACTTAATTAAAAGCTATTGTAAAATGAATAAAACATTTCAGCCTATTTAAAAACAATATTTTCTCAGGCTCGGCACCCAAATTAAGGCCATCACAACAAGATAGAACCATACAAAGTTATAATTTGACGATGTCGAAAACGCCCTTACATTTGTCTCAAGTACACCCGTTTTATCATTAAAAGGTGCAGTAACTTAGTTGTAAACAAAATAAATAAGATTATGGCAAGCATGCACCCTTACTTAAACTTCGACGGCAAGGCCGAAGAAGCTTTTAATTTTTATAAATCGGTTTTCGGAGGAGAATTTACCTTCTTTGCAAAAATGGGCGATACACCTGAATCGGATAAATTAACCGAAGAGGAAAAAAACCGTGTAATGCACGTAGCCCTACCCATTAATGAGCATACGGTTTTAATGGCGTCAGACTGTGTACCTTCTGCAGGGCATGTACTTAAAGAAGGTAACAACATGTACATTAACCTCAATACCGAGAGCCGCGAAGATGCCGATCGCCTATTTAACGGCCTTTCAACAGGTGGTACAATCGAAATGCCAATGGACGATATGTTCTGGGGCGATTACTTCGGTAGCTTTAAAGACAGGTTCGGTATCCAATGGATGATTAATTTTAGTAATGCTCAATAATTTGATAGCCGCTAAGGCCCATATAGGCGCATCGTCATTGCGAAGCCGATTTTTCATCGGCTGAAGCAATCTTTATCGCAAGTTAGAAAGATTGCTTCGTGCCTTACAATGACGACCCTTCTATTGGAATATGGCATTGATAGCCTCCAATGAAAATTGGGGGCTATTTTTGCAGTTAAATATTAGCTAATGCCTTAACCAAATCCTGAAAACCGGGCCTGTTTAATGGCGGTGCAACTAAACAGACATCTCTTAAGATACCCAAAGCATTCGAACACTTTTCGCTTACTGTTTCGTTTTTTAAAGAAAGTAAATCATCGAGCAGGTAACCATAAGCACTAACTTCTATTCGCTCCAGCGCAAAGGCGAGCGCATCATCAGCCTGATCATAAAAACTTGCAGCACCAAAATCACCAAACAACGTACTGCCCTCATCATCAATCACGATATTGTGTGCATATAAATCGCCATGCATAATCCCAGCCTCGTGCAATTGCGCGGCTAAGGAGGCAATGGCTTTGGCAATACTCAGCAACTGTTTTTCCGACAGCTGCATACCTTCAGGAAAAACATCCCTGGTACAGCTCTCTAAACTCGGCGGATTACCCAGGTTATAAAAATGATGAGGGATGAGGTCCATCACCAGTCCTTTTTTATCTTCTGGGTGCAGGGCAATCTGTCCAATTAAATTAACCAAGCCGGGGTGGTAACCCGCAGCAATGTAGGCCGTCATTTCATCTTCCGGCAAGCCATCACTGGTTACATTGCCCTTAAATATTTTAACGGCTACCTCCTGGGTTTCATCACCAATGGTCCTGTTTGCTTTTGAGATGATACCCGATGCGCCTTCGCCCAACAAATGGTTAATCTCTAAATCGTGCCAATTAATTAACGAAAGTGTTTCTACAGCAGGTGTTTTACTAAAGTTGTTCCCCGAAAATGCAATCCACGAAAGTTTAGGCATCATGGCCATCCATTGTGGCAGCTCATGCAGTTTATTAGCAGCAATCCGCAGTAACGATAAATTTTGGCAATTGCTTAATTCATTGGGCAATTGCACCAAACGGTTACCCGATAACATCAGCTTTTGCATCCGCGTACACTGCCCGATCTCTTTTGGTAATTCGGCAATGTTGTTGTTTGTTAAAATCAGCCAGCGCAGATTAGGATTCAGCGATTTTGCAGGCACCGTTTTAATCTGGTTAGATTTAAAACCTGCAATATCCAACAAAGGGCAGTCGGCCAATTGCTCAGGCATAACCGTGAAAAGGTTTTCTGAACAGAAGAAAATCTTCAGTTTCTTTAAACGGCCAAAATCTGCTGGTAATGCACTTAATTTATTAAAAGATAAATCCAGCACTTCCAAAGTATCGGCCAACTCGAATATTTCGTTTGGAAACTCGGTTAGGTTTTCAGAAAGTTTTAACGATACTGCTCCTTTAAGTTCGCCGCTTTGTAGTGCCAACAGGTTTTGCATAGGTGTACTGGTTTTATAATTTGGAACGAAGATAAGGCTATATATTTATTTTAAAGATCAATGGTATGTTCCACATAGATTTGCTTAAGAAAATATTCGTCGTGCGATACGACCAGAAGTGTTCCCTGATATTCGTTAATGGCTGCCGTTAAAATTTCTATATTCTGGATATCGAGGTTATTGGTAGGCTCATCCAATATAATCAGGTCGGGCGATTGGTTGCTGATGGTTAACGAACAAAGGATCAACCGCATTTTCTCACCGCCACTTAAGGCCGAACAAGGTTTGTCCCAATCGGTTTTGCCAAACAAAAACCGGTTTAAACGGATTTTTATTTCATGCTCCTGCAATGCACCCGAATTGTATTGCTGGGCCTGTTCGTAAACTGTAAGTTGATCACCGACCAACGAATAATCCTGATCAATGTACATGGAACTAACGTCTGCCTTGTTTAAACTTCCTGTCGAGGGCTGGAGCTGCCTCAAAATAAGCTTAATCAAGGTGGTTTTGCCCGATCCATTCCGGCCTTTTATCACGTAACGCTCCGCACTAAAAATCTGAAAACTAAGCGGCTCCTTCCAAAGTACCTGATCATGAAAAGCAAAATTGACCTCCTTAGCCTCAACAATACTTTTTCCTTTGTGCAACCTGGCTTGGTTGAAACCGATTTTCATTTTGTCTGCATCTGGCAGCGCAGACCTAAGCTGGTTTAATTCAGAAGAAATATGATCGAGCTTTTCGGTATGCACAGCCTTTAATTTTGCCGTACTTTTTTCTGCATTATTTTTTAACGTATTCATCGAAATGGTCGGCAATCCAGCCTTTTCCTGTTTTTTCTTCCCTTTGGCATCAAGTTTCTGTTGCCGCTCTATCGATTCCCGTTCCACTTCTTTGGCCTTGCGCAATGATTTTTCCTTTGCTTTTAAATCATTGTTCAAAGCATTATTTTCAATTTTCTTTTGCGCAGTATAGAAATCATAATTTCCGCCATAAATGGTTATTCCCCGTTTACTTAATTCGCAAACTTTCTCAATTTGGTTCAATAAAGTACGGTCGTGGCTCACCACCACCAAAGTATTTCTGGTCGATCGGATATAATCGTATAACCTGTTTCTGCCTTCCAGATCCAAATGATTGGTCGGTTCATCCATCAAAACAATATCCGGGCGGTGTATCGCGATGCCAGCCAAAAATACGCTGGTTTTTTGTCCCCCGCTTAAACTTTCCATTTTTTGGTTTAAGTCTAAACCCTCCAATCGCCAATAACTCAAAGCTTCCGCGCAACGTTCCTCAATGGTCCAGTCATCGTTGAGTATAGTCAAATTTTTGTCTGTCACTTCTCCGTTAAGGATTTCGTTCAGCGCTTTTAGTTTATCTTCAATCCTGAGTGCCTGCGCAACAGTAAAATCATTAAATTGACCAAAAAGCTGTGGCACATAATAAGGCACCGATTCCGTTTTAACATATCCGGCAGTTGCCCTGAGTTTACCTGATAAAATTTTTAAAAGTGTCGATTTCCCCGCCCCATTATGGCCAATGAGTGCAATTTTTTCGTATTTGTTGATGGTAAGATTTAAGTCTGAAAGCAGTAAATCCCCATTGGGATGGATATAGTTAGCCCCTTGTAGAATAAGCATAAATTTCTTTTTTTATTGTAAATAATTGCAGGAACGGAACCGCTCAGCTTGTTATCTATTTTCTGAAAAGAAACGAATTTTACATGTATGGGGTGATTGGTGATGATGCAAAGGTAAGGAATTTTTACTTTTTACGAAAGGCGGTTGGCGTGGATTAGTTAGTTGGTCTGAAATCATGAGTCGATTAACTGTAATCCAGCGTTGGTCATCCTGTATGCTTTGCAGTCAAAAAACAATAGATTATGTACTTATCCCCCCGAGCAGAACTGCACCAGGCGAAGTCGATTGATGAGGCTTTAAAGATGTGACCCCATATATTAATGCAATCTGCCTTAATTATCTTACTTTTGCATCGCCTGTGAAAAAGGATGTAGCCTTATATGTGAGTTCCTCTTTCTTTTAAAAGACACTACCATTTAAGATTAACATGAAATTACACGCTCACCACCTTTACCTTACCTCTATTGTATTTTGCCTTTTTTTCTCTGCCTGTAAAAAAACAGAAACACCTGAAGCACCCGAAACACCTGTTACCACCATATCCATTGTACCAGGAGAGGTAAAACTTGCAAATGATAGTTTCTTCGGAGCCAGATTAGAAGTAAAAATTCAAAATTTACAACCAGGAGAATCTTCTTCTGTAATATGGAGTTCAGAAAACCCTCGAATAGCCCGGGTAACTGAAGAAGGAATAGTTTGGCCCGATGCTGCTGGAGAAACCTATGTTTTAGCCACAATGGTTAATGGAAAAGGGGTAGCCAAATGCAAGGTTGTGGTTACCGATGGTAATGACTATAAATTCCGTTTAGTATTAAAAGATAAAGGGCAATCGAATTTATCGATCAGTAACCCCGAATCGTTTCTTTCCCCAAAAGCAATTGAGCGAAGACATAAGCAAAATATACCCATTGACGCCTCAGATTTACCTATTTCTCCCGAATACCTTAAAGCTATTCAACAGGTTGGAGGTACTATCGTTGCTAAAAGCAAGTGGTTAAATACCGTAAGTGTAAACTGCACAGACGAATTCTTAATTGACAAGTACAAAGCTTTGCCTTTTGTAAAAGATGTAATTTTGGTATGGGAAGGAAAGCGAAAAGAAATAAGCACTGCCCCAAAATATATAGATGTACCACAAATTGGCGCTAACCATACCCCAGATGTTCCGTTAGATTATGGCACGGCATTTAACAATATTAATATAAATAATGGCCAGGCGCTGCACAATAAAGGTTTTAGAGGCGAAGGGATTGATATTGCTGTAATCGACGCAGGTTTCATTAATTTTAAAACAAACCCAGCCTTCAAAAATGTTAATGTAAAAGGCGCAAAATCTTTTGTTTACGAAAACGACAACCCATATAGTAAAGATAATCACGGCATTTGGGTAACCTCATGTATGGCCACTAACTTGCCTGGCACTTACGTAGGTACTGCCCCAGAAGCAAATTATTGGCTTCTGCGCACCGAAGATGAAGCTACCGAATATCCCATAGAAGAAGATTACTGGGTAAATGCGGTAGAATATGCAGATAGTGTTGGGGTGAATATTATAAACTCATCTCTTTATTATACTGCAGGCTATTATTTCCCATATACGAAATATAAGTTTGAAGATATGGATGGAAAAACTGCTTTAGCAACACGGGGAGCTAATATAGCAGCAAGTAAAGGAATCTTGATTGTTAATTGCGCCGGGAATGAAAGTTCATGGGTAGGAACACCGGCCGATTCTCCCCATGCACTCGCTATAGGAGCTATTTATAGTAACCTAGCTATAAGTGCTTTCACATCCTGGGGTATCACAGTAGATGGCAGAATGAAACCTGATGTGGTAGCTTTAGGTGGCAGTGCAAGTGTAATTAACGAGAGTGGAAACAGTGAAACACGCAGTGGAACCTCTTATGCCAGCCCCATTATGTGCGGTCTGGCAGCCTGTTTATGGCAAGCATATCCAAAACTCACTAATGCCGAGCTCATTCAGGTAATTAGACAGTCTGCCGATCGTGCAGCAAAACCAGAAGTTCCTTATGGCTATGGCATTGCCAATATGCAAAAAGCAATGGATTTAAGTAAAGCAATTACTGCCTCAAGATAGAGGCTTTTAGTCTTGAGGCGTGAGGCGATCAACGCATTATTCCTAGCGCAACATCATTATGAATTAATGAAATCTGCAAGACATTTTGCCTCGGAAACACGAAACGACGGAACCTTTGGGCGAGCTTGTACTGAGTGGAGTCGGAAGTGAAGGATCTTTTTGATTAACCATATAAGACATAGAAGGTTCATATAAGCTCAAGGATCTTATATTTTCTTACATTCCTTAAATGGTTAAGAACTTTACACCCAGCTCTGCGGCCTTTGTGCCTTCTCTCTGTGCACTTTGTGGTTAAAAAGATGGAAATGTAAGGCTGCTGGAATTGATTCCGCCTTACTATCAATTAACCAAAACAAGCTCTATATTAAAACAAAACCGAATAGATTTCATCTATATCTATCTTCTTGCACAACCTTAAAAACCGATACGAGGCAATAAAACCCAGTGCATCTTTTCTAACAACATAGCCCAATTTATTTTTTTTATTTGCATTAGAAATTTAATCGCATATATTTACAAAAAACTTTAGGGGTGCCTACGTGCTGAGAAATACCCTTTGAACCTGATGCAGTTAGTACTGCCGAAGGGAAAAGTGAAAGCAATCTTACATTGCTGTCTTTTCAATCTCCATTTTGGGGCAATCTCTATAGTTTTTCCAATTCTTTAAAATATGGAAGTAACTATAAACAATCAAAACTATCTTCTTAACGAGGCCTGTTCCATCGAACAGATGCTTGCTGCTGTCATTTTAACGGAAACAAATGGCCTTGCCATTGCGGTAAACCAAACCATTATCCCCAAATCAGACTGGGCAACTCATCTATTAAATCCAGCTGATCAAGTTATACTCATAAAAGCCACTCAAGGCGGATAAAACAGCTACTAATATGAAACAAGAAAAAACACCGAACCAAGAGGTGATCAGCCGCAGTCCATTTCCGGCCTCACGCAAGATCTTTGTACCTGGAAAAATCCACAATATCCAGGTGGCCATGCGCGAAATCAGTTTATCGGAAACCAAAATCCATAATGGCTTTGGCCTAACCGAACCTAATCCGCCTGTAACCGTTTACGATACCAGTGGCCCATATACCGATCCTAATGCTGTTATTGATGTAAAAAAAGGCTTGCCGCGGATCAGGGAGCGATGGATAAAAGACAGACTTGATGTGGTAGAACTCCCTCAGCCATCTTCTGCTTACGGGCAACAGCGCCTGGCGGATGAAAAGCTTGATGCCTTACGCTTTAATTTCATCAACAAACCCTACAAAGCGCAAGCCGGTGCCAATGTATCTCAAATGCATTATGCAAAAAAAGGCATTATTACGGCCGAAATGGAATATATTGCCATTAGGGAAAACCAACAGATAGAACTGTTAAATGTGCAATTGGGCGATCAGCACGATATAATGAACCACCAGCATCAGGGCAATAGCTTTGGCGCAAATACACCAAAAGGCTACATCACACCCGAATTTGTAAGGGCAGAGGTAGCAGCCGGCAGGGCGGTAATTCCCTGCAATATCAATCATCCCGAACTCGAACCCATGATTATTGGCCGAAACTTTCTGGTAAAAATTAACGCCAATATCGGTAACTCGGCCGTAACCTCTACCATCGAAGAAGAAGTAGAAAAAGCCGTTTGGGCCTGCCGTTGGGGAGCCGATACCATTATGGATTTATCAACAGGAAAAAATATCCACGAAACCCGCGAATGGATTATCCGCAATTCGCCTGTGCCCATTGGTACCGTTCCCATTTATCAGGCTTTAGAAAAAGTAAATGGAAAAGCCGAAGACCTCACCTGGGAAATCTTCCGCGATACTTTAATTGAGCAGGCTGAACAGGGCGTAGATTATTTTACCATCCATGCCGGTGTACTGCTCCGTTATGTGCCTTTAACCGCTAAAAGGATTACAGGTATTGTTTCGCGTGGCGGATCCATTATGGCCAAATGGTGCCTGGCCCATCACAAAGAAAACTTCCTGTATACCCATTTTGAAGAAATCTGCGAAATTATGAAAGCTTATGATGTGGCCTTTTCATTAGGCGATGGCTTAAGGCCCGGCTGTATTGCCGATGCGAACGATGCTGCACAGTTTTCGGAGCTCGAAACGCTTGGCGAACTCACTAAAATAGCCTGGAAACACGATGTACAAACGATTATAGAAGGCCCAGGACATGTACCCATGCACCTGATTAAAGCCAATATGGAAAAACAGCTCGACCATTGCGGCGAAGCGCCATTTTATACTTTAGGCCCTTTAACGATTGATATTGCGCCTGGTTACGACCACATTACCTCAGCCATTGGCGCAGCCATGATCGGCTGGTTCGGCACAGCCATGCTCTGTTATGTAACCCCGAAAGAACATTTAGGCCTGCCAAATAAAAAAGATGTTAAAGACGGTGTAATTACCTATAAAATTGCCGCCCATGCGGCCGATTTAGCCAAAGGCCACCCAGGTGCACAATACCGCGATAATGCTTTAAGTAAGGCCAGGTTCGAATTTAGATGGGAAGATCAGTTTAACCTCTCACTCGACCCGGATACCGCAAAAGAATTCCATGATGAAACCTTACCTGCAGAGGGTGCCAAGATTGCACACTTCTGCTCCATGTGCGGCCCGAATTTCTGCTCTATGAAAATTACGCAGGACGTGAGGGAGTATGCCGCAAAACAAGGTGTGGAAGCAGAAGAGGCTTTAGCGCAGGGCATGCAGGAAAAATCGAAAGAGTTTACCCAAAAAGGAAGCGAAATTTATTCTTAAACCACTATGGAACTGATTGTAATTGCCAAGCCAACCGTTTTTAAGGAAGAAAGTAACCTGATCAACCAGCTTTTCGAAGCTGGTTTACAGATTTTTCATTTGCGTAAGGAAAATGCAGATGAGGCCGATTACCGTAAAATTGTGGAAGGGATTTTACCGGAATATCATCCACGTATTGCTTTACACCACTTCCATACACTGGCCAACGATTATAACATTAATAGAATCCACCATACCGAAAGCTTTAGAAAAAGTATTACGCTCAATACCCTGCCACCTCAAAAGCATATATGGAGCACATCTATTCATCAGCTATCAGATATAGATCGCATTAGGCCATACCATTACTGTTTTTACGGCCCGGTATTCAACAGCCTTTCCAAACCAGGTTACATGGGGTTTATCCCTCCCGGTTTTCGGCTAAACAAGTATAACGCTAAAACAAAATTAATCGCTTTGGGCGGCATTGGCCTCAACCAGATCGATCAGGTAAAAGCAATGAATTTCGATGGTATTGCGCTACTGGGCAGTATCTGGAACGATCCTGCTCAGGCTTTAATCAATTTTAAAAAAGCACAGCAACATTGCCTTGCTTAGCATCAACCGTTTTAAAAATATCAATATGATTCAGCCCTTACAATATATCTCGCAAGCACCTAAAACAGGCACCCATATCGATGCCATTGAACAAGTGCTCCAAGCGGGTGGAAAATGGATCCAGCTCCGCATTAAAAACCTGGCCGAAGCCGAAATCCTGCCTTTTGCAAAAGCCGCGCAGGCCTTATGCGAAAAGTATGGCGCCAAGCTTATCGTAAACGATTTTCCGCACCTGGCAAAAGCCGTAAACAGTTATGGTGTACACCTGGGCCTACAGGATATGCCCATTCTCGAAGCCAGAAAAATTATCGGGAAAAACCAGATCATCGGCGGCACAGCGAATACTTTCGAACATATCCAACAAAGGGTAGCCGAAGGTGCTGACTATATCGGCTTGGGTCCATTCAGGTTTACCCGGACAAAAGAAAACCTGAGCCCGATTGTGGGCTTGGAAGGCTACCACAAATTAATGGAAAAAGTAAGAAGTGCTGGCATTAATACCCCAATTATTGCCATTGGTGGTATTGAAGCCGCTGATATTCCGGCTATACTCGAAACCGGAATTTACGGAATTGCCATCTCGGCGGCGCTCACCAACCAAACACAAACAGCTGCGGTTCTTGAAGAAATCAACAGCAAGTTCAGTATTCATTCGATTTAAAAATTACAGATATGTTAACCATAGCAGATCAAACCTTTAGCTCTCGCCTCTTTACCGGCACCGGAAAATTCAGTTCTGCCAAAGAGATGGAAAGTGCCTTAATTGCCTCGGCCTCCGAACTGGTTACCGTGGCGCTCAAACGTGTAGATTTAAGAGGCAAGGATGACGATATCCTTCATCACCTTAAATACCCGCACATTAATTTATTGCCCAATACCTCTGGTGTGCGCAATGCAAAAGAAGCCGTTTTTGCGGCTCAGCTGGCACGTGAAGCCTTAGAAACCAATTGGATCAAACTGGAAATCCACCCAGATCCGAAATACCTTATGCCCGATCCGATCGAAACATTAAAAGCCACCGAAGAACTGGTTAAACTCGGTTTTGTGGTTTTGCCTTATATCCATGCCGACCCGGTTTTATGTAAACGTTTGGAAGATGTGGGCACGGCGGCTGTAATGCCGCTGGGCTCCCCAATTGGCAGTAACAAGGGATTAAGAACCATCGATTTTTTAGAGATCATCATCAGCCAGAGCAGGGTCCCGGTAATTATTGATGCCGGTATAGGTGCACCGTCTGATGCGGCAAAAGCCATGGAAATTGGTGCCGATGCTGTTTTGGTGAACACCGCCATTGCCATAGCCAAAGATCCGACCAATATGGCTATTGCCTTTAAAATAGCTGTAGAAGCCGGCAGAATGGCTTTCGAATCTAAATTAGGCGCTCAAACAAACTATGCTGCAGCAAGCAGCCCACTAACCGCATTTTTAGATGAAGAGTTTTAACGGGGTATTCGAATCTTACAATTGGGACGATACCAAGGCCAGTATTTACGATAAAACAGCTGCAGATGTAGAGCGGGCATTGCGCAATAAACAGCGCGATCTGGAAGATTTCAAAGCGCTTATTTCTCCAGCAGCGCTGCCTTATCTCGAAGATATGGCGCAGGTTAGTCAGCGATTAACTTTAGATCGTTTCGGTCGGGTAATACAAATGTATATACCGCTTTACCTCTCCAACGAATGCAATAACATCTGTACCTATTGTGGTTTCAGTTATGATAACAAGGTAAGGCGGAGAACGCTCACCCCAATGGAAATTATGCAAGAAGTTGCGGTAATTAAGGGTATGGGCTACGACCATGTGCTGCTGGTAACGGGCGAAGCCAACCAAAGTGTACACACCGATTATTTTAAAAAAGTATTAGATCTCATTAGTCCACATTTTGCGCATATCTCCATGGAGGTGCAGCCTTTGGATGTAGCCGACTACGAAACCCTTATTCCGCACGGGCTAAATACGGTACTGGTTTACCAGGAGACCTACCACCAGGACGATTACCGCAAGCACCATCCAAAAGGCAAAAAATCAAACTTTCTGTACCGCTTAGAAACCCCTGACCGTTTGGGGCAGGCAGGTATCCATAAAATGGGTCTTGGCGTATTGATTGGCCTGGAAGACTGGCGTACAGATTCATTTTTTACCGCCCTGCATCTCTCTTACCTCGAAAAACAATATTGGCAAAGCAAATTCAGTATTTCTTTCCCCAGGCTACGGCCTTTTAGCGGTGGTTTAGAGCCTAAAGTGGTGATGAACGATAAAGAATTGGTACAACTGATCTGTGCCTACCGCTTATTTAACAGCGAAGTAGAGCTGTCTATTTCTACCCGCGAAACCGTAGCTTTCCGCAACCAGGTGATTAAGTTGGGCATTACCGCCATTAGTGCGGGTTCTAAAACCAATCCGGGCGGTTACCAGGTAGAACCGCAATCGTTAGAGCAGTTCGAAATATCTGATGAACGCTCGGCACAGGAAATTGCGGCCATGATCAGAAAACAGGGTTACGAGCCTATCTGGAAAGATTGGGATATGAGTTTGATCCAAAAATCATGTTAGTAAAAGAAGAACTGAACCGTTACAACAGGCAAATGATCTTGCCTGAATTGGGCCCCGCCGGACAGGAAAAGCTAAAAGCCGCCAAGGTATTGGTTATCGGCGCAGGCGGCTTGGGCTGCCCGGTATTGCAATATTTGGCCGCAGCAGGCATAGGAAGAATTGGAATTGTAGATGATGATGTGGTAGCATTGAGCAACCTGCACCGGCAAATTTTATATAACCATACTGATATTGGACAACCTAAGGCAAAAACTGCTGCAGCAAAACTCCAATTGCTTAATCCGCATGTAGGTCTCAGTGCCTATAACGAACGTTTAAGCGCAGATAATGCGGCAAACATTTGCCAGGATTATGATCTGGTTATCGATTGTTCGGATAATTTTACCACCCGTTACTTAGTGAACGATACATGCGTAACTTTAGGCAAAACACTTATTTTTGGCTCTATTTTACAGTTCGAAGGTCAGGTTGCGGTATTTAACCAGCAGGGTAGCACAAACTATAGAGACCTCTATCCGGCACCACCAACTGAAAATATTAACTGTATAGAAGGAGGTGTAATTGGCATTTTGCCTGGCATAATAGGCTTGTACATGGCCAATGAAGCCCTAAAATTAATCTGCGGCATTGGCGAAACACTTTCGGGCAAACTGATGACTGTTAATGCATTGAACAATGCCGTGCTGGTATTTAAAATTACGCAGGAAAAACAAGCAGAGACCACTAAAACAGAAGCTAACATTGAACCAATAAAAGAACTCGACAAAGCAACTTTAGATCAATGGCTTTCTGAATCCCCTGATGAAGTTTTTTTAATTGATGTTCGCGAAAGCTACGAACACGAAGACGACAATATTGGAGGCATCAACCTCCCATTGTACGAACTAACGAACTTGCTTACTGCTATCCCAAAGAACAAAAAAGTAGTGTGTTATTGCCAAACTGGGCAAAGAAGCAAAATGGCCGTACAGTTGTTGAACGGAGTTTATGAAGGGGAGGTTTATAGTTTGAAGGATGGGATTTAGTTCATTTGGTTAACTGGTTAATTGTTTAAATCAGTTAACTGTGAGTTGATTGAGCGCATTCCATCATACTGAACTTGTTTTACAAATAGAAATATTATTTTCAATTGTCTTGTAGCTACTACGTGGTTAGTATCTATCATGCTACCTGCAAAAGTTCCGAAAAACATCGCTCGTCATTTAACCACAGAGGGCCCAGAGATAAGGCACAAAGGTCGCAGAGCTGGACGTAAAAATAGTGCCATCGGGCTTATATGATCTTATGTCTTATGTGGTTCAATCAAAAAGATCATTCACATTCAACTACGCCTAGTACAGCTCACTTAAGATGACAAAACGGGAAAAGCGACCGTTATTCCCGCGCAGGCGCGAACCTTAAAGCTCAATACATTACGATTATCAATCAACCCTATAGCTATTGGGTTGGGAATTACGACACAGGGAATGACGCATCAATTACTCCATAATACCCGGCTTGGGCTAAAAGCCCATCATCCACGCGCTTTAAAGCGCTTTCATTTCATCTGATAGGTATCTGATCAGGATGACAAATCACTAATAATCAACATCCAACTAACCTTCTCTTTTTAGAAAAAATTGAATAGTTTAGCTATTCATAAATTAACGGAATCTCTAATGCTAAAAGTGCGCTCAGCATGAAAAAACACCTTAAATATATTGATGGCAGCTCTGACAAATTCTGGCAGATCGAAGTACTCAACAATAGTTACACCGTTACTTATGGCCGAAATGGAACCAGCGGTATTTCACAGACTAAAACTTTTGACGATGCTGACCAATGTTTAAAAGCCTCGGAAAAGCTGTTGAGCGAAAAAACAAAGAAAGGTTATTCCGAAACGGGCGAAGTGATTATCAGTCAGGTGCTATCTACACCTAAAAAAAGTGGGGGTAAAGATGTAACCCAAATATTAAATGCTTACGACGCCATTTTGAAGGAGAAAAATCTGGCAGCATTATTACCATTTCTGCAACAAAACGCCAAAGGAAATATAGAAGCACTTAAAAAGCATATCAAAGCTAAAAAGCGCTATTGGATGTCGTTTGTTGATCTTACCAACGAACCACAGTTTAAAACAAACAATTATAGTTGGGGTACCAGGGGCGATGAAAAATTGAAGGAGATAATCACCCTTACCGCAATCGGCATTTTGAGCAAAACCGACATTATACCTTGGGATGAAGCCTTCGATATATTGGCTCAGGCAGAAAAAAGAAAAAGTATTTTAAGTGTACTACAATGGGCACAGCCCGATTGGATTACTGATTATTTGCTCGATAAAGTAAAAAAGAATGAGTGGCAGAATTTCAGTTACCAAACCTTGCGTTTTCTCGAAAGCAATGGTTTAATAATGGTACATGCTGAGCTTTATGCTTTATGTTTGGCTAGCTTTAACGAATGGAGAACCAAGGTGAAACCAAGAGATTTTATCAAATATATACTGAATGATGAGTTGGCCTATACACGCGATGTACCCAATTTATACTACTACGAAACTGGGATACAGAACAATTACTTCAGAGATAACGATACCCAGGCATATAACGAATTTTCTATATGGGAGATTATCTACAACGCCCTATTGCAGGATGGGAAACTAGATCGGCAACAGTTTATAGAACAGGCCATTTTAATCCAGACTAAGGAATGGAACAACAACCTTAAATCTTTTTACCGGAAAAGATTAAGCGATTTAAACCCAAACACTGAAGAACTTCTTGCTAATCAGGAATATATTTTTACCTGTTTGCAATATGCCTACGCACCTGTTGTTAACGGTGCTGTGGAACTGATTAAACAGATTTCTGGGGAGAAAAAATTTAATGTAAATTCTTTTCTCGATTGGCTCGAGCCGCTAATGATGAGCAACGATAACAAAACAGCCATTAAGAACATGCTGCCCGTTCTGGAGAAACTGAATAAATCGCAACCCAAATTAAACAAAAGGATCACTTCCCTGATTGCTGATATTTATGTGGTGCCCGATCTTAACCTGCAAGAAAGGGCGAGTAAACTGCTGTTAAAAATAGCCGCACCAAAAGATACTGCATTACACGAAAAATTATCAGGTTATTCGGCACTGATGTTGGGAAATGTACGCTCGGGCTTAGGCAGTTTGCTCGCGGCCGAAGACCTTCTTGTTGCTGATGACGCTTTAGAAAGCTATCATTTTAAACCTAAACAGGAAAAGGTACTAAATGAACCAATTGTGCTACCAAAGGATTGGAATGATGTGGTATATTTATTCGGCAAATTTATTGCTTCAGAAGAAATAGCCGATGCCGAGATACTCCTAAATACCTACATCACCCAACAACATTTATTCCCTGCTGATTATGCTAAACAATTAGCCCCTTATGGACAACAGGTTGAAAAAAAATATTTCGAGAGTGTTCATAAAAATTATATCGCCACATTTCTGCGCGAAAAAATAAAAAATATCGATTATGTGTTTACCATAACACAAAACACCTATCACAAAATAAAAACGCTCCTGCTCATCAGACCTTATTTAGATATCGTGCAAAAAAGAATGGCTGGCAACCTCCGCCTGCCCATGCTTTCTTTCCCTACACACTATCCATATTGGGTGGTTCCAAAAGTACTTTTAGAAAGGTTAATTGCCTATCAGGAGAATGAGGCAGAAATCAATGCACTCGATTTAACCATCGCCATTGGCCGCATGCCACGCGAACAGGTAGACGAAGCGACCCCGCTTTTAGAAAAGCTTAACGGCGAGCTTAAACAACTCATGGCCTTTTGTTTGGGTACTACAAATGATATTGTGATTAAAAGCGATAGTATATTTAATAAACTGTTTACGAAAATTGGAGGCGCAACAGATGCCGGCTTAAAAAGCGTGTGGGCAATGGCTGCCAGAACGCATTATCCTGATGAAACCTTTCCTGTATTTAACAACACTTACCTCAAAGATTATCCGATGGTTGTATCTCCGTTTAAGCCCGAAATAAGGATTAAAGAAAAGTGGAACGAGTATATGAATTATCAGACCAAGAAAATGGAAAAATCAGCATCGTGGTACGAGTTAAGCTTCGATTTACCCCCATATACTACAGTACACGGTTTTTTCTTGCCTGCTTTAGATTTATATGGCAGAAAAAACAGTTGGGAGTATATGATGAGCGGCGAAGGCAATGTTTATTATTGGAACGGCCTGATGCCGCAGCATAATGATGCCCTGGCCTGGTTTATACTGCGTTCATCATGTTTGCATGCCAGCGGGGGTGCATCAGAACTTAAAGGTTTTCTCCATGTAATCAACCGTACAGGATTCCGTTTTTCGGATGTCTCGATGTTGGTTTTTGCCTGTATGTTTTTTACGGATAAAAAAGAAGTCCGTTTAATGGCTTCAGAAGTATTGATCAACCTGGTCGAAAAACGGATTATCGATCTGGATCTTTTGGCCACAAAGCTTGCTTATTTAGCCTCAAATAAATATGGCGCATTTTTACGTCTGGTAGAAAGCATTGGGGCATTAAAAGGTATTTCCGCCTTGCACAATTCTGCCTTTCTACAACTGCTCGAAAACTTGTTAAAACACCTGGTTATTGCAGAAAAGCTTCCTGTAAACTTTAAAAAACTGGTTGAACATTATGTGGATGTGCTTTACAAAACCAATCAAAAACCTGCACCTGCAGCCATTGCTTTTTTTGAAAGATGGAAAGACAATGCTTCCCTTAAGGGTTTAATTAAACAAATTATTACAGCTTAACATGACCGACCTACAATATCACTACAGTGGCGTTTCTACCTTTACCAAAACTAAAGGAATTAATAGTTTAGTTTTGGCCCACCAAACCGAAATAGAAGCCGTAAACAATATCCCCTGCTTTTTTTGGGGCAGCTTAACCGACCCTTATGTTACCGCTAAATGCTGGAGCACCATAGCAAAAGTAGTGCGTTCTAGCTTCGGGCCAATCCCCCCAAGTTTACGAGATCCCATTGTTACTGCCGGTACCGAACGCATCAGGTTTGAAGGTTTTTCTTCCTGTAATGGCGTTTATGTTCGGCTTGATATGAAACCAGCATCTATTGATGGCGAATTTATGGCCAGTGGTACCACCAATGTAGATTTTAACGACCCCATGCTCAATGCCTTAAACAGCATTCAAAAAAATGAAAAAGTAACCCTGGCG
Organism: Pedobacter kyonggii; assembly: GCF_004310665.1. Taxonomy (GTDB): domain Bacteria; phylum Bacteroidota; class Bacteroidia; order Sphingobacteriales; family Sphingobacteriaceae; genus Pedobacter; species Pedobacter kyonggii. The sequence goes on along the minus strand of NZ_SIXF01000005.1, from coordinate 36,635 downwards.
GTGGGCCAGCAAGAAGTACAGGTAATTACCAGCAAAACTAAAGTGACAGAAAAAAAGGTAACCTTACCCACCCGTTGGATTAAGGGCTTAACCAGTGTACAGCTTTATCTTGCTGATATGGACCTAAAATTCGAGCTGAATAAAATACAAACCATACAACTTTTCCAAAACCTACCAAAGGGAACAATTAAAGGCGATTTCTTTATTTCGAAAAGGGCAGGCAAATTTATGTTTTCTACCCTTGCCACCGCCGATGCAGTTCGTGTAGGGGGCTTACACAGGCTCCGCTTATTAGATGGTATTTTAGCTATTGCCGATAAGGTTTACATTTACGAATCTGCCGATAAACAGACAGTGGCCTTTGTGTACGAATTTGGTAAAATGCAATTGCTAATGGCTTTTTCTCCCGATGCCTACCGCGGATTTTCTGGTGAGGGCAAAGCACTTGATCAGATGACGGAAAACCTGCCAATAGAGTGGGTTTACGGTTTAAACAGTCTGCTTAAAGCAAACGAAAATTTCGACCCTACTTTACTCTCCATCGAGCACGATATTGATTTTGGCACCATGAGCCAGCTCACCTCAAGCTTATCATCAATCGGCTTACTCGGTTATGATTTAACGGGCAGAAGCCATTTTTACCGTCAGCTTCCTTTTAAAACCGAAAGGATTTTAAGTTTGAACCCCCGCCTTAAAAATGCCAAAAAACTGGTTGATGAAGAGCAGGTGCAGGTATTAAAAAAAGAAAAAGATTATATAGAAGCTCAGGTTAAGGGGACGGGCGTACTGCATAAGGTGGTCATTAATCAGCAGGACTATCGCTGTACCTGCGAATGGTTTACGGCCTATCAGGGAAAAAGAGGCATCTGTAAACATATTTTGGCTGTAAAGATGGTTGCCCGATAGATTGCTGATTTTAGCCTGTTTAACCGCAAAGAGTTCACGGAGAAGAGCCGCAGAGAACGCAAAGCCATTCGGCTATTTTTGCACCTCTTAACTTCCAAACCCCTGTTCTTAGCCTTCCGGACCCATTGCATCTTTACAACAGAGCCCTGAAAAAGACACCGAGTGCGCAGAGTTTGAAAACAGTATTAAGATCTACTTCCTTAATATCTTAACTTCTCAATGGTAAATATCTTTTTACCCTACTAAACTGCAGTATTTACTTCCGTTCCGTTAAGCATTGGTTCAATAGATAATTTAACCTCACTATCATCTTCTTGCAATTTATCTTCCGATTTCACTTCTTTCTGGAGCTTACTCATAGCAAAACCACAAAGGCTTACAAAAATAGCCGCACATAAAAACCATACTAACCGTGTAAGCAAATACCGATAATTAGAAGTGTATTTTGTTAAGATAGTACTCGAAAGTGGTTTCAGCATTCTTTGTAAATCTAAAGGATAAGCACCACTATCGGTAAAAAATTCATGATCCTTTCCATGACCTTTATACCACACTTTACCCAACGAATAAGTAGTCATAGTATCGGGTAAATTAATTTTCCTTTGCTGTGTTAGGGTTTTAATATTTAAAGGAATGATTGCAGCACCAACATTTTGTTTTTCATCTTTAACCGGCTCGTAGTGATCCTCATCCCAATACATAAATTTCTCATCAGGGTTAGGCGTTCTAACCATAGTTGGACTATTCTCCCATAAAACAAAAGAGGCACTACCAATAAAGAGCGAAATGATGCAAGTAATAATGATGAAACTTGTTGAGAAGATACGGACATATTCTGTTTCAATATAATCGACCTTAGTGGTCTCTTCTTCTTCAGCTACCTCAGTTGTCTCAACCATTGGTTCTTTTTCTTCCTTAACTAGGTCGCCTTGATTATCTACTTGTTCATCTATAACTATTACATCATTCTCAGAATTCTGATCATTACTATTATTTCCACCGGTCGTATCAGACTGTGTTTCATTTATTCTAACTTCAGGTGTATTGATGAATCCTTGTGTCTTTACATCGGATCGTTTATCAAAACTATTATAATAAGATATACTTGTTCTTGGCTGAAAATCTATTAACCAAGCTAGAAGTTCAATAAATTTTATACCAGGATTTGTTACTTTACCCTTTAAAATTTTGGGCATTTGTTTAAATTTCTCAGCTGGAGAATTTTCTATTAAGGTAAAATATCCTTTCTCTTGATCTTTAGGTCCAAAAAACTGTCTAAGTATTTCATCGTCATTAGAGTTAAGTTGTCTCTCACGATAAACTATTAAACATTCTTCACGTAAATCCCCTGGTGTGGGAGCCGATAAATTTGGCGAAAGACTCCCATCTAACTTCTTCTTTTTATAAGTGTCTAAGACAACTTTTCTATATTCTTCGGGCATTTTTCTAAAATTTAGTCGTAAAAATAAGACGGAATTTCCGGAATTTTTACGGTTAACCGGAATTCTAACGGAATGACAGGAACGAACGGAATCTTTTGATAACTAGCGATTTGAAGCCCCCATATTTGTATCGTTGATCAGCACAGGCGGCGATTCATTATCAAAACTAAAATAAAAAACTGATTAATAAAAGAGTAGAAATCGCGGTAGTTATTAGCCGGTTTGGGAAGCAGTTATTGGCTCCCGCGACAGACACTCACCACTTCCCAAAAATTTCAGAAGGCCTTCTGATTTACAAATCGTAGCAAACCCCGCGAATGGTCGCGGGGAACTACTGAGTTAATCATTTCTAAATTTTTGAATCATGTTTTTACCATTATTTATCGCTATCCTATTGGGATTAGCTACTCCATCCAATACAAACCATTCTGCATCTTGTGGCGGAACAACAACAGTAAACACTACTGATACCGATCCAGGCGATACCGATCCAGATGACCCTGGAGATACTGACCCAGGTGAAGATACTGGTGGCGACACTGGTAATAATCCTCCAAGATAAAGGATAGAAATACGGGCAAAATTTGCCCGTATTTTTTTTAAATTAGAGGATTAAATAAAATACATTGAAAAACTATCTAACGCTTCTTCTCTTTCTATTGCTTTTATCCTGCAATAAGCATAAGCCTGCAAATCCTACCAATGGTAATAATCAATACTATGACAAAGCGTGGTATTTTTCAGATCACAACATTCCTGATAGCAGCTTTATTTATTTTAATAAAGCCAAAGACGAATTTCTTAATCATAATGATAGTGTTGGCATAGCCAAAAGTTTAATAAATATGGCTATCATCAGTGGAGATCAAAATGATTATTTTGGAAGTCAAGAAATATCGTTATCAGCAATAAAATATCTCAGTATTAATAATGAAAATCAAAGAGAGATATTATCATCTAATTATAACAATCTAGGTAAAGTCGCACATCATTTAAAAAGATATGATGATGCGGATCAGTTTTATATTCAATCTATCAAACTGGCAAATAAAGAAAAATCTAGAATGATATATATTAGTAATTTGGCGATAAATTTATCTGACCAAAAAAGATATAGTGAAGCATTATCATATTTTGAAAAAATAATAAGGAACAAAAGTCTTACAAATGATAGTTCTTCATTCCCTCGCGTATTAACTAATATGTCTTTGACTAAGTGGCGTCAAAATCCCAATTACAATCCTGTCCCTAGTTTTTTAAAAGCTTTGTATATCCGCGAGAAAAAGAATGATTTATGGGGGCAAAACTCGAGCTACGCGCATCTTGCAGATTATTATATCCAAAAGCAATCAGATTCAGCTTTGTTTTATGCCAATAAAATGTATCTAGTAGCTCAAGAAATAAAAAGTGCAGATGATCAGCTTGAAGCCTTACAAAAACTCATAAAACTAAGCCCGGCAAGAGAAACGAAGTTTTTTTTCAATGTCTATCAAAATTTAAATGATAGCGTTCAAACCGCACGTAGCGCCGCCAAAAATCAATTTGCAGTGATCCGCTATAACTCGGAAAAGAACAAAGCCAACTTTCTAAAAGCACAGGCAGAGAATGTTGAAAAACAAAAAGATATACTCGTTAGAAATATCGGGATTGGTACTTTGATCCTGTGTTTGCTATTGGGCTATTTTTTATACCAGAAACGGAAAAAGGGCCTACAACAGGAAAAAGAAATAGAAGTTAAAAAAACGGAGCTCAAATATGTAAAAAAAATTCACGACCGTGTGGCCAATAGAGTATACCAGGTAATGTCGGAGGTAGAGAACACGCCCGAAATAGATAAGAATGATCTGGCCGATAAACTTGATGTGATCTATAAAATATCGAGAGATCTTTCTTACGACAATAAAGATGTCCATAATGAAGAAAGTTTTTCGATTGAACTGACGAAAATGTTATACGCTTATGCCTCGGCAGAAACTAACATAATAATTGAAGGTCGTGGCGAAAACCTTTGGGAAGCTATTAAAGACGACACTAAAGCAGAAGTGTTTTGCATTTTGCAGGAGCTTATGATCAATATGAAAAAACATAGTGGCGCAAATACCGTTACCTTAAATTTTAAACGCGAAAATGACCGTATAACTGTTTTATATGTAGATAATGGAAAGGGAATGGAGGTTTTAACCCCTAAAAATGGATTAAGAAATACGGAAACCCGTATAGAAAGTATTTCGGGCCATATTACTTTTGATACCAAGCCTGATGGAGGGCTTCTTGTTGAATTTTCATTTCCAACCTTATAAAAATATAAATATGTTCAAAAACGTACTCATCGCCGAAGATCATGAAATTGTTAGTAAATCGCTCCGTAGCGCCCTTACAGATCTTGGCATTACCATAGCCGATAAAGATTATGTATTTTATTGTGATGATGCATTTACACGCGTACAAAAAGCACTGCGCGATGGCGACCCTTATGAACTGATCATTACCGATCTTTCTTTTGATGAAGACTACCCGAAACAAAAAATAGCAGGAGGCAGAGAACTGATCAAAGCTTTAAAAGAAATACAGCCAGATTTAAAAGTGCTGGTATTCTCTATCGAAAACAGGGCCCTGATTGCCAATACACTATTTAAAGAATTAAATATTGATGCTTATGTACCTAAAGCCCGCCATGATGCAAAAGACCTTAAACTGGCTTTAGAAAGCATCTATAAAAACAAGAAATATCATTCACCCAACCTAAGGCAAAAAGAAGAGTACCTGCACGATTTTACGCCCTATGATAAAACAATTGTTTCGCTCATTTTAGATGGGAAAACCCAAAAAGAAATGTCGGGCATTTTGAAACAGAAAAAGATGGAGCCATCCGGTTTGAGCAGCATCGAAAAACGGATAAATTATATTAAAACCGCGCTAAATATTTCAAATAATGGCCAGTTAATTGCTTACTGCATCGCAAATAAGGTAATTTAGCTGGGAGGTTAGTCCTAAGTCTTCAGTCCATAGTTCAGGGGTCGATCGATCTCAGTTAGAAACTCATGCGGCTGTCCTCCCGTAAATACATCATTCTGAACTTGTTTTTATTAAGGGTTCCCATTGTTTTTAAGGTCAAATAGCCCTTTCGTGGTAAGGGGCTTTAACATGGGTGAAGAAATTACATTCCGCAGGGGCAAGCACCCAACTCTGCGATCTTTGTGCCTTCTCTCTGTGCACTTTGTGGTTAAAAACAAGCGATTTTGTGTAGAGTGATAAACTATCAACCAATGAACTATTGACTAATGAACCAACCTACGGTTTCCCGTAAGGATGCGCCATATTCCTCCCATACTTTTGAGCAGCTAAAAAAATCACTATGGGAAAATTTATCATTACCAAAAGAACAAACGGCCAGTACCGGTTTAATCTCGAAGCAGCAAACGACAGGGTTATCCTCACTAGCGAAGGCTACACCACAAAAGCAGGCTGCAACAAAGGTATCGAATCGGTAAAAACAAATGCACCAGCTGATGCCAGGTACGACAGAAAAGAGGCCAAAAACGGAGCCTACTATTTTAATTTAAAAGCTGCTAATGGCGAAATTATCGGTACCAGCCAAATGTATACAACAGCTGATGCACGCGATGGTGGAATCGAATCTGTTAAAGTAAACGCACCTCATGCAACAGTTGTGGATGAAACCATTTAATGTAAAAAGACATGGATCTTAAACTAAAGTTAGAACAACTTCATCAGCGGGTGGTCGGATTAAAAGATCAGATCAATACCGAAGAGGCCACAAAAAATGCATTTGTAATGCCCTTTATTCAAATTCTCGGTTACGATATTTTTAATCCCACAGAGGTGATCCCTGAACATATTTGTGATATCGGCACCAAAAAAGGTGAAAAAGTAGATTATGTAATTCGTAGAAACAACGAACCTATACTCATTTTCGAATGTAAACATTGGAAAGAAAGTGCCGATGCACATAATTCGCAATTGCACCGCTACTACCATGTTTCTAAAGCGCGGTTTGGGGTATTAACCAACGGTACGGTTTACAATTTTTACGCCGATCTGGAAAAGCCAAATATTATGGACGAGAAACCTTTCTTAACCATCGATATCGAAGACCTGAAAGATAACGCCATTAAAATTCTCGAAAGTTTTACCAAAAACGAATATAATTTAGAAACAATCCTCGATTCGGCCGAGGGTTTAAAATACATCAAAGCCATCAGAAAGGAATTTGAAAAAGAAATAGACAGCCCTTCCGATGAAATGGTGAAACTCTTGGTAAACCGTTTTTTCGATAAACCCTTAACCGCAAACCGGATGATTGCTTTTAAAGAATATACCAAAAAAGCACTTACCATTTCCATCAACGAATCCATCAGCGACCGCTTAAAATCGGCATTGAATATTAACGAGAAAATTGAGAAAAAGGAAGAGGGCAAAGTGATGCCCATTAATGAAGATCCCGATGTTTCTAAAATCGTAACTACTGAAGAGGAGTTAGAAGCCTTCCAGATTGTAAAGGCCATTTTGCGCGAGAAGATTCCATCTGTCAGGATCGCTGCCCGAGATACCCAATCTTACTTTGGTGTATTGCTGGATGACAATAACCGTAAACCAATTTGCAGATTCCATTTTAATACCATTAACAGGTACATCGAAACTTTCGAGAAAGGGAAAGATGCTGGCGAGAAAAAACAGTTATTCAATCTTGATGAACTTTACGATTACAGAAACCAGCTGCATCAGACTATAGAAAATTATTAATTAATACCGCTCATCTCTCAAAAAATGTAGAGGTTGCTTCATTGTCTGTGTTGGGAGCAGACTTGGCAATCTCTCATTTTAAACACGAAAAATCCTCAGTGATTTGTCATCCTGAGCGGAGTCGAAGCAAAGGTTTCGAAAGTTGTGAAGATTAGGTTGAGCCAAGGTGCTCCAGGTTATAAAAATACATTGCTCCAATAGTCTCGTCTGATCAATCTAAAGTTTTACCCAACATGCCCCGCGTTAGGGTTAGCCGTAAGGAATCCGTTTTTTGCCGAAATATCTTAGTGGCATGAAACATCTCGTTACACTCCTATTGTTAACATTCACTATGGGCAAAGCCCAGGCACAAAAACAGAAAATGATCACCTATCAATTAATGGAGCCGGGTTTTAACACCAAAGTAATTAAAGGAAGCATTAGCGAGGTATACGCTACAAAACGTTATGGCAAAACTTTCTGGTGGGTAGTAATCGGTACCGATACCATTATCCATGTATGGCGCAAACACCTCGATACCGCAACCATGAAACCTGGTGTAAACCGCGCTTTCCATTCCATTAAACGCCTCGATAATAGCTGGTGGAAAAAAGAAAAATCAGAAGATTATGTAAAGCCGAAGGAATAATCATTTCGTAAAAATCCATATAAACGATTGGCGATTTTGAGTAGGGCTATACGTCTCGCCAGGTCTTCATTTCTACCGCAGTGTTCGAAAGGAACTCCTTCGGAGGAGAAATCTGATAAAAAGAAATTTACAAGTTTTGCTTCATAATCAACTGTAAATCAAGATATAACTTTTCTTAGATACTTTGTTTTTTTACGGTTTTCCGTAAGGTTTGGGGTTTAGGCTTGTATACTTTTGAATTATAAACTTAAAACAAACTTATCATGGAATACAAAGTAGTGCCATTTACCGCAACATTGAATCAAAAAAATGAAACTACAGCTGCGATTGCTAGTCAATTAGAAAATTTAATCAAGCAATTTACTAACCAAGGTTGGGAATACATCAGATTAGAAAGTGTTTCAACTTATGTGCAACCTGATCCAGGGTGTTTTGGTTTAGGTGCAAAACCTGGTTATTTAGCTTCCTATCAAATGGTTGTTTTTAGCAAAGGTGCAATATGAAAATAATTTTACTATTAGCCATTAGGATTTACTGGTTAGTATTTCCTCAAAATAAAAGACGTAAATGCATTTTCAAAGTAAGTTGCTCTAAACATGTTTATCAAATTACCAATGAAGGTGGTCTATCGAAAGGGCTTATTGCATTAAAATATCGATACCAAAACTGCAGAACTGGCTTTCATATTTTCGAAAATCATATCGATGGCAGTAAGATGATGATATTACCCGATGGTCAATTGCTTCAAGAAAATGAGATTGCAGCTAGATTTTTCTCCTGTAGCTAAGATTTAATGTCTAAAATTAATTGAATTCCCATACTTTTTCATCAATGAAACCATTTCTGATCGTTTGTTCAATCTGCTGTTTTGCAGCAATATTTAAATTGCCCATCGAATATTACACCTTTCTCAGAACAACAGTTTCGCTGGGTGCCTTGCTGCTTATTTACGTTTGGACAAAACAAAAAAACTACGTTTTAACAGTTATTTTTATCCTCGTACTCATTCTTTTCAACCCCTTATTACCTATTTACCTGCACAGAAAAAGCATTTGGATTCCAATAGATATCATAACAGGCTTGCTCTTTTTACTGATCGCCTTTTACAACAAAAAACAACCCGCAAAAAAAGAAGAAAAAGCCGTAGAAGTTTTATCTGTTCAAAAAACATACGCCAGAGACCGGATTGTTTCGGCAAAGCGAGAAATATAATCATGAATTAATAAATCAAACTCAAAACTTAACGTTATGATTGCCCAAATAGAAGAATTTTTTAACCCAAAAACAGCTGAAGCACCTCAAGATGAAAATGTGGAGATTAAGGAGCCTATTACGGAAGTAGCAGAGGAAGTAAGAAAAAGAACTTACCACGAAGCAGGCTTTAGAGATGGATCGCGAAACAGCGGCAGCCCTTTGGCACTTTCGATATGCCTGAATGCCATTTATGCCAAGTTCCAAAATGAAGAAAAAGAATTGGTGGAAAAACAGCAATTGGCTAAAGAGCCCTATATCAACGAGCAGAAAACAAAGGAAACGGAAATCAAAACCCTTGCCATCAGTGAAGAAAGCAAAAAACAGCAAATCACCCTGGTTGAAACCAATATCAGAAAGGTAAAAGACAATATCGAAGAGTTAAAATTCGAAATCAACGAACTGGCCAGGGATCCTGAAAAATACCACATCAGTGCTTCAAAAGGTGCTTCAACAAAATTCTGGATCGGTCTGATCATACTGATGCCTTTAAGCTTGTATTTATTTACCTTTTATATCTCAACCTCTTACTCAGCCTTCTTTAAACCTTTTGATGCCAATAGCACCATCATCATGAATGTGCTCGATTCTAAAGCTTTTTCTAAAGCTTGGCAGGATGGATCACTCGAAGGCGCTTTTGTAACCTTTATTCCATTCGTATTTTTAGGCTTAGGCTATTTAATCCACATGTTTGGCGAAGTTAAAAGTGTGGTAAACTACATTAAAATCTGTCTTCTTTTACTTACCACTTTTGTTTTCGATGCCATCCTGGCATATCAGATAGAAGAAAAGATTTATGAACTAACCAAAACCTTCGATACTCCTGCATTTAATCTCCCTATTGCCTTCGGCAAAATCCAGTTCTGGGGAATCATATTCGCAGGTTTTGTAGTCTACCTCATCTGGGGAGTAGTGTTCGATTTTATCATGAAAGAACACCGCGAAAAAGACAAAATAAAACACGAGCAGCTCCGCAGAAAAAAGGACATCCAGATCCATCAGGACCGGATAACGGATATCGAAATCCAAAAAGAAAAGCTGATCACAGAACTCAGCGATATCAAAAAACTTTCGCTTGAAGCGCAAGGGCGCGTCGTTAGCCTGCAAAGAATTATCGATGCCGTAATTATTCCCACCAAAGAGTATGTATTGTATGCTTCAGAATATATGCAAGGCTGGATTACATTTATTAACGAAAAACTCCGCATTTCACAACACGAAAAATTTGATCTTCAAAATGAATGTAGGGCCTGTTATGATGAAAACCTTAAAAGTGTAGGCGCCAGCGAAGATGCTCAAAATTCTGTTTATGTATCTACCTTATAAACCTTGGTCCATGAAATCCAAATTATTAAACACATTGCTGATCCTTTTCATTACAGCTACTTTTGCCAAAGAAACTAAAGCGCAAACGCAGAACCTAAACATCAGCTTTTTGCTCGATTTATCTGATCGGATAGCGCCCAAAAAGAACCCCGATTTTTTTCAGAGAGATCTCGGATACATAAAATCTATAGAAACAGCCTTTGTTAATCATGTAAAAGGAAAAAAAATAATGCTTTTAAATGATCAGATGCAGGTTTTCTTTGATCCCATTCCTAAAATCCCAAATATCGATCAACTGAGTCAACAATTGAAAGTAAGCTTTAATCCAAAAACAAATAAAAAAGACATTCTAAGTGTGGATAACATTTACACGCAAACCTCTTCAAAAATCTACCTGCATACCATTAAAGACAATCATTATGTTGGCTCCGATATCTGGAAGTTTTTCAAAAATAATGTTCAGAATTATTGCATTAAGGACAAACAACGAAATATATTGGTGATATTAACCGATGGTTATATGTATCATCAAAACAGTAAGTTTTTAGATAAAGGTAAAAGCGCTTACATCACCCCGGCATTTATTCAATCAAAAAAGCTCACTTCTTCTGATTATAGGGCAATCATGAAAAAGAATAATCTTGGTTTTATCTCTTTTCCTTATAATTTAAAAGATCTGGAAATTATTGTTTTAGGCATTAATCCATCAAAACAAAACCCATACGAAGAAGATGTGATTAAACAATACTGGACAGATTGGTTTACTGCTATGAACGTAAAAAAATTCCACTTAATCACAACCGATCTGTCTGCCAATTTAGCACCTGTACTTCAAAAAATTATTTCAGGAAAATGAGAGGATATATTCGCTAATTTTAAACCAGCAATAATCTTCTATAACACAGCTTGTTAATTAAACAATTTTCAACAATACCGCCCCTCAATCATGAAAACGCTCTCCCTGCTCATCCTTTTCTTTATCAACATTACTTGTAAAGAAAACACAACCGTGTACATTTGCAACAGTGCTGGCGCTAAAAAATACCACTATACCTCCAGTTGCCGCGGTTTAAGCAATTGCACGTATAAAATTATAAAGGTGGATATAGAAAAAGCCAAAAAAGACGGAAAAACATTATGCGGTTGGGAAAAGTAAGTTTATTGGTTTTATTGTTAACGCTCCAGGCTTGTTTCATCCCACCGGGCGAAAGCAAACCGTTAATAAACTACAACCCTCTTGTTTTTACGGCCAAGGTAATCCGCATTATGGATGGCGATACCATGGAGGCATTATACCAAAACCAGCCCGTTAAAATCCGCCTGGCCCATATCGACTGCCCTGAGAAACGCGGCTCGCAACCTTTTGGCAATCATGCTAAAAAAGCCTTATCCGATTTATGTTTTGGGCAAATGGTGAGTGTGCAAGGCCAAAAATACGACCGCTATAAAAGGTTAATTGCTGTAGTGATTAACCATAACAAACAGGTGGTGAACCAGGAAATGATTAAACAGGGTATGGCCTGGCATTATAAAAAATATTCGAGTGATCCATTATATGCTCAGCTGGAAGTTGAAGCAAGGAAGCATAAAATAGGATTATGGCAGGATAGTAATGCCATAGCGCCTTGGGAGTGGCGGAAACCAAAAGTGCAACCACTTGAAAAATAAAGGATGGAAGATTAAATAGATCATTGCTTCCTTATAACTAAAAATGCCTGATAGCATATCCATCTATCAGGCACCCATCCTATAAAAATCTTGCTATACCTTCCTCAATGCAGTTTTTAATACTGATAGAATAAAAAGGATAAAAAATATGGTTACTATCGGAGCAAAAACTTCTAACCAGCCAATACGCCCGATAATTATTTTGATAATAAAAAGGATGCTGCTAAACAGCATCCCCAATAAGATTAAGATTTCCTTAAAACCCCTTTGTTTTGTTTTCTTTGTGCGTCTTTTTGTCACAGATTTTTCTTAAATGGTTAACTTATAGCAATGTAATTTCAACACGCCTGTTCTTTTTTCTTCCAGCATTGGTGTTATTTGAGGCAATCGGATTTTCAATGCCTTTTCCTGTTGTACTTATCCGAGCTGCTTCAATATTCAGTGAGGTTAAATGATTTTTAAATGCTTCTCCCTCAACTGCGATATCTGTTGATTTACTGCTAAGGGGCCATCACTGCTTGCATAACCATCAATATGGATGGACGCCGTACGCGGAAAAGCCAACAGCGCTGGCCTGCCTTAACCGGCCAATTGTTAAAAAATGTTAAAGGAATTTGAAAATATTATTTTGTTGTTTTTTTTTGAGCCTCCAATCAGATAAACAAACAGGAAAGCATTTTTTAGAGCAATTATTTATTTTTTGATTTTAGATCATGTTATCAGCATTACCATTTAACCGTTTTCGCTTATCAGGAAGATTTGCGTTTTTTTTCATCATCTTTTTTGCGCCATCAGTGGCCGCTATTGCCCAACCGTTAAACGAAGCCAAGGCTGGCCCATCGGCTTTTACCGCGAAGCTGATTAATATTGAGGCGGCCACGAATGAGGTTTTTAGGTACAGCACTACCCTGCATAACGGCACCAAAAAGCAGGCCATTTACGAGCTGAAGGCAGCCCTGCCCGAGGGCTGGGTGGTGAGTTACAAAGTAGAGGGCAACCAGGTTACCTCGCTTAATATGGATGCGGGCAAAAGCCAGGAAATTGCAGTGGAGATTAATGCCAGTGCAAATGCATCACCTAAAAAATACAATATCCCCCTTAAAGCCGTTGCGGCCAATGACACCCTTTTACTTAACCTCGAAGCGGTGGTAAAAGGCTCATACGGCGTTGCCATGAGTACGCCGAGCGGGAGGCTTAGTGAGGAGGTAAGCTCTGGCGGGCATAAAGACATACAGCTGGAGGTTAAAAACTCCGGAACACTGGCGCTGAACAATCTGGAGCTGAGCAGCCAGCTGCCGAGCGGCTGGGAAGTGCGTTTTGAGCCGGCCAAGATCAGTAAACTTGAGGCCGGAAAAAGCGTAGCCGTTACCGCCTTTTTAAAAGTTCCTGATAAAACAATAGCCGGAGATTATGCTGCAACCTTTAGCCTTTCGGGTACCAATGCCAACACACAACTGGCGTTCCGTATGTTTGTTAAAACTTCATTGCTTTCTGGCTGGATCGGCATCATGGTGATTGTGCTCGCCATTGGCAGTGTATACTACCTTATACGCAGGTACGGCAGAAGATAATCCATCCTTTAACAGCACGAAACAAGATGGAACCTATTATACAACTGAGGAACCTAAGCAAACGCTACGGAACCTTTAAGGCGGTTGACGGACTGAACCTGGAAGTATACCCGGGTGAGATTTTTGGATTGCTAGGGCCAAACGGCGCAGGCAAAACCACCTCCATATTAATGATGCTTGGGCTAACCGACCCCAACAGCGGTACTGCGCATGTTTGCGGATATGATGCCACCAAAAACCCCATTGCAGTAAAACAAAAGGTGGGCTATATGCCCGATAGTGTGGGCTTTTATAACCATATGACGGCCCTAGAAAATTTAATTTATTTGGGCAGGCTGAACAACCTGGACGAAAGTACATTAAAAGACCGGGCCAAAGCAGTGCTTAATATAGTGGGGCTTGCGGGCAGCATGGATAAAAAAGCCGGCATTTTTTCGCGGGGCATGAAACAGCGGCTGGGCCTGGCAGATGTATTGATCAAAGACCCTGAGGTAATTATTCTCGACGAGCCAACGCTCGGCATAGACCCGGCAGGGGTAAAGGAATTTTTAAGCCTGATTAAAACCCTGAGCCAGCAGCAGGGGCTCACCGTTCTGCTCTCTTCGCACCACCTGCACCATGTACAACAGGTATGCGATCGTGTGGGCATATTTGTTGGCGGGAAACTGTTGGCCCAGGGCGATATAGCCTCGCTTTCTGCTAACCTTTTTGGCAAAGAAGGAGCGGTTACCACGATTAAAACAGCGCACTTAATTGAGCAGCCATGGCCCTTGGAGGCGGAAATGAGGCAATGGGGAGAAGTTACAGACATTGACATTTCTGCTGATACACTGGAGTTTACCACCCAACACGATATTACCCCCCGCATTGTTCGCCATTTGGTGGAAAAGGACTACGGCATTTTACAGGTAAGCCGTAAAGAGTATGGCCTGGACGAGATCTATCAGAAATATTTTGAAAGTAGTTTTAATGAAAATCTAAATCATGGAAAATCAAGCGGTATCTTTAAGCGCGCTTTCTTCGGGCAGCACAAAAGATAAGAAATACACAGGTCCATCTCAGCCAAACAGGGCCTTTGGGGTAATCATCCGAAAAGAAATTGCAGACCACATCAGGAGCTGGCGCTTTTTGGTATTGGTTGGTTTAGTGCTGTTAACCTTTGTGGCTTGTTTATATGTATCGGTAAGCAATATTAGAACGGCCTTTACCAATACAAACGATCCCGACCATGCTTTTATGTACCTAAAGCTACTTACATCAACAGATAATTCGATGCCGCCTTTCCATGTGCTGCTCAGCTTTCTTGCACCGCTGCTTGGCATTAGCATGGGTTTTGATGCCATTAACTCGGAGCAGAACAACGGAACTTTAACCCGGCTTTTGGCTCAGCCGATTTACAGGGATAACCTGCTGCTGGCTAAGTTTAGCAGTGCAATACTGATAGTAGGCATGCTTTTTCTTTCGCTCACCTTACTGATGATTGGTGGCGGGCTGGTGTTAACAGGCGTTAGGTTAGAAGCTCAGGAACTGATCAGGATAATGGGCTTTGTTTTTGTAACCCTTCTTTACGTTGCTTTCTATTTAAGTTTATCGATTCTGCTTTCTATTGTTTTTAGGCAACCGGCAACTGCAGCGCTGAGCGCCCTGGGGCTGTGGCTGTTCTTTACTGTTTTTTATCAGATTATTGTTAACCTGGTTATAAGGGCCTTTTTACCCGACCCTGCTTACCTTACGCAGGCACAGGTAATGGGTTACAATGAATTTATTTTAGATATGCTGCGGATAGCACCCAACCAGCTTTATACTGATGCGGCCACCACATTATTGATGCCATCGGTACGGAGCCTCGGCCCCATGAGCATGGAGCAAATGGCAGGTGCCATTCCCAGTCCGCTGCCGGTAAAAGAGAGCCTGATGATTGTATGGCCCCAGTTAAGCGGGATGATTGCCGCCAGTACAGGTTGTTTTGCCATTGCTTATTACCTTTTTATGCGCAGGGAAATTAGAAGTTAAAGCAGATACTTCTTTGCATACTCCCGGTTTTTATGTTGCTAATTTGGAAAAAGAACCCTGACACCTGGAAATTTTTAAATTATTATACCTGTAGGGCAATAATTCATCCCAATATCCGTATTATATACCGAGAGCGTTAATTTAGATTAAAACGGGGACCGTCTATTTGATGGTTCCCGTTTTCTTTTAAAGCTGTTCTGGCAATAAGGGCAAATTTTTTTTACACTAACGTTTAGCTTAAGGCGTTCATCTCTAACGAATAAGCTGGCTTTTTCGCTTTACTAGGCGGGTTAATTACCACAAATGCGAATAGGCATTGCCTTAATATTCGATTTACAAGAAACACAATTTGAAGAGAATATTTATTATCATGGCTAATCATTAAGCGTAAAAAATATGGGTTTTGCTTGATTAAACCTTTAGCTCACGGTGATTTTTGCAAAGATCAAAGTTGAAGGGCAAAACAGAACGGAAATCATTATTGCCCAATATCACTTTTGCTGAATACAAAAAAAGCCGCCCAAATGGGCAGCTTCAACTTATCTGATTGATATTTTTTATTTGGCTAAAACCATTGTATTTTGTTCCGCTTCCATAATTGCTTCAGAAGCATATGATGCTGATTTAAAACTGGCAAAGTCAGCTAATTTTACATTTTTTATGTTGCTTGCAATCATTGTACTTTCATCGGCAGTACCATTTAATTTTAATACCGCATCATCCTTAACGATGGTATATAAACTGCCTGCTGTAGTTTTGATTTTCGCTGTAGCACTTTGACCCAAAAATAACTGAAGGTATTTTACATCGAAATTATTGCTGGTAACCACAACAGATTGACCATAAGCTTCGATTCTTTCTAAATCTTTTACGGTAATATTCAGTATTACCTGGCTTGTTTCTAATGAATTGATAAATAAGGTTTGTCCATCAGTTGATACGGAGGTTTTTGCAGCATCATAGTTGCTCGCACCGGCTACGTTTTGCTTGTTGCCTTGTGTTAAGATGATTTTCACGTTCCCGCTCACCCAGATCCTGTTGAACTTTGATAATGAAGAAGTTTTTGTTTCTGCTTTAACTGGCTCAGCGGCAAATGTTGCCATGGCTGATGAAGTAAATAATACTGCTGTTAATGCTGATGCGAATATTGTTTTTGCTAAAGTTTTCATATCTTTTATATTTTAGGTTTTTGCTATTGTTTGTTATTAAGACGCAACGGCCCACCAAACGTTGCAGGCAAAAACCTGATATTATACCAGCGTTGGTAACCGCTAGACCAACGCCTGTAATTTCTAGACGAACCCGTTACAACTTCCATCCGGACTTGCATTAAACACAGCGTTTGTGGTTATACTCATTCTTCGCTGGCGGCTCTATTTAAAAGTATAGCGAAGTCCATTTTATTTGTATATTATGAACAGGACGATTTTTAAACACAGCAGGCTATACCCAATAGGGTATATTTGAGCAAAACAAATCATTATTTATACCCCATAGGGCATAAATATGAGTGATCCATTATCAACATTTGTACAAACACAACGCAAGCTGGTTAAACTTTCATAGGAGGAATTGGCATTCAAGGCTGGCGTAGAGCTTCGTTTCCTCCGGGAACCGGAACAGGGAAAACAGAGCTTAAGGTTAGATAAGGTAAATCAGGTACTTGAATTATTTGGCAAACAGGTTGGCATAACAAATATGGAGGATGGACATGTGAATTAGATGTAAGTACTATGCAATATTTTCAAGGTATCTTAATACCTCTTCTTTTTTTCTGCTCGAAACCAATATGTTTTCTTTGTTTTCCATTTGTAAATACCCTTCGCGGTAATATTTTTTAACGTATTTAAAATTAACCAGAAACGATTGGTGGCACCTTAAAAAACCAAATGGTGTAAGCAAACTTTCATATTCCTTTAAGCCCTTCGAAACCAGGATCTCACTGCCGCCATTTAAATAAAATGTGGTGTAACCCTTATCACTTTTACAGTACATAATATCTTCAATGGCTACTACCTCGATATATTCAAGGCTTTTTAAGGCAATTCGTTTAGCGGCGGCTACGCCCTGGGCAAGGTAATGTTCTTTGGCAATGGCAAGCTGTTGCTGTCCTAAAGTTTCCTGCTCACGGTGATGATAACATTTGTTTAAATGCGTGGTTAATGTTACCTCATCAATTGGTTTAAGTAAATACCCAAAGGCACCTAAATTAAGTGCCTGTATGGCATACTGATCGTAGGCGGTGAGAAAAATAACCTGAAAATCGGTAACACCCATTTCATCAAACAGGTGGAAACTATCGCCATCCTTTAAACGGATATCGGCCAGAATAATATCGGGTTTTAAGGTCAGAATTTCTTGTTTTGCAATTGCGATTTCTCCGGCAAAGCCTACAATTTCGAGGTAGTCGATTTTTTTAACAATTTGTAAGATGTGCTGTAAAATCCGGATCTCATCTTCTAAAATATAAAGTTTCATAACATCTTATTTAATCATTAACTATTGGGATCAGTATTTCAACAAATACACCTGTTACAGCATTTGTCCGTTTATTACTTACTTTAAATTGGGCCTGCTGCCCGTTGGCAGTAAAAAGCAAATCGATTCTTTCTTTTAAAATCACCTGGGCAAGCGATTGTTTCTTTGGATTTTCTTTAGGCTTTGGGCCTAGTCCACTTCCGTTATCATCTATTTCGATTGCCAGCAAACCGTCTTTAATTTTGAAAGATATGGTTAGCAAACCCTTATACCCTATATTTCTAAAACCATGTTCAATTGCATTTTCTACAAAGGGCTGAACAAGCATGGGCGGAATCAGTGTCTCGTTTAGATTCAATTGATCGTCAACTATAATTTTATAATCGAAAACATCGGCATAACGCATTTGCTGCAACCGGAGATAATTGTTTAGCGAAGCAATTTCTTCATCAATTTCGATAAAATCTTTTCTATTCTGCTCCAGCGTGCTACGCAACAACTCCGAAAATGACCTGAGGTAGCACACAGACTCGTCAGCATGCCCCGAAGCAATCAGGCTTTGTAAATTGGCGATGGCATTGAAGATAAAATGTGGGTTTAATTGTGCCTGTAACATTTTCTGTTCCACACTTAGTCGCTGGTTTTCTGACTTTAATAATTTATTCTTTTCTCTTAAACGCTGCTGGCGGTAGAAACTGTAAAAGAAAGAAACTAAACTAAGGAAAATGATCAGGGCTAAAAAAAGTGTCCAGCGTTGCTGTTTAATAATGGTTTCGTTCAGTTTATTGCGGCTATTTAGCTCTGCTATATTACGGTCTTTCTTTTCTGTCTGATATTTTTCATGAATTTCGGCAACCTTAACAGCTTCGATCGCTTTATAATTACGCAGTTCGATAGAATAGGCAGAATCTGCAGCCTGAAGCGCATGGGCAAAATCGCCCTTCATTTTATAGGCTTCGATGAGGCCGTTGTAATAGATTTCCTTTTGCCTTACCGATGTGTCGCGTTTTTCGAAAGCTATACCTGCTTTATAATACTTAATGGCCGAATCGGGCTGTTTATTTTGAGAAAATGCGGTAGCCAGGTTGTTGTAGGCAATACCATTCAGGTTATTGCTTTTTTTAAGGTAATTGAAATAAATTTTACTGCAGGCCAGGGCTTTGGCAGTTTGCAATTGCAGGCTGTAAACCTGTGCTTCGTTATCGTAAGTGCGGGCTATTGCCAGGCTATCGCCAACCTGTTCTGCCAAACGCCGGGCCTGGGCGTTATAATGTGCCATTTTTTTAAAATCGCCCAACCGTGATGCCAGCAGGAACGAAATATCAAAATAACGCTGTTTAACTACCAGATGTGTATTAAACGGATTATGCTTAAAGTAAATAGCAGCGTACTCAATTGATTTTTTTTCGTTACCGTTCTGAAAATAGGCCTGTGCCAGCAAATCATAAAAATAATGCGTTAACCGGCTATGCCGCTGTTCGGAAATTTTCAAAGCCGCAAAAATCTGCCCCATTAAAGCAGGCGTTACCATCGATCCGTCGGCCATTTTATGGGTTAAAATACGAGAGGTTTTCAATAACTCAATATCATCATCCGGGTTTAGCCCTTTCATTTTTTGGTAGGCAATTAAGCCACTATCCCTTTGCTTTTGAAAGACATATTTTCTGGCATGGAAATAATGATAATAAGGGTTTGATTCTTTATCAGGATCCTCGCCCAACAGGCTGTCTTGCTGGTAAACTATTTTTTTTACCGCAGCAGCTGATAAGGTATCGAAAGACAGGATAAGCGATAAGTTATCCCGGAAAGCAGGTTTTTTAACAGGCTGACGTTCAACCTTAGTGGTATTTTCCTTATTTCTACAAGCGGGAATAATAAGAAAACAAATGGTACAAAGGGTAATCAGGGTTTTCGCAATAGTATTCATTAACAGAAATTGAATTATATGTATTTTATTCCCTTTAAGCGTAAATTATTTAATGGTTAAATTTATGAATAGTCGGTTTCAAAAAAAACAACTGGTAAATATATGCAGGCTTTCGCTCCATATTTGTATCAATTAAACAATTATCTGGGAAACAGCTAATCAATTTTTCTGTTTAAATAGCGCAGCAACTAAAAACTTGCTTAAATGGCCTAAAACATAAGTCTATTTAAGCTAAAAAGCCCATTCCATCCATCAGGCAGTATTTTATAATACATCGCAAAATTAAATGATTAAGTGCTAAGCGGTGGCAGCCGTTTAACGCATAAGCACCAAACTTTTACGAATATTGGCTCAACCCTGCCACATATCAACTACTCCTTGCATTGCCTTTAGTTTCTTTCCAATTTTAAAATTAATTAACCAGTTGCAATCACTAAGCAGCCAATATAAACTGCCTAATAAGATTTATACCATTACGTTTTTTGTAGACGTGCAAGAAATGTGATTATGAATAGCTGATCAGCAAAAACCCAAACGCCAGGGTTAAGATGGCGAAGTTTATCTATTACATTAAATTATTTTATTATGAAAACAAACAACAAGTTATTCGAAAAAAGGATTGATTTAAAAAATTGTCAAATCAATGGCGGGAGATTAGCCGAATCTAACACTACAGTTCGTACAGAAACCTGTACACAAGGCTGTTCTGATGTACGTTATACCGTTAAAGACGACAATAAAACAACCATACAGGTTTGTACTGATTACAATTGCTAATAACACCAAAAACAAAAATTACAATACCTGTTAACCAATAAAACAAATAATATGAAAGGTTTATTTGAAAAACGAATTGATTTAAAAAATTGTCAAATCAATGGTGGAAGGTTAGCTGAATCGCAAGCGACCATCCGTACCGAAACTTGCTCGGGCGGCTGTTCCGATGTACGTTATACCGTTAAAGACGATAGTTATAAAACCATACAGGTTTGTACTGATTACAATTGCTAATCATACCAAAAACAAAAATTACAATATCTGTTAACCAATAAAATAAATAATATGAAAGGTTTATTTGAAAAAAGAATTGATTTAAAAAATAGTCAGATCAATGGAGGCAAACTCGCCGCAGGCTGCATGAGTTCATGTTGGGTAAGAACCGGCACAACCAATTCGCCCGATGGCCAGTATACCTATTACAATGATGATGGAAGTGTGAGAAGTGTAAGAACAGTACAAGGCCTTTCCAGCTCTATTGATTAAAGCTGCTCTGATTAAAAAATGGAGGATTAACAGCCTCCATTTTTTCACCAAATTAAACAAAACATAAGTTAACCCCAATTAAGCATGATCCTGATTTTCTCCATTACTGATGATTACTCTACCGCTATGGTTATTAACTGGTTATTACATCTGAAAAAGAAATTTATCCGCATTAATGAGGATACAGATGCAAAACTGATTTCGATTACTGAAAAGGATTTTATAATCAACATTAATGGAAAAACCATTCACAGTAATGAAATAACCAAAATATGGTACAGGCGGGGGGATATAGACTTTGTAAAAAACTTTAACAGTCAACATATCAGTAATTACCTATCGGCAGAAAATGCAAGTTTAATGGAATACATTCATTTCACTTTCGATAAAAAAGACGGCATAAATAATTTTAAAACAAGAGATATAAACAAACTTCATTTGTTGGATTTATGCAGTAAACTTAAAATACCGGCACCAAATTTTATTGTTACCGGGAATAAAGAAGCCTTACTTGAATTTTATAAGCAGGAAAAAAATATCATTTCTAAACCCTTAAACGCACCTCTTTCTATTTTTGATACTGATGATTTTATTCATTTAACCTATACAACCGAAATAACAGTAGCTGATATTGAAGCATTGCCAAATGAATTTGTCCCTACATTTTTCCAGAAAAACATTTTAAAAAGCTATGAAATAAGGTGTTTCTACCTCAATGGCAATTTTTACGCGATGGCAATTTTTTCTCAAAACAATAGTAAAACCAAGGTCGACTTTAGAAATTACGACAGATCGAAACCCAATAGAATAACACCTTACCTGTTTCCAAAATATTACGAGCGGAAAATTAAAGGCTTGTTGGATAATATGGGATTGAATTGCGCTTCTTTTGATGTCGTTTTATCCAAAGAAGATCAGCAATATTACTTTTTAGACCTCAATCCTATTGGTCAGTTCGGAATGGTTTCCAGCCCTTGCAACTACAACCTGGAAAAGGAAATTGCTTTAAATCTATAATCACATGAAAAAAATCAGCCAGGAAATTCAAAGTGGAAATGCGCCCATTCATTTAAAATCTTTAGTTAAAAAAGAAAAACCGAAGTATTTAATCAAAACCAGAGAATCTAAACTATTCTGCACCAAAAGTTTACAGTTAGACCTACTTTATAAATCGCCGTTATGAATAAATTATTTTTAAGAAATCAATTGTGCATTCCTGTTATGGGTTACAATAGGGCAATTATTTATGATATTATTCGGAAAGATTATTTTTTTATCCCTAACCCGCATTATGCTATTTTGGATACCAACGATGTAATTAATTTTAATAAAATTACCGATCAGAAGGAAAAAGAGGAGCTCGTAGATTTTTTACTTAGGGAAGAAATCATATTCGAAATAGCTGACCGTAACCAGAAAAACCGTTTCAAAAGTTTAAACAGAAATCTTGCGCAACCAAACCTGCTCACTAATGCAATTGTGCATTCGGATACAGACCCTGTTTTTTTTGATTTTATTAAAGATGAATACCTTTTAAACGTATCAGTTATAGCGCCTCAGATAGATGATCATCTGCTCACACTTTTAGCAAAAATAGATACGCTCGAAATAGATAGTGTTTACCTGTACATTGAAAACTTTGATCAGGAAAGTTATGAAACAACACGTCAGCTGATCAGTAATCACCGCTTAATTTTTTCAGTTAATTTCTTCAATTCAACCAGCCAAACAGAAACCACACAACGCTATCAAAATGTTTATTTTAACTTTTTTGAAGAAGAATTTGCGACCTATAAAACCAAACTAACTACAGATAAACTGTCGTTAAATAACGAACATTTTTTAGAGGCCTACAACGTTCATTCTTATTATTACGGAAAAGTATACATAGATCGGGAAGGGAACGTTAAAAATGGTTTAAACAATACGTATAGCTTTGGTAATGTAAAACTGTTAACCAAAGATCTGTTTTTAAATACCATCCGCTCGGATAAGTTCCGCGAATTAGGAAATATCAACAAAAACAATACACTTGTTTGCAGCGATTGTGAATTTAGGTACATGTGTGTTGATAGCCGGGTGCCTGTTAAGGGTGATGAGAAATGGTATCATCAAGCTGAATGTGCTTACAATCCTTATTTATCCAAATGGGATGATGAAGAAAATTATATTAACCTAAAGGATTCTGGTGTTGCCATCTCCGCAACGGGATGCGTTATAAATCAGCAAAAATTATCAGATCATTTTAATAGAGCCTGGTCTGTTTAACATGAAATCTTTCCCCTTTTATAAACAGCCCGACAATAAGGATTGCGGGCCAACCTGCCTGCGTATTATAGCTAAACACTATAAGAAGGGCATTGCGTTGCAGCAAATCAGAACCCTTGCGGAAACCACCAGGGAAGGGAGTGGTTTGCTTGGCCTTAGTAATGCAGCAGAGGCTTTAGGCTTTAGAACACTAGGTGTTAAAATAAATTTTAATACCCTGTTGGCCGATGCACCATTGCCCTGCATTGTACACTGGAATAAAAACCACTATGTTGTAGTTTATAAAATTGACAGAGCCGGTAAGGTTTATGTTTCAGATCCAGGTTATGGCTTAATTACCTATACCAAAGCCGAATTTATAAAATACTGGATCGGCGATAATGCCCACGAAAATACAGAAGAAGGTATTGCCCTTATTTTAGAAACAAGCCCTGCATTTTACACCAGTGATTTTGAAGACACTGAAAAGAAAACAAGCTTCTCTTTCCTCTCCAGGTATTTACTAAAATATAAATCGCTCGTTATCCAGCTGGCCATTGGCTTACTGGCCGGAAGTTTATTATCGCTTATTTTTCCTTTCCTTACCCAAAGTATTGTTGATGTAGGCATACAAAACCAGGACATTAACTTTATTTACCTGGTTTTGCTGGCCCAGGTGATGCTTTTTATGGGTAAAATGGGCATTGAAATAATTAGGAGCTGGATCTTGCTACACCTTTCTACCCGGATTAACATTTCAATCATTTCCGACTTTTTTATCAAGCTGATGAAACTGCCGATCAGTTTCTTTGATACGAGGATGACAGGTGATATCATGCAGCGCATTAATGATCACCACCGGATAGAACAATTGCTAACCAGCTCCTCGCTCAATACCCTCTTTTCGATGGTAAACCTACTTATTTTTAGCATTATACTCTTCATTTACGATTACCGTTTATTTATCGTGTACCTGCTGGGCGCGCTTTTGTATGTGGGGTGGATAGTTTTTTTCCTTAAAAGAAGAAAAGAACTCGATTATAAAATGTTTGCTCAGGTTGCGCAAGAGCAGAGCACGGTGATAGAACTGATTAATGGCATGCAGGAAATAAAAATGCATAATGCCGAAAAACAGAAACGCTGGGGCTGGGAATTTTTACAGGTAAAGTTATTTAAGATAAAAATAAAGGCACTCTCGTTAGAGCAGTGGCAATCTGTAGGTGGTGGTTTTATTAATCAGATAAAAGATATCCTGGTTAGTTTCCTTGCCGCAAAACTGGTTTTGAGTGGTAACCTTACCCTGGGCATGATGCTTTCGGTACAATATATCATCGGGCAGCTAAACAGCCCCTTAATGCAGCTCATAGAATTTATCAAACAAACACAGGATGCCAGAATTTCGCTCGAAAGGTTACAGGAAATTCATGATAAAGACAACGAAGAAGGCAGCGAAGAACAATATGCTACCGAAATTGCGCAGAAAGACATCGAACTAAAGGCTGTATCGTTCAGGTATACTGGGGCCGATTCGCCTGTTTTTCAGGATTTAAACCTTGTTATCCCCTTTCAAAAAACCACGGCTATAGTTGGGGCCAGCGGTAGCGGAAAAACAACGCTTTTAAAGCTGTTGACCAAATTTTACGAACCCGATCGAGGCGAAATAAAAATTGGCAGCACCGATATGAAAAATATTTCGCCCAGGTACTGGCGCGACCATTGCGGTGTAGTGATGCAGGAGAGTTATGTATTTAACGATAGTATTGCCAATAATATCGCCATTGGCGAAGATGCGATTGATAAACAAAAACTGAGAAAAGCCATAGAAATTGCCAACATACAGGATTTTATAGAAAGCCTGCCTTTAAGTTACAACACCAAAATTGGTAACGAGGGTATGGGCGTTAGCGGTGGACAGAAGCAAAGGTTGTTTATTGCCCGGGCCGTGTATAAATCGCCCGAATACATCTTTTTCGATGAGGCCACAAGTGCATTAGATGCCAACAACGAAAAGATAATTATCGAAAACCTGAACCAGTTTTTTAAGGGTAAAACGGCCATTGTAATTGCCCACAGGTTATCTACGGTTAAACATGCAGATAAAATTAT
The DNA here is from genome assembly GCF_004310665.1 of Pedobacter kyonggii. Classification (GTDB taxonomy): domain Bacteria; phylum Bacteroidota; class Bacteroidia; order Sphingobacteriales; family Sphingobacteriaceae; genus Pedobacter; species Pedobacter kyonggii. The sequence goes on along the minus strand of NZ_SIXF01000005.1, from coordinate 11,045 downwards.
TGTACTGGATAAGGGAATGGTTGTAGAAGAAGGCAACCACAGTGAACTGGTGGCAAAAAAAGGAGAATATTACAGATTAATAAAAAACCAGCTCGAACTTGGAAACTAAAAAAGATAAACTGGACGAGGTGCAACTGCGCTCGGAAGGTGTGCAGGATATTTTATCAGAACCGCCTCATTGGATGTTCCGCTGGGGGAGTGTGGTTATCCTGGCCATCCTTTTAATGATTTTACTAATGAGTTATTTCATTAAATATCCTGAGTTTGTACCTGCAACAATTGTGGTTACCTCGCAGAATCCACCAGAAAAATTACAGATCAGAACCGATTCTAAAATTGAAAAAATATTCATCAGCGATCATCAAAAGATAAAAAAAGGCGAAATATTAATGGTTTTACAATCTACCGCAAGTTATAAAGACATTTTACAGCTTAAAAGCATTATAGATTCCATTTCTCCCGATCAGCTATTTTCGTTTCCGGTTGATAAAGTTTCGCGTTTTAAATTAGGTGAGCTACAGGGCGATTACAATAATTTTGCGAAAGCATTTCAGGATGAGCAGCTGTTTGCCAGGCTTAAACCCTATGCGCCTGAAAATGTAGCGACAGCTCAAAATATTCAGATAAATAAAAGCAGGATAATTGCGTTAAAAAGGCAAAAAACATTTGAAGGTTTAAAATTTGAGCTGGTAAAAAAGAATTACCAGCGCGCCCAGCTGCTGCTAAACCAAAAGGTAATTTCGGCTTTGGAATTTGAAAACGAAAAAATTAAATTTTTACAGGCGCAACAGAACTTAGAAAACCTCGATATCTCTTTATCGCAAACAGATGAAGCCATTTTTAACCTCAATAAAACAAAAAGCGGTACAACCATAAATGCAGAGAAAGATAAAATCAATTTCGCATCGCAAACCTTACAGCTGCTAGAGCAGTTAAGGCGTTCGTTAAGGGCATGGGAACAAAACTACCTGGTGGTTTCTTCTACAGATGGGGTAATCAGTTTTCAGCAGTTTTGGGGCGAAAATCAAATTGTAAAACGTGGCGATCCTGTTTTATCTATTTTACCCGACCAGAAAAAGGCGCTTATAGGTAAAATGTTTGTGGCTGCAACCAATTCGGGGAAAATTGCCAGGGGAGAAAAAGTTTTAATCAAACTCGACAATTACCGCTATCAGGAATATGGCATTATAGAGGGGAGGGTGCAAAATATATCTTTCACGCCCGACGAAAAAGGCAATTATTATGTAGATGTTGTACTTCCTAGGGGCCTGAAAACTTCTTATCAGAAAACACTTCCTTTCGATAATGAGTTAAAGGGAAATGCCGAAATTGTAACACAGGACTTACGGTTAATTGAGCGTTTTTTTTACCAGATCAGAAAGCTTTCCAGATACCAGTCGGAGTAGAACAGGGACAGGGTGTAAGGCAGCTGCAAAAAGCATTTGTGTAAACATTTATGTCTTCACCTGAATGTAAATACCGTTAAGCTTGTTGCGCTAGTGCCAACTATCCCGTTTACTATCTTGCTCGAACTGGGCATGAATATTCCGTTGAAAAACTACATGAATTCGAAAAATAGTATGAAAGTTGGGTGAAAGAAAATCTTATCTTAGATAATAGAAAAATTAAAGATGATGAAATCTATGTAACTTATATCGAGAAATTCATCCAATAACGGATCTTAATAATTGGCAGAATGGAGCGTCTATATTTGAACAGATATTAAGTAAAGGGAATTTATAACTTGTATAAATAATCGATGGCCTTATGAACAAAATATGGATACAACTTGACAAAATTTCTTTCTCGCTCTACCACAACGAAAAGGAAATTGGAACTTTAATTAGAGGAGATGATTGGGCCAAGCCACCCACAACTTTTAATATATATTCAGAACACTACAAAATTGAAAATCGTTCCGGGCTATTCCGTAAAAATAGTAATCTGATATCTGATGATCGCGGCGAAACGATTGTAGATATAAAACTTGGTTTTAACCAGAAATTTAAATAACAAAATCGGGAACTTAAATTAATATTTAATGATACACCGCTTTGGAAGTGGACAATAATAGAAGACGACAAAATATTGACTTCCTATGAAATCAGTTTATTGCATCCCGAACTTGGACCAAATATAGAATGCAAAGAGGAAAAAGCCGAAAATTATATGTTCGACTTTATTTTAGGAAACTTGATATTGGGCAAAAGCAAGCAGGATCTTTATTAAGTAAAAACAATTAAAAGTACAATGGAGCGATATAGCGACAAATAATATGATCTGATTATAATTTATTTAATACAGCTTTTAGAAATTTGTGTAGTCTTTAAGAATATATAGTTCTAAAAAAGTGTAAATCACCAAACACAAAACCCTTGCAAGCAATTAACTGACAAGGGTTTACGATTTTACTTAGTGGTCCCGATGAAGCCAGAGCAAGTTTTATTTAAACAACCTACTGACTAACAATTACTTGCAAAACACAATTACGACTCACTAACGATCCAAAATGACTGTTATTGGGCTCAAATGTTATCACTCAAATTTACGAAATGAATTCGTTTAACATAAGAAAAATCATCTAAATACAACCAGTTACAAAATATTAAGAAAATTAATAAATGATTTTCGCGAACATTTCAGTAACAACAACACATATATTTACCCTAATTCTATTACGATTATCAATAAAATTCACCCTAATTCTGTGACAGAAAAGTAATTAATTTACCCTATTTCTGTGACAAAATATTCACTAATTAACCCTAATTTTGTGACAACAAGTAGTTTTGCAATTAAAGTTTTTGTCAAATGTTCGATAGGATAATATTTACAGAGTTAGAAAAATGGCTTACCAAATCAAATCGTAAGCCATTAGTGATAAGAGGCGCTAGACAGGTAGGTAAGACGACCGTTGTTGGGCAATTTTCAAAAAAATTTAAGCAGTATATCTATCTCAATCTGGAGCTTGCTGTTGACAGAAAGCCTTTTGAAGAGTTCACAACGATCGAATTACTCGTGCAGTCTTTGTTTTTTATTAAAAATCAGTCACTTACCCAAAGAAACGATACACTTTTGTTTATTGATGAAATACAGGAAGTGCCTGAGGCTTTAAACATTCTACGTTATTTTTATGAAGACCAACCAGGGATTGCGGTAATAGCCGCGGGCAGTATGCTCGAAACTTTATTTGATAAAAACATTAGCTTTCCGGTTGGTAGAGTGGAATATATGGTTTTAAGACCTGTTTCTTTTCCCGAGTTTTTGAGTGCTATGGATGAGCGGGAAGCGATAAATTATTTACAACAGGTACCCGCACCATCCTTTACACATGATAAACTCATGCAGCTATTTCATACCTATGCACTTATAGGGGGAATGCCGGAAGTTATTGCAGCGTATAGTAAAAATAAAGATTTACTGGAATTGTCATCAATCTTCGATTCGTTGATTACGGCATATATGGACGATGTTGAGAAATATGCTGGCACAAATGCACAGGCATTACATATAGGTCATGCGATAAGGGCATCATTTGGACAGGCCGGTCAGCGTATTAAGTTTGAAGGTTTCGGAAATTCGCCCTACCGGTCCAGGGATATGGGAGAAGCATTAAGAACGGTAGAAAAGGCGCTGTTAATTGAGCTCATTTACCCGTCAAGTGATGTAAAATTGCCTTTGCTGCCAGACTATCGGAAATCTCCAAGGCTTCAGGTGCTGGATACTGGAATGCTTAATTATTTTGCTGGTATACAGACAGAGGTTTTAGGAACTGATGATTTAAATAAAGTTTATCAAGGGACCTTAATTGAGCACTTGGTTGGCCAGGAGTTATTAGCCACACAGTTTAAGTCCTTAAGTGCACTCCATTTTTGGGTACGGGAGAAAACTACTTCAAGTGCGGAGGTGGACTACGTTGTACCTTTTGAAGGGCAACTAATTCCGGTAGAAGTGAAATCAGGAGCTGAAGGTAAATTAAAATCTTTGCATATGTTTATGGATCTGTCCCCACATAATATGGCCATCCGATTTTATGCAGGCTCGTTGCACATTACTGATGCCGTTACCCCCGGCGGAAAGAAATACAAACTATTAAATCTCCCTTATTATCTGGTATCTCAAATCGAGAATTACCTAACCTGGTTCAAAACACAAATCTAGATTAGCAGTTTGCACGAATTTTTTCAAAAGAGTAAGTCTGTCATTGCCTGCCTATCGCAGGCAGGCGAGGAGGAACGATGCGGCAATCTGTTCTTTTACGAAAAGCAGCCAATAGACTAAAAAACCATATTTGCATATAGAACATATAAGTTTCTCTTTTTCCTTCCATCAAAACCAACTCCATCATCCTCGTGTAGGCGAGGATCTTAAACGGAGAAGGAAATTAACCAAAGCTTTAATTAACCATTAAGGCCTCAAGAACATTTAGGATTTATTCAATCTGTCATCCTCAACACCCACTCCGTCATCCTTAACCCTAAAGCCGTCATTGTGAAGGAAGCGCCTTCCGCTGACTGCGACAATCTGCTCGTTTACGTATGTAATCCCATCCAACCAAATCCCATCATCCTCATACAGGCGGGAATCTTAAAGCACTTTGCAGGTTTCACAGACCACAACAGCTAGATTCTTTAAACCATCCAAACAGATATAAATATAGCTTTAAAGTATTCTAACATCCTATAGATTTTCTACTGCTTTACGGTCTGCACAGAGACAATTTATGTTAAGATTTTATGCAATCATTTTATAATAGATAGCCATAAAAACAAGGCCTACCTCATCAACATCAAACTACCAGAAATACTTTTACAGTTTGTCGCCAGATGAATAGTATAGTAATATACCCCCACAGGAAGGATTTTACCATTACTTTGCCCATCAAATGGGATTCCATAACCCCTGCTATTAAATACCACATTGCCTAAACGGTTAAAAACCTTTATTATGACTTGAGGATACTGTTCAATATTCTTAATTATCCAGGTATCATTCGCCCCATCACCATTTGGTGAAAATGATGAAGGAACATCTACCGCTTTCTCGGCAAAAGTAACCGGCACTGCAGTACGTTTGCTTTCACAATTTCCATTAGCCAAACTCAGGAAATACGATTTAGATTTTACCATTTCCAATGTAAATAAACCCGTATTGTTTTCCATCAATGCCTGGCCGCCAGTTTCAAATTGATAAAGTTTATAGTTGCCTGCAACAGGGTTTAACACCCTTATAGTTCCCTCGCCTTCGCTACACAGCTTAACATCAGCTACTGCTGGTGCTTCAATCTCCTCTCCAATATTCTCTATTACAAATCCTTTTTCTACAAAATTACAGATGCTACCGCTGTTATCAGTTACTCTGAGTTTATAAAATCCGTATGGTATATTTGCTAATATTGGCAGCCTGCCCACAACCTCTTCTCGGTCGTTCAGCCACTCGTACTGATAAGGCGCAACCCCGCCCTTAATCATAATATTACTAATCGCTCCAAGGCCCATGGCGCAATGGTCGGCCTGGTTATTTACTTCAGCTAAATCCATCACCAAGGGTTCAATACGCAAAACTGTGTAGTCTTTAAAGTGCTGTTCACATTCTTTTTCATCCGTTAAAAACAAACTGTATTTACCGGTTTTCAATCCCATTATCGTATTTGTATGGCCAATGGTAGCGCCTGTTGCATCCGTCCACCGCAGTTTTGTTCCTGCATCAATACCCGAAGTTTGAACCGTGATCATACCCGAATCTTCACCACATGCGGCATCTGTAATCTTGTAAGTCAGTTCTGGAAAAATCTTTGCACTTTGCCTGATGATGTTATACTCTAGCGTTTTGATACAGTAAGTATTTGCAATGGTTAATTTATACTTACCTGGCGAAAGGTTTACAACATCTATTTGATGGCCAATATCCAATCCAGCATCATTTGTCCACTTGTAGGTTAACCGATCAGAAGAACTAATCTTCAGGTTTTTTATCCAGCCATCATTGGTTGTACATCCTGCATTTCTTAAATCGTATGCCGAATCATCAACCGTTATTCCATTTTTTTCCTCGATGATAAAGGAATAAAAAAGTGATCCGCAAGTACCCTGATCTTTAACTTCAACGGTATATTTACCAGCAGGTACTCCACGTAAATCTGCCTCAGCACCCACAATATCCTGCTTTTCATTTCTCCATATAAAGGTTATGGCTCCTTTTCCCGAACCAATCAAACCCGTTATGCTGCCATTTTTGCGATCACAATCTGCATGTTCAGTCAGCATTTTTGTAAGGTCTGCAACCGGAGCGCCTTCCGCAGGGATATTAAAGGGGCCAAAAACAACTGTACAGTCGTCGGTGGTAACCACTTTCAGCCTGTAATTACCCCCTTTAACATTTTGTAAAGCAAGCGCAGTTCCCTTAACCTCATCTGCATCATTTAACCAGCTAATAGACTTCGTTTTTGCGGTTTCCAAATTTGATAAAAAAACATTGCTAATTCCACCATTTTCCAGGCTACAGGTAGCAGGCTGTGTTTTCATCAAAGCGGTATACAACTGGGGCGTAATATCTTTTAGCTCCCAGGTAAAAGTTTGTGTTTTACAGGCCGTACCCAAAAATGCAGTAAAAGAATAGGTTCCAGGCAGCAGGCCTTTTAAATCGGCATTGGTACCCACTAACTTTTTTTCTGCGTTTCGCCATTCAATGGCTGTAGCACCCTGTACCACAATTCCGGTAATTGAACCATTTGCCTGCCCGCAAGTAGGCTGTTTAATAATATAGTTGCCCATTTGTAAACCCATCCCTAAAAACTCTGAGGTACGGTTGTTTAACGTAGCCGATGCCGTAAAGCCTACATTGGGCGGAATGGTCATCTTCCAGTTTCCTTGCGCATCAGCAAAAGTACTCCCTAAATATTTCTTTGCATCACACTGGTAACATTCTCCATCCGAAAACACTTCAATCTCTGCATTAGGCGTAGCGGTTCCCTTTAAAGTACCATTATCGTATTCATCAATTTTAATAACCGGGATTTCTACTTTCGATTTTTCTGATTTATAGGTAATGGGCATGGATGAAATACAATAAATCGCATTTCGTTGCAATAATATGTCGCCACAGTTATTTGCGCTTACACCAGGTGTTCCTGGACCAAAGCTTACCCGGTTGGCCATTACATTCTCTTCACCAGGATTTTTCCCACCAATGATCATATTGGAGCAGTTTTCCAAGTCTATTGTACTGTAAACATACGATTTGCTTCCATCACTTCCTATCCCCATCCGGTTTCCCTGTATCTTTCCAGAATTGTAGATATTTTTGAAATCGAAACCACCACTCCCCAAAAAGGTATTATTGATGAGTTCTACATTTCTAAAATCCTGAATATATCCGCGGGCACCAATACCTACACTTACGCTCTCTACCCCAAAACTGTTGTTTTTAACGATACACTTCTCGCCGGTAGCCTCTACAGCTTGTGTAGTGGGGTTAATCCCCGATATCATCACCCCATAATCTCGAAAACCCCAGAGGTTTCCTTCCTCCTTCGTGTCGCCTCCAACCATTATATCATCACATAACCTAAAATTAAGCGTACCACCAAAGGCAGGGCCAACCGCTGTTTTTTTATCTGCTGCAATACCAAACCAATTGGCCGAAACTTTAACGGTTTTACATTTAAACAAGTAAACATCATAATCGCAGGTTAAGAAAATATTACCCTTTCCAACAGCTCCAATGGTAATATTGGTGCATTGTGCAATATAGATCGGGCTAGCGCCACGGCCTCCAGCCGAAAAATTTGAAAAACTTAAACCATAAATTTCAAGATGGTTAATAGCAGTCCCTTTCAGCGCCGTTCGGTCCGTATAATCGGTATAGGGAATCACGGTTTCGATCGTTACTTTGGCATCAGATAAACCAAGCGCCGCACCCGGTAGGGTAGTCCCGTCAATAACAAGATGAGAAGAAAGTATTAGTGGCGATTTCAAACTAATGAGTCTGGCTGTAGCCGCAAAATGTATATAGTCAGTTTCAGCACTTCCATTGGCGCCCGCTTTTTCTAAAGCTTCTCTCAACGTGCCCGGCCCGCTGTCGAGTTGACTGCTCACCGTAAATATCTCCGCATGGACCACGCCAAAGGTTGATAAGAATAACAACAAGAACAGTAATCGAAACATGGTGAGGGCGCAGTTTGTTAATAAAGCAAATGTAGCAGAATTTAACCTTTTTTTACTAGCAGAAGAAATGTGTTAAAAGGCCCTGTGAAGCTTAAAGTCTTTGCATCGCCAGCTAAAATCAATACATCAGCCTTAAATTGAATTGGGAATTTATTCAGATAATCATAATTTTCAAGGAATTCTAAATGTAAATCAGATGCGTATTGGAAGGTCATGGTTATTAAGTGTTTTACAATTGAAGATTGCTCATCTATAATCTTACTAATAACTATAGAAATAATTTATAGCTAAAATTTATTGAAATATAGCTAAATGTAGCAATTGAAGAGTTTGTCATTGTGCCAAAACGAATGATATCATCTTTTTGCTGAGACAAAGACGTCAATTAGCTAAAAATCAATAGATTATGTAACAATCCGACGAAACCAGAACAAGTTTTATTTAAATAACCTTCTGACTAGCAATTACTTGCAAAATACAATCCCAACTCACTAACTGTCAAAATGACTGTTTTTGGGCTCAAATGTTAACACTCAAATTTACAAAATGAATTCGTTTAACACAAGAAAAATCATCTAAATACAACCAGCTACAAAATATCAAGAAAATTAATAAATGATTTTCGCGAACATTTCAGCAACAACAACACATCCATTTACCCTAATTCTATTACAATTATTAATTACATTTACCCCAATTCTGTGACAGAAAAGTAATTAATTAACCCTAATTCTGTGACGAAATATTCACTAATTAACCCTAATTTTGTAACAACAAGTAGTTTTGCAATTAAATTTGTCAAATGTTATCAGCTATCTCAAATCGAGAATTACCTAACCTTGTTCAAAACACAAATCTAGATTAGCATAGCAGGTTTTGTGGATTATGTAGAGGAACTGGCCAGGCAATGGGACAGAGATGATTGATCATGGGAGAGATAAATAATAATTTACCTTTGCAAATCAACTACCTCAAATGACAAAAGCAACTCATCGTAAAATACAGTTATTCCTTTTTGCCCTATGCGTATTGGTATGTGGGTTTTATTACCATTACTATAAAAGGAACAGGGAACTCGATGTTTACAGGATACAACTCTGGGCTGAATTGCAAATCCATGCCATCACTAAGCAAGAATATTGGAGGCTATGGGATCCGAAAATAAAAGAATGGAAAGAATCGTTGAGCAAATGTGAATTATTGGAACTATCATCAGTTCTTGTGTTTTTACTCAGCGCTGCGAACCTTATTGTGTATTGGCAGTATAAGAAAAGAGTTTTAAGGGTAAAAGCAGGATAGTTAAAGCTTTAGTGTTTGTGGGCTATAAATGGGCTACCTGGTGCTTAAATACTTCGATAATCATCCTTTTCACCTCGTGCCTGCTGTTGAATATCAGTTTATCTGAGCGGCAAAAACCACAGCTCCAAACCAGGTATTTAAAGGGCTTTCTCAATTGGTATTTGGTCTTGGTTAATGGCGTGTTTAATTGTTTACACCGCTCACAATAACATTTGTCACGCTCCCCGCATGGGATCATTAAGCGTTCCATTTCAATGAAGATCTTAAATTCCTCTAAAATAAATTCATTTGAATTTTCAGCCGTCAGCCCAGAGGTTATCCAAATTGAATGATCATATTTTATATAATCCAGGTCTTCATTAATATTAAAAAAGGTAGGTAGCGGTGTTCATAATCAGAAGCATAAACGATTTTGAGCATCTCGCTGAAAGCATAATCAATACCGATTTCTTTTTTAATGGCCTTATCTGCAATCATCAATGCATAACAATAGTTCAGTTCGCCTTCGGTTCTTGCTACCTCAATATCGAGGTCTTGCACTGATTTCCAGAAATATTTTTCCCGTTCCTCAGTGGGCTCACCATCCAGGCCTGCCAAAACAAAAAGATGTTCACTTTCACAGCCCAGCTGTAAAGCGCTTACTGCCCATTCAACAAACTTTTTGCTATCGAACTGGGTGAGTAACTTTTCAGCTAAAACTTCAACTGTTAATTCGGCTACTGTCATTTATCTAATGATATAGACTTTGGTGGAAAAAAGCTCTGGAATGAGGCACCCTAAGCACATTTTGGTCAGGTAGATAATCAGGTAGATTTTAGGTTATTGCATTATTTTACGGTGCTTATTGCCCATTTCACCACGGTAACCAACGGTTTCACCACCTTAATGCTGGGGTTTAATTGCGTGCTTAATAGACCGCACTAAAACGATCTTCATCCGCGGGTCAACAAGCTTCGATGTGTAGATTGCGTTATTCATCGAGATAAAATTATCTTTGAAAAGTTGAACATAAATTAAATCTTTGATAAAGAACGATAACTAACGCCTGCATGATAGAAATCACCATTGGCATACTTGGCCTGCTGATCGCCTGGTTCACTTACAAGAAAACATTTCTGGATAAACCTAAAGAAGAAATCGAGCATTTCACTGTCCAGTTTAGAGCCACTCAGACCACCTCTCTGAAAGTGCGGAACGACCTAATTAAACTTTCTCAGTGGGTATTTCATCGAAAATGGTCACATGTTCCGCGTTTAAACTAACAAGCCGTTTCGCTCTAAACTGGTTCTTCCCCAATTTTGGTGGTTTTCCATGATAAGTCTGGTTGTTATTCGTTAAGAAATAATGAATCTTACCAAACTGATTTTCTCATCAATTGATCCCTTTAAAGTAGTTTCAGTGGATAACCAGGCCGACTTTGTTAATATCTATGTACAGAGCAGACAAAGGATCTGCCGTTGTCCGGATTGCCTAAGTCCGTCAAAGAAGCTTCATAGCTATTATTTAAGAAAGTTCCGTGACCTGCCTACGTTTGGGAAATCATGTAATATATACCTGCAATCCAGAAAATACCGATGCCTT